>JBBPII010000015.1:34021-150163 GCA_038040385.1 Candidatus Gilichinskyi gelida
CGGTCGTCTTCTGCGTGCTGGTTCTGGTGGGGGGGGTGGGGGGGCGGGGCGGCGCCCCCGCCCGGGGGCCCGCCGGGGCCCCCGGCCCCCCCCCCCCCCCCCCCCGCCCCTACATCAATCTTCTTTGACGGAAATCGGCCCGTTGGTCGTCGACAGCGTCACCGCGCGAGTGCCGGAGCCGAGCTCGATGCGGCGGGGGCGGTCGTCGTCGCCGTTGTCGTTGAAGCGGCGCACTTCGCGGCAGCCCTCGGCGCGGCAGGTGACAGGGCCGTTGCCGTCGGACTCCACGACCACGCCGGAGCGGTAGCCGCGCGGGAGCTTGAGCGACATCGGGCCGTTCTGTGTCGCGGCGTCGAGGCTGCCGCCGGTCCAGCCGGAGCCGGAGAGCCGCACGGAGATCGGTCCGTTGTTGGCGTGCAGCTTCACGTTGCCCGAATTGCCGGAGAAGGCGATGGGGCCGTTCTGGGTGTCGATGTCGAGAGTGCCGGAGGACTCCTTGACCGAGATCGGGCCGTTCTTGGCGCGGGCGGTGACGTTGCCGTCGACCGAGTCGATGCCGATCGGACCGTTGTTCGCGCTCAGATCGAGCGTCGCGCCGCGGGGGGCGCTGACCAGGAAGTAAACGACGCTCTTGCTGTCCTCGTCGCTGCGCTCGGCGCTGACTTCGTTGCCGCTGAGGCGAGCCTGGATGTCGCGGACGTCGCCGAGCGCCGAGGCCTTGCAGACCTTGACGGCGAACGCGCTGGCGCCGCCGGTGACGCGGATGCCGCCGTTGCGGTCGCTGCGCACCTTGAGGCTGCGCAGCCCGGCGACGCCCGGCAGATCCTCGGACACCATCGGCACGACGCGGCCGTCGTAGGTGACGCGGATCTGGCTGCAGTCGGTGATGTCGCCGTCGTCGTCGTCCATGCTGATGGACAGACCGCGATGGCTTCCCCAGTGGTCGTGACCGTCCCCGGCGAACGCCGGCAGCGCCAACGCCAGAGCGGCCATGAAGATCAGGTTTCGTCGCATGTTTCCTCCGTTCTCGACTCGCTTAGACGCCGACCCAGGGGGGAAGTTAGTATCGAGTCATGAAAGCCGCCATTCTCGTCCTCCTCCTCGCCGCCACCACGCCGACCGTCCAGGAGACCAACGAGCGCCTCGCGCAGCAGGTGCTCAAGTCCATCGCCGGCCACGAGAACGAGCCGGCGGAGCAGGTGTTCATGGACATCCGCATCGAGTCGCTGAAGAAAGTCCCCGCCGCGCAGTTCGTCAGCATCATGAAGGGCGGCTACGCCAAAGGCCTCGGCGTCGCCTGCACGCACTGCCACGTGGAAAGCGATTTCTCCAGCGACGAGAAGCGTCCCAAGCGCGCCGCGCGCGAGATGGCGGCCATGCATCGGACGATCAACCAGCAGCTCGCCGGCATGAAGGAGCTGGAGAGTCCGAAGGACGAGAGGTCGATCAGCTGCTCGACCTGCCACCGCGGCTCGATCGATCCCGTCGGTTCGGAACAGCAGTAAGGTTGCACTCATGCTCGCCCTCATCCTTTCCCTCTTCCTCGCCACCGCCTCCGGAACCTGGTTCGATCATTACGAGCGCGGCGTCCGCCTCATCGAGAAGGGCCGGGGCGCCGAGGCACGCTCAGAGCTGCAGGCCGCGATCGCCGCCCGCCCGAAGGAAGGGCTGCAGGTCACCACCCGACCGCAGCAGTACACCGACTACCTTCCCCACCTCTACCTCGCCATCGCCCACCAGATGAGCGGGGACGTCGAGGCAGCGCGGAAGGAGCTGACGCTCGCCGAGGACAGCGGCGTGGCCAGGCGAAGCGAGGTTGGACGGCCGCTGCTCGTGGCCTACGAGCTCCTGCTGCGCGGCGGACCCTCCTATGCGGTTTACAAGGAGACGCCGCCCGTGCTCAGCGAGGAAGACTTCAACACGCTGCGCAACGACGTGATCACGCACTGCAATCTGCCGCAGGACACGAAGCTGGCCAACCTGCCGTGGTACGCGCGCTACGAGCTGGCGCTGGAGTTGGAGCGCAAGGGCGACTACCCGCGCGCCCTGCGCCAGCTCATCGACGCCGTCGCCGTCCGCCCCAACCCGCAGCGCCGCGCACGCACGTACGGGATGTGGCTCGTCGACTACTACCCCTACTTCCACATCGCGCGCGAGCACATACGGCTGGAGAACTGGGAGTGCGCGCGCAACGCGATGGAGATCTCGCAACGGCTGAACGAGATCCCCACCGACGCGCCGGAGATCAATGAGCTGATGGCGATGCAGCAGCAGGCGGCGAGAAAATTAAACGCGGATCGTCAGTGAGCCGAAGGTAAGGGTTGCGAGGTCTCGCGGTTGCGAGGTCTCGCAGCGGCAAAGCCTCGGGCGCGAGCGCCCCGAGACCGCGAGACCGCGAAACCCCGCAACCTCGCTGCGGGCCCTACTCCGTAATCACCAACTCCACCCTCCGGTTCTGCTGCCGCCCGGCCGCGGTCTTGTTCGTAGCGATGGGCTGATCCTCGCCGCGACCGGCGGCGGTGACGCGGTCGGCCGGGACGCCGGCGCTGACCAGGAAGTCGCGGACAGCCTGGGCACGCTTCTCCGACAACTGCTGATTCGTCGCCGTGCTGCCGGTGCTGTCGGTGTGGCCTTCGACCACGACCTTGATGTCGGGGTTGGATTTGAGCTGCTCGGCGATGCGGTTGAGCGTGGCCTGCGCGCCCTTCTTCAGCGCGCTCTTGCCAACGTCGAAGAAGACGCCGGACGACAGCGTGACCACGAACCCGCGCGCTTCGCGCTTGGTGGCGGCGATGCGCGCCAGCTCGTTCTCCATCCGAAGCCGGCGCGCCTCCGCCTCATGTTGCGCGGCGGCGGTCGCGGCTTCCTGACGCGTCTTCTCCAGCTCGGCCCTAGCGGCGGCTTCGCGCTCCGCGGCTTCCTTCCGCTGCTGCTCGAGCTGCGCGGCCGCGGCGGCATCGCGCTCGGCGGCCTCCTTGCGCGCCTTCTCCAGCTCCACGGTCGCGGCCTCCGCCGCGGCCGTGGCCTGCTGCGCGGCGGCGGTGGCCTGCGTCGCCTGCTGCTGCGCTTCGAGGGCCAGGCGCCGCGCCTCCTCGGCTTGCTGCGCCAACGCGGCGGCGCGAGCCTCGCGGTCCTGCCGCATGGTCGTCGCGGCCGCGATCGCCGCCTGCTGCTGCCGCTCGGTCTCGCTGCGCCGCGCGGAGCTCTCCTCGCGATCGCGGCGGAACTGCTCGAACTGCTGCTGGCGGCTGAGGAGATCCGCCTGCCGCTCTGAGAGGACCTGCGGCGACATGGTGTTCGCCTGCCGCGCGGCCTCCAGGTCGTTGCGCAGGCGGTTGATCTCCGCCTCAATTCCGGACTGCCCGAGGCTCTCGCTCTCCTGCGCGGCGCGGAGGGCGATCTGCGCGTCCTCGAGCGCGCGGCGCGCGGTGTCGATGTCCGCGGCGGTCGATGACGCCGAGGAGATCGCCGACTCGTAGGCGCGGAAGGCCTCGTCGGCGCGGCGCTCCGCCTCGACGCGCGCGGCGCGGTCGGAGATGCGGCGCTCGTCGGCGGCGCGGCGGGTCTCGTCGATCTGCTGCCGCAGCCGCTGCACCTCCGCGGCCTGCGCCTCGCGGTTGGCCTGCTCGGCGGCGAGCTGCCGCTGCAGCTCCGCGGTGCGGCGCTCGGCCTCCTGGCGCTGCGCGCGCTCGGCGGCGGCGCTCCGCTCGCTCGCCGTCTGGGCGAAGCGGGTGCGCTGGAGCTGGATGTCGGGAAGCGCGCGGTTCGACTCGGCGAGCCGCGCCGAGTAGTAGGCGCGCCGCCCCATCATCTCCGCGCGGAAGGCGAGGTGCTCGGCGGCCTCGTTGTTGGTGTTGGCCTTCGCAATCCGGCGTGCGCTGGAGAGGTAGGCGTCGGCCGTCTTGAGATCGTTGTCGGCGACGAGCTGCTCGGCGCCGGCGGCGCGGGCCTGATCGATGGCCGCCTGCGCCGTGGCCAGGCGATCCTTGGTCGTCGCGCCGCGGTTGATCTCCATCGACGGCGACTCGTCGCGCAGCATGACGTTGGACGTCCCGCCGAAGCGGCGGATGTCGTCCTGCAGCGTGCGGATGGCCGCGTTGGTGCTCAGCCAGCGCGCCTTGGCCGTCGCCGCGCGGGCGGCGCCGATGGCCTCGATGGCCCGCATCTGGGCCTGATTCTTCTGCTTGCCGTTCCAGTTTTCCTGCGCGAAGCGGACGCGATAGGCCGCGTCGTCATACAGCGTTTTCGCGTAATTGGGAGCGCCGGCCGCTTCGGCGGCGGCGAGTGCAGCCTTCGCCTGATCGAGATCGGCCGTGTTGTTCTGCGCCAACGCGGCGAGGGAAACCAAGAGGATCAATGAGGCGAGGGCATTCGCTTTCGATAACCGCATGAGGATCTCCTTGCAGAAGTCCCTCTTGCAAAGGCGGTGCGCAAAAACTATTCGGGGTGCGAGGTGTACGCCCCGCCTGTCCCGTGCCTGGCGACCTCGCGCAGGGTGTGCTCGGCCAGCACGCTGTGCTTCCGGCCGTAGAGGAAATAAATCACAAAGCCGAGGAGCAGCCAGACGAACAGCCGCCACCAGTTCTCCGCCGGAAGGGAGAACATCAGCATCAGACAGCTCAGCACGCCCATGACCGGAACGAACGGCACCCAGGGGCAGCGGAACGGCCGCTCGGCGTTGGGGTACTTCTTGCGCATGATGAGCACGGCGGTGCAGACGATCACGAACGCCAGCAGCGTCCCGATGTTGGTGAGGTGAAGCAGCGCGTCGATGGGGAGGAATCCCGAGAGGGTCATGACGAAGAGGCCGGTCAGGATGGTCGACTTCCACGGCGTGCGGAACTTCGGATGGATGTCGGCGAAGAACTTGCGCGGGACCAGGCCGTCGCGGGCCATGGCCAGGAACACACGCGGGCCGGAGAGCATCATCACCAGCATGACCGAGGTGATGCCGGCCACGCCGGCGACGGCGATCATCCCCTCCGCCCAGCCGACGCCCTTCTGCTTGAACGCCAGGCTGACCGGCGCGTTGATGTCGAGCTCGTTGTACTTCACCATCCCGGTGAGGACGGCGACGACGGCGATGTAGAGGACGGTGCAGACGACCAGCGAGGTGATGATGCCGATCGGCACGTCGCGCTGCGGGTTCTTCGCCTCCTCGGTGTGGGTGGAGACGGAATCGAATCCGATGTAGGCGAAGAAGATGATCGAGGCCCCGGCGAGCATCCCCAGCGGCGCGCCGCCGGCATCGGACTGCCCGGCCACGCTCTTGCCGAAGAAGTTGATGCCCGTCCAGCCGTAGGGGGCGAAGGGGTGCCAGTTCGCCGGGTCGATGTAGAAGACGCCGACGCCGATGACGAAGAGCACAGCCGCCACTTTGATCATGACCATCGCGGCGTTGAACGACGCGCTCTCCTGGATGCCTTTGACCAGGATCATGGTCACTATAGTAACGATTACTATAGCTGGAAGATTGACGATGGAGCCGGTGGAGACGAAGTGTCCGGCCGCCGCGTCGTACGCCCACGGCGACGAGCGCAGCGTGGCCGGCAGCACGATCCCCATCTTCGCCAGCACGTTCTGGAAGTAGCCCGACCAGCCGGTGGCCACCGTGGCGCTGCCGACGGCGTACTCCAGCACCAGGTCCCAGCCAATGATCCAGGCGAAGAGCTCGCCGAGCGTGGCGTAGGCGTAGGTGTACGCCGAGCCGGCCACCGGCACCATCGACGCGAACTCCGCATAGCAGAGCGCGGCGAAGACGCAGGTGATGCCGGCGACGGTGTACGACACCATGAGCGCCGGCCCGCCGACGTTGTGCGCCGCCGCGCCGGTGGCGACGAAGATCCCGGCGCCGATGATCGCGCCGATGCCGAGGGCCGTCAGTTGCACGGGGCCGAGCACGCGCCGCAGCCGATGCTCGCCCTTCAACTCATCGAGGAGGAGCTCGAGGGGCTTACGCGCAAACAGTTTGCTCATGAGCCCGGCAGTGTAAACGAGGTTGCGAGGTTTCGGGGTCGCGCGGTCTCGCAGCGCGAAACGCTAATGCGCGGGCTCGTCCAATTGGGCTCTGCCGCTGCGAGACCCCGAGACCGCGAGACCCCGCAACCTATCCGCCGAGATACGCCTTCTTGATGCGATCGCTTGCCAGCAGCGCCTTAGTCGTGTCATGCAGCACGATCCTCCCCGTCTCCATGACGTAGCCGCGGTTTGCGGTGACCAGGGCCATGTGCGCGTTCTGTTCGACCAGCAGGATGGTCGTCCCTTCGGCGTTGATCTCCTTGATCACTCGGAAGATGGCCTGCACGAGTTGGGGGGCGAGGCCGAGGGAGGGCTCGTCGAGCAGCAGCAGTTGCGGCTTCGACATCAGCGCGCGCGCGATGGCCAGCATCTGCTGCTCGCCGCCGGAAAGTGTCCCCGCGTTCTGCTTGATGCGCTCTTTCAGCACCGGGAAGAGGGTGAAGATCCGGTCGTATTCGCGCTGCGAGACTTTGTCCTTCCGCAGGTAGGCGCCGAGCTCCAGGTTGTCGTTGACGGTCAGGTTGGCGAAGATCCCCCGCCCCTCCGGCACGTGCGACACGCCGCGCGCGGTGATCACGTGCGGCTTCACGCCGGTGATCTCCTTCCCCTCGAACGTCACGCCGCCGCGGCGCGGCTTGAGCAGGCCGGAGATGGTGCGCAGCGTGGTGGTCTTCCCCGCGCCGTTGGCCCCGATGAGGGTGACGATCTCCCCCCTCTCCACCTCGATGCTGATGCCGTGCAGCGCGGTGATCGCGCCGTAGGCCACCTCGAGGTCGTGAACCGCCAGCATCGCCGTCATGCCTCGATGCTCTCCGCCGGCTCGCCGAGGTAGGCCTCGATGACCACCGGATTGCTGCGCACCTCCAGCGGTGTCCCCTGGGCGATGGTCTTGCCGAAGTTCAGCACGACGATCCGTTCGCAGATGCCCATCACCAGCTCCATGTTGTGCTCGATGAGGAGGATGGTGATGTCGAACTTGTCGCGGATATCGTGGATGGTCTGCATCAGGTCGAGGGTCTCGCGGTCGTTGAGGCCCGCTGCCGGCTCGTCGAGCAGCAGCACCTTGGGCCGCGCGGCGAGGGCGCGGGCGATCTCCAGGCGCCGCTGGTCGCCGTACGGGAGGTTCTTCGCGTAGTCGCCGGCGCGGCGCTCGAGATCGAAGATCCGCAGCAGCGCCAGGGCCTCTCGCTCGGCGACCGCCTCCGCCTGGTGGAAGCGGTTGGTGTGCAGCACCGCCGAGGTGCCGGAGTACTTGTAGTGGATATGTCCGCCGATCTTGACGTTGTCGAGGACCGTGAGCTCCTTGAAGAGGCGGATGTTCTGAAAGGTGCGCGCCACGCCGAGGGCGGTGATGTCGTACGGCTTGCAGTTCGCGGTGGGGTGTCCGTTGACGAAGATCTCCCCCTCGGACGGTTTGTACACGCCGGTCAGCATGTTGAAGATGGTGGTCTTCCCGGCGCCGTTGGGGCCGATCAGGCCCACCAGCTCGTGCTGTTCCAAGGCGAGATTGAAATCGCTCACCGCGGTCAGGCCGCCGAATCGAATGGTGACGTGCTTGGCTTCGAGGAGAGGCATGTCAGACCGTTTTGTCGTCGTTGCGCTTCCGCTTCCACACCTGCCACAGCTCGCGCCGCCCGAGCAGTCCCTGTGGACGCGTCAGCATCAGGACGATGAGCAGGATCGAGTAGATGACCATGCGCGGGTCGCGTTCGGCGAACAGATTGACGCCCCTCGCCGCCCACTGCAGGTTGTCGGGGAGATGCACCGAGAGCCATTGGGCCACGGGCGGAATGACGTGCTTCGACGCGCGGAGTCCTTCCGGCAGGTAAGTCAGGATGATCGCGGCGATGACCGACCCGGAGATCGATCCGAGTCCTCCGAGCACGACCATGACCACGACGTCGAACGACTTGACGAACATGAACATCGTGGGGTTGAGGTACATCATGTAATGCGCGTACAGCCCCCCCGCCACACCCGCCAGGAACGACCCGACCATGAAAGCCTTCACTTTGTAGCTTGTGGTGTTGACGCCCATGGCCTCGGCGGCGATCTGGTCCTCGCGCACGGCAAGGAAGGCGCGTCCCACCGACGACTGCACCAACCGCCACGAGATCAGGATGGTGATCCCGCAGAAGAAATAGACCCAGAAGAAGTTGCTCCAGTTAGGGATGCCGCTGAAACCGCGCGCCGCGCCGATCTTGTCGATGTTGAGGATCAGGACGCGGATGATCTCGCCGAATCCGAGGGTGACGATGGCGAGATAGTCGCCGCGCAGCCGCAGCGACGGCAGTCCGACGATGTAGCCGGCGAACGCCGCGAGCGCGCCCCCCGCCAGCACCGCGACCACCAGCAATACGTTCTGCATCGCCCAGGAGCGCGTCCCCGCCCCCAGCTTCTCCACGTATGGCGCGAAGTAGTAGAAGGTGAGGAACGCCGAAAAGTACGCGCCGACCGCCATGAATCCGGCGTGTCCCAGTGAGAATTGACCGGCGTGGCCGCTGATGATGTTGAGCGAGACCGCCAGCGTGATGTTGATCCCCATCAGGACGATGATCCGGCTGGCGTACGCCATCCGGATGGCCTCCAAACCGTAGGTGACGCCGATGAGGAGGGCGGCGTAGAGGACGAGGTAGATTACGTCGCGGAGGTACCAGGGGAGGCGTCTCATGCCCGCGACCTCGTGAATCGCTCCATCGCTACACCTTCTCGGCCTGGTACTTCCCAAAAAGCCCGCTGGGCCTGAAGAGCAGGATGCCGATGAGGATGACGAATGCGATCGCGTCGCGGAAGCTCGAGAAGCGGCTGCCGCCCACGAACGACTCGATGATCCCGATGACCATCCCGCCCACCACCGCCCCCGGCACGTTTCCAATCCCGCCGAGGACCGCAGAGATGAAGGCCTTCAGTCCCGGCATGATGCCCATCAGCGGATCGATCTTCGGATACGACAGCCCGAAGAGGATGCCGGCGACAGCGGCCAGTACCGACCCGAGGATGAACGTCAGCGAGATGATCCGGTCCACCGGGATGCCCATCAGGGCTGCCGTCTCGTAGTTGAACGAGACGGCGCGCATGGCGCGGCCGAACTTCGTGCCGTAGATGATGTACTGCAGCAACCCCATGAACACCAGGGCCACACCGAGCACGATGATCTGGTAATTGGTGGTGGTGATGCCGCCGAAATGGATGAGGTGCTTCTCCACCAGGGTGGGGAAGAACTTCGGGTCGGGGCCGAAGACGAACTGGCCGCCGTACTCGAGCAGGAACGAGACGCCGATGGCGGTGATCAGCGACGCGATGCGCGGCGCGGAGCGCAGCGGGCGGTAGGCGATCCGCTCGTTGAGATAGCCGAACGTGCCGCAGACGATCATCGCCAGCAGCATGATCCCCCCCGCCGCCCACCACCCGAGCGCGCCGCCTTGCGGCGTGTTCATCTGTCGCGACGCCCACCCGCCGGCGTAGAAGCCGACGAAGGAGCCGAGCATGAAGACGTCGCCGTGCGCGAAGTTGATCAGCTTCAGGATGCCGTACACCATCGTGTAGCCGAGGGCGATGAGCGCGTAAATCGCGCCGACGGCAATGCCGTTGAGCAGATTCTGAAGGAGCTCTTGCACCTTACTGTGTCGTCACTGTGTCGTCGTGCCGCTCGTAGCCGACGCCGGCGCGGCGGCCGGAGCCGCTCCCGTGTTCGGATCGATGGTCGACCGCAGCGTCAACTGGCCGTTCTTCACCTCTTCGATGATGATCTTCTTGCCGATCGGATCGCGGTCCGGCCCCAGGGTGATCACGCCGGTGACGCCGTCGAAGCCCTTGGTGGCGGCGATCGCGTCGCGCAGCGAGGGGCCATCGAGCTTCCCGGCGCGCTTCATGGAGTCGGCGAGCACTTTCATGGCGTCGTAGCCGAGTGCGGCGAGCGCGTCCGGCACCACGCCATAGCGCTGTTTGTAGCGCTCGACGAAGTTCCGCACCACGGGCGACGGGTCGGAGTAGAAGTAGTGGTTCGCGTAGAAGCTGCCTTCCAGCGCCTTGCCGCCGATCTCCAGGAGCTTCGGCGATTCCCAGCCGTCGCCGCCGACGAAGGGCGCCTTCACGCCGAGGTCGCGCGCCTGGCTGGCGATCTGGCCGACGTCGGTGTAGTAGCCGGGGATGAAGATGACGTCGGGGTTGGTGGTGCGGAGCGCCGTCAACTGCGACCGGAAATCGCTGTCGCCGTTGGAGTAGCTCTGCTTGCCGACCACCTGGCCGCCGGAGGCCTTGAATGTCTCCTCGATGGAAACGGTCAGTCCGGTGGAGTAGTCGTTCTTGATGTCGGTGAGGATCGCGGCGCGCTTCGACTTCAGGTCGTTCGCCGCGAACTTGGCCATGATCGGGCCCTGGTAGCTGTCGATGAAGCACATCCGGAAGATGTAGTCGCCCTTCTTGGTGACCTCCGGATTGGTCGACGACGGGGTGATCATCGGCACCTTGTTCTGCTGGCAGATCGGCGCAGCGGCGATGGACGCCGACGACGCCACCTCGCCGAGGACGGCGACGACGCCGTTCTGCGAGATGAGCTTGGTGACCGCGGTGACCGCCTCTTCCTGCTTGGACTGGTCATCCTCGGTGAGGATCTTGATCTTGCGGCCGTTGATGCCGCCGGCGGCGTTGACCTCGTCGGCCGCCATCATGATGCCGTTGTGCGTCGACTGCCCGAAGGTTGCCTGCGGGCCGGTCAGCGAGCCGTACTCGCCGACCAGGATGTCGCCGCCGTTGGCCGCGCTTGCCGTACCGCTTGCCGTTTCAGTTTTCGGCGGGCAGCCGAGGAGAACCAGGGAGAGCGCCACGGTCAAGGAAATCAGCAGTTTGTTTCGCATTCACGCTCCTGAAGCAAAGGTCGCGCATTGTATAGCAGGGAGCGTTCCGACTCGGGAGCGGAGGGGCGCGAACGGCTGATTTTCGTCAACGAACGGCTACACTCGGGCGGAATGAAATCCCGCCTCGGCGTCGCCATCCTCTCCCTCGTCGTGCCGTACTTCGAGGGCGCGCCATCTTCTTGGTACACCACGGAGATCGAGGCGCGCGGGACGAAGACCATCTCGATGCGCGAGCTGCTGGTCGACGGCAAGATCGGCGTCTGCATCGGACCGCCCGACGCAGGTTCGCGGATCATGGGCACCGCGCGCTGCACTCTGACCACCGGCTGCGAGTACCTCTGGCACGTCCCGAATCCGAATTGCGAGCGGAAGGTCGGCGGCCGGCACACGCACACCATCGGCTACGTGACGCTCGACGCCGTCACCCGCTGCGATGACCTCACTTCCCCCGAGGATCCGCGCTACGAGACGCGAACGGAGCCGCTGCTCACCGGCACGTTCGAGCAGATCGCCAACGGCAAGGTGTTCGAGCGAGGGCCGCTCGGCTCGGAGGTGCGGCCGTTCCGCAAGCCGGCCACGCCGCGCGATCCGCTGGCGAAGCGGCCGCCCCGCACGTGCGCGCCAATCCCTCCGACCGTCCCCGCCTTCACCGCCAACATGCGCTACTGCACGGTGACCGCGTAGTGGCACTTCACCGTCTTTCCGCCGACGACGACCTCGAAGTCGCCGCTGGAGCGGCTCATCGTCGCCGCAGTCAGGTTCAGAACGCCGAGCTGCAGCAGCTTGTACTCGGCGCGGTCGCGCTCATCTTCGGAATCGCCAGTGACGAACGTGCTGAGCGCGTTCTGGATGCCCTGCAGCGTCGGGCGCGGGAGGTCGGAGAGGCGCGCTTCGCCGGAGGAGGTGAGCTTCACGTCGATGAAGTCGGGGAAGTTGATGGTGATGTCGATCGACATCGGCTTCGTCAGCGTTTCCGTCACTTCGTCGTAGCGCTGCCGGTACGACGCGTCGGCGATCAGCGACGGCTCGGCTCTGAGCGGCGCGAGCACTCCGTTCGCGGCGGTTTTCCGTCCGTCGGCGGCGTACGCGACGGCGCTGTCGATGCGCAGCGCGACGGCGCGGTCGCCTTTGTTCACCTTCGCATAGCCGGCCGCCAGCAGCTCGATGGTCTTCGGGTCGACGGAGATCTTCTGTCCCCACTTCAGCTCGCGGTTGTAGTCGGCGGCGGCGCGCTGCGCCTGGCGGAGCTGGAAGATCGCGGAGGTAGGATTCCCTTCGTCGCCCCACCGCTCGAGGTAGGCGTACATGGTTCCGAGGGCGACGTGGAACCGGTACTCGGCGCCGTAGTCGCGCGCGGCGATGGTCTCGGCGAACATGGGCCGCTCGTAGGTTTGCGCCAGCGCGTCCAGGTCGGCGAGCCGCTTCTGCGCGAAATAGAGATCGGCGAGCTCGACAAATGCGTCGGCGTCGCGCCCGCCGGCGTAGTCGAGCGCGAGCTTGTAGCAGGCCTCCGCCTTCGCCTTCTCGCCGGCGCCGGTCCAGCTCGCGCCGAGGTCCTTGATCAGCGCTCCGAAGCGGTCGTCGTGCGGGGAGCGCCACCACGAATAGCGCGCCGCATCGACCTCGCCGTGCATGAGCAGCAGGATCTCGTCGATGCCGCCGGCGAGCAGCGGGTCGGCGCGCAGCGCGGCGAGGCGCGTGGCGGCGGGATGGGCGTCGAACCGCTGCGGCGCGACGTGCTGCCGGGCGAGCGCTCCGGCCACGACGCCGAGTAGCGCGCGCTTTCCGCGCGCGTCGAACGGCTTCGCCAGAAGATCGAGCGCCAGCGACTCCACGGCTGCCGGCTCGCCGCGGTTGCTCAGTTTCGCCAGCGCGGCAGCCATCCGCAGCGGATCGTCGAGCGTGCGGATGGCATTCAACTGCGCGGCGACGTTGTCGGGCTGCGCGATGGCGACTTCCGCGTATGCCGTTCGCGCCGCGGCGATGTCTCCCGCCTTCTCCGCCGCGGCGGCGTAGTTGTCGACGTAGAGCAGATGGCGCGGGTCGTCGAGCGCGGCGGCGGTCTTGAGCAGCGTGGCGGCGCGCGCGGCATCGCCGCGGCGGACCAGCAACTGCGCGAGATTGTTCATCGCCGCGCCGTACGTCGGCTCGAGATCGATGGCACGCGTGTAGTCGGCGGCGGCGCTCTGCTCGTCGCCGAGGTCCTCGTGTGCGCGCGCGGTGTAGAACCAGAGGCGCGCCTGATCGCGATTCGACGCCTGCGACTTGTCGATGGCCTCGAGCGCGGCGAGCGCTTCGGCCGTCCGGCCGGCATCGAGCGATTTGCGCGCGTCGCGGATCGACGGCCCGATCGCCAGCGGCTGCGCCGCGGCGGCGGCCGCGATCAGCACTGCGAGGGCGACGATCGTGCGCATGGCCGCCTCTAGTCGTGTCTCAGCGAACCGCCGCTGGTGTCGGCGTGCCACTTGTAGAGGTAATTGGTCATGGTGACGCGGACGTCGCGCACCTTCGTCGGGCCGAAGACCTGCGGAAGGATCTCGCTCCGGTCGGCGGTCAGCGGAGGCACAGGGCCGAAGTTGACAGGGCCGAAGTTGAACGTCTTGATCAGACAGAGCACGCCGCCGGCCTGCGGATAGTCCTGCGGCTGGCCCAGGGTCATCGCTCCCGGCCGCCCGTCGCTTTTGCCGAAGAACGACACGGCCAGCTCCGAATGCGTCTCGTCGGCGAGGAGCTGGCTCGCCGGCACCGGCACGAACACGCGGCGGGTCACGTTGTCGAGATCGACCCGATCCGCCAGCGTGATCTGGGAGACGAAGTAGCGCAGCAGCTCGGCGCGGAACGCCGCATCCGCGAACTGTTTGCGGATCTTCTTCTCCAGCCACGGCCGCACCGCGTCGGCGACGTCGGCATTCTTCGCGTCGAACCAGCGGTAGACGACCTCCTGCAATGTCGGAGGCGGGCTGCCGATCTTGAAAGTGGCGCGGTATTCGATGAGCGTCTCGACGCCTGCGCCGGCCTTCCGCTGCACCAGCGCCGCCACCAGGCGATTGGGCGCCGCGGCGTCGTTGTTCACCCATTGGATGAACGGGAAGCTCTTCTGCGTCCGGCACTCGTCGAGCAGCAGCACCGAGAGAGCGCGCTCGACGGTGGAGCGGGACTTGCCGAGGCCGTCGACGAATTCCCGCGCTTCGATGACGAAGCGGACGTCGACCTTCGGCGGTTCGGCCATGGCCGGGATGGCGATCAGCATGACCAGCACCGCGGACGCGAGCCTCGTCACTCCACCGCTCCTTTCAGGAACGCGTCGTTCAGCTTCGCCGAGACCCTCACTGTCGTCTCGCTCGTCCCGTCGGGCCCTTCGACCTCCACGCGCACCTTCTGCCCCTCCTTCAGCTCGGGCGTGGCGATGAACTCGGGATCGTCGAGCCAGTCGGCGACGATGGAGTCGATGTCCGAGTTGCTCATCTCGTCGTAGGCCCGCAGCCGGTTGCGCAGCTCGGCGACGGAGCCACGCGCGCTCTTCGACTGCAGTTGCAGGTCGGTCAGCGCCGCGCCGAGATAGATGGCGTGAAAGGAGAGGCCCCTCCGCTCGATCGGCTGCGGCCGGCCGGGGAGGAAAACGCGCACGACGTAGCTCGGATCGGGCTCCTTCCGGCCGCGAAGCTTGAAGAGGTCGTCCAGCGGGACGAGCCGCACCAGAAAGTACGGCTTCTCCGGACAGGCATCCGGGACGTTGAGTTGAGTCGGGATGCCGCGGCGGAGCGGCAGGTCGAGCGCGGCATAGCCGTTTGGCATCCGCGTGGAGACCTGCAACGTCACCGCGCGGAAGGCGAAGAAGTACGACACCGCCTTCTGCCTTTCGGCCGAGGTGAGCTCCACCGGCCGCGGCTTCTTCGATGACTTGCCGATGACGTCCAGCTTGACGACGTCGAACTTCCCTCCGGCGTTGAAATAGACGGTGAAGGTCGTCAGATAGGCGAAGACCAGCAACGACAGAAACGCCGCCAGCATCATCGTCGTGCTCTTCAAGCGCAACCGCTCGCGAACGATGTTCTGCGCCGCGCCGGTGTCGACGAACGAGCGGAATGCCCCGTACGCGAACACGCCCAGCGTCGCGAAGCTGACGCCGCTGAAGAGAGCGACGCTGATGTGCGGCTTGACGTGCGCGTTGAACCACATCCAGGCCAGCGTCCAGACCACCGCCAGCAGAATCGCGTTGACGATAAACCGACGACCGTATTTCGGCTGCAACGACTGCGGCTCGGACATGAGGATCCCCTCGCGCGGAATGGACGCCCGACCGCTGAACGCCGCGCGCGCAGAGGCCGCTTCTACTTACTTATGGGTGATGATGAGAAGAATGTAGGCGCGCCGACGCCCAAAAGCAACTTCTCAGCATCCCCAACGATGTCGTTGGATAGTGACGGAAGGAGCGAATCCGTTACAGATTCACCCAGACCGACTTCGTCTGCGTGTACTTCTCCAGGGCATCCTTCCCCTGGTCCCGCCCGAAGCCCGACTCCTTGAAGCCGCCGAACGGAAGGGCGGGGTCGTAGAGGTTGTAGGTGTTGATCCACACCGTCCCCGCCTTGATGGCCCGCGCGACGCGGTGGGCCTTCGACACGTCGCGCGTCCACACCGCGGCGGCCAGGCCGTAGACGGTCGCGTTGCCTTTAGCGATGGCGTCCTCGGCGTCCTTGAACCGGATCGTCGCCAGCACCGGGCCGAAGATCTCCTCGCGCGCGATGCGCATGTTCGGATCGACGTCGTCGAAGATCGTCGGCTTGATGAAGTAGCCCTTGCCGGTGCCGATGTCGGCGCGCTCGCCGCCCGCCACCAGCTTCGCGCCTTCGCCCTTCCCTGCCTCGATGTACGACAGCACGGTCTCCATCTGCTCCTTGGAGACGATGGCGCCGAGGCGCGTCTTGGGGTGGAGCGGATCGGCGGCGACCATCTTGTTCGCGCGCTCGATGACCTTCGCCATCAGCTCGTCGTGCGCCGCTTCCTCCACCAGCAGGCGCGATCCGGCGGCGCAGACCTCGCCCTTGCCGTAGAAGATCGCGTTGAGCGCGCCGCGTGCGGCGGCTTCCAGGTCGGCGTCGGCGAAGACGATGTTCGGACTCTTGCCGCCGAGCTCCAGCGCCACTTTTTTCAGCGTCTTCGCCGCGCGGGCCATGAGCTGCTTGCCCACCTCGGTCGATCCGGTGAAAGTGATGGCGTCGACGCCGGGGTGGTCGACGATGGCGTTGCCCACCACGCTGCCGCGGCCCGGGACGACATTCAGCACCCCCGCCGGCAGCCCAGCCTCCTTGGCGTACTCGGCGAACTTCAGCAGCGAGAGCGAGGTGTTCGACGCCGGCTTGATGACCACGGTGTTGCCGCACGCCAGCGCCGGCGCGATCTTCCACACCGCGAGCATGAGCGGGAAGTTCCACGGCGTGATCGCGCCGACCACGCCCACCGGCTCGCGCAGGGTGTAGGTGAATGCATTTTCCTGCACCGGGATGGTGTCACCGGTGACCTTGCCGCTCCATCCGGCGAAGTAGTAGAGGCATTCGGCGGCGGCGGGGGTATCGACGAACTGCGACTCGAAGATCGGCTTGCCGTTGTCGAGGGTCTCGATGCGCCCGATCTCGTCCGCCTTCGCGGTCAGCATGTCGGCGAGGCGCCACATGACTTTGGCGCGGTCGCGCGGCTTCATCTTCTGCCACTCGGAGCCCGGCTCCATCTGCGCGCGCGCGGCCTTCACCGCGGCATCGACGTCCTCGACGCCCGCCGACGCGACGTCCGCGATCTTCTCCTCGGTGGCCGGATTGATGGTGGCGAACGTCCCGCCCGATTGGGCGTCGACGAAGTCACCGTTGATGAAGAGCTTGTTCTGAATCGCCGCTTCTGTCATGGCGGCGCATGCTAACGCAGGATCACCTGCTCGCTGCAACCTGCTCGCTATTCGCGTCCCGGTAGGGCGTGACGTCAAAATTGCGCGCGTACAGCTCATGGATACGCTCCATCTCCGCGTCGCTGAGCGGCGGGTGCTCCGACGCCGCGGCGAACTCGCGAAGCTGCTCCTCGTCGTAGATGTTCGGCAGAGCGGAAACGATGCTCTGATGCGCGTAGAGCCACAGCAGCGCGAGCTGGCTGATGGTCACGCCGAGCGCGTCGCACAATGGCTCGAGCTTCTCCACCTTCTGCAGGCCCTCGACCAGCCAGGAGCGCGGGCGGTGCGAGCGGTGATCGCTCTCGTCGAACTTCGTGTCGACGGTGTACTTCCCTTCCAGCATCCCCGACGAGTGCGTGACGCGGATGAGGAACTGCGAATCGGGATTCACGCGCCAAGCGCGGAAGGTGGGGTCGAACGACGACGACGGCGCGCAGAGCTTTTTGCTGGTCTCCCCTTTCATCGCCTCGCCCACGGCGGGATACGACGCACCGCGCTCGGCGGCGAGGATGAACTCGCGGCCCGGGTCCTGCTCGAGCAGGTTGTAGATCATCTGCGTGACCGGCGCGCGCCGCACGGCGTTGGCGTAAATCCCCTCGTCGCGCCATCCGATCGCCGGGCCGAGCGATGGGCCGTACGAGAGGATCTTCCCTTCGGATCTCAACCGCTCGAGGGTGTCCCAATGCTCGTCCTGCAACAAGGTGATGACGCGCGGGTTGTGCGGCTGGTAGACGGCGACGTGATCGACGCCCAGGCGCTCGAGCGATTTCTCCAGCGCGAAGCGGATGAACGCCGGCGAGAAGTCCTGCGGCAACTCGCGCTGCCCGCGCGGACGCTCGGGATTGTTGTAGAAGTCGTAGCCGAACTTCGTGCCGACCGCGACGTCCGGATGGTCCTTCAGGACCGGGGCGAGAATCGTCTCTCCCCGCCCGTTGCCGTAGGCATCGGCGGTGTCGATGTAGTTGACGCCGAGGTCGATCGCCGCGCCGATCAGCCGCTGCCCCTCGGCGTCGGTGTAGTTGCCCCACCAGCCGGTGGTCAGGGTCCAGGTGCCGAAGCCGAGCTCGGAAAGAGAGAGGTCGGTGCCATGGAGGGTTCGGTAGCGCATCGTGGCTCCTGCAGGAGCCAGCACGATAGCACTCAGTGCGCCGACGCGCGCCGCCTCGCGGACGTCGCGATTTTGAAAAAGAACGACCCGCCGGCCTCCGGCCGTGGGACGCCGAAATCATTCACTTTCCACTCCACCGTGTATGAGCCCGGAGGAAGCGCCCCGAGTACGGCCGACGTCGTGAGGCAATACGGGACATGGACCCCCGGAAACTCCGTATTCGTGGTGTCTGTGACGGTGAATCGATTGCCGTCACGTGATACCTGCGTACCGAGAAACGAGCCGGCGATCACGACCGTGGAGCTGACCGTCAGCGGCGACCCTGGCATCGGCGGCGACACCAGCGCAAACGATCGCGTGGTCGAGCACTGGACGTTGGCATGTTCATCGAGGATGAAGCTTCCTCCTCCGCCGCTCTGCAGACCGTGATCGACACCGCCGACTGTCAGCGGGTACAACAGCGAGACGTGGTACGTGCCCGCGCCGAGCGGTCCCAGCTCGACGTCCGCCGAATTGCAGATGACGTTCGGTGGCGGACTACCGAGCTGGCCGGCGTCCGCCACGTCCGTCACGGGCTGGGTAATGGTGAGGTCCCCTCCGATCATCGAAACAACGGGCGTTCCGAACTGCGGAACGTAAGCGAGCATCGAGCTCTCGTAGTGCAGATGGAACGTGCCCGGTTCCCGCGAGGGTCCGACCGACAGTCGGACCGTGTAAACGGGCAGGGGCGCAGTGCACGGCGCCGCAAGTGCCGCGGTCGAGATCAGCGCGATCACCAGGAGCATCAACGTCCGCATCGTCGTCATTATCCTTCTAACGCAAACGGCGCAGCCGTGGCTGCGCCGTCATCGAAACTGCGAACTGGTCTTTCTTACTTACCGGCAAACTGCGGCTTGCGTTTCTGGTTGTACGCCCCCAGCCCTTCCTTCGCGTCCTCGCTCTGGAAGAGCTGCTGCTGCAGCTCGCGCTCGAGGGCGAGCGCGCTCTCGAACGGGATCTCCCACCCGCTCTGCACCGCGCGCTTGATGCGCCCGACGGCCTTGGCGGCCTTGTTGGGCGGGCAGAAGCTCCACGCGTACTCCATCACGCGATCCCACCACTTCTTCCCATTCTCCTCGGCCGGCCAGACGTAGTTGATGATGCCGAGGCGCTGGGCCTCTTCGAAGTCGAACAGGCCGCCCTCGATCATCAGCTCGATCGATTTGGACTTGCCGACGATGCGCGAGAGCCGCTGCGTGCCGCCCGTTCCCGGGAGCACGCCGAGGGTGACCTCGGGGAGGCCGACCTTGCCGGCGCCCTGGAGCGCGATGCGCATGTCGGCGGCCATGGCGATCTCCAGCCCGCCGCCGACGGTGTGGCCGTTCAGGGCGGCGATGACCAGCTTGGGGGTCTGCTCCAGGCGGTTGAGGGTCTCGTTGGCGTGGAGGCAGAAGTAGTACTTGAAGCCGGGGGTGACCTCCGAGAGCATCTTGATGTTCGCGCCCGCAGAGAAGAACTTCTCGCCCGAGCCGCGGAGCACGATCACGTGCACGGAGTCGTCCATGCGCGCCTCGAGGATGCACGTGTCGAGATCCTTGTTCATTTCATAGGTGTAAGTGTTCGCGGGGGGATCGTTCAGCTCGAAGATCGCCACGCCTTTTTCGGCTCTGTAGTCAACTAGATTGCCCATCGTTTCTCCTGTTTTCGTCATCCTGAGCCGCGAAGACGGCGAAGGATCTCGGATTGCGCAGCCTGAGATCCTTCGCTTCGCTCAGGATGACGGTGCTGGCGGCGCATTGTACTGAAGTCATCGCCCGTCTCCGAACGACACGCCGACGCTGCGCGCCGTGGCCACCATCTGCCCTTCGGGGTCGACGTACTTCGGGTTCGACACCGCATCGCGGATGGGGACGGAGCAGATGGCGTCGCCGCGCAAGGCGACCATCTTGCCGAAGTCGTGCGCGTCGATGAGATCCGCGGCCGCCTTCCCGAACCGCGTAGCGAGGATACGGTCGAAGGCGATCGGCGAGCCGCCGCGCTGGATGTGGCCGAGGACGGTGACGCGGATCTCCAGCTCGATCTGCTGCGCGATGTCGGCGGCGACCTGATAGGCGATGCCGCCCAGCCGCCGAGTGGCGGGGTCGAGGTACTTCTCGTGACCGCCCACCCGCATCGCCCCCTCGGCGACGACGATGATGTCGAAATTCGATCCCTCGCGCTGCCGCTCGCGGATCGAGCGCGCCACCTCGTCCGGCGAGTAACGGATCTCCGGGATGAGGATGATGTCGGCGCCGCCGGCCAGGCCGGAGTAGAGCGCGATCCAGCCGCAATTGCGCCCCATGACCTCCAGAATCATCACCCGGTCGTGACTCTCCGCGGTGGTGTGCAGCCGGTCGACCGCCTCGGTGGCCACGGCGACGGCGGTGTGGAAGCCGAAGGTGTAGTCGGTGGAGGCGAGGTCGTTGTCGATGGTCTTCGGCACGGCCACGATGGGGATGCCCATGTCGCAGAGCCGCTGCGCGATCCGTAGCGTGCCGTCGCCGCCGATGGCGATCAGCGCGTCGATGCCGAGCTCGCCGAGGTTGCGGACGAGCTCGGCGGAACGGTCGGCGCAGCCACCGTGGCCGTCGGGGTACTCGAACGGATTGCCGCGGTTGGTCGTGCGCAGCAGCGTCCCGCCCTTAGGGAGGATGCCGCGGATCGTCTCGGTGGTGAGCGGCACGACAGCCTTGGTCAACAGCCCCTCGAAGCCGAGCTGGACGCCCAGAACGTCGAAATCGTGGTCGCGGGCGGTCCGCACCGCCGCCCGGATCACGGCGTTGAGGCCCGGGCAGTCGCCGCCGCCGGTGAGAATGCCGATTCGTTTCTTCGCCATGCTCTATGCAGTCCTGAGTCCTGAGTTCTGAGTCCTGAGAGGTTACCGTCACTCGTGTGCTGCCGGACTCAGCACTCAGAACTCAGGACTCAGGACTGTGTATGGCACCGCAGTTGCTCATCCATATGCCGTTAACGCGGAGGATTACATGAACATCATTGGATGGCTTTTGTTCGGTCTGGTGGTGGGCGCGATCGCCAAGTTCTTGATGCCGGGCCGTGATCCCGGTGGCTGGATCGTGACCATACTCCTGGGCGTCGCCGGCTCCTTCGTCGGCGGATTCCTGGCGACCACGCTGTTGGGTCGCGGACAGCAGACGGCGGGTTGGATCGGCTCGATCATCGGCGCGATGGCCTTGCTGCTCATCTACCGTCTCATCGTCGGCCGGCGCCACGTAACTTAGTTCGCGCCGCCGCGATCTCCCGACGGGCTCCCGCGAGGGGGCCCTTTTCGTTGCTTTCAACATTCCTCCCCCGCCGCCGTATCACGTTCAACGTGCCACGAAACCCTTCGTTGGGTCATTCGTCTCAAGCTGATGTACGGCGTCGACCGTGCGCTCCCGCTGGCACTTGCGGTGCACGCGGGTAGACAATACGGGGCGCTCGCCCCGATGGACGGCGCGGCCGGCGTTTCCAACAAGTCACAACCAGGTCCAAAAGGAGCAATACCTCAATGAATCCAACCACCAAACGCATTCTGTCGACGACTGCGATCATCATCGCCTCGATCGCGTTCGGGATCGTCGTCAGCGCCGACCTCGGCTTCATGAAGCAGTCGAGCGCCCAGTCCTCGCCGATCCAGACCTCCTCGGGTCCCGTTGTCGCGGTGACCATCCCGTCGTTCGCCGACGTCGCCGCGCGCGTGATGCCCGCCGTCGTCTCCATCACCTCCACCGAGGTGATCAAGCCCAGCGCCATGCGGCGCAACTCTCCGTTCGGCGGCGTCGATCCGTTCGAATTCTTTTTCCCCGATCCCCAGCGCCGCCCGCAGCCGCGCAGGCAGCCGACGCCGGACGATGGGGAAGACGACGAGCGGAAACAGATCGCCGGCGGCTCCGGCTTCATCATCTCCGCCGACGGCTACATCCTGACCAACAACCACGTCATCGAGAACTCCAGCAAGGTGCAGGTGCACTACGGCTCCGATGAGAACGGCAACGGCGGCCACACCGTCGAGGCCAAGATCGTCGGCCGCGACCCCGCCACCGACATCGCCCTCCTGAAGATCGACGAGAAGAACCTCCCGAACATCAACCTCGGCGATTCCGACGGCATCCGCAAGGGTGACTGGGCCATCGCCGTCGGCAATCCGTTCCAGTTCGAGAACACCCTCACCGTCGGCGTGATCTCCGCCAAAGGCCGCTCGCTCGGCCTCAGCGAGCAGACCAAGTCATTCGAGAACTTCATCCAGACCGACGCCGCCATCAACTTCGGCAACTCCGGCGGCCCGCTGATCAACATCAACGGCGAGGTCGTCGGCATCAACACCGCGATCCGCGGCGGCGGCGCACAGGGCATCGGCTTCGCCACGCCGATCAACACCGCCAAGCGCCTCCTCCCGATGCTGCGCTCCGGCAAGGTCACGCGCGGTTACCTCGGCATGTCGATCATGGATGTCGACGACCGGGTGAAGGAAGGCTTCGGCCTGACCGAGGCGCGCGGCGCGCTGGTGCAGAAAGTCGAGCCGGGCAAGCCCGCCGACCAGGCCGGAATCCAGAAGGGCGACGTGATCGTGGAGGCCGACGGCCACCCGATCCGCAACAACCGTGAGCTCATCGACTACATCTCCTATCAGCCGGTCGGCGCGCCCGTGAAGGTCACGCTCATCCGCGACGGGCAGCGCAAAGTGGTCACCGCCAAGACCGCCGAGCGGCCTCCCGACGGCGAACCGAGCGACGAGGAGCCGTCGAGCGCGTCCGAGCCGACCCGCAACAAGCTCGGCATGGCCGTGCAGAACATCACCCCGCAGCTCCGCCAGCTGTACGGCATCGAAGACAACATCCACGGCGTGGTGGTGACCGACGTGAAGGAAGTCTCCGCGGCCGGCGACATCCTCAGCGAAGGCGAAGTGATCACCGAGGTGCAGGGACAGGCGGTGACCAACGCCGACCAGTTCCGTGCCGCGATCGACAAGCTGAAGGGTGGACAGACCGCGCGGATCTACGTCATCACCCCCGGCCGGCGCGGGCAGTCGGTGTCGGGATATCGATTCCTGAAGGTGCCATAAAGTTCTACCCTCATCCGGCCTTCGGCCACCTTCTCCCGCTCGCGCGGGAGAAGGTCCTTTGGCCCCTCGCCCGCGTGAGCGGGAGAGGGTGGCCCGAAGGGCCGGGTGAGGGCCGCCCCCTACAATGGCGTCGTGCAAGAGCACGAGCCCTACATGCGCCGCGCGCTCGACCTCGCGCGGCGCGGTCGTTTTTCCGTCAGCCCCAACCCGCTGGTAGGATGCGTGATCGTCCGCGACGGCGACGTCATCGCCGAGGGCTTCCATCGCCGCGCAGGCGAAGGGCACGCGGAGATCGAGGCGCTGCGCAACTGCGAAGACCCGCGCGGCGCCACGATGGTCGTCACCCTCGAGCCGTGTGTGCACCAGGGACGAACGCCGCCTTGCGTTGACGCGATTGTCAGCGCCGGAATCTGCCGCGTGGTGTATGCGACAGCCGATCCCCTGCACGGCGGCGCGGACAGACTGCGCGCCGCGGAGATCGACGTCGTAGGCGGCGTGCTCGAAGACGAGGCCCGCCGCGTGAACGAAAAGTTCCTTTACGCGGCGACCCACCGCCGTCCGTTCGTGTTGCTGAAGGCGGCCATGACCCTCGACGGCAAGCTCGCCACCGTCGCGCGCGAGAGCCAGTGGATCACTTCCGAGGAGGCGCGGCAGACCAGTCTGGGGCTGCGCGAGGAGTACGATGCCATTCTCGTCGGCGGCGGCACGGTCGCCGCGGACAACCCGCACCTCACCCGCCGCCTCGGATGGAACACATCGAAAAGCGGCTGGACACGCGTCGTCCTCGACCGCGACGGCGTCGTCCCCCCCGCCGCGCACGTGCTCACCGACGGCGGCGAAACGATCCACATCCGCAAGGACGCCGACCTCGAACAGCTCCTCGCCGACCTCTACGCCCGCGGCGTCCAGTCGCTGCTGGTCGAAGGCGGCTCGCTCGTGCACTCCGAGTTCATCCGGCGCAATCTGTGGCAGAAGCTGATCGTCTTCGTCGCGCCAATGATCGTCGGCGGCGCCGCCGCGCCGTCCATCTTCTCCGGCGACGGCGTCGCCCGGTTGACAGACGCGTACCGCTTTCGCTTTGATCGTGTCGAGGCGGTGGGGAGTGATTTGATGATTACTGCTTATCCATCGTGAGGTCTCGGGGTCTCGGGGTCTCGTGGTCTCGCGGCACCACTCACCCGCGAGACCGCGAGACCGCGAGACCCCGAGACCCCATGTTCACAGGCATCATCCTCACCACCGGCACCATCGAGTCCTTCGACCGGCTCGACGCGGGGGCGCGCATGCGGCTGCGCACCGGCGACGAGGCGCCGTTCGAGCGCGGGGAGAGCCTCGCGGTCAACGGCGTCTGCCTCACCGTCCTGCCGGACGGCGCCCGCTCGATCGTCACCGAGCTGTCGAACGAGACGCTGTCGCGGACCACGCTCGGCTCGCTCGGCGCGGGGGCGCGCGTGAATCTCGAGCGGGCTCTCGCGATTGGAGACCGCCTCGGCGGACACATCGTGCAGGGCCACGTCGACGCCGTCGGCGCGCTGCTCTCCATCGCCACCGAGGGCGACTTCGCGGTGTACCGCTGGAGCTTTCCGCCGGAGTACGCCGGGCTGGTGGTCAACAAGGGATCAATCGCCGTGGACGGCGTGTCGCTCACGGTCGTCGATCCGGACGCCTCCAGCTTCGGCGCCGCACTCATCCCCGAGACCCTCCGCCGCACCAACCTCGGCGGGGCGCGCATCGGCGACGCGGTGAACCTCGAGTTCGACATGATCGCGAAGTACGTGCGCGGCCTGGTCGCGCCGTACCTCGCCGGGAACCCTCCCGCTTGATCGTCTATCGCAAGACGGCACACCTCCGCCTCCAGCGCGTCCACGTCCCTGAGCCGCCGTATTGGGCGGCGACGATCATCGCGCCTTACAGCCCGCGGCGCGCCGCGCCGATCGCCATCGACTATCTCGACCTGCAGGCCACGCACGCCGATCGCTTCGACGTCGCCGTCTGCGAGGACGTGCGCGACGAGCTGGAGCGCGCCGCGCAGCGGACGCCGATGCGCGAGCCGGTGCTCATCGACGCCGCGGAGTTCGTGGAGGTCGTCTTCCGGCGCGGCGAGGAGGCGCTGGAGTTCTGCGCCGAGAATGACAGCGCGGCGATTCATCTCATCTCATCGCGCGGCGCGCTGCCGGAGGGATCGCCCGACGGCGCGACGGTGGCCATCGCCGCCTGGCCGCTGGAATTCAACCGGCTGCGGGCGCTCTTCGACGAGGCGCGCGCGCGACAACTGCGATGGGGCGTGGTCGTCCCGGTGATGTACCCGGTGACGACGCACATGGCCGCGCTGGCGCAGCTCGCCGAGGCGGCACAAGGGGCGATGTTCTTCGCCGCGCTGCCGGTGGAGCTCGACGCCACCGCGCGCAAGGCCATCGCGGAAGACGAATCGTACGAAATGCTCTTTCACGCCGACCTGGAGCCGATCCACGTGGCCACCGAGCGCCACATCGCGGCGCTGGCCGCGGAGATCGGCGCCGACGACTTCATCGTCCCGCCCCGCTGGGAACGCCGCACGAACTGGAACGCCTCGGTGCTGCTGACCCTCGCCGCGTCGCGCATGCTGGCCATGAAGCGCGAGGTGGAAACCGCGTGGCGCATCGTCCGCTCCGCGCGAAGCGTGGTCACCCTCGACAAGCCGATCGAGCGCGTGGCGCAGGCGGCGAGCTTATCCATCATCGAGTCGCTCGATCCCATCAGCGTCGAAGCGCTCACCGAATGGATCGAGACGGGACGCTCATCGTTCGTCGATCACATCAACAAACAGTGGCGGCTGCGGCGGGACAGTGGAATGTGAGGCGCGCGCGGCACGAGCTGAGAGAGGACCGATCCTCTTGAGCGCTTCCTTGAATCCTGCCGAGAAGCGCGAAGACTAGCAGAATTTACCGAATCTGTCACACGTTTGCGGAAAGTCATGACACGTCGGTCGTTATGGGTCGCGATTCCGGTAGCGGCACTGCTGGTTTTCGCTGCATCCGCGTGGCTGATCTGGCGCGACGCCCACCGCCGCTTCGAAGCGCTGACCAGGCGGCGCGAGGAGACGATTCCCATCGCCGCCGTGGTCACGCGCGTGCGCGATCTGAGCCGGCTGGAGACCGCGGCGATGCACGTGGTGCACGTCAGTACGGTCAAGCAGTCGTATCAGCTCATCCCCAACGCGATCGCCGGCGACGAGCTCACCTTCTTCGCCGCCGGCGACGTCATCGCCGGCGTCGACCTCAGCCAGCTTCGCGACACCGACATCCGCCGCGAGGCCGACGGCGCCATCGTGCTCCGCCTCCCACCCCCGCAGGTGCTCATCACCCGCATCGACAACAAGGAGTCGCGCGTCATCAGCCGCAAGACCGGGCTGCTCCGCCGCGCGGACATCAACCTCGAGAGCCGCGCGCGCGAGTACGCCGAAGGGGGCATTCGCAGCGAGGCCGTTCGCAAAGGGATCCTGCCGCTCGCCGCGCGGAACGCGGAGACGAAGCTGGCGGGGTTCCTTCACACCATGGGGTTCGCGAAGGTGCGCTTCGACAACACCGCAGCGCGCGCCGAGTAGAGGATCGCGATTCCGACGAGCGAGGCGGCGACGCCGATGAGGCCCGCTTCCGGGCCGAACGCGCCGCCGGTGGCGAGGCTCGGACCGAGCTGGCGGATGGCGATGATGCTCGCCGCCTCCTTGTCGCCGCTGACCGGGAAGCCGAAGACGAGCCCCTCGCAGAGGTTCCACGCGATGTGCAGGCCGATCGACGCCGACAGCCTGCCGGTGACCAGCAGCGCCGCAGCGAAGAGAAATCCGTTGACGAAGAGGCCGATCGTGCTGACGATCGATGCGTTGTCGTTGAACGCGTGCAGCGCGGCGAAGACGAGCGATGAGCCGACGACGCCGATGTTGCGCAGCAGGTAGCCGCGCGCCACGACCTCCTCGTACACGCCGACGCAGAGCACCTTCACGACCGTGAACGACATCGCCAGCGCCGCTGCGGTCCCCCCACCGACCACCACCCACCCCGCCGCCCACTCCGCGGCGAAGACCATCGTCATCAGCACCGCGCCGAGGGCCAAGCCGGCGCCGAGGCTCGTCCACCAGGCGCGGTCGATGCGGATGCCGTAGTCGGCCAGCGGGCGTTTGTCGATCCATCGCGCGGCGAGGACGATGCCGAGGACGATCCCCGCGCCGAAAAGCGGCCCGACGATCATGTTGATCGCGCGGTCGTAGTCGTCATGCGCCCATCCGCCGAGGAACCAGCCGCGGCGGTGCAGCGCGGTGAGCGGCTCGGCGATGAGAAGGATCGGCGCGACGGCCAGCGGTGCAGTGATCGCGGCTGCGGCGAGGACGCGAAGGAGCGTGCGCACGTAGTGATTACGCGGGGATGGACAAGAGGTGAACGCCGTCCGTATCACCGCCGTGCTCCTCGCAGTCGCATTGACCATTCTGCTGAAACCCGTCGCCGGCGGCTTCGATCGACCGGTCCAGATCGTCTCCGCGCATGATCACAGCGGAGCGCTCTTCATCGCCGAACAACGCGGGCGGATTCGCCTGCTCCGGCAGCGCGGCGAAGGCCTCCGTCTGTTTCTCGATATCTCCGACAGAGTCTCGTGCTGCGACAACGGCGGGCTTTTGAGTCTGGTCTTTCACCCTGACTTCGGCACGAACGGCTACCTTTTCCTGCTGTATGTCGACCACAACGGCGACACCGTCGTGGCGCGATACCAGCGGTCCGCGGCGTCTGCGGAAACCGCCGATCCGAGCACCGCGAAGATCCTTCTCGTCGTGCCGCAGCCGAAGGACAACGTTCCGAATCATCACGGCGGAACGCTCGCATTCGGTTCTGATGGCTATCTCTACGTGTCCATCGGAGATGGCGGCGCCTTCATCCAGGCGACGAATCGCGCGCAAGAGCTTCACCATCTCCTCGGCAAGCTGCTGCGCATCGACGTCGACGCCGCCGACCCGTACAAGATCCCGCCTGACAATCCGTTCGACGGCGTTCCAGGCGCCCGCGGAGAAATCTGGTCGCTGGGATTGCGAAATCCGTGGCGCTTCAGCTTCGACCGCGTCACCGGCGAGCTCCTGATCGGCGATGTCGGGCAGGATTCCTGGGAGGAAGTCGATCTCGTGACACACGCGCAGTCGCGCGGCGCAAATTTCGGGTGGCCTCGCATGGAAGGAAACCACTGCTTTCCGCCGGGTGCCGCATGCAGCCCGACCGGTCTGACATCTCCAACACTCGAATACCCGCGCGACCTCGGATGCTCGGTCACCGGCGGGTACCGATACCGCGGCGCAAAATCGCCGAGTCTTTACGGAACGTACTTCTTTGGCGATTGGTGCTCGGGACGCATCTGGGCCGCCGATGAGGTCGACGGTCGCTTGTCCTCCTCAGTCGTCGTGGAGTCGGGCCTGGCGATCGTGTCGTTTGGTGAAGATGACGCGGGCGAGCTGTACGTCGTCGATTATCGAGGCGCCGTCTTCGAGCTCACCGCGCCGGCGTTCAAGAAACGGTCTGTGAGGCACTAGCGAGCCGTCTGCTTCCCCGTGCAACGAGGCTCTAGAATGTCCGAAACGGAGGGCGGCTCATGGCGAATCATGCAGCGATTCTGGGGCGGCGTTGGTTTGAGGAGGTGTGGAACGAGCGTCGAGAGGAAGCCATCGATGAACTGATGGCGCCCGACGCCGTGGGGCACATGGAGGGAGGCGACGTCGCCGGACCGCAGGGCTTCCGGGAAGTCCGAGCCATCTTTCTCAACGCCTTGCCGGACATGCACATCACCGTAGAGGATGTGCTCTCGGACGGTGACCAGGCCGTGGTGCGATGGAGGGTCCGCGCAACACACACCGGCGAGCTCCTGGGCGTGGCACCAAGCCAACGCAAGATCGATTTTCGCGGAATGTCGTGGTTGACCGTCCGCGATGGAAAACTCGCTGAGGGGTGGGACACCTGGAACCTCGGCGGGCTGCTCGACTCATTGCGATCGACCTAGCGGCCGCCAACCTGCTTCGCCATGGCGATGGCCTGGCGCAGCGCCGCCGACTTGCTCACGCACTCCTCGAACTCGGCCGACGGGTCGGAGTCATAGACGATCCCCGCGCCCGCCTGCACGTACGCGCGGCCCTCGGCGAGCACGATGGTGCGGATGGTGATGCAGGAGTCGAGGTTCCCGGAAAAACTGAAATAGGCCACCGCGCCGCCGTACGGTCCGCGGCGGACGGTCTCGAAGCGGTCGATCAGCTCCATGGCCCTGATCTTCGGCGCGCCGGTCAGCGTGCCGGCCGGAAAGCAGGAGAGGAAGGCGTCGACCAGCGACTGGCCGTCGCGCAGCCGGCCGCGGACGTTGGTCACCAGATGCATGACGTGGCTGTAGCGCTCGACGTGGCAGAAGTCGTCCACGTCGACCGAGCCGCCGGCGCAGACGCGGCCGAGATCGTTGCGGCCGAGGTCGACCAGCATGAGGTGCTCGGCGCGCTCCTTCGGATCGCCGAGGAGGATGGCCTCCAGCGCGAGGTCGGCCTCGCGCGTCGCGCCGCGCGGCCGCGTGCCGGCGATGGGACGCGTCTCCGCCACCTCGCCCGTCACACGGACCAGCATCTCCGGCGAGGTGCCGACCAGCGTGGTCTCCGCGGTGCGCAGCAGGAACATGTACGGCGACGGATTGATGGAGCGAAGCGCGCGGTAGAGCGTCAACGCGTCGGCGGCGGGAAAGTCCGTCTCCCATCGCTGCGAGAGGACGATCTGGAAGATCTCGCCGGCGACGATCTCCTCCTTCGCCTCGCGCACCATCCGCTCGAAGGCCTCGCGCTCCATGCTCGAGTCGAACGGCACCGGCTCCACGCGCGCCGGAAACTCGAGCAGGTCGACGCGGGCGCGGCGCAGGCGCTCGATGGCGCTGTCGAGCCGCGCGTTAGCCGCATCGAGTGAGGCGTGCGGATCGGCGGTGAAAATGTTGGCGATGACGTACAGCCGCTGCCTGACGTGATCGAAGACCACCACGTTGTCGAAGAAGAGCAGCCGCGCGTCGGGAATGCTGTCGGCATCGCGATGTGAGTCGGGGATCCGCTCACACCAACCGGCCACGCCGTACCCGAAGTAGCCGACAGCGCCGCCGAAGAACGGCGGGAGCGCCGCTTCGTTGTAGACGCGCAGCGGCCGGAGCTCGTCGGCGAGGAGGCGCGCCGGATCGGCGGTCGCATCGTCGAAGCGCAGGCTGCGCCGCGGGTCGAATCCGACAAACGAGTAACGCCCGACGTTCTCCCCCCGCTCCACGCTCTCGAACAAAAACGCCTCGGCGCCCTCGGGCGACAGCGCGGCGAAGGCGGCCACCGGGGTGATGGCGTCCGCGCTGAGCTCGCGCACCAGCGGGACGATGTCGTAGTCGCGGCGAAGGTCGTCGAGATTCATCGGGCGGCCTCGAGAAACAGCGCATTCTGACGGATGGCCTGCGCCTCGAGCAGCGAGCGGCCGTCGTTCGCTGTCTGCCGTTCGCCATACGCCGCGTTGATGTCAGCGTCATCGCGATGCGTGGGGAGGGTGTTGATCACCAGCTCGCCGTTGCGACGCTCGAAGTCCTCGAGCGGCCGCGCGCCGAGCTTCCCTTCGGTGCGATTGAACACCGCGGCGTCGATGCCGGCGCGGCGCAACGCGACCAGCGCCGCGCGCGCCGTGGCCCCCGCGCCGAGGACCGCGGCGCGTTTCGCCGTCGTCTTTGCGATCAGGGCCTCGAAGCCGTCGACGTCCGTGTTGTCGGCGATGATGCCGCGCGCGGTGCGGACCAGCGTATTGACCGCCCGCGCCTCCGCCGCATTCGGCGCGATCGCGGCGTCAATCCGCGCGGCGAAGACGAGCGCTTCCTCCTTGAACGGTGCGGTGATGCTGAGTCCCGCCGGCGCGAAGCGCTCGCCGCGCGCGAACGGCTCGGCGATGTCGAGGAAGTCGTCGGTCTCGAAGATTGCGTACGCCGCGGCGACGCCGTTCTCGCGAAAGCGGCGGTTGTGGATCGCCGGCGAGCCGCTGTGCGCCGCCGGGTTCCCGACGAGTGCAAAAATGTGTCGCGGCGCCGGACCGCCGTAGATCTCGAGCGCCCGCTCGAGGCTGAACTGCCCCGGCGCGGCGTTGCCGGTGAACACCAGCTCGGACCCGAAAAATGGCGCCAGGATGCGCGAATACAACCCCCGCCCCCCCATCCCGATGAGCGTCATGCCCGGCGCGATCGTGGCGAGCACGCGCGCGTTGTCGGCGAAGCTGTGCGGCGTGACGGCGATCTTGGTGTGCGCGCATCCGGCCGCGCACATCTCGCGCGCCAGCGCGTCGAGGTCGGGCACCGATTCGAAGTCGTGATGCGACAACACCACCCGCTCGCGCCGCGGCCCCGGGTCGTGTCCGAGCTCGACGTCGACGAAGTCGATCCCCGCATCGTACGCCGCGGCAAAGTCGACCGGCGCCCCGCCGCGGTTGGTGACGATGATCGGCTTGGACGTCGCCGCGCGCAGGGCACTCATGTCCGCGCGCTCGTCAAACGCGTCCACGCGCACCTCCACCATGTCGTGCGCCGCGCCGATGGCGCGGATCGCCTCGATCGCGCGGGCGGGGGTGGGCTCGAGGATGGTGACGACGAGTTTCATGAAATCTCGACCCTCATCCGCCGCTTCGCGGCACCTTCTCCCGCTCGCGCGGGAGAAGGACATTCGATGCCCCTCTCCCGCTTGCGGGAGAGGGTGGCCGGCGGCCGGGTGAGGGTCTTTGCTACCCTACCATCCTTGGCATCTACGAGACGCCCGCGTCGGCTGTTTCGTCGGCCACGGCTCCGAGGTACTCCTCTATCGCGTTCCGGATGTTCTCCAACGCCTCGGCTTCCGTCGCTCCTTGCGACCAACAGCCAGGCAATCCCGGACACGACACGCTGACGCCTTCTTCGGAGTGCTGGAGAACGACCCGGTATCTCATCCGCGTTACCCTACACCAACGTGAAGCCCGAGCGCACCGAAGCCATCGTCCTCAACACCTACGCGGCGCGCGAGCGCGACAAGCTCGTGGTCTTCCTCACGCCCGATCACGGCAAACGGAAGGGTTGGGCGTACGGCGCGCGCAGTTTGAAGAGCCGGTTCGGCGCGGCGCTCGAGCCGCTGGCGAAGGTGCACATCGTCTACGTCGAGCGCGAGGCGGACGAAGTGGTGCGCATCGAGTCGGTCGATCTGGTCCGCTCGCTCTTTCCGGCGCAGCAGAACCTGGTGACCAGCATCGCCGCGTCGTACATCGCGGAGACCGTCGACACCTTCGCGCAGGCCGATGACCCCTCGGAGCTGATCTATCGCCTCCTCGACCGGACCACCGAGGCGCTGCTGGCCGGCGCCGACCCGCTCCGCGTGGTCGCGTATGCAGAGATCTGGATGCTGCGGCTCGCCGGCATCCTTCCGTCGTTGCGCAACTGCGGGGAGTGCCACGAGCCGCTGGGGCGGCCGCTGCGATTCGACCAGCGTGCGAACGGCTTCGTCTGCGGGTCGTGCGCGGCGCGCGACGCAGAGGTCGTGCCGAATGCGGCCGCCGACGCCATCGACGCCATCATGCGCAGCGCCGTCGCCGACTTCGACGCCCTCGACGTCCCGCCCGACGTGGTCTTCGAAATCCGCTCGCTCGCCGGGTACGTCCGCCGCCATTTTCTCGGCCACGAGCTGAAGTCGTACGACGTGCTGGCCGGAGTGATGTGATGAGAGGAGAATCGATGCCGCTCGATTTCGAAGTCCTTCGATCGAGCATCCGATGACCGTGACCGTCCCCGTCATCCTGAGCGCCAGCGAAGGATCTCCGCCGCGGAGATCCTTCGTCGTCTGCGCGACTCAGCATGACGGGCATCGTATATTCGGAGCGATGCGATGAGGGCGCGCCCGCTGCTGCTGCTCGTCGCCGGCTGGACGCTGCTCGCGGTGCTCTTCGCCTGGCAGCTTCGGCTCGACGCCATGTACGCCGGCCGCAGCATCAGCGGCAGCCAGGCGATGATCCTCAGCCTCGCCGGGTGGTACGGGTGGGCCCTGCTCTCCCCTGCCGTGGTGTGGATCACGCGGCGGGTACGCATGGCCGCGCACGTGCCGATCGCGCTGGCGCTGGTGTTCGTGAAGATCGCGGCGACGACGGAGATCCTCCGCCGGTCCGGCTTCCCGCCGCGCAACACGTTCTCCATCGCCAACATCCCGTTGAATCTGCTGACGTACGCGGCGATCGTCGCCGCGACGCACGGCATCGACGCCTACCGCCGCGGACGCGAGGCGCGCGCGTTGCTGGCCGAGGCGCGCCTCGACCTGCTGAAGACGCAACTGCAGCCGCACTTCCTCTTCAACGCTTTGCACTCCATCGCCGAGTTGATGCACCACGACGTCGCCGCGGCCGACCGCGCGCTCATGCACGTCAGCGAGCTGCTGCGCGCCACGCTCGACGCCGGCAGCCGGCAGGAGATCCGGCTGGCCGAGGAGCTCGCGCTGGTCGAGCGCTACCTGGAGATCGAGCAGATCCGCCTCGGCGAGCGGCTCACGGCGAAGGTCGACGTCGAGCCGCGCGCGCTCGACGCGCTCGTGCCGCTGTTCGTCCTGCAGCCGGTGGTGGAGAACGCGGTGCGGCACGGCATCGCCACGCGCACATCGGGCGGGACGGTGATGCTGCACGCGCGCGCCGGCGCGAACGAGCTGCGCATCGACGTCGAGGACGACGGGCCGGGCTTCGACAGCGCGGCGACGGAGCGCGTCGGATTGACCAACACCCGCGCCCGGCTGGCGCACCTCTACGGCGCCGCGCAGCGGCTGGAGATCGGGCGCAGCGCCGCCGGCGGTGCCGCCGTGCGCATCGTGCTACCGTTCCGAACGTGAGCCGGGTCCGCGCGCTGATCGCCGAAGATGAGCCGCTGGCGCGACGGCGGCTGGAGCGCCTCCTGCGCCGCCGCGACGACGTCGAAGTCGCCGGCTCCGCGCGCGACGGCGACGAGGCGCTGGCGATGATCGCCACCCTCGCCCCCGACCTCGTCTTCCTCGACATCCAGATGCCCGGCCTCGGCGGCTTCGACGTGCTGCGCGAGATCGGCGGGAGCGGCACGCCGTTCGTCATCTTCACCACTGCATTCGACCAGTACGCGCTGCGCGCCTTCGAAGTGCACGCGCTCGACTACCTGCTCAAGCCATTCGACGAGGCGCGGCTCGACGCAGCGCTCGATCGCGCATTGCCGCTGATCCGTGGATCGGAATGGACGCAGCGCTTCGTGGTGCGGTCGGCGGGACGGATTCTGTTCCTGCGCGCCGAGGAGATCGACTGGATCGCCGCGGCGGACAATTACGTCTACCTGCACGCCGGCGGCGCGGCGCACCTGGTGCGCACGACGCTGAAGGCGCTGGAGCAGAAGCTCGACCCCGCCCGCTTCGTGCGCGTCCACCGCTCGGCGATGGTCAACCTCGACGCGGTGCGCGAGCTGGCCGGCGGCGAGGTGGTGCTGCGTGACGGCACGCGTATCGCCGCCAGCCGCCGTTCACCCCTCCTCGAGGGGCATTCGTCCCAAAGCCACTCCGGCGGCGCGGCGCGCGACTAACGTCGCGCCATGACGAAGAAACAGCTCGCCAAAGAAATCGGCACCTGGATTCTGACCGCGCTGCTCGTCCTGATGTTCGCCAACGCCGGCATCCGAAAGTTCTTCGAGAACGGCGGCTGGACGTGGATGTTCCGCCACGTCGGCTTCCCCGACTGGTTCCGCATCGCCATCGGGGTCCTGGAGGCCGGCGCCGCCGCGCTGCTGCTGCTGCCGCGCACCGCGGCGTACGGCGCGCTGATCATCATCGTGGTGATGATCGGGGCCATCGGGACGAACTTCGCGGCTCACATGCCGGTGCGCGGCCTCGTCCCGGCGGCCGTCTCGATGCTCGTCGCGGCGATCGTGCTCGCAGCGCGGTGGCGCCAGCGCGTCACCCAGCACACGGGCCATGCCGAAAGTCACGAGCGGGAGCCATGACTTCCTGCTCATGCCCGGACGACTCCGAACAGGCTAGAGTCGGCTCATGTACCAGCTACTGAAGGTCGTCCATCTGTTCGCAGTGATCATCTTCATGGGCAACATCATCACCGGACTGTTCTGGAAGAGGCACGCTGATCGGACGAAGAATCGAGCGATCATCGCCCACACCATGGATGGCCTCATCAGGGCCGACCGCTGGTTCACCATTCCGGGGGTGGTGGTGATCACCGCGGCCGGAGTATTCGCCGCGATCCAGGCCGGCCTGCCACTGCTTCGAACCGGCTGGATCCTCTGGTCGCTCGTTGCGTTCTCCCTTTCCGGTCTCGCCTTTGTCTGGCGTGTGGCGCCTCTGCAGAAGCAGTTGCTGGCGCTGGCGGCCGGGGCCGCGGACGGCAGCCTCGACTGGACGAGTTACCACTCGAAGTCGGTGCAATGGGAGCTGTGGGGCCTGTTTGCGACGATCACGCCGGCCATCGCGGTCGTCCTGATGACCTGGAAACCGGCGATCTGAGGCCCAAACGCGCCGTTGGGTGGTACATTGTTCGGGTCTCGCCCTCGCCCAAAGGAGAAGTTGACCATGAACGACCTGACGTACGAGTTTCAGCGGATGATCAGCCGCAGCGCAGAAATCAAAGAGGCCACGAAGAGCGACGGCTCTCAGGCGGCCTGGGAGCGCTACAGCCGCGACCACGGCCTCAACCAGCAGCGGTTCAGAAGCGAGCTGGGAAAGCTGCGGGACCGGTTCGACGGCATCGCGTCCGGACGCGATCCGGTGGCGTAGGTATTCGATCACGATTCAATGAGGTGTCGGTCGCGGAACCGGCACCTCATTTCGCTGCCCTGACGAACCCACCTCGCGCGATTTCCGCAATCAGGGCGCGACCGGCTTCTTCGAGAAAGCCGACTGCCTGCTCCCGGCTGACGCCCGGGAAATCATCGAGAAACTCTTCGATGGTCTCGCCGCCCGCGAGGTAGTCCAGCAAAGCCTGGACCGGCACGCGAGTTCCGACGAACACGGGCGTTCCGCTGAGGATCTCGGGATCGGAGTGGACGATCTGCTTCGGGTCCATGCATCGCCGAAAAGAGTCAGCCGCCCGTTTTTTGCGGAGCAGGAGTACCGCGGAGAAGACCTCTAACCGTCAAGTCTTCGTCGATCTGCGGCCAGTGAATGTACTCCCCATCTCCGAGCAGTTCGTACTGCGCGCGTTGTTCGGCGGTCGCGTTGAGGAACCGAGGATACCAAGCAAGCGGAACGATGATCGTGCGGCCATCCGCAAGACGCACGAGGAGCTCAGTCTCAGTGGTCGAGACCTCGGTTGCGCGCGGACCCGGACCCTCGAAGGCGTCGAGAAGATCGTCGGGTAGCGGATCATCAAAATCGTCCGGCACGACAAATTCTCCTGCGGCGAGACCGATGGGACGTGGGCCGGGAGCAGCATTCAGGGGACGAATCTCTGCAACCGGACGGCCATCGCGAAAGACAACCACGGTCTCGCCTTCCAAGACGCGGCGAAGATAATCACCAGGATGCTTTTCGACCTCGTCGACGGTGGCTTTCGCGAGAAGAGTCTACACCGCTACGATGCCTGCCTGAGAATAGCTGTACACAAATCGGTGTACACTTGCGCTGAATGAAACGCCGGGAGCTCGAGAAGCGGCTAACGGAGTTGGGTTGGCGCTTCCTTCGGCACGGCGGACGGCACGATGTTTGGACTGATGGTGACCGTGAAGAGGCCGTGCCCAGGCATCGCGAAATCAACGAGAAGCTCGCGCTCGCAATCTTGCGTCGCGTTTCGAGGGAGCAAGGATGAGATTCGAAGGGAAAGTCAGTCGGGATGGTCGATTTTGGCTCGCCGAGATTCCTCTGCTTGACGCGATGACCCAAGGCCGAACAAGAAAGGAAGCCTTGGAAATGATCGCTGACTGGCTCGAGACGATGGTGAACCGCCGAGGATTCCACGCCCGAGTTCACGCTCGAGGACGCGGGGAATTCGAAGTTGCGGGCAGCGATGCGGCCGCGATGACTGCATTGCTGCTACGAAGGCTTCGCGAGGCGAGCGGCGCATCGCTGAGCGAGGTTGCGTCACGTCTGGGCGCGACATCCCGGAACGCCTACGCACGCTACGAACGCGGTGACGCCGTGCCGACGCTGGAGAAGCTGGACGCATTGGTGAAAGCGGCGTCCTCGGGCGGCGACTTTGTGATCCGGGAATCGAGCCGCTAACCACGGTGCTACTGCAGGTCGCGCGCGACCACCATGCGCATTCGCGTTCTGTCCAGCCACTATGTTGTAGCTGGCGTGTAGGACGTATGCGGCGTGGTAGTCAGTTAGTTAAGTTAGACAGCGCACCGGCAATATTGCATCACACCGATTCTCTCTCTTGATCGTTTGCCAACCTGACACCGGGCACACGGTTGAGCAGAAGTGACATTACGTCGGTCATTGCGCGTGATCGCGCGACAGGGTCCGGAATTGAGAGTGCCGCCTGAATCGCAAGTAGCGTGTCATGGCTATCACGCTGCTGCTTCTGAATCGACTCTCTCTTGTTTCGCAGGTTTTTCATCGAGGAGCGCGTGATTAGCGTCCCGCGTCCCGTAATTAGGCCAAGAATCGCGGTGACGGTTCCGACGGCGACCTTGGCCGGGAAAAAAATTAGTAGAAAGGCTCCTGTTGTGACGACAGTCAGGGCAAGTATCGCAGCGATAAGCGACAGCCTAAAATACCACCGTTCCTGCCCATGAACGATGCTAACGTCGCGCTGATACGTTGACCGCTCGCTCTTTGCAACTTCGCTAATGTAGTCGAGGAACTGCTCTAGCGAGCGGCCGCCACTCACGGATGTCTCAGGTGGGGCGGCGACATTAGCGGTCTGTGACTCTGTACGTTCTTCTGACTCAACCGAATGCGTGTATGCATATTCGCGAATTGCTCGATCAATCTCAGGCTGCGTCGTCGGTACCCCAGTTGTAATAGTTCGGCCGAGCATCGCCTTCAAAATATTGAAGGCATCCCATGTTAGGACGACGCCGGAGCCGCCTACGGCCGGCTGTGGAGCGGGTGCGGATTGACCGGCGCTCGGGACCGGTGTCGGCGTTGGCTGCACGATCCCCAGCCCCTCCAACCGCCACCGGCGGACACGGTCCAACAACGCACGGTGGCAATCGGGACGGAGAGGCCTGAGGATTCCGATCTCGTCAAGACGTCCATCGAGTTCGACGCGGCCCGATCCGAAGATCGGTTGAGACCAATCGAACCGGATGACTACACTGGCTTGTAGCTCGCGAGGATCGACGGCAGGGACCTGACCTTTCTTCTTCCCAATGTATTGCGCTCCATCCGGCAGAATGGCTTCGCAACGGACAATAGGTACATCGCGGAGTGTGAGCGCGCGCCGAATGGCTGGTGCTAATACGCTAGGACCCACGAGTTCGAAGCCGAAAAGGTCGGCAATTGAGGAGGTATATGTGGCGAGCTGATTCTGACGCGTGCCGCGCGCCCGACCGCGGACTGCTTGAACTCGGAGCTCACAGTCGCCGGTGTCGAGATGGAGGATAAAGAAAGTCGCTGCTCGCTCTTCATACGGTACTGAAATGTGAACTTTTTCGCTGATCTCTTCGCGTTCAGCCTCGCTCGCTTCTTCCGCTTCTTCGGCTTCTTCGGCTTCTTCCAGGTCCCTGTCTTCTTCCTTCTGTCGCTCCTCTTCCGTGACGGCTCGGGATTCGGAGGGAGGCGGTGAGTCCACCTTAGGCTTAGGTTTAAAGTAGACTCGCGTCTCAATCCACTTGAGTACTAAGCGGTCTGGTTCGGCGCTGCCCGGCACGGTGTCAAACCGAACTAGCGCAAGTTGCGGACCATTCCTTGCCTCCCAGACGACTCGCCCTTTGTCATATAGTGCGTCGTCGCCACCGATAATCTTCTTAACGTCGTCGAGCTTGCGGAGGCGATCCAGCAACGCGTCACGGCCTTCGTCAGGTACTCTGAAGAGATACAGATGTTGACGCCCTGTCTCCTGCAGTTTATCCAAATGCTCAATCAACTCGTTGAGCGACATCGAGTACTTCTTTGGACCAATGTATTCGCCGAGCAGAATCTGCCCAATGAGTGCGCTGAGCTCATTCTTGTCGTATTTCGCTTGCGGAATCCCAAGCGATCGTTGATCATCGGCGAGTTGCGCCGTGTCGCCCTTCTTTTTCTTCTTCTTGCTAACGAAGTCGGTGATGAAGGGTTTGTTGTAGCGAGCCAACGCCTCCACTGCTTGCTCGATTCGGGATCGCTCGATCGGCGTTACAGCCATATGGATCGGCACCTTTCGGACCGCTGGGCATGACTCTACGGCGCGGATGCTCAACTGTCAACGCACTGCCCGGATGGAATGCTACGTACGTCGCGCTTGATCAGTCCGACGCGATCCTACTCCTGAGATCCAGCGTTCGGCGCGGGTAGCGTCTTTAGGCTGAGCCGCGCCGTGCCTTCACACCCCGGCAGCGCGACGCGCAGCGTCGCCCTGAAACGAGGCGCGGAAGCGCCAAGCCATGGAGCGGCACCGCGTCGGCTCCTGCCAAGAGTTCCACAGCGTTCGTCTAGAACTCTCTATGGGCATTGTGGCGCATCACCCCCGCACGCCCCCCCGCCCTTCCGCGATGAGCTCGCGTCCGTGGAAGTGGAGCTCGTTCATCACGTCGAGGAGGAGAGTGCGGCGTTCGATGCGCTCTTCGCCGGAGCGGGCGTAGACCGTGGCTTCGAGCATCGCGGTGCCGTCGGCGCGGATGTCGATGTCGGGGAGAAACGATACGACGAGCGCGCGGACGATCTGCGGGGACTGCATGCGGCCCAGCGCCGCGGAGTACTCCTCGGCCGTGGCAATCACGCGGGTCATCTTCCAGGAGGTCGAGGTCTCAATTTCAGAAATGATCAGCCAGTACTCGAAGATCGCTTCCGGCGTGCGCGCGACTTCGAAGTACGGGTAGATCGGTTTGCCGCGCTCGACGTAGGGGGTGACCATGTCGACGGTGACGTCGTAGGCGATGTCGCCGTTGAGCCGCACGCCCACCGCGGACTCGATCAGCGCCTCGGCCTGGATGCGCAGATGGGCGACGGGCGGGAGGGGGCCGGCGGCGAAGGCGTCGCGGAAGCGGATGGACGCGACCTGCTGCGCGCGAGCGATGCGCGCACGGACAGCGATGACGGAGTCGAGGTCGAGCAGCGTCATGCTCGGGGGATCCCTCGCTTCGCTCGGGATGACACTACTTCACCTGCTGAATCCGCGCGAGGAACGGCTCGGCCTTCTCGAAGCCCGTCAGCCGCAGGCTCTGGTTCTCCTGGCCGTTCGAGTCGATCAGCACGATGGTCGGCACGCCGACGACGCGGTACTTCTTCGTCAGCTCCTGCACGGCGGGATCGTTGGCGGCGGTCAGATCGGCCTTCACCCGGGTGAAGCGATCGAGCTCGGCGGCGACGCGCTTGTCGCCGAAGGTCTTGTCGTCGAGCTCCTTACACGGGATGCACCAGGTGGCGTAGAAATCGATGATCACCGGCTTGCGCGAGGCGGACACCTTCGCCGCGTCGTAGTTCTCCCAGATCACCTCCACGCCTTTGCGCGGCGGGATGGCGAAGGCGGCACCGGCGACGAGGAGCAGCGAGGCGCAGACGATGCGCATCACGCGCCCGCGCGGGCCGCGGCTGAGGAAGAGATACCCGGCGCCGACCAGGAGGCTCGCCGCGACGCCCCATCGGAACGCCGCCTCGCCGATGAGCGGGCGGAGGAAGTAGACGGCCATGGCCACCAGGACGAACCCCATCGCCTTCTTGACCTGCACCATCCACTCCCCCGGTTTCGGCAGCGCGTTGAGGGCGACGAGGTACGGGAAGCCGAGGCCGAAGGCCAGCGTGGCGAACATCGCCAGGCCGATGGCCGGCTTGGCGATCGCCGCCACCAGCGCGAAGAGCGCCACCACGAACGGTCCGATGCACGGCGCGGCGACGATACCCACCAGCAGGCCCATGGTCAGCGCGCCCGCCACTCCCGCCCTCCCGCCGGAGCGGTTGGCGATGAACTGCGGCACGCGGAACTCCCACGCGCCGAACATCGACGATGCCAGGACCAGCATCAGCACGGCGAGACCGATCAGCACCGACTTGCTCTGCAGCCAGACGCCGAACATCTTTCCGCTCAGCGCCGCCACCACGCCCAGAACCGAGTACGTGACGATGATGCCGAGGACGTAGGAGGCGGAGAGCGCGAAACGGCGCGAGCGCCGGCCGTCGCTCTGCATGGCGAAGAAGCCGACGGTGATGGGGATCAAGGGGAAGACGCACGGCGTGAGGTTGAGCGCCAGCCCGCCGAGGAAGATCAATGCGAGGGTGAGCGGGAGGCCGTGGCTGGCGTACGTCGCGGAGAGGCCGGTCGGCGGCGGGGCGGGGTTCGCGGGGGCTTGACTCAGCGGCGTGAAGCCGGTGCCCGAAGCGGGCACCGCTACAACGAAGGTCGTCGTCGCGTCGCGCGGCGGGAGGCACACCTTGTCATTGCAGGCCTGGTAATGGAGCCGCGCCGTAATCGACGTCGCGCCACTCTTCAGTTTCGCAGTGAAGGGAATCTGGATCGTCCCTTCGTACACCGCTAGCTCTTTGCCGCCGCTGAAGGTGAATCCCCGAAGAATGTGCTGCGGATACTGAACGCCCGTGAGATCGGCTGATTCGAGCTTCAGCTCCGAGGGGATGAGGAACTCGTCGAGCGGCTTGTTGGAGTTGATGTGCCAGCCGTTCTCGATGGTCGCGGTGATCACGCCGCGGACGTCGTCGCCGCTGCGCTGTTCGATCGCACCGGAGAGCTTGATCAGATCGTGCTGGGGGATGCCGGGATCGGCGTCGAGCGCGCTGGTGATCTGTGCGGAGAGGGGCAGCGCGAGGAGGAGGACGATGAGTGGAACGAACCTGCGCACGCTATTTCTTCGGTGCAAGCTGCCGTTCCACCTGCGGGAGGACCATGTCGATGTTGCGCACGTACTGCGACTTCGGGAAGGTCGCCTTGAAGTTGCGGTACTCGTTGGCCGCGGAGAGCAGGTTCCCCTGGGTGAGGAAGATGTCGCCGGCGAGAAGGCGGGAGCGTTCGTACGCGTCGCCTTTGGTCTGCACGGTGCTGAATTTCTTCAGCGTCTTCTGCGCATCGTCGAACTTCTTGCTGAGGAATTGGCCGAAGGCGAGCTCGTAGTACGCGTCGTCGCGGACGGACACCGGCAGCGCCGGCTCGGTGAGCAGCTTGCGCAGGCGTGCCTCGCTCTCCGCGAGGCCCATGCGCTCGCGGAACTCCCGCGCCAGCTCGAGCCGCTTCTGATAGTCCTTGGCGAAACTCGATTCGGTGCTCGAGCGCTTCTGAAAGTCGACATACTTCGCTCGGGTCTCGCCGAGCATCCGGGCGAAGTCGTTGGCCGGCGCGTAGCCGCGGATCTGGCCGGCGATGAGGAGGTCTTCGTTCAGCACGACGAAGGTCGGCAGCGAGCGGATGCCATAGTCGCGCGCCAGCTTCGTCCCCTCCTTCCCGTCCTCGGTGTTGAGGCGGAGGAGGACCATGTCGTCGGTGGCTTTCTGGAAGGCCTGGGAGGGGACCACTTCCTTTTCGAAGCGATGGCACCAGCCGCACCAATCGGCCCAGAGGTCGACGAAGATGAGCTGATGGGTAGTCTTCGCCTTCTTCTGCGCAACCTCGATGCTGGTCAGCCACGGGCCGGCCAGTGCCTGTCCCGCAACGAGCGCCGCGGCCACGAAAAGCAGAATACGTCTCACGTGCAGTGTCCCTCCGGTTCCGCGCTGACAAACGACCACCGGAAAAATGCTATTCCGATCGTCCCGCGGTCATTGGTGACATTTCCGTCGACGCTTTCCTCTTTTGTTCCGAGTACTTGCGGGCAGCCTCGACGAATGCACCGAACAGCGCGGATGCCGATTCCTCCCGCGGCATGTCCTCGGGGTGCCACTGCACGCCGACGTAGAACGGATGCGACGGATCCTCGAGGCCTTCGATGACGCCGTCGGGGGCATGGGCCGTGACGCGCAAGCCGCCGGCGACGCTGCCGATGGCCTGGTGGTGCGACGAATTCACGTTCAGCTCCCGCGCCCCCAGGATGCCGGCCAGACGGGTGTTCGACTCGATGAGGACCTCGTGGCGATGGCGGTCGGCCGGATCGCTGGCGTGATCGATGTCGGTCTGCACCTCCGAGGCGATGTCCTGAATCAGCGTGCCGCCGGCGGCGACGTTCATCACTTGCACGCCGAGGCAGATGCCGAGAGTGGGGATACCGCGCTCGCGCGCCGCGCGGGCCAGGGAGAGGTCGTTCGACTGCCGGCGCGGATCCATCGGCTCGGTGCTCGGATGGCGGTCTTCGCCGTAAGCGGAGGGATCGCAGTCATCGCCGCCGGCGAGGAGGAGGCCGTCGAGGTCCTCGACCAGCTCCGCGGCGTTTTCCGGCTGCGGCGGGATGAGGACGGGGACCGCGCCGGCGCGGCGGAGGGAGTCGACATAGGTGGTGTAGGCGAAGGCCCGGTCGCGCTCGCCTGCCTTCTGCGCGACGTCGGAGCCGATACCGATGAGCGGTTTCGTCATGAGGCGATAGTATGCGCGAATCGTGCGAAATCTCTGCGTTGCGCTCGCGCTCGCCGGCGCCGTCAGCGCGGCCCTCGCGCATCCCGGCGCAGCGATCGTGGTCGATCGTCGCGGGACCGTCTATTTCGTCGACACCGGCAGCGGCGTCTGGATGGTCGGAGCGGGCGGCGCGCTGACGCGGCGGCCCGGCCCGGCGTTTCACTGGATGGCCATCGATCAGGCGGGGCGCTTCGCCAACATCCGCCTGCCGTCGACGCCCGACGCGGAGATGCGCGCGGCCGGCGCCGACCCGACGCTGATCCTCTCCAGCGATTTCCCGATCGTGGTCGGTCGCGACGGCGGTCTTTACTACGCGGAGTTCAGCGACCGCTTGCGGATCGTCCGGTTCATGCCCGACGGCACGCGCAGCGTGCTGGCCACGCTTCCCGGCGCGCTGCGATGGATCAACGGAATCGCGTCGGGGCCGGACGGCGCGCTGTACTACACGGAAGACAACGCGGTGCGCAAAATCGACGCGCGCGGCGCCGTCTCCATGGTCGCGGCGAACGTCGTCGTTCCGAACTGCGCGCGGATTCCAGGCGCGGAGCAGCCGTATCTGCGCGGGCTGTCCATCGATCCAGGCGGCAACGCCTTCGTCGCCGCCTCCGGCTGCGGCGCGGTCTTGAAGATCACGCCGCGCGGCGTGGTCACCACCGTGCTGCGGACCACCACCCCTTGGTCGCCGACGGATGTCGCCGTCTCCCCCGCCGGGCTGTACGTGCTGGAGTATCTGCACACGGCGTCGGACAACCGGCGCGAGTGGCTGCCGCGGGTGCGCCGCGTGGCGCCGAACGGCGCAGTCACCACGATCGCGGCGATCAGCGGGCGTTGATTGGCGACAGCTTGTTGACTCGTGCCGCTGCAGTATCTATAGTGCGACCGCAATAACCGACCGACCGGCCGGTACGGATATGAACCTCAACCTGGCCAACAAGGTAGTGATCATCACGGGGGGCGCGGCCGGCATCGGTCGGGCGACCGCGGAGCGCTTCGAGGCGGAGGGAGCGAGGGTGGTGGTGTGGGACGTGAGCAGCGAGCCTCCCGTCGATGTGACCAGCGCCGACTCGGTCGAGCGCGCGGCCGCCGACGTGCTCGCCAAACACGGCCGCATCGACGTCCTGGTCAACAACGCCGGCATCGTCCGCGACGCGCAGTTGGTGAAAGTGAAGGACGGGGCCGTGGTCTCCGCGATGGACGACGCGACGTTCGACGCGGTGATCAACGTCAACCTGAAGGGCGTCTTCGTTTGCACGCGCGCGGTTGCGCCGCACATGATCAAGCAAGGCAGCGGCGTGATTCTCAACGCCTCCTCCATCGTCGGGCTGTACGGAAACTTCGGACAGACGAACTACGCCGCGGCGAAGGCGGGCGTCATCAGCTTCACCAAGACCTGGGCGCGCGAGCTGGGACGATACGGCATTCGCGTCAACTGCGTCGCTCCCGGCTTCATCGCCACGGAGATGGTGAAATCGATGCCGCAAAAGGTGCTCGACTCCATGGCCGGCAAGACGCCGCTGGGAACGATGGGCGAGCCTTCCGATATCGCCAACGCGTACGTCTGGCTGGCCTCGGACGCGGCGAAGTTCGTTCATGGCGCGGTCCTCTCGGTCGACGGCGGTCTGGTGATGGGAACCTGATGTCGCATCCGAACATCGTTGCAACCGGCAGTTACCTGCCGGAGATCGAGATGACGAACGATGCGCTGCGCGCCAGGTTCACCGGCAAGGCGAACGAGTTCGTGGACAAGATGGAAGCGGCCAGCGGCATTCGCACGCGGTGGCACGCGCCGCCGGACTGGGCCACCTCCGATCTCGCCGTGCGCGCCGCGCGGCAGGCGCTCGAGCGCGCCGGCCGCCGCCCCGAAGAGGTCGACCTGATTCTTCTCGGCACCGATTCGCCCGACTACATCACGCCCGCCACCTCCGTGGTCCTGCAAAGCAAGCTGGGGGCGCGCAACGCCGGTACCTTCGACATCGGTTGCGCCTGCGCCTCGTTTCCCACCGCGGTGGCCACGGCGGCCGGACTGATGGCCTCCAGCAGCGCGCTCCGGGTGGTGCTCGTGGTCGGCGTCTACATGATGCACAAGCTGGCCGCCGATGACGATCCGACGATCTTCTTTTACGGCGACGGCGCCGGCGCCGCTGTGCTGGAGCGAACCAACCAGCCGGGGTTCCTCTCCTCGGCGTTCGCGGCGGACGGCAGCTACCACCGCAACTGGCTGATTCAGGCGGGAGGGACCGTGGAGCCGGCATCGGCGGAAGCGCTTCGCGAAGGCCGCACGGCGGTGAAGATGCTCGAGCGCTACCCGCCCGAGATCAACAACACCGGCTGGCCGAAACTGGTGCGGCAGGTGGCGAAGAACGGCGGGTTCGACGTCCGCGACATCGACTTCGTCATCTTCACGCAGGTGCGAAAACCGACCATCGAACTGGTGATGGATGATCTGGAGCTACCGATGGAAAAGACCCACATGGTGATGGAGAAGTGGGGATACACCGGCTCGGCCTGCATCCCCATGGCTCTCGACGACGCCATTCTGCAAAAGAAGATCAAGCCGGGCGATCTGGTGGTGCTGATCGGCTCCGGCGTCGGCTACAACCAGGCGGCCGCGGCGCTCCGAATGCCGGAGAATGAGCCGCGGCTTTTCGGTCCACAATGAACGCCATGGTGCTGGCGGCGGCGATGTTCTTCGGAGCGACTGCGGGCGCGGAGCAGGTCGATCCGATCGATGCCTACGTGGCATGGAGCCGCGGGCAACTGCAGGGCGCGGGTCTGACGCGCAAAGTGACCGATGACGGATCGGTCTACTGGAGCGGCGGCGCGTCCGGCGGCAAGACGCTCGTCCTGCTCCATGGCGTGAACGATCAGGCGGGCACCTGGGCGGCGGTCGTTCCGGCGCTGAAGAGCGACTACCGTCTCATCATCCCCGACCTCGCCGGCCACGGCGAGAGCGAGCCGAAGAGCGGGGCCATCACCTTCGCCATGACGCTGCAGCGGCTGCACGCCATCCTCGACCGCGAGGCGGCGGGCAAGGTGACTCTCGCAGGCAACTCGATGGGCGGCTGGGTGGCGATGCTCTACGCGCTCGACCATCCGGAGAGGGTCGAGCGGCTGGTGCTCGAAGACGCGAGCGGAATGGCCTGGGACATGACGGGCGTGCCGCTGGTCCCGAAAACCCGGGAGGAGACAGCGGCAATGATGCGCGCGGTGCACGGGCCGGACATGAAAGCGCCGGACGACGTGCTCGACGCCTTCCTCAACCGCAAAAATGCGCCGCTGACGCGCTTCGCCGTTCCCGACATCGTCGAGCATCTCGTCGACGCGCGCTTGAAGAATCTCAAGGTGCCGGTGTCGCTGGTCTGGGGCCGCGACGACGGCATCCTCTCCCTGTCCTATGCGAAGGCCTTACACCAGCGGATCGGCGGCTCGACGCTGTCGATCATCGACGGCGCCGCGCACATCCCTCACCGCCAGCAACCCGGAAAGTTCGTGCAATGTTTGAAGGCGACCTGCTGACGGAGCGAGCGCGCATCACGCCCGAGAAGCTCGCGCTGGTTTCAGTCGAGACGGGCGAGCGCCTGACGTACGCGCAGTTGAACGCCCGCAGCGAGGAGGCGGCCGCGGCCATCGCCGGAGCGGGAATCGCCGCGGGCGATCGCATCGGCATCCTCGGACACAACTCGATCGACTTCATCACCCTCTTCTTCGGCGCCGTCAAATGTGGCGCGATCGCCGTTCCGCTCTCGACGCGCGCCACCGCGCACGAGATTCAGGCCATCGCCCGCGATTGCGCGATGTCGGCGCTCTGGTACGGCGACGGCTTCGAGCCGATCGCCCGGGCGGCGGGCGTCGCGGCGCGGCCGTTCGCCGAGCTCCGCGGCGGTGCGCTCTGCGCCGGGGAGCCGTCCCGCAACGCCGAGGCCATCGCCTGCCTCCTGTACACCAGCGGTACGACCGGCAAGCCGAAAGGGGTGATGATCCCCCGGCGCCAGCTCCTTTGGAACGGTTACAACACGGTCGTGAACTGGGGGCTGCGCGAAGACGACGTCTCGCCGGTCTTCACGCCGATCTATCACGCGGGCGGTCTCGCCGCGTTCCTGATTCCGATTTTCTGCGCCGGCGGAACGATCGTTCTGCACAAGTCCTTCGACGCCGGCGACGTGTGGCGCACCATCGAGGGGGAACGGTGTACCGTGGTCCTCGGCGTTCCGACCATCTGGAAAATGCTGATGGAGGCGCCGGAGTTCGCCACGGCGAACCTCGATCACGTGCGCTGGTTCATCAGTGGCGGCGCGCCGCTCCCCGCGTTCATCGCCGAGGCGTATCGCCGGCGTGGTGTCCCCTTGCGGCAGGGGTACGGCTTGACCGAAGTTGGCGTGAACTGCTTCACCATGACCGACGACGATGCGGCGCGAAAACCCGGCTCGATTGGGCGGCCCATGATGTTTACGGAAGTGAAGCTCGAAGGCGGCGACGGTGAGACAGGTGAGTTGTACATCCGCGGCCCGCACGTCAGCAGCGGCTACTGGCGGAACGAACAGGAAACCGCCGACGCCTATCTCGCCGACGGCTGGTTCAGGACCGGAGATCTGGCGCGACGCGACGAGGAAGGGTTCTTCTACATCGCCGGCCGCCGCAAGGAGATGTTCATCAGCGGCGGCGTCAACGTCTTTCCAGCGGAGATCGAAAGCGAGTTGCTTCTGCACCCGGCGGTGGCCGACGCGGCCGTCGTTCCGATCCCCGACCAACGGTGGGGCGAAGCGGGGATCGCCTTCGTGGTGGCGCCGGGAGTCTCCGCGGACGAGCTCACTGCCTATCTGGCGGAGCGCATCGCCAAGTTCAAGTTGCCGAAACGGTTCGTCTTCGTCGACGATCTCCCGCGCTCGCCATACGGCAAAGTGGAGAAGGCGAAACTCCGCGCTATCGCCGGAGCCGCGTCGTGAATCAGGTCGAGCGCTCGGAGCGCAGCCGCAAACAGATCCTCGATGCCGCGCTGAAGCTGTTCTCGCACCGCGGCTACGGCGCCACCAGCGTCAACGACATCGCCGACGAAGCAGGCCTGTCGAAAGGGAACGTCTACCACCACTTCGCGGACAAGGAGGCGATGTTCCGCACCCTGCTCGACCGCTACTTTCAGGCGCTCTCCGAGCCCACCTTTCCATTCAACCGCGCACTGGCCACCGGCACGTTTCCCGAGAACCTCGAGGACCTCGGCCGCGCGGCGCGCGACGTGGTGCGCGACTATCGCGAGTACGTCGCGCTGATCTACGTCGACGTGGTGGAGTTCGACGGCACGCACGTTCGCCGGTTCTACGAGCAGATGGCCAGCCGCTTCGATGACTTCATCAAGGCGCACGGCATGGAGGAGGAGCTGCGCGCGAAGCTGCAGGAGGGACTGTCGCCCACCTCGGCGGTGATGCTGGCCACGCGCATCTTCTACAACTACTTTTCCATCGAGATCCTCTTCGGCGTGAAGGACCACTTCGGCAAGGAGACCGACGAGGTGGTGCAGGAGATCTCGCGCATCCTCCGCCACGGAATGTTGAGGAGTAGCGGCCTCTCTTGACAAGCCATTCGAACGGGCCTAGAGTTCGCGGAAACAAAACAAACCGACCAGTCGGCAAGTCGAGAAAGAGACCACCTATGCGCGCTTTCGTTCGTTCTCTCGTCCGTTCCCTGTTGATCTGCCTGGTCGTCGCCTCCGTGCCGGCCATCGCTCAGGAGAAACCCGCCTCCGCCGACAAGAGTCAGGAAAAGACGGCGAAGCCGGACGCGGCGCAGCAGACCGCCAGCGAGGAGATCGTCGTCACAGCGCGCAAGCGCGAAGAGAACCTGCAGGAGGTTCCCGTCGCGGTCAGCGTCGTCACGGCCGACAAGCTGGAGGAATCGGCCACCGCCGACATCGCCGAGCTTCAGACGCAGGTGCCGAACCTGGCCATCTACCAGGGGCGCAACCAGTCGACGACGCTCACCGCCTTCCTGCGCGGCATCGGCCAGGCCGATCCGCTGTGGGGCGTCGATCCCGGCGTGGGCCTCTACATCGACGACGTCTACATCGCCCGGCCGCAGGGCGCGCTCCTCGACGTCTACGACGTCGCGCGCATCGAGGTGTTGCGCGGGCCGCAGGGGACGCTCTACGGCAAGAACACCATCGGCGGCGCGATCAAATACGTTAGCCGCCCTCTGACCGACGACCCTTCGGGCTCGATCTCGGTCTCCCCTGGGACGCAATCGAATCTCGATCTGCGCGGCAGCTTCGGCGGCGCGCTCATCCCGGGGAAGCTCCGCGGGAAGATCGCGGTCGCTTCGCTGCAGCACGACGGCTATGGGAAGAACCTCCTGACCGGCCGCGACGTCTCCGACCGGAAAACGTTCGCCGCCCGCGGAGGCCTCGACTGGCTCGCAACCGAGAAAGTGAAGGTGCAGTTCAGCCTCGACTACACCAAGGATGACGCGGAGCCGAAGGGCTATCAGCGGCTGGTTGCCAATCCGCTCTGCCCGGCGTTCGGAACAACCTGCGCGCCGAACAAGAGCCGCTGGGACACGCAGAGCGGACTGGAGCCCCTCAACGGCACCACGTCGCAGGGATCCTCGGTGGTCGTCTCGGCGAAGTTGAACGACGTTTGGAACTTCAAGTCCATCAGCGCCTACCGCGAGTCCGACAGCAAGAACAACATCGACTTCGACACCACCGCGGCGCGCATCACCGACGTCATCGCCACCTACTACGACAAGCAGCTCACGCAGGAGCTCCAGCTCGTTTACGAGGGCGGCAAGCAGCTCTCCGGCGTCGTCGGCCTCTACTACTTCGACGGCGAGGCAGGGGGGCTGGTCAAGAACATCTTCCTGAACCGCATCTTCGGCACCACCAACGGCCGCACTCTCACCGACGCCATCGCGCTCTTCGGCGACGGAAGCTACAGGGTCTCCCCCACCTGGAACGTGAACCTCGGCCTGCGCGCCACGCGCGAGACGAAGAACGGCATCGCCTTCAATGCCGGCTACGCCAACGACACCTTTTCCACCGTCACCGCGGTGACCGCGAACTACGACAAGAAGAAGACGTTCAATTCGATCGCGCCGAAGTTCGGCGTCGACCACAAGTTCAATGAAGACGTGATGGGCTACGTCTCGGTCAGCCGCGGCTTCAAGAGCGGCGGCTTCAACGTGCGCGCGCAGGCAACTGTCTTCCCCAGGTCGGCCGAGCCGTTCGACGACGAGGTGCTCGACGTCGGGGAGATCGGACTGAAGTCGAAGCTGGCCGACGGCCAGGTGATCCTCAACTCCGCCGTCTTCTACGGCAAGTACAAAGACATCCAGGTCTCGACCTTCACCGCCTACGACTCGAACAACGACGGCGTGGAAGACGCCTTCTTCGGCAACTTCCTGAACGCGGGCAACGCCACCATGAAGGGAGTGGAGGTCGAGTTCGACGCCTCCAGCCACGCGGTCGACTGGCTCGCGGTGAACGGCTTCCTCAGTTACCTCGATATGACGCCGGACGAGATCCTCGACGAGAACCGCGACGGCTTCGTCGATACGCAGGTGATCACCAACGCGCCGAAGTTCACCGGCGGACTGCACCTCAACTTCGACTTCCCCCTCCATGGCGGTCTGCTGACCGCGAGCGTAGGAGGAGCCCATCGCGGCAACTCGATCCTCACCAACGAAGGAGGCCAGTATCCGGGGCGCCCCGGCCAGCCGCTGCTCCCGATTTCGCAGAAGGCGTACACGCTCTACGACGCCTGGGTGAGCTGGCTTTCCCCCGACGCCAAATGGCGCTTCGCCGTCAACGGCAAGAACCTCACCGACAAAGGGTATGTGACCAACGGCTACAACATCCCGACGCTCGGCATCCTGACCGGCTCCTACGGCGCGCCGCGCACGGTGCTGGCCACGATCGAATACCGCTTCTTCTAGCGTCATGACCGATCTTGGCGGGCCGCGTCGCGGTAACGGGCGCGGCCCCACCGGGGAACCGGTCCCTCGCGCCGCCTGGGCGCTGCTGTTCTTCCTCACCGCGCTCAACATCCTCAATTTCGTAGATCGGATGCTGATCGCCAGCTTGGCGCCGCTGCTGATCAAGGAGCTCGGGCTGAGCCGCGCGCAGATCGGCGTGCTGACCGGCTTCGGGTTCGTCTTCTTTTACACGCTGGTCGGCCTCTTTCTCGGCATGGCGGCCGACCGCTTCCGGCGCCTCCCGCTCATCGGCGCCGGGCTCCTGCTGTGGAGCGCGATGACGGCGGTCTCGGGGTGGGCGCGCAGCTTCGTCCAGCTGGCCATCCCGCGCGTCTTCGTCGGCATCGGCGAGGCGACGCTGACGCCGGCGGCGTTGTCGATGCTCGGCGACGCCTTTCCGCCCCGGCGTCTCGGTCTGGCCATCGGCGTCTACTACGCCGGCATTCCGCTCGGGCTGGCGATGGCGCTCATCTCCTCGAGCTTCATCGCTCCCCGCTTCGGGTGGCGGTTCTCCTTTTTCGTCCTCGGCATCGTCGGCGTGATCGCCACCGCCTGCCTCTTCATGCTGCGCGAGCCGCAGCGTCGCGCTGCCGCGGGGGGAGCGGCCACGCCGCGGCCGGCGCTGCGGCAGCTCCTCCGCGACCTGCTGCGGGCGCTGGTCGAACGGCCGGCCCTGGCACTCGCCCTCGCCGGCGGATCGCTCCTCTGCTACGGCTCGGGCGCCGCTCTCCACGGCGTGACCTGGCTGGTCGAGGAGCGCGGACTGCGCTACGCCGACGCCGCCCTTCGCGCCGGCCTCGTCGCCGTCTTCGCCGGCTTTCTCGGCAATCTGGCGGGAGGGATGTTCGGCGACGCCTGCGCGCGGCGCTTCCGCGGCGGGCGGCTCTGGAGCCTGGTGATCATGTCGGCGTTCTTCACCGTGCCGGCGTGGCTCTTCTACTCGGTCACGCCCGGCACGCCGCTCTTCTACGTCTGCTGGTTTTTCACCAGCGCCGGCACCACCGCCTGGTTCGGCCCGCTCTTCTCGGCGTATCAGGAGCTCTCGCCCCTGCACGCGCGTTCGACGGTGGTGGCCTTCGCGCTGCTGGTCCTCAATCTGCTGGGCGTCGGCCCCGGCCCGCTGATCACCGGAATGATCGGCGACGCGCGCGGACTGACGTTGGGGCTTCTGATCAGCGTCGGGATAACCGCCTTCGCCATCATCCCCTTCGCGCTCGCCGCGCGGCGCGAGCGAGCCTTCAGCGCACCGTGACCGTGACCGCGTCGCGCCCGGCAGCGCCTTCGGCGACGATGACGTGTTTGCCGGGCGCCAGCGGCCACTCGCGCGAGACCGGCCTGCCGTCCACAGTCCACCTGGCGCTCGCATTCGCCCGCAGGCGGAGGGACTGAAACTCCCGGCGCAGCGTCGGGTCGATGAGGTAGGTAGCGTCGTTCGCGGGGTTGGTGATGCGGAGAGCGTTGGCCGTTGGCGGTTGACCGTTGACCGTTGACCGTTGACCACCTGCCCACTCGCGATACTCCGCCGGCCACGCGATGTACCCCTCGTGGTGCCACGCGCAGAACTCCACCGCCGCGTCGCGCGAGAGCCACTCGTTGTCGACGGTCGGGCAGGACGTCGACGGCCGCGCGCCGGACAGCGCGCAGACCGGCTGCCGCTCGAGGTCGGGGGGGCGGTCGACGATCGACGCGTCCCGCGCGCGGTTCGCGGCGAGCATCACGGCGTGGAAGATCGGGCCGGCACCGGTGACGCCGGTCGAGTCACGCAACTCGACGCGGTCGAAGTTGCCGACCCACACCCCGACGGTGACCGCGCGCGTGTACCCGACCGTCCAGTTGTCGCGATAGGCCTGCGACGTGCCGGTCTTCACCGCCACGGGACAGTCGAAATCGAGACTGCCGCCGCTGCCGAAAATGTATTCGCGAGCGGCGGGGTCGGAGAGGATGTCGGTGATCCAGAAAGCGGTGCGGGGCGAAACGATCCCGTCGCCGCCGCGGGCGAAGATCGCGTACGCCTTCACCAACTGCTCCAGCGTCACCTCGGCGTCGCCGAGGGTGAGGCCGAGGCCGTAGTAGTCGGCGGTGCGTTGGAGGTCGCGGAAGCCGGCACCGCGCAGGAGGCGCAGCAGCGACGGCGCGCCGATCTTCGACAGCAGCGCCACCGCCGGCACGTTCTCCGATCCGGCGAGGGCGAGGCGCGCGCGCAGCGGACCGCGATACGTCCCGTCATAGTTTCGTGGCGTGTAGACCACGCCCTCCTCGGCCGTCGGGAAGTGCTGCGGGACATCGGCGAGCACCGTCGCCGGCGTGAATCCCTGCTCGAAGGCCAGGGCGTAGGTGAACGGCTTGAGCGCCGATCCCGGCTGGCGGAGGGTGGTGACGCCGTCGATGGCGCCGCCGAACTCATCGCCGAAGTAGTCGCCCGAGCCCTCGTACGCGAGAAACTCGCCGGTCCGGTTATCCAGCACCACCACGGCCACGCTGTGCGCGCCGTGCGCGAGGAGGTTTGCGCGCTCGGCGGCGATGATGCCCGTCACGGCGCGCTGGAGGCCGGCGTCGAGCGAGGTCACGATGCGCGCATGTGGGACGGGTTCTCCAACCCGTCCGAGGACGCGCTGGACGAAGTGCGGCGCGAGCATCGGCGGCGGCGTGCGGGAGAACGTCAATCGCTCCTCGCGCGCCTCGCGCGGCGCGTTCATGCGGGCGAGGATGGCGCGCTGCCGCGCCAGCGCGCGCCGCGGCGCCGACGGCCGCTGCGGCAACGCCGCCAGCCACGCCGCCTGCGCGACGGTCAGCTCCTCCGGCGCGCAGCCGAAGTAGCGGCGGCTGGCGCGCACGATGCCGGTGGTCTGCTCGCCATACGGCGCGAGGTTGACGTACAGCGCGAGAATCTCGCGCTTGTTGTAGCGATGCTCGAGCCGCAGCGCGACCACCGCCTCGCGCACTTTCTGCGCGAACGTGCGCGGCGGATTGCCGAGCATCATCTTCGCCACCTGCTGGGTGATCGTCGAGCCACCTTCGACGACGCGCAGCCGCCGCACGTCGTGCACCACTGCCCGCGCCACGGCGATCGGATCGACGCCCGGATGCGTCTCGAACCGCCGGTCCTCGGCCGCGATCGTCGCCCGAGCCACGTTCTCCGGCACCTCCGCGATCCACTCGCGCCGCGTTCCGTTCGCCGCCAGCGGCTCGTAGAGCACGACGCCGTGGCGGTCGGTGATGATCGGCGAGGTGTCGCGCGGGACGTCCGGGAGCGGCCCCAGGCGGACCCAGAGGCCCAACGACGAGGCGCCGAGGACGGCGCCTAGCCAGCCGGCGAGACGCCGGCGTTCCGGGCGCCGGAGCGCCGCCGTCCCGGCGGCTGGAACGGCGGCGTCCCGCCGCCGTGTCACGGCTGCACCTCCACCACCACCGTCCCCGTCCGCCCGAACACCTCCGGCGCGTACATCTCCTCCGCGCTCGCCGGCGCGGTGATGAACGTCCCGGCCGTCGTCGCCCGCACCATGTAGGTGAACTCGTGCGCACCCTCGCTGAGCCGCGTGGCGAAGAGGTTGACGCGGTCGTCGTGGCGCTCCACGTGATCGAATCCGCCGTGGCGCCACCACGACATCCAGTCGCCGCCGCCGTCCTCCTTCGTCTGCGCCTCGGCCAGGTCGCTCGCGGTGGTGGCGAACCACGACTCCACCGGCTCCGTCCCCGCGGGAATCGGATCGGTGACCGCGACGAAACGCCGTTCCTTGGTGTTGCGGATGCGCAGCGTGACCTTGATCAGATCGCCGGCCTTGAACGTCTTCTGCGAGTACTTCCGCTCGACGTGGAAGCCCTGGTCGAGCGGATCGTGCATCAGACCGGCGGGCACGTAGCGCAGCCGCATGAGATAGAACAGAGTTCCCGTTCCCTGCCGCTCAAAGGAGACGGCACCAGACTTCAGTTCTCGCATCGGCACGTCGTGATTCTTGGCCTCCGTGCTACGGCCGCGGAACTCATCGCGCGTCAGCGTCTCGCTGCCGAGGGTGACGACGGCCGCGAAGTCCGGCGTCTCCTTCTCGTACTTGCGGTAGTAGTCGACGAGCGACTCCATGGCCCAGACGTTCTCCTGCGTGTTGCCCCAGCGCCCCTTCTTCCGCACCTGCATCAGCCAGCGGACGATCTGCTTCGCGAGCTGCTCCTCGCCGGTGTCGCGCACCAGCGTGCCGAGGGTAATGGCCGTCGTGCGGACGTTCGAGCTCCAGCAGTACAGCAGATACGGATCGGTGAGCTCCTCCACATGCGCGCTGCCCCCCTCGGGGAGGATGGCGTTGTTGATGCGGCGCGCGAGGTCGTCGGGGCGCTGTCCCTTTTCGCCTTTCGCCGTCATCGCGTCGAGCAGATAGGCGATGCCGAACACCGGCATGCGGTCGACGAACGAGTAGAGGCGGTTGATGTGGCTGTCCTCGTTGCGGCCGCCCTCGGTCAGCACCTTGACGGCGAACGCCTGCCACGCGGTGTACGCCGGCCAGAACGCCTCGTTGGTCGGGCGCTTCTCCTTCATCTGCAGGTCGAGGTAGTCGTAGGCGCGCTTCATGACGTCGTCGCTGACGTCGTAGCCGAGCTTCTTGCCGCGCTGCATGACGTGCAGCACGTTCGCGGTGAGATACGGCGACACGCTCCAGCAGTCGCCCGGCCAGAAGGCGAAGCCGCCGGCGCCGCACTGGAACTTGTACAGCTCGTAGATCGTGCGCTGCGCGGTAACGCGAGCGCCCTTCGTGTCGATGCCCGGAAGGGCGAAGGCCTCGCCGAGGTCGGAGGCGAGCATGAGGGCCATGGCGGCGGACGAGCGCTGCTCCGCGCAGCCGTACGGATATTCGATGAGGTACTGCGCGCCGCCGGCGAGGCCGACCATCGCCGTCGAGGCCAGCTCGATGTGTAGACCGCCGGCGGTTGGGGCGACGTCCTTGGGGATCTCGAGCGTTTCCTTGGCGGTCGGTTTCGCCTCGCCGTACGCGGCGACGGTCTCGGCGGGGGTTAGCACGCGGACCGGGAGCACGTCCTCGAACGCGTCGCTCTCGCCGTTGAGGGTGACGCTCATCTGGATGCGCGCCGTGCCGACCGCTTTGGCGACGGCGGCGAAGCGCGCTTCGGGCGATTCGCCCGGCGCGACCTCGACGGTGCAGCGTGTCATCCCGAGCCGCGAAGACGGCGAGGGATCCCCCGCTTCGAGGGGAGGGGACCCCTCGCTGCGCTCGGGGTGACACCCGGGTCCGAACTCCACGATCGCCGGATCTAGCGACTTGATGGTCACCATCGCCGTCCCCGCCTTCTTCAACTGGCTGTGCACGACGCCTCCGAACAGCGCCTTGTCGCCGAGGGCCAGAAAGCGCGGCCAGGTCGGCGTGAGCAGCACCGGCTTGTTGATGCGGATCTCGTTCTGTCCCCAGCCGAAGCGCGAGGCCTTGTCGCCGGCGACGGCCATGATGCGATACGTCGTCAGCGACTCGGGCAGCGTGACTTCGGTGCGCGCGCGCCCCTTCGAATCGGTGACCACCGACCCGAGCCAGAACGCCAGCACGCGGAAGTCCTTGCGGATCATCCCCGGTCCAGCGTCGCGGCCGCCGCCGCCGCCGTCGTCCGCGCCCTTTGGCGTCAGCACGCGGCGGCTGACGATCTTCTCGCGCGAGTCCTCGTTCACCACCTGCAGCGCCTTGTGCAGATAGATCGACTGCAGCACGTCCGGCGTCTGGTAAGCGGTCAGCGACAGCACGCCGTAGTCGACTGCCCACAGCGTGACCTCGGACTGCGTCGGCTTGCCGGCAGCGTCCTTCACGTTGACTTCGATGCGCGCCTTCGTCGCCGGGCGGAACTCTTCCTTGTTGGCCTTGACGTCGACCTTCAGCCGCTTCGTCGCGTCTTCGACCGTCAGCTCGGTGTATCCGAGGCGGAACGACGGCTTGCCGGGATCGGACTCGTCCTCGATGCCTTCCTTCGTGCGCCCTTTCAGCAACAGCACCGAGACGTAGACGTTCGGGATGTCTTTCTCGGTGATCGGCACGGTGACCGTGGTCTGCGTCGAGGTGAGCTCGAACGTTCTCCACGTCCGCACGCCTTCGCGCTCGGTGGTGAGCAACGCGGTGGCGCGCTCCCACGGCGACTTGACCATGATGCGCGCCGTCTCGCCGGGCCGCAGGGTCTTCTTCTCCGGCTCGAGATCGATGCGATTGTGGTCGTAGCGCTCCCAAGCGGTGTAGCCGGAACCGATGGCGTAGAACGACGTCCGCGTGGTGGTCGACCGCCCCTCGGCGTCCTTCGCCGTGGCGATCAGGTTGTAGAAGCCGCCGTTCTCCAGCGGGACGTGCAGCGGCGCGGGCTGCGCCTGCGTGGTGACCGTCCAGTGGCCCGCGGGGATTTCCTTTCGCTCCGTTTCCCAAGCATAGAAGCCGTGGCCCTCGGCCTTCCGCACGCTGTTCCACTGGATGCGGACGAGATTGACGTCGACGGTGACGCCGGCCGTCGCCGTGCCGTCGAGCGCTGCGGCGATGACGGTGGTGTCGATGCCCTTCGCCGCTTCGCCGAAGTACGGCATGCGGTGCAGGCCGATGTACCACGGCGCCGGATCGACGCGGAACGAGGCGCGGTTGGCGATGTGCTGGCGGGAGACGTCGGTGACGTCGCCTTCGAGCTGGTACGCCCACGGCGAGCCGGCCGCGAGTTCGGTGTCGAGCTTCAGCTTCAGCTCGCCCTTCGCGTCGAGCTTCTGCTCTTTGGTCTGGATGGTCGTCTTCACGCGGCGGGTCTCGTAGTCGCCGAGGAAATGCCACTGGTCTTCGGGGAAGCGGTCGGAGATCTTCGACGGCACGCCGTACAGAGGCGACTTGGAGTAGGTCCACTTCACCGGCCGCGACGACATCGGCGCGCCGAAGAGGTAGCGCCCGGTGATCGTACCGGCGAGGTTGGTACCGGCGAGCGAAGTGGGCGCGGTCAGCGTCACGTCGACGCGGAACTCAGGCCGGCGGTAGGCGGCGACGAGGAACTCGCCGTTGGCCTGCAGGCGCTCGCCCTTCACGCGCGCGGTGATGACGTAGTTGCCGAGGTTCGCCTCGGCGGGGACGCGCCACACCCATTCGGCGCTGCTCCAGTCGTTGAGAGTGACTGTGCGCTTGTCGACTTCCTTCGAGTGCGAGTCGGTCGTCACCACGTCGACGGCAGTCGCGGCGCGCAGGAGCTGCATGCCGGCCGGCGTGTCGGAGCGTAGGATGACCTTGGCGTGCACGTCCTCGCCCGGCTTGTAGACGCCGCGGTCGGTGAAGATCGTGCCGCGCAGCGTCGGCAGCGCTTCGTCGAGGTTGACTTCCACGCCGAAGTCCCACGGCGAGATGCCGTCGTGCCAGTCGCTGACGACGTACGCGGCGTCGCCGTCTTTCTCGGCGGTGACGATGAAGTGGATGCCTTCCAGTGCCTCCCAGGTCCCCTCGCAGTCCTCCTCCCCGCAATCCGCCGCCTTCTTGCGATCGACGCGCAGGTCGGTGTTCGGCGCGACGGCCAGGCCTTTGTCGTCGGTGACGCCGCTCCGGAAGACTTTGTTGTCGGGGGTCCGGATGGAGACCTTCGCGCCGGCGACCGGTTTGGCGTCGTCGAGGCGGGTGACGAAGACCAGCGTGTTCTGCGGGCTGTCCTTGACGGAGATGCCGAGGTTCGTCACCTGCACCACGGTGGCGGTGACGTCCTCGTTGTAGCGCGCGGCGCGCGGGATGGTCTCACCAGGCTTCACCGCGGCCCAGACGATGCCGGTGTTGTTCGGCGAGAGGACGGACTTGAGGTTGAGGCCGTACGACTGGATCTTGTCGGCGACCGGCGCGAGCTTGCGGTCGGCCGGCTGCGTCGGGGGAGTCTTGTTGAAGTTCTGTTTCTGCAGATCGAGGATGGTCGGCATCACCTCGTCGAGGCCGAGGGGCTCGAGCCACTGCTGCACGCTGCGGAAGTTCCGGGCGTGGAACGGCAGCAGCGGTCCGCCGCTCGACTCCCACACGCCGTGGCCGCCGCCGAAGCTGGTGAAGGCCGATTTGTGCCAGTACTCGACGACTTCCATCCAGGTGTAGCCGAGCTTCTGGCCGTCCTCCGCTTCAAGGGTCGAAGCGACGCGTACGGCGTACGTGTGCGCCGGCTTGAGCGAGTAGCCCAGTTCGTCGAGGCTGTAGGAGCGCGCGTGCATGTTCCAGTCGGGCACTTCGCGCTTGACGGTCGGCTCGACCGGGACTTCGTGCGCCGGATCGGTGACGTCGACGACGCTGACCGCCTTCTTCACTTTGTTGTAGTCGACGCCGCCGTACGCGCGGAATTCGATCGGGTTGTAGCTGTCCGGATCGCACTTCTCGACGCAGGCGATCCGCTCCACGAAGAACGCCGGCTCCAGCTCGATGGTGTAGCTCTGCGCGCGTCCGGTGCGCACCGATGAGGCCTTGGCCAGCTTTTCATCGATGAAGACCTGCAGGTGCGTCTCCGGCGGGACACCCGGCTTGGTCTCCACCACCAGGAACTGCGACTCGGGGAGCGGCGGCATCTTCTTGCGGTCCCAGTCGGCGGTGAAGAACGACATCACCGGCGCGCCGTCGCTCTCCGCCGCCGCCTTCACCTTCGCAACCTTGGCCTCGAAGGCGGGGAGGTCGGTCTTGGGCACCGAAGGCATCTTGAATTCATGCTTCGCGGTGCGGAGCTGCAGATGCGGCGCGAGCGTCTCTTTCTCCACCGGCTGGTTGAAGTAGAGCCCGATCACCACCGCGCCGTTGGGCTTGCGATACCAGTACGTCTGCTGCAACTGGATCACAGGGGTGGTGAACGAAAACTTGTACGGGCGGTCGAGGTTCGGAGCATCGACGGTGACGTCGAACTTCGTGGCGTATGGCAACTGCTGCTCGGGGGTGAAGATCAACGTGGTCGTGCCCGACCAGCGGAACGTCCCCTTCACGCTCGGCGAGATGCGGAACCAGGGGATGGTGAGGTCCTTCGGGATCTTGCCGACCGCCACCATCGGCGCACTGAACACCACTCGGATCTCGTTCGCCTCGGCGATCGAGGCGAGCTCCCCGACCGGCCCCGCCTTGACGACGGTGACTTTCTTGTTTTGGGCAAACGCAGCACTGGCGACGAGGAGGAGCACGACCGCAAAACGCTTCATGGGGCGCAGTTTAACGATGGATTGTGGCGCCGGTGTGGCGTAAATTCTGCGCAATTTGGTCGACATCCCAATCGGCGCCTCCGCCTCGGAAACGGTCGTCGTCACCCGCGAGCTGACGGTCGCCCACTTCGCCGCACACATGCCGGAGGTTTACGGCACGCCGCTCATGATCTATCTGATGGAGTTCGCCTCCGCACGCGCGGTCGCGCCGTTCCTTCCGCCCGGCTGGGTCTCGGTCGGCACCGAGGTGAACGTGAAGCATCTCGCCGCCACGCCGGTCGGATTCACCGTGACAGCGACGGCGACGGTGACCGCCGTGTCCGGACGGCTGGTGTCCTTCGCCGTGCAGGCGCACGACGGCGTGGAGCTGATCGGAGAAGGGACGCACGTGCGGGCTTTAGTGGAGAGCGTCCGCTTCAACGCCCGCGTCGCATCGAAGCGGTAGCCCCCTCCCCTCTCCCGCTTGCGGGAGAGGGTGGCGCGAAGCGCCGGGTGAGGGCCGAGGTATCCTCGGCCACCATGGCCAAGGAGCATGCTCGCGAAATGCGAAAGGCGCCGACGGCGTACGAACAGCGCCTCTGGAGTTGGCTAAGGGATCGCCGCTTCGGCGAATGCAAGTTCAGGCGTCAGCACCCTCTCGGGCCTTACATCCTCGATTTCTATTGCGTAGAACTCAAGCTGGCGATCGAAGTCGACGGCAAGCAACATGACGGCGTCTGGACGATCGACTACGAGGATGTGCGAACGAAGTATCTGAGTCGCCGGGGCATCGACATGCTGCGCATTCCCAACGAACTGTTGACGGCTGACGCACCGATGGTGGCGGAGCAGATCAGATACGCAATAGCCACGGCCCTCACCCGGCCTTCGGCCACCCTCTCCCGCTCCGCGGGAGAGGGGCGCTGATTGATTGCTCCCCTCTCCCGCTTGCGGGAGAGGGTGGCGCGAAGCGCCGGGTGAGGGTTACGGCAGCTCCAGCGCCGGCACGCCCAGCAGGAACCCCTGCACCTCGTCGCAGGCCTGCTGGCGGAGGAAGGCCAGCTGCGCCTCGGTCTCCACCCCTTCGGCGACCACGCGGAGGTCGAGGCCGCGCGCCATACCGATGACGGCGGAGATGATGGCGCGGTCGGCGCGGCTCGACTCGATCTCCTGCACGAACTCCTGGTCGATCTTCACCGTGTCGATGGGGAAGCTGCGCAGGTAATTGAGCGATGAGTGGCCGGTGCCGAAGTCATCGATGGCGATGCGCACGCCCATCTCCCGAAGCCGCCGCAGCGTGGCCAGCGTCCGCTCGGTGTTCTGCATGGCCGTGCTCTCGGTGATCTCCAGCTCCAGATCGCACGCCGCGAGGCCGGACTCTTCCAGCGCCGCACAGATGAGCGTCGGCAGGTCGGAATGCTGGAACTGCCGCGGCGAGAGATTCACCGCCATGCGCAGCCCGGCGTGTCCGGACTCCTGCCACAGCTTGGCCCGCCGGCACGCCTCGCGCAGCACCCACTCGCCGATCGGGACGATGAGCCGCGTCTCCTCGGCGATGGGGATGAACTCGGTCGGCCCGATCCCCTTCCACCGCAGCAGCGCCTCCACGCCGGTGATCTTGTTCGTGGAAAGCTTGAACTGCGGCTGATAGTGCAGCACCAGCTCGCCGCGCTCCACGGCGTGGCGCAGGTTGTTCTCCATCGATAGCCGCTCCAGCGCGCGGCTGTTCATGGTCTCGGTGAAGAGCTGACACGAATTCCGCCCCGCGTCCTTGGCGCGGTACATGGCGTGATCGGCGTTCTTCAGCAGCATCTCGGCAGTGTCGCCGTCGTTCGGAAAAAGGGCGATGCCGATGCTGGTGGTGATGAAGAGCTCCGTCTCCTCGATGCGCATCGGCTGGGCGACGGCGTCGAGCAGCTTCTGCGCGACCGACGCCGCATGTTCGGGATTCCTGAGCTCCGGCAGCAGGATGGTGAACTCGTCGCCGCCCATGCGGGCGATGGAATCCTCCTCCCGCAGCGCCGCCTGCAGCCGCGCGGCGACCGCCTTCAGCATCTCGTCGCCGAGCGAATGCCCGAGGGTGTCGTTGACGTACTTGAACCGGTCGAGATCGAGGAACATCACCGCGAGGGTCGACTGCAGCCGCCGCGCGTGCGCCAGCGCGACGGTGAGGCGGTCCCGGAAGAGGCGGCGGTTCGGGAGGCCGGTCAGCGCGTCGTGGTAGGCCTGATACTCGATCTGTTCCTCGGCGCGCTTTCGCTCGCTGATGTCGCGGGAGACGCAGATGATCTCGTCCAGGCGGCCGGTGGCCGGATTGCGCACCGAGCGGCTGGTGGTCTCGAACCAGATCAGCGAGCCCTCCTTGCGCCGGACGCGGTAGCTGAACGTGGTGGGGCCGACGTCGTTGATCAGTTTCGAGAGATGCCGGACCTCGTCGCGGTCCTCGTCATGGATGATGTCGTAGGCCGAGGCGCCGACCAGCTCCGCCGGCTCGTATCCGAGCAACCGCCGGGAGGCCTCGGAGACATAGAGGAACATGCCGCGCATCGACGTGCGGGTGATCAGGTCGGTGGAGTTCTCGGCCATCAGCCGGTAGCGCGCCTCGCTGTCGCGCAGCGCCTGCTCCGACAGCCGGCGCTCGGTGATGTCGTTGTGCACGCCGATCGAGCCGATGATGTTTCCCTCGGCGTCGGTGACCGGCGCGCCGCCGATCTCCATCCAGACCACCGTGCCGTCCTTGCGGCGGATGCGCACCTCGTATCGATCGGAGATGCCGCGCTGGCGCAGTTTCAACTTCTCCTGCAGCAGCGCCACGTCTTCCGGATAGGCCATCAGCGTCTCCGGACGAAGGCCGATGACCTCCTCGCGGCTGTAGCCGACCATGTCGCAGAATCGGGTGTTGCAGAACTGCAGGACGCCTTCGTTGTCGACCTGCGCCAGCCCCTCGCGCATCCGTTCGATCAGCAGGCGGTAGCGGCGCTCGCTCTCGCGCAGGGCGTTTTCCGTCGCCTTCCGATCGCTGATGTCGATGACCGTCCCCTCGAAGTTCTCGTCGTCGAGCAGATGAACGCTTTCCACGACATGAACGAGCGTCCCGTCCTTGCGTCGAAGAGTGATTTCCTCGGCGAAGAGACTCCGTTGGGCGCGGAGGCGGGCGATGAAGACGTCGCGATCCCCCGACTCGGCGTACAGCTCCACCGCGCGATGCTGCATCAGCTCCTCGCGGGAGTCGTATCCGAGGATGCGCGCCAACGCGTCATTGCACTCCAGGATGCGGCCGTCGACGGTGTTGCGATAGACGCCGGCGAGATTGCGCTCGAATAGCAGGCGATGCCGCAGCTCGCTGCTGCGGAGCGCGGCCTCGATGCGGTGGCGGCCGATGGCGCTGACGAAGATCTCGCCGGTGATGCGCAGCAACGCGCCGCACTCCTCTCCCCAGTCCTTGTCGTCGGGCGAACCGACGCCGAGGACGCCGACCGGAACGCGGTTGTAGAGCAGCGGCACGGCGAGCACCGAGAGATTGCCGGCGCGCTCGTACATCGCGCGCTCCGCGGCCGGAGCATCGGTGCTGCGCACCTGCAGAAACGGGTCGCTGGTGAGGCGCTCGATCGACCAGGGGAACGCGGCGATCGGAAAGGAGCGCACTTCACCCCTCGGCGTCGCCGGGTCGGCGTTCCACTCGTGCGTCAGCAGCGCGGTGTCGCCGTCCTCGAAGTTGTAGAGGTACGCGCGCTGCGCGCCGATGAAGGTCGCCACCCGGCCGAGGGCGTTCTCGATCTCGTCGTCCAGCTCCTCGGGCGCCACGTTGATGAAATGGGTGGAGATGCCGGAGACCAGCGTCTCGAACGCCAGGCGATGGGCGAGCGACTCCTGCGAATCGCGGCGCTCGCGCGCGTCGAGGGCCATGGCCACCAGATCGGCGATGGCGCCGGCGAAGCTCTCGTCTTCGACCGACCAACTCCGCGGCGCGCCGATGTGCTCGTGGCACACCACGCCGACGACCTGCCCTCGATGGCGGATCGGCGCGTCGATGATGGAGGTGATGCCGGCCGAGAGGTGGTAGTCGGCGAAGCCGGCTGTCCGCGGGTCGATGTTCGCGTCGTGGGCGACGATGGCGCGCTCCAGCTCCAGCGACTGGAAGTACATCGGATAGGTCGATGCGTCGAGCTGCGTACCGGCGGTGTGCATGCCCGTACGGCGGTCGAAGAGATCGGCGCAGCGGATGGCGTTCCGCCCGGTGGCGTAGAACCAGACGCCGACCCGCGCCACTTCGAGCGTCCGCGCCGCCGCCTCGGTGATCTCGCGCAACGCGTCGTCGAGGGTCCCGGCGTGGACCGAGGGACGCTTCGCCATTTCGACGAGCAGTTGCGTTTGCCGGCGCGCACGGGCGTCCGCCTCGCGAAGGACGGCGTCAAACCCTGCGTCGGAACGCGGGCGGAAGGTATCGGTCTCTGACACTGGACTGATGTCAATATAACAGGCCCGCGTCATCCTGAGCCGCGCAGACGGCGAAGGATCTCAGGATGCGCATTCGGAGATCCTTCGCTGCGCTCAGGATGACGAAACGTCAGCACTTCTGGGGCGGATCGATGCCGACGCTGACCCCGCGCGCGTAATGGCGCAGCGGAATGGAGCTGGCGCGGCGGATGCCGGCGGCCCAGATCAGCGTCTCCTCCAGTTCCAACACCTCGGCGCGCTGAATGGGATACGGCTCGTGATGGACGCTGGCGCGATAGAGCTGATGGTCATCATCCGCAGCATAGAGAAGGTAGCGCTCAACCAGGAAGTGCTCGATGGTGCCGGGGGCGGCGGGGCGGGCGGGACCCTCCACCGGGCGGTAGACGATGCGCGATTCGGCGGGCTGCACGCCGGCGGGATCGTCGCGTTGTGAAGTGAATTCGATGGAGGCTTTCGCGGAACAGTCGATCCTGGAGTGAAAGTACGGGAGTTTGTAAAACGCCCGCGCGGCCTCGACGGCGAGAGCGCTGTTGGCATCGAGGCTGAAGAACCAGACGCCGGGATCGCGGCCGTCGCGATGCACGTACGTCCGAACGTTGACCTCGTGGAAGCTCGACAGCCACGGAATCGGCGGCGTCAAGACCGGCCGCACGCCGCTGAGGGTGAAGGGAATCAGACCGACGTAGGCCTTCCCGTCAAAGGCGTCGACGGTGAGCTGCGGCGGAACGAGCGCCTGCAGCTCCATCGGAGGGATCTCCCAATGCAGGAACAGAAGATGGTGCCAGTCCTGGCGCATAATCGACGTCATGCCCTGGAACAAAGCAAGATTTCGTCCCGCTCTCGCGGTCGCACTTCTCCTCGTCGCCTGCTCGTCGTCCGCGCCGCAGGCAGAGGGGCCGAAGGCGAACATCGCGGCGCCGCAGATCGACATCGAGCAGATGTACGGACCGCGCGACGCCGGCTTCCCGTACGGCAACTTCGAGGTGAAGTACCGGCTGGAGATCCAGAACCGCGCCGACGTCCCGCTGACGCTGAAGCGAATCACGATCTCGACCTCGAATCCCGAAGGGGGGGCATACTTGCTCGTCGCGCCGCGCGACTACTACTTCAACAAGAGCATCCCCGCGCAGTCGGTCGAGACGGTGGAGTTCTGGGCCCGCGCGTACGGCTACGGCCGCAGCATGCGCGACACCGAGCCGGTGACGGTCAAGGGCGTCGTGAATTTTCAGTCGCCGAGCGGGTACCTGAATCAGGTCTTCGTTCAGGAGATCGGGCAGATGTGATTTTCACTCGAACAGATCGAATTCGGCCGCTGGTAGCGGCTCGGGCTCCGCGACCTCGGAGCGCCAGGCCTCGAAGAGGTACAGATCGAAGTGCAGCAGGAAGACCTCGCGGCACATGTCCCAGCGGCCGGAGAGGCCCCGCATCAGCCCGCGCTTGTTCTCCTTGATGAGGTGACCGAGGTCGTAGACGACGGTCTGGCGCTGGCGGAAGCCGGCGCGCGAACAGAAGAAGTTGAGCGCCGCCTCGATCTTGAATCGCTCCTGGTAGCGCAGCGGGACGGTGTCCCACACCGCGCGCTTCATCACTCGGATTCCCGAGAGCACCGGACCGACTTTCATCTCCAGATGGAAGAAGTTGCGGACCGGGCCGCGGTTGCGCACGCCGATGTTCATGTCGCAGTGGCCGCGCCGCACCGGAAGGACCAGCGCCTCGATGTGCTTCTCGGTGAGGTTGAACATGTCGCCGTCGACGAAGAAGAGGACGTCGCCGCGGGCGTGCTCCACGCCGGCGCGCATGGCATGGCCCTTCCCGCGGTTCTCGCGGAGAGCGATGGTGGTGACCCCCTCGAAGCCGCGGGCGATGTCCACCGTGCCGTCGGTGGAGCCGTCGCTGACTACGATGATCTCGTCGACCAGGCGGCTGCCGGTGAGCGCGCCGAGGACCTCGCCGAGGGTCTTTTCTTCGTTGTAGGCGGCGATGATGGCCGAAGTCCGCAAGCCGTTCTCCTCGAGCATGATTCGTTGCCGCAGCGGGAGGGTTGCAACGGGTGGACCATAACACGAACAAAAGTGCTGAGTGCTGAGTCCTGAGTGCTGAGAAGGACGGGATGTCCTGAAAACGCATCAATTGATTCTTTGCCTACTCAGCGCTCAGCACCCAGCACTCAGCACTCCTTTTGCACAACCTTCGGTCATGAAACGAACTCTCGTCTACGCCTCGCTACTTACCGGCCTCTGCCTGTCGCTGGCCGCGTTGACGCTCACCGTCACCGGCTGCAGCACGGTCCAGAAAGCGCTCAATATCGTCAACCCGTCGTATTCGATCCGCGACGTCCGGCCGCGGGTGGCCATCGCCTTGCCGCTCTCGGCCTCGTCGATCGATCTGGAGTTCGACGTCGGCGTCGACAACCCGAACGACGTCGCGCTGCGCCTCGACCGCCTAGACTTCGATGTACTGATCAACGACAACCCGGTGGTCAGCCGCGTGATCAGCGATCAGGGGATCCAGATCCCGGCACGCGGAGTGGGCAACGTGCACCTGCGGACCCGCGTCGGCTATGACAACATCCGCAACATCTGGCGCGAGGTCAGCGACCTGATCAACGGCAACAGGGCGCGATACCAGATCCGCGGGAACGCCTACTACAACACTCCGATCGGGCAGATGCGGTTCCCGGTGACGGTGTACTCGCGGTAGCCTAGCGGCGCCATTTCGACCAAGCGCACAACCTGGTTCGTCGGAGGCGTCGCCGCGGCGCTCTACTTCTCGGAGGGGCTGCCGTTCGGCATCGTCACCGAGCTGATGCCGACCTACCTCCGCATGCATCACGTGGGGCTGACGGCCATCGGCTCGCTCAGCGCGGTCGGCATCGCCTGGACGCTGAAAGTCCTCTGGTCGCCGCTGGTCGACTCGTTCGGCACCTACCGACGCTGGATCGCCGGCGCGGTCTTCGCCATGACGGTGATCCTCGCCGCCTTCGCGATCATGCCCGAGACGGTCGCCGGCCAGTTCTGGATCCTCATCACCATCTTCGTCATCGCCTCGGCCACGCAGGACATCGCCATCGACGCCTTCACCATCCGCACCACGCCGGCGGAAATGATCGGGCCGGTGAACTCCATCCGCGTGATGGCCTACCGCGTCGCGCTCATCGTCGGCGGCGGCGGGATGGTGGCGCTCGCCGGGTGGGCGGGATGGCACGCGGCGTTCGGCGCAGGCGCGGCGCTCTTCGCCGTCGTGTTCCTGCTGGCGTTGTGGCTCCCCGACGACCGCGGCGACCGGGCGCACAAACAGAATCTGCTGCGCGACCTCGCGCAGTGGGCGCGCCGGCCGAAGGCGGGCGTCCTGCTGGCCATCGTTTTTCTCTATCGACTGGGAGAGCTGGCCATCGTTACGATGATCAAGCCGTTCTGGGTCGACCGCGGCTTCTCCGCCGCGGAGATCGGGACGATCACCACCGTCGTCGGCGTCATCATCAGCGTGGCCGGCGCGGTCGTGGGCGGCGCGATCGTGGCGCGCATCGGTCTATGGCGCGCGCTGCTCTGGCTCGGCATCGCCCAAACCATGTCCAACCTCGGATACGCGATCGTGGCCACCATCGACGCCGGCCGCTGGGCGATCTACGCCGCCGCGGCGCTGGAGAACTTCGGCTTCGGACTGGGCACCGCCGCCTTCCTGTCATTCCTGATGTCGATCTGCGACCGCGAGCGCGCCGCCACCGAATACGCCGCGCTGACCGCCACCTTCGCGCTGACGCGCGCCCTGATCGGCCCCGTCAGCGGATGGATCGCCCAGAACCTCGGCTACGCGACCTTCTTCTGGTCGACGGTGTTCTTCGGCATTCCGGCGCTGCTGCTGTTGCCGCTGGTGCGCGGCGTTGTCACCCCGAGCGAGAGTGAGGGGCCTGGGGGACGGGTGGCGCCATGAACATGCCGACGCGCGCCGCCCGACCGCCCAGGTCCCTCGCGCAGCCTGCCCTGAGTGAAGCCGAAGGGCTCGGGATGACAAGGGTATGAACCTGCGCTTTTTCGCCGACGTCGACCTCGCGTCCGGCGCAACGGTCGAACTGACGTCCGACGAGCGCCACCACGCGCGCGTAGTCCGCGTGCGCGACGGCGAGGAGGTGGAGGTCTTCAACGGCCGCGGCGCAGGATTCTTCGGCATCTACCAAAACGACGCCATCCGTCTCACCACCCCCGCACCCGATCGCGAGTCGCCGGTCGCCGTGCATCTGGCCATGGCCATCATCCAGCTCGAGAAGTTCGAGCTGGTCCTCCAGAAGGCCACGGAGCTCGGCGTCCGCTCGATCATCCCCATGGTGACCGAGCGCGTCGAGGTGCGCCCGGAGCGCTACCGCGGCAAACAGGAACGGTGGCGCAAGATCATCTTCGAGGCGGTCAAGCAGTCGGGACGCAAGCGGATCCCCGAGCTCGAAGAACCCGTGGAATTCAAAGACGTGATCGCCCGCGAAGGCCTGAAAATCGTATTCGACGCCGACGCTCCAGCAACCCAGTCACCCAGCAACCCAGCCACCCTTCTCATCGGTCCCGAAGGCGGCTTCAGCGACGACGAGCTGCAAGCGGCGCGCGATCGCGGCTGCGCATTCGACCGGCTCGGGCCCCGCCGGCTGCGCGCGGAAACGGCGGCCATCGTGGCCGCCGCAATCATCACTGCGCGATGTGGCGGGTTTTGATAGGCTTGCGCGCCCGATGGCCAGCGACACCCTCACCATCACCGACAACCGCACCGGAAAAACATACGAAGTCCCCATCGCCGAGGGGACCATCCGCGCCACGGACCTGCGAAAGATCAAAGTCGACGCCGACGACTTCGGCTTGATGACTTACGACCCGGCGTTCATGAACACCGCCGCCTGCCGCAGCGCCATCACCTTCATCGACGGCGACAAAGGTATCCTCGAGTACCGCGGCTATCCGATCGAGCAGCTCGCGGAGAAGAGCACCTACCTCGAGACCGCGTACCTCCTGCTCAACGCCGAGCTGCCGACCAAAGAGCAGCTCGCGCAGTGGACGCACGACGTCACCTACCACACCTTCATCAACGAGAACCTCAAGAGCCTTCTCGACGCCTTCCGCTACAACGCGCATCCGATGGGGAAGCTGATCTCCACGCTCGCCGCCCTCGGCACGTTCTACCCCGAAGCGAAGGACATCTTCGACATCGAGACCCGCAACAAGCAGATCACGCGGCTGGTGGCGAAGATGATCACCATCTCCGCGTTCGGCTACCGCCATATGGTCGGCCAGCCGTACGCGTACCCCGACAACGACCTCTCCTATCCCGGCAACTTCCTGAACATGATGTACAAGACCACCGAGGCGAAGTACACGCCGCACCCCGCGCTGGAGCGCGCCCTCGACGTCCTGTTCATCCTGCACGCCGATCACGAGCAGAACTGCTCCACCAACGCCATGCGGGCGGTCGGCAGCTCGCACGTCGATCCGTATTCGGCGGTCGCCGCGGCCGCGGCGGCGTTGTACGGCCCGCTGCACGGCGGCGCGAACGAGGAAGTCATCCGCATGCTCAGCGAGATCGGCTCGGTGAACAACGTTCCCGCCTTCATCGCCAAGGTCAAGGCCGGCGAGGGCGTGAAGCTGATGGGCTTCGGACACCGGGTCTACAAGAACTACGACCCTCGCGCGCGAATCATCAAGAAGGTGGCGTACGAGGTCTTCGAGGTCACCGGCAGGAGTCCGCTGCTCGACATCGCCCTCGAGCTGGAGCGGATCGCGCTGGAGGACGAGTACTTCGTCAAGCGCAAGCTCTACCCCAACGTCGACTTCTACTCGGGCCTCATCTACCAGGCCATGAAGTTCCCGATGGACATGTTCACCACCCTCTTCGCCATCCCCCGCGTCTCCGGCTGGCTCTCCCAGTGGCAAGAGATGCTGGAGGACGCCGATCAGAAGATCGCGCGGCCGAGGCAGATCTTCATCGGGCCGAAGAGGCGGGAGTTCGTGGAAATCGAGAAGAGGTAGCGCTGGGGGTTGCGAGGTTGCGGGGTTTCGGGGTTGCGCGGTTGCGCAGCGCCCAAGGCTAATAGCGCGAGCACCGCGAAACCCCGCAACCGCGAAACCTCGCAACCCCGCAACGCAACCCCGCGGGAATGCGTCCCCCCGCCGCTCCGTTCATCCCGTTGCCGGTACCCGGAAAGGTTTCTCGTGAACGCTTCCGGATACAAAATCGTCTCGCTTCTCCTCCTCTCTCTCGCCCTTCCACTCGCCGCGCAGGTCAATGACACCTACGTCATTCCGGCGGTCGCCAATTCCCAGGGGGGATTCGGCACGCGGTGGATGACGCAGCTCAGCATCTTCAACCCGCAGCTCGACTATCCGCTCCACGTCAGCGTGTCGTACCTCCCGACGGGCGGCGGCAACGGTCTGGAAGCGATTATCACCGTCCCGGCAAACAGCGTGGCCTTCACCGACAACGCCCTGCTGGAGATCTTCAACCGCGTCGGCGGCGGCGCGTTCATCATCGCCACGTTCCCCGAGGACAATCCGGGCGTGCCGAATGACACGATCTCGCGCGCGTTCCTGGTGACCAGCAACACCTTCACCAAGCAGTCGGACGGCGGCACGATGGGGCAGACCATTCCCGGCGTCTGGGCCGGCCTGCAGGATTACGCGAGCGACGGCATCAGCGCCATCTCCCACGGCCTGCGACAGCTCTCGGCCTTCGGCTGGCGGACGAACTTCGGCGCGGTGAACCTCGGCAGTTCGCCGGTGAACGTCCGGGTCCGCATTTACAACCGAAGCGGCGGCACGCTGGTGAAGGATCAGCTCTACCGCATCGGCGCGCAGGCCCACGGACAGTGGAGCCTCCCGGTGGAAGTGGATCAGGGATCCATCGAGTTCTTCGTCGACGATCCGTCGAAGAATGCCGTGGTCTTCACGTACACCTCCACCCTCGACCGCTACACCAACGATCCGATGTACCAGACGCCGACGCTCCTGGCGTCGGCGAAGTTCCTCTTCGGCAAAAAGGCCATCGTCGAGCCGACGGCCATCGGCAAGAAGATCACGCTCGAGCAGGCGCGCGCCGTGCGCGCGGCAATGACGCCCATCGGGCACGTGGAGCTGAAGTAGCGGGGTTGCGGGGTCTCGTGGTCTCGGGGCCCCGCCCAGTCCGCAACTCCGAGACCGCGAGACCCCGCAACCCTGAATAGAATGCGCGTTCGATGAGCAACGCGCTGACAACCACCGCCCTCCCCCTACCTCTCGCCCGCCGCGGCAAGGTGCGCGACGTCTACGACCTCGGCGACTCGTTCCTCTTCGTGGCCACCGACCGCATCTCCGCCTTCGACGTCGTCCTCTCCCCCGGCATCCCCGACAAGGGAAAGATCCTCAATCAGATCTCCATCTTCTGGTTCCGCCGCTTCCGCGACGTCGAGAACCACCTGCTGGAGACGGAGTTCGAGAAGTTCCCGGCCGAGGTGCGGGCGCATCCGGAGCTGCGCGGCCGGAGCGTGATCGTCAAGAAGTGCCGGGTGGTGCCGGTCGAATGCGTGGCGCGCGGCTACCTGGTCGGATCGGGACTGAAGGAGTATCGCGAGAGCGGCACGGTTTGCAGCATCCGGCTCGAGCCGGGGCTGACCACGGCGAGCAAACTGCGCGAGCCGATCTTCACGCCGGCGACGAAGGAGGAGTCGGGCCACGACATCAACATCTCCTTCGAGCGGATGAGCGAGATCGTCGGCGGCGACCTCGCGCGCGAGCTGCGCGACCTCACGCTGCGGCTCTACATCCAGGCGGCGGACTACGCCGCGTCGCGCGGGATCATCATCGCCGACACGAAGTTCGAGTTCGGCATCCGCGACGGCAAGACGGTGTGGATCGACGAGGCGCTGACGCCCGATTCCTCACGGTTCTGGCCCGCCGATCAGTACAAGGTCGGCAGCAACCCGCCCTCGTACGACAAGCAGTTCGTGCGCGACTGGCTGGAGACGACAGGCTGGGACAAGAACCCGCCCGCACCGGAGCTGCCGCCTGAGGTGGTGGCGAAGACGCGCGAGAAGTACATCGACGCGTTTCGGCTGCTCACCGGGAGTGAGCCGGATATCTAAGGCGACTTGATCGCCACCGCGATGTTGTTCCGCGAGCCGCCGGTCCACTTGAAGTCGATGTTGAATCGATAGACGTCGTTTGACGCATTGTGGTGAAGGCTGGCGCGGCCGAGCCTGAAGATCGCGCGGCGCCCTCCTTTGAACGGGATTGGGATCTGCGCGCCGTTGATCTTCGCCACCGCGATGCAGTCGGGCAGCGGTGAGCCGTCGGATGCCTGGGCCGTCATCCGGATGGTCACCGGTGAGTCGAAGTCGAGCGCTTCGTCGGCATCGGCCGCCGCCGCGATGAGCTCCTTGCGCGGTGCGTCCTCCAGAACTTCGCGCATCACCTGTTGCACGGCGATCGATTCCCACATGTGTGCGTGGAGATCGGGGATGGGATCGGCAACGAACGCGCCGATGGGAACCACGATGGTGCGGGTGTTCACGCCGGTGATCCACGACGCCGAGACAAGCGGCACGGTGCCGTCGCCGAAATCCTTGTCGGGCGGGAGAAAGTGCACGTCGTTCGGGGTGAGCACCGCCGCCGGCCAGGTCGGCCCGCCCCAGGCGACCACGTTGGTCAGAGGCAGCGCTCCGAAATCCGGCGAGCGCGCGCCGAGGCGGGTGTTCGCGGCATCGGCGAGCGGCTGCGCATACGCCGCGCGACCCGCCTTGAACCACGATGTGTCGACGGCCGCTCCGGCCGCCTTTCCGTCGAGTCCGTGAACGAGTTGCACGCCGGCCATCGGCGTGCGGGCCGGATCGGGCGGGAACAGGTCGTATGCGGCCTGCATGTGGCCGATCAGATTCGCCCCTTCATCCTCGGTGATGAGCTTCAAGCCGAGAATCGATTGCGAGACTCCGGCGTGGACGGCGAAAAGCGCTTCGAGGGTGCCGCACCACGCGCCGCCGAACGCGAGCACCTCGCTGATCGAGGCGGCCAGCTCCGGATGCGCCGCCAGAAACGCGCGGAAGACCAGGACGCCGGTCGAATGGATGATCGGCACCACCTTGCGAGGTGCGAAGCCACGGATGGCATCGGCGACCGCGTTCAGCGTGACAGGCGCGTCGACGCCGAGGCGCCAGTCCCAGCCGATGGGCGCGAAATCGACGCTCGGTGCGTCCGGGACGATGGTGTAGCCGATTCGCTGCAGGATGTCGTACAGCGACTGCGCCTGTTTCGCGATGCCGAGGACCGTACGGATCGGCGGGCCGGCGACGAGATTGCCGGGGATGTTCAGCATCTCGGTGAAGAATGCCTGCTTGCGCGCGGAGTCCAGCAGCGTGCCCGGAGACGGCGGAAAGACCACGCGATTTCCGTTGCGCAGCTCGCTGGCCGGAAAGCCGGGAATGAAGAGGACTGGTTTGAGGGCCATGGACGCCTCCGACTATTTCGGCTTGCGGTGCTCCACCTTCACCACGGTCTTGATCCCGCCCCGAACGTAGAAGTCGCCCTCCACCGTCAGAGACCGCGGCGCGAGCGCGGCGACCAGATCGTCCGCGATGCGGTTGGTGACCGCCTCGTGGAACGCGCCTTCGTCGCGATACGACCATAGATACAGCTTCAGCGACTTCAGCTCCACGCACTTCTGATCGGGGACGTAGCGGATGCGGATGGTGGCGAAGTCCGGCTGCGCCGTCATCGGGCAGAGGCAGGTGAATTCAGGCGCCTCGAAGGCGATTTCGTAATCGCGCTCCGGATTGGGATTGGGGAACGTTTCGAGCGTCTTCGACGGCTTGGTAGGCATGGTTGCGGAGTTGCGCGGTTACGCGGTTGCGCGGTCACGCCCGCCCCGCAACCGCGAGACCGCGCAACCTCGCAACCTCATCGTTTCACCCCCCCCGCCGCCATCAGCTTCTGATTCAGCTCCTTGATGCGCTCCTGGAGCTGGGCGATCTTGGCCTGCGCGTCGGCGCGGAGGCGGTCGTTCTCGCCGCGCATGCGGGCGATCTCCTCGTCGAACTGGCCGCGCGAAGACTGTTGCTGGGTGATCTGCTGGCGGATGAGGTCGACGTCGTGGCGGAGATTCTCGATCTCCTCGTCCTTGTCGGCGATGCGCTGCCGCCACTGCACTTCCTGCTCTTCATAGAGCCGCTTGATGTCCATCAGCTCGGTGATCTGCGAGAAATCCGAATAGCTCGGAGCCATGTCTCCCCCTTCGCGTACCCGCTCCTCGATCTGCGGGAAGAGCTTGCGCAGCTTGAGCGACAGATCGTCGGGGTCGCTCGACAGCTCCATCGCGTCGCGATACGTGATCCTTTGATGCGCCAGAAGTGCGATGAGCGACTGGTTCATCGACTGCATCCGGTACAGGCCGACCGAGCTCTCCATCGCCTCGAGGATGTCCTTGGTCGTGCCGTCCTCGATCATCTTCGCGATCTGCGGCGAGGTCTTCATGATCTCCACCGCCGCGGTCAGCGTCCCCTCGGTGGTCTTGATCAGCTTCAGCGAGGCGATGCCGCGCAGGACCAGCGCGAGCTGGGCGCGGATCTGCTTGTGCTGCTCGGCGGGGAAGCAGTCGATGATGCGGTCGATGGTCTGTGCCGCGTTGTTGGTGTGGAGAGTGGAGAACACCAGGTGCCCGGTCTCCGATGCGGTGAGCACGGTCTGGATGGTCTCCACGTCACGCATCTCGCCGACCATGATGACGTCGGGGTCCTGCCGCATAGCGTTGCGCAGCGCTTCCCTGAAGTTCGGAGTGTCGGTGCCCACCTCGCGCTGGGAGATCGCCGCGGTCTTGTCGATGAAGAGGAACTCGATGGGGTCTTCGATGGTGACGATGTGCAGCGGCTCGTGCTCGGCGATGTCCGAGATCATCGCCGCCAGGGTGGTCGACTTCCCCGATCCGGTCGGTCCGGTGACCAGCACCAGGCCGTCGGGGATCCGCGACAGCTCGCGGATGGCCATCGGCATCTCGAGCTGGTCGAGGGTCTGCACCTGGATGGGAATCCGGCGGAAGACCGCGCCGACCGTGCCGCGCTGCATGTAGAGGTTTGCCCGGAAACGCGCCACGCCCGGTACGCCGTAGCCGAAGTCGACCGACTGCAGCGCGTCGAACTTCTCCTTCTGGACCCGGTTGAGCACCGGCAGCAGCATCCGCTCCAGATCGGCCGGCTTGAGCGGCTCGGTCTTCACCGGCACCAGCTTCCCGCGGATGCGGATCAGCGGCGGACGCATCGGCTTCAGGTGAAGGTCCGACGCCTCCTGCTTCGCCATGTAGATCAACAGGTCGTTGAGGGAAATGGCGGTCTGTTGTGGGGGGGCTGCGGTCACGGCCGAGATTATAAGTGCGTAGGGGCGCGCGGCAGCGCGCCCGCGGCTCCGGAGTGCCGGGCGCGCTGCTGCGCGCCCCTACTTCCGCATCACCGAATCCAGAATCATCAGAAAGGCTTCCTGCTGCTTCGCCTCCGTCTTCTGAATGACTGCGATGGTTTCGCCGATGCGGAACCGCTGGTGCAGCTCGTCGGCGGAATGCGACGAGGTGACCACGATCTGACGCGGCGATAGGCCCTTCTGCCGCGCATAGTCGACGAACTTCTTCCCGTCCATCCCCGGCATCTCCAGGTCGACGATGAGGAGGTCGATCGACGCCTCGATCTTCGGCAACGCGTCGTACGGGTGGCCGTAGGTCTCGACCCGCACGTTCTCCGCGTAGCGGTCGGCGATGAAGTTCGACCAGAGGTCGCGGTACGCCGGGGAGTCGTCGACGATGACGATGCGCTTCATCGCTTCTTCCGGGAGTATTTCACCACGCCGCCGACGATGGTGGTCACCGCCCTTCCGCGCAGCTTTTCGCCGATGAACGGCGAGTTCGTGGCCTTCGACTGGAACGGCGCCGCCACCGTCAAGGTCGCGTCGAGGTCCAGCAGGGCGACGTCGCCAGGCGCGCCGGGGGCCAGCGTGCCGCCCGGCAGGCGGAAGATCCGCGCCGGGCCGCTGGACATCAGCTCGATGAGCCGGCTCAAGCCGATCACCTTCTTGCGGACCAGCCGCTCGTGGCAGACGGCGAATGCCGTCTCCAGCCCGATCACGCCGAACGGCGCGAGGTCGAACTCGACGTTCTTCTCGTCGAAGTGATGCGGCGCGTGGTCGGTGGCGATGGCGTCGATCGTCCCGTCGGCGATGCCGGCGAGGATTGCCTCGCGATGCTCCGGCGAGCGCAGCGGCGGATTCATCTTCAGGTTGGTGGAGAACGACTGCACCGCCTCGTCGCCGAGGGCGATGTGGTGGGGAGTGACTTCGCAGGTGACGCGCACGCCGGCGGCGCGCGCGTTGCGCACGGCCTCGACGGCACCGGCGGTGGAGAGATGCGCGATGTGGAGGTGCGCGCCGGTCACGCGCGCCAGGATGACGTCGCGCGCCACCATCGTCTCCTCCGACGCCGCCGGAATGCCGGCCATGCCGAGGAGGGTGGAGTAGAAACCTTCGTGCATCACGCCGCCTTCGTTGAGGTTGGCGTCCTCCTCGTGCGCGATGACCGGCATGCCCAGCATCCGGCAGTACTCCAGCGCCCGCCGCATGAGCTGCGCGTTGTAGACCGGATTGCCGTCGTCGCTGACCGCGACGCAACCGGCGGCGCGGAGGTCGGCGAGCTCCGCGAGCGCTTCGCCTTTGAGCCCCTTGCTCACCGCGCCGATCGGATACACCCGGCACGACCCGTTCCTGGCCGCCTCGGCGATGATCATCTCCGTCACCGCCCGCTCGTCGTTCGGCGGGGCGGTATTCGCCATGGCGCAGACCGCCGTGTAGCCCCCCGCCACCGCCGCCCGCGTGCCGGTGGCGATGGTCTCCTTGTGCTCCTGTCCCGGCTCGCGCAGGTGGGTGTGCAGATCGATGAGGCCCGGCACGACGACCAGGCCGTCGGCGTCGATGACTTCGACAGCCGCTTTGATCCGCTTGTCGACGCGAGCGATGACGCCGTCCTCGATGAGTACGTCGAGCTTCGCATCGAGGTCCTGCGAGGGATCGACGACCCGGCCGTTCTTGATGAGCAGCTTCATTCCGTCCCGTGAGCTCCGCCGAGCAGATACAAAACCGCCATCCGAACCGCCACCCCATTCGTCACCTGATTCAAGATCACCGACCACGGCCCATCCGCCACATCCGAGGCGATCTCCACCCCGCGGTTCATCGGACCCGGGTGCATCACGATCACCCCTTCCTTGGCGCGGCGCAGGCGGTCGGGGGTGAGGCCGAAGGTGTTGTAGTACTCGCGCAGCGATGGGAACGACAGCTTCCCCTGCCGCTCGAGCTGGATGCGCAGCATCATGATCACGTCGGCGCCGTCGATGGCCGCGTCGAGCGAGTTGACCACCCGCACCCCCATCCGCTCGACCTCCACCGGCATCAGCGACGGCGGCGCGGCCAGGGTCACCTTCGCCCCCATCTTCGTCAGCAGGTGAATGTTCGAGCGCACCACGCGCGAGTGGGCGATGTCGCCGACGATGGAGACGTTCACGCCGGCCAGCCGCCCGAGGCGCTCGCGAATGGTGAAGGCGTCGAGCAGCGCCTGGGTGGGATGCTCGTGCGCGCCGTCACCGGCGTTGATGATCGACGCGGGCAGGCGCTCGGCCAGCATCTTCGGAGCACCGGGATACTTGTGGCGGATGACGATCATGTCCGGCGCCATGGCCATCAGGTTCTCCGCCGTGTCGATGAGCGTCTCGCCCTTCTCGACCGCCGACCCCGCGGCCGTGAAGTTCAGCGTGTCGGCGGAGAGGCGCTTCTCGGCGATCTCGAACGAGACGCGGGTGCGCGTCGAGGCTTCCATGAAGAGGTTGATGACCAGCTGCCCGCGCAGCGCCGGCACCTTCTTCACCGGCCGCTCGCTCACCTCCTTGAAACCTTCGGCGGTGTCGAGGATCAAGGTGATTTCGTCGGGGGAAAGATGCTCGATGCCGAGGAGGTCTTTCGATTTGAGAGAGGAGGTTTCGGCGCGCATCTCGGGTTGTCAGTTGTCAGTTGTCGGTTGTCCGTTCGGCGACAACCGACAACTGACCACCGACAACTACTTCTCCATGATCAAAACTTCATCTTCCCCATCCGTCTCCGCCATCTTGACTTTGATGACCTCGTTCGCGTCGGTGGGCACCGTCTTGCCGATCACGTCGGCGTGGATGGGCAGCTCGCGATGGCCGCGGTCGATGAGGACGGCGAGCATCACCGACTTCGGGCGGCCGAAGTCGATCAGCGCGTCGAGCGCGGCGCGCACGGTGCGGCCGGTGTAGAGCACGTCGTCCACCAGCACCACGATCTTGTCGTCGATCGGCTCGGGAAGCTTGGTCGGCTTGACCACCGGCTGCGGTGCGATGGTGGTGAGATCGTCGCGGTAGAGGGTGATGTCGATGATGCCGAAGGGCACCGGATGCGCTTCCATCTGCTCGATCTCTTTGGCGATCCGTTCGGCGATCGGCACACCGCGGCTGCGGATGCCGACGATCATCAGGTCCTGAGTCCCGCGATTTTTTTCCAGGATTTCGATGGCCATGCGCCGGATCGCGCGGGTCATGCGGGCGCCGTCGAGCAGCCGTTTCTTGACGTTCATGATTGTCCTAGATTGCGCTTCAAGGGTGGCCCCGGGAAGGCGGCGGGAGGATAGCGTATGTGGGACGGGTTCTCAACCCGTCCCACCTGGGTCATTCCCCGCCAGAACGGTGGATCGGCGTTGACCCAGGAGGCTCCCGACCGGCAAAAAAGAATCGCGGAATTTAGTTATTTAGCGCTCTCGACGGGAAAGTCTCCCCGATCGATTCGTTTATGCTGATTCGCCATAAAAACGGCTTGCAAGTGCTTTTATCACATCGATTTAAGCGTTGACTCCCACCCCTCGATTCATAGAATACGCGTTCACCAACGGCCAAATCGAAACGTCCCGCAGTACCAAGAGGAGCACGATGGACAAGCGATATTCAACGATCATCTTTGTCCCGCACGCGCGGGCCAAATTCAGGAAGTTGAAGGTTTCGCACCGCCTGCTCTTCTCCCTCCTTTCGGTCGTGACTTCCTCCCTCTGCCTGTCCAGCTTCTTCTCGGTTCAGTACTTCACTTCTCTTTCACAGACTCACGAGCTCTCCAAGTTGAAGCGCGAGAATCGCGAGCTGCAGACCGCCAACGAACAGTTCAGCAAATCGGTCGAGTCGCTGCGCACGCAGCTCGTCACCGTCGAAGACCGCACGCACAAGCTGGCCATCATCGCCGGCATCGGCAGCCTCGATGAAGGCAGCCAGGGCGGCGTCGGCGGTATCCGTCCCGCCGACCTCGGCGAGAACCCCTACCGCGACGATCTCGACAAGATGTCGCTGCGCTCGCACCGCATCGACAGCGATCTCTCGGTCCTCGAACAGAAGTTCGTCGCGCAGTCGCAGCTTCTCTCCTCGACGCCGTCGATCGCGCCGGTGCACGGCATCCTCACCGACGGCTTCGGCGGCCGCTCCGATCCGTTCACCGGCGAGCCGGGAACGCACAACGCCATCGACATCAGCTCCGCGGTGGGACAGGCCGTGCGCGCGCCCGCCGACGGCATCGTGGTCAAGTCCGAATGGGCCAACGGCTACGGCAACGTGATCTACATCTCCCACGGCTACGGCTACTCGACGCGCTACGGCCACCTGTCGTCTTTCGCGGTGCGCCCCGGACAGCGCGTCAAGCGCGGCGACATCCTCGGCCACGTCGGCTCCACCGGCCGCTCCACCGGCCCGCACCTCCACTACGAGGTACGGCTCAACAACAACGCGGTGAATCCGCTGGTGTACATCCTGAACGCGTTCTAGCTCACCACTCGCGCGACTGTTTGGTATCCTCGACTGAAGAGGGGGGTGTTTCATTGTTTCCATCACCCCTGAAACAGGGAGGATTCAATGCGCCTTGCCACCGCGGTTTTCGCACTCGTTGCTCTCGTGTGTTTCGTCTCCCCCTCTGCGGCGCAGGAGCAAGACCCCGTCGCCGCGCGGATCGACCAATGGATGCAGCGGCTGGTACCCACGTCATCCGCGATCGAGCCAAATACGCATGAATGCGCGTTCCACACGAACCTGTCCTGCAACACCACTGTGGCTGACACGGTGAACATCTTCGGCTGCCGAACGGACAACTTCGGCTACTTCAACATGCACCGCTTCTTCATCGACGCGAACACGAAGATCACGCTGTCGATGCAGAGCTTCAGCTTCTCGTCACTGCTGATTCTGACCAACGACGCGGCGACGGCCGTTCTCGCCAGCGCCAACGCGCCGAGTGGTGGCACGGCCACCGCTAGCTACACCACGCTGTCGGCAGGCTATTACCTCGCGCTCGCCGGACCGGTCGCCGATTTGGCGACAGGTAACTACGCCCTCAGCATGACGTGCACGAAAGTCTCGACCGGCGCGTGCACCCCTAGCTCGACGACGATGTGCCTCAACAACGATCGTTTCGCAGTATCGGCGACTTGGCGCACGACTAATGGAAACAGCGGCAACGGACAGGCGGTCCGTCTGAGCTCGGACACCGGCTACTTCACCTTCTTCAGTGCCTCGAACGTTGAAGTCGTCATCAAAGTGCTGAATGCCTGCGGCCTGAATTCGAAGTATTGGGTCTTCGCCGGAGGTCTGACCGACGTGGCGGTGACGTTGACGGTGCGAGACACGAAGAGCGGAACGGTGAAGACGTACAACAATCCACTCGGCCTGGCGTTCCAGCCCATCCAGGACACGAGCGCGCTGGGAGTGTGTCCGTAGACGGCGTCAGAACAATCGCCGCCCCACCATCCCCTGCGTCTTCCTCGTTGGTGAAGATCCAGCCGACGATGTCGTCGGGGATTGCGGGGCACGCCGCGCAGCGCGTCGGGGACGAAGATGTTCCCCCACTCGCCGACCAGCCGCGGGCCGTTGATCTCGTCCTTCAGGAAGTCGATTGCCTCGCGCACCTCGTCTTCTCGGAGGGAAGCGATGACGATCGTTTTGGGGTCGAGCTCGCGCGCCACTTCGCGCGCCGCCTGCAGACCAACCATTCCTGCCCCGCCGAGAATGAGGACTGTCTCGGCGATGCGGCTAGGCATCTTCCGTCATCCTGAGCGCAGCGAAGGATCTCCGTCGCGCCGCCTGAGATCCTTCGCCGTCTTCGCGGCTCAGGATGACGGCGCTCGCGATGCGGCTAGGCAATCCGCTCCTCCTCCCCTGCCGGGAGGTCCCACCTTTCGGTGATGCGCTCGTGCGTCAGCCAGCGCTCGCAGTCGAGCGCCGCCTCGCAGCCGGTGCCCGCCGCGGTCACGGCCTGGCGGTAGACGTGGTCGACGGCGTCGCCGCAGGCGAAGACGCCCTGGATGTTCGTCACCGTCGAGTTGTGGTGCGGCAGGACGATGTAGCCGCGCTCGTCGAGCTCGATCTGCCCCTCGTACACCTTCGTGTTCGGGATGTGTCCGATGGCCACGAAGAGGCCCTGAGCGTTCATGTCGCTCGGCGCGTTCGTCTTGAGATTGCGGATCTTGAGCGAGGTCACGCCGCCTTCTTTCGTGCCGATCACTTCCTCGACGGTCGAGTCGAAGACGAAGTCGATCTTCGGATTGCCGCGCGCGCGCTCCTGCATGATCTTCGAGGCCCGCAGCGCGGCTCGGCGGTGGACGACGGTGACCTTCGAGGCGAACTTGGTCAGGAAGGTCGCCTCCTCCATGGCCGAGTCGCCGCCGCCGACGACCACGATCTCCTTCCCCTTGAAGAAGAAGCCGTCGCAGGTCGCGCAGTACGACACGCCGAATCCCTGCAGCGCTTTTTCCGACGGCAGGCCGAGCTGCATGGCCGACGCGCCCGCCGCGATGATCAGCGCGTCGCACTCGTACTCGCGCTGATCGGTGGTGACGACGAAGGGATGGGTGCGCAGGTTGACGCTCTCCACCTGCTCCATCTTGAAGACCGCGCCGAAGCGCTCGGCCTGCTGGCGCATCAGGTCCATCAGCTTCGGGCCGAGGATGCCTTCGGGAAAGCCGGGGTAATTCTCGACGTCGGTGGTGATGGTGAGCTGCCCGCCGGGCTGTAAGCCCTCGAGGACCAGCGGCGCCAGATTGGCGCGGGAGAGATAGATCGCCGCGGTGCAGCCGGCGGGGCCGGAGCCGACGACGATGACCCGAAAGTTGGTGGTCCGTTCCATGGCGGCGCGCATTCTACCGCGCGGCCGGACCTCACTTCAGGGCACGCAGCAACTCCTCCCCCACCACGCGCTTCTGCCACTCGCGCATGGCGGGCACGTCCAGCGTCCCCGCTTCCGCCACCGCGGTGAGGACGTGGCGCGGCGCGAGGACGGCGGGGTCGATCTTCAGCTCCTTGACCACCTTGTCCCGCGCCGCCTTCAGCTTGTTGACGCGCGATTCGAGTGTCTTGTCGCGCATCCACGCCCTGGCCTCGGCCTTTTGCGGCAACGCGTTCTCGTCGATGGCGAGGGCCTCGCGGACGATGCGCACGATGTCGCGGCCGTAGCGCGCGCGCTGCGAAGAAGGAATCACTTTGACGCTCTCCAGATCGACCGGCGTGGACGGTTTGAGGCGGGCGGTCTCGAGGATGATCTCGTTGCTGAAGATCTTGAACGGCGGGCGGTCGGCCTTCCGCGCCAGCGCGTCGCGCAGGTCGTAGAGGCGCTGCACGATGCCCAGTGCGCGGCGGTCGAGCGCGCCGAGGCCTTTCATCCGCCGAAACGGCTCCTCGACCTCTTCCTTCTCGAAGCGGACGTTCTCCAGCCGCCCGAACTCCTCGAGCGCCCACTCCCACCGCCCGAGCGCCTCGAGCTCCGCGCGCAGCTTCTCCGCCAGCGCGATGAGATGCCGGGTGTCGGTGGCCGCGTACTCGAGCATGTTCCGCGTCAGCGGACGCATCGCCCAGTCGGCGCGCTGGTGCGACTTGTCCACCTTGACCCCGAAGTGCCGCTCGAGCAGCGCGGCCAATCCGATGCCCTCGTATCCCAGGAGCTGCGCGGCGACGCTGGTGTCGATGAGATTGGAGATGGTGTAGCCGAAATCGCGGTTGAGGATGCGGAGGTCGTAGTCGGCGCCGTGGAGGACTTTGAGGATGCTGCGATCGGCGAGCACGGCGCCGAACGGCGCAAGGTCGAGTTTCTTCAGCGGGTCGACGATGAGGTCGTCGTCCGCCGTCGAGAGCTGGATCAGGCACACTTTGTCAAAGTACGAGTGCAGCGAATCGGCCTCCGTGTCCACGGCGATGACCGGCTGCGCGGCGACGCGCGTCATCGCCCGCTCGAACGGCTCCTGTTGATCGATGAAGATCAAACGACCATCGCTCCCAATCCGATCGAGGTCAGCTTCTCGTTGTACAGCGCGCGGTCGAACTCCGCACTCGCCGCCAGGCGTCGCACCGCGTCGTCGTCCTCGGACATCTTCAGCATCAGCGCCAGATCCTCCGCCGCCGGCACGCGCAGCTCGCGGTCGCCGCACTGCGCGGCGCGTGCGGCGCCGAACATCCTCGCGTAGAGCGCATTCGAGGCCACCAGCACGTGGACGCGGACCTCTTCGAACGCCAGCGGAACCAGGTCGAGCTCCTCGGTGCGCGCGATCTCCTCGCGGTCGACGCCGAAGCCGCGATTGTTGGCCATCATCGCCACATTGTTCTTCTGCTGCGGCTGCATCAGTCCGAGGACGTCGACGGGGCCGGCGTCGACGAGACCGCCGAGCCACGCCGCGCGGGCGACGTCGCCGACGAAGAGATGTTCGATGCGTTGTTTGGCCAGGAGATCGTCGACGGCGGCGATGGCGCGCGCGTGCGCCGGGGCGGCGCGGATGGTCAGCACGGCGCGGATTGTAGAATGTCTCGTGCTCCTCGACGTCATCTCCCGCCACTGGGGCTACGACTCGTTCCGGCCTCTTCAGCAGGAGGCGATGACGGCCTCCCTGGAGGGACGCGACTCGCTGGTGGTCATGCCCACCGGCGGCGGCAAATCGCTCTGCTACCAGGCGCCCGCGCTGCTGAAGGACCACGTCACCGTCGTCGTCTCGCCGCTCATCTCCTTGATGAAGGACCAGGTTGACGGTCTCCGGGAGTGTGGTGTCGGCGCGGCGCAGATGAACAGCTCGCAGCCATCCGACGAGCTACGAGCGGTAGAACGGGCCCTTTTCCGAGGCGATTTGAGGATGCTCTTCGTCTCGCCGGAGCGACTGGCCATCCCGTCGTTTCGCGAGCTGCTGCAGCGCGCGGGCGTGAAGACGTTCGCCATCGACGAGGCGCACTGCATCAGCCACTGGGGGCACGATTTCCGTCCGGAGTACCGGCAGCTCCGCACGCTGCGCGAGGAGTTCGCCGGCGCGTCGTTCCACGCCTACACGGCGACGGCGACCGAGCAGGTGCGGAGCGACATCGCGCAGCAGCTCGCACTGCGCGACCCGGTGATTCTGGTGGGCGACTTCGACCGGCCGAATCTCACCTACCGCATCCTGCCGCGGCGCGAGGAGTGGAAGCAGGTCGTGGAGATCGTCGACCGCCACAAGAACGAGGCGGGGATCATCTACTGCATGCGGCGGAAGGACGTCGACACGCTGACGGCGAAGCTTCGCCGCGCCGGCTACGACGCGGTCGGCTACCACGCCGGACTCCCGCAGGAGGAGCGGCGCAGCGCGCAGGACGCCTTCGCCTCGGAGAAGACGGACCTCGTCGTGGCCACCGTGGCCTTCGGGATGGGCATCGACCGCTCCAACGTCCGCTTCATCCTCCACACGGCGATGCCGAAGTCGATCGAGCATTACCAGCAGGAGACCGGCCGCGCCGGCCGCGATGGGCTGGAGGCGGAGTGCGCGCTGCTCTACTCCGCCGCAGACGCGATTCTTTGGAGGTCGATGATCGAGCGGCCGGTCGACGATGCGGCGCCCGATCCGCGCTACGTGGCCACGGCGATCCGGCATCTCAACGACATCGACCGCTATTGCTCGGGCGTCATCTGCCGCCATCGCGCGCTGGTGGAGTATTTCGGCCAGCCCGCCACCCGCGAGACCTGCACCGCCTGCGACATCTGCCTCGGTGAGACCGAGGATGTTCCCGACGCGCTGATCGTGGCGCAGAAGATCCTGTCGTGCGTGGTGCGCGTCGGGCAGTCGTTCGGCGTGGGGCACGTCGTCTCCGTGCTGCGCGGTGAAGACAACGAGCGCGTTCGGCAGCGGCGTCATCAAGAGCTGACGACCTACGGGCTGCTGAAAGACTTCGGGAAGAACGAGATCCGCGACTGGATCTGGCAGCTCGTCGGGCAGGGGTATCTCGAGCAGACGAAGGATGAGTATCCCGTACTGCGGCTGACTCCCGCGGCGCGCCCGCTGCTGCGCGGCGACGCCGCGGTGCGCCTCCGCCAGCCGATCGCGCCGGCGAAGAAGCGCGAGCGGCGCGCTCCGGAGAGTCTCGCCGGCGTGGACGGGGATTTGTTCGAAGCGCTGCGGAAATGGCGCCGCAGCGAAGCCGCGGAGCGCGGCGTGCCCCCGTACGTCATCTTCAGCGACCGGACGCTGCGCGAGGTGGCGCGCGCCCGGCCGGAGACGCTGCACGCGCTGCGAGGGATCTACGGCATCGGCGACGCGAAGCTCGACGCGTTCGGGCGAGCCGTGCTGGAGGTGGTGTCATCCCGAGCGTGAGCGAGGGATCGGTGTGGGTGGGTGGCGCGCTGCCCGCGGTAGAGTCAGGGATGCCGAGGTAGCCTCGGTTCAATGAAGCTTTACCACGTCTACATCCTCGCGAGCCTGAGAAGAGTCCTCTACATCGGCATCACAGGCGACCTGGAGAAGCGGCTCACCTATCACCGCACGATGGTGAATCCCAATGCCTTCACCGCGCAGTACGGGATCACGCGACTCGTGCATGTCGAGGAATTCACCGAAGTCGATCAAGCGATCCCAAGAGAGAAGGAACTGAAAGGATAGCGACGAGCAAAGAAGGTGCGGTTGATCGAGCGAGACAATCCAGACTGGGATGATCTCGCGCCGCCCCTCCACACCGATCCCTCGCTACGCTCGGGATGACACGCGGCGCATCTGCATGAGCAGCCACACCGCGATCACCAGCGACGCTGCCCCCGCCCCGAAGGCGACCACCTTCATCAGAAACGCCAAGACGTGATCGGCGGGCAGCATGTGCAGTTTTCCGAGGAGGTAGTGCCAGTCGTGCTCGAGGTCTTCCTGCGCGGCGAAGCCGACCAGCGGCAGGTCCCGCGCCCGCGCGTCGCCGACGTACGCCGACAACTCGTAGAGGCTGTACGACAGCCAGAAGCCGCCGACGGCCATGCCGAAGTAGTCCGGCTGGCGGTAGAAGACCACGATCACCGCGATGGGCACGGCGATCTGGAAGACGCTGCCCATCAGCACGGCGATGAACTGCGGCGCCCAGCCGAACGCCAGGTGTCCCATCTCGTGAAAGCCGAGGGTGATGCCGTAGAAGATCGTCCAGCGTGTGGGATCACGGATCTTGAGGATCTCGATGTAGACGAGGATGAGCAGCAGCAGCGCGCGGGGGACCCACATGCGGCCGCGCGCCCAGTCGCGGGCGTCCTCCAAAAGCGCGGTTGCGAGGTCTCGGAGTCTCGAGGTCTCGGAGTCCCTCCCACCCCGAGACCGCGAGACCCCGAGACCCCGAGACCCCGTCACACGAACTCCAGCACCCGCGCCACGTGCTCCCACTCCGTCGCGCCGTTGCCGATGGCCACGCGGATGCCGTAGCGGCCTCCCAGCTTGGTGTGCGAGACGAAGAGGCGGCCGGAGGCGTTCATCCGTTCCATGGCCGCCATGGTGGCCTCATCGCCGGCGGTAAGGCGGAAGACGACCACGCTGAACGACTGCGTCATCACCTCCACGCCGGGCGTGGCGCGCAGGCGCTCCGCGAGCTCCTCGGCGTAGCGAACGTGATCGCGGATCACGCCGCGCAGGCGCTCCAGACCGTAGTGCTCCATGACGTACCACAGCTTCAGGGCGCGGAAGCGGCGGCCGAGCTGGAGGCCGTAGTCCATGTAGTTGATCTCCGCGGAGTCGGAGGTCTTGAGGTACTCCGCCACCAGCGAGAAGGTCTGGCGGAGCATCTCCGGCTTGCGGGTGTAGAGCACGCTGCAGTCGATGGGGGTGAAGAGCCACTTGTGCGGATTGACCACGATGGAGTCGGCGTATTCGACGCCGTCCCAGATCCAGCGAAGTTCGGGGCAAACGGTGGCGGAGCCGGCGTACGCCGCGTCGACGTGCAGCCAGATCTTCTCGCGCGCGGCGATCTCGCCGACGGCGCGCACCGGGTCGACGGCGCCGGTGGACGTCGTCCCCGTCGTCGCGGTCACGAAGCACGGCAGCGCGCCGGCGGCGCGGTCGCGGGCGATCGCCGCTTCGAGCGCATCGGGGCGCATCCGGAACTGCGCGTCGCTCTCGATGTGCACGATGCCGCTGGCGCCGATTCCGAGTGCCAGCGCGGCCTTGTCGATCGACGAGTGCGCATGTTCAGAGCAGTACACGCGCAGCGGCGGGAGGTCGCGTCCGGACATCCCCTGTCCTCGGATGTCGAGTCCGAGGGCCTCGCGCGCGGCGGCGAGGGCGAGGAACGAATTGATGGAGGCGGTGTCGTTGATGATGCCGAACAGATCGCCCGGGAGGCCGAGCGAGTCGCGCAGCCAGCGCAGCGTCACCGTCTCCAGCTCCGTCAGCGACGGCGAGGTGCGCCACAGCATTCCGTTGGTGTTCAGCGCCGCGGTGAGCAGCTCGGCGAGGATGCCGGCCTGCGATCCGGTGATGGCGAAGTAGGCGAAGAACGCCGGGTGGTTCCAGTGGGTCACGCCGGGGAGAAGCTTGGCGTCGAAGTCGGCGAGCAGCGCATCGTACGGGCGCCCCTCGGCACTCGGCGCCTCGGGCAATTGCGCGGCGATCTCGCCCGGCTTGACGCGCGAGAGGACGGGGTGCTGGTCGACGCCGTCGAGGTAGTCGGCGACCCAGTCGATCAGCCGATGACCGGCGGCGCGGAAGTCACTGCTGTTCGGATCGAGCTTCGGCATCGGCGGATTCTTCTACGCCCGGAAAGGAAACGGCAAGCATCATGATCGTGGCGAAGGTGATCGGCAGCGCGAGCTGCACGGTCAGGCGCGGCCACGACGTGGCGATGTGCCATCGCGGGTCGTGCGGCGTGGCGAGATACGACGTGATGAAGAACGCGAGCTGCACCGCGGTGGCGATCAGCACGAACGCCTCACGGCGCCGGCGCGCGGCGGGGGCGATGACGATGCCCGCCACGATTGCCAGCCAGAACCACGGCTCATGGAGACGGGCGAAAAGGAAACGCCCCATCGGGACGACATACGGCAGGCGGCCGATGATGCGGGAAAAGACCGAGCCGGCGACGATGTCGGTCGGCAGGACGTGCGTGGCGCGCAGGATCAGCCACGGCGCCGCAAGCGCCGCCGCGGGCCAGAGTCGCAGCACCATCCTCGGCTTGAGAATCAGCACCGCGATGCCCACCGCCACGAGCAGCGCCAGGCCTTCATTCTTCACATTCGCGGCGAGGCCCAGGAGCAGCGCGCCGTGGCGCCAGGCCGAAGGATCGTCGAAGAGGATCGCCCGCCGGATGAACAGCACGCCGGCGGCGCCGAACGCGATCAGCGGACCTTCTGCCAGCCCGACGTACGCTGAGACGGCGGCCGACGCCGTCGCCAGCGTGACCAGCGATGCCACGAACGGCGGAAGCTCCTGCGCCGCGAGCCCGCGCACGATCAGCAGCGCCGCCGCCGCCCAGGCGACCAGCAGGACGCCGAGCCAGCGGTCGCTCCACCCGCCGCCGAGCAGCGCGATGAAGTCGTAGTTCAGCGGGACGAGCAGCGGATAGTCGGGATGGGCGAAGACATTCCATTGGCTCCCGAGAAATCGCCAGTCGATGCCGCCCTGCTCGAGAAACACGCGGGCCTTGAGTCCCCAGATGGCCCAGAAGTCCCATTCCCAGAGGGGGGCGAGGGTGGCGTAAAGGGCGTAGCCGGCGAGGGTCAGGAGCGTGATGAGGTCGAGGACGTGAGGTGAAGAGTGACGAGTGCTGAGTGCTGAGTGCTGAGTGCTGACCCTCGTCCGCCCTGCGAACCAAGCAACCGAGCAACCCAGCAACCCAGCAACCGTGACGCTCAGCAACGTCCATCGAATGTGCAGGATGGACAAAACGAGCAGAACGACGAACACCAGCCCGCTTCCATACAGGAACGCGGTGCCGATCAGCAGCGGGCCACGGGCGCGGCGATCGACGGCCAGCGCGACGGGGAGGCCGAGCACGGCCATCGAGACGATGCTGACGAGCGCCGCCGCCATTCATTGCCTCAGCAGAAGCATCCCGCCGTGGCCGCGCCAGACGACGGTGGCGCGTCCGGGAGGCATCTCGCGGCCCCACACCGCCGCGTACTTTGCGCGACGAAAATTTTCCGGATGCAACCGCCCCTCGCTGTCCGCCACCGGCAGCACTTCCCGTCCGGCGAGGAAGTAGCTGGCGCGGTAGTAGGCGTACGAGTAGCCGTTCTCCCAATCCAGGGTGGGGGCGATCAGCGCGACGGCGTCGCCGTTCTGCGTGCGCGCCCGGACGCCTTCGAGGAAGCGCGGATACTCGGGCCACAGCCGGTCCGGCCGGATCTCGAACGCCTTCGCGATCAGCGTGCGATCGAGAAACGGCAGTTGGATGTAGCGCAGCTCGAGGCGCAGCGCAACGATGGCGATGACGGCGATCAGCGCCAGGACGCGGCGCCAGGACGGCATGGACTCAGGCTAACATGGGGTCAGAGCTTCACTTTTCACTTTCTATACGTGGCGTAGAAAAAGTGAAAAGTGAAGCTCTGACCCCACTATGACGCCCCGGGCGGCTACGACGCGCCGCGCCCAGACAGCACGGCGGGGATGGTCCGCAGCAGGATCTTCAGGTCGAGCGTCGGCGACCAATTGTCGATGTACTGCAGGTCGAGCTTCATCCAGCGGTCGAAGTCGATCCGGTTGCGGCCGCTCACCTGCCAGAGGCACGTCAGCCCCGGCTTCATCGACAGCCGGCGGCGATGCCACCGGTGGTACGACTTCACTTCCTCCGGGATCGGCGGCCGGGGCCCGACCAGGCTCATGTCGCCTTTGAGCACGTTCCAGAACTGCGGCAGCTCGTCGAGCGAGAAGCGGCGGAGGATGCGCCCCACGCGCGTCACGCGCGGATCGGCGGAGACCTTGAACACCGGACCGCTCATCTCGTTGAGGTGGCTCATCTCGTCTCGCAGCTCGTGCGCGCGCTCGATCATCGTCCGGAACTTGTAGAGCGTGAAGCTGCGGCCGTTGAGACCGAGGCGCTCCTGCTTGAAGAGCACCGAGCCGGGCGAGGTGATCTTGATGGCCAGCGCGGCGATGGCCAGCGCCGGCATCGACAGCGCCAGCAGCACCATCGACACCGTGACGTCGAGCAGTCGCTTGAGCGCGAGCTGCGTCTCGTCCGACGGCGTGGTGGTGAAGGTCAGGAACGGGATCCCCTCCAGCTCTTCCAGCTCGATGCGCGCCACCCGGTTGGAGAAGAAGTTCATGGCCACGCGGGTGCGGATTCCGAGCTCCTCGCACATCAGGAAAATCTGCTTCATCTCGTCGAGCTTCTTGCGCGTGACGGCGAAGACGATCTCGTCGATCGGCTCGGGGAACTCCGACTGCTCGAGCAGCGTCTTGAGATCGGGGACGAAACCGTAGATCCGGTAGCGCCCCCACCCGTTCGGCAGGCGATGCCCGTCGGAGACGAAGCCGAGGATCTTGTAGCCCCAGTATTTGTGCCCGGTGATCTTGCGCGCCACTTCCAGCGCGCGGCGGCCGGTGCCCACGATGAGGAGGGTGCGGTAGTTGAGCCCCTTGGCCCGGACGTAGCGCGCGATCATGCGCAGAACGATCTTCTCCAGCAACAGGAAGACCGCCGACAGGACGGCGAAGAGGATGAACCAGGCGCGCGAGAGCTGCCGCAGCGGGAGGAGGTAGGCCAGCGTCGCCAGGATGACGTTGCCGACGATCACCACGCGGAAGACCGTCAGCGCCTCTTTGGTCAGCGGGACGGTACGGTGGCTGTGGTAGCTGTGGTAGGTGAAGAGAAGGACAGACCAGATGATCAGGATGACCGGGTAGACCTTCAGGTACTCGGAGAGGGGAAAGAGGCCGGTGGGGAACTGCTGCGGCGCAACGAGGGGCATCACGACGTTGCGGATGTAGAACGCCGCGAAGAACGCGGCCGACGTGAGGCCTAGGTCGACCAGGTAGACGACCCGCGCGATCATTCGCGCCTTCTGTTTCAGCATTCGCTAAGTACCGTAATGACTTTAGTTTACCTTGGCGCTCGAGCCATATACGGCGGTCCGACCAAAAACGTCTATCCCGCCAGTTCGGCAAAGAGCCGCTCGTACGCCTCGGTGACCCGCTCCCAACTGTACAAGGCCGCCGCTCGCGCCCGCGCCGCGCGGCGCATCCGCTCGCACAGCTCCGGCGAGGCGACACATTCGCGAAGGATGCCGGAGAGAGTCTCGTGGGGGCGCAGTCGGAAGTAACCGACCGCCTCCCCTCCGACTTCCCGGTTCTCCGGCGTGTCGAGCGCGACCACGCACCCGCCCGAGGCCATGGCCTCGATCATCGCCGGGTGCGTTCCGCCGACTTCCGTAGCCTGGATGTAGACCAGCGCGCTGCGCTGCAGAGTCCGGTAGTCCTGCCCATAAATTGCGCCGGGAAAGAGGATACGGTCGCCGGCGTGGCTGCGAAGCTCCGCGCCGAGGTCGGCTGCGTAGGGGGCGGAGCCGACCATCACGAGGGGTTCGCCGTTGGCTGTTGGCCGTTGGCCGTTGGCCGAGCGTTCGGTCAACGGCCAACCGCCAACGGCGAACCTTTCGTACGCCTTCACTACCTCCAGCGGATTGTTCTCCGGCTCGAAGCGGCTGACGTACAGCAGATACCCGCCGCGCGTCAACCCGAGGCGCTTCACGACGTCGCTGTCCTCCTCCTCCGGGAACTCCGCGCCGTACGGGATCATCACCGGCTCGATGTGGTGCACCTCGCGGTAGTAGTCGGCGATCACGGCGGCGTCGGCGATGAGGCGGCTGGCAAAGCGCACCGAAAAGGACTCGCCCGCGGCGTACACCGCGCGGCCGAGGACGTTCCACTTGCGGCGCCGGTGCTCGATGCCGTCGACGTTGATGGCCACCGGGATGCGCGCTGCGCGCAGCAGCGGGAGGACGAAGGCGTTCGCCGCGTTGCAGAGGAGGACGACGTCGAAGTCGCGGCGCAGCGCGTCGAGCGCGGAGAGGAGGGTGTGGCTGACGGTCTCGAAGTACTTGTGGCGGATGGCGGGAAGGACGATGCGCCGGACACCATGCCAGGTGTCATCCCGAGCGTAGCGAGGGATCGGTGTGGGCCGGGTGGCGCCCAACTCGTGGCGATGCGCGCCACCCGTGCCCCCAGGTCCCTCGCTCACGCTCGGGATGACACTGGGGCGGCAGTACACCGTCACCTCATGCCCCCGCGCCACCAGCCGTCGCGACAGCTCTCCCACGAACGTCTCGAAGCCGCCGTAGCGCGGGGGGACGCCGCGCGTGCCGAGGATGCCGATCCTCAACGAAACCATCCCGCGAGCTCGCGGTCGGGCGTGCGGCGGCGGCTCTGGATGGCGCGTCGTTTGGCCATGATCCTCCGCCGATTCTTCCACAGCCACGCGAGCGCCGGGAGCGAGCTGCGCTCCACCGTCAGCACCGCGGCGATGGTGAGGAGATCGCGCCACAGTTCGAACGGCGCGTTGCGCAGCGCGAGATAGAGACCCTCGTTCTTGAGCCGCAGCAGGAAGCGGTTGCGCACCGAGTCGCGGTTGACGCTTTCCGGAAGCAGCCGCCGCGCCTCCGGTGTGACCCGCCGCACGTGGACGCCGGCCGCGGCGGGGACGTAGAGCGCGCGCCAGCCGAGGACGCGACCGCGCCAGGCGACGTCGGCGTCTTCGCGGTAGGTGAAGAAATCCTCGTCGAGGAACTGGCCGTCGATCGAGACGTCGCGGACGAATGACATGCGGTAGACCGCGGCGGCGCCGGAGACGCCGAACACCTCATACAGGGGTTGCGCGGTTGCGGGGTTGCGCGGTTGCGGCGGGGGGGACCCCGAAACCGCGAAACCTCGCAACCCCGCAACCCGATCACTGTCCGGCAAACCCTGCCCGACATCCAGATGCCGCCCCGTGCGCGTCATCCGGATGCCTTTCGAGTCGACGATGTCCGTCGCCGTCGCCCGCATCAACTTCCCGGTTCCCATTCCGAATCTCTGGCCTGCATCGTTCATGGCGGCGACGATCCGCCCGACGTACTCCGGCTCCAGGAAGGCGTCGGGATTGAGCAGCAGCACGAACTCACCGCGCGCGCGGGCGATCGCCTGATTCACCGCGCCGGTGAAGCCGCGGTTGGTGTCGTTGACGATCTGCGTGCAGCCGGGGAAGGCGTGGCGCACGATGGCGGCCGAGTCATCCGACGATGCGTTGTCGACGTGAATCAGCTCGATGTCCGTTGGCTGTTGGCCGTTGACCGTTGGCCGGGCGTCATCGGTCAACGGCCAACCGTCAACGGCGAACTCCGCGGTCTGCCGCCGCAGCGCGTCGAGGCAGCGAGGAAGGAACTCCGCGCTGTTCCAGGTGACGAGGATCGCCGAGACGCTCAGCCGCTCCATCCGCGCAGCGCCCCCGCGAGCACGCGGGCGTAGCCGCGCACCGCCGCCCGGCGGCCGGCGTCGCGATGCGCCACGCCGAGGAGCGCCAACGGGAAGCGCAGCAACATGCCGGCGACCACCGCCCACCGCAGCGCGGCGGCCTGACGCGGCGTGAGCCACTTGCGCGCGTAGAGGTCCATGTTGCGGTACCAGTGGACGACGAAATCGCCGAAGCCGACGTGCTCCAGGCTCGCGCCGCCGAAGTGCCGCGCGCGGGCAGACGGAACGGCCACCATTCGCTTCCCCGCGGCGGAGAGGCGGCGGCAGTAATCGACGTCCTCGAACCACGCCGGGGCAAAGCGCTCGTCGAAGGGACCGATCTCGTCGAAGACGTCGCGGCGCAGCAGCAGCGCGGCTGCCGCCGGCTGCTCGACGGTCTGCGGCACGGTGAGGTCGAGATCGCGGTATCGGTAGCGCGCCGTCACCCGATTCGACGGCCACACCCTGCTGATCCCCAAGACCTCGGCCAGCAGCGATCCGAAGGTCGGCAGGCGCCGGAGCTGGAACTCGCGCTGCGAGCCGCCGTCGTCGTCGGAGAGCAGCGGCGCGGCGGCCGCGGCCTCGGGATGGGCGTCAAGATAACGAACCAGATCGGCGAGCGCGCCGGGCGCAAGCTCGCAGTCGGGATTGAGGAGGAACACGTAGCGGCCGCGCGCGTGCTTCACCGCGCGGTTGATGCCGGCGGCGAATCCGGCGTTGCTGGCGCCGCGCAGCAGCGTCGCATCGTTGCCGACCAGCTGCAACGTGCGGTCGGTCGAGGCGTTGTCGTAGACGACGATCTCGTGCGCCACGCCGGCACACGCCGCGTCGATCGAGGCGAGGCAGCGCTCGATCCATCGCTCGCTGTTCCAGGTCACGACGGCGATCGTGAGCGGGAGCGGGGCGAGGTCCAGCGATTTCAGTCTGCTTGCTTCTGCCATTCGGTGAGTGCGTCGATGAGCGGCCGCGTGACGACGTCCCACGCGAACCGCGGCCGGACGCGCGCGAGGTTTGATACGCAGCGGGCGAACAAACCGTCGTCGCGCAGCAGGCGGATGACGGCGTCGGCGACCGCGCCGCTGTCGCCGGGCGGCACCACCACTCCCAGCCCCTCGGCGGCGACCAGCTCGGCCGCGAACCCCTCCTCTGTCGTAATGATCGGAACTTCCGCGGCGATGGCGTCGAAGAGGCGCGTGCGTATGGAATGCGCGGCCTCCGCCGTCGGGCGGTGCAGCATGATAGCGATTTTGCTCCGGCGCAGCCACGAGAGGCGCTCGCCGTACGGCACCCACTCCGGATTGGCCTCCACGTACGGCGCGCCGTGGCGGAGGAGCTGGTCGAGCCGGTCCTCGCGCCGCCGCTCGATCATGTGGCGGTTGGGCCGCGAGCGTCCGAGGAAGAGAAGCTTGCAAGCGACGCCGGCCTGGTTGACGGCGATCACGGCATCGACCGCTGTCTTCGGATCGAGCCACTCCCAGGTGCCGCCGCCCCAGAGAACCACGTCCCCCTCTCCCGCCGAGCGGGAGAGGGACGGCGAAGCCGGGGTGAGGGTCTCCGCTCCGAACGGCACTTCGATGAACGGCGCGCGCGCCCGTCGGTACATCTCGCGCTGCCTGGCGAAAGCGACCATGAGGAGATCGCCGGACGCGAGCGCGCGGCGGATGCGCCACCGCTCCGCTTCGAGGTGCACGCGCTGCCGCACCGACGGCGTGCGGCCGTACATCTCGCGCAGCTCGAGCATGACAGGATCGAAGAGGTCGTAGACGACGCGCTGGCGCCGGCGCAGGCGCCGGAAGCCGCGCGCCGGCTGGCCGACCAGGACGTCCGCGTTCTCGAGCGCGGCGGCGGCGTCGCGGGTACCGCGGGCGATGACGCGAAAGTCCGCATCGCCCGGCAGCGCGCCCTCGCGCCGCGCGACGAGGGTGGTGGAAAAGTGCTTGGCCAGCTCCGCGGCGAGGTGCCAGGCGCGGATTCCGGGGCCGGCCATCCGCTCGCCGACCACGTCCGGCGTGTGCACCGTCACTCTCACGTCAGCAAACCTTCCCACACCCCTCGCAGGCGCGCAATGCTCGGATGCCGGAGCAGCGCCTTCAGATCCTCGATCAGCAGCGCGCCGATGCGCCCGACGCCGCGATGCCGCCGTGCGACCCAGTAGCGGTTGCGCGTCCGGAGGCGCAACGCGTCGCGGCCGAGGAGCGAGGCCGACGCGGAGCCGCGATGAGAAGCCTTGATGACCGGCAGCACGCGGGTGGTCCAGCCCGACTGGTGCAGTCGCGCGCAGAGCTCGACGTCTTCGTAGTAGGCGAAGAAGCGCGGATCGAAGAATTGTTGGCCGATGGCCGTTGACCGATAAAGCGTCGCAGTAGCAGAAACTCCCCACGCCTCGGTCAACGGCCAACGGTCAACGGCCAACCCGTGCCCGATCTGCCGGAACGTCCCGTCGCGGATGTCGATGCCCGCGCCGTCGATGGTCGCCTCATCCCTGCGAATGACGGTTTGCACCGCTGCGAGCTTCGGATCGCTTTGCAGCGCCTGCAGGACGGTTTCGAGCCAGTCGGGGTCGAGCACGGCGTCGTTGTTGACGAGCGCGATGGCGTCGCCGCGCGCCTTCGCGTACGCGGCGTTGACCCCCGCGGCGAAGCCGATGTTGTTCACGCTGTTGTCGTGGACGATCACCTCGAACGGCTTCACCGTCTGAGCGTGGATCGAGTCGAGACACGCGCGCAGCATCTCGCCGCCGCCGGCGTCGACCACGATCACCGAGACCTCAGTCATGGCGCAACCAATCGAGGTTCACCGTGCCCGCGAGGCAGCGCAGCTCGACCCGCCCCTGGCGGTCGACGAACACCGGCATGACGTTGTACGTGTTCGGCGCCGTCGGCGGCAACACGAACGCGCGCGCCCCGATCTGGATCGTCGCGCCCCCCTCGGACACGTATCGCAGCCGCGCCGGCCCCGCCTTGGTCAGAAACGACATCGACTCGCCCGGCCGCACCATCCACCCGCCGTGAAAGACGAAGCGCGCCACTTGATACTCGGTCGGGAACAGCTCGCCGCCTCGGTGAATGACGTGCGCGTCCTCGAAGTCGATGCGGCTGCCCGGCCGAGTGCCAGCTATAGTGAACAGTACTATAGCAATCGCTACTATAGTCGGTCGCAGGAAGCGTCCGCTGCGAAAGATGACCAGCGCGGCGACCAGCAGCACACTCGCCACCAACGCGGCAAAGTTCGGCCGGATGAAGCTGGGAAAGAGGCGCGAGAAGTCGGAGTGGTACGCCTTCGACAGCCACTCCTCCGCCACATTCTCGCCGTTGGCGATGTGAAACAGCCGCCACGAATACGCCGCGCCGTGGATCACCAACCCCACCGTCCAGACGGCGACGATCGCCAGCGGCGCCGGCGCGATCCGCTCGTACAGCGCCGCCGCGCCGAGGGCCAGAAACGGAACGAGGAAGACGATGTACCGCAGCGGCGGCGACCACCCGCCGTGCCATTCGGACCGGGGCGCGAGCACCAGGATGTACAGCGCCGCAGACGCCATCCCCAGCCGGAAGCCCTCGGGCATCGAGCGCCAGCGCGCCAGCGCGATCAGGCCGAACAGGTACAGCGGCGCCTGGAAGGCGATGCCCGCCGCGCCGTCGAGCGCGAGGCCGAAGAGTCCGATGGGGTAGGCGCGCGCCGACTCGGGGACGAGCTCGCGCAGCCGGTGGGTCCCGGCGATAAGAGCCACGAGGAGCACGACCCCTGCGATGATCCATGTGGGACGGGTTCTCCAACCCGTCCGCCGTGACGGGTTAGAGAACCCGTCCCACATCAGCGGCACCGCGACGAGCGCGAACCGCACCTTCAGCAGCACCAGCCCCAGCGCCGCCCCCACCCATCGCCCCACCCGCCGCTGCCGCACTCCCCGCACCGCCTCCACGAACAGAAAGGCCGCCGGCACCTCCGGCCAGAGGCGCGCCGCGTAGAACACGATCGGCGGCCCGAAGGCGAACAGCGGGAAGAGCGCGCGCGTCGCGGCGTCGGAGATCCCCTCGTCCTCGAATAGCCGCACCGTCGATCGCGCCAGCAGCGCGCCGAAGAGCGCGATGGTCAGCAGCGCCCCCGCCAGCCCGGCGACGGCGTAGCCGGGAGCGATCAGCATCGGCAGAAATGGCTCGAGGTGCGAGCGCACGTGGCCGGGGGTGACGCGGTCGCCGAGCTGCGGGACTAGATCCGTGCGCCCGCTGGCCGTGCGCGAGAGGTCGGCGAACTGGTTGCCGAGGTCGAGGTCGCGGTCGTGGACGAGCGACTCGGCGATCAGCAGGTAGTAGGGCTCGTCGCCGTCCAGCGGCGTCCGCAACATCAGCGGAATCATCAGGATGTAGAAGAGGAGGGCCAGCAGCGCCGCGCGGTTGGCGCTCCAGCGCACCTCATCGGCGAAGGCGACGAACGCGCAGACGATGGTGAGCACCACCGCGCCGGCGGCGACCATCGCCAGGTAAGGGTCGACACTGACGCGCAGCACGCGCGCGAACGCCGCCAGCGCGCCGAACACCAGCAGCGCGCCGGCCTCGCAGCCGAGACAACGCCACAGCGCGCGGTCGCGCAGCATCAGCAGCGGGGCGAGGATGGCGACGGCGGCGAAGAGCGCGACGATCATCGCGCCGGCAGCTCGACGGATTCGATTTGCAGCCTGGCGCCGGGCGGGAGGGTGGCGGCGGCGCGAAAGCGGAGGGAGGCGAAGTCGCCGCTGCAGGCGACGCCGATCGCTCCCGCCCCGTGCAGCCACGCCGTAGCGCCGTAGCCGCGGATGTCCCCGCGCGTGATCCGCGGCAGCGGATTGCGTGCGGCGAAGAAGTGCGGGCGGCGAGTGAAGCCGAAGTCGGCGACGTCGCCGATGCGCACCGAGCGCGTGCAGGTGCCGGCGTCGATGGTGCCGAGGAGCGTGCCGGCCGGGAGGCCGGAGCCGCTGGCCGCGGAGGCGTTGACGATCACGTGCCGCGCGTGCGGAATCGCCAGCGTGGCCTCCTCCCCCCTTCCCAGCGCCCACCCCACCACCCGCACCGTCCCCGTCGGCGGCTCGAAGCGCGCCACCACCGGCAGCGCGCGCGCCACGATGCCGCTCCACGGCCACATGGCGAACAGCGCGAGCGCCGCGGCGTACACCAGCGGGCGCAGCTTGCCGATGTAGGGGATGAGAAGGGCGAAGGCGGCGGTGACCAGGATGGGGACGAGCGACCAGCGGGCGAAGGGGACTGTGGCGAGGAGGGCAGCGGCGAGGACAGGCTGAAGCCTGTCCCACATCATCACCGCGGCGAGGAGGAGCGGGATGAGCGCGGCCTTGCCGGGATGGACCGGCGTGACTGCGGCGACGGCGAAGACGGCGATGAGGTGGAGTGCGGGCGTCCCGCCCGCATCGGCCGGGCGTCCCGCCCGGCCGCCCTCGTCGCCGGGCGAGACGCTCGGCGAGTACAGGCGGGACGCCCGCACCCCGAACAGCACCAGCGCGCCGGCGAGCACCACCAGCTCGCGCCACGCCTCCACCTCGCGCAGCGGGATCCATCGCAGCAGCGCGACGCCGGCGATCACCAGCACCCACCCCTCGCGCGCCACGAGCGCGGCGCCGGCGAAAGCCACGGCGACGATCGCGCCGCAGGCGAAGAGGCGCGTCCGCTCGTCGGGGAACACCACGATGGCGACGGCCAGCAGCGGAAGGCTGCACTCGATCGCCGCCATCCATCGCGTCCCGCGCGCAACCCACACGCACGCCAGGAGCACGGCTACGACCAGCGCGAGATCACTCAGCACTCAGCACTTTTTCCGCCGGATTCCGGACGAATTCCGGATCGAAGCCCTCGATGGTCTCCGGCGTGAACGCCGCGCGATAGACCAGCCGCGCGTCGCCGCGAAGCTGGACGTCGCGCACCTCGCGGCCCTTCCCATCGTCAACGACGGCGAGGTTCACTTCCAGCGTGATCCCGCTCCGCGTCAGCACCGCCACCGGCGGCTTCACCTTGCCGAAGAGCGCGCTCACCGCGCTGGAGGCCACCACGCCTGATCCGCACGACAGCGTCTCCGCCTCCACGCCGCGCTCGTAGGTTCGCACTTCGATGTCGCTGGGGCCGCGCACCACCACGAAATTCACATTCGCGCCGGCCGGCTGCAGATCGGGATGCTTGCGGATCGCGCTGCCGAGGGGAGCGATGTCCTGCGACCAGAGATCGTCGCGCAGGAAGATGACGTAATGCGGCACGCCGACCACGATGAAACTGCCGCGCACGATGCGGTCGCCGACGCGCAGCGGCCGCTCGGCGCGGAACGAGTGCGGCGGCGGCAGGGCCAGCGTGACGTAGCCGCCGTCGCTGACTTCCGCGCCGACGATCCCCGCGCCGGTCTCGATGGTCATCCGCTTGGGAGCGATGACGTTCATGTAGGCGAAGCGCGCCGCGCAGCGCGTGCCGTTGGCGCAGAGCTCCCCCACCGACCCGTCGGCGTTGAAGTAGCGCATGCGGAGCGTCGCCCGGGCCGAGGTTTCGATCAGGATCAGGCCGTCGGCGCCGACCGAGAGGTGGGGCGTGCAGACCCGCCGCGTAAGCTCCACCGGATCGGCCACCCGCGAGCCGCGGTTGTCGATCACCACGAAGTCGTTGCCGCCGCCGGCCATCTTGGCGAAGGCCAGCGGATCTTGTTTCATGGCTTGAACTTGGGTGCGGCCGGTCATCGGAATTTTCGCTTCAGGGGCAGCCTTTGAAGGCCCGTCTATTCTCGCATGTAACGGAGCGCTCGCTCCGTTCGTCTATCCCAGCGGAGATGCACGTGAAACGAATCCTCGCCTTCATTACGCTCGCCGCGACGACCCTCGTCGCGCAGCAGTCCAATCAACAGCCTGCAGCCGAGATGCCGAAGCTCGCCGAGAGCATCGACGTCAAGGTCATCAACGTCGACGTGGTGGTCACCGACCGGAAAGGCGTCCCCATCACCGGCCTGACCAAGGACGACTTCGAGCTCTTCGAGAACGGGCAGCCCAAGCTGATCTCCAACTTCTACGAAGTGCAGGGGAAAAAGGCGACCAACATCTCCATCATCCCCGCCGGCGAGGAGAAGCCGGTGGCCACCGTGCCGGCCGAAGAGATGAACGAGACCCTCCGGCGCCGCATCATCTTCTACGTCGACAACCTCTCGCTGCAGCCGTTCAACCGCAACCGCGTCTTCAAGGACATGAAGGAGTTCGCCAAGAACGTCATGCGTCCGGGCGACGAGGCCATGGTGGCGACCTTCAACCGCAGCATGAAGATCCGCGCGAACTTCACGCGCGACCCCATCCAGATCCAGCAGACCCTCGACGTCATCGCCGGCGAGTCCGCCCTCGGCGTCGCCAACCGCAGCGAGCGCCGCGACGTCGAGAAGCGCATTCAGGATGCCGACAACTACAGCGAGGCGGTCGCCGCCGCGCGGCAGTACGGGCAGTCGGTCGAGCACGACCTCCGGCAGAGCGTGGAGTCGCTCAAGGGCCTGATGAGCACTCTGGCCGGCGTGGAGGGGAAGAAGATCCTCGTGCTGACCACCGAGGGATTTCAGATCCAGCCGGGCCGTGAGATGTTCTACCTGGTCGACGAGATCTCGCGCGAGAAGGGGTGGCCGGCCGGCGGGACGATGCTGGAGGGGATGACCTTCAACTCCGCGTCGACCATCCAGATGCTGGCCAAGACGGCCAACGCCAACGGCATCACCATGTACACCCTGCACGCCGGCGGCCTCGCCGCGGCGAGCGACGGCGGGCTGGCGGAGCGCGACCGGCCCATTCCGTACGCCGTGACGCAGGCGGCGGTCTCCAACAGCACCGAGTCGCTGCAGGTGCTCGCCGAGATGACCGGCGGTCTGGCGTCGATCAACACCAACAACTTCTCCGGCGCGTTCAAGAACATCCTGCGCGACCTCGACTCGTACTACTCCCTCGGCTACCGCGCCGGCACCGAGCGCGTCGACCGCCAGCGCTCGCTCGACGTGCGCATCAAGGGCCGCCGCGGCTACATCGTCCGCTCGCGGCAGTCGTTCGTGGAGAAGTCGACCTTCGCCGAGATGAGCGATCGCGTCATCGCCAACCTGCTCTATCGCTCCAAGGCGAACGATCTCAACGTCCGGGTGAAGATCAACACCCCGGTGCCGGCGGACGATCTCTTCCGCGTCCCCGTCGAGATCCAGATCCCGATGGAGAGCCTCGCGCTGCTGCCGCAGGGCGAGTCGTACCTCGGCGGCTTCACCGTCTACGTGGCCGTGGCCAATAAGGACGGCGACATGTCCGACGTCGCGCAGAGACAGCAGCAGATCCGCGTGCCGCAGGCCGACATGGCCAAGATCAAGGGGAAGTACTACACGTACGTCCTCGATCTCCTGATGGAGCGCGGCGTGAACCGCGTCTCGATCGGCGTGGTGGACGACGTCTCGAACGTGACGGGATTCGATCGGCAGCAGGTGATTGCGCAAGACCTGCGGTAGGGCGAGTTCATCCTGAGCGAAGCGAAGGATCTTCGGTTCGACCGGCTGCGCTCGTGGTTTTGTGCTCGGCCAGTCGAGCCGAAGATCCTTCGCTTCGCTCAGGATTGGCCTTGAGAATCCTCTTCACTCTGCAGTACCTCGGCACCCGCTACGCCGGCTGGCAGATGCAGGCCAACGCCACCGGCGTGCAGAGCGTGTTCGAGGCGGCGCTGTCGACGGTGTTCAACATGCCGGTCCGGGCGGAGGGGGCCGGCCGCACTGACTCCGGCGTTCACGCCCGGGCGCAGCGGGCGCACGCGGACGTACCGTTTGCCATCGACGACCGCGGGCTGCGGATGGGGCTCAACAATCTGCTGCCGTCCGACATCCGCGTCACAGCCGTGGAGAGCGTCGCGGACGACTTCCACTGCCGCTTCGCCGCGAAGCAGAAGACGTACTGCTACCGCGTCTGGAACGGCGCGGTGGCCGACGTCTTCAGCGCCGAGACGCACACGTACGAGGCGCAGCCGCTCGACGCCGAGGCCATGCAGAGCGCGGCGCAGGCGCTGGTGGGGACGCACGACTTCGCGCCGTTCACCGTGGCCGAGCCGGAGGTCAGCTCCACCACCCGCACCGTAGAGCGAATCGACGTCGTCCGCGACGGCGACGCGATCTCCATCACCGTGGTCGCCGACGGCTTCCTCCGCTACATGGTCCGCCGCATCGCCGGCTCGCTCATCGAGATCGGCCGAGGGAAGCTGGAGGCGGGTGCGATCTGGACCGAAGCGCGATGGACGGCACCGGCCAAAGGTCTGACGCTGTGGGAGATCGAGTACTGAGGTTGCGAGGTCTCGCGGTCGCGGGGTCTCGCGGCCACACCCAACCCGAGACCGCGAGACCCCGAGACCGCGCAACTGATAACATCACGCGCTTCGAAATGATCGACCTTCGCAAGTTGGCCGAACCCGGCTCCCTCGAAGAAACACTCCTCGAGAAGATTGACTTGCAGCGGCTCCCGCGGCACGTCGCGGTGATCATGGATGGCAACGGGCGATGGGCGAAATCGCGCAATCTTCCGCGCGTCGAGGGCCACCGCGCCGGCATCGCCTCGGTGCGCGAAGTGGTGGAGACCGCCGCGCGCCTGGAGCTGCGGGTCATTACCCTCTACGCCTTTTCCGTCGAGAACTGGAAGCGGCCGCGCTACGAAGTGGCCACCCTGATGATGCTGCTCAAGGAGTACCTCCGGAAAGAGCTCGCCACGCTGATGGAGAACAACATCCGCTTCGTTCCCATCGGCCGCATCGAAGGCCTCGATCCCAGCGTGCAGCGCGAGCTGCGCTACGCCCAGGAGCAGACGGCCAACAACAGCGGGCTGCTCTTTCAGATCGCCCTCAACTACGGCGGGCGGGCCGAGATCGTCGACACCGTCAACCGCATCATGGGCCTGCTGCGCGAGCGGGAGATGGCCGACGCGGTCATCGACGAGCAGTTCTTCTCCGACCACCTCTACACCGCGAACATCGACGATCCCGACCTCCTCATCCGCACCAGCGGCGAGCTGCGGGTCTCGAACTTCCTGCTGTGGCAGATCGCCTACGCCGAGATCCACGTGAACAAGGTGCTGTGGCCCGACTTCCGCCGCCGTCATCTGTTCGAGGCGATCATCGATTTCCAGGCCCGCGACCGCCGCTACGGCGCGGTCGACGAGTCGGACGCCGGGATGTTCATCGAGGCGGACGGTAATCGGGCGTGAGCTCGCCCCGCTTCGCGCGTGAAGCCACCACGGCGGTTCTCGCTCCATTCGCCATCTGGGCCGTCGGCTGGTCGCACCCGTACGTTTTCGACGCCGCCATCGCCGTCGTCGCCGCGCTGGCCCTCTACGAGTTCCTGGTCCTGGGGCAGTGCAAGGGCTACGTCCTGCCGGTGCCGCTGTGCATCGCGGTGATGCTCTTCGTCGTCGCCGCGTTCGTATTCGAGCCGATCTCCGTGGAGATGGGCGTCTTCGTCGCCCTGCTGGTGATCCCGGCGTCGTACGTCTTGATGAGCGGGAACCTCGACGACGCGCTGCCGTCGAGCGCCATCGCCGTGCTGGCCACGCTCTACGTCGGCATGCTCGCCGGCTCGATGATCCGCCTGCGCAACGACTTCACCGTGGGGTGGAAACTCGTTTACTTCCTGTTGCTGGTGGTCTGGCTCGGCGACGCCGGCGCGTACTACGTCGGCCGGAGCCTCGGCCGCCACAAACTCTCGCCGCGCATCAGCCCGAAGAAGACCATCGAGGGGCTGGTCGGCGGCATCACGATGTCCGTAATCACGGCGCTGGTCATCCACTTCACGTTCTTCAAGGAGCTGCCGCTGCTGCACGCGATCATCGCCGGCGTAATCCTCTCGATCGCCGGCGTGATCGGCGACCTCGCGGAGTCGATGTGGAAGCGCTCCGCCGCGGTGAAGGACTCCGGCACACTGATCCCCGGGCACGGCGGCTTCCTCGACCGCTTCGACTCGATTTTCTTCACCGCGCCGATTCTGTATTCGTACTGGTTCCTGGTTTTGCATGACTTCCGGACGTTCAAGATCATGTCCGCCTGACGTTCGCCGTTGACCGTTGGCCGTTGGCCGTTGCCGATCCCCTCGGCCAACGGCCAACGGCCAACGGCGAACGATGCGAAATGTCTCCATCCTGGGATCAACGGGCAGCGTCGGCCGCAGCACCCTGGCCGTCGTCGACGCCTTTCCCGACGCCTTGCGCGTCGTGGGCCTCGCCGCGGGCAGAAACCTCGAGCTCCTGGCCGAGCAGGTCGAGCGGTACGCGCCGGAGCTGGTGTCCGTGCGCAGTCCGGCCGACGTCGAGCCGCTTCGCGCCCGACTGACGCGGCGCGTGGAGATCGTCTGCGGCGCGGACGGCGCCTCGGCCGTGGCGTCGATGCCGTCCGCCGACGCCGTCATCGCCGCCATCGTCGGCGCCGCGGGCATCCCGCCGGTGCACGCGGCGCTCATGGCCGGGAAGCGCGTCGGCATCGCCAACAAGGAAGTCCTGGTCGCCGCGGGCGACGTCATGACCCGCGCCGCCGCGGAGCACGGCGGCGAGATCCTCCCCGTCGACTCCGAGCACAACGCCGTCCACCAGGCGCTCCGCTGCGGCGAGCACCGCGAGGTGCAACGCATCATCCTCACCGCGTCGGGCGGGCCGTTTCTCCGCCGCGATCCGCAGACCTTCGGGAACGTCACCATCGCCGACGCGCTCGCGCATCCCACCTGGAAGATGGGCAACAAGATCTCTATCGACTCGGCGACGATGATGAACAAGGGTCTGGAAGTCATCGAGGCCCATCACCTCTTCGACATGCCGGCGGACCGGATCGACATCCTCATCCACCCGCAATCCATCGTGCACTCCATGGTCGAGTACATCGACGGTTCGATCATGGCGCAGCTCTCCACCACCGACATGAAGTTCCCGATCCAGTACGCGCTGCTCTATCCGGAGCGGGTGACCGCGCCGTTCGCCCGGCTAGATTTGGCGAAGATCCGCAGCCTCGACTTTCTGGAGGTCGACATCCGCCGCTTTCCGGCCGTGGCCCTGGCCTACGCCGCCTGCCGCGCCGGCGGCTCCATGCCCGCCGTGCTCAACGCGGCGAATGAGGTGGCGGTGGAGCGTTTTTTGGCGGCGGAACTTCCCTTCACCGGAATCGTAGAAGTGGTCAGCCGCGTGCTCGACAAACACGCGTCCTCGGTCGCTCCCATTCGCTCGGTCGACGACGCGCTCGGCTGGGATAACTGGGCCAGGAGTGAAGCGCGCGGAATCGCTGTTGCAGTGGAACGCTGACCAAACCATGGCTCTAAACTTCTCGACCAACTTCATCGCCTTCATCATCGTTCTCGGATTCCTGATCTTCGCGCACGAGGCGGGACACTTCTTCGTGGCCAAGCTCTTCCGGGTGCGCGTGCTCGTCTTCTCCTTTGGCTTCGGCAAGCGATTGTTCGGTTTCCACCGCGGACCGACCGACTACCGCGTTTCGCTGATCCCGCTCGGCGGCTACGTGCGGATGGCGGGCGATACGCCGGAAGAAAACCAGCCGGCCAATCCCGACGAGTTCCTCTCCAAGCCGAAGTGGCAGCGGTTCCTGATTCTGCTGGCCGGGCCGCTCATGAACATCATCATCGCCCTGGTCTTCGTGGCGGGACTGCTGATGATGGGCACCGAGACCCTGGCGGTCGGGACGGTGGTCAGCTCGGTCACACCCGGCAAGCCCGGCGCGGTGGCCGGCCTGCAGCGGGGCGACCGCATCGTCGCCGTCGGCGGCGAGCGCGTCGACAACTTCGACGACCTCAGGATGGCCATCAGCCTTCAGGCGGGCACACCGCTGCGCGTGGAGTACGTGCGCAACGGTGTCCGCCGCACGACGACGCTCACTCCCGAGCGCGAGAACACCGACCTCGGCCCCATCGGCCGCGCCTGGATCGTTCCCTACCAGCCGACCATCGTCGGCCGCGTGCTGCCCGACTCGCCGGCGGCGCGCGCCGGACTGCGCGCCGGCGACCGCATCGTCGCCGCGAACGGCCGCCCGACGCCCGAATACCCGGCGTTCACCGAAGTGTTCAACGCGGCGAAAGACGGTGCCATCGCACTCGACGTCCAGCGCGGCGCGTCGACGCTGCACCTCACCCTCCCCGCCGCCCCGGTCGACCTGCATCAGGGCTTCCGCGGCGTCATCCCGCCGACCGTGGTGCGCAAGTACTCGGTGGGCACGGCGCTCGCCGAGAGCGTGCGCCAGAACTGGAAGATGCTGCGCTTCGCGTTCATCACGCTCGGCCGCCTCGTCCGCGGCGAAGCGAGTGTGAAGGAGCTGAGCGGCCCGCTGTCGATCGCGCGCATCTCCGGCGAAATGCTCCGCCGCGGCTGGGTGGACGTGGTCGCGCTGATGGCCATGATCTCCCTGCAGCTCGGGGTGATGAACCTGCTGCCCATCCCCGTCCTCGACGGCGGCCACATCATGATCCTGCTGATCGAGGGACTCTTCCGCCGCGAGCTCTCGCTGCGCGTGAAGGAGCGCATCCAGCAGGTGGGTTTCGCCGTGCTCGCCGCGCTGATGATCGTCGTGCTCTACAACGACGTGATCACGAACGTGCTGCTGATGCGGAAGGGTTAGTTGGCGAGATTTCGGACCTCGAGGGGCGTGACGCGCGCGATGTTGTCGAAGTCCCGGTCGGCATGGAGCACTGGAACGACGTTGCGAATCGCGGTCGCGGCGATCAAGCAGTCATTCATTGAGCGGATTGTGTAGCCCGCCGCGCGCGCAGTTCGGAAGATCACCGCGGCGTGCTCGTAAACCTCGAGCGACACCGGCGAGTCGAGAACCACAGTCGTTCGGAATATCTCCCTGAGTCCGCGATATTCGCGCTCGCTTCGTGCGCCCTGCAAGACCTCTTGGATCACGGGTGGGCAGACGACTGGCTCATCGTCACCCAAAAGATCGAAAAAGCCGGCACTCCGCAGGAGAATCCATACGCTGCTGTCAACGAGTACCACGTCGACGCCTCGTTTTGACGTTCTTGGTCTTCTCGATGGCCCGATCAGCAATGATCGAGGGCTCGGGTTTCTTGTGCCGCTCGCGAACCCGCTCGACCCATTCTTTCCCGAATAACTCTTCCGCGTATCCCGGCCACCACGGATCTTCTTCCAGGTTGACGAACCACTCGAGTCCCCGTTTGAGCTTGAGCTTCCGGACCATGTCTCCGAGGGCGCGATTTATGGCGGCGGAGTACGTCTTTTCGCCGGTCAACTCGACTGCGTCCTCCAGCAACTGTTCATCCAAGATCACGTTCGTGCGCTTCATGCACACAATGTAGGCAGTTTGTGCGCATCAGTCAAGGGGCAGCGCGCAGAACTGACAACCGCAGCAGATCGAGCGCCGACTGCGTCGCGAACAGCTTGAACAGCGCCCGCCCCACCGGCCAGAAGAGCTTGCGGTGCTCGTGCGAGTCGGGGCCGGCGACGGCGATGTGCACGGTGCCCGCCGGCTTCTCCGCCGTCCCGCCCCCCGGCCCGGCGATGCCGGTGACGCCGACGCCGTACGTGGCGCCGAAGCGCTCGCGGACGCCGCGCGCCAGTGCGACTGCCACCGCCTCGGACACTTCGCCATGCTCGCGGATGAGCGCCGCGTCGACGCCCGCGATGGCGATCTTCGCCTCCGCGGTGTAGCAGACGCCGCCGCCGAAGAAGTAGCCGGAACTGCCGGGAACGTCGGTGATGCGAGACGACAGCAGACCGCCGGTGCACGACTCGGCGATGGCCAGCGTCGCGCCGCGCTCACGCAGCAAGGCCCCGACGACGCCTTCCAGCGTGTCGTCATCGAAGCCGTAGATCCTTTGGCCGAAGATGCCGGCGAGCTCCCCCTCACGCGTTGCGAGCATCGCCCGCGCGTCAGACTCCGCGCCGTCCGCGGCAAGGTGCAACTCGGTCTGGCCGCTGGTGGCGAGGATGGTGATCGGCGGCTCGTCGCGATGCGCGTCGTAGTACGGCTTGAGGCGCTCCTCGACCATCGACTCGCCGAGGCCGACGATTTTCAGCACGCGCCGGAACCGCGACTCGCCGCCGATGGTCGACCCGAGCCACGGCGCGAGGTACGTGGCGATCATCCATTCCAGCTCGTTGGGAACGCCGGGGAAGGCCCAGACGTGCTTTCCGCTCTGCTCGATGTGAAAGCCGGGCGCCGTGCCGCGCTCGTTGGTCAGCGTGGTCTGCCCGCGGAAGACGTTCGCCTGTCGCTTGTTGACCTCCGGCATCTTCCACCCGCGCGCGGCGAAGCGCGCCTCGATGCTCGCGACGATCGACGGGTCGACGTCCATCTCCAGCCCGAGCGCCTCCGCCAGCGCCTCGCGCGTCAAGTCATCCTCGGTCGGCCCGAGGCCGCCTGTGACGATGAGGATGCCGGCGTGATCCAACGAGAAGCGAATCTCGTCGACCAGATCGGATAGCCGGTCACCGACGACGCTCTTGCGCACCACGGGGACGGCGAACGATTCGAGGGCGGCGGTCAGTTTGAGGGAGTTGGTATCGACGCGCGTCGGCCCCAGCATCTCGGAGCCGACGGCGATGATGGCGGCGCTAGGCAACCGCGCCCTCCAACTCCTCGCGCTGCTTGGCCAGCGCTTCCCACTTGCCGTACAGCAACTCGATCATCGCCTTGAGGTCCGCATTCCGGGCCTGAATCTTCTTCATTCTCTCCCCGTCGCGGTACACCTCCTCGTTGCAGAGGAGGGCGTCGTTCCGCTCGCGCTCCCGTTCGGCCGAGGCGATGCGCGCCTCCAGCGAGGCGATCTCTTCGTCGATTTTCTTGAGCTGCTTGTCGCGCTTTTTCACTTCTGCTCGGAGCGCCGGCGTCCTCGCCGGCTGGCTCGCCGGCGTCTCGCCGGCACGCGCCGCCGGGACGGCGGCGGGCCAGCCGGCCGGAGGCCGGCGTTCCGGAACAATGCCCGCCTTCACTCGCTCCACGTGATCGCTGTAGTTGCCAGGATAGATCTCCGCCGCGCCCTGCTCGACGACCATGACGTTGTCGACGACGCGGTCGATGAAGTAGCGGTCGTGCGAGACGACCACCAGCGCGCCGGTGAAGCGCTCCAGCGCCTCTTCCAGCGCCTCGCGGGTGTAGACGTCGAGGTGGTTGGTCGGCTCGTCGAGCAGCATGAGGTTGCCGCCGGCGTACATGATCTTCGCCAGCGCCAGGCGCCCCTTCTCGCCGCCGGAGAGATCGCGCGTCTTCTTGAAGACGTCGTCGTCGAAGAACGAGAACTGCGCGAGGTAGTTGCGCACCTGCTCCTCGGTCTGCGCGTGATCGAGGTTCCACACCTCGTCGATGACGCTGCCCTTCGGATCGAGATCGCCGAGGGTCTGGTCGTAGTAGCCGACGTTGACGTTATGCCCGTAGGTCACCGCGCCGGACAGCGGCTGCAGGCGCCGGGCGAAGGTCTTGAGCAGCGTCGACTTCCCCGACCCGTTCGGACCGATGATGGCATAGCGCTCGCCGCGCCGGATGGTCATGGTGAGGTTGCGGACGATGGCTTTCTCGTCGTAGCCGGCGGTGAGGCGGTCGGCGGTCAGCGCGACGGCGCCCGAGCGCGGTCCCGCCTCCAGGCGGAACTTCGCCAGCGTCTCGTCGCTCTCCGGCCGCTCCGCCTCATCGAGTCTCGCCAGCATCTTGCGGCGCGACTTCGCCTGCTTCGTCTTCTGGCCGGCGATATTGCGGCGGATGAAGTCTTGGGTCTTGTCGATGAGCTCCTGCTGCCGCTCGTAGTCCGCGGCCATCTTCTCCATCCGCTCGGCGCGGAGATGGACGAAGCGGTCGTAGTTGCCGTGGTACTCGAGCAGTTTTCCGTGCGCCAGCTCGACGATCTTCGACACGGTGCGATTGAGGAACGTCCGGTCGTGCGAGATGAGCAGGAAGCTGCCGGTGAACGACTGCAGGAACTCTTCGAGGAACTCGATGCCGTCGAGGTCGAGGTGGTTGGTCGGCTCGTCGAGGAGGAGCAGGTCGACTTTGGTCAGCAGCACGCGGGCGAGCATGGCGCGGTTCTGCTGGCCGCCGCTGAACTCGGCGATCGGCCGCTCCCACTCGCCCTTCACGAATCCGACGCCGCTCAGCACGCGCTCCACCTCGGCGTGCAGCGTGTAGCCGTCGGCGTGCTCGTAGTCGTGCTGCAGCTCGGAGTACTTTTCGAGGAGGCGGTCGTGGTCCGGCCGCGCGGCGTCCGCGAGGTCGTGCTCGATCGCGCGCATCTTCCGCTCGATGGCCAGGACGTCGGCGAACGCCGTCTCCACATAGTCGAAGAGCGACATCCCCGGCTCGGCGTCGAGGTGCTGTCCGACGTGGCCGATGGTCAGGCCCGAGGCGCGCATGATCTGGCCGCGGTCGGCCTCTTCCTGTTTCAGCAGAAGCCTGAACAGCGTCGTCTTGCCGGCGCCGTTGCGGCCCACCAGCGCGACCTTCTCGCCCGGGTTGTGCTGCCACGTCACCCCCTTGAGGATGTCGTGCGGCCCGTACGATTTCTCGATGTCTTCGAAGCGGTAGAGCATCTCAGGGAGCGGGTAACACTTTCGGCTCTTTGCGCATGCCCATTGTGAGGTTGCGGGGTCTCGCGGTCGCGAGGTCTCGCGGTCGTCGCATCCGGAGATTCCGCCACCGCGAGACCGCGAGACCCCGCAACCTCGAGACCGTTTATGATCCGCCAACCCATGGAACCAGCGTCGTCGGGCGCCGCCTGCCTGAACTGCGAGGCCGAGCTCGCGGGCCGGTGGTGCTCGCAGTGCGGGCAGCGCGCCGTCACTCCGCGGCCGGCGCTGCACGAGCTGCTGCAGGACGCGGTACACGAGCTCGGGCACCTCGACGGGAAGATCATCCGCACCGTCGCTCTGCTCCTGTTCAAGCCGGGAGCGTTGACGGTGGAGTTCCTGGAAGGCAAACGAGTCCGCTCGGTGACGCCGATCCGGAATCTATCTGCTCTGCAGCCTTCTCTTCTTCGGCACGCTGAGCCTCGTCCCAAGCCGAAAGCTGAACATCAAGGTCAGCCGCGCCGACGCGCAGCTCACGCAGGCGGCCGAAAAGGTCCAGAAAGATCCGTCTCTGCTGAGCAATGCGCTGCAGTCGGCGTTTCCGAAGGCGATGTTCATCCTGATGCCGCTGTTCGCGCTGATCGTCATCGCCACGCCTTCGCCTTCGTGGTGCTGGCGGTCTTCGAAGTGCTCAGTCCACTCCGATTCCTGGCCGTCAGGATCCTCAGGCTGGTGCTGCTGCTCGTCCTCTTCGTGTATCTGGGGATAGCGCTTCGCCGCGTTTACGGCGGCAAGCGTTGGCTCACGGCGGCGAAGACGGTCGCCATCCTCGGCATCTACGGAGGCTTCGTGCTGGTGGCGATGGGACTGATCGCGCTCGTAACGCTGCGGCGGCTCTGAGGTAACCTTCGCGGATGCGGTTAGCGGTCAACATCGATCACATCGCCACCATCCGTGAAGCGCGCAAGAGCAACGAGCCCGATCCGGTCGCTGCCGCGATGATCTGTGAGCTGGCCGGCGCGCAGGGCATCACCGTCCATCTCCGTGGCGATCGCCGCCACATCCAGGACCGCGACGTCGAGATTCTGCGGCGCACGGTCACCACCCACCTCAACATCGAGATGGCGGCGACCGCGGACATGGCGCGCACGGCGCAGACGATCAAGCCGCATCAGGTCACTTTCGTCCCCGAGCGCCGCGACGAGGTGACCACCGAGGGGGGACTCGACGTCGTTCTTCACGCCGGCAATGTGGAGAAGGTGGTGCGCCAGCTCGGCGATGCCGGCATCGACGTCTCCGTCTTCGTCGATCCCGACCTCGAGCAGATCCGGCAGTGCCAGAAGCTGCGCACGCCGAAGATCGAGATCAACACCGGCAAGTACGCAGAAGCGTGGCAGCGCGGCGGCAACTGGAGCGGCGAACTGGAAAAAGTGGCCACCGCGGCCAAGGCCGCGCGCAAGATGGGGCTCGGCGTCCTCGCCGGGCACGGGCTCAACTACCGCAACATCGACGGCATCGCCGCGATCGCGGAGATCGAGGAGCTGAACATCGGGCACTCGATCGTGGCGCGTGCGGCGCTGGTGGGACTCGACGCCGCGGTGCGGGAGATGATCGCGTTGATGCGGCGTCGATGAGTTTATCCTGAGGAGCGAAGCGACGAAGGATCTTCGGCTCGACCTGCCGCGCCCGCGATTTTGTCCGGCGCAGATCGAGCCGAGGATCCTTCGCTTCGCTCAGGATAGGCTCTGAAGACCACGCCGGATCATGCGCACCCGTGCGCGGTCGTGCCGGCCGGAGAACTGCTCCTCCTCGTACAGACGGATGAGCGGCGCGAGCGCGGCGGCGCCATCGGGACGGCTGCGGCGCAGCTCGTCGAGCGCCTCCGCCATGGTCATCGACGCGCCGACCTCGATTCCGAGAGCGCGGAGATGCGCCGCCAGCCGGTCGAAGAGCGAGTGCCGACCGCGGAGCACCCACACCAGCACCATCCCGGCGGCAACCACGACCAGCAGCGTCATCCCAAACCGCACGCTCATCACCTCGGCGGCCGAGCGGCGCGTGCCGCGGCCGATCGCGGCGATCATGTCGCGCGCGGTGCGGATGGCTTCGATGGCCAGACTCACCTGATCGGCCAGGCCGAAGGTCAGGACGTAACGGTCCCAGAAGTAGTTGATCGAGTCGCTGAGCGCCGACGCGTACATGCCGACCAGCCCGTCCTGCGAGTTGCCGGGGCGTAGCGACGGCGGCGTCGGATCGAACGTCTGCCATGCCTCGCCGTCGTAGGCTTCCACCCAGGCATGCGCGTCCTCGCGGCGCACCACGAAGTAGCCGGTGAGCGGATTGAGTTTGCCGCCGTAGAAGCCGCCGGCGATGCGCGCCGGGACGTCGACGGCGGTCAGCAGGGCGACCATCCCGGCGGCGAAGTACTCGCAGTGCCCGCGCTGCTCCTGGAGCAGAAAGCTGTCGACGGTCATGGTGTGCCCGATGTCGGCCGGGTTGGGCGTGTAGCGGAAGCGCGTCGCCAGATAGTGCTCGATCGCGCCGGCCTTGGCCATCGGGTCGGTGAGATTGCCGGCGATCTGCCGCGCCATCGCCGCGACGGGCGGGGTGACCGGATAGTTCGATACCGGAACGCGCCGGACGCGCAGGGGGGAAGTGTTCCGGGCGAGGTGCACGTCGTAGCTGATCACGTCGCGGCGGGTCGGCCAGACCATGAACGTGTCGCGCGTCGGCCCCTCGTAGATCTGCTGCGGCCCGTCGACTTGCCATGTGCCGGCCGGTAGGAAGAGGCGTCCGCCAGTGACCAGCCGCTGCTGAATCGTTGCCCGCCGGTCGAATCCGACGGGCCGGGCGATCTGCGTCGCCCCCTCGCGCGCCGGCAACGGCGCGAAATCGCGCCGTCCTTGCAGCCACTTGTTGCCGCCGAAGCGCTCGTACAGCGTGCCGCGAAGCCGCAGCGGGGTGAAGAACGGCATGGCGTCCGGCCCCATCCACACCCGGCTGACCACCGTCGCGTCGGGGAGGATCTCGCGCTGTTCGTTGAAGTCGATCGATTCGCTCAGTCCGGTCGCCGCGTTCGACAGCCGTCCCACCATCCCCGGAACGAGGGGGTTGCGCACGCGCGGCAGGAGCGGGAAGAGCGCCATGCCGAGGGCGGTCGTGGCGGCGACGTAGAAGCCCGCGGCGCGACCCGAGGGGGCGGCGACGAGCGGCGCGTTGGCGTTGGCGGCACTTTCCAGATGGCTGATGGAAATGAGCTGCCGGAAAAGCATGAAACCGAAGGCGATGACGAACGGGATGATGGCGATGTGCGTGGCGGTGGCCACGCTGGCGATGAAGATGAGCGATGCGGTCAGGAGCCGTTGCATGTGATTCTTCGTGCGCAGCGACTCGATCGGCTGGTAGAGGGCGATGAAGAGGATGAGATGCGTCGACGCGGCGATGGCGTTGCGGGAGATGATCGCCGCGTCGATGACGTAGAAGACGATGTAGGCCACGGCCAGCCCACGCATGACCGGCGCGGGGATGATCTCCGGGCTGCGCCCGGCGGCCACGCGCACCACCATCACCGTCATCAGCGCGTGGAAGGCGAGCAGCGGCAGGAGCGAGATCGTCTGCGTCGCGTACAGCGGCACCGCGGCGAGCATCGCCAGCAGCAGGAGCTCGATGTCACGCCGTTTTGCGCTCATCGGGCCCCCCGGCATTTATCCTGAGGAGCGCAGC
>JBBPII010000016.1:0-146641 GCA_038040385.1 Candidatus Gilichinskyi gelida
GCGATCAGTCTCGGGAGCGCGCCGAAGCGACCTCGGCTAATTTGGACAGCAGTGGTCCTCGGTAATGTTTGGCGAGCGTAGCCGTTCTTTCTGGGCATCCGTGAAGGGCGAACGATCTATTACAGTCAACGCTCCTTCTTCACTCATCATCTTGAAGGCCGGGATCTGACCACCTTCGATATGTTGCTGCGCCGCGCCGACCGCCACCATCATCAGTTCCCACGCGCGCTCGACACTTGCGAATTCGCGTTCATTTCGGCGGCTAAGCACATCGCTTACACGCAGCAAGTCTGCAGCAACGCCAGCCAGCTTCTCGTTTAGGCCTTGCTGGTGTTCGGCGAGCGCCTTCTCAGGTTGGAGTGTCACGAACTTTTCGCCGAAGAAAATCACTAGCGCTACAAGCACGCCGCCTGCAGTAAGGGTGCCGAGGAAACCGGCGATGAAGTCGTTCAGCATCTTTTCAGGTCCCCGCCGGCGGTGGATTCTCCCACTCGGGCATCGGGTCGCAGTCCTCTTCCTTGAACCGCCACATTCCAAGATTCGCTCGCGATCTTTGCGCTGACCGATGTCGTCTAGCTCTCTCGCGGCGGAAGGCTTGATGACGACGCTATAACTTGCCACGCCGTTTCATCGATCGAACGACGTCTTCGAAGTCGAGGTCCGGTTCGTCGCGACGGTGGCGAATCGCTTCAAGATCTTCTGCGTCTTCTGCAAGGTCTCGCCGGACGACTTCGTTGACGAGATTTGAAACAGACTGATCGTTCGCTTTCGCTTTCAACCGCAACGCGCGATGAACCCGTGGTTCGAAGTAGATTGTTGCTCGTTTCGTCGCGGGCATGCGGTCATCATAACGTCGTGACGTCGAAACGTCATTCTCATGAAGCGCAGCGACTTCTCCTACCACCTTCCACCCGACCTCATCGCCCAGGAGCCGCGCGAGCGGGGGCGGTCTCGGATGATGGTGGTCACGCCGCCGGACCGCATCGAGCACGACAGCTTCTCGAATTTTCCGGCGCGGCTCGCGCCGGAGGACGTGCTGGTGGTCAACGACACGCGCGTGATTCCGGCGCGGCTGTTCGCGCGGCCGCTGCGCGGGATGTCGCGGCCGATCGAGGTGCTGTTGACCCGTGTCATCCCGAGCGTGAGCGAGGGATCGGTGTGGGCGGGCGGTGCGCAGAATGACGCGACGGGCGCCGCCCGTCCACACCGGTCCTTCGCTCACGCTCAGGATGACAGCGTGTGGGAAGCGTGGGCCAAACCTGCCAAGCGCATCAAGGTCGGCGACGAGTTGCACTTTTCCGAACGACTGGTCGCCAGAGTTCTCGAGAAGGACGGCGGCACGGTCGTCCTCCGCTTCGAAGGCGACCTCGGCGAGATCGACCGCATCGGCGTCATGCCGCTGCCGCCGTACATCGCGCGGCCGGAGGCGCGGGAGAGCGACCGGGAGTCGTACCAGACCGTCTACGCCGCCGAGCGGGGGGCGATCGCGGCGCCGACGGCGGGGCTGCACTTCACCCGCGAGATGCTCGACGAGATCGCGAAGACGAACGAGATCGTGCGGATCACGCTGCACGTCGGCATCGGGACTTTCGAGCCGGTGAAAGTCGACGACCTCTCGCAGCACGTCATGCATTCGGAGCGCTACGAGATCACCGCGGAGGCGGCGGAGAGGCTCCGTGCCGCGAAGTCGATCGTCGCCGTCGGCACCACCACCCTTCGCGCCCTGGAGAGCGGAATCGAGGCCGGTTCCAGAGAGACGGACATCTTCATCACCCCCGGCTACCGCTTCCGGGTTGTTGACAAGTTGTTGACCAACTTCCACCTCCCCGAATCGACTCTGCTGATGCTAGTCTCCGCCTTCGCCGGCATCGAAACGGTCCGCCGCGCGTACGCTGAAGCCATCGCCGCACGCTACTTCTTCTACAGCTACGGCGACTGCATGTTCTTCACTCGGAGAGAAACGACATGAAGCGATTCCTCGCCATCGCCCTGCTCGCCGCCGCGGTCCACGCCCAGACCCCGCCGCCCCAGCCCGCACCTCCGACGCCGCCCGAGGGGCCGAAGAAGGCGGAGCCGAAGAAGCCGGAGAAGGCCGAGCAGGAGCCGCGCCCCGAAAAGCAGGAGCTGCAGAAGCAGGAGTCGCAGAAGAAGGACGCGTCGCCTGCGCCCGCCGCGCCGGCGACGGCGCCTGCGGAGACGGAGAAGAAGGACGACAAGAAGGAAGAGAAGAAGTGGAAGGTGTCCGAGCCGATCGGCCCGGCGCGGCACGACGCGGCGATCGATGTGACCGAGGGGACGTGGCTGTCGGTCGACGTCAGCCCTGACGGCCGGCAGATCGCCTTCGATCTCCTCGGCGACATCTACACCATCCCCATCGGCGGCGGGGAGGCGAAGGCCATCACCACCGGCATCGAGTGGGACATGCAGCCGCGCTACAGCCCGAACGGGAAGTGGATCGCCTTCACCAGCGACCGCGCGGGCGGCGACAACATCTGGATCATGAATCGCGACGGCTCCGATCCGAAGCAGGTGTCGAAGGAGACCTTCCGCCTGCCCAACCAGCCGTACTGGACGCCCGACAGCGAGTTCATCGTCGGGCGCAAGCACTTCACCTCCGAGCGCTCCCTCGGCGCAGGAGAGATGTGGATCTATCACCGGTCCGGCGGCGAAGGCTTGCAGCTCACCAAAAAGCGCACGGACCAGAAGGACACCGGCGAGCCGGCCTTCTCTCCCGACGGCCGCTACCTCTATTACAGCGACGATTCCACGTCCGGGGCGATCTTCCAGTACAACAAGGACCCCAACACGCAGATCTACGTGATTCAGCGCCTCGACCGCCAGACCGGCGAGATCGAGCCCTTCGTCACCGGGCCGGGCGGGTCGGTGCGGCCGACGCCGTCGCCCGACGGCAAGTCGCTCGCGTTCGTGCGGCGCGTCCGTTACAAATCGACGATCTTCGTCCTCGACCTCGAGTCGGGACGGGAGACGCCGCTGTACGAGGGCCTCGATCGCGACATGCAGGAGACGTGGGCCGTGCACGGCGTCTACCCGTCGATGGCGTGGACGCCGGACAACCGCTCGATCGTCTTCTGGTCGGGCGGTCACATCAACCGCATCGACGTCGCCACCAAGCAGGTGGCGAACATCCCGTTCCACGTCAAGGCCGCCCGCAGCGTGGCCGAGGCGGTGCGCTTCCCGATCGAAGTCGCGCCGAGCCAGTTCGCGGTGAAGATGCTGCGCTGGCCGCTGGTCTCACCGAGCGGCAAGCAGGTCGTCTATCAGGCCCTCGGTTACCTCTACATCCGAGATCTGCCCAGCGGCACGCCGCGGCGCCTCACGAAACAGAACGATCACTTCGAGTTCTATCCGGCGTGGTCGCGCGACGGGAAGTGGATCGTGTACACGACGTGGAACGATCAGACGTTCGGGACCGTTCGCATCGCGTCGGCGCTCGGCGGCGAAGGGCGGGTGGTGACGCAGAAGCCCGGCCACTACGTCGAGCCGGCGTTCTCACCCGACGGCGGCAAGATCGTCTACCGCGCCACCAGCGACGGCTTCCTGATGCCGGCGATCTGGTCGCGCGAGACGGGGCTGTTCGTCGTGCCGACGGCCGGCGGCGCATCGAAACTGATTACGAAAAAAGGGGCGTATCCGACCTTCGGCGCATCGAATGACCGCGTGTTCTTCATGACCTTCGAGGACGAAGACAAGCGCGCCTTGCGCAGCATCAATCTCGACAAGAGCGAGGAGCGGACGCATCTGATGTCGGCGTTCGCCACCGAGTACGCCGTCTCGCCCGACGAGAAGTGGGTGGCGTGGCGGGAGAAGTTCAACGCGTACATCGCGCCGTTCGTGCGTACCGGCAAGTCCGTGGAGATCGGGCCGGACATCAAGTCCATCCCGGTGGCCAAGGTCTCGAAGGAAGCGGGCGAGTGGCTGCACTGGTCGGGCGATTCCGCGCGGCTGTACTGGGCGCTCGGGCCGGAGCTGTTCTCGCGCGACCTGAAGGATTCGTTCGCCTTCATCGCCGGCGCGCCGGAGAAACTCCCCGATGCGCCGGAGAAGGGCATCAACATCGGCTTCGCCCAGGCCTACGACGTGCCGACAGGGAAGATCGCGATCACCGGCGGGCGGGTGATCACCATGCGCGGCGACGAAGTGATCGACAACGGCACGGTGCTCATCGATCGCAACCGCATCTTGGCCGTCGGCGCCAACGTGGCCATCCCGCCGGACGCGAAGGTCATCGACGTTGCCGGCAAGACCATCATGCCCGGCATCGTCGACGTCCACTGGCACGGCTCGATGGGCTCCGACGAGCTGACGCCGCAGCAGAGCTGGGTCAACTACGCGGCGCTCGCCTTCGGCGTGACCACGCTGCACGATCCGTCCAACAGCAATACCGAGATCTTCTCCGCCAGCGAGTTGGCCAAGGCGGGCAGCATCGTCGGGCCGCGCATCTTCTCCACCGGCACCATCCTCTACGGCGCGAAGGCGCCGTTCAAGGCGGACATCAGCTCGCTCGACGACGCTCTGTTCCACCTCCGCCGCATGAAGGCCATCGGCGCGTTCAGCGTGAAGAGCTACAACCAGCCGCGGCGCGACCAGCGCCAGCAGGTGATCGAGGCGGCGCGGCAGCTCGAGATGATGGTGGTGCCCGAGGGAGGGTCGCTGTTCGAGCACAACATGTCGATGATCGTCGACGGCCACACCGGCGTCGAGCACTCCATCCCGGTGCAGAAGGCGTACAACGACGTCATGCAGCTCTGGTCGCAGTCGAAAACCGGTTACACGCCGACGCTCATCGTCGGCTACGGCGGCTTGTGGGGCGAGAACTACTGGTACGCGAAGAGCAACGTATGGGAGAACCCGCGCCTCAACGCGTTCGTGCCGCGGCGGATCATCGACTCCCGGTCGCGCCGGCGGACGATGGCGCCCGACGACGAGTGGAACCACATCGACAACGCGCGCATCGTGAAGCGGCTCAACGATGCCGGCGTCTCCATCCAGCTCGGCGCGCACGGCCAGCGCGAGGGCCTCGGCGCGCACTGGGAGATCTGGATGTTCGTGCAGGGCGGGATGACGCCGCTCGAGGCGCTGCGCGCTGCCACCATCAACGGCGCGCGCTACATCGGGCTGGACAAAGACATCGGTTCTCTCGAGCCGGGCAAGCTCGCGGACCTCATCGTCCTCGACGCCAACCCGCTGGAGAACATCCGAAACAGCGAGAGCGTCCGCACCACGATCGTGAACGGACGCGTCTTCGACGCCTCGACGATGAACGAAGCCGGCAACCACCCGCGTGCGCGGCAGCCGTTCTGGTTCGAGATGCCGGGCAATGATTCGTGGGGACGCACGACCGCGGCGACGGCGGAGGACGAGGATTAGCGAACCGGATCGGCGGAGCCGAAGGGCGGTCGCCTTTCTCGCCGCCGCGCTGGTCTGCACGGTCATCCTTCTCGTACCGTGGGAACCGCGGTCCGCCGACATCGATCCCGACATGTCGTGGCAACTGGTCCTCCACGACGCCTGGGCCACGAAGGTCCACTTCGGCGAGCAACTGGTCTACACCTTCGGGCCATACGGATTCGCCTATGCCGGCTACGACCCGCGCACGTTTGTGGCGGCTCTGGCGGCCTGGCTCGTCGTCGCCGCTGCGTTTACGGCCGGCATCCTCGAAGTGGCGCGCGATTCGATTTCCTCGGCATACGGTGCCGCGGCGTTCGTCGTCTGCATCGCGGCGATCACCGCGATGCAATTCGGCGCGATCCAGGTGGCGAACAACGTGCCGTTTGTCGTCCTGCCGGCGATTCTCGTCCGCCTTCACGCCGTCCGTCCGGGGCGCTGGGCGGAGCACGTGGTCGCGTTCGCGTTGGCTTTGGGAGCGCTGGTGAAGTTCTCGTTCTTCACCGCGGCGGTGGGCGTGATCGTCGTCCTGGGAATCGCCGACGTCGTCCGCCGGCGTGTGCCGTTCTTCGCCGTGACGTTCTTTGCATCGATCGCAGCTCTCTGGCTCGTGGCTCGCCAGCCGCTGGCGATCCTGCCGCTCTACGTCCGCAACTCCATCGAGGTCGCCTCGGGCTACGGCGAGGGGATGTCGGTGACCTATCCGCTATTCGGAACGCCGTTCCTCGGCGACCGCCTCGAGCTGGCCGCATTTGTGGTGATCGCCGCGGCATTCCTCCTGCTGACCGCCCGCCACGCGTGGCCCGAGGCGGCGGCCATGCTTGCGGTCATGTTCGTCGCCTTCAAGATTGGATTCATGCGGCAGGACGGCCACGACGCCGACGCCGCGGCGGTGCTGGCCCTGGCCGTTTACATCGCCCTTCCGGCGCGGCTCAGACGCGGCGGAGTGCGCGACCGCGTGGCCTGGGTCGCCCTCGCGCTGGCGGCCACCCAGCTTTTTTCGTGGGCGCTGACGTCGCGGACTCTTCCCGATCTTCACCGGCAGGCCGTCTCGGCGGTCACAACGCCGGCCGAGGCGTTCGCGCACCTGGTCGCGCATGGAACCGACCGCCTCGAACGCCGGCGCGCGGATGTTCTCGCAAGTCTTCATGCCCGATTGCGGCGACGCCCCGAGGGGAGCTCCTTCGATGTTTATCCGTCGGCCAGCGCGGTTCTCATCGCCTGGCAGCTTCCCGCCGCGCGGCGGCCGGTCTTTCAGGCTTGCTGCGCGTCCACCGAGCCGCTGCTGGAGATGAATGCCGCGCATTTGCGGTCCTCGCGCGCGCCGGCAACCATCCTCTTCGACGTCGATCCGCTCGACAAACGCTTCCCCACGCTGGATGACAGCGTGTCATGGCCCGAGATCCTGCGCTGGTACGAGCGAGTGGCGGATGACGGCGCCTTCCAGATTCTCCGGCGTCGCGCCGTGCCCATCGATCTGCTGGTCCGCGAACGGACGATGATCACCGCTCGATTCGGCGAGCGCTTCGTGGTGCCTGATTCGAAGGGAGATCTGCTGTTCGCGCGCTTCGACCTTCGCTACACCGCCGCCGGCCGGCTGATGCGGATCGCGTACATCACTCCGCCTTTGGCTGCCACGGTGACCGTCATGGGGGAGAAGCCGCGGCGTTTTCGTGTTCTCCCCGCCAACGCCCGCGCCGGGTTCCTGCTCTCGCCGCTAGTGCGGACCGGCGACGATTTCGGGCGACTCTCGGGCGCGGGCCGCGAGGCGCTTCCGCGCGTCATGAGCGTGACCTTCGAGCCGGCGCGGTTCCCGTGGATGTTCGAGCCTCGGATCGCGGCGTCGTTCGAGCGGGTAAGCTACCAGTAGGCCGCGGTGATCTCGCAATTGCCGGCGACGACCGATTGACAGGCCATCCTCTCGCCGGCCGCAAATCCGACCGTCCCGCCGACGCGTAGCTCAATCGACGTCGGCGGGCTGAGGTTCTCCGATCCGGCAACGACGCGGACACGGCAACGGGCGCAGACGCCCACTCCGCCGCACGAGTTGCCGATGGGAGCTCCGGCCCGGCGGGCGGCGTCGAGAATCGTCTCGTTCGGCTTCGCTTCAGCGACCCTGCCGAGGGGGGTGAAAGTGACGCGCATGACACGATTCTTACCTTTCTTTCACTATTTGTTGTCGTCCAGGGGAGAAACTTCTCCCTGTCCCTCTCGTCTATAGCTACAAGTTCTGGAGGAAGTCATGAGTACGAAAGCAGTCGACGAAACGAAGCTGGCGGAAGAAATCGTGGGGGTCGTGGGGTCCGAGGTCGTGCGCGTATGCAGCGACGATCGTGAGACCCTCCGCTTCTCGATCCGGTCGGCGGCGCTGAAACTGCGGTCCATCGTGCTCAACCGGGCCTCCCTTCGCCGGCTCCTGCTCGACCCGCTGGGCGAAGTGAAAATCGCGTACCTCAAGCGCGACCTCCGCCGCGCCGCCTCGCAGCGCAGCGAGTACGTCTTCCCGCGGAAGAGCGCCATCGCCCGGCGTGCGCCCGAGGGGCCGTTGCTGGCGGCAGCGCGATAACCCTCACCCGGCCCTTCGCTACGCTCAGGGCCACCCTCTCCCGCAAGCGGGAGAGGGGCCAGGCAGTTCCCTTCTCCCGCTTGCGGGAGAAGGTGCCGCGAAGCGGCGGATGAGGGCCGTCATTTCGAAGGCAACCATGACAGTTAACCGTCCTTCCGGTGCTAGAATGCATCAATGTCCGTCGATCTGGATGACCTCGACCTTCGGATCCTGACGCTCCTCCTTCGCGACGGTCGCATCCCCGCCTCGCAGCTCGCCGAACAGATCGGCCTCTCGCGGCCCGCCGTCGCCGATCGCATCGAGAAACTCGAGCGGCAGGGCGTGATCCGCGGGACCACGGTGGTCGTCGATCATCAGGCCCTCGGCAAGCGCATCACCGCGTTCGTCGCCGCGCGCGGCGGGACCTCACGGCCCGACGCCAAGGCCAAGAAGGCCTTCGAGGCGCTGCTGAAGAGCGAGGAAGTGGTCGAGGCGCACACCGTCGCCGGCGACGACTGCTACTTCATCAAAGTACGCACCGATTCCATCTCCTCGCTCAACGCGCTGGTCTCCCGCCTGGGCGCGCCTCCGCTGTCGCTCGATACCCGGACGACCATCGTGATGCAGACGCATTGCGAGAAGGTCGGCGGCATCACGCTCGGGGAAGAGCCGTGAGACGCGACCGCATGCTGGCTTACGCCGCCTTCGCCATCGTCTGCACGGTGTGGGGGACGACGTACCTCTTCATCCGCATCGCCGTGGAGACCATTCCGCCGATGCTGCTCACCGCGGCGCGTTTCGTCACCGCCGGCGCGCTCCTCTTCGTCATCGCCAGGCTGCGCGGCGACCGTCCGCCGGGCGACCGCCGCACGCTCGTCAACATCGCCGTCGTCGGTGTGCTCATGGTCGGCATTGGCAACCTCTCGGTCGTCTGGGCCGAGCAGTGGGTCCCGAGCGGACTCGCCGCGCTGTTCGTAGCCACCGCGCCGTTCTGGGTGGCGCTGATCGAGCTGGTGAACGGTTCGGGCGAACGCATCGATCTTCGCCGCGGCGCGGGCCTGCTGATCGGATTCCTCGGCGTGGCGCTGCTGGTGACGCCGCGCGGCGCCGGAGGCTCGTTCGACATTCACTTCCTCCTCGGCGCCCTGGCCATTCAGGCCGGCTGCGTCGCCTGGCAGACCGGCACGGTGCGCGGCAAGTACGCGCTCGCCGCGGTGCCGCCGCTGATGTCGTCCGCGCTGCAGATGCTCTCCGGTGGCCTGGTGGTGCTGATTGCCGGCGTCGCGCTCGGCGAGGTGCCGCGGTTCCACCTCACGCCGCGAACGTTCGGTGCGCTGGTCTACCTGACGCTGTTCGGATCGGTGCTCACCTACACCGCGTACGTCTACGCGCTGAAGTCGCTGCGGACGACCACGATGTCGCTCTACGCGTACATCAATCCGGTCGTGGCGGTGATCCTCGGATGGCTGGTTCTCGACGAGCGGCTCACGTGGGTCTCGGTGGTCGGGATGTGCGTGATCCTGGCCGGCGTGGCGCTGGTCGAGAGCCGCTGGAACATATACTCGAACAATGCGACCCGTTCTGCTGATCGCCGCGCTGCTTAGCGCTACGGCGTGCGAAGCGGCGCAGCCGCTGGCGCAACGCCTCGGACCTTCGCCGGTGGTGATCGAGCTCTTCACGTCGCAGGGCTGCTCGAGCTGCCCGCCCGCCGACGCGCTGCTGAGCGACGTGGCGAGCGACGCCTCGCTGCGCGGCCGCGTCATCCCGCTCGCGTTTCACGTCGACTACTGGAACCGCCTCGGGTGGCGCGACCCGTTCTCGTCGGCGGAGTGGTCGCGGCGGCAGTACATGTACGTGCGCGCGCTCCAAGTGAACTCCGCGTACACGCCGCAGATCGTGGTGAACGGCGTGAAGGAGTTCGTCGGCTCGCACCGCGGTGCCCTCGAGGAAGCGCTGGTCGCGCAATCGCACCGCAAGCCAGCGGGCGAGGTGCAGGTCACGCCGTCGCGACACGGCGCCGAGGCGCGGATTCAGGTGAAGGCGAAGGGCACCGGCGATCTCGTGCTGGTGGTCTACGACAGCGCCGCGCCGACCGCCGTCGCGCGCGGCGAGAACAGCGCCCGTACGATCTCGAACGACGCCATCGTCCGCCGCGTGTTGCGTGCGGGAACGCTCACCGGTGGCGCGCTGGAGCGGATGATCACTCTGCCGATCGATCCCTCGTGGCACGAGCCGGGAGTGGTGGTTTTCCTACAGGATGTAGAGACGCTGGCGATCGGCGCGGCGGCAACGGCGCGGTTTTAGCGCTTGCGCCGGTCGAGGTCGCGGTAGCCGAATCGGATCAGTGCGTTCGTTTCGGCGAAATCGTGCTTCATCTCATCGCGCACTGAAGCGAACTCGCGATCCATCTTCTCGTCGAGATTGGCGATACCCTCAACAACGAAGTGGATATCGTTCCGCAGGCCCTCACCGACGACATCGAAGTGCCGTCGAAGGTTCGCCTCGTTGGTCTCGAATAACTTCCGCAGCTCTTCGTCAGTCATCGAAGAAAGATTCTACCTCGGTGTTACTTGTACACCTTCCCGTTCTTCACCACCTTCACTACATGCCGTAGAGCCGACATGTCGGTCAGCGGATCGCCGTCGACGACGATGATGTCGGCGAGCTTGCCGGCGGCGATGGTGCCGAGGTTGGGTTGCTTGAGGAGCTGCGCCGGCCAGTAGGTGGCGGCGCGGATCGCTTCCATCGGCGGCATGCCGAGGTCGACCATCGTCTTCAGCTCGCGCCAGGTGGAGTCGAAGTGGAAGTTGAGCGGGATGCCGGAGTCGGTGCCGACGATGATGGTCACACCCGACTCGCGCAACTGCTTGAACTTGTTCGCCAGGGTGGGGATGCGTCGCGGTACCAGGCGGAAGTAGTCGAGATGCGAGACGTCGGTGATCGACCTGTAGACGTCGAGATACATCGCCTGGGGGAGATCGCGCTTGAGGCGCTGGTCGTCGATGCGCTCCGGGAAGTTCTTGGTCTGCTCGAAGAGAAAGAGCCCTTCCATCGTCGGACACCAGTAGAGCGTCGCGTTGCGCTCGCGCATCATCTGCAGGATGTCCTCTTCGTAGCCGGGCTTGGTGGCCAGGCCGGTGTGCTCGAAACAATCCACGCCTGCCTGCAGCCCGCGGCGGATCTCCTCGGAGCGATGGGCATGCGCGGCGACGGTCTTGCCGCGCTTGTGCGCCTGGTCGACGATGGCCTTCACTTCGTCGAGCGTCATCTGATCCTGATCGATCATCTTGATGACGTCGGCCCCGGCATCGGCGACGATGTCCACCTTCTTGCGCGCATCCTCGGCGCCCTTCACTTCCCAGCGGAACTTCGCCTCCAGCGGCGGCGCGGTGTGCTGCAGGAAGGGGCCGGAGACGAAGAGGCGGGGGCCGGGGATCTCGTCGGCCTCGATGCGCTTCTTCACCGCCATGATGTCGTCGAGCGGCGCGCCGAGGTCGCGGGCGGTGGTGACGCCGGCCATCAGAAGCTGCTTCGCGGAGATCGGCATCACCACGTCGCGCCACTGCGACGCGTAGGTCTTGAACCAGTAGTCGTAGTCGCCGTGGCCGAGGATCATCAGATGGACGTGCATGTCCATCAGGCCGGGCATCATCGTGTAGCCGTTGGTATCGATGACCCGCGCGCCGTCCGGGATGCGGATGGTTCCCCACACGCCGACGGTGCGGATGGTGTTGTCTTCGATGACGATGACGGCGTTCTCCATCGGCGGGCCGCCGTAGCCGTCGATCAGCCGGCCGCCGGCCAGGACGAGCACTTCCGCGTTGACCGACGCGGCGAGGAACAGGGCCAGTACGAAAATGCGCTTTCTCATAGTGAAAGCGTACATTACCGCCATGCGCAGATTCGCAATCGCCGCCATTGTTCTCGTCGCCGGCTGCGCCACCGCGCGCGGACCGGTGGACCTGGAGCACGCCGAGATCGTCGATCTCACCTGGCCCTTCGACCAGCAAACGCTCTACTGGCCGAACTCGCCCAGCGCCTTCGAGCTCAAAGAGCTCGCGCACGGCATGACGCCGGGCGGCTACTTCTACGCCTCGAACCTCTTCTGCGCGCCGGAGCACGGCGGGACGCACCTCGACGCGCCGATTCACTTCGCCGAGCACGGCCTGACCGCCGACAAGATCCCGCTACGGCAGCTCATCGCGCCGGCGATCGTGATCGACGTCGCCTCGAAGGCGGCGGCCGACGCGGACTATCGCCTGACTGCGGAGGACCTGCGCGCGTGGGAGTCGCGCAACGGCGCGATCGAAGCGGGGACCATCGTGCTTCTGCGGACGGGGTGGGGGCAACGCTACCCGAACCGGAAGCAATACTTCGGCGACGACACGCCGGGCGCCACCGACAAGCTGCACTTTCCGTCGTATGGCGAGGAGGCGGCGCGGATCCTGGTGGGCGAGCGCCACGTCGCCGCACTCGGCATCGACACCGCGAGCATCGACTACGGGCAGTCGCGCGACTTCATCGTCCATCGCGTGGCCATGGAGGCCAACGTGCCGGGTCTGGAGAACGTGGCCAACCTCGACCGCGTCCCCGAGCGCGGCGCGTGGGTGGTGGCGCTGCCGATGAAGATCGGCGGCGGCAGCGGCGGGCCGGTGCGGATCGTGGCGCTGATGGCGCGGTAGCGTGGGACGGGCTGAAGCCCGTCCTACATTTGTCCGTTAATCGCGCCTCATGTAGGACGGGCTTCAGCCCGTCCCTCTTCTACCTGTAGTAATGACAGGTATAGCCGTTCGGATACCGCTGCAGGTAATCCTGGTGGTAGTCCTCGGCTTCCCAGAACTTCGTGAACGGCACGATCTCGGTGGTGATCGGGCGCTTCCACTTGGCCTGCGCCCGCTCCACGGCGCGCCTGGCGGCGTCGCGCTGCGTCTCGTCGTGAAAAAAGATCGCGGAGCGGTACTGCGTGCCGACGTCGTTGCCCTGCTGGTTGGGCGTGGTCGGGTCGTGCAGGCGGAAGAAGTGGTCGAGGATGTCGTCGAACGAGGTCTTCGACGGATCGAACACGATCTGCAGCGACTCGGCGTGGCCGGTGCGGCCGGACTTCACGTCTTCGTAGCGCGGGTTGTCGAGCGTGCCGCCGGCGTAGCCGACCGTGGTGCCTGTCACGCCGGGCAGCTTGCGCAACAGCTCCTCGACGCCCCAGAAGCAGCCGCCGGCGAGCGTTGCGGTCTCAGTCACTTTCGAGCCTCGGCTTTCTGAAAAAGCGGGAGGTACCGGCCGTAACCCTCGGCCTCCAGCTTCTCGACGGGGACGAACCGCATCGACGCGGAGTTCATGCAGTACCGCTGGCCGGTCGGCGCCGGTCCGTCGTCGAAGACGTGTCCGAGGTGCGAGTCGGCATGCTTGGAACGGACCTCGTTGCGGACCATGAAGAACTTGCGGTCGCTGCGCGTGACCACGTTCGCCGGCTCGAGCGGCCTGGTGAAGCTGGGCCAGCCGGTGCCGGACTCGAACTTGTCCAGCGAGCTGAAGAGCGGCTCGCCGGAGACGACGTCGACGTAGATGCCCGCCTTGTGGTTGTCCCAGAACTCGTTGCGGAACGCCGGCTCGGTGCCCTCGTGCTGGGTGACCTGGTACTGGATCGGCGTGAGCTTCTTCTTCAGCTCGGCGTCCGGCGGCTTGTTGAACTTGCCCTGATTCACAGCGACTCCTTTGCTCTTGCCTGATGCGGCGATGATGACGAGCGCGGCGACGGCGGCGGCCGCGACGGCGATGAGTTTTCTCAGCATGACGCAATCTCCTCCCGCTTGGAACCGCTCCACGCGGTGATTTCTTCACTACGCTGATGAGATGCCGCGCGGATGCCGGACGGTGCCACAAAACTGTGAACGCGGTCACGCCATCGCCGCCGACCCGATCTCCGGATGGGCGCGCACGAAGTCGATCAGCCGTTCGGCGTACTCGCGGAAGCGCGGCACGCGGATGCCGGCGGCGGCGAGGGCGGTCTGGGCGTTGGTCGTGTCGTATGAGGTGGGGTGGACGAAATAGTCGACCGCGGGGGAGGGGATGCGCATCAGGCGGTTGACGCCGGGGACGTGGTCGATGGCGAACTTGGCGACGCCGCGGGTCAGGGGGATACGGATGACGGTGCGGCCGATGGCGCGGGCGATGGTGTCGATGGTCTCGTCGACCGTCAGCGGCTCGGGATCGGCGAGCTGGAAGGTCTTGCCGATGGCGTCGTCGCGGCCGCTGAGGGCTTCGACGGCGTCGACGATGAAGTCGCGCGGCACGACGTTGAAGCGGTAGCGCGACGGCCGCCCGACCACCGGCAGCAGCGCGATCCGCGGCTGCCGCAGCAGCCATCGCATCACGAAGTACGGGCCGTCGAACTTCTGCGTAGCGCCGGTCGCGCTGTCGCCGACCACCACCGCCGGGCGGTACACCGTCGCCGGCAGCCCGGCGCGCCCGCGCACCTCGACCTCGGCGAGAAACTTCGTCTCCTCGTAGAAATTGTTGAAGCGCTGGCCGACGTCGAGGTCCGACTCGCGGAAGACCCCGCTATAGTAACCGCTGATATAGCAGGTGCTGACATACTCCAGCCGTCGCAGCGCGCGGCAGCGCTCCGCGAAGTCGAGCACGTGGCGGGTGCCGTCGACGTTGACGCGCATCCCCAGCTGGCGCGAGACGGCGAGGTCGTAGATGGCGGCGAGGTGATAGATCTCGGTGACGTCGTCCGACGGCGCGTCGATGGCGGAGGTGATGTCGCCCTCCACGAACCGCACGCGATCGCCGAGCGGCCGGGCGCGCTCGCGCGCCAGCGCGGCGAATTTCGGCTGCACCAGGCAGAGCGCCGTCGCCTCCGGATCGCGCCGCAGGAGCCGTGGCAACAGCTCAGATCCGAGAAAGCCGGGATAGCCGGTGAAGAACAGCGTCGGCACGGCGGCGCGATTGTACGCAACATCTCCGGCGTTAGACTCGTACCCCATTCATGACCGCGGTCGCTCAGCTTCCCGTCGCGCCGAAGCGCACCTACGGCTGGCGCACCTGGCGCGAGCCGCTCGTCGAGATCTTCCTGGCGGTGGCCCTCGGATGCGCGGTCACGCTCATCGAAGGCGGCGGCAAGGACGAGATGCCGGGGCTGCGGACATTCGTCCGCAACGCCATCATCGCCTCGTCCATCCTCATCCTCAGCCGCGGTCTGGAGACGATGCTGAGCTGGGCCATCGAGCAGAGCCGCGTTCCGGTCGTGCTCCGAACCCTGATCTATGCGCTGGGCGCCTGGGTCGGCCTCTTCGCCGGCCTGCTCGTCGTCGCCACGATTTACGGCGCGGAAGACGACGACTTTCGCTTCCACAGCTTCCACTTCATCTACTCGATCACCGCGGCGGTGCTCATCTCCTGCGTGGTGGGATTCATCCTTCATCACAACCGCAAGCGCAACGACCGCCTGCGGCAGAGCATCGAGCGGCTGAAGGAGCACGAGTTCGCGGAGAAAGAGCTGGAGATCGCGCGCGCCATGCAGCAGCGCCTCCTGCCTCCGCCGGAGATCGACGCCGGCGGCTACCACGTCAGCGCGCGCACCGAGGCGGCGCACATCATCGGCGGCGACTTCTACGACGTCCTCCGCCTCGACGACGGCAGCATCGCCGTCATCGCCGCCGACGTGTCCGGCAAGGGCATCGCCGCGAGTCTGATTATGGCCACCTGCAAGGCCATCATCCCGTTCTTCGCCAAGGGCAACTCGCCGGCCGAGGTGATGAACAAACTGAACGCGAAGCTGTGCGACGAGTTGCAGCGGCGCGAGTTCGTCGCGCTGACATACGCGCAGTTCGACGCCACCGGCGGCGGGGTGCAGATCGTCAACGCCGGCATGCCCGACCCGTTGCTGGTGCGCGAGGGCCACTGCCGCGTGGTCTCCTGCCGCGGCGATCGCTACCCGCTCGGCGTGCGGCGGGAGGTCCGCTACGAAGCGACGTCCGTCACGTTCGCCGATGGTGAGCGGCTGGTGATGTTCTCCGACGGCCTGCCGGAGGCGAGCGCGCACGGCGAACCGCTCGGCTACGACCGCATCGAGTCTCTGGCCGTGCAGAGCGCCTCGGTCGACGATTTTCTCGCGCGCGTGCGCGCCATTCCCAACATCGCGATCGACGACGACGCGACGGTGGTCATCGTGAGCAGGACAGGCTGAAGCCTGTCGCACATAGAGCACTCACTTCGGCCGCGTTGCCTTCGCCACCAGACCCAGCCCGACCGCGATCGCCGCGGCGCCCGCCGCCAGCCAGGTGCGGTTCTTCGCCGCGTTGCGCCCGGCGCGGCGGAGCGCGCGGGTAGCTCTCCGCTGTCCGATCACGGCGTACGCGTCGGCTTCCTCGGACGCGCCTTTCAACGGCTTCGTATCGAGCACCTTTGCCACGGCCCAGGCCGCCAGGGGCGCCAGGACCGACTTCGCAATCTGATTCTTCTTGGCCATCGAGGCCTCCCAACCCCATCCAGTAGCAATGCGCAGGCCGTCAGCATCCGGCCGCGGCCGCTTTGAGCGAATCCGCGTTGCCGCAGAGATAGCCATGATCGCCGGCGGCCAGAGCAGTATCGGCGGTCACCTCGACGAATGCGCCGTCGCGCTCGATGGCGATGAGCGAGCAGCCATGCGCGCGGACGCCCGTATCGCGCACCGTCCGTCCCGCTGCCTGGCGGATGGGAACACGGACCACTTGGCGGTGCTCCTCGCGCGACCGCGCCACGCGGCCGAGGAGGCGGGAGGAGAGCATCTCGCCGGAGACGTCGCTGATGGAGAGCGCGTAGTCGGCGCCGGCGCGGTAGATGTTCTCCAGATTGCGCGAGTGGTTCACCCGCGCGATCACCGTCACGTTCGGCGCGGCGTCGCGGACGATGACGGTGGCGAAGAGCGTGGCGTCGTCGCTGTTGAGCGCCAGGATCACCGTGCGCGCGCTCTCCATCCCGGCCTCCTCGAGGACTCGGCTGTCGAGCACGTCGCCGACCACGTCGACGCCGGCAGCGAGATGCTTCTCGACCACGCGCACCTCTTCGCCGGCATCGCAGAGCAGCTCGTGCACTTTGCGTCCCACTTCGCCGAAGCCGCCGATGAGGAACGGACCGCTCTGGCGGAGGTAGACGCCGCCGATGAGGATGGCCGCTCGATCGAGCGCCTCGTCGGTGCCGACCATCTCCAGCAGCGCGCCCGGCTCGACGCGCATCGAGGCGTCGCAGCGCGCGTGGAGGCGGCTGCGCGTCCACTGCCCGACCACGATCGCACCGCTCTCCGCGCCGAGGTGAGTCTGGCCAAGGGTCTTGCCGGCGATGGGACTCGATGACGGCACGCGGATCTCGCGGCGATGGATCGACGGGATCGACTCCGCGCCCGGCAGCCGCGGGCTGATGCGGTCGCTGGCGTGCGCGGCGAGCGCCGCGGCGACGATGTGGCGCGGCGTGTAGACGGCGGTGGCGCCGGCGAGCTCCATCGGCTTGCGATGCGACGGGTCTTCGACCAGGGCGTAGACCTCGCGCAGAAATCCCATCTGCCGCGCGCGGAGGATGATCGAGGCGTTCTGCTCGTCGGTGCCGTTTGCCACCAGCGCGCGCGCGCCGCCCAACCGGCACAAATCGAGCGCCTCCTCCTCGGCGCGGCTGAAGACGACGGGGAAGCCGTGGTCCAGCACCGAGCGCGCCGCGGTCTCGTCCGTCTCGACGACAAGCGACAGCACGCCGCCGGCCTTTAGCCGCTGCAGCAGAGTTTCCACGGTCGGGCCGTAGCGGTAGACCACGACGTGGCCGTCCATGGCCGGCGCGGTGCGCGGCAGCAGTTGCTCGAACCGCTCTTCCATGAAAGGAACGAGGACCGCGGAGACGATGACCGGAACCAAAAGGATGCCGGCGAACTGCATCAGCACCACCAGGATCACCATCACCGGATGCGACCACTGGTTGTCCGACCCGTAGCCGGTGGTGCTGATGGTCTCCGTCGCCCACTCGAGGCTGCGCCAGAAGGAGCGGTGCTGCCCCTCCAGCTTCAGCATCCCAATCTGATAGATGAGCGCCGCCAGAATAATGAAAGCGACGAGGCCAACCGCCAGCGCGAGGAGGCGGCGCGTTGAGCGGTGCATCCGAAGATTGTAGCTGGCGGCTAGCTCGCGCTCTCCAGCAACTGCTCGAGCGCGCGCAGGTCTTCCCGCACTTCGTGGCCCGGATCGCTGCCGAAAAGCTTCGCAACCACGGCCCCGAGCTTTCCGCCGGGCGGGTCGTAGCGCAGGATGACTTTGACTTCCGTGCCGCGGCCGCCGGTGGCGGGGCTGAAGTGCACGGAGCCGGCGTTGTCGACATGGGACTCGGGGATGGAGCGCCAGCCGATCAGCCGGTTCGGCTCCTCATGGATGATCTCCGCGTCCCACTCCACGTCGGTGCCCGCGGGCCCCTTCGCCTTCCAGTGCGAGCGGCGGCTGTCGATGACCTCGACCGAGACGAGGTGCGACATGAACCGCGGCAGGTTCTCGAAGTTGCGCCAGAACGCGTAGATCGCTTCCGGCGGCTGACTGAGGGTGACCGACTCCTCGATGCGGATGCCGCGGCCGTAGGGGATGCTGACGTTGTCTTCGCCCTTCCGGCGGCCGTTGCCGTTCGCCCGCTTCAGACCGGCGGCTACCAGCGCGCCGCCGAGCCCGGCGATGGCGAGACCAGAGAGCGAGCGCCGCGTCAGGCCGTACGCCGCGAGCGTTGCGCCGGCGATCACGGAGATCCATTTCTCGGGGTTGGTTGTGGTTTTCTCGAGGTCGATCATGCTCCGGAAAGGAGCATGAGGCGTGCCGTCAATGGGGTCGCGAGGTCTCGCGGCCCCACTCCACCGAGACCTCGAGACCCCGCCGAGACCCCGCCGATACCCCGAGACCTCACGTCACCAGTTCTGCGAACTTCTTCAAATCGATGTTCCCACCCGAGATCACGGCCACGATCGGGCCGTCGCCCGCCTTGCCGCTGAGCGCGGCGGCCACGGCGAGCGCGCCGGCGCCCTCGGCGATCACGCGCGCCTTCTCCGCCACGACGCGCATGGCGTTGCGCACTTCATCCAGCGAGACCACGATCGAGCCGTCGACGATGCCCTGCATCCGCTCCCACATACGGGGGAAGATGCTCTTGCCGCCGGCGCCGTCGACGAACGACGCCTGCCAGCCGCTGAACACCTGCGCCGACCCTCGCTCGAACGACAGCGCGCCCGGCGCCGCGGTCTCCGGCTCCGCGCCGAGGATCCTGACGTGCGGGGCGAGCTGGCGGATGGCGCTGCCGATGCCGGAGATCAGCCCGCCGCCGCCGATGGCGGCGATCACCGTCTTCACGCCGGGGAGGTCTTCGATGATCTCCAGTCCGAGCGTGGCGTTGCCGGCGATGAAGTCGTGCTCGTCGAAGGGATGGATGAACGTCCCCTCCACGCCGGGGAACTCGCGGGCCTCCATGGCCTGCCAGCAGGCGTCGAACGGCGCCTTGACGATGCGCGCGCCGAGCTTGCGCATCCGCTCCACTTTGGTCTCCGGCGCTGTATCAATGGTTACTACAGTGGCCGGAACGCCTGCCTCGCGCGCGGCGAAGGCCACCCCCTGCCCGGCGTTCCCCGCGCTGATGGTCCACACACCTTTGCGCCGCTCTTCGGGCGCCAGCAGCGCCACCGCGTTCGCCGCGCCGCGCAGTTTGAAGGCGTTGATCGGCTGCAGGTTCTCGAGCTTCAGCCAGATCTCGGGTGTCGCCGCGTCATGCCGCAGTCTGACCAGCGGCGTGCGGACGATGGTGTTCTTGATCCGCTCGCGCGCGGCGCGGATCTCCTCCACGGTGACGCGGCGGACGGGCGGGGGGACGACCGGCATGGCGCGTCATTTTACGCGCCCCTTGCGCCGCTCCCGCTTGAACTCGTGCCGCGCCTCGGCCTCTTCGATCGAATGCGAGTCGGTCAGGCGAGACTCCTTCGCCATCTCCGCCAGCTTCTGGTAGTGCTGGTGGAGGGTGTCCAACTCCGCTTCCGAGAGATCTTCGATGTCGATCAGCCGGTTGCTCGCCCCTTCGAGGGCCGCGACGAGCTCATTCAGTTTGAGCTGCAACGCGCGCGAGTCCTTGTTCTGCGTCCGCTGGATCAGGAAGACCATGAGGAAGGTGACGATCGTCGTTCCGGTGTTGATGATGAGCTGCCAGGTATTCGACCAGCGGAAGATCGGACCGGTGATCAACCAGACGACGATGGTGCCGGCCGCGAGACAGAACGCCGTGCTCGATCCCGTCCACCGCGTCGCCCAGGTTGCAAATCGTTCGATCATGTCGGGCCTCCGATTGCAGAGGCTGTTTCACGCCGAATGCCAGAGCGTCACTTCACCGTGGCCAGCGGCGCCGGCCCGCTGCTGGGCGCCGTGGGGTACTCGTGGCGGTCGGTCATCTGCGCGATCGGCGCGTTGACGATGGGGACGCGCTGCCCGGCGATGACGGCGAACGCGCCGGTCGGCGTCTCCGCCGCCACCTTCGCCGCCAGCCGCACCTTGACCGCGCGCGGATCGGCGAAGCCGATGGCGTTGTCCTTCAGGATCAGCCCGGGCAGAAAGACGTCGGCGTTCCCGGGGACGTTCTCCATCCGCAGGCGCGACACCGGCCCGCCCGGCGGCGCGAACTCGATGGTCGAATTGCCGGGCGGAACGTCGAGAAGGATGAACGCGCCCGTGTCCGCCACGCCGCCGGAAACGTACGGCGCGTCGTCCATCCAGATGTTCGTCGACTGGAACATCTGTCCCCTCCGCGCCGCCTCGGTCTCCACGGTCTTGAACGTGCCGCCGCTGTCGGGACGGTCGACGTCGGCGATCCACCCGCGCACGCTGATGGGGTCTTTGCTGACGACCGGCGTGGCGGGCTGGGGGCGGCCGCAGGCGAGGGGGAGCAGCGTGAGGAGGAGGAGGCGTTTCACGGCGACTAGGATATTGAAGTTCTCCCGCATGCGATAATCCCTTAACTCCATGAAGCGCCTCGTCGTTTCTGCCCTCGGGCTCCTCACTCTCGCTTCCCTTCTCCTGGCTCAGGCGATCACCCCCGCCACGCTGCGGTTGTCCTCCGGGGATCGTCTCATCTCCACCACCCAGCACTCGGGCGGGGTCTACTTCGCAGCCGACGAAATCGTGGGAGCGCTCGGCGGCTCGATGGCCGCGGACACCAACGGCTTCAAGGCCACCCTCAACAACACAGTCGCGGCATTCGGCCCCGACAGCCGCTTCGCCGTGGTGCGCGATGACCTCATCGAGATGCCGGTGGCGCCGATCGTCGTCGACGGCCGCCCGTTCGTGCCGTGGCAGTTCTTCCAGGGCTTCCTGGCGCGCGCCGCACAGCTCGACATCGCCTGGGACCCCGCCGCGCGCGTGCTGCAGGTCAAGCCCGCGACGCAGAACATCGCCGGCGTCCAGCTTTCCGTGGCCAACGTGCAGGGCATTTCGAAGGTCGTCATCACCATCGGCGCCCCGATGGAGTACTCGATCGTCAAGGAGCCGGGCGCGTACACCATCCGCTTCCGCGGCACGATCCGCGCGCCGTATGGCGAGCAGGGGCACGAAGACCCGTACGTGACCAAGACCTCATTCATCGGCAACGACCTCCGCATCCAGCTTAGCGGCCCGGACGTCGTCGGCGACGCCTACCGCCTCGAGAACCCGTTCCGGATCGTCGTCGATCTTCGAAAGGGCGAGGTGCAGGCGCCGGGCGCGCCGCAACAGGGCATTCCGTCGAAGCCCGTCGACCTGCCCGGCATCCGCACCATCGTCATCGATCCCGGCCACGGCGGAAAAGAAGTCGGCGCCATCGGGCCGGGCGGTCTCATGGAGAAGGACGCCACGCTGAACCTCTGCCGCAAGCTCGCCGCGGCGCTGGAGTCGAAGCTGAAGACGCGCGTGATCCTTACACGCAGCGACGACAGTGTCGTCGCGCTGGACCAGCGCACCTCCATCGCCAATCAGTACAAGGCCGACCTTTTCCTCTCCGTGCACATGAATGCCGCCATCGTCAAAGGGGCGCACGGCGCGGAGACGTACTTCCTCTCGCTGGAAGCCTCCGACGAGCTGGCGAAGAAGGCCGCGGAGCTGGAGAACGCTGCCGGCAGGGGCGCCGCGCCGCAGAATCCGGCCACCGATCTGAAGTTGATCCTCTGGGACCTGGCGCAGCAGGACTATCTGAACGAGTCGAGCAAGCTGGCGCAGGACATCCAGGAGGAGATGAACCGCATCACCGGCGTGCAGAGCCGCGGCGTGAAACAGGCGCCGTTCCGGGTTCTGATCGGCGCGACCATGCCCGCGGCGCTGGTCGAGGTGGCGTTCATCACCAATCCCGAGGAAGAGGCGCGAATCAATAGCGAAGCGTTTCAGAAGACCGTGGTCGATGCGCTCACCACCGCCGTCGAGCGCTATAAGCTCGACTACGAGACGCGCATCGGCATGGTGCAGCCGCCCGCGCCGCCCCCGACCACCACCACGACCGCCCCGGTGAAGAAGGCGGGGACGTAGTGCGCCGCGTCGCCGTCCTCTCCCTCGCGCTCCTCGCGCTGGCCGGCGCGTGCCGCAAGAAGGCGGCTCCCCTGACGCCGAACCTCATCGTGGAGAACAAGGTCGCCGTCCGCCCCGTCACGCTCTTCTTCGAGACCCCCGACATGCTCCTCGGGACCGAGCAGCGCAACCTCGCGCTGCCAGAGAATCCCGCCGGCGCGCTGTCGGTGGTGATGCGCGAGCTGCTGAAGGGCTCCGCGAACGCCGGCGTCCCGCGGATCTTCCCCGCCGACAGCGTGGTCCGCGCGACGTTTCTCCTTCCCGACGGCACCGCCTTCGTCGACCTCGGCGGCCCGACTTTGACGCAGGGATGGGGGACGGGGAGCCACGAGGAACTGATGGCGATCTATTCGATCGTATCGACGGTGACCACCAACTTTCCCGAGGCGAAGCGAGTCCGCATCCTGGTCAACGGCCAGACGGCGGAGACGTTGGCGGGGCACATCAGCCTGCGGCAAGCGCTGAAGCCGATGCCGGCGCTGGTTAGGTAGTGCGGATGGCCCGCCTGGGGCGCTTGGTAGCCTCACCCACACCCCGAAGCTTGGGACGTCCTACAGCCGTTGTGGGACGGGACCGATTGACCGAACAGTCGGTCCGTGTTAGCCTTTTGAGTATTCCGAAAGTGCTAGTTATCCCTTGCCGAATCAGCACTTTGTCAACTATTTGTTACATTGGGAAACTTTTCACAAGGTCGTGCGATAATCCCTGGCAATGAATCAAAGCGATTTACTGGATGGGCAGGCGGGACTCTGCTTTCTGTTGCAAACGCCCGCCCCTTTTTGTTCCCTCTTGAGTTCTTCCTTGAATCTTACCGATCCGAGTACTCACCTCTGAGCGTTTCACGCCGAGCCATCCAGTAGATTTCCCCGCGACCCCGCCGAAAAGGCGGGGTCGTTTTTTTGACACCGGTTACGGCGCGACGAGCTGCGCCAGCGCCTGCTCCACCAGCATCCGCGGGTCGGCGTTGATTTTGAGGGTCAACCAGCGGATGGCGCCCATCGACGTATCGGCGGCGGCCAGCAGCCGTTCGCGCTCGATGCCGAGGGGAACGCGCCCGGCGACGGCGTCGCAGAGGACGCGGCCGAGCGTGGCGATGGCGTCGCTCACTTCCTCCTGGCCGGCGATGAGCGATGCGACGCCGAGGAGCGCGGCGGTGTCGCGCTTCTCCGCGAATTGCGTCAGCGCGGCGACGATCTCCGCGGCCAGCTCGTCGTCGCTCTCCACATCGCCGCCGATGTAGATGGCCTGCGAGCGCGAACGGATGGTCGGCAGCAGCAGGTCGGGCGAGCGGGTGAGGAGGATGAACACCGTGTCGCGCGCCGGCTCTTCGAGTGTCTTCAGCAGCGAGTTCGATCCGCCGGGGCTCAGCGCCTCGGCCGGATCGATGATGAAGACCTTGGTGCGCCCTTCGTACGGCCGCATGCTTGCGCCGGCCACGATGTCGCGGATCTGCTCGACGCTGATCATCTTGCGCTCGCCGCCCACTTCGATGAAGTGGACGTCGGGATGCGTGCGGCGGTCGATGCGCTGGCACGCCGTGCAGTCGTCGCCGCCGGAGCCGTTGAGGCAGTTGAGCGCCTTCGCCACCGCCACCGCCACCTCGCGCAGCGTGGCGGCCGCCGGCCCGTGCAGGATGATGGCGTGATGCAGCTCGCCGCGGCGCGCGGTGTCGACGAGCAACCCGGCGGCGCCGTTCATCGCAGAATGCCTCGCTCGCGCAGCAGCGCTTCCACCCGCGCGAAGACCTCGTCCTCGCTGCCGTGCGCGTCGATGACCGCGAAGCGCTTCGGCTCTGCGACGGCCAGCGCGAGGTAGCCCTCGCGCACGCGGCGGTAGAAGCGGAGGTCTTCCGCCTCGAAGCGCAGTTCGTCGCCGCCGCGCCCGCGCGCGCGGCGCACGCCGGTCTCTTCGTCGATGTCGAACAGCAGCGTGAGGTCGGGCCGCAGCGAGCCGGTCGCCCAGTCGTTGAGCGCGCGCAGCCTGTCGAGATCGATCAGGCGTCCGAACCCCTGGAAGGCGAGCGTCGAATCGGTGTAGCGATCGCAGAGGACGACGCGCCCCGCCTCGAGCGCCGGGCGAATGACCTCCACGACGTGCTGATGCCGCGACGCGGCGAAGAGCAATACCTCGGCCAGCGGGTCGAGCTTCGAGTTGGCGTCGAGGAGGACGGCGCGGATGCGGTCGGCCGTCGGCGTCCCCCCCGGCTCCTTCGTCGCCAGCGGGTTCTCCAGCCGCTCCGCGACGCGGCGCAACTGCGTCGTCTTGCCCGAGCCGTCGATGCCTTCGAAGGTGATGAACATATCAATGCTGAGCGCAGCGAAGCATCTTCGGCTCGAATGAGCGCCGGCTGCTCAATTGAGCCGAAGATCCTTCGCTTCGCTCAGGATGAGCCCCTCTCTCAATCCTCTCAAATAGTGCTGCCGCATCAATCGCTCGAACACATCTTTTCTCGCCAGCCACCGCAGACGCTCGCCCCACTGCGCGCGCTTCGTCATTCGATCCATCTCGTTGTCGGCGGCGGCGGGCGTGGGATCGTGCACGCCGAGGAAGTGGCCGAGCTCAGGATGCTTGCGATAGAAGATCGCGCCCGACTTCCCTACCGCGTACTGCCGCCGGGCGAAGGAGTCGACGCTCATCAGATGATAGTGGCGTGTGACCGCCTTCGCGTTGTAGCGGATCTTCAGCCCGAGGGTGTCGAGGCGATACGCCAGCTCGATGTCCTCCCACGCCGCGGCGGGGAACGTGGTGTCGAATGGATGCGTGGCCATCAAGCCGGCGCTGATGGAGATATTCGATGTGTAGAAGAAGTTGAACGGCACGATCTCGCCGTCGCCGATGAGTTTGTAGCCAAACTGCAGGCCGTAGTCGTTGATGTAATCCATGAATGCGGTGACGCGCTCGCCGCGCGGCCAGCCGGTGTAGCCCAGGCAGGAGAGGAGCGGATCGTCGTCCGACGCCCGGTGCACCCGCGCGTGCTCCGCCAGGAACCGCTCCTCCGGCACCGTATCGTCGCCGATGAAGACGACAAACTTTCCCTTGGCCAGCGACACGCCATGATTCCGCGCCGCCCCCGGTCCCGCGTTCGCCTGCGTCCGGAACGTGATGCCCTTCCGCGACGCGAGCGCGTCCGCCGTTCCGTCGGTCGAGCCGTCGTCGATGACGATGACCTCGAACTCCGGCGCGCCGGCCTGCCGCTCGAGCGCGTCGAGGACGCGGAGGAGCATGGCGAGGCGGTTGTGGGTGGGGATGACGATGGAGAAGTAGGTCACGGCGCGCGGATTATACGGACCCGCAGCGGTTGACAAGTCGGGCCACGCGACCGTAGGTTGGCTGTATGCGATCAGTTGTCCATGTCGATTCGGATGTGCTCACCGAAGCTCAACAACTCGCCGATCAGCGCGGCGTCAGTGTCGAAGAGATCATTGAGCAAGCGGTGAGCGAATTGATCAAGCGGTCCGCTCCACGCGATCTCCCGACGTTTCGAGGAACTGGGGTGCGTCCGGGCATCGATCTGGACCGGACATGCGAGTTGCTCGACGTAATGGATGGTGATGATCCTCGCTGATGTAAACCTCCACGTTTACGCCTTCCGCGAGGACGCTCTGCACCACCGACACGCCCGAGAATGCTAGAGGTCACTGCCACCGCGGCATTCGGTTTCAGCGATGTCGTGCTCAGCGGATTCCTGCGCATCGTCACGAACTCACGCATCTTTCCGGCTCCCAGCCCTTTGACGAGCGCGCTCGATTACGCGAATGGCATCCGCGATCATCCCAACGCGATCGCGATCAACGCTGGACCGCGGCATTGGCAGATCTTTACGGAGCTTTGCACGGCCATTCAGGCGCGAGGCAGTCTCGTTCCGGATGCGTACCTGGCGGCACTTGCGATCGAACACGATCTCGAGTTCGCATCGACCGATGCCGATTTCGAGCGATTCGACGGCCTTCGCTGGCGAAACCCGCTCGCTTAAGCGCTCGCCCCCCCGTCCACCACCACCACCTGCCCCGTGATCCCGCTCGAGTCGTCGCTGACCAGAAACGCCACGGCGGCGGCGACTTCGTCAGGGGTGATCATGCGGCGGATGGGGATCTCGCGGATCATCGCCTTCTTCACCTCGGCGTCGAGGGTGGCGACCATCTCGGTGTCCACCAGGCCGGGGGCGACGCAGTTGACGCGGATGCCGCTGCGCGCCACTTCGCGCGCCAGGGAGCGGGACATGGCGATGACGCCGCCCTTCGACGCGGAGTAGTTCGTCTGCCCGACGACGCCGTGCAGGCCCGATAGCGACACGACGTTGACGATCGCGCCGTGGCGCTGCTCCATCATCAGCGGCAGTACCGCCTTGGTCATCGACCACGTCCCCTTGAGGTTCGTCTCGATGACCTCGTCGAACTGTTCCTCGGTCATGTTGTAGAGCAGGGCGTCCTCGCGAATGCCGGCGTTGTTGACCAGCGCGTCGATCGAGCCGAAGCGCTGCGACACCAGTTGCACCAGTTTCTGGCTCGATGCGGCATCGCGGACGTCGCACTCGTACGCCGCGAGATTCGTCCCGCCGGCGTCGCGCTGGAACTGCAGCGCCGCATCGATGGACTGGCTGTAGGTGAACGCCACAGCCCACCCCTCGGCCAGCAGCCGCATCGCCGTGACGCGGCCGATCCCGCGGGAGCCGCCGGTGATGAGAGCGGTTTTCACTCCAATCCTGAGGCCGCGGAGCGGCCGAAGGATCTTCGGCTCGATTGAGCGGGCTGGGTCCAGTCGAGCCGAAGATCCTTCGCTTCGCTCAGGATTGGCAACCTCATCCCTCCTCCTCGTACTTTTCCTTCAACGAAGCAACCACCGTGGGATCCGCCAGCGTCGTCACATCCCCCAGCGCCCGCCCTTCGGCGATGTCGCGCAGGAGGCGGCGCATGATCTTGCCGCTGCGGGTCTTCGGGAGGTCGGCGGTCATGAGGATCGTTTCCGGCCGGGCGATGGCGCCGATTTTCTGCGCGACGTGGTCCTTCAACTCCTTTTCGAACTTCGCCGGATCGAGCTTCGCCGCCTCGGCGGCGGAGGCCTTGACGATGACGAACGCGGCGATGGCCGTCCCCTTGATCTCGTGATTGATGCCTACCACCGCCGCCTCGGCGACGGAGTGGTGATCGACTAGCGCCGACTCCACCTCCATCGTCCCGATGCGGTGGCCGGCGACGTTCATCACGTCGTCGACGCGCCCGAGGAGCCAGAAGTAGCCGTCCTCGTCGCGCTTGGCGCCGTCGCCGGTGAAGTAGATCCCCGGCCACTTCGACCAGTACTGCTCTACGAAGCGCTCGGGGTCCTTCCAGATCCCGCGCAGCATCGACGGCCAGGGCGTGGTGATGGCCAGGTAGCCTCCGCCGACCTCCACGCGGTTGCCGCCCTCGTCGAGGATCTCCGCGTCGATGCCGGGAAACGCCCGCGTCGCGGAGCCGGGCTTGGTGGCCACGATGCCCGGCAGCGGCGTGATCAGGATCGCGCCCGTCTCCGTCTGCCACCAGGTGTCGACGACCGGGCAGCGTCCGCCGCCGATGAACTCCTGGTACCACATCCATGCCTCGGGATTGATCGGCTCACCCACGCTGCCGAGGAGTCGGAGCGAGGAAAGGTCGTGCGCCTGCGGCAACTGCCGGCCCCACTTCATGAATGCGCGGATGGCCGTCGGCGCGGTGTAGAAGATGGTGATCTTGTGCTTCTCGATCAGCGACCAGAACCGATCCTGCTTCGGCCAGTCGGGGGCGCCCTCGTAGACGAAGACCGTCGCGCCGCAGGCGAGCGGGCCGTAGACGACATACGAGTGGCCGGTGACCCATCCGAGGTCGGCGGTGCACCAGTAGACATCGGAGTCCTTCAGATCGAAGACCCATTTGCAGGTGGCGTAACACTCGGTGAGGTAGCCGCCGGTGGTGTGGATGATCCCCTTCGGCTTTCCCGTCGTCCCTGATGTGTACAGTGTGTACAATATGTGCTCACTGTCCACATAGGCCGGCGGGCAGTCGGCGGAAGCCTGCTTCATCAGCTCGTGATACCAGCGGTCGCGCTGCGGATGCATGGTGAGCGTGTCTTCGGCTTCGTCGACCGCCGAGCGGCGCATGACCACCACGACGTGCGTGATCGACGGGCATTCATTGACTGCCGAGTCGGCGAGTTTCTTCAGCGGGACGAGATTGCCGCGGCGGTAGCCGGCGGTGGCGGTGATGAGGACCTTGGCCTCGGCGTCGTTGATGCGGTCGCGCAGCGCCTCGGCGGAGAAGCCGCCGAACACCACGGAGTGCACGGCGCCGATGCGCGCGCAGGCCAGCATGGCCACCACGGCCTCCGGGACCAGCGGCATGTAGATGGCGACACGGTCACCGGCGGCGACGCCGAGGGATTTCAGCGCGTTGGCGAACTTGGAGACCTCGGTGTGCAGCTCGCGGTAGGTGAACTTGCGGACGTCGCCCGGCTCGCCTTCCCAGATGATGGCCGGCTTGTCGCCGCGCGTCTCGAGATGGCGATCGAGGCAGTTGTACGACGCGTTGAGGGTGCCGCCGACGAACCACTTGGCGTAAGGAGCATTCCACTCCAGGACCTTGCTCCACTTCGTCTGCCAATCGAGCTGCCCCGCCCAATCCGCCCAGTATTTCTCGCGATCTTTGACGTCGTAGATCGACTCGTCCTTCGCGTTCGCCTGGCGCCGGAATTCCTCCGGCGGAGGGAACGTGCGGTCCTCCTGAAGCAGCGCGTCGATCTCGTTGGCCATGAGCGCGGATTGTATGCGAAGCGATAATGGCTGCCATGAAGCGCGCCGCGGCCGTTTTTGCGCTGGTTGCAACGGTGATCGTCGGCGTTTGGCTGGCGACGTCGGTGTCAGCGCAACGGACGCGCACGAGCGGCGCGCGATATGAGTGGCCGATGGGACTCGGCGCGCTCGACGAGGTGCCGAAGCGCTATCCGGCGCGCGATACGAGCAACGACGCTGCGCGGCTCACCGCGCTCGCCGCGGCGGCGGGCGTCGATTTGTCGCCGCCGCTGGTCGCTTCGCTGTCTGCTCAGCGCCCGGGGCTCAACACCTACCTCGACGCGCAGCTCACGCGCGCCGACGACGCCGTCGATCCGCCGCCGCCGGAGCTCGCGCAGTACTTCGCCACGTACGGCGCGGCGCTGGCCGATGTGCGCGAGTACCTCGTCGGGCGGACGGCGATCATCTGGCCGACCGACGTCGTCGCCGCGGCGCGGGCGCCGCTGCCGAATCTCTCCGGGCATCTCGCGCTGACGCGGCTGCTCGTGGCGCACGCGCTGACGTCGCCTGAGACGGCGTCCGATGATCTCTGCGCGGCCTGGCATCTGCAGCGCGCGCTTTGGCACCGGCCGGAACTGATCTCGAAGATGGTGGCGCTCGCCGGGACGCGGATCGTCAACGCCGCGGCGCGGCGGCTCGACGCGCGACCCGCGTGGTTCGGCGAGATCGCTGCCATCGACTACCGACGCTCGATGCTCGCCGCGCAGCAGTCGGAGGCGTGGGTCATCCGAAGGCATGTCGAGGAGTCGGCGCAGCAACGGGACGGACGCCTCGTCGACGTGGTCCTGCAACCGTACGAGGAGATGTGCGCGGCGAACATCGCCGCGGTGATGCGCCGCGCGGCCGGCGAGCTGGCCCAATCGCGCCACTGCGCCATCGACGGCGCGGCGCTCGACCGCCGCGTCCGCGCCATGCTGCCGTTCTGGAACCGCCCCGCACACCACTCGACGCCGAACCTCGGCGGCGTGTGGCAGCGCGTGGCGCGATTCCACGCGGAGCTCGAGGCCACCGAGCGGATCTTCGCCATCAAGTCAGGAAAATGGACGCCCGATCTCGAGCGCTCCCGCTGCGCCGACGGGTCGTGGACGTACGCAGATGGGAAGCTGCGGTTCAGCCGCGAGATCGCCGCACCGCGGCCGATGCTCAACGTGCCGCTAGTGTGGCGACCCTCACCCGCTCACGCGGGAGAGGGGCAGCAAATCTCCCTTCTCCCGCTTGCGGGAGAAGGTGCCGCGAAGCGGCGGATGAGGGCCGCGCCTACACCCGCACAAGCGCCGCCGCGATAGACCGAAACACCCCCAGCCCGTCCGCTCCCCCGAGCAGCGTCTCCGAGCAGCGCTCCGGGTGCGGCATCATGCCGAGGACGTTGCGCTCGCGGTTGCAGATGCCGGCGATGTTGCGCGCGGAGCCGTTCGGGTTCGCGTCGGCGGTGAGCCGCCCCTCGGCATCGCAGTAACGGAAGATCACCTGGCCGTTGCGCTCGAGCTCATCGAGCGTCGCGTCGTCGGCGAAGTAATTGCCTTCGCCATGCGCAATCGGCGCGCGGATGATCTGCTCTTCGGTGAGCTCGCAGGTGAAGGGCGTGTTGGTCTCCTCGACGCGAATCAGGACGTCGCGGCCGAGGAAGCGGAGGTGCTGGTTGCGCATCAGCGCGCCGGGAAGCAGTCCGGCCTCGGTCAGCACCTGGAAGCCGTTGCAGATGCCGAGCACCAGCCCGCCCGCCGCGGCGTGTTTCTTCACCGACTCCATGATCGGGGCGAACTTGGCCAGCGCGCCGGCGCGGAGATAGTCGCCGTACGCGAAGCCGCCGGGGATGATCACGCAGTCGGCGCCGCGCAGGTCGGTGTCCTTGTGCCAGAGGATCTCCGCCTCGGCGCCGAGGACGTTGCGCACGACGTGCTCCGCGTCGTGATCGCAATTCGAGCCCGGGAGAAGAACGATTCCGAATTTCATCGCGCCAGCGCCACTCGCGGCACTTTGTAAATTGTAAGGTACCCCGCGCGATCGGTGACGGCGAGCGTGTTGGTGCTCGCGTCGTACGCGATGGCATAGGCGTCGACGCCGTACAGCGACGCCGGCGTCACGCGCCGCGACGAGCCGACGAACGTGCCGCTGCTGCTGCAGCGCCGCTCGGCGAAGAGCAGCAAGTCGTGCGACGCCATCGCGGCGATCTGCGGGCCAGCGCCCTCAGGGAGGCAGATGCGGTCGGTGTTCACCAGATCGCCGAAGTCGATGCGCATCCGCATCTGGCCGTTGGCGCCGGCCTCCATCCCCTTCGTTGATGCCGGGTTGAGCGGTTTCTCGTAAAGACCGTCGCGTCCGAGGGCCACCAGGACGCGGTCGTTGGCGGCGAAGAGCGCGGCGCCGATCGGCTTGTCGGTCTGCAGCGGATCGCGCGCCAGCTCGCGGAAATTCGTCGTGTCGAAGAGCGCCACCGAGGTGGCCTTCGTGTTGCCGAAATCCTCGGTGGCGACGACCGCGAGCGTCGCGCCGTTGCTGCTCACGGCGATGGCCATCGGGTCGTCGATGGGAATCGTCCGCAGCTCGTTCTGCGCCTCGGCGTCGTAGACGTGCACCCGGCGGCCGACGAGGTAGACGTAACGCCCCTTCGGATCCGGCAGCACGTCGCGGATCGGCTCTCCTTCGATGGTGATCTCACGGACGATTCCGAGGTCGGGGAGAGAGAGGATGGTCGCGCTCTCGTCGCTGCCGTTGGCGATGTAGAGGCGCGTGCGGTCGGGGTTCGTCCGCAGCGTGACCAGCTCCTTGGTCGACGCGATCTCCGCGGAGTCGAGGACTACGCGCTTCTTGACCGCGCCGGTCTTCGCGTCGATGGCTATCACGCTCTGCGGCTGCGCCAGACCGACGTAGATGGTGCCGTCGGCGCCCAGGGCCAAGCCGCGCGGATCGCCTGCAAGGGTCCAGCGCTTCACGACCTTCCTGTCGCGGGTGGGAACGGGGGTGAGGATTTCCGCAAACGCCGCGGAGCAAGTGAGCAGCACGAGAGCGGTGAGACTACTCCTCGATCGTGTAGGAGAAGTTTTCGATGACCGTGTTGGCGAGGAGCCGTTCACACATTTGTCGAAGTTGCCTTTCGACTTCCTCCCGTGACTGCCCACTGTCCGCAAGCGACAGTCGAAACAGCTTGCCGGCGCGGACATCTTCCACCCCCGTGAAGCCCAGCGAGCTGAGCGAATGCTGGATGGCCTTGCCCTGAGGGTCGAGGACAGAGGGCTTGAGCTCGACGACGACGGTGGCTTTCATGCGCGGGGGATGATATCGCCCCCGTGTCATCCCGCTCGGGATGACACCTCAGCAGCAGCCCGAGCCCGGAATGTGACGATGCTCCGGACCCGCCGTCGCCGCGACGAACGTCACCGGCTCGCCGCGGATGGCGCGCAGCCAGGCGCGCGCCGACGCGACGAGAATCACGAAGACACAGATCATCAAGATGACCGTGAGGATCGCGTCGAGATAGCCGGCGAAGGTCTTCAGGCGGAGGAAGTTGTCGAAGATCGAGCGCCAGCCGGCATAGATCGTCGTCGACGCCACGAACGCCAGCGGGGCCATCGTCGTCCAGGCGTACTTCACCCGTCCCGAATTGAGAATCACGGCGGTTCCCACACACAAAGCAACAGCCGCGAGCAGTTGATTGGCGAGGCCGAACATCGGCCAGATCTGCGAGATCGAGCCGGTCAAGATGAAGTACGACCAGGCGACGACGACCGCGAGGGTCGAGATGAGCGTCCCCGGCAGCCAGCTCGTGTTCTCGAACGGCTTCCAGGCGCGGCCGAGGAACTCCTGGACCATGAAGCGCGCCACGCGCGTGCCGGTGTCGATGGTGGTCAGGATGAACAGCGCCTCGAACATGATGGCGAAGTGGTACCAGTACGACATCAGGTGCGAGAGGAAGGGGATGCCGGCGAAGATCTGCGCGAAGCCCACCGCCAGCGACACCGCCCCGCCCGTCCGCCCCACCAGCGTCTCGTTCACCAGCCGCTCGAACTCGTGCAGGTGGACGGGCGTGAGGCCGAGGGTGGCGAACTTCGCCGGCGCGACGTTGATGGCGTAGTAGTCGCCGGGATGCAACGCGCAGACGGCGATCAGCGCCACGCATCCCACCAGCCCCTCGCAGAGCATCGCGCCGTAGCCGATCATTCGGGCGTCCGATTCCTTGTCGAGCATCTTCGGCGTCGTCCCCGATCCGATGAGGGCATGGAAGCCGGAGATCGCGCCGCAAGCGATGGTGATGAAGACGAACGGGTAGAGCTTGCCGGGGATGATCGGCCCGCCACCCGCCGCGTACTGCGAGATCGCCGGCGCGTAGATGTGCGGCGCGACGACGATCGTTCCGACCACCAGCGCGGCGATGGTGCCGAGCTTCATGTACGACGAGAGGTAGTCGCGCGGGCAGAGCAGCATCCACACCGGCAGCACCGAGGCGATGAAGCCGTATACCGCGATCGACAGCGTGATCTGCGGCCGGGTCAAGGTGAAGAAGTCGCCCAGCGCGGTGCCGGGCACCCATCGCCCGGCGATCACTGCGGCGAGGACCGCCAGCGCGCCGATCGCCGATCCGATCTGAATCGCGTTCGGCGCCGTCGACTTGTGGAGGTAGAGGCCGACGAAGAGGGCGATGGGGATGGTCAGGAAGATGGTGAACGTCCCCCACGGCGAGTCGGCCAGGGCGTTGACCACCGCGATGCCGAGGCCGGCCAGGGCGATGACCACGATGAAGAGGATGGCGATCATCGCCGTGATGCCCGCCACCGGGCTGATCTCGGTGCGGGCGATCTCCGCCAGCGACTTGCCGTTGCGCCGCACCGAGGAGGCCAGGATCACGAAGTCGTGCGCCGCGCCGGCGAAGACCACCCCGAAGGTGAGCCACAGCAGTCCCGGCAGGTATCCGAACTGCGCCGCCAGCACCGGTCCGATGAGCGGCCCCGCGCCGGAGATGGCCGCGAAGTGGTGGCCGAAGAGCACCCACTTGTTCGTCGGCACGTAGTTCTGGCCGTCCTCGAAGCGATGCGCCGGCGTCACCCGGCTGTCGTCGAGGGCCATGACCTTCGCCGCCAGGAAGGCGGAGTAGTAGCGGTAGCCGATGGCGGCGGCCGCCAGGAAGAAGAGGATGAGCGGGAGGGCGTTCACGGCTTCAGGGCGACATCATTCAACATTCAACATTTAACATTCAACTCGGCCGCCACGGGCGTTGAATGATGCATTTCTCACGCGGCGCAGCGGGCCAGGTTGACGGCGCGGCTCGTAACCTCCGCCCATGAATCCTTCGGCGCAACTCCTCGATACTCCGCGCGAGCTCCTCGGCGGCGGAATGGTCAAAGGCGGGATGATGGCGGCACACATCGACTGGGCGACGAAAGCACGCTCGCTGGCGGACATCAACCGATTCTGGACGGCGCTGCCGTCCAACCTGCGGGAGTCGCTGAGCGGCATGCTCCTTCCGGTGAGTTGGTTTCAGTTCGCCGACCTGATGGAGGTCGATCGGACCATCGTGAAGGTTTACGGCGGCGGGGACACCGCCGTGCTGCGCGAGGTGGGGGCGTATTCCGCGCGGTCGAACCTCACCGGCGTCTACAAGGCCTTCAGGGCCACTTCGATCCACGAATTCTTCGACAACGGGGCGAGCCTCCACTCGAAGTTTCAGGACTTCGGCGAGGCGTCGTACGTCATGACCAGCCGCGTGTCCGGGCAGATGGTCCACAGCGGCTATTGCTCCTACAGCCCGCTCTTCTGCGAGAGCGCCCTCGGCTACTACCGCGAGTCGCTGCTGCTGCACCGCGCGGTGAGCGTGCAGGTCGACGAGACGAGCTGCCAATGCCGCGGCGCGCGGAGCTGCACCTTCTCCCTCCGCTGGCGGTAAACTCGGCGGATGCGAGACATCAGCGCCTACTTCGCCGACTACGCTGCCTACCACCGCACGCCCGGCAACAAGCTCTTCCACCGCCTCGGCATCCCTCTGATCATGCTGACGCTGATCGGCATGCTGGTGCGGGTGAGCTTCTGGCGGCTGGACGCGGCGATGCTACTCATCGCCGTCTCCACGGTCGTCTACCTGATGCTGGAGTGGCGGCTGGCCATCGCCATGCTGCTGGTTTCGGTGGCGTTCTACATCGCCGGCGCGGCGATGCCGATGTGGCTCAACGTCGCGCTCTTCGTCCTCGGCTGGATCTTCCAGTTCATCGGCCACAAGGTGTACGAGCACAACAAACCGGCGTTCCTGAAGAACTTTCTCCACCTGCTCGTCGGCCCGCTCTGGATCCTCAACGACGTGGTGCCGGTGGTGAAGGCGCAGCAGGCGTCCACCCCATAGCTAAATGACGAGCAAGAAGTCTTCGTGCCTGAACTGTTTGTGCGAGCCACGTTGCCGAACCTCGTCGAAACCAAGTCGCTCCAGAGCCGCGATGACTTGCCGCGGCTTCAGCATCGGCAGCTTTACCAATCGTTAGCTCACATCCACTAGCTGCGTTCCAACGAACTCAGCTTCGAGGTTCGGTTCGCCGTCCTCGAGGAGCAACTCCACAACTTCTTTGAGATTGACGTTTAACTCGTCCAACGTCTCGGCCTGCGTATGCGCTCCAGCCAGGCCGGGAACGAAGCCAATGTAGAAGCCCGTATCAGCGTCGCGCTCCACTACTGCTGTGAAGATTCTCCGCATGGCTTTAGCCTACCATCACTCCCTGAGGATCTCTTCGGACCTGCGTCGCCCCGCGTTCCTGCAGAACTTCCTCAACCTGCTGGTGGGGCCGCTCTGGATCCTCAACGACCTGCTGCCGTGGTGAAGGGGGTCAAGGCACCGGCTTGATCGGGTGCTCTCCGGCGTGGCGCTCAATGATGAGATCCTGCACCGCCTGAATGACCTCCAGCTTCCGGACATTCTTCCCGGGACACGCATGGGTGGTCAGAGGATCTTCGCGGTGCACCTTCATCGTGGTCGGCTCCAGGCCGAGGATCGCTGAAAGCGTGGCGATGGCGCAAATGGTGTTCTGCCGCGCGTCGGCGCCCCTACCTTGATCGAACGCCTCTCGTTCGTAGTCGCCAAGCATTTCGATGCCCAGGGCGACCTTGTTCCAGGATGGCGAATGGGTACCCGAAACAGTCAGAGGCGTGAAGACCCAAATCTGCCGGTCGTCGATGAAGAGATGGGGACCGGCCTTCCACTTCTGAGTGTCCCGATAAAATCCTTCCAAGTTGCGGATGTGCTTCTCGGTGAGGCCCTTCGGCCGTTGTGCCAACGACGGCGACGCCGTGTTGTGCAGAACGATGAAGGAAGGACGCCAGGCGGTCCACTGAAGCTCGTGGCAATACGCGTCGAAATCAGCGGGCGAGAAGCTTTTGGCGATGATGCCTTTCCAGTCAGGCAAGGTCATTTCCTCCTCCATCAGGAGTGACGGGGCGGCATGAATCCCTACCCCGAGCGCTTTTTGTGCCGGCTGCCGCGCGGCGAGAACCGCTTCGGCGCGGTGGGGCGATCGCGGCCGTCGGCCACGCGCAAGTTCACCGCGCGGCCGTGAAAGCGTGAGCGCGAGACGCTCTTGATGACGTGATCGACGGCGTCGGCCGGGACGCTCACGTAGGTGACGTCGTCGCGGATGTCGATCGGCCCGATGTCGCGTCCCGGAATGCCGGCCTCGTTGGCGATCGAGCCGACGACGTCCGCGGGCCGGATGCCGTCGCGCTTGCCGACATTCATGCGCAGCCGCACCGAGTCGGTGCGCGCGGCGCGCGGAGCGCGCTCGCGGGGCTGCTCCTCGACCGGCGGCGGCGGCGCCTCCGCCACCGGCCGGGCCGCGCTCGCCAGGCGCGCCGCGGCGGCGGCGATCTCGGCCACGTCGTGCGGCCCCTCCTCGACGAGCTGCTCCACCAGGTCGAGATAGAGATCGAGATCGCCCTCGGCGATGGTCTTGCGGATCGTCTCCTTGAGCTGGGCGACGCGGCGCGCGGCGACGTCAGCGCGCGTCGGCATCTTCATCGGCTTGATCTTGCTGCCGGTGAAGCGCTCGATCTCCCGCATCATGCGCTGCTCGCGCGGAGTGACGAACAGCGTTGCCACGCCGGTCCGCCCGGCGCGTCCGGTGCGGCCGACGCGGTGGACGTACGCTTCGACGTCGTTGGGAATGTCGTAGTTGATGACGTGCGCGATCTGCTCGACGTCGAGACCGCGCGCGGCGACGTCGGTGGCCACCACGATCTCCGCCTGTCCGGCGCGAAGACGGCGGATGACGCTCTCGCGCTCGGCCTGCTTCATGTCGCCGTGCATGGCCACGGCGGCGAAGCCGCGGCCCTCCAGCCGTTCCGCCAGCTCGGCCGCGCCGTTCTTGGTGCGGCGGAAGATGAGCACGGCCTCGTTTTCCTCCAGCTCCAGGATGTGGGTGAGCGTCTCCAGCTTCTGCCCTTCCGATACGTTGATGAACCGCTGCTCGATGTCCGGCGCGGTGACCGTCTTCCGCTCGATCGAGATCCGTTCAGGATCGACCAGATGCCGCTGGGCGATGCGCACCACTTCCGGCGGCATGGTGGCGGAGAAGAGGGCGATCTGTCGCGGCTTGGGCGCGGCACTGAGGATCTTCTCGACGTCGTCGATGAAGCCCATCTTCAGCATCTCGTCGGCTTCGTCGAGGACGAGGAAGCGGATGGCGTCGAGGCGGAGACTCTTGCGATCGAGGACGTCGATCAGCCGCCCCGGCGTGCCCACCACGACCTGCACGCCGCGCTCGAGCCGCTTGAGCTGTGGGCCGATCGGTGCGCCGCCATACACTGGCAGCACCGTCACCCCTGGCGTTCCGTGGGCGTACGAGTGCAGCGCGTCGGCCACCTGCACGGCGAGCTCGCGCGTCGGCGCCAGGACGAGCGCCTGGGTCTCGCGACGGCTGGCGTCGATCCTCTCCAGAATAGGAAGGGCGAACGCCGCGGTCTTCCCGGTCCCGGTCTGCGCCTGCCCGATCACGTCGCGGCCGGCCAGGAGAGCGGGGATGGTGCGCTGCTGGATGGGAGTCGGGGCCTCGTAGCCGAGGGCGGAGAGGGTCTGGACGAGGGAATCGTTGAGGCCGAGGGCGCTGAAGGGCGAGGCAGTCATGCAGGATTATGCGCTGACTGCTGGCACCACGGGCGACTAGAGGTGAGGTCCGCTGCCGCGGCGCGCATGCCACAAGGCCACAACTTCAATTGTTCGCGACCCTGCGTTTGGCCGATAGTAGAGATGGTACTTGACGCGATTCAGGAATATACGTCTGACGCCGGGTAGCGCGATGTTGCGTGCCACTTCACCAATGCCAGGTGTAGCTGAGATGAGCTCGAGCCCGGTTCTGATCTCTTCTTCGAGAGCATCGGGCGCTTTCGTACGATTAGCACGCCACCAACGTTTCGCCTCGGCCACCTCGCGAGAGGCACGAGGTGTGAAGCCCACGATAAACGGCTCGCTCAATCGCCGTCTCGAAACACCCGAAGAACGTCATCTGCTGGAATGAGCTCGCCACGGTCCGCCTCAGCCAAGGAGAGCAGCAGTTCTGCTTCGGCAGCCGCATCCAGTTCGAAGCTCTCGTCCGCGTCTCGCGCCAGGATGGTAACTACCACACCGTCTGGGAGTGGCTCTCCTTCCAGGATGATCTGACCGGAAACAACCCTTCCCGAAGTGACTCGCATGACGGCATTTTACTCGGTTTCAGCGTGCAGCGCCCTCACCTGATCGTTAGACCGGACTTCTGCGTGCTGCGCCTCTTACGTGATTGCGTTCGCCCACCGTTCTTTCGCTGAGCGACCGCGTGCCTTCATGACAACGACTCTGACGGCCGAACCTACGAAGCGCAAGGCCAACAGCGACTCGAACTGTTACCTATGTTCCCGGTCTATTTTGTTACCCATGTTCCCGGCCCGTTCAGAAGAGTTCGACGGCGCTACGCGGGCCGAACATAATCGCCCTCTGCCGCTCCGTCGAACGGTAATTGTTCCGGCTCGTCGGTGACGGTCTCCTGTTCTGTACCCATTCCTAGCGGCGCGAATGGCCCCATATTGCGACGAACGACCGTCTTAGACGGTGTCGACTTCTTGTTGGACTCGACCGTTGCCATGCGGTCTTGAACGTGCGCGACTACACCCGTGCCACGGACTATTTCTAGTTTCCCGAGGTTTTCACCAGTTTCCGGATCCTTGAGCTCCTCTCTACTAAGTCCATATATTAGAAGGGCCATATTTTTCTTGATACCATCACTCGCGCCACGATTGATGACGACTTTGTAGTCATTGAGAACTTTGATCACGCGACCCGGAAACAGGGGGCGTGCTTGGGCTTCGTCGGTCACAACTTGCCTCCTGAAAGGAAGTAACCGGATAGCGGCACGTGAGGCTTCACGCGAAGTGACTCGAGCGTGTGGCGCTCATTATTCAGCATGAGCGTCAGTACTTCTTCCGATTGTCCGGTGATTTCCATCACGCCAATTTGTATGAAACCGTTGTCCTGAACTGTAATAACACGCCCAAAGCCTACAAGCGCTTCGTATTCCTGTTGTTCTAATCGGTAAATAGACACTACCGAATCTGGTGAAAACAAATCAGATGCATCGAGCAGAAGTATCGCTCGAACGTCGCGGTACGATGGTGGTGGCGGTCGTGCGAGGCGTACGCGCGGCAGTACGTGCGATGAAGAGTGGTACGCATCGGCAGCGGCCGTGACGAACGTCGCGAAAAGAATGAGAGCAGCGACAGCAATCGCCACAAGCCAGAAGACGGAGACGCGGTAATCACGAGACACGAACCACGCCGCGACCGTGATCGCGACACCTACTAGGGTTAGAACCGGCCCACTGATCGAGCGGAAGCTCCTGAAGACGAGATGAGTGAAGGTCTTCGCTCGCAGGGCTTGCTCAGGCACGTGTGAAGTCTATCCCAACCGCTGCCAGCGTCGGGGCCAACTAGGAAATCTACGTCCTTCAACGCGCTGCGGTCATTAACCTAGATTGATTTGCATCGGCGGACTCGCTAGCGCACGCGCGCATAGAAGCCCGCACCCCGGGACGCCCGCTACAATTGCTCCCATGCACCCCCACGGCACCGACCGCCTCCGCCCGCCCGACGGCGAGCGCCTGACGCTCGCCTCACGCATCTCCAAGGGGTGGGTGGCGCGGGTGGGGAAGACGCTTACCTCGGCGGAGTTTCCCGGCACCGCGATTCTGTGGGAGGAGCAGTACTTCGAGGTCGTGGAGGCGCGGGAGTTGCCGCAGGGTGGGGTGGAGTATGTCCTCGAGCCGTGGCGCGATAACAACGTCATGCGCGTGGTCCAGCAGTACGACGAGCCGGCGGAGGCCGGGCGGGTGGAGGAGCATCGCGCGCAGCTGGTGCGGGAGCGTAATCGCAAGACGGCGAATCTCGCGGCGCTCTTCACCGGGCACCTCCCGGCGGTGGTGCAGAACCGGATGGCTGAGAACCTCGGGCTCTTGCCGTATCGCATCACGTTCGTCTCGGTGATCGGCATGTACGCCGTGGTGGTCGGCTGCGTCCTCTGGATCGTGAGCTACGTCATGCGCCAGGACACGCCGCCGATCGGGCTGATCGTGGTGACCGCCTACCTGGGCATCGAGACCACGGCGCGCTTCTTCCTCGTCTACACCCAGAACCGGCCGATCGGGTCGGCGCTCGGGCTATTCGGATACATCGCCTGGTGGCTGCTGACGGGGCGCCGCGGCACCTCGCCGTTCGCGGTGGAGAAGGGATTCGACGTCGTCATCACCGAGGCGCCGGACGACGTGAAGATGCGCGACCTGCTGATGATGCGCGAGCCGTTCCTCAGCCTCCTGCCGGCCGAACTGCAGGAGCGGATCGCGGCGCGCTTCCCGTCGTACGACTACCGCCGCTACTCGACCGGCATCGCCATCGCCACTCTCGTCGCCGCGGTGATCGGCATCGCCAGCTCGTTGCACCGCGACGCGTTCGTGGCCTTCCTCGTCGCCGTCGCCCTGGCGGGCGAGCAGGTGGTCCGCCTCATGGTCCTGCGGCGCGGGCCGGTCGGCAGCGTCCTCGGCCTGCTGGTGCGGCCGTTCGTGCGGAAACTGCTGTGAGAACTTCATCCTGAGGGGCGAAGACGGCTCAGGATCTGGTGCCCATGTGCGCTGCGCAAGTGGGCGCCAGATTCTGAGCCGTCTTCGCGGCTCAGAATAAACGTCGAGGCACGTAACTAGCACCCTGCCGAGCCGTGCAGTTCGACGGCCGCCGGCGCGTGATCATTGAAGGTGTCTCTCCGTCAGTCGACGACGGACGGTTCCCCGCCAAGCGCGTGGCGGGCGACGTGGTGCAGATCGAAGCGGACATCTTCGCCGACGGCCACGACCTCCTCTCCGCGGTGATGCTCCACCGCCACCAGTCGGAAAAGAAGTTGGCCGAGGTGCGCATGGAGCCGCTGGTCAACGACCGCTGGCGCACGGAGCTGCGCGTCGACCGCCTCGGCTTCACCTTCTTCACCATAGAAGCCTGGGTCGATCACTTCCTCACCTGGCATCGCGATCTTCGGAAACGGGTCGAGGCCGCGCAGCTCGACCTCGCCGTCCAGCTCCGCATCGGCCTGGAGATGATCCGCGCCGCCGCGGCGCGCGCGAAGGCGCGCGACCGCAAGCGCCTCGAGCGCTACGTCGCCATCCTCGAGGGCGACGAGACGGTCGAGGACAAGGTGCTCGAGCTCTGGAGCGACGAGCTGCTGGCGCTGATGTGGCGGAACGCGGAGCGGACGTTTGCCGTGCGATACCCGTGCGAGCTGGCCATCGAAGTCGATCCGCCGCGCGCCGCGTTCAGCGCGTGGTACGAGCTCTTCCCGCGTTCCTTCGGCGGATTCCGCGGCGTGGAGGCGGAATTGCCGCGTATCGCGAAGATGGGCTTCGACGTCCTCTACCTCCCGCCCATCCATCCCATCGGCACCACGTACCGCAAGGGGCGCAACAACGTGACTATCGCGCAGGCCGGCGACGCCGGCAGCCCGTGGGCCATCGGCGCGGCGGAAGGTGGTCACGCCGCCATCCACGCGGACCTCGGCACGCCCGACGATTTCCGCCGGCTGGTCGCCGCGGCGAAGTCGCGCGGCATCGACGTCGCGCTCGACATGGCGTTCCAGGCCTCGCCCGACCACCCGCTCGTGCGGGAGCATCCGGACTGGTTTCAGCAGCGGCCTGACGGCACCATCCAGTACGCGGAAAATCCGCCGAAGAAATACCAGGACATCTATCCCTTTCACTTCGAGAGCAAAGCGTGGCAGGAGCTGTGGGAAGAGCTGCGCGACGTCTTCCGCTACTGGATCGGGCAGGGCGTGCGGATTTTCCGCGTCGACAATCCGCACACCAAGCCGCTACCGTTCTGGCAGTGGGCGCTGCGCGAGATCAAGAGCGAGCATGCGGACGTGATCTTCCTGGCCGAGGCGTTTACCAGGCCGAAGATCATGTATTGGCTGGCGAAGGCGGGGTTCAGCCAGTCGTACACGTACTTTGCGTGGCGCAACACCAGGCACGAGCTGACCGAGTACTTCACGGAGATCAGCAAGCCGCCGGTGAGCGACTTCTTCCGCCCCAACGCGTGGCCGAATACGCCGGACATCCTGACGGAGTATCTGCAGTACGGCGGACGGCCGGCGTTCATCATCCGGCTGATTCTCGCCGCGACGCTCAGCGCGAACTACGGCGTATACGGCCCGGCCTTTGACCGCTTCGTGAGCGAGGCGCGCGACGCGGGGAGCGAGGAATACCACGACTCCGAAAAATACGAAGCGCGCCGCTGGGGCGTGACGGACGACGATCTGACGGAAATGATGACCCTCGTCAACCGCATCCGCCGCGAGAATCCGGCATTGCAGCAGAACGCCACGCTCGCATTTCATCCGACGGACAACGATGAGCTGATCTGCTACAGCAAGTCGGCCGGCGAGAACGTCGTGGTCGCAGTCGTCAATCTCGATCCGCACAACACACAAGCGGGCTGGATCGATCTGAAACTCGACATTCCGTATCCCTTCCAGGTTCACGAGCTGCTTACAGGCGCGCGCTTCACGTGGCACGGCCCGCGGAATCACGTGCAGCTCAATCCTCACGTGGTGCCCGCGCATATCTTTAGGATTCGGAGAAAGGTGAGAACGGAGCGTGATTTTGAATACTTCTTGTGAGGGTGTCGGGCGCGCTGCTGCGCGCCCCTACGTGCGTTTGTAGGGGCGGCCTGCAGGCCGCCCGGTACCCTCGGTGGCAACTTATGGACGATTGGTACAAAGACGGCATCATCTACCAAACGCACGTCAAGGCGTTCTTCGACACGAACGGCGACGGCGTGGGCGATTTTCAGGGTCTGACGCGCAAGCTCGACTACCTGCAGGACCTCGGCGTCAACATCCTGTGGCTCCTGCCGTTCTATCCATCGCCGCTGAAAGACGACGGCTACGACATCGCCAATTACACCGCCGTCCACCCCAGCTACGGCACGCTGGCGGACTTCAAGGCCCTCTTGCGCGAGGCGCACCGCCGCGGGCTCCGCGTGGTCACGGAGTTGGTCATCAACCACACCAGCGACCAGCACGCGTGGTTTCAGAAGTCGCGGCGCGCGCGGCCCGGCTCGCCGTGGCGGAATTACTACGTCTGGAGCGACACGCCGGAGAAGTACAAAGACGCGCGCATCATCTTCAAGGACTACGAGACGTCGAACTGGGCGTGGGACCCGGTGGCGAAGGCGTACTACTGGCACCGCTTCTTTTCACACCAGCCCGATCTCAATTTCGACAATCCCGCGGTGCACGACGCATTGTTCAAAGCATTCGACTTCTGGATGGACCTCGGCGTCGACGCCTTTCGCCTCGACGCCATTCCGTATCTCTATGAGCGGGAAGGGACGACCTGCGAGAACCTGCCCGAAACGCACGCCTATCTGAAGAAACTGCGCGCCCACCTCGACGCGAAACATCCCGGGAAAATGCTCCTGGCCGAGGCCAATCAGTGGCCGGAGGACTCACTCCCGTATTTCGGTAACGGCGATGAATGCCACATGGCCTTTCATTTTCCGGTCATGCCGCGGATGTACATGGCGCTGGCGCAGGAGGATCGTTTTCCGATCATCGACATCATGGCCCAGACGCCGGCCATCCCGGAAAACTGCCAATGGGCGATGTTCCTCCGCAACCACGACGAGCTGACCCTGGAGATGGTCACCGACGAGGACCGCGACTACATGTGGCGCACCTACGCCGCCGATCGCCAGGCGCGCATCAACCTCGGCATCCGCCGCCGCCTCGCCCCACTGCTGCAGAACCACCGGCTGCGCATCCATCTCATGAACGGCCTGCTGTTCTCGTTCCCCGGCACGCCGATCGTCTATTACGGCGACGAGATCGGGATGGGCGACAACATCTACCTCGGCGACCGCAACGGCGTCCGCACGCCGATGCAATGGAGCGCCGACCGCAACGCCGGCTTCTCCATGGCCAACCCGCAGAAGCTCTACCTGCCGGTGATCATCGACCCGCAGTACCACTACGAGCAGGTCAATGTCGAATCGCAGCAGAGCAATCCGTATTCGCTGCTGTGGTGGATGAAGCGGCTCATCGCGCAGCGGAAGCGCTTCCGCGCCTTCGGCCGCGGGACGATGGAATTCGTCCACACCGAGAACCGGAAGATCCTCGCCTTCATCCGCCGCTACGAGGACGAGACGATCCTGGTCGTCGCCAACCTGTCGCGCTACGTGCAGTGCTTCGACCTCGATCTCTCGCAGTACCGCGGCATGGTCCCGGTGGAGCTGTCGGGGAGCACGCGTTTTCCGGAGATCGGCGAGCGCCCGTATCTGCTCAACCTCGGGCCGTTCGCCTTCTACTGGTTCGCGCTCCAACGGCAGCGCGATGAGGCGGCGCCGACCGAAGAGGTCCCGCTCATCGCCGCGGGCACTTGGGAGGAAGTCCTCGCCAGCCGCGACGCGCTGGCCGGCGCGATCGCGCGTTACGTCCGCTCGCGCCGTTGGTTCGCCGGGAAAGCGCGGACCATCACCAGCCTCTCGGTGCGCGACGCCGTGCCGCTCGATCGCGACGCCGGCTACCTGGCGCTCGTCGACATCGAGTACGCCGACGCAGAGCCCGACGTCTATCTCCTGCCGCTGGGCATGACGCAGGCGCGCCGCGCCGATGAGGAGGGGACCAGGAGCACGACCCTCATTGCCCGGCTGCGCGACGGCTGCCTGCTGTACGAAGCGGTCGCGGATCCGAAGTTCGCGGCCGCGCTGCTCGAGACCATCGGGCGTCGCCGGCAACCGGCGGGCGAGCGCGGCCTGGTCGGCGTGCCGGCGCGCGGGTTCCGCGAGCTGCGCGGCACGGGCGAGCTGCCGTCGCAGGTGCTGAAGGCGGAGCAGAGCAACACGGCGATCATTTACGACGAGGTGTTCTTCCTCAAGCTCTTCCGGCGCATCGAGAGCGGCATCAACACCGATCTGGAGATGACGCAGTTCCTCAACGAGACGTCGTTCGCCGCCACGCCGCAAGTGGCGGGGTCGCTGGAGTACCGAGGTGCGGGCGAGCCGGCGACGCTGGCCATCCTGCAGAAGTACATCCCCAACTCCGGCGACGCCTGGACCTACACCCTCGACGCGATCTCGCGCTTCTTCGAGGACGTCGTCAGCGGCGCGAGCACGGCCGATGAGCTCGGACAGGAAACGATCGGCGGCTATCTCGCCGACGCCGAGACGCTGGGCCGCCGCACGGCGCAGATGCACATCGCGCTCGCGTCGCGCGACGACATCCCCGCCTTCGCCCCCGAGCCGTTCACGCCGCACTATCAGCGCTCAATCTACCAGTCGATGCGCAGTCAGGCCGTGCAGACGATGCAGCTCCTGCGGCGGCGGGCGAAAGGCATCGAAGAGGCAGATGCGCTTCTGGCGCGCGAGCAGGAGGTGCAGCAGCGTATCCGCCGCGTTCTCGACGGGCGCATCACCGGCCTGCGCATCCGGATCCACGGCGACTATCACCTCGGACAGGTCCTCCGCACCGGCAACGACTTCGTGATCATCGACTTCGAAGGGGAGCCGTCGCGGCCGCTCAGCGAGCGGCGCATCAAGCGCAGCGCGCTGCGCGACGTCGCCGGCATGCTCCGCTCGTTCCACTACGCTCCGTACGCCGTCGTGCATGGGCAGTCGCAGGGCTCGGTCATCCGCAGCGAAGACATCGCCGCGCTGGAGACCGGCGCGCGCTTCTGGCACCACTCGGTTTCCGAGGCGTTCCTGCGTGGCTATCTCGCGGAGAGCGGCGCCGCGGCGCATCTGCCGCGCACCCGCGACGAGCTGCGGGTCCTGCTCGATGCCTATCTGCTGGAGAAGGCGCTCTACGAGATCGTGTACGAGCTGAACAACCGACCGGAGTGGGTGACGATCCCGCTGCGCGGCGTGCTGGAGCTGCTGGGGTGACCCTCACCCGGCCTTCGGCCACCCTCTCCCGCAAGCGGGAGAGGGCCAAGTTGTCCTACTTCAAATTCCTGATCGCGTTCAACGCCACGTCGTGCCCTTTTTTCCGCGCCGCATCGGCGGCGTCGAGGACGCTCGTGCGCCGCCGCTGGTTGAGCTCGGCCATCGCGCCGAGCTCCTCGAGGCGCTGCTGCATCGCGGCGGGCGCGGCATCGGCGCCCAGCGGCTCCGGCGCCTTGGCGTAGTCGCCTGAAAGTTTGAGCGCGTATTTCGCTCCCACCTTCGGCTCGAGGCCAGCGGCCTTCATCGCCTCCTGGACCGCGCGCTTCTGCTCGTCGATCTTCGTCGTCTCCGCGGCGATGATATCCGCGGCCTCGGACATCACGTACGAGGCCAGCGCGTCGATGTCCGCCGCGCTCAACTCCGCGTCGGGAAACGCGGTCTTGACGGCTTTCTGCGCCGATTTGACGTCGACCTTGGCGATGGACGCCGCGGCGCGCTCGAGCTTCTCGATCGCCGACGGCGCGAGCGCCGCGTGGAGCTCGGGGTGCGCCTTCACGGCTTGGCGATCGACGGAGACGTCAGTTTGGGCGAAGAGAGCGACGGCGATCAGGAATGCGTGCATGGCGTTAGCATAGCGGACCTTGATGGACCCCACCCTCCTCTCCGACTGGGACTTTCACCTCTTCAACGAAGGCTCGCATCATCGCCTCTGGGAAAAGCTCGGCGCGCACCTGGCGCCCGGCGGTGCGATCTTCGCCGTCTGGGCCCCGAACGCCGTGGCGGTCAGCGTCATCGGCGAGTGGAACGACTGGAATCCGCGCGCGAACTTGCTCGAGCTGCGCGGCGAGTCCGGCATCTGGGAGGGCTTCATCCCCGGCGTGTCGAAGGGGATGAAGTACAAGTTCCACATCGTCTCCAAGTACAACGGCTTTCGCGTCGACAAGGCCGATCCCTTCGGCGTGTACCACGAGACGCCGCCGCAGACCGGCTCGGTGCTGTGGGACCTCGACTACGAATGGGGCGACGCGGATTGGATGGGCGAGCGCGCCACGCGCAACTCCTTCACCGCCCCTTTCTCCATCTACGAAGTGCACCTCGGATCGTGGCGCCGGCCGGACGACGAGAACCGCCCGCTGAGCTATCGCGAGATCGCCGGCCCCCTCGCCGAGTATGTGCGCAAGATGAACTTCACGCACGTCGAGCTGATGCCGGTGATGGAACATCCGTTCTACGGCTCCTGGGGCTACCAGTGCACCGGCTTCTTCGCCCCGACCAGCCGGTACGGGACGCCGCAGGACTTCATGCACCTGGTCGACGTCCTCCACCAGAACGGCATCGGTGTCATCCTCGACTGGGTGCCGTCGCACTTCCCGACCGACGAGCACGGCCTGGCGTACTTCGACGGCACGCATCTCTTCGAGCACGCCGATCCGCGCAAGGGATTCCAGCCCGATTGGGGATCGCTGGTCTTCAACTACGGGCGGAACGAGGTGCGCTCGTTCCTCATCTCCAGCGCGCTGTACTGGCTCGGCGTCTACCACGCGGACGGGCTGCGCGTCGACGCCGTGGCGTCGATGCTCTACCTCGACTACTCGCGCAAGCAAGGCGAGTGGATCCCGAACGAATTCGGCGGACGGGAAAACATCGAGGCCATCTCCTTCCTCCGCCGCCTCAATGAGGACGTCTACGAAGTTCACCCCGACGTGCAGGTCATCGCCGAGGAGTCGACGGCGTGGCCGATGGTGTCGCGGCCGGCGTACATCGGCGGCCTCGGATTCGGCATGAAGTGGGACATGGGATGGATGCACGACGTCCTGCGCTACTTCTCCAAGGATCCCATCCACCGCAAGTTCCACCACAACGATCTGACCTTCCGCATGATGTACGCCTTCACCGAGAACTTCGTGCTGCCGCTCTCGCACGATGAGGTGGTGCATGGCAAGGGCTCGCTGATCGGGAAGATGACTGGCGACGAGTGGCAGCGCTTCGCCAACCTGCGGCTGCTGTTCGCGTCGATGATGTCGCAGCCGGCGAAGAAGCTGCTGTTCATGGGCGGCGAATTCGGGCAGTGGCGGGAGTGGAATCACGACCGCGCGCTGGACTGGCATCTGCTCGACTCGATCCCGCACGCGGCGTTGCAGCGGTGGGTGGAGGATCTGAACAAGGCCTACCGCGACATCCCCGCGCTGCACGAGCTCGACTTCCATCCTGATGGATTCGAATGGATCGACTGCTGCGACATGGAGAACAGCGTGGTCACGCTGCTGCGCAAGTCGCGCTCGCGCCCCGATGAGATCGTCGTCGTCGCGCTCAATCACACCCCGCAGCCGCGCCACAACTACATGATCGGCGTCCCGTCCGGCGGCCACTGGCGGGAGATCCTCAACAGCGACGCGCTGCTGTATGGCGGCAGCGGGCAGGGAAACATGGGCGGCGTCGATGCCGTGCCCATTCCGCTGCATGGGCGGAAGTGGTCCGTGACGCTGACGCTCCCGCCGCTCGGCGCGGTGTTCCTGATGAGCGAGGGGAACGCCGCCGTCCCGGCGGCTGGCCCGGCGGCGTCCACGCCGCCGCCGGAGAATGGGCGCCGGGACGGCGCCCAGCCAGCCGGCGAGGACGCCGGCGCTCCGTGACCAAGACGATCGACATCGGCGCCGCGGCCATCCCGGGCCGCGAAACCTTCCCGCCCGCCGCCTATTCGCGCGAGTGGGCGATCGCGCGCCTCGGCGCCCATCTCGTGGCGCTGGACCGCTGCGAGTTTCGGGTGTGGGCGCCGGACGCCGGCCGTGTCGAGCTCCACCTGGTCGCGCCGCACGACCGGCGCATCGCGCTGACGAAGAACGACGGCGGATACCACGAAGGCGTCGTCGACGCCGGGGCGGGCACGCGCTACGTCTTCGTCATCAACGGCAACGAGCGACCCGATCCCGCCTCGCGTCTGCAACCGGAGGGGGTGCACGGGCCGTCCGAGGTCGTGCCGGAGGATTTCGAGTGGCACGACGAGGGGTGGCGCGGCGTGCCGCTCGAGGACTACGTCATCTATGAGCTGCACGTCGGTACCTTCACCGACGAGGGCACTTTCGAGGCCATCATCCCGCGCCTCGACGCGCTGCGCGACCTCGGCCTCACCGCCATCGAGCTGCTGCCGATCGCGCAATTTCCCGGCGGCCGCAACTGGGGCTACGACGGGACGTACGTCGCCGCGGCGCAGAACACCTACGGCGGGCCGCTCGGTCTCAAGCGCCTGGCCGACGCCTGCCACGCGCGCGGGCTCGCGCTCGTTCTCGACGTGGTCTACAACCACCTCGGCCCCGAGGGCAACTACCTCGCGGAGTACGGGCCGTACTTCACTGACCGCTACAAGACGCCGTGGGGGCTGGCGCTCAACTTCGATGGCCCGCACAGCGATGACGTCCGCTGGTTCTTCATCCACAACGCGCTGCAGTGGATCGACGAGTTTCATGTCGACGCGCTGCGCGTCGACGCCGTCCACGCCATCGTCGATCATTCCGCGGAGCCGTTCCTCCAGGACCTGACCACCGCGGTGCGCGCGCGCGCGGAGCAGCTCGGCCGCCACGTCTATACATTCGCTGAAAGTGATCTCAACGACCCGCGGGTGATTACGCCGCGCGAGCAGCTCGGACTCGGGTTCGACTCGCAGTGGAGCGACGACTTCCACCACGCGCTCCACGCGCTGCTCACCGGCGAACAGGACGGCTATTACCTCGGATTCGGCAAGGTGAGCGATCTCGCCCGCGTCTTGACCGACGGTTACCTCTTCGTCGGCCAGCACTCGCCATATCGCGGCCGGAAGTACGGGCTCAAGCCGCTGACGCGCGACGGCGCGACGTTCGTGGTCTTCGCGCAGAATCACGATCAGGTCGGCAATCGCATGCGCGGCGAGCGGCTGTCGGCCCTCGTCCCGCGCGAGAAGGTCCGCCTCGCCGCGGCCGCGGTGGTCCTGTCACCGTTCATCCCCATGCTGTTCATGGGGGAGGAGTACGGCGAGACCGCGCCCTTCCAATACTTCACCTCGCACAACGATCCCGATCTCATCGAAGCCGTCCGCCTCGGCCGCCGCGAGGAGTTCGATGACTTCGATTGGGAAGGCGAGCCCCCAGATCCGCACGACGAGGCGACGTTCTTACGCTCGAAGCTCCAGTGGGACCGCCAGGACTCCTCATTGCGCGACCTCTACCGCGACCTGCTGCGCCTCCGCCGCGAGACCCCCGCCCTGCGCACGCTCGACCTCGACGCCGTGAAGGTCGAAGCCAATGAGGAGACGGGCGTGCTGGTCGTGCACCGCGGCGCGGTGACGCTTATTTTCAATTTCAGCGACGAGGAGCGGATGGCGGCGGGCGTGAGGGTGGGGGGGTGGGATTTTGCGGTGAAGTGACATGAAGGGGCAGCAATATCTGCGCACCGTTCAGGGCGGCGTTCTGCTGATCGACTTACCAGAAGTCCTGCCAAATCATTTCTCGGTCGAGATTGAATACAAGCGATCGCAGAGTAACTTTCCTCTGTTACTCGACACGGCTACCAAAGGCGCCAGATTCGCATTATGTTGCCGCCTGGTACTCCCGACACGCCAGCGCTGGTTTCGACGATTCGTAAAGCCGAAGGCGGAAAACTGCGGTATCGATAAACATGTGACGCGAGTCCGTTGGCTTCACGAAACGGTGGGAAATCGGCTAAGATCCCGACATGTCCCTTCCTGCTGAGGTCGTCACTGCCGCCGAAGCCGCGCTTCGCGACTTCTGCAGTCACCATTCGTCCCCGGCGATCGCCGATCAGGTTCGCTACGCCTATGAAATCAATGGGTTAACGGCGTTGCTGCTCGAGCAGCGGCCCGGCTTCATGAACCCGTCCGAGTGGTCATCGTTCCCGGTGGCGAAGTTCCGCTACGCGGTGGCGAAGCGTCAGTGGTCGCTGTACTGGTCGGACTCGAACGGTCGGTGGCGTCGCTTGTCCAACGTGCCGGCGACCGACGACATCCGCAAGCTCATTAAGGTCGTCGCCGACGATCCATTGAGCGTATTTCTCGGTTGAATCGAGAATACCTAAGACCGCTTCTTCCTGTTTGTTCCTGATTTTTCCAAGTTCTGCTTCGCTCTGAACCTCACGATCTTGTGTATCAAGGCCACGGGAATTGGTCGATCGAACGGAAGTCTCAGAGTGCCCTTTCCACCTTCATAAAGAGACAGTTCCTTTTTGAACTCCTCCACTCCTCTTGGCACGGGATAAAAGCCAATATGCGATTTAAAAGCAGCAAAATGAACCAGATTGCCATTCAGGACGAAGGTTGGGATTTGATATTTGATCGCTTCTTCTGCGTCCGGCGCCGCTTTTTTGATCGTTGCTCTCATCTTTTGCAGAATCTCCTGGACATCATCCGGGAAGCCCGCAATGTAATCATCGATGTCTTTTGGTGCTGTCTTGCCGGCTCTCATCCCGTTGCCTCCGCAAGGGCAGTATAGCTTTGGGATCGCCGCGGACGCAGCCCTGATGCAGTATCATTCGGGCACCCGGAAATCGAATGGCTGATCTCTTCCTGAGCTACGCGCGAGAGGATCGAGCGTGCGCCGAATTGCTGGCCACCGCGCTGTCCAGCCGCGGCTGGACGGTGTGGTGGGACCGTCGAATCCAGGTCGGCCGCTCGTTCTCCGAGGTGATCGAGCGCGAGCTCGAGCAGGCGCGCTGCGTCATCGTGCTCTGGTCGCGCCACTCGCTGGCCTCCGACTGGGTCCAGAACGAGGCGGCCGAGGCGGCGCGCAAAAAGTCGCTGGTGCCGGTCCGCATCGAGGACGTGCGCCCGCCCCTCGAATTTCGCCGCCTCCAGACCGCCGATCTGTTCAATTGGCAAAAGGGATTCGAGAGCCCCGAGTTCGATGCCTGTCTGGCGTCGATTGAGATGCTGGTTGGGAACACGGCGGCCCGCCCTTTGCCGAGCCGGCGTCCGACGGCCCCCGGGATACCCACTCCGCAAGCCGCCCCGCCGCCGCCTCAGGTGCCCCAGCAGCCGGCGCCGCAGCAGCCGTACCCACCCGCCCCGCAGCAGTATGCCGTTCCGCCGCCGATCCAGGGAACGGTGCCGAATTACCTCATCCCCGCCATTCTGGTGACCATCGGCTGCTGCTTACCGCTCGGGATCGCGGCAATCGTCTACGCCGCGCAGGTGAATACGAAGCTCGCCGCGGGCGACGTCGCAGGGGCGAAGCGTTCGTCCGATATGGCCAAGCGGTGGTGCTGGATTGCCTTTTTCGCCGGGATCGCGGGATGGGTCCTATGGTTCGCCGTCACGGCGGCGAATCAGTCCTTCTGAGGGCGCAGAATCAGCACCCCTTCGGCGGGCGTCCCCTTTGCAGCGGCCTCGGCCAGATGTACCGCGTCCCGCGCGCCACCTACCGGCTGCAACTCAATGCCGGCTTTACCTTCGCCGATGTGAAGTCCGTCGCGCCGTACCTTGCCGAGCTCGGCATCAGCGACATCTATTCGTCGCCCATCCTCAAGGCGCGCAAGGGGAGCACGCACGGCTACGACATCGTCGATCCTGCGGTTCTCAATCCCGAGCTCGGAACCGAAGCTGACTTTGCGACGCTGCACCAGGCGCTGGCGCGACAGCAGATCGGCCTCCTTCTCGACGTAGTGCCGAACCACATGGCGGCGAGCCACGAGAACGCGTGGTGGATGAGCGTGCTCGAGAACGGGCCGAAGTCGCGCTTCGTCCACTACTTCGACATCGACTGGCGCTGCGACCGAATCCTTCTCCCGATCCTCGGCCGCCCGTACGGCGAGGCGCTCGAATCGCGCGAGATCCGCCTTCGCTTCGACGAAGAAGGCTTCTGGATCGCGTACTACGACAAGCGTCTTCCGTTGGCGCCGGACTCCTACCGCCTGGTTCTTCGCGAGTGCGCGCCGTTGCCGGACGAACTGCGCGAGCTGGTGGAGGTCGACGCCGAGGTCGCGAACAGCAAGTTCCTCAAAGAAACGCTTTGGCGGATTTGCGAGGAGGACCCGAACTTTCGCGCGACGCTCGACGCGACCGTCGAAGGCATCAGCATCGACGCGCTCGATGCGCTGCTCGATGCGCAGTGGTACCGGCTCGCGTACTGGCGCATCGCCAGCGAGACCATCAACTACCGCCGCTTCTTCGATGTGACCGATCTGGTCGGCGTTCGCGTCGAGAATCCCGAGGTGTTCGAGGCGCGCAACCGGCGCATCTTCGAGCTGATTGCCGAGGGAAAAGTGACCGGACTGCGCATCGACCACATCGACGGGCTGCACGACCCGGTCACGCACATGCGGAAGCTGCAGGCGCGCCTGGCTGACGGCTTCTACGTCATCGTGGAGAAAATCCTGGCGCACGACGAAGAGCTGCCGGCGGAATTTCCGGTGAGCGGGACGACGGGCTATGAATTTGCCAACGCCCTCAACGCGCTCTTCGTCGACAGCGCGGGGCTGCAGCGGCTCGACGCCTTCTATCGCGCCTTCACCGGCGAGACGCGATCGTTCGCCGACATCTGCTACGAGAAGAAGAAGCAGGTGATCCAGGAGCTCTTCTCCGGCGAGATGCGCGCGCTCGGCGAGCAGCTCGCGGACGTGGCGATGTCCGACCGCAACGCGCGCGATTTCGCGCCCGTCGACCTCACCGCCGCCCTGACGGAAGTCATCGCCTGCCTGAACGTTTATCGCACCTACGTGCGCGACGAGGCGGTGAGCGACGCCGACGCGCGCCGCATCCGCGAGGCGATCGCCTGTGCCCGCGCCCGCGCCGCGCTCTCGGTCGACCGCCGGCTGTTCATCTTCCTGGAGAACGTGCTGCTCGTGCGGCCGCCGGCGTACGTCAAGGATCGCGACCGGTGGCTGGCGTTCGTCACGCGATGGCAGCAGTTCACCGCCCGGGTGATGGCCAAGGGCGTGGAGGACACGGCGTTCTATACGTACAACCGCCTGGTGTCGCTCAACGAAGTGGGGGGCGAGCCGGGTCGCGAGGCATTCGACGGCGCAGCGGACCTCCACCGGCACAACGCGCGCCGCGCCGCCGCCTGGCCGCACACGCTCAACGCGACGTCGACGCACGATACGAAGCGGAGCGAGGACGTCCGCGCGCGCATCGATGTCCTCTCCGAGATGCCCGATGTATGGGCGCGACAGGTGCGCCGCTGGTCGCGCATGAACGCGGCGCTGCGGCGCGACGGCATCCCGCATCCCAACGAGGAGTTGCTCCTGTATCAGACGCTTATGGGGATGTGGCCTCTCGACGACGCCGATCTGCCATCCGTGCGCCCGCGACTGAAGCTGTATCTGGAGAAGGCGGCGCGCGAGGCGAAGTCGCACACGAGCTGGATTGCCCCCAACGCCGAATACGAGGAAGCGCTCCTCGGATTCGCCGACGCGCTTCTCAGCCACGACGACTTCTGCCGCGAGCTCGTGCGTTTTCAGAAGCGCGTGGCGTTCTTCGGCGCGATCAACGCGCTGGCGCAATTGGTCGTGAAGGCAACCTCGCCCGGCGTGCCCGATTTCTACCAGGGAACGGAGCTGTGGGACTTCAGCCTGGTCGATCCCGACAACCGCCGACCAATCGATTACGCGCGCCGAGCGGCGATGCTGCGCAAAATCAAGTCGGCGAATGTCGACACGCTGCTGCGCCGCTGGCCCGACGGCCGGGTGAAGCTGTTCACGACGTGGAAGCTGCTCGACGTGCGCGCGCGCCACGCCGACCTGTTCCGCGACGGCGACTACGAACCGCTCGAGGTCACCCCCAACGTCTTCGCCTTCGTCCGCCGCAATGCCGGCGGCGCGGTCGCCGTCGCCGTCCCCCGCCTCGCATCGCAGCTCGTCAAGCCCGGCAAGTTCCCCCTCGGCGAGGTCTGGGGCGACACCACCCTCCCGCTCCCCGGCCGCTGGCGCAACGCGTTCACGGGGGGGGTGGTGGAGGGGGAATCGCTGCTGCTGCGGGAGGTGTTCGCGCGGTTTCCGGTGGCGGTGTTGGAGAAGGCGTAGGCTATCGTGATGTCATTCACGTATGCCGATCTTCTCGAGATGCCGGAGGAGCTTCATTGCGAGATCTTCGACGGAGAGCTGATCGTCAATGAGTCGCGGACGACCCGTCACCAAGGGATCGTGGGCAGCTTGGCTCTTGCCCTTATGACGTATGAGGATCGCAGCCACCTTGGGACGGTCTTCTTCGGTCCACTCGATGTCGTCTTCACGCCGCGCTGGGTGTTAACGCCCGACATTCTGTTCATCCGCGGCGAGCGGAAAGCAATCATCACGGAGACGAACATCAGCGGCCCGCCAGACCTGACGGTGGAAATCGTTGACGAGTCCACGCGCAGGCGTGACGAGATCATCAAACTCAAGGCATACGAGGAATTCGGAGTCGGCGAATACTGGATCGTCGACCCGGCCCTCGAATCCGTGAAGATCTTTCGACGTGGCGGGTCGGGCTGTTATGAACGCGCCGTCGAAGGCGCCAGCCTCACCAGCCCGCTTTTCCCGGGACTGGAGATCGCGCTCGCTGAAGTCTTCGCCGAATAGCGCCGATCGCCGCGACGGCCATGGCCGGCAGCCACACCCACCGCACCTCGCTCCAGAGCACTCCGAAATCGATCCCGCCGATGGGCGACACGCGGATCGGGCGCCAGGGGAGGAAGTAGCGATGGTTGCTGAAGGGCGAGAAGAACGCGATTCCGCGGCCGCCGTCGGTCATCGTGTCGAGGACGCCGTGGGAGACGGCGCAGACGAAGAGAAGCGCGAAGGTGCGGCGGTTGGATCGCAGCGCGACGGTCGCGATCGCCGCTGCGATGGCGGCGAACAGGATCGAGTGCGTGAAGCCGCGATGGCCGAACGTGGAGCCATACGGAATGCCGAAGCGGAAAGCGAGGACGTCGATGTCAGGAAGGACTGTGAGCAGCGTGCCGGCGAGCAGGTGTCGCGGCCGCAGCGCGATGGCGACTGCGGGGTGCGTGAAGATGGTCGGCATCAACGTTCGGGCGTGGATCTGCCCGTGATCTCCGCCAGGCGCCGGAGGCGCGCGCCGAGCTTGGGCGTCAACGCGCCGGGGAGCAGCCGCCAGGCCCAGTTCTCTTCGCTGTCGCCGGGACGGTTCATGCGCGCTTCGCTGCCGAGGGCGAGGATGTCCTGCGCGGGGACGACGGCGCGTCCGGCAACCGAGGCAAACGCGGCGCGGATCAGCGCCCATGGGGCATCGTCCGCGCTACGGATGCCGAGGTACTCCTCGGCGCGCTCGCGCTCCTCGTCTGTGGCGTTCTCGAACCAGCCGCGCGCGGTGTCGTTGTCGTGCGTGCCGCTGTAGACCACGGTGTTCGCGTCGTGGCAGTGCGGCAGATGCGGACTGTTGATCTGGCCGAAGGCGAACTGCAGAACCTTCATACCCGGGACGCCGATGGCCTTGCGGAGCTCGATGACTTCCGGCGTGATGAATCCGAGGTCCTCGGCGATGAGCGGAAGATCGCCGAGCGCGTTGCGCACCGCGTCGAACAGCGCCTTGCCGGGGCCGGGCTTCCACTGGCCGTGAATGGCGGTCGGCTCGCTCGCCGGGATCTCCCAGTACGCCGCGAAGCCGCGGAAGTGATCGATGCGCAGGACGTCGGAGAAGCGCAGCGCGGCACGGAAGCGCGACACCCACCAGCGGTAGCGTTGCTCCCGCAGCAGGTCCCATCGATAGAGCGGATTGCCCCAGCGCTGGCCGGTCTCGCTGAAGTAGTCGGGCGGCACGCCGGCGACGACGGTCGGCTCGCCGCGCTCGTCGAGGTGGAAGATGGCGCGGTTGGCCCAGACGTCGGCGCTGTCGGCGGCGACGTAGATGGGGACGTCGCCGATGATGGTGATGCCGCGCTTGTAGGCCGCCTCGCGCACCGCGGCCCACTGCTTGAAGAAGAGCCACTGAACGTACTTATGAAAGCGAATGTCATCCGAGAGCTCGCGTCGCACGGCGGCGATCGCGTCGCGGTCGCGCGCGGCGAGCGGCGCGGGCCACTCTGTCCATCGCTTACCGTTCTCGCGCTCCTTGATGGAGGCGAAGAGCGCCCAGTCGGGGAGCCATTTGTTGTCGCGCTCGAACGCGGCGAGCGCCTGGCGATCGTCATCCGTGGCGTTCGTGTCGAAGTGGCGCCAGGAGCGGCGGAGGAGGTCGTTTTTGAAGGCGGTGACGGCTTCGAAGTCGACGTGATCGTCGGGGAATCGACGGGCTGAAGCCCGTCCTACATTTGGCAGATGCTCGGGGGAGATCAGTAGCGGATTGCCGGCGTAGGACGAGAGGCAGCCGTACGGCGAGTTGCCGAAGCCGGGCGGGGTGAGGGGGAGGATCTGCCACATCGTCAGGCCCGCTCCGGTCATCCAGTCGAACAGCGCGGCGACCTCGTCGCCCATATCGCCGATGCCGTAGCGGCCCGGCAGCGAGGTTGGATGGAGGAGGATTCCGGCGGCGCGATCGGACATGGTTATGCGATCGACAGCATCTCGCCGAGGGCGTCGAAGTGCTGGAGCCACCGGCTGGCGCTCGAGGAATTACCGGCGGCGATCAGGGGCCGCACTGATTTCTTGAGGTGATAGTAGGCGTTCTGCGGCTTGCGGAGGTCGATGGGGACGTCGGCCTCGCTCACGAGCGCCACCACCGCCTCCCACCGCTCCAGCCTGTCCAGATCCTCGGACGCTTTGCAGAAGTCCTCGGCGGCGCGCTCGACGGCACGAGTCAGGGCGATGAGCGTCGTCTCGTCGAGCACGACTCCCTCGTCGCGCGCCTCGCGCAGGAGCTGCTCCAACTCGCCGAACGACAGCTCATCCGCTTCGGCCAGACGGCGAATCTGCGTGTTCACGTCGAACTCCGCGGCGGTGCGCAGCACCTTCGGCAGCGGCACGCCGAGGGCGGCGTGGAAGCGCATCAGCGGGTCGTAGCGCTCGTGCAATTGGCGGAACGCGCTCTCCGCTTCGCCGAGGGTGGCGTTGCAGAGCAGGTTGAGGATGCGGCGCTGCTCGTCGCGGAAGAGGGCACGGATGGAGAGCAGCGGCTCGGCAAAGTACTCGTCGAGAACGCGGATGACCGACGACACGCCGTTGACGCGCATGTCCTCGCTGAGATCGCGCTTCATGGCCTCGTAGTGCGCGGTGTTCGTCGCCGGGCGGACGCCGCCGGTGAGCTCGGTCTCGCCGAGGTGGATGACGGTGAACTCGAAAGCGGCTTCCTCGCGGGTGATGCGGGAGGTGACGGTGATCGAGCCGACGGCCATCTTCGAGCGGCCGGCGCGGAAGGTCTCGAAGTCCTCCTGCCGCACGGCGTAGCAGTAGACGCTGTCTTCGTGCCCGAAGCTGTCGAAGAGCGAGGCGACGGCGTAGTGGGCGGCGACGCGCCGGAGGTCGATGCGCGTCGCCTTGACCTGGCGCTCGTAGATCTGCCGCGCGTCGCCCTGCTCGGGGCGATTGCTGCGCGCCGCTGCGACGCGATCGAGGAAGTCCGGCTCCAGGCTGCGGCCGGTGATTTTCTCTGCGAGTTGGATGACGCGCGCGGCGTACTGCAAGACTTGCACGGTCTCGATGCCGGAGACCTCGTTGAAGAACCAGCCGCACGAGGTGAACATCAGCATGGCGTTGCGCTGCATCTCCAATAGCTCGAGCGCGGCGTTCTTATCATCGACGAGGGCGTGAGCGGCGAGGAATGCGTCGACGTTGTCGTCCGAACGGTCGAGGACGACATTGATGTAGTCGTCGCGCGCGCGCCATGGGTCGCGCAGCACGCGCGCGCCGTCGGTCTCGAAAATGACGGCGCACTCGTCGCGCAGCCAGTCGAGCGCCTCGCGCAACGGTTTGCGCCACTGCTGGTTCCAGCCGGTGGGCGCGCCGGCGTTGCAGCCGCAGTCGCGCTCCCACCGTCCGACGCCGTGAATGCAGCTCCATGACGTCCTCTCGTTGATCTGCACGTCGTCGACCGGCGGGTTGTCGTCGAGGAAGCAGGCGTAGTTGACGACGCGCGCCAGCTCCTGCTCGGTGATGTAGTCGATGGCGTAGGCGAGCGCCATGTCGCCGAAGCGGTGGTGGTGGCCGTAGGTCTCGCCGTCGGTGGCGATGTTGACCAGTTGGCCGGACACGCCGAGGAGACGGTGCGCGAGGTGCTCGCCACGGGCCAGGAGGTTCTCGAAGGCGACGGCGCGGGAGATGGGCCCGTCGTAGAAGAAGATGACGATCGACTTGCCGGACGGCAGCGCGCAGCGATAAGGCATGGTCGGGTCGATGGCGCGCACGGCCTGCGACGGCTCGAGGATGGTGAAGCGGATCCCTTCCTCGGCGAACGCTTCGAGCGAGTCGATGTCGACGGCGGTCTCCGGAAGCCACATCCCTTCCGGCCTGTGGCCGAAGCGATGCTCGAAGTCGCGGATGCCCCATCGCACCTGCGTGCGGCGGTCGCGCGGCGTGGCCAGCGGCATGATCATGTGGTTGTAGGCCTGGGCGATGGCGTTGCCGTGGCCGGAGCGTTCGCGGCTCACGCGGTCGGCGTGGATGACGGCGTCGTAGGTCTCCGGTGCCCGATCCGCGAGCCAGGAGAGGAGGGTGGGGCCGAAGTTGAAGCTGAGGGAGGCGTAGTTGTTGACGATCTTGGTGATGCGGTCATGTTCGTCGAGGATGCGCGACGAGGCGTTCTGCGCGTAGCACTCCGCCGTAATCCGCTCATTCCAATCGTGATACGGGTGCGCGCTGTCCTGCGTCTCGACCGCTTCCAGCCACGCGTTTTCGCGCGGCGGCTGGTAGAAGTGGCCGTGGATGCAAATCGAGCGGACTGGCATCGGCGGGCGCGATGGTATCAGCGAAGGTACTTCTCGACATGGGCGGCGAGGACGGCGATATCCAGCGGCTTGCGGAACACTTCGCGGACCACGGCGGGGCAGCGCTTGCGGATGACTTCGTCAGACAACGCGGCGGCCGGTGCGGCGGTGATGACCAGCACGCGCGGCGGCGTTTCGAGCACTTTGACCGAGGGGTCGGAGGTCAGCGCGCTGAGGGAGTCGAGGAAGTCGACGCCGCTCATCTTCGGCATCATGAGGTCGAGGATGACCACGTCGTAGCGGGCGGTAGAGATCTGATGGAGCGCTTCGACGCCGTCGCGCGCGCTGTCGACCTCGACCGGCATGCGGGCGGCGAGATGCTCCGCGAGCAGGCGACGGACGGCGTCGTCGTCTTCCACGACGAGGATATTGAATCGACGCACTGGTAGCATAAAGTCCGCCATACGTAGAGGGGGTCAGAGCTTCACTTTTCACTTTCGCTACGTGCCGTAGAAAAAGTGAAAAGTGAAGCTCTGACCCCCTCTACGGGAGGTGGAATTTGGGAGAGAGGAAGACGGAGCGGGTCAACGTTTGGCTGACGCCGGAGCAGGTGGCGTGGCTCAAGGCGAAGAAGAACTTGTCGGAGACCGTTCGTGCGATGGTCACTGAGGCGATGAATCTCGATCGCTTGAAGCAGAGCGTCGCTCGTCGCGGATCCGCACCATCTGCGCCACCACGCTCACCGCAATCTCGTAAGGGTGGTTCGAGCCGAGGTCGAGGCCGATAGGGCAGAAGAAGGCGCGCTTCGCCTCGTCCGGGAGGCCCGCCTCCGCGACGTCGCGCCGCAGCACGGCCGCCTTCGCCTCGCTGCCGATTACGCCGAGGTAGGGGAAGGTGCGGGTGCGGAGGATCTCGATGAGGATCGGCTTGTCGGTGGTGTGGCCCATGGTCATCAGCACGACGAAGGCGTCGTCGGGAATCGTCTTCACGACCGACGGCATATCGTCGCTGCGCACGCGCGTCAGTTTCGGCGAGTCCGGCAGTTTCTCCAGCCACTCCGCGCGTGGATCGACGCAGGTGACGTGGCAGTCGAGATGAACGAGGACATTGACCAGCGCGTTGGCGACATGTCCCGCGCCGAAGACGAACACCCGCCACCGCCCGACGTTGTGCGACTCGAAGTAGAGCTTCACCACGCCGCCGCACGTCATGCCGACGTCCTTCTGCAGGTTCCACTGCGCGAACTTCGTGGTTTCTCCCTCGCTGCCGGCGAGCATTTGCTGCGCCTCGGCGATGGCTTTGGTCTCCACTTTGCCGCCGCCGACGGTGCCGAACCGCAACCCCTCTGCGGTGACGATCATCTTCGCGCCGCGGTCCTGCGGAACGCTGCCGACGGTGTCGACGACGGTGACGGCCACCAGCGGCACCTCGGCTGCCATCAGCTCGCCCAACGCGTCGAAGAAGGTCGGCAAGCGGCCCTCACCACCCCATGCGCTCGCGCAGCGAGGTGATGTGCGCGACGTGATGGCGCCCGTGCCAGGCGTAGAGCGTGAGCATCGTGTCGAGGCTCATGACGCCGCTGTCGGGATGATTGAGCGTGCGGCGATAGTCGTCCGCGCTCATGGCGCGCAGCAGACGCGTCCAGCGGTCGTGCAGCGACTCGAGCAGCGTCAGCGACGTCTCGATCGGCGTGTCGCGCGAATCCGACAGCTCCGCCCACTTCGCCTCGTCGTATGGACGGATGGTCGGATGCTCCTCGGTCAGCGCGAGCTTGAAGCGCGTGTATGAGTTGAGGTGGCTGTCCGGCACGTGGTGGACTACCTGCCGAACCGTCCACCCGCCCTCCCGGTACGGCGTTTCGAGCTGCGAATCGGTGAGGCCGGCGATCGCCTTTCGCATGCGCGCCGGCGTCTCGGCGATCTCAGCGATCATGCTCGTCCGTTCATCGGGCGTCAGGGTGTCGCGACGTTCGTACTTGCCGACGGGATAGCGGAGATCGGTCACCGGCCGATCTTACAACGCGCGCAGCGCGGTCTCGTAGAACTGCCGAACCGCGGCGACGTACTCGACGGCTTCCTGCGTCGCGGACGGCCCGACCTTCGCCACCAGCTCCGGTCCGGCGTTGTACGCAGCGAGCGTCAGGGTGACGAGGTGTGTGCCGCGAGCGTCGGGATCGGCTTGGCGACGCCGGCAAACGACGGAACGACGGCGGCAAAAGCGACGAAGACGAGAGTAGCGATTCGAATACGCACGGGTTCGGCTCCTTTTGGAAGTCACGCCCCGCGCTGCTTCGGCGAGATCACGTTCGGCTGCACCGCTATCTGCGCATCAGATCGGTTGCTTTCGTCCTCCCGTCGCCGCTAGCGCTCAGTACGCCATGCCCTCATCGTCGAGGCCGAAGTAATGGCCGAGCTCGTGTACGACCGTGTCGCGGATCTCGTGCAGCGCGTCGGACCGGCTTCGCGCCACGCGCAGGATCGGACCGCGGAAAATGGCGATCTGATCCGGAAGGCGCATCGAGTCATAGTGGCGCTCGGTGATCGGGACTCCGCGATAGATGCCAAGGAGCTCGTTGGCGTCCTCATCCATGACGTCGAGGTCTTCGTCGCTCGGCTCTTCCTCGACCACGATGGCGACGTTATCGAGGAGCGCCGCGAACCGATCCGGCAGCTCGCCGAGTGCCTGCTCGACGAGCTGCTCGAATTCGCGGCGCGAGATGCGGATCACCAGCCCGGAATGATGTTGAAGCCGAACACCCAGGTCTTCTCCGGGCGCTGGAATGGATGCGCGTAGTAGAGCTCGATGGGGATGTAGCTCAGCAGCAGGCGGACGGCGATGCCGGCGCTGACCGAAGGCACGCGCTCGTTCGTGTTGCTCTGGAAGCGGACTTTCGCGCTCTCGGCGGCGGTCCACGCCGCGCCGGCGTCGACGAAGCCGACCAGCTCAGTGGGGATGAAGCCCGACAGCAGGCCAAACTCCTTGGTTCCAAACAGCGGGATGCGGACCTCGGCGCTGGCCACGGCGATCTTCGATCCGACCAGCCGCTCGAAGACCGGGCAGCGGCCCGGGGTCGAGCCGCACTCCGAGGCGCCGATGGAATCGATGTCGTAGCCACGGATCAGCGAGCTCTGGCCGACGTACAGCGGCGAGATGCGCGAATCCTCGGCGTCGGTGCCGTAGCGGCCGTAGTGGATGCCGCGGACGGCGAAGGTGATGGGGCGGAAGAAGAAGTACTTGCGCCAATCGGCGAGCGCGGTCTCGAACTTCAGATCGCCGGTGAGGGCCTGGACTTCGTAGCGATAGCGCGTCCCACGGATCGGCGAGACGAAGCCGAAGATCGAGCTGTCGCCGACGAACGCCGCGGAGCCGTGCGCGAGGTTCAGCGAGAGCGGGTTTCCGAGGCGCTGGACGGTGCGGTCGACGATGGTGTCGCCGACGATGAACACGCGCTCCAGCTCCGACTTGACCGACTGGTGCTGCATGCCGCCCGAGAACTCCACGCGACGGGTCTGACTGAACGGATACTGGGTGATGAGCGAGACGTCGTCGAAGCGGCTGATGTCGCGCTGCTGCTCGACAACGTCGGCGATCACCGACTGGCCGTTGATGATGATCCGTTCCTGGGTGACGCCGGTGAAGGCGCTGATGTACGGCAGATGGACCAGGTCGACGCCCCAATTGAAGCGATGCTTCTGATTCAAATAGAAGACTTCGCCGGAGATCTGATCGCCGACCGTGCCGATGCCTGACGAGCCGCCGCCCTGAAAGGTCAGGCCGACGTTGTGCTGGCCGAGGATGTCGCTGAAGTAGGCGCTCACGCTGCCGCCCGCTCCGGCGCCATAGCTGCCGACGGCCACGCCGATGGTCGGCGGGCCGAGGTAGGCGAGATGCAGCGACGGCTTGTAGCCGCTCTCGGCGAACGTTGTGTCCGAAGGCAACAGCCCCTCGGTCGGGTTCTGCAGGTAGGCGGTGATGGTGGAGCCGGTGCCGCGCAGCGGCGGCAGTTGGCCGGCCGCCGCCGAAGCCGGCGCGGTCGTCGACGCCATGGTCAGGGCGCCGGTGTTCGCCGGGAGCTTGTAAATGTTGTAGTTGTCGTCCTCGAAGAGCGAGAAGGCGATGTCGCCGGTGCCCGCGGAGACCGTCAGCGCCGGGGCGAGGTCGGTGATGCCGGAGACGCCGGTCTGCACGTGCGTGACGCGCGCGACGCGGCTATCGGCGAAGTAGTAGCGGAAGATGTCTGCCACGCCTTCAGGAGTGGCGATGAAGTAGATGCTCTTTCCGTCGGGCGCGTACTGCGGGTTGATGTTCTTCGCGTTGCTGAACAGCGGCAGGACCTTGATCTCGCGGCTGCCGACGTCGATGGTGGCAATGTGGTGGCCGCTGAATCGGAGTTGTTCGAGGCTGGCGTCGCCGCCGCGGTCGCTGACGAAGGCGATCTGGCGGCCGTCGGGCGACCAGGCCGGCTGGAGGTCGGCGAACTTATCGCTGGTCAGGCGGCGCACCTGCTTCGAATCCAAGTCGAACAGGAAGAGGTCGGAGACACCCGTCTCCTGACCGGAGATGGCGATGCTCTTTCCGTCGGGCGACCAGGCGACGTTTTGGATGGCGTCGACGCCCGGGACGCGCACCTCTTCGATGCGCCGGCTCTCGACGTCGACGATGCCGATGTAGTTGTCGCCCTTCTCGAAGACGATGAAGGCTAGGTGTCTCGAGTCCGGCGACCACGAGCCCGCCGAATCGATGAACCGCAGCGACTCGAAGTGCGCGTTGCGGTCGACGCCTACCAGCCGGCGGATGATCTTGCCGGTCGAGGCGTCGGCGAGAAAGAGGTCGATGTCGAAGATATTGCGGGTGGAGAGAAGGGCGATGTATCGCCCGTCGGGGCTGTAGGCGGGGCCGACGTTGAGCACGCCGCGCGCGCCCTTTTTGCGCTCGCCGCCGATGAGCGGCGCGCCGAGGTTGGCCGGGCGGTCCTTGATGATCGGGTTGTACATCTCGCGCGCCGACTCGGCCCAATCGGTGAAGATCTGCTTGGCATTGATGCCGAGGGAGCGCTCGAACGCCGACTCCGGATCGCTGGTGCCGGCGGCGAGGAAGTAGCGGATCACCGCGTCGTCGCCGAAGCGGCCGCCGATGTAGGCCATCAGCGCTTCGCCGTAGCGGTACGGGAAGTAGCGCGGGTCGCGCGTCAGCTTCTTGATGTCCGGGAGGCGATCGTGGACGGTGGCGTCGCGGATCCACATGGCGGTGAGCGGATCGATGCGCCCCTTCGAGAGGTACTCGGCCATGCCTTCCACGATCCACAGCGGCATCATCTCGAGGTTGAAGCGCCGCCGGTTGTTGGCCAGGCTGGCGGCGATGTCGAACTGGAAGACGTGGACCATTTCGTGGCCGACGACGTGGTCGTTCTCCGAGTAGTCGCCAGTGAGAGGGAGGACCACGCGGTTCATGAAGGGGTCGGTGAACCCGCCCGTGCCCTCGCCGATCAGTTCAGGGGTGGTGGTGGTCTGGTGGAAGTCGGCGGAGTTGGCGTAGATGACGATCGGCTTGCGGGTGAAGGAGTGGTTGAAGATCCGGGAGAGCCGCTCGTACCAGCGCTCGGCCTGGCGCCCGATATCGTTCACCACGTCCGCTTCGCGATCGTAGTAATAGATGTCGAAGTGCTCGGTCTTCAGTACTTTGAAGTCGAAGCGCTCCCACTGGACTTTGTTCCGGCCGAAGTACTGGGCGTTGGCTGTGAGGGCGGTGAATGAAAGAATCAGAACAAAGGCCAGTGCGATTTTGCGCATCATCAATGAACCTCGATAGTTACTTCTGAACCGCGATTTTGCGACGACTGCAAGTCCGCTGCCCTCGGGGAGCGGCAATCCTACTCCTCGTTTGTGGAACTGTTGAATGCGCCGGCTCAGAGGGGAACGTCCTCGGGCGACAAAACGGTGAACTCTGCCGTGTCCACGCGCAGGTTCAGTTCGCTCTCTCCGGCGGACGCTGCGCCAGGAACTGGCGGATCACCGCGCGCTGCTGCTCGTCCTTGATGCGCGTGAAGAGCTTCGTGCCGAGGCGGACGACAGTCTCGGGGCGGTCGAACGGAAGCTTCTCGTACATCTTCCCGCCCGTGAAGTGACACGGCTGGCAGCGCGCATCGAGGATCGGCCGGACGTCGCGCTGGAAGTCGAGTGGAGCGGCGGGCTTCGGTGCGGCGCTCATCCAGACGGCGACGATCCAGGCGAGGAAGGTCATTTGTGCAGCATCTTGAAGGCGTGGGTCCAGGCGCCCGACAGCGCGCCGTGGAGGACCCAAACCATGCACATCGCCTCGAGGTAGCGCGAGCTCTCGATGCCGCCGAGGTCGATGACGCCCCAACCCCAGTGTTCGCAGATCTGGGAAACGATCTTCTTCGCATCGGCGTCGTTGCCGGCGATGAACATGTCGGGCGGGCCGCCGGGGAGGTCGGGATGGACGAAGAAGGCGTTGCCGGCGGTGTTGAACGCCTTCACCACCCGCGCACCCGGCAGCCAGCGCTGCACGCGCTCGCCGAGGGAGTCGGTGTGGCCGACGAAGAGCTTCGGCGGCATCCCGCCGCTGAAGTCGAGAGGATTGGTGGCGTCGATGACGACTTTCTCTTCGAAGTTCTTCGGTCCCGCCAGCCGGATGGCCTCCTCGGTGGCGACGCCGAGGGTGGCCACGGCCAGGACGTCGCCGAACCGCGCGGTCTCTTCGAAGGTGCCGCTGCTGACGCCGGAGGTGTCCTTGACGAAGTCGCTCAGCTTCTCCGGCGAGCGCGAGCCGATCATCACTTGGTGGCCGGCCCCGGCGAAGCCGCGCGCCAGGGCCTTCCCGACGTCGCCCGAGCCGAGGATGCCGACCTTCACGGTTGTCATGGCGGGCTAGTCTACGCCTCCCGACCCGGCGGCGGCGCAAGGACGAATCCGACCAGCGTGAGGACCCATCCGATGGCGAAGAGGCGCCAGTCGCGCGCGATGAACGCGGCCATGAGGGCGTAGATGGTCACCGACTCGATGATCGCCCACCGCACCACTATTCGAAGGCGCTGCCGCTCCGGCGTCTCGGCATTCATCCAGGCACCGAGCGAAAACGAGAACGCGAACGTGGCCATCGACAGCACCATTAGGATGAGGATGATCGGCTGCTGCAACTCCTGTTCGAGCGTGCCCGCCGGCGTCCAGGCGCGGGAGAGCGACCAGACGATGCCGGCGTAGATGAAGGTGCTGGTGATGAGGGCGAAGTAGATGAGGCGCAGAGGGGCCTGCGGGCGCGTTCGGTTCATGGGTGCGGCGCTCCCGGTGCGCCGACGATCGGCGCCTGATTGACGTAATCGCGCGGCCTGTCGAATGCTCCGGGCGGCGGCGTGACGCTGCGGATGTCGCTGACCGTGGCGGTGAGCGTGGAGACCTGCGGCTTCCCTCCGGCGTAGGCGCGCGTGGCGATGAGAACGGTCTTCAGCGGAAATCCGCGGACGGCCGCTATCTTCGGCGCCAGCTGCCCATCGACCGGAGGGACGCCGGTCGTCAGATCGACGGCGGGGACCGCTGTTGCGGGATCGAGCGTCTCGTTCGTCCAGAGGAAGATGGTGAGTCCAAAGTCGGCCGACAACGGCGAGCCGTCGATTTTCGTCGCCAGCGTGTAGGTCGCGCGAACGACGTACTTGTGCGTCGGGAGATCGGCGAACATCTCATCGGACGGCTCATCGGAGGACACCACGCGCACGTCGCGCGCGGTCGCCTTGGTCATCATCGGCAGGAGCAACGTCGGGAGAAGTCGGCCGAAGATCGCGCTCTCCTCGCTGGTCCACCACGTCTTGAGTTTCGGATCGAGGTGGATCTTGGTCTTGCCGCCGTCGTTCGACAGAAAGCCGCCGCGGCCTTCGTCGAGGACACGCTGGTGCGCGCCGTCGACCAGCACTGTGTAGACGCTTGGGCCGTTGGCCCTGTACAGCGGGTTGCCGGTGAGCTCGAAGGCCACGCGGTACTCGGTTGCGGCCTCGAGGCGAACGGCCAGAAGCAGCAGGAGCGTCGCGCGCAGCATCACTGCACCGTCAGCCGGAACCGCGCTACCTCGCTCTCGAACTCCTTGCCGCTGGCGACGAGGTTCTGGACGGTGGCGTCGAACTCGCGGGCGATGGCGTCGTTCTTCTGGGCGATGTCGAGCATGGTGCGCGAGGCGTCGGCGATGCGGTCGGTCTCGCGGAGCTGGCGGTCGAGCGAGTCGCGCATGGCGCGCGCGTCGTCGGCGATCTTCTCCAGCGCCACGGTGATGCCTCGCCCGGCCTGCGACTGCTCGTCGGTGGCAACCTTCACCTGCCCGGCGATCTCCCGCACCCGCTCCGCCTCCTGCGCCAGAAGCTGCGTGCCAGCGGCCTGCTCGCGCGTGGCGCGGTTGATCTCGGCGATGTGGTCGGACATCCGCGAGGTCACCTCGTGCAGATGCCGGCTGGCCTGGGCCTGATCCTCGAGGGCTCGCGAGATCTTGGTGGCCATCTCGTACGACCGCGACGCGCTGCCGACGATCTTGGCCAGCGAGTGCGACGCGTCGTCAGCCAGCTTCACGCTCGCCTCCACGCGCTGCACGCCCTCCTGCATCTTCGCCACCGCCTGCCGCGAGCCGCCCTGCACCGCCTTGATGATGGTGCTGATCTCTTTGGTCGAGCCGCGGGTGCGCTCGGCGAGCTGGCGGATCTCGTCGGCCACGACGGTGAAGCCCAGCCCATGCTCGCCCGCCTGCGCGGCGATGATCGCCGCGTTCAGCGCGAGGAGGTTCGTCCGGTTGGTGATCTCTTCGATGACATCGAGGATCTGGCTGATCTGCCCGACGCTGCGCTGCAACTGCTCGAGGGTGGCGGCGGTGCTGTTGGTGACGTCGCGCGAGAGGTTGATCCCCTCCACGGTCTTGGCCACCGCTTGTCCTCCCGCCTCGGCGTCTTCGCGCACCTGGCGCGAGATGTCTGCAGTCGATGACGCGGTGCCGCGCAGCTCGACGATGGTGGAGTCCATCTCCGACACGAAGGAGAGCACTTCGTCGGACACGCCGGCGAGGACGTCCGCGCGCTGCGAAGTCTCGCGCATGGTGGCGTGCATCTCGGTCGTCGACGACGAGGTCTTCTCCACCGACTGGAAGAGGTAGTCCATGCTGCGCGCGACCTCCTCGGCCGAGGCCTGCAGCTCCAGCGCGCGGCTGGAGGCGTCCTGGGTCAGATCGGCCACGCCCTCCGCCGCGGCGAGAACGCCGCTGATGCCGCCGCGCACGTTTTCCACGGCCAGCGACGAATTCTCGGTGAGCGAGGCCTGGTCGCGCGCGTGCACCAGCAGCGACTCGGTACCGCCGGTGATGACGCGGACGCCTTCGGTGATGGTGCCGCCGCTCCCGCCGACGCGGCCGAGCAGGCGGCGGAGGTTCTCGCGCGTCTCGCCGAAGCTCTTGGCCAGCTCGCCGACCTCGTCGTCGGAGAAGACGCGCGGCTCCACGCTGAAGTTGCCCTGGGCCATCTCCGCGGCGAAGGCGCGCAGCCGGTGCACGGGGCGGGCGACGTCGCGCGAGAGGAAGAAGGCCGCGCCGACGAAGGCGAGCATGGTGAAGAGCGCGACGATGACCGTGTAGAGCGTGATGCGCCGCGGGATGTCCTTGTACGGCTCCCACGGCACGGAGAGGATGAGAATCGATCCGTCCTTGAGCTTCGCGAAGCGGACGACATGCGGCGAGACGAACGACGAGCTGTCGCCCGTGCCCATCTGCCGGATGCGCGCGATCTCCTCCGGCTCGAGGATTTCGGCGCTGCTGCTGCGCACCTTGCCGTCGCGGCCGACGAGGTGAATGGTGTAGCCGGCCGGGACGTAGACGCGGAGGTCGTCGACGATCGACGGGTCGATCTGCGCCGCGAGGTTGGTGGTGTCCTGCAGCCGCTGAAAGCGCTCCGCAATCGAGCCGATGGCGAGCTGCTCGAGCGCCACGGAGACTTTCGAGGAGATCAGCTCCACCAGCGCGGCGAAGGAGATCAGCACGGTGCCGATGAAGATGATGGCGATCTTCCGCCCGAGCGGGAACTCGCGGCCGTTGTACCGCAGCGCCGCGGCGCGCGAGGTGTGCTGCACGAGCAGATGTTTTCCGCCGGCGTAGGCCCAGACGACCGATGGGAAGGCGGCGATCATCGCGGAGACGAGGAAGTAGGCGAAGCCGAGCGCCGTCCGCATCACCAGCAGCATGCCGGCGAGCGAGTAGAGGATGCTGCCGGCGCCCCACAGCATCAGCGCGAGCTGCTCGGTGCGCTGCAGGCATCGCGACGCCGGATCGGAGGCGTCCGCGCCGCGGCGGACGGCGTCGTCGACCTCGTCCGCGACCTTGGTCAGCCCCGCCGACAGCGCCACCGCGCCGGCGAGAAAGAAGAGGGCGAAGAGGGCGAAGACTTCCAGCGCCGCGGCCGGCGACATCCGCGCGACCTGGGTCAGGAAGATGAACGCCAGCGGTCCGGTGACGATCGCCGGCGGCAGGAGAAGCCAGAGGATGTATTTGCGGGAGAAAGCCACCAGGTGGGGATTATACGGACGAATGTAGGGCGGGCTTCAGCCCGCCCCACACGTCCGACGGGCTGAAGCCCGTCCTACATCACGCTACGCCGTCGCCAGCTTGAGCGCCCTGTCGGTCAGCTCTTCGATGCCGTCCTTGAGGTCCTTCTGCAGCTTCTTGCCCGCCTTGGGGGCGAGCAGCAGGCCGGTGGCCGCGCCGACTGCAGCGCCTGCCACGAAGGTGAAGAAGAATTTGCCGAACTTCACGACCGGGGATTGTTTCTTGAAAAACATGTTGCCTCCTATGTGCTGTGACCTATGAGGGGAGACGTGCCTCAAGGTTATGGGCACGCCCCTTGATGCGTCCGGCAGGCAGGAGGACTCCCCATGGACATCAATCCGCAGTGGATCTGGATCGCGGCCGCGGCGATCGGCGTGGTGCTGGTGATCGCGCTCGTCGCGTCGATCGGCCGGCGCCGCGGAGAGAACCTGCGTCCGCTCACGGCCGACGCGCGCGAGCGCTTCCGCACCGACTGGCGTCGCGTCGAGGAGATGTTCGTCGACCGTCCGGCGACCGCCGTCGCTCAGGCCGACGAGCTGGTCATCGAGCTGACTCGCGTGCGCGGACTCACCGTCCGCCACCCACGCGTGGCGCAGCGCTACCGCGCAGGGCACGCCGTCGTCGAGCGCCACGGCCGCGGCAAGTCCTCGACCGAGGAACTGCGCCAGGCGCTGCTGCACTTCCGCGACCTCTTCACCGACCTGGCCGGCGAGCGCACGGATGTGCCGAGCGCCATCACCACCGCCGCGGAGATCGCGCCGCCGCGCCGGACGGTCGAGCAGGAGGTGATCCGGGAAGAGGAGCGGCCGCGAACGTAGAATGTAGGACGGGCTTCAGCCCGTCATGCGGTCCGTTCTCTATTTCCACGGCTTTGCATCGTCGCCGCACAGCCGCAAGATCACCAGTCTCCGCGAGCTGCTAGAACCTGACGGCATCACACTCGATACGCTGGACCTCAACGTGCCGTCGTTCGAGCGCCTCGACTTCAACGCCATGGTCGATCATGGCGTAGCCCGCGGGCGCGCCAATCCGCCGCGCGCGATCGTCGGCAGCTCGCTCGGCGCGCTGGTGGCGCTGGCGGTGTCGAAGCGCGGACTCGACGCGCCGCTCGTCCTCATCGCTCCCGCCCTCGGCATCGCCGGCCGCTGGATCGACGAGCTCCCGGGCGGCGATCCGATCAGCGTCTTCAACCACGCCCGCAACGAGCAGGCGCCGATTCACCGCGCGTTCTTCGAGGGGATGGCGCGCGTCGAGGTCGATCGCCAGCCGCCGACGCAGCAGGTCACGGTGATCGCCGGGCGCAACGACGAGAGCGTGGGATTCGAGAACATCGAACGGGTGTGGCGGGAGTGGGAGGCATCAGGACGGCTGGCGGCGGGGTCGCGGCTCATCGAGATCCCGAACGGCGACCACGGCCTCGTCGACTTCGTGGATGTCATCGCCGATGCGGTGCGGCGCGCTACTGGTTGATGACCTGCAGCTCGTTGGCGCGGCGGATGGCGGTCACCGGGAAGGCCAGCATCCGCACTTTGTATTCGGGGACGTCCGCGCGGCGCCACCACTCCTGCGGCACCAACCCGACGATCTTGCACAGGCGGGCGCTGTCGTCGTCGTCGGCTTTGATGATCGTGTTCCGGCTTCGGCAGACCGCGCCGACGGAAAACAGATCATCAACAACCATTGGCTCTGCGCTCATTTGATCCAGGTCTCCGCTCTCTGCACCGGTTTGGAGGGACACGGGCGGCGGTTTTCCCCGCCGCCCGTGAGGGGATCAATTGAGGTCTTTCCCCTGCTCCAGCTTCTTGATGCCGTTCTCGATGTTCTTCTTGTTGGCGTCGTCGGGGGCCTGGGCGAGGGCGAGCTTCGCGTACTTCAGCGCGTCGGGATACTTTCCGAGCGCCGAGTAGGCGCGCGCCAGGCCCCAATTCACCGGCCAGACATTCGGGTGGAGCTTGGCGTTGAGTTGGAAGACGGCCAGGGCGTCGTCCTTCTTTCCGCGCGCCATCAACTGGCGCCCGTACTGGTGGATGTCGAACACCGTCGCGGTGGGATGGCTCAGCGCCTTGTCGCGCGCCGCCTTCGACTCGGCGGCCCGGTTGTTCACGTCGTACGCGTCGGCCAGGGTGGAGAGGGTGGCGTAGTTCTCTTGCCCGATGCCGTTCGGCGCCTTAACCGCCGTCTCCGCCCAGGTCAGCGCCTCGGCGGGATGCTTGTTCTCCAGCGCGTAACGCGCCGCTTCCTGCCATCCGCGCCAACTGAACCCCGGCTCGGTGCGCAGCTCTTGGCTGATCTTGGCGATGTAGAGATCCGTGGCATTGGGAACGCCGATGCGCAGCGGGAGGGAGAGGTCCTCCCACTTGAGGGCCATTACCGCGCTGTCGTTCTTCCGCTCCGGAAATTCGAACGATAATACTTCATGATAATCACTCTTCTCCGGCTTGGCCGTGACCCGCAGGACGTCCTCGGCCGGGTCGTAGAAGTAGCTGCCCCACGAGGTGTGGTTCTTCGAGAAGATCACCGTCCAGTCGGCGTCCTTCGCCGGAACGACGAAGAAGCCGTACGAGCCGGCGGGGAGCGTCTTCCCTTCGACCTGGATGTCGTGCGAGGCGGTGAAGACGGTGTTCTCGTTGGCGCCGGCGCGCCATGGACACTCCTTGCAGGAGCCGAATCCGAGGTTCGGGGTGCCCCACGGAACGAGATCGCCCCAGATCTTGCCGTGGCGGTCCTCGCCCTGCGGGCTATGGACGTGCGGACTGCTGTAATCGACGGAGACTTTGACCGAGCCGATCTGCTGGATGACGGTCTGCCGCTGGTTGCCTCCCGACGGCGGGCCGCTGATTTGTGCGGCCGCCGCAAACGCGCAGAGCGCCGCCGCAATGAAGACGAGAATCCGATTTCGCATGCTTCCTCCTCGCGATTTGCGGCGGATCGTACTGGGATCGCGAAGGAGCAGGAGTCAGCGAACGGTAAATTCACCACCGTCACCCTGAGCGCAGCGAAGGGTCTCAGGACACGCATTCTGAGATCCTTCGCCGTCTGCGCGGCTCAGGATGACGGCGTCACCACAGCGACTCCCACCACCTCTTTCCCTTCTTGTCGAGCGGCGGAGCGAGTGAGGCGATGTTCATCTTCTTGCGCACGTTGGAGATCGTCCAGCCGGTGAGGTGGGAGAGGTTGACGGCCTCGCGCTCCCAGCGGTTGCGCAGCTCGCGCTGGTAGTCGCGCGCGCCGGGGCAATCCGACGATCCAGTCCAGGCGTGATGCAGGACGTAGCGCGCTTGGAAGTTGCGCTTGTCGCCGGTCTGCTGGAACACCAGGTCCTCGGGGAAGTGCGCGCGGTCGTAGCGGACATGGAGGCGGGTGAGGAAGACGTCCTGCGCGCCGCCGCGATCGTCGTTGCCGAGCCAGAAGACGCCGAGCTTGCGCAATTCCTCGCGCGAGAGCGGGTCGGCGGCGCACGGATCGCACCAGTTCATGTCCCACGCGTACTCCAGAAAGACGCTGCTCATGTCCTCGCGCCGCACCTGCTCGGAGAAGAGGGCCTTGTAGAACGGCGCGAACTCGTCGCGGACGAACATCGGCACGTCGACGTCGGTCGGCAGCTTCACCGTCCGGTAGTTCGTCGTTTCCACGCGGCCGTTTTTGGTCAGCGCATAGATGAAGAGCTCCTGCGGGCCGTTGGCGTTGACCGTACCGAGGCGGATGGGGAGCATGAACTTCGGTGAGTCGTAGGCGACTTGGATGGGGCGCAGATAGCTGAAGCCGAGCTTGGCCTGTTCGGCGAGGTTCACCCGGGCCACGAAGAACTTCATGTTCTGGCGGATGTAGCTTCCGAGGACCGCGGAGGCGCCGTTGGGGATGGTGTAGCCGTTCTCCCGGAGCCAGATTTCCAGGCCGTTGCTCTGCTTGGCGGAGAGGATGAGGATGTCGTACTCGCCGACGGTGTAGCTGGCCTCGATAGTGACGCCGAGGCTGCGGGCGCGAGCTTGCGCGCTGTCTTTCGCCGCCGCGCCGACGGACATCGGGGCCATCGATCGTTCCGCGCGGTCGTATGCCATGCAGGGGTCGTAGTCGAAGTACTCGACCAGTCGTGGCGAGGAGTAGGCGTCGAGATGGTCGATGAGCGCTTTGTCCGCGACGTGAATCTGCCCCCGCTCGATCGGCGTGGGGACGGGGATGACCACCGCGAACTCGCGCGGGTCGCCGCGGAAGTCGTTGGCCATGGTCATGACGGTGTGGTCGCCGTCGCGGACGATGGCCACCTGCGACGCGCGGTTGAAGATCTTGGCGTCGCCCTTGGCTACGTAGAAGCCGCAGAAGGCGTGGGCGTTTGCGGCGACGGTGATGACGATGAGGAAGATGAGTCGTTTCAAGAAGCACCTCCAGAAGCGGTTGCGAGGTCTCGGGGTCTCGAAGTCTCGGGGTGGGGAACCGCGAGACCCCGAGACCGCGAGACCCCGAGACCCCATGAATAGCGTTCTGCGCGCAACACGAGATCCAGCATCGGCACGAAGATCGAGCAGGCGGCCAGCGACCAGAGGATCCCGTTCGTGCGAAACAGGCGGTAGTTGATCCACCACCCGCCCAGGGCGACGGCGGCGGCGAAGAGGATGCGGCCGGCGCGCGAGTCGGGAGTGGTCTTGGGATCGGAGATCATGAAGAAGGTGAAGAGCAGCAGCGCGCCGTTCTCCAGGCGGTGAAGCGGGATGGCGATCGGCTCGCCGAGCCAGAGCGAGCGCCCGATGACCAGCGCGCTCCACGCGGCGATGAAGGCGAAGGTGACGTCGCTGCGCGCCGCGCGGTTGACCACCAGCCCGCCGATGCAGGTGATGAGGAATCCGAAGAACGCCACGCTGCCCCACTGACCCGGCGAGACCCACACGGCATTGGTGAGGAGGAGCATGACCACGATGGCGAAGTTGGTCGGGTTGAAGACGTGCTTGCCGCGGAAGCGGACCACGAACTTGCTCCCGACGGCGATCACCGCCGCCGCCAGCAGAAGTAGCAGCGACTCGCTGCGCAGCAAGAGGGAAAGCGAGAGGCCGGAGATCGCCGCGCTCTTCGGATCGAAGGCGATCCCTGCCAGCCGTGCTGCCGCCGCCTGCGTCGCGATCGCCGTCCCCACGATGAGCGCCGCGCGCAACAGCGTGACGTCGAACTGCAGGAAGAAGACGCCGTAGAGAAACAGCAGCGTCAGCGCACCGATCTGGTAGAGGCGGGGATCGAGGCGTTTCATGGGCGGTTGGATGCGCGTCGACGCCAAAAGGAAACCGGTCGGTCAACGGTCAACGGCCAACCGCTTCAACAAGCTGATCTGCCCAGCGTGATACACGTCGTGATACGCCACGCCTCGAATCAGGCGCAGCGCCCGCTCGACGCGCGCGGCGGGGAGCTCTTCCACCGCGCGGCGGAGCGCGCGGTGCTCGTCGGCGAGAAGCTGGAGGTCGGCCCGCCATGCCTGCGGGGTGGGCGGGGGGAGGGGGAGCCAGTTGCTGCCGGGACGGGGGAAGGAGCCGCGGCGGTCGCGGTTGAGCTTCCGCCGCACGGCGTATTTCCAGTAGGCGCAGTGGACGGTCAGCTCCCAGATGTTGTGACGGCCGTCGGCGGGACGCCAGAGTGCCTGTTCGACGGTCACGCCGCGCAATGCGCCGCGGAGGGTCGGGCCGTGCCACGCCTTGCGGAAGTAGGCTTCGTCGATGCCGTCGAGCAGAAGTTCGCGCATCTCGCAATTATGATGGCGGCATGAAGTGGCTGCTGGTGTTCGCCGTCGTGCTCACGGGTTGCGCCACCGCACCGCCCCCCGCCCCGCCGCCCCCCGCCCCCGCCCTCCCGCCCAGAGTCGAGGCGGTCTCGCTGCTCGGCAAGCAGCTCTCGGCACCGGTGCTTCCGCCCGATATCGCCAAGCAGCGCGAAGACGAGCTCGCGGCGGCGCGGCGCGATTATGAGAAGAACCCTGACGACGCCAACGCCATCATCTGGCTCGGCCGCCGCACCGCGTACCTCGGCCGCTACCGCGAGGCGATCGCTATCTTCACCGAGGGGATCGCCAAACATCCGGGGGACGCGCGGATGTTCCGCCATCGCGGGCATCGCTACATCACCATCCGCGATTTCGGCGCCGCCATTCGCGACCTGCAGCGCGCCGCGGAGCTGGTTCGCGGAAAGCCGGATGAGATCGAGCCCGACGGCCTTCCCAACGCGCGCAACATTCCGACCACGTCGCTCCAGTCGAACATCTACTACCACCTCGGCCTGGCGCACTACCTCGACAACAACTACGAGCGGGCGCTCGCCGCGTACGAGAAGTCGCTCGCGCTGTCGACCAACGCCGACCGCCTCGTGTCGACCATGCATTGGATGTGGATGACGCTGCGCCGCCTCGGCCGGCGCGCCGACGCGGAGAAGCTCCTCGATCGCCTCGGCACGGACATGGATGTCATCGAGAACCGCGCCTACCACCAACTCGTCATGATGTACGACGGCCAGATCGCGGTCGAAGAGCTGCGCAAGCAGGACCCCGCCACCACCGACGGCGCGACGATCCTCTATGGCGTCGGCAACTGGTACTTCGTCGAGGGTCGGCCCGACGACGCCTTGCCGGTGTGGCGACAGATCGTCGACGGCGGCCAGTGGGCGGCCTTCGGGACCATCGCCGCGGAGGCCGATATGGCACGGCGGACGCGCTGAATTCGACTTTTCCGCCCCGCGTCCCTCACAATGAGGTGCCCCACAAGAGAGAGCGAAGACCAGGATGGCCATGATTGACACGGCCGCGTACGCCTTTTCGGCATACGCGGTGCCGACCATTTTGACGGCAGTGCTGATGCTGGGATTCGGCGTCAGCGTCATTGCGCGCCGCATCTCGCGGATCTCGCTGACATTTTTTGCGCTCACGTTGGCGGCAGCCGTCTGGATGCTGGCGTTCACGCCGATGTACTGCGCCCGTGACGCGGCCACCGCGCTCTTCTGGGCGCGGGTGGCGTACCTCGGCGTCCCCTTCATCGCGCCGGCGATCTATCACTTCGCCGTGGAGATGCTCCACATCGCCAAGGAGCGCCGCAACGAGAAGTACATGGGATGGCTGCTGGCGCTCATCTTCTCGGTCATGGCGACGAGCACCGATCTGCTCGTCGACCGCGTGCAGCACTACTGGTGGGGTTACTACCCGCGCTACAGCGCGATCATCAGCGTCCCGTTCCTGACGTTCTTCTTCGGCTATCTCATCGCAGCGCTCGCGGAGTTCATCCGCGCCTACCCGGCGTCGCGCGGCGTGGAGCGCAAACGTATCCGCCTGCTGTTCATCGGCTTCGCCGTGGCCTACGTCGGCTGCGTCGACTACCTGCCGAAGTTCGGATTCGCCGTCTACCCGTTCGGATACATCCCGCTGCTCGGCTTCGTGGCCATCGCCGCGTTCGCCTTTCGCCGCTACGACCTGGTGGCGATCACCCCGTCGCTGGCCGCGCCGGAGATCATCGGCACCATGGCCGACGCCCTCTTCGTCTGCGACCAGGACGGCCGCATCCAGTTCGCCAACCGCGCGGCGGAGAGGCTGCTCGGCTACAGCGGCGCCGAGATCTGCGGGAAGACCATCGAGGACTTCCTGGCGCCCGGCGACGATCCTTTCGCCGAGACTTTCCGCCGCCGCAGCTTCCGCAACATCGAGCGCGTCTTCCGCAGCAAGAGCGGGCAGCCGGTCGACCTGACGCTCTCCATCGCGCCGGTGCTCCATCGCGGCGAGCCGGCGGGCGCGGTGATCATCGGCCGCGACATGCGCGAGCAGCGCGAGGCGGAGCGCGAGGTGCGCAAGGCGGTCACCCTCCTGCAGTCGACGCTCGACTCCACCGCCGACGGCATTCTGGTCACCAACGACAGCGGCCGCATCCTCTCCTACAACCAGCGCTTCGCCGAGATGTGGCGCATCGACTCCGGCATCCTCGAAGGCGGCGACGACCGCCGGGCCATCGATTTCGTTCTCGACCAGCTCGTCGATCCGGGCGACTTCGTGCGCACCGTCGACACGCTCTGGTCGCAGCCGGAGGCGGAGAGCTTCGATCTCCTGGAGTTCAAGGACGGCCGCCGATTCGAGCGCTACTCCATCGGGCGGCGCATCGACGACATCTCGAACGTCCGCACCAACATCCGCGTCTGGAGCTTCCGCGACGTCACCTCGCGCTTCACCGCCGAGGCGGCGCTGCGGGAATCGGAGCTGCGCTATCGGCTGCTGTTCGAGCAGAACGCCGCCGGTGTCTGCGTCACCGAGTTCCACGGGCGCATCATCGACTGCAACACCACCTTCGCCTCCATGCTCGGCTACAACCGGACGGAGCTCATCGGGCAGAACGTCTCCACGCTGTACGCGCGGCCGGTGGAACGCGAAGAGCTGGCGGCGATGCTGCGCGACGCGACGTCGCTCAACAGCGTGGAGGTCGAGCTGCGGCGCAAAGCCGGGCCTCCTCTATGGGTCCTGCAGAACCTCACCCTGGCCGGCGAGTCGGTGCACATGACGGTCGTCGACATCAGCGACCGGAAGCGCGCCGAGGAACAGATCGAGTTCCACGCCTATCACGACGTGCTCACCCACCTTCCCAATCGCAAGCTGTTCACCGACCGGTTGATGCAAAACGTCACCCGCGCCCGGCGCTCCGGGCGGGCCGTGGCGGTGATGTTCGTCGACCTCGATCACTTCAAGACCATCAACGACACCCTCGGCCACGAGGCGGGCGACGAGCTGCTGCTGGAGATGTCGCGCCGGCTGCGCGACTGCGTCCGCGACGACGACACCGTGGCCCGCCTCGGCGGCGACGAGTTCACCATCATCCTCGCCGAGCTGCGTCACCCCGAGGACGCCGCCGGCGTAGCCGAGAAAATCATCCGCAACGTGCAGGAGCCGATGACCATCGCCGGCACCACCATCGAGGTCTCGGCGAGCATCGGCATCGCGCTCTATCCCGAGGACGGCGCCGATCCGGAGACGCTGCTGCGCAACGCCGACAGCGCGATGTACCGCGCCAAGGAATCGGGCCGCAACACGTACCAGCTCTGCACCGAGGACATGAAGCGGCGCGCGCAGGAGCGGCTGTCGCTCGAGTCGCGGTTACGCAAGGCCATCAGCGGCGGACAACTGACGCTGCACTACCAGCCGCAGATCGCCCTCGCCAGCGGGAAGGTCATCGGCGTCGAGGCCCTCGTCCGCTGGAACGATCCCGACCGCGGCCTGATCCATCCGGCGGCGTTCATCCCGCTGGCCGAGGAGACGCGGCTGATCATCCCGCTGGGAGATTGGGTGCTGCGCACCGCGTGCGCGCAGATGCGCGAATGGCGCGATCGCGGGCTCGACATCGCGCGCGTGTCGGTGAATCTCTCCGCCCGCCAGTTCCAGCACGCGGAGATCGTCGACCGCGTGCGCGATGTGCTGCAGGAGACTGGCCTGGAACCGAGCGCGCTCGAGCTGGAGATCACCGAGACGGCGGCGATGCAGAACGCGGAAGCATCGGTCGAAGTCCTCCACGCGCTGCGCGCCCTCGGCGTGAGCGTGTCCATCGACGACTTCGGCACCGGCTACTCGTCGCTGAATTATCTGAAGCGCTTCCCGATCAACTGCGTGAAGATCGACCGCGTGTTCATCCGCGATCTCGCCACCAGCGATGGCGACGCCGCCATCGTGGCCGCGGTCATCGGCATCGCCCGCAGCCTGCGCCTCAAGGTGATCGCCGAGGGTGTGGAGAACGCCGAGCAGCTCGCGTTCCTCCGCCGCCGCAAGTGCGACGCCGCACAGGGCTACCTCTTCAGCCGCCCGGTGGCGGCGGAGTCGCTCCCGGCGATCGTGAATCCGGTGGAGCCGCTGCAGTTGGTGCCGAGAATCAGGGCGTAAACTAGCGCGCATGACGCGCGACGACATCTTCTCCGCGATCGCCGAGCATGCGGACGATTTGCGCAAGTACCACGTGAGCGAGCTCTCGCTCTTCGGGTCCTACGTACGCGGTGAAGAACGGCCGGACAGCGACATCGACTTTCTCGTGGAGTTGTCTGAGAAGACCTTCGACAACTACATGGATCTTAAGGAGTTTCTGGAGAATCTCTTCGGAAAGCGTGTGGACCTGGTGATGAAGAGTGCGCTCAAGCCGCGTCTACGCGATCGTATTCTCGGCGAGGCCGTTCGTGCAGCGTGATCAGGAAGTCTATTTCGACGACATTTTTGAGGCGTGCGTAAAGATCGAGGATTACACGGCCGGCTTCACGTACGAGACGTTCATCGCGGATGACAAGACAGTCGACGCGGTGCTGCGAAATCTCACCGTGATGGGAGAAGCGGCCAAACAGTTGTCCGAAGATGCACGCAATCGCTTTCCCGGGATCGATTGGAAGAGGGTCTGCGGATTGCGCGACGTTGTCGTTCACCAGTACCCCGTCATCGACCTGGAGGTCATTTGGGAGATCGCAACGAACAGCGTACGCGAGCTCCGCGCGGCGCTAGAGGCTCGCGATCGCGCCGGCTAAACCGCAGCCGTCGCCGCTTCCGTCTCCCGCGTCACGATCGGGTACTCCAGCGTAAAGCACGCCGTGCAGTAGGTCGAGCTCGCGCCCTTCGTCTCGCCGACGGCGCGGAGCAGACCCTCCTCGGTCAGGTAGCGCAGCGAGTCGGCTTCGATGTAGCGGCGGATGCCGTCGATCGAATTGGTGCTGGCGATCAGCTCGCGGCGCTGCGGGGTGTCGATGCCGTAGTAGCACGGGCCCTGCGTGGGCGGCGAGGAGATGCGCATGTGCACTTCCTTCGCTCCCGACTGCTTGAGCATGGCCACGATCTTCTTCGACGTCGTGCCGCGCACGATGGAGTCGTCGATCAGGATGACCCGCTTGCCGGCCACGATGTCGCGCACCGGATTGAGCTTCACCTTCACCCCGAAGTTGCGGATCGATTGCTTCGGCTCGATGAATGTGCGCCCGACGTAGTGGTTGCGCACCAGCCCGTACTCGAACGGCAGTCCCGACTCCTGCGCGTAGCCGAGCGCGGCGAAGACGCCGGAGTCGGGCACGGGGACCACGATGTCCGCTTCGATCGAGTCTTCGCGCGCCAGCTCGCGGCCGAATTGCTTGCGCGTCTCGGCCACGTTGCGCCCGAACACCACTGAGTCGGGCCGCGCGAAGTAGACGTGCTCGAAGATGCAGCGCGCGGCGCGCGGTGAGGCGAAGCGGTGTACGGTGCGCGGCTCGGGGTTGTCGCACTCCAGCGCGACGATCTCCCCGGGCGCGATCTCGCGCAGCGTCTCCGCGCCGATGAGATCGAACGCGCAGGTTTCCGAGGCCACCACCAGCGATCCAGTCAGCCTGCCGAGGACCAGCGGGCGGAAGCCGTGCGGGTCGCGCGCCGCGTAGATGCGGCGCGGCGTGAGCACCGCGATGGAGTACGCGCCCTTGACCTGCGCGAGCGCGTCCACCAGCGCCCCCTCGACGTCGCGCGTTCGCGAGCGGGCGATGAGATGAACGATCACCTCGGTGTCGGACATCGTGTTGAACAGCGCGCCGTCGTCTTCGAGCCGGCGCCGGATCTCCGCGCCATTCACGAGATTGCCGTTGTGGGCGATGGCGATCGGCCCCTTGTTCGTCGAGGCCACCAGCGGCTGCGCGTTGCAGAGCAGCGAGCCGCCGGCGGTCGAGTAGCGCACATGCCCGATGGCGATGTCGCCGGGCAGCCTCGCCAATCGCTCGTGCGTGAAGATGTCGGCGACGTAGCCCATCTCCTTCTCGGAGTGAATCTGCGGCGTGCCGGGAGCGATCAGCAACTCGCTTGCGCCGCTGGAGCCGACGGGCTCGCCGATGTTCGTATCCGACGCGATTCCGTCACGCGAAACGGAGGCGATTCCGGCGCTCTCCTGACCTCTATGCTGCAGGGCGTAGAGGCCGAGGTAAACGAGATTGGCCGCGTCCTTGTGGTTGAGGATTCCGAAGACGCCACACATGAGAATCGGTACAACGCAGTGTAGCGCGTTCCGTCATCCCTGGCCGTCACAACTCGCGGACCATCTCGATCTGACGGATCATCTTCTGCGCGCCGCACTTTTCGAGAAACGCGGCGATGCCCGCGTCGCGGTCGTCGATGTTCATGATGCGCAGGCGCTTGCCGGCGGTCGCCGCGGCGGCTTCGAGCAGGGCGCGGCCGATGCCTTTGCGCCGGTACTCGGGCGCCACAGCCAGCAGCGGGACGTCGCCGTTCGAGGGGAAGACCACCGCGGCGCCGCGCTCGTCGCCGACGACGGCGTAAGGCTCGTTCGCGCGGCGGATCGACGCCACCTCGTTCTGCCACGCAGGGGCGACGTCGTACCAGGAGCGGATGAGTTCGAGCCGCGTGTCATCCCGAGCGCCGAAGAGCGCGAGGGATCCCCCGTGATCGGGCGCTGATCGCATATGCGCGGGGGATCCCTCGCCGTCTTCGCGGCTCGGGATGACAGCGGGGTCGTACGTCCAGCACTGCACTCTCCGCGTCTCCACGAATCCGAGGTCTCGATACAGCGCCGCGGCGCGCTCGTTGGTCTCGATCACTTCGAGGATGTACCGCTTCGCCGGCAGCGTCTCGATCGAGCGCTGCATGAGCTGCCGCGCGATGCCGCGGCGGCGATGCGAGATCACCGTGCCGGTGCCGCTGTTGTAGGCCGCGTCACCGTCGAGGCAATTGAAGACGAAGCCGACCAGCCGCGCGCCGTCGAACGCGCCGACCGCGAGGTCGGGGCGGTAGCCGCGTCGCAGGACCAGGTCGCGCAGGTACTCGACGGTGTACTTCGCGGGCACCGCATAATCGCTGAAGGCGTCGTTGAACGCTTCGGCCATCACGTCGTAGTCGATGCCTTTGAGCGAGCGAATCTTGATCACCGGGCGACCAACTCCGCCTCGCCGGCCAGAAGCAGCGCGAACGCGGAGCGCCAGATGCGCGCCAGCTCCGGCGCCGTCGTGCGCACCAGCGGCACGCCGTGGCGCTCGATCAGGAACATGCCGAGCTGCGTGTAGCCGATGCGCATGGCCGGCACGCCGTGCGTCCTCGCGCGGTGAAGGACCTCGTCGACCTGAGACGTGCTGACGATCGCGCGGCCCTGCGACTCGCTGAATAGCAGTGCGACGGCATCGACGTCGTCCGCGTGTCCGCCGAGCTCCACGTGGCAGCCGGCGCCGTCCATCGACGACTCCGCGAGGGCCACCGCCAGGCCGCCGTTCGAGACGTCGTGCGCGCTCCGGATCAGGCGGTTCCCGTCGAGCGACAGCAGCAGGTCGATGAGCGCCTTCTCCGCGTCGAGGTCGACGCGGGGCGGCGCGGCCATCGCGTCGGGCATTGCCAGTTGCTGCCATTCCGATCCGCCCAGCTCGTCGCGCGTGGCGCCGAGGAGCACGACGTCGAGCCCCGCCTCGGGGAAGGCGATGGCGCGGCCGGCGTCGTCGCGCTCGAGGATGCCGACCATCCCCACCGTCGGCGTCGGATACACCGCGCGCCCCTCGGTCTCGTTGTAGAACGAGACGTTGCCGCTGACCACCGGCGTGCCGAGGGCGTTGCAGGCGTCGGCGATGCCGCGGATGCACTCCGCGAATTGCCACATGATCTCCGGCCGCTCCGGCGATCCGAAGTTGAGGCAGTCGGTGATCGCCACCGGCCGCCCGCCGCTCGCGGCGATGTTGCGCGCCGCTTCGGCCACCGCCTGCTTGCCGCCCTCGTACGGGTCGAGGTAGCAGTAGACCGGATTGACGTCGGAGGTCATCGCCAGCGCGCGGCCGGTGCCTTTGACCCGCACGATCGCCGCGTCGCGCTGCTCCGGGCGGGCGATGGTGTTGGTGCGGACGGTAGTGTCGTACTGCTCGAAGATCCACTGCTTCGAGCACAAGTTCGGCGAGGCGATGAGGCGGAGGAACGTGTCGGTGAGGTCGCCATCGTCAACGCGCGGGCGATTCACTCGCGGCTTCACGTCGTCGAGGTACGCCGGCCGCTGTAGTAACCGTTGATATAGCGGCGCCTCCGTCGAAATCGGCTCGACGGGGATGGCCGCCACCTCCTCGTCATGCCAGATGATGCGCACGGTTCCGTCGTCGGTCACCCTGCCGACGACCGAGGCGTTGAGGTCCCACTTCTCGAACACGCGCACCACTTCGTCTTCGCGGCCCTGTTTGGCCACGATGAGCATCCGCTCCTGCGACTCCGAGAGCATGATCTCGTACGGCGTCATGCCGGCCTCGCGGACGGGGACGTTGTCGAGCACCAGCCGCACGCCGGTGCCGGCGCGGCCGGCCATCTCGAACGTCGACGACGTCAGCCCCGCGGCCCCCATGTCCTGAATGCCGACGATGGCCCCACCATCGTCAACATCGCCCATGATCTCCAGGCAGGCTTCCAGCAGCAGTTTCTCGGTGAAGGGATCGCCGACCTGCACGGTCGGGCGTTTCTCTTCCGACGTCTCGTCGAACTCGGCGGAGGCCATGGTCGCGCCGTGGATGCCGTCGCGGCCGGTCTTCGAGCCGACGTAGATGATGGGATTGCCGACGCCGCTCGCCGTCCCCTTGAAGATGCGGTCGGCGGTGGTGACGCCGAGGGCGAAGACGTTGACCAGGATGTTGCCGTTGTAGGAGCGATGAAACGACGTCTCGCCGCCGACGGTGGGAATGCCGATGCAGTTTCCGTAGCCGCTGATGCCGCGCACCACGCCGTCGACCAGGTACTTCATGCGGGGCGCGTCGAGGTCGCCGAAGCGTAGCGAGTCGAGACAGGCGATGGGCCGCGCGCCCATGGTGAAGATGTCCCGCAGGATGCCGCCGACGCCGGTCGCGGCCCCCTGGTACGGCTCGATGAACGACGGATGGTTGTGCGACTCCATCTTGAACGCCGCCACCCACCCGTCGCCGATATCGATGACCCCGGCGTTCTCCCCCGGCCCCTGGACCACGCGCGGGCCGGTGGTGGGGAACTTGCGCAGGTGCACGCGGCTCGACTTGTACGAGCAGTGCTCCGACCACATCACCGAGAAGATGCCGAGCTCCGTGTAGTTCGGCGCGCGGCCGAGGATCTGCTCGATGCGCGCGTATTCGTCGGCGGTCAGGCCGTGGGCAGTGATGACGTCAAACGTGATCAGCATCGAATTGGATTTTACGCGCGCCGTCGTCCTCGACGGTGATCCTCACCTCCGCGTGCCCGTCCTCGAACTCCTCGAACTCGCGCTTCGGCCACTCGATGAGCTTCACGCCGGGGCCGGCCAGCAGCTCGGGGATGCCGATCTCCAGCCACTCGCGGCGGTTCTCCGACAGCCGGTAGCCGTCGATGTGGATGACCGGCGCGCCGCTGGCGGTCGGGTACTCATGCACGATGGCGAACGTCGGCGACGCCACCTCGGCCGGGTCGGCGCCGAGCACCGCGGCGATGGCCCGCGCCAGAAACGTCTTGCCGCTGCCGAGGTCGCCGATCAGGTGGACGACGGCATCGGGCGGCAGCAGGCCCGCGATCTCCCGTCCGGCCGCCGCGGTCTCCTCCTCGGTTTGACAAATCCAGCTTCGCGGCGGCATGTTGCGATTGTAACGATCGCCCATCGATCCGCACTATGAAGAGCAGGAGGCCCGTCCATGGCCACACGCATCTGTTTCGATCGTCCCATTCCGCCCGAGCACAAGCTGGAGGCGGCGCGCCTCGCGGCGAGCGAGAACAAGCGCAACGAGCCGTCGACGCTGATGCTCCCCGCGGGCGCCTCGTTCCATCCGATGAAGATGGCGCTCATCACCGGCAAGCGGTGGGCGAACGCCCGCAAGCTCGGCGTGCACTTCCTCGACGGATCGAAGAAACAGCGCACGTTGACGCAAAAGTACGCCAGCGCGTGGACCAAGTTCGCCAACGTGATCTTCGATTACGAGGCCGGCCCGCAGGCCGAGATCCGCATCTCCTTCGTGGCCGATCGCGGCTCGTGGTCTGCGGTGGGCACCGACGCGCTCGTTCGTGCCGCCTTCCTTCTCGGTAAGCCGACCATGAACTTCGGCTGGCTGCGCGACGGCACCTCGGAGACCGAGTGGCGGCGCGTGGTCATCCACGAATTCGGCCACGCCCTCGGCGCCATTCACGAGCATCAGAATCCGTCGGGCGGCATCACATGGAACCTCCCCGAGGTTTACCGAACGTTCGGCGGCCCGCCGAACCGGTGGACGCGCAGCCAGATCGACAGCAACATCGTGCAGAAGTACTCCATCAATCAGTTGAACGCGTCGAAGTTCGACATCAAGTCGATCATGCTCTACACGTTTCCAGCGAGCCTGATCCTCGGCGGACAAGAGATGCCGAACAACACCGACCTCTCCGCCGGCGACAAGAGCTTCATCGCCCAGATGTATCCGAAGACCACTGGCGTCGCCCCCGCTGCATCGCGCAGCCATCCGGCCCTTCGGAGTGCGGCGGCGTAGCCGCCGCATGACGCTCGCGAGCGGAGCGCCGGCGTCCACGCCGGCTGGCTCGCAGGCGTCCCGCGCCTGCGTTTTCAAGAGGCGGCGAGGACGCCGCCTAGCCAGCCGCCGGGGACGGCGGCGTTCCGCGGCCTTCAGAGCCGCCGAATGGCGAGGGGCAGCCGCTCCGCGAGATCGCTCGCCGCGAGCCCGGTGTCGCCCATCTCGTCGCGCAGCATGTCGCCGGCGAAGCCGTGCAGGTAGACGCCCGCCGCCGCGGCGTCGAACGGATCGACGCCCCGCGCCAGCAGCGCGGCGATGATCCCGCCGAGGACGTCGCCCATGCCGCCGCTGGCCATGCCGGGATTGCCGGTGGGGTTGACGCGCACGTAGCCGTCGGGATCGGCGATGAGCGTCTGGTGTCCCTTCAGCACGACGATGCACTTCGCGGCGCGCGCCGCCTCGCGCGCGGCGTCGACCCGCGCGGCGTTGATCGACGTCGCGTCGCCGCCGATGAGCCGCGCCAGCTCGCCGGGATGCGGCGTAATGATGCGCGGGCGGCCGTGCGGGTTGATCTCGGCGGCGCGGCCGGCGAAGGCGTTGAGGCCGGAGGCGTCGATGACCAGCGGCGCCTCGATGCGCTCGACGAGCGCGCGGACGCGGGCGTACGACGCCTCGTCGTCGCGGAGGCCGGGGCCGATGAGCACCGCGTCCTTGCCGGCGATGGCGTCGTCGTCCGTCGCCGTCATCGACTCGATGGAGTGCGCGTGGATCAGCGGCACGGTCTCGCGGTCGGTGATCACCGTGACCAGTCCCGCGCCGCTGCGGATCGCGCCGCGCGCCGCGAGCACCGCGGCGCCGCTGCGGCCGGGCGAGCCGCCGACGATGGCCACGTGACCGTACGTTCCCTTGTGCGTGTCCGCCAGGCGCGGGGCGAGGTGCGGGCGAACGTCGGCGGGCGTAGTGAGGACGAGGGTGATGCCTTCGTCCTCGATCGCCGCGGCGGGAATGGAGATGTCGGCGACGATCACCTCGCCGCAGATGCTCGCGGCCGGATCGAACACGTGGCAGATCTTCGGCACGGCAAACGTGACGGTGACCGCGGCGCGAATGCACGGCTCGAACGGCGTAGCGCTTGAGGCGTTGGCGCCGCTCGGCAGATCGACCGCCACGATCGGCAGCGCCAGTTCGTTGATGGACCGAATGACCTCCGCAAACACGCCTTCCGGCGCGCGATTGAGGCCGGTGCCGAAGAGGGCGTCGACGACGAGGTCGGCGTCGGAAGCGTGAACCAGCGCGTCGTCGAGCGACTCCTCATCGACGACGTCGTACATCGGCAGCGCCAGCCGCTCGCAGATCTCGAGGTTCACCCGCGCATCGCCCTCGAACTTCTTCCGGTCACCGACGATCAGCACTGCCGGCACCACCCCGCGATTCTCCAGATGCCGCGCCACGGCCAGCCCGTCCCCGCCGTTCGCCCCCGTCCCGCAAACGACCGCCACCCGCTCGCAGTCGCGGTAGTGCTCGAAGATGGCGTCGACCACGGCGAGAGCGGCGTTTTCCATCAGGATGAGGGAAGGGATGGCGAAGCGCTGCGTGGCGCGGTTGTCGACGGATTGCATTTGTTTGGCGGTGAGGATCTTCATGCCGCGAATCCCCACTCGCGCAGCAGCGCGGCGAGCTCGCCGCCGTCGCCGTCGGTGGCGTAGCGCCGGAGGTCGTCCTCGACGTCGATGTCATACCTCTCCGGCAGCATGGCCACCGTTTGTTGCGAGGCAGCGATGCGTGAAAGCGTCTCCTGCAGCACGGAGGACGAGCCCCACTCCACGCCGGCGAAGATGGCGGAGTCGAAGGCGCCGGCGCGGCAGCCGATGAGGTAGTAGCCGCCGTCGGTGGCCGGGCCGAGGACCCATTCGCAGGAGTCGAGGAGCGCCAGGGCCTGATCGAGCGTGCTGCGTGAGAGGCGCGGATCGTCGACGCCGATGGCCACGATCTTTTCCGTGCGATGAAAGAAAAAGCGCTCGGAGAAGGCCATGGCCAGGCGGTCGCCGAGGGTGTCGCCGGTCTGCATGGCGGTGGGGTAGCCGTTGAACGCGCGCGCCAGCCGCTCGCCGTTCGCCGCCTCGGTCGGCGCCCACATCACTTCGATCTCTGTCCGCTCCGACGACGGCCCGATCGAGGCCAGCAGGTCGCGCAGCATCGCCTCGTAGACCGCCAGCGCTTTCGCCTCGCCGATGGCCCGCGCCAGCCGCGTCTTCACCTTCCCCAGCTCCGGCAGTCGCGCGAAGACGAGCACCCGCTCGGGTGGGGGAGGGATGGTGCGGAACACGGCGCAAGTATATTGATGCGCCGTGAGGACCATCGCCCTGCTCACCGACTTCGGTAACAGCGACCCCTACGTCGCCGCCATGAAGGGGGTCATCGCCTCGCGATGCGACGCGCGAATCGCGGACCTCTCCCACGACGTGCCGCCGTTCGACGTCTGGGCGGGCGCGTGGTTCCTGCGCGCGGTGGTGCCGTACTGGCCGCCGGGGACGATCTTCGTCGCCGTCGTCGATCCCGGCGTCGGCACGGCGCGGCGGATCCTCGGCGTCGAGCGCGACGGCCGCACGTTCCTCGCGCCGGACAACGGCATCCTCTCGCTCGTCGCCGCACCGCCGGCGGTGTCGGTGGAAAACGAGGTGTTCTTCCTCGCCGGCGGCAGCGCGACATTCCACGGGCGCGATCACTTCGCTCCCGTCGCCGCGGCGATCGCCAACGGTACGCCGCTCCATGAGCTTGGACCGCGCGTCGACACCATGGTCACGCTCGACTACACGCCGCCGTCGTACGACTGCGCCGCGGCCGTGGGGACGATCGTGGCGGTCGATCGCTTCGGGAACCTGATCACCGACATCGAGACCGCGCGGCTGCCTTTCGCCCGCTTTGCTGCGCGGGCCGGCGCGCACATCATCGCCCGCATGGCGCGCGCGTACGGCGAGGGCGGCGTCGGACCGTTCCTCATCACCGGCTCGACGGGCTGCGTCGAGATCTCCGTCGCCAACGGGAGCGCGGCAGCGCTCTTGCAGCTTGGCCGCGGCGATCGGGTGACGATCGTTCCCGCGTGAACGCCAGGCGGAGCTCGCGGGAGCGAAAATCGCGCACGATTTCGTGGAGCGGCTGAAGCCGCGTCTGTAGTGTGGAGCGCCGCCGTCCCGGCGGCTGGCACGGCGGCGTCCCGCCGCCGCCCCCGACGCAGGCGAGACGCCTGCGAGCCAGCCGGCGAGGACGCCGGCGCTCCAACCTCTATAATCACCTGATGGCCACCGGTCGAGATCGCCGCCGCGCCGAGCGCACGCCGACTGCATCGATCCCTGTGCAGCTCTCCGACATCAACGGCGAGTTGATCGATCTCTCCCTCAGCGGAGCCGCGGTGGTCCACCGCTCGCCGATCCGCCCGGGCAGCTCCGCCACGCTGATCTTCCCCAGCTACGGCGGCATCTACATCCCCTGCCAGGTGCTGCGCTCGGTGGTGCAGGTGCGCCGCGCCGAGGGCGGTCCGGAGTACGTCTTCCGCTCGGCGATCTCGTTCAACGCGATCCCGGCGGAGCAGGAGAAATCGCTGCACGAGTTTCTGCAGATTCAGATTGACCGTCTGCGCGAGAAGCAGGCGGAAGCGGAAGCCGAGCAGAGTACTCACTGAAGATCGACAGCGAGACGCCGCGCTTCGCATCGTCGAAGCCCACGTCGCCCAGCGCGCCGAGGATGGTTTCCGGACGGACGCATTCGCGCGTGGTCGCCCAGTAGTAGCGCATCATCTTTCCCACTCGCGGCCGCAGCGTCATCAGCGTCATCAGCGCCGGGACCAGCACGCCCATGTACGCCGCGAGCAGCGCCCGCGCGATCCGCGACTGCGGCGCGGTGATCTCCAGGATGAGCAGGCGTCCGCCGGGGCGGAGGACGCGGCGGCACTCGCGGAACGCGGCGTGGAGATCGGCGAAGTGGCGGAGCGCGAAGCCGATGCTGATGAAGTCGAACGACGCGTCGTCGAACGGAAGCGCTTCGCTGGTGGCCTGGACTTTGGCGAATGTCTCGCGCCCGGATGTGAGCATGCCGATGCTCGCGTCCGCGCCGACGATCGCGCCGGTGACCTCGGCCGCCGCGTGCGCCACGATGCCGGTGCCGGTGGCGAGATCGAGCAGCCGGTCGCCCGGCTTCAGGCCGGCGCGGAGCAGCGCGTCGCGCCGGTACCGCTGCCCCGACCCGAGGGAGAGGACGCCGATGGCCACGTTGTACCACGGCGCGGTGTCGTCGAAGAGATCGCGCACGAAGCTCTCGCGCCGCGCGGCGTCGCCGTAAAAGTTGCGGAGCGGTGGGTGGGGAGCGAGCTGCGTCAACGTTTGGAGCCCATTTCCTCGAAGAGCGCATCGACGTCCCGCCGCTCGCCGCGCGCGTACGCCTCGTCGATCCGCCGCGCGTACTCCTCGGCCGGCCGCTCGAACGCGCGCGCGTTCCCGCCCTTCGCTTCTTTGACCTTTTCCCGCCCGAGGAGTGAGCGGACGTAGAGCGTCTTGTCTTCGGTCGACATGCGCTGCCAATGCGCGCGATCAACGTGGGTTTGCGCGCAGGCGAGGAGCAGCAGCGCCGCCAGGAGTGCGGGCGTCCCGCCCGCACCGATCGGGCGTCTCGCCCGATCGCCTTGCGCCGCCAGCCGGGACGGCCGCCGGGTGCGGGCGGGACGCCCGCACTCCACGCCTCTCACTCCCGCCTCCACCGCTGCGCGATCGGCATCTGCCGCCCGCTGCCGAAGGCTTTGGTCGACACGCGGATGGTCGGCGCGGCCTGGCGGCGCTTGAACTCGTTCGTGTCGACGGTGCGGAGGATGCGCTCCACCAACTCGCGGTCGAAGCCGGCGGCGGCGATCTCGTCGACCTCCTTCCACTCCTCGATGTACAGCTTGAGGATGCCGTCGAGGACGTCGTACGGCGGCAGGGTGTCCTGGTCGGTTTGATTGGGGCGCAGCTCGGCCGAGGGCGGCTTGGTGATCGACGACTGCGGGATCACTTCGCGCTCGCGGTTGAGCCACGCGGCGACGCGATAGACCATCGTTTTGTAGACGTCGCCGAGGAGCGCCAGGCCCCCCGCCATGTCGCCGTAGAGCGTGCAGTAGCCCACCGCCATCTCCGACTTGTTGCCGGTCGACACCACCATCGCGCCGGTGCGGTTCGACCATCCCATCAGGATGTTGCCGCGGATGCGCGCCTGTACGTTCTCGTTCGCGATGTCAAATTTCTCTACGCCGAATAGATCGTTGAGGGCGCGCTCGTACGGCTGGTAGATGTCGTCGATCGGCACGATGTGGAAGGCGATGCCGAGGTTGTTGGCCAGGGTGCGCGCGTCGTCGATCGATCCCTGCGACGAGAAGCGCGACGGCATGGCGATGCCGGTGACGTGCTCCGCGCCGAGCGCTTCAACGGCCAGTGCCGCGCAGACGGCGGAGTCGATGCCGCCGGAGAGGCCGATCACCACGTCCTTGAAACCGCATTTGCGGATGTAGTCGCGCAGTCCGAGGATGAGACCGCGACCGATCTCCTCTTCTTTTCCCAGCGCGAGCACCGACTCGCACGGCGCGCCGTGCAGGTGGACCAGCGCGCGGTGCTCCTCGAACGCCGGCGCGCAGTAGATCGTCTTGCCGCTCTTGTCGATGACGATGGACGAGCCGTCGAACAGCAGCTCGTCGTTGCCGCCGACCTGATTGACGTACACCATCGGCACTTCGTAGCGGCGCGCGATCTCCGCGAAGAGCTCATAGCGCGCCTTCCGCTTCCCGGCGTTGAACGGCGACGCGGAGATGTTGAGCAGCAGCTCGGCGCCCTGCCGCGCGAGCTGGTCGACCGGGTTGTTGCAATAGAGCTTCGTGCCGAGGATCTCGTCGTCGAACCAGAAGTCCTCGCAGATGCTCACGCCGACGCGGCGGCCGCAGAGGTCGATGGCCCGGACGTTGGCGACCGGCTCGAAGTAGCGCAGCTCGTCGAAGACGTCGTAGGTGGGCAGCAGCGCCTTGTGCTGCTGGTGGACGATGCGGCCGTTCTGGGCCACAACTGCCGTGTTGTGAAAGGGTTTGCCGCACCACGACTCGTTGCGGGTGACGCAGCCGAAGATCAGCGCGGTGTTGCCGGTCATCGCCGCCAGCTCATCGCGAATCGCCAGCGCCGCATTGACGAAGACCGCGCGGTCGAGCAGGTCCAGCGGCGGATACCCCACCACCGCCAGCTCCGGAACCATCACCACCTCGGCGCCGGCGCGCACGCCGTCGTCGTACACGCGGCGGATCGTCGCGGCGTTTGCGCTGAGCGCGCCGACGGTGGGATTGATCTGGCCGATGAAGATTTTCATGTGAGCTACGTCATCCTGACGCTGAGCGCAGCGAAGCGGAAGGATCTCAGCGGGGGAGATCCTTCGCCGTCTCCGCGGCTCAGGATGACGGTGTCAACATTCTTCAACACTACCCAACCTTTCGTACTACCCGACGTCTTAGCAACCGACCGTACAAGCTAACCCACTCCCACGCGCGAGGAAAAGATGAAGAACGTTTGCGCCGGTGCCCTCGCAGTTCTCCTCGGAACATCTCTCTTCGCGGCTGACGCGCCCCCTCCGCAGTTGACCGTCAGCGCCGTCCGCGCGGCCAAGGCGCCGGCCATCGACGGCGATCTGTCCGACGAAGTGTGGCAGAAAGCGCCGGAGATCACCGGATTCACGCAGCACGATCCCGACGACGGCAAGCCGGCGACGCAGAACACCATCGTCAAAGTCGCCTACGACGACAACGCGCTCTACATCGCCGCGAAGCTCGACGACACCAACCCCGTCACCACCCTCCTCGGCCGCCGCGACAACAGCCTGGAGTCCGACTGGTTCCGCATCTACATCGACGCGCAGCACGACCGCCTGAGCGGCGCGAGCTTCCACGTCAACCCGTCGAACGTGCAGATCGACATGAATCTGTTCAACGACATCTACGACGACTGGAGCTGGGACGCGGTGTGGCAGTCGGCCGCCAAAGTCACCGCCGGCGGCTGGGTCGCCGAGGTGAAGATCCCGTTCTCGCAGTTGCGCTTTCAAGAGCGCGCGCAGCAGGTGTGGGGCGTCAACTTCGCGCGCCGCATCGCCAAGAACAAGGAAGTCGACTATCTGGTCAACACGCCGAAGGGGCAGAGCGGGCAGGTCTCGCGTTTCGCCGACCTCACCGGAATCGAAGGCATTCACCCCGAGCGGTCGCTGGAAGTCGTTCCGTACGGAGTGGCGCGCTCCGACCTCGTGAATCGCATCCCGGCGGGCGATCCGTTCACCCAGCCGTCCAAACACCGCATCGACGCCGGCGTGGACATCAAGTACGCGATCTCTTCGACGCTCCGCCTGACCGGCACGCTCAATCCCGACTTCGGCCAGGTCGAAGTCGACCCGGCGGTGCTCAATCTCTCGGAGTTCGAGACCTTCTTCCCCGAGAAGCGGCCGTTCTTCACCGAGGGGGCGTCGATCTTCGGCTACGGATCGGGCCCGGCGCACTTCCGCGCGAACTTCAATTTCTTCGGCCCGTCGGTCTTCTACTCGCGCCGCATCGGGCGCTCGCCGCAGGCGACCGGAAATCTCGACGGCGACTACGTCGACGCGCCCGGCGAGACGACGATCCTCGGCGCGGCGAAGCTCTCCGGCAAGATCGGCAATGGCTGGTCCATCGGCGTGCTCGACGCGCTGACCAACTCCGAGCGCGCCAAGGTCGGCTACACGCCGTCGAGCGCCGCGGCGCTGGGGAAAACATCGCTGCGCGACACGCGCGTCGTCGAGCCCATGACCAACTATCTCGTCGGCCGCGCCACCAAGGAGTACGGCAGCTCGCGCATCGGCTTCATCTTCACCGACGTCAAGCGCCGGCTCCCCGAGGAACTGAAGTTCCTGCGCAGCGACGCCTACACTCTCGGCGTCGACGGCTACACGCAGTTCCACAAGAAGGATTGGCTGTGGGAGTGGCTGGTCGACGGTACCCGCGTCGAGGGCTCGCCCGACGCCATCGCCCGCACGCAGAGCGCTCCGGGCCACTACTACACGCGCCCCGATGCCGACTACCTTGCCTACGACCCGACGCGGACGTCGCTGAGCGGCTGGGGCGGGCGAGCCATGCTGGCGAAGCAGACCGGCCACTGGCGGCCGAACATCCAGGTGCAGGCGTACTCGCCGGGCTTCGAGCCGAACGACGTCGGCTTCATGCCGCGCACCGACGAGATCGTCACCCACGCCGTGCTGCAGTACACCAACGACGAGCCGTCGAAGTACTTCCGCGAGAAGAGCTTCTGGGTCGGCAAGTATCAGAACTGGAACTTCGGCAAGGACCTCATCGCCAACGGTGTCTACGGCAACTGGTCCCTGGAGCGGAAGAATTACTGGTACTTCTACGGATGGGCCGGCGCGAACGGGCGCGTGCTCGACGACCGCAAGACGCGCGGCGGACCGCTCACGGCGCGGGCCTCGAATACCAACGGCGGCGTCGGCATCGGCAGCGACAGCCGGAAGAAGGTGTCGTTCGACGGCGGCGTGGAGTGGTATCGGGCCACCGATTCGAGCTGGGAGCGCGGCGCGTTCCTGTCGCTCATCTACCGCCCGACCACCAGCCTGAAGCTGCAGCTTTCGCCCGGCTACTTCCGCGAGTACGGCGACTCGCAGTACGTCGCGCAGTTCGACGACCCGACGGCGACGGCGACGTACGGGAAGCGCTACGTCTACTCCGGCATCGATCAGAACACCTTCGAGCTCGGCACGCGCGTCGACTGGACGGCCAGCTCCCGGCTGTCGTTCCAGCTCTATCTGCAGCCGTTCATCGCCACCGGCGAATACCACGACTTCACCTCGCTGGCCCGGCCGCGCTCCGACGAGTTCACCCCCTACGCCTACGACGGGAATCCCGACTTCAACTTCCGCAGCCTGCGCGGCAGCGCGGTGATGCGGTGGGAGTTCCGTCCCGGCTCGGCGCTCTTCTTCGTCTGGAACGAGAACCGCGCGGACAGCGTGTCGTTCGGCGATTTCCGCGTCCGCCGCGACATCTCCGCGCTGCGCAACGCCCAGTCGCGCGACGTGTTTCTGCTCAAAGTGGCCTACTGGTTGCCGATGTAGCCTCGTTTTTGCAAAGATCGCCGTTCATGTCTGACGACTTCGGCACGGTGAACGTTCGGCGAGGGGAGCGGTCGCGGGAGGTCGAGGTGCTCCGGCAGCATTACCGGACGCATCGCGAGGCTCTCAGCCGCATGGCCGGCGAGGCCCCGACCGAGCACCTCGCGGCCGAGTATCACCGCCTGATCGCCGGCATCGACAACTCGCTCCGCAAGCTCGACGAGTTGGAAGGGCGCGGGCCCGCTCCCGCCCCTCCCGGCCAGCGGCCGCTCGTGCTGCCGGCCGACACGACCGGCAGCTACGACGTCCCTCCCGATCCGGGCGGCTCGTCGTCCCGCATCCTGCTCATCGTCTTCGCCGGCCTGGTCGTCCTCGCCGCGATCGGCTGGATGATCTGGCGCGCCAGCTCCGACCGCCGTGCGCCCGAGCGCTCGGTCATCGAGCAGCCAGTGACGCCCCCCACCGCCGCGCCGGCGGAGACCGGGACGGTGGTCCCCGTGACGCCGGTGCCCATCGCCGCCGCCGTGTCGATTCGCGTGACCCCCGCGGTGCAGGACTACGGCATCATCCGCCGCGGCACGCGCGCCGTGCGGCAGTTCGAGCTGACCAACACCGGCGAGACTCCGGTGACCATCGAGGTCGCCCGCTCCGCCTGCCGTTGCCTCTATTACGACTACAACAACAAGAAGATCGCACCGAAGGCGCACGAGACCATCACCGTGACCGTCGACGCCGCGCGCGCCAAGTCGAACACCATCGACGAGCAGCTCTCGGTGACGGCGAAAGAGGATCCCTCGGCCACCACGACGATCGGGGTGCGGGCGGAGATCAAGTAAGTTTCGGCGGCTTTTTGAGCACTTGCTCGATCCCCCGCTCGACGAGCGCCGTCACCGTCGTCCCCTCCAGCTCCGCGCGCAACGCGAGTTGGGTGAGGATGTGGATGGGGAGTCGGAAGGTGACCGACTGGCGGTACGTGGTCTTGATCGGCCGGCCGGAGCCGGGTCTATTTCCGCCGCGGGGCACGTTTGGGTTTCTCGGGCGCGACCATGCCCTGCTTGATGCCGAGGTCGAGCCACATGTGCCGGAGGGCTTCTTCCAGAGGAGTACCCATCACCTCGGACCGCGTGCGGACGCCGTCATACAACGGTGAGCCGAAGCCAAAGGCGAAATTCCAAAATGCAAGGAACTCAGTTCCTTCACGGTACTTGCGAAGCGCAGTCCGATAGAACCGAACTTGCGTTTCCGACAGGTCGCTCAGATCAGGCCCATGATGCTTTGCTTTGACAGTTCTCATTCGATTAGCCCAAACACGACAGGGTGATGATCGAAACTCAACGCGTCGAGAGCGAATTCGCGCCGCGTTTCTTCAAGGAATTCAATCAACACGTCGAGATGCGGCTCTTCGGCGACAATCCAGGCAACCCACAAATGCCATTCCGTGCGAACCATCCACGGTCCCTGCGAATCGCGAAGTGCGTTCGCGAGTCGGGCTACTTCGAAATGCCACCAAGTCCATGTCTCGATTGCCACAGACTCTCCGGCTTTTCTGATCACCGGAATGTACGTTTCGAGTCTGAAACCTAATCGTGGCCGCATCACACTGCGACCATAAGATATGTCTTGGCTGAGCTTCTGTCAATACAAAATCACACATGCCCTGCTGTATCCTCCCTCCCTTGCGCCGCTCCGCCGCCACCCTCGTGCTAGTCTTCGCCGCCATGTGCGCGACGGTCCCGCAGCATGACCACACGCCCCTTCCCCGCCTCGAAGACCTCTCACTCGATGAAAAGATCGGGCAGCTCTTTGCCGTGCGCGGCTTCGGGGTGTTCATGGCCGAGTCGTCGGCGGCGTACCAGCGGTTGCGGCACGACGTGGCCGTCAGCCGGGTAGGTGGGGTGGTGTGGTTCGCGTCGAACGTCTACGAGACGGCGCACCTGACGCGCAATCTGCAGCGGGAGGCGCGCGTGCCGCTGTTGATCAGCGCCGACCTCGAGGCGGGCATGGGCATGCGCTTCCTCGACACCACCTTCTGGCCTCCGGCCATGGCGGTGGCGGCGACCGGCGACCCGTCGCTGGCGGAGGCGGAGGGACGGGTGGTGGCGCGGGAGGCGCGGGCGGTGGGGATCAACCACATCCTGGCGCCGGTGGCGGACGTCAACGTCGATCCCGACAACCCCGTCATCAACGCGCGGAGCTTCGGCGAGGAGCCGGCGGACGTGGCGCGCTTCGTCGTCGCCTTCATCCGCGGCGTGCAGTCGGAGCATGTCCTGGCCACGGCGAAGCACTTTCCGGGACACGGCGACACCCATGTCGACTCGCACCGCGCGCTGCCGGTGATCGGCGCCTCGCGCGAGCGGCTCGACAGCGTCGAGCTGGTGCCGTTCCGCGCGGCGATCGCCGCGGGCGTCAAGTCGATCATGATCGGACACCTCGCCGTGCCGTCGCTCGATCTGACGCCGGTCCCGGTGCGCGGCGAGGGGCACGGCGAGAACCCGTACGGCACCACCGCCGCGGAAGTGCCGTCCGAGGGGACGCTGCCGGCGACCATCTCGCCGGCGATCGTGAACGGCCTGCTGCGCAAAGAGCTCGGGTTCGACGGCCTGGTGGTCAGCGACGCCTTCGACATGGGCGGCATCACCGAGCACTTCGACGCCGGCGAGGCGGCGGTGCGGGCCATCGAAGCGGGGGAGGACCAGATCCTCCTCTCCGCGAACACCGAGGCGGCGATCGCGGGGGTGAAGGCAGCGGTATCCAGCGGCCGCCTCACCGTGGCGCGCATCGACCAGTCGGTGCGGCGCATTCTCGACGCCAAGGCGTTCGCCGGCTCGGCCATCGCCGACCCTGACGAGATCTTCCGCATCGTCGATGCCGAGGAAGACCGCGCCATCGCCGCGGACATCGCCCGACGCGCACTCACCCTGGTGCGCGAGGAGGCGGGCGCGCTGCCGCTGGCGCGCGGCGCGCGGGTGGCGCTGGTGGTGGTGACCGACGGGCTCGATCCGGTCAATCCACTGGCCGATTTCGAGAAGGAGCTGAAGCCGGCGCAGACGATCATGATCGATCCGCGAACGCGCGAGGAGCTCCTCCCGAAGATCGACGCCGACGTCATCATCGCCGCCTTCGCCATCCGCGCCCGCTCCGGCGCCGGCTCCATCGCCCTCCCTCCCTCCGCCCGAAGGCTGCTCGAGGCAAATAGTACGAAACGTACTATTGGGGTGGCCTTCGGCACGCCGTACATCCTGCGCGAGGTGCCGCGCATCGGAACGTACCTCGTGGCCTACGGGCCGCAGCCGGTCCTGCAGCGCGCGGTGCTCGCGGCGCTCTTCGGGCGGGCACCGATCACGGGGAAGCTGCCGGTCACCATCCCGGAGATGTACCCGTGCGGGCACGGAATCGTTCGCCGTTGACCGTTGGCTGTTGACCGGAAGCCTCGGCGAACGGTCAACGGCCAACTGCGAACTATCTGTTGACTCCCCGCAAACGGCGGGAGTAGCGTGACCTCGTCCAACGATCGAAAATCGCAACGGAGGAAACATGGCCCGCTTCCTTTCCCGTTCGTGTGTCGTTCTCGTTTTCGCCCTCCTGGTCTCCGCACCTCTCATCGCCCAGACCGTCTCCGGCAACCTGGAGGGGACGGCGGTCGATAAATCGGGAGGCACGCTGCCGGGCGTGACCATCAGCGTCAAGAACCTGGAGACCGGTCTGGAGCGCAACACGCTCACCGACTCGAAAGGCTTCTACAGCGCGCCGTTCCTGCAGATCGGTCGCTATCGCGTGCAGGCGGAGCTCTCGGGCTTCGGCACGATGATCCGCCAGAACGTCCCCATCCGTCTGAACGAGACGACGGTGCAGAACTTCGTGCTCGATCCGGCGATGAGCGAGACGGTCACCGTCTCCGCCGACGCGCCGCGGGTCAACGTCACCGACGCCGAGGTCAAGCAGACCATGACGTCGCAGGAGATCATGGACCGGCCGAACGCGAATGGCGGCAGCTTCCTCGATCTCGCCAGCGTCTTCGCCGGCTTCGACGAGAATCCCACCTCGGGCCAGAACAACCCGACCGCCTCTTCCGGCTCGTCGATCAACTTCAACGGCAGCGGGACGCGCGGCGCGACCTTCCAGATCAACGGCGTCAACAACGACGATTCCTCCGAGAACCAGAACCGGCAGGGCGTGTCGCTGGCGACCATCAAGTCGTTCCAGGTGATCTCCAACAACTTCTCCGCCGAGTTCGGCCGCGGCTACGGCGCGGTTGTGCTGGTGCAAACCAAGTCGGGCACCAACAACATCGACGGCGAGGTCTACAACTACGCCCAGCGGAGCCGCTGGAACTCCAAGAACCTGGTCCAGCGGACCAACAACGCGGCGAAGCCGCCGAGCTGGCGCGACGAGTACGGCGCCACGCTGGGCTTCCCGATCATGCGCGACACGCTGTTCGGCTACCTCTCCTTCGACCGGACCCGCAACGGCGGCGCGAACACCGTCACCCGAAACATCCTCAATCAGGCCGACTTGGCGCTGCCTCGCCTGACGCTCGGAAACGACACGCCGGCGAGCCGCGCATTTCAGAATTACGTGATCGGCCTCTTCCCGACCGTGGCGCCGAACCACAGCGTGAACACCGTCCGCGGCTGGGTCACCGACGCCGACTTCGACTTCCCCGCCAGCGACTACTCGGGACGCGTCGACTGGAACACCAGCGCCAGCCAGAACCTCACCCTCCGCTACCAGAAGACGCATCAGGTGTTCTTCGCCGAGGACGTCATCATCGGCGAGCGCGCCGACCAGAACAACCGGCAGTCGAACTTCGGCGCCACCTGGACGCAGATCCTGTCGTCGAACACGGTGCACGAAGCGCGCTACGGGTTGGGACTGCGGAGCACGCACGTGTTGCTCCAGGCCGGCAACGACACGCCGATCATCCGGTTCAACGGACTGCCGACGTCGACCAGCGCGCCGATCATCGGCAACGCGGGCAACTTCCCGATCGACCGCGTACAGCGCGACAACCAACTCGTCTACAACATCTCCACCACGCTCTTCCGCAACCAAACCCTCAAGGGCGGCGTGGACATCCGCCGTTCATCTCTCGACGACCGCGCCGAGAACTTCAACCGCGGCTTCTACACCTTCGGCACCACGTGCGCGGGCGTGAATTACCCGACCGGCATCGCGGCGATGATGGCCGGATGCGTATCATCGTTCCAGAAGGGCTACGGCCCGGCGTATCTCGAGAATCGCCTGCATGAAGAGAACCTCTACGCGCAGGACGACTGGCGCGCGCTTCCGAACCTGACGCTCAACCTGGGCGCGCGCGTGGAGTTCGTCAGCGCGCCGGAGGACAAAGAGGACCGCATCGATTACCAGCTCAACGATCGCAAGTACGTCGATCCGCGCCTCGGCTTCGTCTACACCCCGGGATGGGCCAGCAAGAACCGGCTCTTCGAGATGGTCACCGGCGGCGACGGACGGATGTCGATCCGCGGCGGCTTCGGCGTCTTCCACGGCCGAGTGTTCCAGTCGATCTTCTCGCAGACCGGTGCCAGCCTCCGCTTCAATCCACCGTACGGCGCCCTCTTGCCGTTCACGAACTCGACCAATCTCGCCGACCCCACCAACGGCTTCGTCTTCACGCCGGGCACCGTGCCGAACGCCAAGATCTCCATCACCACCGTCGATCAGGGACTGGAGATGCCGGAGACGCATCAGTGGAACCTGACCTTCGAGCGACAGATCTTCTCGCAGTCGCGCCTGCGACTCAGCTACATCGGCACGCAGGCCCGCAACCTCCTGCAGTACATCCCCTGGAACCTGTCGCAGGACCCGCGGCTCGGGCCGGTGGTGGTGCCGGTCAGCACGCTCAACGGAAGTCTCTCCGGACAAACCCTGACCGCGGCGAAAGACTTCATGTGCGCCGGCACGACGACGGCCACAATCAACGCCCAGTGTCCGGTGGTAGTTCCCATCGGCCCCACCGAGGTCAGCCTCCGCGTGACGCGGGTGAATGAGCGACGCCCGGACCCGCGCTACACGCAAAACCTCGAGATCACCGGCCGCGGGAAGAGCTGGTACCACGGCGGCCAGCTCGAATTGGAGACGGGAATGATCCACGGATTCCTCGGCCGGATGACCTACACCTATAGCAAGACCATCGACAACGGCTCCGAGGCCACGTTCGTCGGAACGGGCGATACGAATGTCTTCCCCATCAACCAGATCGGCGCGGATGGCTATGCGCGCGGTCTGTCGCGCTTCGACACCCGGCACCGCTTCACGCTGAACGGCAGCTACCTCCTGCCGTGGATGAAGGATCGGCAGGGCTTCTTCGGCGCGGTTCTCGGCGGTTGGCAGATGTCGGCGGTGGTCAAGCTCTCGTCGGGAACGCCGTTCACCGTCATCGATACCGGCGCATTCGACATCGACATGGACGGCACCGCGAACCAGCGCCCGGTCATCGTCGACCGCTCGATTCTCTACACCCACATTCGTAAGACCGGCCAGTTGAAGGCCTCGCAGTTCCGCCGCGCCGTGGCCGGCGACGACCTTGCCGACCTCGCGCCGCGCAATGCGCTCTACGTGGACGGCACGCGCAACGTCGACGCCGCGTTGGTGAAGAACGTCCGCCTGCCGGTAGGCGACACGCTTTCGCTGCGCCTGGAGTGCTTCAACGTTTTCGACTACACCCAGTGGGGCTTCCCAAACACCGACATCGCCAGCGCCACCTTCGGCCAAGTCACCACGCAGTTCAACAGCCCGCGCACCTATCAGGCTGCGGTGCGGCTGATTTACTAGTTGCGCGTTGCGAGTTGCGCGTTGCGGGGTTCGCCCCGCAACGCGCGGTCTTGCCACTGACCGCAAATTCTGATTCACTGACCGCTCGTTCAGCGGTGTGAATCAGATGGCGCGCTCCAAAGAAGAAGTCGTCCAGGAGTTCCGGATCCAGACCATCCGCGACGCGGCCATGCGCGTCATCGCCCGCAAGGGGATGGCCTCCGCCACCATGCAGGAGATCGCCGACGAGGCCGGTATCGCCAAGGGCACCATCTACCTCTACTTCCGCGACCGCGACGAGCTGGTGGAGAAGACCTTCGAGAGCGCCATGAGCGACCTGCACGACCGGGTCGAGGTGGCGCTGGAGAAGGAAGGAAGCTTCGAGGAGAAGCTGCGCGCCGTGCTCGCCGCGCAGATCGACTACTTCCAGGCCAACCGCGAGTTCTTCCGCCTCTACATCTCCCTGCGCTATCCCGAGGGGAGCGCGCAGCAGCAGCGGCGCCAGAAGCGTCACTGCCAGCCGCAGTACAAGTCGCGGGTGGAGCGCATCGCCGGCGTCCTGCGGGAGGCGATGGCGCGCGGTGAGATCCGCCAGTTGGACCCCATGCGGCTCGCGCTCTTCATCATCGAAGGGAGTAACGCTGTGATCATCGAGCGGGTTTTGGATGAAGCGCCGCCGCCGGCCGAAGCGGACATCGAGTTGATCGCCGGCATGATTCTCGACGGCATCAGGAGCTGATCTTGAAACGATTCTTGATTCTCATCACCTTCTCCCTGGCAACTGCCGCACAGGCGCAGACCACCCTCGCCTTCCGCCAGGCGCTGCAGCGCGCGGTGGAGGTAAACAACACCATCGAGCGCGCCCGCGCCGAGATCGGCGTGGCCGAGGCGAACAAGCAACTGTTGCTCTCGAACGTCCTCCCGCGCATCACCGCCAGCGGCAACATGACGCGCAACAGCGCAGGAGTGACCTTCGGCGAAGGCGCCGACGAGCAGACCGTCCTGTCGCGGAACGACTGGAGCTACCGGGTGGTTCTCTCGCAGCCGGTCTTTGCCGGCCGCCGCGAGTTGCGCGCCTATTCGCAGGCCAAGATCGGGATCAACAACGCGCGGCAGGCGGAGCTGGGCACCGAAGACGCCGTGATCCTGCGAGTGGCCTCCAATTACCTGGCGATGGTCAACGCCGACGCCCGCATCGGCATCGAGAAGCTCAACATCGAGCTGTCGGAGAGGCGGCGCGCGCAGTCCACGGCCTTCTTCGAGGCCGGCGAGGTGACCAAGGTCGACGTGCTCCGTGCCGAGACGGCCATTAAGGCGGCGCAGCGCGCTCTCGCCTTCGCCGTGCAGAATCACGAGGCGGCGGAGAGCCGCCTGCGCGCCGATCTCGATCTCGACGGCGCCATCGTCGCCGCCGCGCCCGAGGAGCCGCTGCCCGCCATGCCGGACGAGCCGGCGCTGGTGGCCAAGGCCGAGTCCGTACGTCCCGACGTTGCCCTCGCCGCGAACAACCTCCGCATCGCCGAGCTCGAGATCCAGAAGCAGCGCGGTTACTGGTTGCCGACAGTGACCGTCGACGGCGGATGGATCAACCAGAAGACGCAGTTCCCGGTGTCGCGCTACTCGTACGGCGCGCTGCGCTTCACCGTCCCACTGCTGCAGTCGGGCGAAGTCGAGGCGCGCGTCGCCACCGCGAAGTCGCGCGAGCTTCAGGCCAGGATCGACCTCGACACGGCGAAAGTGAACGCCCGCGAGGACGTCCGCCAGGCGCTGGCCAGCCTCCGCGCCGCGGAGACCAGCCTCGGATTGGCGAAGGAGCAGCTCGCCTTCGCCGAGGCGGAGTATGCGCAGGCGTTCGAGCTGTACCGCGCGCAGGAGGCCACGTCGCTCGACCTCGCCTCCTCGGAGACCTCGCTCGCCGAGGCCCGCCGCGCGGTGGCCGAGGAGTCGTTGAACCGCGATCTGGCGGCGCTGCGCGTCTGGTACGCCTCGGGCGCCATGAGGGAAGCGCTGAACGTGGGAGTCCCGCCTACTTGACCTTCATCGGCTTCGGCCGGGCGTGACGCGGCTGGTAGATACCCAGCTTCCCGCCGCCCGGCAGCGTCACCTGCGTCAGCGAGCCCCAGCCCAGGTCCTGCACCGGCGTGCAGGCGACCTTCCGCTTCTTCATGTCGGCGACGAAGGCCTTCACGTCGTCGCACATGAGGTAGAACTCGTGGATGTCGTTCTTCTTCGACGGATGCACCGCCACTTCGGCGGGCGGAAGTCCGAAGATCAGCCATCCCTCGCCGACGTCGACGCTGGGAAACTTCAGCACGTCGCGAAAGAATGCGCGGTCGGCCTCGTGATCTTTGCTGTAGATGATCGAATGCGCGCCGGTGATCATGATGGGCAATCGTACCCGAACCCCGGCGACGGAGAACGCTGAGCCGCCAGCGCTCGTCGACCGCGCCTCTCCTGGCATTTCTGAGCGCGGCCCCTTGACAATCGCGGGCCTCAGACCTAGTGTATTAGTAAACTAATACACTGAATCGGGAGGCACGCCACGTTCGCCATCAATCCATCCGACCCGGCGCCCATCTGGCGTCAGATCGAGGAAGGGGTCCGCCGTCTCATCGCGCTCGGCGCGTTGAATCCCGGCGCCCCCGTCCCCTCGATGCGCGACCTGGCGCGCGACCTCCGGGTGAATCCGAACACGGTGGCCCGCGCCTACACCCGGCTGATCGAAAGCGGCGTCCTCACCGTGAAGCGCGGCGAAGGGACGTACGTGGCCAACCAGCCGTCGCAGCCCAAGAAAGCGGAGAGGCACGAGGCGCTGCGCGACGGCGCGACGCGCTACGCCAGCACCGCCATCGCCGTCGGCGCGGAGCTCGACGACGCGGTCGACGAGCTGCAGTCCGCATTCGAGCGCGTGGTGCGCGAGCACAGGAGAATGGCATGAACGAGCAAGTCATCGAAATCGACAACCTGAGCGTGCGATACGGCCGCAACGTCGCCGTGGAGAACGTCACCCTCAACGTCGGGCGCGGCATGGTCTACGCGCTTCTCGGCCGCAACGGCGCCGGCAAGTCGTCGCTCATCCGCTGCCTCCTCGGCCAGCGGAAGGCCGACGGCGGCCAGCTCCGCCTGTTCGGCGACGACGCCTGGCGCCGCCGCGCGGCGCTCATGCAGCGCGTCGGCGTGGTCAGCGAAGAGGCCGACGCGCCGCCGGAGATGTCGGTCGGCGCGCTGGCGCGGTTCTGCCGCAGCCTCTATGCGCGTTGGGACCAGCAGGCCTTCGAGGCCCGCATGCGCACCTTCGGCATTCCGCTGACGTCGCGCTTCGGCGCGTTGTCGAAGGGGCAGAAGAAGCAGGTCTCGCTGGCGCTGGCGCTGGCCATGTCGCCCGATCTGATCGTCCTCGACGACCCGACCCTCGGCCTCGACGTCGTGGCCCGCAAGTCGCTGTTCGAGGAGGTCATCGGCGAGCTGGCGGACCGCGGCATCACCCTCTTCGTCACCACGCACGACCTGGGCGGCGTGGAGACGTTCGCCGACCGCGTCGGCATCCTGCAGCGTGGGCGGCTGGTGCTCGATGAGGACGCCGACGCGCTGAAGTCGCGCTTCCGGCGGATTCGCTTCGCGGCGAAGCCGATGGCGTTGGAAGCGGGCGGCCTCGCCGCGACCGCGATGCGGAGCTGGGGCAGCGGCGCCGAGGCCATCGTCAGCAATTACGACGACATCGCCTTCGAGCGGTTCCGCAACAACAGCGGCGTCAACGCGGCGGACGTCGCGCCCATGACGTTGGAAGAGATCTTCGTCGCCGTGGCCGGCGAGAATGCAGGAGGCAATTGATGAAACACGCATTCGTCATCGCGCGGCGCGAGCTGGGCGAGAAGCGCTTCGTGATGCTGGCGGCGGCGGCCTTCGCCGTGCTGCCGTTCCTGCTGGCGACGATCCCGGGCATCCGGGGCCGCAACGGCTCGGGCGATGTGATTGCCACCGGCGCCACGCTGCTGGCGATCGGATTCACCATCGGTCTGGCGCTGGTCCTCGGCGGCACCGTCATCGGACGCGATCTCGCCGAGTCGCGCCTCTCGTTCTACTTCTCGCGGCCGGTCGGCGCGGCATCGATCTGGTTCGGCAAAGTCGCCGCCGCCATCGCGCTGATCGCCGGCGTCTTCGCCATCATCACCGTCCCAGCGCGAATCGCCGCCGCTGAAGCGTGGCGGCACTCGTGGGGGATGAACACGCCGGGGCTGGCCCTCGCCGTGATCGGCATCGCCGTCGTGCTGTTCTTCGTGGCCCACGTGATCGGGTCATTCGTCCGATCGCGATCGGGGTGGATCGGATTGGACTTCGCCGCCCTCTGCCTGTCGGCGCTGGCGGCGTATTACATCCTTCGCCCGCTGTTCGAGTCGGGCGCGACCGTCGCGTTCAGTGTGCTCGGCATCGCCATCGGCTGCGGCGTCGCCGTGGCGCTGATCGGCGGCGGCGCGTGGCAGCTCGAGCGCGGCCGCACCGACCGCCGGCGCAGCCACGCCGCGCTGTCGCAGTTCCTCTGGGCTGTGATCGCCGTGACGCTGGCGCTGACCGGCGCGTTCGTGGCCTGGATGCTCGCCGCGAAGCCGGACGATCTGAAGACGGTATCCGCCGAGGCGCAGGGCCGCGGCCCATGGGTGCTCGTCAGCGGCGACGCGCGCGGGCGGATGGATTACCGCCCCGTGTTCGCCTACAACTCCGAGACCGGCGCGCACAGCCGCCTGCCCACCCGGGTGAGACGGGCGATGTTCACGCGCGACGGCGCCAGCATGCTGCTGGCCCGCTTCGACAATCGGACCAAGACGGTCGAGCTGTACAGGCGCCCGGTCGCAGTTGATGCCGAAGTGTCGACCGGTCTGACGATCGGGCCGTACTCCGATTTCAACGCCAACGACGACGGCTCGCGCATCGTCTCCGCGGACCACAGAGGCGTCCTCACGGTCTACGACGTGCCGCAGAAGCGCTCGCTCGTGTCAGCCCGTCTGCCGGAGAACGCGGGCCACGTCATCGCCATGTACTTCGCGTCACCGGCGCTGGTCCGCCTCTATGCCGTCAATCGCGACGCCTCCAAGACGCTGCGGATCTTCGATCTCGACGTCACCCGGCGCTCGCTGCAGCAGACCGGCGAGTTCGCGCGCAACGCGAAATTCCTCGCCGTCACTGCCGGCGGCGACGGATCGCGGCTCCTCGTCCGCGATCCCCAAAACCTCTACGTTCTCGACGGCCGGACGGCGGCGTTGCAGCAGACCATCCCCGGTCCCGGCCTCCGAGGCTCGACCTTCCTCCGCGATGGCGGAACGGCCGTCCTGAAGGACGCCGGCGACCACTCCACGATCGAGGTTCGCGATGCCGGCGGCGCGCTGGTGAGGACCCTCGACCTTCCGGTGAAGAATACGTGGTCGCTTCGCGAGTTGTCCGATGGGCGCTTCATCACCGAGGCGCAGGGCGATCGTCGGCAGACGTTCATCCTCGACCCGGCCTCCGGAGCGATCGTTCAGCAGATCCCCGCGCAGCCGGTAAGCTCGCGATCCATCGGTTGGGCCGGCTACGACCCGCGGCGCGAGCCCGCCGAACTGCCGAAGCTTTTCTTCGACGCCCAACGGCTGCTTCGATGGGATTACACGACGAACAAGGCGGAGGTGCTGCTGCCGAAGGGCTAGGCGCATGTCCCCATTGATCGAGCTTCGCGGGATTCGAAAGACCTACTCCGACGGCCACCAGGCGCTGCGCGGCATCGATCTCTCGCTGGGCGAGGGGATGTTCGGTCTGCTCGGCCCGAACGGCGCGGGAAAGACGACCCTGCTGTCGATTCTCGTCCTGGCGCTGGAGCCGACGGCCGGCACGCTCCGCTTTCAGGGGATGGATGGAGCGAGCGGGCGCGCGCGTGCCGCGATCCGCCGGCAGATCGGATTTCTGCCGCAGGACTTCCAGCCGTTGCGCCACCTCACCGGCGCCGAATACCTGGTTCACTGTGCGCGATTGCGCGGACTGCCGTTGACGCGCAAAGAGGTCGACCGCCGGGCGCGCATGCTGCTCGATGCCGTCGATCTCAACGAGGCGGCCAACCGTCCGTCCGGCGAGTACTCCGGCGGCATGCGGCGTCGTCTCGGCATCGCTCAGGCGATGATTCATGCGCCGCGCATGCTGGTGATCGACGAGCCGACCGCGGGACTCGATCCGGAGGAGCGCATCCGCTTCCGCAACCTCATCGCCGAGGTGGCCGAGGAGGTCGCGGTCCTCCTGTCCACGCACATTTCCGAAGACATCGAGGCCACGTGCAACCGCATCGCGGTGCTGTCGGACGGCGTTCTCGCGTTCGACGGCGGCGTCGACGAGCTGCTCTCCCGCGCCGAGCACGGCACGTCGCTGGAGGAAGCGTACGCCGCGGAGCTGCTGCGACACGGAGGCCGCGCGGCGTGACGCTGCTTCCGGTGTTTCTCGAGCACGAGTGGATCACGCAGTGGCGTTCGATGCGTTTCCGCGGACTGGCGGCCGTGTACGTCATCGCGGCGTCCGTTCCGTCGATCGTGGCATTCCTAATCTCCGGGCGAGCGCCGCGGATGATCGGGCCGTCGGCGTACAACGGCTTTCTCCTATCCGAGCAGCCGCTGCTCACGGCGTTGTTCGCGGCGGGGTTGGCGGTCGACGCCATCGCGCGCGAGCGCGACGAAGGATCGTTCGGCGTCCTGGCGGTCGCCCCCATTTCGTCCGTCGGGTACGTGCTGCGGCGCTGGCTCGCTCTCGTCGCCATCTGCGTTCCGGTCTCGCTGGTTCCTACCGTGATCACCGCCGCCCTGGCCGCGCACACCCGTCACACCCTGCCGATGCTTCCGATCTTCTTCCAGGGCTGGCTGATCTTCGTGCTGCCGTCGCTGCTGGTGAGCTCCGCGCTGGCGATCGCGCTCGGAACGATCACCGGCCGGACGGTGCTGGCGATCGTCTTCGGCGCGGTTCTCATCACCGCCGGAATCGGCATCGCCAACGACCTTCTCTTTTACCTTCATCTGAAGTTCGATGGGCCGGGCGACCTCTTCGCCGGCGGCGAACGAAGCATCCGCGAGCTGCTGTGGACCATACGAGGTCACTGGTTCCCGACCGTCCCCTCGGATGCCGCGTTCCCGATGAGAAACGAGAGCCGGGCACTTCTCTCCCGCGCCGGAATCACCGGGGCGGTGACGATCGTGCTCCTGGCGCTCTCCGCGTTTTACCTTCGGCGGACCAGACGGGATCTGCGACCGTGGAAAATCCAGGAGACGCATCAGCTCCGGACACTGCTGCGCACCGCGAACCGCATCCGCGAGGAGTACGCGCCCGACAGCGGCAGCAGCACCTCTGATCGCGTCGCGCTGGTGCTGGCATTCGTTCTGGCGACGCTGCTCGTCGGCCATCTCGTCCGCCGGCAATCGGCATTCGCCGCGCTGGCGGAAAACCGCTACACCGCCGAAACGGCGCAGGCCGCGCCGACCAGCACCGGCGTAGTGGCCGAATCGGTCCGCATCGACGCCGACGTCAGAATGGCCGGTACGCTGAGCAGCCGAGTGGTCATGATCGTTCGCAACGCAGGAGAGCATGCCGAGACCCATCTCTCCTTCGATCTCAATCCGACCGTGTCGGTGCGGCGGCTGGCCGTCGATCGCGGAACGGCGCGGATGCGTCGGGTGTGGGAACGGCTCGACGTCGATCTCCATCCGCCGCTGACGCCGCGTCAGGCGCGAACGCTGTCCTTCGACCTCCAGGGGCTGCCTGCCGAGATCGATTTCGCGCTCCAGTATCCGGGCAACTTCAGGAGACGCTGGGACCGTTATCGGAACGCAAAAGAGGCTATCTACATGACGGACTTGTCGCGGTCTTCGGTCGACCCCGCGGCGACGGAAGTGCGCATGCACCTGCGCGGCCGCGACTTCGCTCCCGTCATTCGATACACGCCGTGGACCCTGAAGCCGGACGAGCAGGGCGACGGATTCATGCCGGAGACGATCGCGCCGCCCGCGGCGCTGGACGTTCACCTCAAACACCCATACCCGCTGGCCGTCGATTCCTGCGGCGCGCTGTCCGGACCTGACGGGATCGTCAGCCGTTGCGCGGGCGGTCTGGCGTCGTACGTCGTCTTCGGCGGCCCGTTCGCGCGGCGGTCGTTCGGTTCGGCGTCCACTCTGGCCTACATCCCGGCACACGAGTGGCTGGTGCAGACGCAGTCGCAGTCTCTCGCCTCGTCGATCCGCCTGGCCACCGACGCCTGGCCGCGGCTGGAGCTCCCGCCGCACTTGGTCTTCGTCGAGCGCCCGACCGAGCCGGGTGAGCGCAACTGGTACCTCGAATACCAACCGTGGCGCACCGTGCAGCAGATCGGTTCGCACGGCGCGGTCTTCTTCGTCCCCGAGGCGATTTTCACCACCACGAGGGCGATCAATCCGAGCGTCTTCGCCGCCTCCATCATCAGCGGAACGCTCCAGTCGAAGCGGCGGGTGGTGGCCGCGGAAGCGGGATTCTTCGCCCGCTTCTACACCGCCGCCGCGGTGGGGCGCCTCGGCATGCGCAAGGGAAAGGCGGTCGAGGCCGGCACCGGGTTTCCGCCGGAGACCGCACCGCTGCTCAGCGAGTACTATCGACCGGAATCCCGCATGGCGAAAGTCCTGATGGCGCTGGAGTACCGCGTCGGCGCGAGCCATTTCGTCGACGGCGTCAACGACTTCGTTCACGGCGGCGGGCAGCCGGGCACGGCGAAGGAGCTTCTCGATGCCATCGGACGCCGCGCCGGCGTCGACCTCTCGCGCACCTACGACGACTACTTCGTCGGAAGAGCCCTCCCGCAGCTCACGCTCGCCGACGTGACCTTTCGCCGCGCGGGTGGACGGTGGGAGGTCACCGGCGCGATCAAGAACAACGGCACCGGCGAGGTCTTCGTGCCGGTGGCGCTGCGGACCGCGCAGGGGTCGCTCTGGCAGACCATCCGGCTCGACAGCGGCGCCCGCGTGCCGTTCACCTTCTCCGCATCGGGCGCCCCGCATTCGGTGCAGCTCGATCCCGATCGGGTCTGCTATCGCCACGCCGTGATCGGACTGGTGGAGAACGTCGAGTACCGAGGTGAGTCGTGAAGCGGCTGCGGTCGTGGTGGGAATCCGCGCCCGTCGTCCGCGTGCGCCTGTCGCTGCGGCTGCTCACCGAGCGCCGTGCCGCGCTCTTCATCAGCATCGACGCGCTGTTTCTCTTCGCCGGAATCATGATCGGTCTTGCCGGCACCGGATCGGTGACGGAGTTCTGGCTCCCGCTCTTCCTGATGCCGCTGCTGGTCGTCGGCGTTCCGATGCTCGCCGACACCGTGGCCGTCGAGCGCCGTTCCGGCACGCTCGATCTCGCGCTGACATCACCCGGAGCGCGCTTCTATTTCGAGCGTCGCGTGGCCGCCGTGGTCACCGTTGCCATCCTGCAAGGCTGGCTGGCGATGATCCTCGTCCGACTGACGACGCGGTCGGAGCCGTTTCCACTCTCCGGGCCGCTGGCGCAAACAGTCTCCGTCGCTCTTTTCATCGGCGCGGCGGCGCTCAACTGGGCGGTGCGCGTCCGCAGCGCGGGAGCGGTGATGTTCGCCACGTACGCCACCGCCGCGGCGTTCTCACCATGGCTCTTCGCGAATCCAATGCATCCCCCGACGACCATGGATGGCCCCATGACCGCCGGCGACATCATCGGTTGGTCTCAGAACAATCTGGTGCTGCTCGCCGCCGCCACGACCTTCTATCTCTACGCGCGGCAGCGGCTCGCGCGCCAGGAGGCAATCATCACGTGATGCATCGCTCTCTGATGTCTACAGTTGCTGTCGCCATCCTGGCGCTCTCCGCCTGCGAACGGGAGCGGATGGAACCGTCGCCGGCGATGCCGGTGCGGACGGAGCTGGCGCGCCGCTCGAGCTTCACACCCACCCTCACGCTCCTCGGCGTGGTGCGCGCGGCGCAATCGATCCCGCTGTCGGCGCAGCAGCGCGGCACGCTTCGCTATCCCCGCCGGTTTGCCAATGGGCTGCAGACCGGAGCGCGCGTCTCGCGCGGCGAATTGATCGCCGAAGTCGACAACGACGACATGAAAGCGGCGCAGACCGAGGCGCGGCTGGAGAGGGACGCGGCGGCCGCCGACTTCGATCGCGCCGAGCGCAGCTACAAAGTGGGCGTCATCTCCGGCGCCGAGCACGAGGCCAGGCGCGTCCGCGCCATTCTGGCCAAGGAGCACTACAACGCCGCGGCCAAGCGGCTCTCGACACTGCGCCTCACCGCCCCCGCGTCGGGCACGCTCGTGGTCACCAGGCTCTATCCTGCCGGCTCGCTCATCGAAGGCTCGACCGTCCTGGCGGAGATCGCCACGGCCGGCGCGCCGCTGGTGGAGAGCTCGGTCGCGGCGTCGGAGCGCGCGCTGCTGCGGCCCGGACTCCCGGTGACGCTCACCGCGCGCGGAACCCCGCCCTGGAACGGAGGCGGTCGCATCGCGGAAGTCGCCGCGGTGGTCGGCGAGAGCGGTACCTCGCGCGTGGTGGCAGTGATCGGCACGCCGGGCCCCCCGCCGCCCGGGACGGGCGTGGAGGTCACGGTGCAGATGGAGCCGCGCGGCGCAGCGCTCACCGTGCCGGAAGATGCGATCGTGGCCGGCCTCGACGGTCCGGCGCTGTTCGTCGTCGCGTCGTCGGAAGGCTCGTTCAATCGCTTCCGGGTCAAGCGCGTGCCGGTGGTCACCGGAGGTCGCGCGAACGGGCGGGTGGAGATCACGTCGGGATTGCATGACGGCGACCGCGTGGTGGTCAGCGGCGTGGACGCCCTGACGGACGACGCGATCGCTTCCGAGGTGAGCGACAAGGCCGCGCCGTGATCGAGCAGATCCTCCGGCGGCCGGTGTCGGTCATCGTGGCCACGATCGCGGTGGCCGCGCTCGGCGGTTTCGCACTGCTGAAACTTCCTTTGGCCTTGCTGCCGCAGATCGAGCGACCGTCGCTGGTGGTCACGGCGAAGGCGCCGGCGACCTCGCGCGACGAACTGCTTCAGGCAGTCACCTCGCCGATCGAACGGCGTTTGGCGTTGGTGCCCGGCGTCACATCGCTGGAGAGCGAGACGCGCGACGGCGAGGCGCGCATCACCCTCGGTTCCGCGTGGCAGACCGATCCCGACCGGCTGCGCATCGACGTGACGCGGCGGATCGAAGGCGCCGCCGGCATTGCTCTGGACGACCTCTCGGTGGAGACCACCACGGATCTGGCGCCGGTGATCGAGGTTGCGGTGATCGGCGCGTCGGGCGGGACCCGCAGCCGTATCGCGGACCGCGTGGTCATGCCGGAGCTGGCGCGCATCGAGGGCGCCGGCCGCATCGACGTGGCGGGCGCCACTCCGCTGCGCGTCGCCGTCCGCCCGCGCGCCGCCGACCTCGCCGCGCGTGGGATGAGCGCGGCGGACGTCGAACAGCGGCTGCGCGCCGTCGGACGTTCGCTCACCGCCGGCCGCGTTCGCGAAGGGGCCGCCGTCCGGCCCGTGGTGGTCGCGGAACCGGTGCGCAGCGTCGATGAGCTGGGAAACATCGTCATCCTGAGCCGCGAAGACGGCGAAGGATCTCCGGCTGCGCGGCCGAGATCCTTCGCTGCGCTCAGGATGACGGGCGCGGGCGTGCCGTTGCGCGAAGTCGCCGGCATCGATTTGCGGGAGATCAGCGACGAATCGACGTTTCGTCTCTTCGATCGCCAGAGCGATGCGCCGCGCGAGGGCGTGCTTCTGCGCGTCCATCGCGCGCCGAACGCGAATGCCGTCGCGCTGGCGCGGGGCGTCCGCCGCCGCGTCGCGGAGCTGGGGACGCGGTTGCGCGACGTGCAGGTGCTGGTGGTCGTCGACCGCAGCGGCGACGTTTCCCGCGCCCTTGCGGAGCTGGTCATCGCCGCACTCCTCGGCGTGCTCCTCGGCACGATCATCCTCCGCTGGATGATCGGCCACTGGCGCCCGACCCTGGCGCTCTCGGCCGTCATCCCGGCAGCGCTGCTGGCATCGTTCACGGCGTTCTACGCGGCCGGCATTCCGCTCGACGTGATCTCGCTCTCAGGACTGGCGTTGGCGACCGGTCTGCTGGTGGACAACTCGATCGTGGTTCTCGAGTCGATCGAGACGGCGCGCTCGGTGTTGTCCGGCACGCGCCAGATCGTTCGCGCCGTCGTCGCCAGCTCGATCACGTTGATGATCGTCTTCGCGCCGCTCCTCTATCTCCGCGGCCTGGCGCGGGCGATCTTCGGCGAGCAGGCGGTCGCTGTTGTGGTGTCGATCGCCGCGTCGCTCGTGCTGTCGTTGACGCTCACGCCGGTGCTGGCGAGTGGAGCGGGGAGCCTGAAGGCGGCCGCTCCACGGCCATTCCTGAGGCGATATCTCCAGGTCCTCGACCGCGCCATTGCCCATCCGGCGCGTGCGCTGACCATCGGCGCGGCGCTGATCGTAGCCGGTTTGGCCATCGGCTTGTTGCTGCGGCGGGAGCTCTTCGCGCGCGGCGCCGCACGCGATGTGGTGATCGAAGTCCGAATGCCCGCCGACCTCGAGCCCACCGTCGCCCGCACCCGGCTGGCGCAGTTGTGGTCCGTCGCGCTCGCGGCGATCGATCGCCGGACGGTGCGGTCGATGTGGCTGACGCAACTGGCCAGCGACAAGCCGGCGGCGGTCGACATCCAGTTCTCCTCGGCGCGCGCGGCGAATGACGCCGTCGATCGAATCCGCAATCGTCTGGCGACGCTGGATGGCGTTCGAGCGATGGTGCGCCTCCGCCCGAACGCGTTCATCGAGGCAGTGGGCGGAGAGGCGGATCGCGTGGAAATCATTCCTTCCGCGGCGACGGAGCCTGAAGCGGAGCGGTTGGCGCGCCGCGTCATCGATGCCATGCGGCGAAACGGATTCCGGCTCGCCGCCGACGCACGCACCTCCGATCGCCGGCTGGCGCTGACGCTGCGCTGGGACGAGCGCCTGCTCGCGGAGAGTGGCACGAATCGAAGCGCCATCGAGAACGACGTCCGCGCCGCGCTCGGCAACCTCGACAGCGGCCAGGCGGACATCGCCGCCGCCGAGCCTTCCATCCGGCTCCTGCCGACCACGCCGGAAGACATCGGGGTCGTTCCGGTCCACGTCGGCAAGGTGGTCGTTCCGCTCGGGGCGGTGGCCGGCGTGCATCTCGCGCCGCGCGCGCCGGCGGTCTTTCGCGACGAGCGGCGGCCCGCGCGGCGATTGCTGTTCGAAGGGAACGACGTCGACGCGGCGAACGCCGCGATTGCCGCGGTCGCGCCGCGCGGATCGGAGAGCATCCGCCTCACCGGGCACGCGCGCGAATTGCGCGACGCATTCGGGCAAATGCGGCTGGCGCTCTTGCTCGCGTCGATCCTGCTCTACCTCACCGTGGCCGCGTTCTACGAATCGCTGCTGCTCCCGCTGCCGGTCATCGCGGCGCTCCCCTTCGCCGGAGCGGGGGCGCTCGCGGCGCTCTTCGTAACCGGCCAGAGTCTCAACATCATGTCGTTGATCGGCCTCATCTTTCTCGGCGGCGTGGTCGTCAACCACACCGTCGTGTTGCTCGATCGCGTCGAGCATTTGCGGGCGGCCGGCGTGGCGGAGGACGAGGCGCTCCGCCGCGCGGCCGCCGATCGCTACCGGCCGGTGATCATGACCACCCTCACCGCGATCGTGGGCATGCTGCCGCTCGCGCTCTTCGGCGGCCCCGGCGTGGAGCTTCGCCGCAGCATCGCGGTGGTGGTGATCGGAGGCTTGGCGACGGCCACCGCCGGCACGCTGGTGCTGATTCCGCTGCTGCACCGGGCGCTCGAGCCGTTGCGGCGTCGTTCACGCGAGGCTCGGCATGGGTGACCGCGGCGTCGCCCGCGCCATGATCGTGCTCGCCGTAGCGGTCCTGGCGTGCGTCTCCGCGTCGCGGCTTCGACTCGAATACGCGCCCGATGTGACCTTTCCCGAGCTCGCCGTCACCCTCCGCCTCCCGCCCACCGCCAACGTCGATTCGGCCGAAACGACGCGGCGCTGGATCATTCCGATCGAAGGAGCCCTGCGGTCGGTCGGCGGCACCACCGGCACGCGCGGCGAAGTCGAAGCGGGATCGGCGACCATTTTGGCCCGCTTCAAGCGCGGCACGGACATCGAGTTGAAGGCGGCGCGGCTCGCCTCCGATCTGTCGCCGATCCGGGCGCGCCTTCCGGAGCATGCCAGCCTCGCGGTCTTTCCAGCGCGCGGAGGAGTGCGGCCCAACGCGGTGTTCGCCATCACCGGAGCGGCAGCGGGCGACGCGGCGGAGCGGATCGCGGAGGAGTTGCGGTCCACCGCCGGCGTTCGTGATGTCCAGACATTCGGCACCACTGGCGCAGAAGTGGACGTGAGGTTGACGAGCGACGCGGTGGTGAGCGCCGGCGCGATCATTCGCGGACTGATGCCGCGGCCGCTCGGCGACGCACGGTCGGGATCCCGCCGTCTGCCGCTCGTCGCCGCGCCCGCCGCAACGCGCATCCGCGACCTCCTTCTGGCCACGCCCGCGCTGGTCCGCCTCGGCGCCATCGCCGACATTCGTGAGCGTCGTGAAGAACCGGCCTCCATCGCCCGCCTCGACGGCCGTCCCGCGGCGATCGTGCGCGTCTTCCGCGACGACGACGCGCAGTTGCTCTCGTTCGATCGTGCGGTGGCCAGGGTGGTGGGAGATCGAGGGACGACGATCTGGAGCGACGCGGCGGAGCTGCGAGTCATCCTTCGCCGTCTCGTCGCGGCCGCGGTCGTCGCCTCGCTGATACTGGCCATCGGCGGCGGATTGCCGCTGGGACTCTACATTCCTCTGTCGATTGCACTGGCAATCAACGTCTGGCGGATCGCGTCGCTCCGCGTCGACGCCCAAACGCTCCTCGTCACGGCGGTCGCGCTCGCGGCGATCGCTCCCTTTGCCGCTGTGCGCAGCGTGTCGCGCGCGGTCTGGCCGATGGTCATCGCGGCGTTTTTCGTCCTGCTGTTGCCGATCGCGGCGACGCTCGGCAGCGGCGCGCTCGCGCCGCTCATTTCGCCTCCGGCACGCGACTTCGCCATCGCCGCCGGATGCGCGCTCGCCAGTGTAGCGGCCGGCTTCAGCCGGCCGGGGGTCGGCCGGCTGAAGCCGGCCGCTACACTGGTCAAAGTCCTTCTCCGCAACTCCGCATCGGTGGTCCTCGCATGCCTCGCCGTCGCTCTCTTTTTTCTGTCGTGGTTCGGAGCGCGGCTCGACCCGCGTCGCAGCCGTGGGAGCGCCGACCGCAGCCGCGTCTTCGTGCGCATGCAGTTGCCGTCCGGCACGACCCTGTCGCAGACCACACGCGCCGCGAAGGCGGTCGAAGATGCGCTGCGGGGCCTCGGAGGTGTGAAGCGTTTCTGGACCTCGGCGAGCGCCGGAAGCGCGGTGGTGGTCATCGAGGTCGAGCACCGACTCGAGCAGCCGCAGCGCTTCGACCTTTTTCAGAGCGCCTTGCGCGCGCGGATTCCGTTGTCGTACGGCACGGTCTCCATTCAGAACTCGTTCGATCGCGGCTCGGCGTCGGCGTTGGCCGAATCGATCGAGGAGCAGCCGTACGCGGACGATACCGGCAGCATCTACCGCTTCCTGCTCAAAGGGACCGATGCCGATGTCCTGCGGCGCACGGCCGAGACGTTGACGACGCGCATCGCGCGCGGCGATGTTCCGCGGAAGGCCATCCGGAGCGGATGGCCCGAGGCGTCTCCGCGCATCGAGCTGGTGGCGGCGAAGACGTTGTCGCCGGAGCTCGCCGACGCCGCCGCGGCGCTGAGCCGGCAATCGCTTCCGCCCATCGAGGAGAACTTGTCCGACGGCACCGTCCTTCGCGTGGCCACCCGCGACGCGCCCGCCGGCCCTGACGACGTGCCGCGCCGGAGCGAGTTGTTCGCGCGGCCCTTGCGCGTCGCCGGCCGGCTGCTGGTGGTGGAGAACGCGTTCGAGGCGCGGCCGTCGTCGACCGAGGGGGCGGTCACGCGAGAGCTGGGGCGGTTCGTCCTTCCCATGGATGTCGGCGTGGGGGGGCAGACTCGCGAGCAGGCGATCGCCAAGCGCCTGGAGATCGACCGAACCATCTCCCTCGTCGCGTTGCCGGCCGAGGTCATCGCCGAACGGCCGCAACTCGCCGCGTGGAGCTTCTCCCTGGCGAAGTTGAGATTGGCGGCCGTGGCCGCATTCCTGCCGCTGCTGATCTTCACCGCCGCGGCGATCGCGCTCGCATCGCTGGCGCGCGCCGCGGTGGCGCTGACGCCGGCGGCGGTGTCGATCGCGTTCGTCGCGCCGGTCCTGGCCGCCGCGTCAGCGCGCCTCGATGAAATGACGCTGCTGGCGACGGGAGCCGCCGTCTGCTGCGTCGCCGCCCTGGCGGTGGTCATGCTGCTTCGCATCGGAGGCGCTTCCGCCGGGAGAACGTACCGCGCGATTCGCCTTCATGCGTGGCCGCTGGTCGTGGCCGCGATCGCCGGCGGAGCGCTCATCGCCATCGCCGCCAGCGCGCGTCCGGCCATCGGCGACGCCTGGCGCGCGCCGTTGCTCGCGGCGGGGGCGGTGGTCATCACCGGGATTCCGGCGGCGCTCGTTCTGCCGGGCACCATCGATGTGTTGCTTCGCGATGCCGCGGGGCGTCGCGGCGCCGTTGCGCGCGCCTCGGCCCGGCCGGCGGTCTGGTCGCACTCGGACGCGGCGCCGCACCTCTCCGTGCGTAACGTCACCAAGATCTACGGGAGCGGATTCCGCGCCCTGCATCGCGTCAGCTTCGATCTGACGCCCGGCGTCATCGGGCTCCTCGGCCCGAACGGAGCCGGGAAGACCACGCTGTTGCGCATTCTCACCGGCCTGCTCCAGCCCACACGCGGAACGATTGCCTATTGCGGGGTGCCCGTGCGGGCGGAGAACGTCGCGGAGTTTCGGCGGTCGATCGGATTCCTTCCGCAGGAGTTCAACGCGTACGCCGGTCTCACCGCGGCCCAGTTCCTCGAGTTCTGGGCGCTGGAACGCGGCATGGACCAGCCCCGGCGGCGCGGGGAACAGATCGAAGAGCTTCTCGCCGCCGTCGGACTCGAGGAGCACACCAATCGGCGCGTTCGCGATTTTTCAGGCGGCATGCGGCAGCGCATCGGCATCGCGCGCGCGCTGCTGGGCAACCCTCCGCTGCTGATCGTCGACGAGCCGACCACCGGACTGGACATCGAAGCGCGCCGCCGCTTTCGCGATTTCCTGACCGCGCTGGCGCGGAAGCGGATCGTGATCCTCTCCAGTCACATCGCCAGCGACGTGGAGACGACGGCCATGCGTCTTCTCCTGCTGTCGCGCGGCGAGTTGCGGTGGCAAGGCTCGGTCGAGGGCCTCCTGGCCCGCGCGCGCGGACGCGTCTTCGAGACCATCGTCTCCGACGCCGACGTCCGCACCCTCGCCCATCAGTACCGCATCACCGCCCGGGTACGCGTGCCCAGCGGCATCCGCATTCGCGGCGTTGCCGCGGAGGGCCAGCCGCTTCCCGGCCCCGAAGTGAAGGCGTCGCTGGAGGAGGCGTACCTCAGCGAGGTGTCGACCGGCGCGATCCGCCGGGGGAGCTTCGCGTTCGTGTTCGCGACCCCAGCGTCACGTTAGGCGGACCGTGAAGCTGGTCCGCCTGCTCACGGCCGGAGTGCACTAGTAGTCCCAAGGCGGACCGGGCACCGCCATCTCCGACCACGCGTCGCCGGTGACGTTGTCGACCGTCGATCCGTAAGCGATCCAGGCGTCGGATTGCTGCCCGGTAATGTTTTCGATGACGATATCCGTCGTCGGCGCGAGACCATTCCCCATCGAAATCTGCTGCATCGACAACGGCGGAACTATAAACGTCTGTCCCGTCGGTGTGCCGCTGCCGGTATCAATGTAGGCAAAGAACGTTTGCGGCTTCTTCGGATCCAGGTTCACCACGCCGACGTTGACACGATAGTTCGCACCGTTTTCCGAGCCGCCGGCGCCGCTCACGCAAGCGCGCAAGTGTGTGCTGATCGTGTCGGTATCGATCGCTGGAAAACTCTGCGACGTCGTGCCCGTCGAGCCCGGCTGCGTTGTCCAGATTCGCGAGCTGACGCGCAACCACGCAGTTCGGTCGACTGCGCCAGTACTCGTGATGCCGGTGACCAGGATCGCTCCGAGTCCGCTGACATTCAGAACGTCGCGGACAAAATCGGTGGAACGGATGACGCTCCCCGCTGCCATTTCGACTTGCATCGTCGTACCGCCGTTGCCGGCCTGCGGCAGCCAGTCGAAGCGCACAGTCTGAGTTCGACTGGTGCGGTTGCTGACATAGATGTCGGAGTGAAAAAACGTTCCGTTTGCACCAGCCGTGCTGCCGGCCGCCGGAATCAGGACCTGCGGCGCTCCCCCCAGAGTCTGGATCACAGTGGCAGTTGCCGATGTAACCGACAGAAGAATCGTCATCGCCAATGTGCTCGCCACGCGTGTTTTCATGATGTGCCTCCACACTTAGAGTGCAGGTGCGGTGGCAAACGTTTCAAAAGGCCACGCCGAAGATCCTTCGCTACGCTCAGGATTTAGAACTGCCCCAGCACGCGCAGGTCGTTCTCGAAGAGCGTCCGGATGTTCGGGATGTCGAACTTGATCATCGCGCAGCGGTCGAGCCCGAGGCCGAAGGCGAAGCCGCTCCACTCCTCGGGGTCGATGCCGACGTTGCGCAGCACCTGCGGGTGGATCATCCCGCAGCCGAGGATCTCCATCCAGCCGGTCTGCGAGCAGGTGCCGCAGCCGGCGCCCTTGCAATTGAAGCACGACATGTCCACTTCCGCCGATGGCTCGGTGAAGGGGAAGTAGCTGGGGCGCATCCGCATCTCGAGCTTCTCGCCGAAGAGGCGCTTGATGAAGTGCTCGAGCGTGGCGCGGAGATGCCCGATGTGGATGCCCCTGTCGACCAGGAACCCCTCGGCCTGATGGAACATCGGCGAGCGGCGCATGGTGATCTCGTCGCGGCGATAGACGCGGCCGCAGGAGAGCACCTTCACCGGCGGCTTCCACTTCTCCATCGAGCGGATCTGCACGTTCGAGGTGTGCGTGCGCAGGAGCAATTTGTCGGCGTCGAGGAAGAAGGTGTCCTGCGTGTCGCGGGCCGGGTGGTCGGGCGTGAAGTTCAACGCCTCGAAGTTGTACCAGTCGGTCTCCACCTCGGGGCCGGGATCGAGCGAGTAGCCCATCTCGGTGAAGATCTGCTCCATCTCCCGTCGGACGATGGTGGTCGGATGCAGATGCCCGAGCCGCGGCATGCGCGCGGGGAGGGTGACGTCGATGGATTCCGCTGCTTCCTTGCGCGTCGTCTCCTCCGCCGCGATGCGGTCGCTCTTTTCCTTGAGCTCCGCCTCGAGGCGGTCGCGCAGCTTGTTCAGCGCGTCGCCGGCATCCTTCTTCTGCTCCTTCGGCACCTCTTTGAGGCGGGCGAAGAGGGCGGGGACCAGCCCACCCTTGCGGCCGAAATAGCGAACGCGCAGCTCGTCGAGGGCGTGGGTGTCGTCGGCGGCGGCTAGCGCCGCGTCGAACTCACGGCCGGCTCGAGCGATATCGTCGATCATTGAGATCCTTCGCCGTCTCCGCGGCTCAGGATGACGTTCAGCGGCTGCCGCCGCTTCACGTCATTTCGCGGTTGCCTTGTCCAGAGCGGCGCGCAACTGCTTCTTCTCGATCGCTCCGCGCGCGCTGGCGACCAGCGCCTTGAACGCGTTGGCGTCGCGGACGGCGAGGTCGGCGAGCACCTTACGGTCGATGGTCGAGCCGGCGGCCTTGAGGCCGGACATGAGCTGCGAGTACGACATGCCGTTCAGGCGGGCGGCGGCGTTGATGCGGGCGATCCACAGCTTGCGGAACTGCCCCTTGCGATCCTTGCGGCCGGTGAAGGCGGCGTTGAGCGCTTTGTCCACCGCCTGCTTGGCGATGCGGTGGCCGCGCGACTTCATCCCCCAATAGCCCTTGGCGAGCTTCAGGATCTTCGAACGGCGGTTCTTTCTTTTTGGGCCTCGTTTGACGCGCGGCATGGTCTCTCCTCGTTTGTGATTTCAGAGCGGGCGGGTCAGGAGGTGAAGCGTAACCGCGCCTCGCTCGAGGTTGGACTACAGATACGGAATCATCTTCTTGACGGTCTTCTCATTCGCCTTCGACACTTCTGTCTCCTGCCCAAGCGCGGCCTTCCGGCCCTGCGACTTCTTGGTCAGGATGTGCGAATGGAAGGCGTGATGACGCTGCAGCTTCCCGCTGCCCGTCTTCTTGAAGCGCTTCGCGGCGCCGCGGTGCGTCTTGATCTTCGGCATAGCTTGGCTCCTAACTGGCTGAGCTGTGAGTGAATTCCCGTGCGCCGCGGTGTCATCCTGAGCCGCGAAGACGGCGAAGGATCCCCCGCTTCAGGGGATCCTTCGCGCTCTTCGGCGCTCAGGATGACACGCGCTACGCGCGTGTCACTTGTTCGGGGCGATCACCATCGTCATCCGGTTCCCCTGGACGTCGGGGTTGGCGTTCTCGGCGGTGCCGACTTCCTTGATGTCCGTCAGCAGCCGGTCGAGCACGGCGCGCCCCAGCTCCATGTGCGACATCTCCCGTCCGCGGAAGCGGATGGACGCCTTGACCTTGTCGCCGTGCTGGAGGAACCGCACGATGTTGTTCTTCTTGAAGTCGTAGTCGTGCTCGTCGATCCGAGGCCGGAACTGCACCTCCTTGACCACGATGACTTTCTGCTTCTTCTTCGCCTCGCTCTGCTTCTTCTTCTGCTGGAACTGGTACTTCCCGTAATCCATGATCTTGCAGACCGGCGGAGCGGCGGTCGGAGAGATCTCGACGAGATCGAGGTCTTTCTCTCTCGCCATGTCCTGCGCCTGCTGGAGCGGGACGATTCCAACCTGAGAGCCGTCGGCGCCGATGAGGCGCACCTCGGGGATTCCTCGGATCAGGTCATTGATTCTGGATTCTGGTTCAGCGGGTCTGCGGTCGAATCTCGATCCTCGTCGCGGTGGAAAAATACGGATGCCCTCCTATTCGGCTGGTCTGGAACGCGGCAATCTACGAATAAACCTCTACAAAGTCAACGAGCGCGAGCCGGACAAACGCCGCGCCTCGGCCACAAAATCCTCGATCGGCATCGATCCCTGATCGCCCCCGCTCCGCCGCCGCACGGCCACCGTTCCCGCCGCCACTTCCTTCTCCCCGACCACCAGCATGTAGGGGATCTTGTCCATCTGCGCCTTCCGGATCTTCGCCCCCAGCTTCTCGTTCGACTCATCGTTCTCCACCCGCAGCCCGGCGGCCTTGAGCTTCGCGGTGACCTCCCGGCCGTAGTCGAGGAACTTCTCCGACAGCGGCAGGACGATGGCCTGCACCGGCGCCAGCCAGAGGGGGAACGAGCCGGCGAAGTGCTCGATGATGATGCCGATGAAGCGCTCCAGCGACCCGAGGATGGCGCGGTGGATCATGACCGGACGGTGGTCGGCGTTGTCGGCGCCGACGTACTCGAGCTTGAAGCGCTCCGGCTGCCCGTAGTCGAGCTGGATGGTGCCGAGCTGCCACGGACGGCCGATGGCGTCGGTGACCTGGAAGTCGAGCTTCGGCCCGTAGAACGCGCCGTCGCCGGCGTTGATCTGGTACTTCAGGCCGTTTTTCTTCAGCGCCGCTTCGAGCGCCGACTCGGCGACGTCCCAGTTCTCGTCGCTACCGATGCGCTTCGGCGGCCGGGTGGACAGCACGATGCGCACCTCGGCGAAGCCGAAGACGTCGTACATCTCCTTGATCAGCCGCAGCTCGCGGTCGATCTCCGCCTCGATCTGCTCGGGAGTGATGAAGAGGTGCGCGTCGTCCTGGGCGAACGAGCGGACCCGCACCAGCCCGGAGGTCACGCCGCTCCGCTCGTAGCGGTGCAGGCGGGCGAAGTCGGCGATGCGCAGCGGCAGGTCGCGGTACGAGCGCCGCTGCATGGCGTAGATCTGGGTGTGGCCGGGGCAGTTCATCGGCTTCACCCCGTACTCCCGCTCCTCGATCTCCGAGAAGAACATGTTCTCGCGGTAGTTGTCGTAGTGGCCGGAGATCTTGAAGATCTCGGTGTCCCACACCAGCGGGGTGACCACTTCGCTGTAGCCGTCGCGGCGGTAGAACTGGCGGACGAAGTCGATCAGCTCGTTGTAGATGACCGCCCCCTTCGGCAGGAAGATGGGCATCGAGGGCGCGAAGTGCGAGAAGGTGAAGAGCTCGAGCTCCTTGCCGAGCTTGCGGTGGTCGCGGGCGCGCGCCTGCTCCATCTGCTGGAGGTGCTTTTCCAGCTCCTCCTTGTCGGCCCACGCGGTGCCGTAGATGCGCTGCAGCATGGCGTTGCGCTCGTCGCCGCGCCAATACGCGCCGGCGACCGAGAGGAGCTTGAACGCCCCGAGCTTGCCGGTGGACGGCACGTGCGGGCCGCGGCAGAGATCGAACCATTCGCCCTGCCGGTAGACCGACAGCGGCTCGTCGCCGGGGATGCCCTCGATGATCTCGACTTTGTATTTCTCGCCGAGCTTGTCGAAGGTCTTGATGGCCTCGTCGCGGCTCCATTCCTCGCGGCGGATGGGGAGGTCGCGCTGGGCGATCTCCGCCATCTTCTCCTCGATGCGGCGCAAGTCCTCCTCGGAGAAGGCGCGGTCGGTGCCGAAATCGTAGAAGAAGCCGTGCTCGATGACCGGGCCGATCGTTACCTGGGTACCTGGGTACAACTCCTGGACGGCCATGGCCATCAGGTGGGCGGTGGAGTGTCGGATGGTGTCGCGCCCCTCGTCCGATTTGGGGGTGATGATCTGGATCTTCGCGCCGTCGGGGACGTTGGCGGAGAGGTCGACGACTTTGCCGTTCACTCTGCCGGCCACGGCGTCCTTCGCCAGCCGCCGGCCGATCGAGGCGGCGACGTCGGCGACGGTGGCGCCGTCGGGCACTTCGCGCTTCGATCCGTCGGGTAGCTCTACTTGCATGGTCTCTCCCAAAAATCAAACAGGGCCGATTGCTCGGCCCTGTCGCATGTTCGTTTTAGGTCAAATCATCGACAGGGCGGAGGGGTCTCCGTCGTTCGCGTCTGCCGAGTCGAAGTCAGGTCCCGCATAGGATTCGCGAGTATAACATCGGGTGAAACGAAAGCTTATCCCCCGGCACTCCTCAGGAGAGGGTTGACCGTTGACCGTTGGCTGTTGACCGTGGTGGCCTCGAACCACTGCCGACAGCCAACGGCCAACAGCCAACGGCGAACGACAGATTGGGGGAGCGAATGGCCAAGAATCTGGTGCTCTGCTGCGACGGAACCTGGGACAGCGCGGACCAGGAAAAGGTGAACGGCGAGCTGTGCGTGAGCAACGTGCTGAAGATCGCCGTCCGCTTCAAGAAGCGAACGGCCGCCGGCACCCTGCAGATCGTCTACTACGATCAGGGAGTGGGAAGCGGAAACGCGCTCGACCGCGTCCAGGGCGGAGCGTTCGGCGAGGGGCTGCAGGGGAACATCAATGACGTCTACCGCTTTCTGATCGCCAACTACGAGCCGGGCGATGCGATCTGTCTGATCGGGTTCAGCCGCGGTGCCTACACCGCGCGCAGCATCGCCGGCATGATCCGCCGTTGCGGCATCCTTCGCCGCGACACCGTGAAGCAGTATCCGGAGGCCAAGGCGCTCTACCGCAGCGGCGTGAAGTCGACCGACCCCGCCGCGCAGCAGTTCAGACAGCAGTTCGCCATCGAGAACGACACCCCGATCCAGTGCATCGGCGTGTGGGACACCGTCGGCGCGCTCGGCATCCCCCTCCGCGGCTTCCAGGGATTCAACGAGGAGAAGTTCCGTTTCCTCGACACCACGCTCAGCTCGGCGGTCAAGTTCGCCTTCCACGCCCTCTCCGTCGACGAGCGTCGCGGCCCCTTCAAGCCGACCATGTGGGACAGCCAGCCCGCCGCGGGGCAGACCGTGCAGCAGGCGTGGTTCGCCGGCGTGCACAGCGACATCGGCGGCGGCTATCCGGAGCACGGCCTCTCCGACCTCGCCCTGAACTGGATGATGGACGGCGTGAACATGGCCGGGCTGGAGATCGATCCTGCGGTGGTCGCTGCCCTCGGCACCAAGCCCGACCCGATGCAGAAGGTGCACGAGTCGCTGAAGGGGATCTTCAAGCTGGACACGTTCGACCGGCAGATCGGTACGACGCAGTCCAAGACCGAGTACTTTCACAAATCGCTAATTCAGAAGTGGAAGGCCCAGGCGGACTATCGCCCCAAGCCGCTCAAGCCGTACGAGGCGCGGCTGCAGGCCCTCGCCGCCGGCCCGCTCACCGACGCCATCTTCCCCATCGCATAGCAGGACGCTGTCGCCCCTCTCCCGCGTGCGGGAGAGGGTGGCCCCTGAGCGAAGCGAAGGGGCCGGGTGAGGGCGTTGCAGCTAACCGCCGCCGCGCCGCGCGGTCTAAGCGAGCATGAGAAAGCTCGCTCTCGCGCTCGTGTTGCTCGCCTCGTCCGCCTTTGCCCAGGCGCCGCGGATCCTCCGCGCCACCCTCACCACCGCCCCGGCCGCGGCCGACCTCGCCGCGCAGGTGCGCGCGTCGAAGACGCCGTGGATCGGCTACTCCGTTCCCGCCGTCGATGGGTATCGCGTGATGTGCTGCTTCGAGCGCTGGGGCGAGTTCAAATCGGGCGGGACGTGCCGGCTCACGGACGATGCCAGCTCGTTCACCAGCACCACCGACGATGAGCTGCGCCCCGCGGCAGGGAGCATCGCCGTGGTCTACCGCATCGAGAACGGCGCGATCGCCAGGGTACGCACCTACTCGCTCGACTGCACCCTCGACGGCGGCGGCACCGCGGTGACCTGGATCGACGGCGCCGATCCGCGCAAGAGTGTGGGGCTGCTGGCGTCGCTCGTCGGCGGCGAGAAATCGGTCTCCAAGCGCGCGCTGTCGGCGCTGGCCATGCACGACGAGGCCTCGGCCGGCGACCGGCTGGAAGGGTGGGCGCGCTCGTCGACGAGGAGCGACGACGTCCGCGGCGAGGCGGTCTTCTGGCTGGCCGAGACCCGCCCCGAGCGGGGCCTGGAGGCGGCGCGGCTCTTGGCGCGCGACGCGTCGGCGTCGCGCAAAGTGCGCGAGAAGGCGGTCTTCGCCCTGTCGCTGATCAAGACCGCGCCGGCGACCGATGAGCTGATTCGCATCGCCAAGAACGACGACGACTCGCACGTCCGCGGCCAGGCGCTCTTCTGGCTCTCGCAGCAGGCGGGGAAGAAGGCGGCCGGCGCCATCCGCGAGGCGGTAGACCGAGACGCCGACTCCCACGTCCGGGAGAAAGCGGTCTTCGCCGTCTCGCAGCTCCCCGACGACGAAGGCATCCCCATCCTCATCGATCTGATGAAGAACCACCGCGACCCGAACGTGCGGAAAAAAGCGGCGTTCTGGCTGGGCCAGAAGCGCGACCCGCGGGCGCTCAACGCGCTGGAGGAGATCCTGCGGCGGTGAACGCGAGTCTGATAATCCATACGCAATGGTTGGCTGCGCCCGCCTCCTAATCCATTACGCGACGCGATTCTCCCTGTTGTAAATCCCTTGCACTTTCCGGCCGTCCGTTGGTGCTCCGGGTGAATGACCTCACTTCGAGCGGGGTAGATCATGGTGAGCGATCCGAAGTGGAAGGACGACCGCGACCATGCTTCCGCAAGCGGTGACGGCGGCGATTCAGGAGCAGTTGACCGAAGCGCGTCTGCTGCGCGAGCGCAATCTCCGCGGCGGGGTATGGCGCGGTCTGGCTGCCGGACGCCATCGGCAGGAAGCTGCCGTCCGACGCGTGTGACTGGCGGTGCCGGTGGGTCTTTCCAGCGACGCGGCGTTGGCGGGACAGGGAAGGGGGGGAGGCCGTCACCACCTGCACGAGACGGTGGTGCAGCGCGCGGTCACGCGCGCCGCAAACGAAGGGCCGGTCGCTGGTGGCGCGAGGCACCGCAGGAGTCGAGGCCGAGTGTGTGATCGCGGCCAGGCTCAAGTCAACATTGAGGCGCAACGCCAAGAATAACTGATTCAGTCGCGTAACCCGCGAACTCCAACCCGCAAACAATTGCTGATAAGCGACTTACAAGTAATCGAAAAGGTAATTCTGCCCTCGGTTCGTTATCTGGCGTTCAGTGGTCGGCCGTCAAAGAATAGCGAAGGAGGTACCTTCGGTTTCTCTCAAGCTGTGGAATTCCACACATCAGTCGCGTGTAAATTGTTTCATCGAGTTCCTTCCCGCGCTCAAGGAGTCACCATGTCCTGTTTCGCACGGCGTCTACTCTTCGTGGTTGGTGCGTTCTTCTCTGCATACCCTGTGATTGCCACACCGGACCTGTTTCTGAAATCTTTCACGGTAGATCCGAGCGGCACTGCTGGCTCGAAAGTCAACTACAACCTCACCATCGTGAACCAAGGGACGGGGGGCAGGGCCGATTTTTCGACGGCGGAGATGCGCCTCAGTACGTCCAACGTTACGCCGAACAGCAGCGACTCGCTACTTCTCTCGATCTTCGTCGGTGACATGGCTCCCGGTGAGACTTTGAACTCCTCCGGGACCACGATTCCTATCCCCGCCAACATGAGTCCCGGCGCGTACTACATATGGGTAGTCCTCGATGTAAACGACACTGCAGGTCAAGGTACAGCTAACCGAGCGAATGACCGCACCATGGTGCCTTTCACGGTAACGGGAACACCGGGACCCGATCTGATTCCGCAATCATTTACGGTGAGTCCGAGCGGCAACGCGGGCTCGAACGTGAGCTACAGCGTCACCATCCGCAACCAGGGAACGGGGATAGCCAATTCGTCGACGACACAGTTTCGTCTCAGTGACTCCAGTGTCGCGCCGGCTAGCAGCGACCCGGTGCTCCTCTCGCTCCCCACCCCGGCTATTGATGCCGGTGCGACGAAGAGCCTGAGCGGGACCAACCTCCCTATACCCGCGAATGCGACTCTCGGGACGAAGTACATCTGGGTGACTCTCGATGCAACCGGTAGCGCAGGCCAAGGCTTGACCAACCAGGCGAATGATCGCGCCAAGGCAACCTTCACGGTCACGGGGGCATCGCTGCCCGACCTGGTTACACAATCGCTTACGGTGAATCCGGTGAGCGGTGCAGCAGGTTCTCAAGTGGCCATCCTCTATGCCATCGTCAATCAGGGGACGGCGACCGCAAATGCGTCGCGGGTGGAGATCCGGCTGGGTACGTCCAGTGCGGCCCTGAGCAGCAACGATCCACTGATCCACTCTTTCCAGACCGATAGCATCCCTGCCAACGGCCTGATTCACTTTGGCACGACCCTCTCGATCCCCCCCGATACGAGTCCCGGAACGAAGTACATCTGGGTGAGCCTCGACGTGGACAACGCCGCTGGTCAAGGTACAGCTAACCAAGCGAATGACCGCACCAACACAGCGTTCACGGTCATCCAGGCGGTACCCACTGGCACACTAACTGGTACTGTCAGAGACAGCGTAACGAGCGTCGCGATCTCGGGGGCCTCAGTGAGCTTCGGCGGGTCGAGCACCTCGACGGTCGGCTCAGGCGTTTACACGCTGCCCAATCTTACCTGCGCGTCCTCCACGTTCACAGTAATCAAGAGCGGCTACCAGACCGTGGCGGATAGCTACAGCCTCACGAATTGTCCGGGAACAAGTATTAGGGATGTGTCCCTGATGTCAACGCCAACGCCCGCGTGTGCACTGACCTGCTCAGCCGACGTTGCGTCGGCTGGACTGGTCGGTGCGACCCTCCCATTTGTCGGTACGTCTTCGGTAGCCTCATGCTCAGACGCGACCTCATATTCGTGGACTTTCGGAGACGGCACATCAGCTACAGGCTCCTCTGTCACACACGCGTACAACAGCGCAGGATTTTACAACTGGACCCTGTCGGTGGCGCGAGGCGGCGCGACATGCACTCGAAATGGGACCGTGACGATTTCGAGCGCATCGTCGGGTCTTCCCGTGATCGAGTACTTCCGAGCCAACCGTGACCAGATTGCCGTCGGAGGTAGCTCGGATTTGACATGGAGTGTCCGAAACGCCTCCACGGTGATACTCGACGGCGTTGGCAACGTTGCTCCGAATTCTGGAACAACCGTCGTGCCGACCAGCACTACCACTTACAAGCTAATCGCTGCGAACAGCGCTGGATCGCAAGTCGCTACGGTGACCGTTCGCGTCGACTCGCTTCTCAACGTATCAATTCACGCCGATCGCGTGACCGGAGTAGTTCCATTAAGTGTCGTCTTCACTGTACTGGCATCAGGCGGCGTACCCCAATATTCGTACCGGTGGTCGTTCGGCGACACCTCTCAACAGACGACACATCGCTGGACTGATCCAACTCCCGAGGATGTGTTTTGCACCGTCACCGATGCGCACGGCACAAGTCAGAAAAGTAACATTCTACACATCGTGCCGTCCCCGCCAAACGCCACAATCTCGCTTGAATTTCTCGACCTCACGCGGGGGCCGAATCCCTCGTCACCTTCTCCGTATACCCGAATCGGCGCTTCTGCAGACGGTGCCACGGTAGTTAGAGTCCATGCTACGTCATCCTCGCCGGGCACCGTTACTTTCAAATTCTCCGGAAAGCTTGGCTCGGGTTTCGATGGCGGCCTTTTCTCGGCAAAGGAGGCTATTGGCACTCCAAAAGCGCAACTGACGGTAGCTACCACCGGAGACGGGGCTGAGTACGCGGCTGAGGTTTTCTATAAGGTACCCGACGACTTCGCGAATACCGGCAGCACAGCACCTGATGCGCGATCAGAGCGACCTCTCAGCTTCTCTGCACAGCTCGCTGGCGTGAGCGGCTCACTCGTTAGCACAGGCGACAAGTCCTTCAAACTCCGGCACGCCCCGGTAGTGTTTGTGCACGGCATTTGGTCACACAGTGGTACGTGGGACGACTTTCCAATCTGGCGAGAACTCCGCGATCGCGGTGAGGCACTTGCGCCTGGATGGGATGGCATTGGCTCTATCGACTCCGGAGCCCAGCAGATTCAACCCTTTGTAAAGGGCGTCCTTTCGCACATGCGTGCCGGAGGCATCGCTGCCTCGCGGGCCGATGTCGTAGCACACAGCTTCGGAGGCCTCATCGCCAAGAGACTTGCCGCTACAAACGGGGCTATGATCCATAAACTCATCACGATCGATACGCCGCATTTTGGCAGCGCACTGGCCGACTTTCTAGTAGCGCATCGCACCAATCTCATTATTAAGAAGTTCATTCAAATGGGGTACCCGATCGGGAGCGCGATCGATGACCTTCGTATCCATACTGCGGCGGCGTCACAGGCCCGATCGCTCCCTACTGGCGAGCTTCGTGCGCACTCGATAGTTGGTGTGGCTTCTGACGATGAACCATGTGTGACGTGGGAAAAGAATCAGCTGCCGAGCTTAGTCGCTTGGTTGTGCTTGGCGAATCTCGCGGAGAATCCGCTGTTTGGCGCTTCCCCTGGCGTGTGCAGGGCGCAGCTACTGACGGCCCTATTGGGGTTCAGACCGAACGACGAAGTTGTAGATACAACTAGCCAAGCCGGCGGCTTGAACGCAGCCACGACATTCGGCAGTGGCTCGCTACTAGGACAACACGTTTGTACGTCCGCTCACACGGTGGTGACAAGCAATGGGTTCATCTCAAATCGTGTCCGGCAGCTTCTAAATACTTCAGTCGTTAGCGGCCCTTTTGAGAAGTATTCGCTAGCGGCGGCGCACGCCAATGGTGTGGGAGAATTCGGCGCAAACCCTGCCTCTGCCGTTCACAAATCTGCTGATGCAACGTCGATTCGAATTCAGTCGCCCACCGATGGTCAAGCGGTGCTTCCGGGTTCAGCCTTAGATGTCCTTTTGTCAACGGGCGTTACGTTCGCTAAAGTGACGGTTGCCACTCCTGACGAAACAGTGGAGGCGGCTGGGAACCCGCTGCATGCGAGGATTGATATCCCGGCTAACAGAGTCGGCCAGTACCCGATTCTGGTCTTCGGTTCGGTTGCAGCGGACGTGCCCGCTGCGACCGACTCGGTCAACGTGATCGTCAAACCGAACGCAGCGATCAGTAGCGTCATGCTATCGCCCTTGGAGCTCTTCCTCACAGTAGGGGAGTCTGGCATCATAAACGTTCGCGGAGTATTCGACGACGGTATCGCACGAACGCTGACGGGCTCGGCGGACGTTGCCTTTTCGTCTAGCGATATCACAATAGTCGTCGTTCAGCCGGACGGCAAAGCGTACGCCGTCGGGACTGGTCAGGCGATCGTAAAGGTTACAGCGGGACATGCCACCGGCGAGGTGTCGGTGAATGTGGAGGCAGTCCCTCGAAGGCGAGCCGTGACACATTGAAGAACACTTGGGTGGTAGCTAATTAATCAAGTGGGTCATCCGGGAATCGAGTGGATTGAGAACGGAAAGTGACCTATGGAAAAGCGAAAAAGGCCGACCACCCGAGCCGGTCACGCAACAGGTACCGCATGTCCAGTTGCCAGACTTGAAACATCCACGCGAAGTCGATACAAACGCGACCGTGGTGCCTCCCTCCTCCGCTCCTCGACACGCTCGCGGACAGCGTGAATCCAATACTCGCTCTCCTGGCAATTGTTGTCACCATTCTTGAGTGGCGGCGATCGTCGTGGCGAGCCGCCGCGGCATGCGCCGCTGCAGCTGCACTGGGCCTTCTCGGCATCTACGCGGTCGGTTCTCTCGACGCCGAATTTTCAATCTGGCGAGATTTTGATGTGAGCTACAGCACGCATGCTGCCTTCGCCACATCGGTTGTCGTGTCGCTGTCGTTTTGGCGACCGCGCTGGCGCGCGGTCTTGATCACCGTTTTGTTCGCTTACTTGGCGCTGATCGTCATCATGGCCTACCACAGTGTTGCCGATGTCCTCACTGCGAGCGTGGTGGCGTGCGCCGTGACGGCACCGTGGCAATTCGCCGCGCGGGGGACGACCCTCACCCGGCGCTTCGCGCCACCCTCTCCCGCTCACGCGGGAGAGGGGCCGGTCACCGAACCGCGGCGATCAAGGCGTCCATGAACCTCTGCTTCTCCCCCTCGTTCGCCCATGCCATGCACGCCTTTGCCCGCGGCGCGTCGCCGACCACGGAGCTGAGCCAGAGCTGCGAGGCCTCCTTGTCCATGCTCGACGGCTGGTCGGGGCCGTGGCCGGCGCAGGGATTGTTCGCGTCCTTGTAGTACGGCGCCGTCCCGCAGTTCACCACCCGCGCTGCGGCCGGCTTGCACGCGTAGGCCTCCGGCCGCGCCAGGTACCACGCGGCGTTGGCGTCCCACGGATGGAATCCCGACTCGCCGAAGATCGACTCCCACTGCGCTATCCACGGCAGGGTGTTGGTCGAGATCAGCTTGGCCAGCGGCGTCGTGCCGAGCGCCGCCACCTGCTTCTGCGTCACCAGCGTGCTCTTGGTCAGGTCGAAGGTCATGAAGGTGAGCGGAATCTGCGACTGCAGGACGACGCTGGCCGAGCGGGGGTCCATCACGTAATTGAAGTCGGTCAGCCCCTTGTGCGGCTTGCCCGTCCAGGGATCGGTGATGGAGAACTCCTCGCCGGGGTCGCGCCCCATGATGGCCACCACTTCGCGGATGTTCTTCGTCGCCGCCGGCGAGTTGAGCGCCACGCAGGCGATGTCGGTCAGCGGACCGATGGCCACGATCGTCAGCGGACCGCGTTGCAACTCGGCGATCATCCGGTCCACGCCGGCGTTGCGGCAGGAGTCGTTGAGCGCGGTCGCGCCGAGGGTCACCTGCGGATCGGAGAGCTTGACCACGGCCCCGCGGTCGTACGGCGTCTTCTGCCCCGCCGCGCTGAGCAGCCCCTTGAGCACGGTCATCTCCGGGTCGGCGTAGTTGTTCCCGAACGTCACGGCGATGGCGCGAACGTCGAGGGATTTCCACGCCAGGGCCAGGGTCCAGGCATCGTCGGAATCGCTGAAGCCCGGACGCCATCCTCCGTTGAGGCCCATGGCGATGTCGGTGGAGATGATGACGTTGGTCTGCGCCGAGGCGCAGACGGCGGACAGAAGGAGGAGAACGATGGCGAGCGCTGAGCGCATAGAACCTCCCTGCGTCGAGCACTGTAGTCCCATGTCATTCCGAGCGTAGCGAGGAATCGGTGTGGGCGGGGGGCGCGGGAATCTCATTGATCGCCCCACCCCTCCACACCGATCCCTCGCTACGCTCGGGATGACACACGCCCGACTCCGCTGATATTGTTCCCGGCCTCCCGACAATGCGCTGCTCGTTCTTGCCGCCGCACATCCTCCGTGCGCTCGCCGAAAATGGCGATCCGGAGGAGCGCGATCGCGCGTACGCTGCGCTGGAGCTCTCCGCGCAATTGCGCGGCGAGCGCCTCGCCGCCGCCGCCGTCGGCGCCTTCGCCGCGGTGCCGGCGGGCGAGCGGCGGCGGACGATCTACGACGCCCGCCGCACCCGCGACCTGCCGGGCAAGCTGGTGCGTGGCGAGGGGGGGCGGGGGACGGGGGACGCGGCGGTGGACGAGGCGTACGACGGCGCCGGCAAGACTTACGACTTCTATCGCCGCGTCCTCGGCCGCAACTCCATCGACGGCCGCGGGCTGCGCCTCGACGCCACGGTGCACTACGGTCTGCACTTCGACAACGCGCAGTGGAATGGCCGGCAGATGATCTACGGCGACGGCGATGGAAAGCTGTTCGAGCGCTTCACCAAGTGCATCGACATCGTGGCCCACGAGCTGACGCACGGCGTGACGCAGTACACCGCCGCGCTGGTCTACAGCGGCGAGCCGGGCGCGCTCAGCGAGCACTTCTCCGACGTCTTCGGGGTCCTGGTCAAGCAGTACGCGCGCAAGCAGACCGCGGCGAAGGCCGACTGGCTGGTCGGCGCCGGCCTCTTCACCACGCGCGTCAGCGGCGCCGCGGTCCGCTCCATGAAGGCGCCCGGCACCGCCTACGACGACAAGCTCCTCGGCAAGGACCCGCAGCCGTGGCACGTGCGCGACTACAAGCGGATGCACGACGACAACGGCGGCGTGCACGTCAACTCCGGCATCCCCAATCACGCCTTCTATCTCGCGGCGACGATGCTGGGCGGGAAGGCGTGGGAGGTGGCGGGGCGGATCTGGTACGCGACGCTGACGACGAAGCTGCGCGCGTGGGCCACGTTCCGCGACTGCGCGCGCGCCACGCTCGAAGCCGCCGCGGAGCTGTACGGCGCGAACAGCGAGCCGCAGCGCGCCGTCGAGCAGGCGTGGCGGACGGTGGGCCTCGACGTGGCCGCGGTCGTCGAGCGCGGCCCCCGCCTGCCGGTCTACGAGCCGCCCGCCGCCGCCGCCGAGCTTCCCACCCTCACCCCCGCCCGTACGCGCCGCGTCCGCCATGCGGATTGAGGTCCGCCGCACGGGCGGCGTCGCGGGAATCGCGCGAACGTTCGAAGTGGACACGGCGCAATTGCCGGGCGGGCGGGCGGCGGAGATCGAGCGGCTGGCGCGGGGGCTGGCGGCTCGCCGCTCGCAGGATGCGGACGCGTTCATGTACGTAGTGACGATTGATGGCGAGACGTTCGCGGTGGAGGACGCCGCGGAGCTGATCGAAGCGATCACCGCCTGATCTTGTTAGGATGTGAGACATGAGCGAATACACAGCGATCGTGAAGCAGTCCGGTGACTGGTGGATCGGGTGGATCGAGGAACTGCCGGGCGTCAACTGTCAGGAGCGCACTCGTGAAGAGCTGCTGGAGACGCTTCGCATCACGCTTCGAGAGGCCGTGGACTTTAATCGCGCGGAAGCGCGCAGCGCCGCCGGCGCGGAATTCGAGGAAGAGCTCATCGCCGTATGAAGCGGCGCGACCTGGAGCGTTGGCTCGGTCGCCATGGCTGCCAGCTGCTGCGTGAGGGTGGACGTCACTCCTGGTTCGTCAATGAGGCGTTGAAACGCCGTTCCGCCGTTCCGCGGCACAGAGAGATCAACGACGAGTTGGTGCGCAAAATCTGCGGCGACCTCGGCATCCCGGCACCAGAACACACCTGACCTGAAGTTTGGGTTCCGGCCTCCCAACGTCCTAACATCCCAACGTCCTGACCATGTTCACCTGCCCCACCTGCCAGACCGCCGTCGCACCGGCGCTCACCGCCTGCCCTTCCTGCGGCGCGCTGATCACCGACTTCCTGCGCCGCCACAACGCCGATCCGCTCGACGGCAAGTATCAGATCCTCTCGGTCCTCGGCATCGGCGGGATGGGGGAGGTCTACAAGGCGCTGCACGTTCACCTGCACGCCATCCGGGTGATCAAGCTGATGCGCGCCAACATCGCGGGCGACCGCGAGTCGCACGACCGCTTCCTGCGCGAGGCGCGGCTGGCCACGCGCATCCAGCATCCGAACGTCGCCGCGCTCTTCGACTTCTCCGCGCTGCCCGACGGCTCGTTCTACATGGTCTGGGAGTACATCGAAGGAACCGACCTGCGCAAGTTCGTCCTGCAGCGAAATTTCCTCCGCCCTGCGGCGGCCATCCGCCTGGCGGTGCAGGCGCTGATGGGACTGGAAGCCGTGCACCGCGCCGGCATCGTCCACCGCGACGTCAGCCCCGAGAACCTGATGGTCACTCGCGACGAGCACGGCCTGGAGCGCATCAAGATCATCGACCTCGGCGTGGCCAAGCAGTGGAACGAGAAGGGCGACGACCAGACCAAGACCGGGATCTTCATCGGCAAGTTCAAGTACTGCTCGCCCGAACAGCTCGGGATGCTCGGCACGGGCGAGCGCATCGACGGCCGCGCCGACATCTACTCGTTCGCCCTGGTGCTGTACGAGATGCTCACCGGCGTCGCCCCCTTCGACGCCGAGACGCCGCATCAATACCTCGTGCTGCACTCGTCGCAGATGCCGCGGCCGCTGCGCAAGGCGAATCCGCAGTCCATCGTCCCGCCGCAGCTCGAGGCGCTGATCTTCCGCGGCTTGGCCAAGGACCGCGAGCGGCGCTTCCACAGCGCCGCGGAGTTCGCGAAGGCGCTCGACGACGCGCTGCTGGCCATCCCCGAGCAGATCGAGTATCCGTCGACCGTCGTCGCCGCGCTGCCGGTCGCGCAGTCGGTCAAAACGAACATGCCGGCAGCGGAGCCGACGAAACTCCGCGCGGGTGTCCCGGGAATGGTCGATACGGCGAGCGGCCGCCGGCGCGATCTGTTCGACCAGATCGTCCGGGCCATCGGCGAGGAGCAGTACGCCAAAGCCGACGTCGCCCTGCAGACGCTCAAGATGCACCTCGGCGTGAAGGCCGAAACCGACGGCGACTACCGCCGCCTGCGCAAGGAAGCCGACGCCGGCGCGAAGGACAAGGAGGCGTCGTTCGTCGAGGCCATCGAGCGCGCCAAACAGTCGGGCAAGCCGAAGGAGGTGCAGCGCCTCCTCGCCGAGCGCGAGGAGCGTCTCGGGCGGCGCTTCGGCGATCCGTCGGTGAAGCTGGAGAGCGACGTCTGGCTGCGCCGCCGCGACGAGCTGCTGGCGAAAGCGCGGAGCTGGATGACCGCGGAGTCGTTCGCCACCGCGGGCCGCGTGCTCGAAGAGCTGGCCGAGCACCTCGAGGACGGCGCGGTCTCGGATGACGAATTCGTCGCCCTCCGCCAGAGCCACCAGCAAGCCCTGGTCGACTCCAGCGAGAAGATGCGCCACGAGATCGCCACAGCGCACGCCCAGGAGAACATCGCCAAAACGCGGCGCCTGCTGTCGATGTACGACGCGCGTTTCGGCCAGGAGCGGCGCAAACATTCATCGATCACGGCCGCCGAGGGGTGGATCAAAGAGATGGATGCGATGCGGGCGACGAGCGCGACGAAAGGGGAGGCGGTCGTGGTGGACGCGCGGCGTCGGCGCGGCGGCCTCGTCGCGTTGCTCATCATCCTCGCGCTGCTCGGCGGCGGCGCGCTCGCCGCGTGGCACTGGAAGGATCAAACCATCGATCTGTGGCGGCGCCTCACGCGCGCCACGTCCGCGCCGAGCCGGTCGCCGTGACCAACGCCCCGCGCGTCACCGTCCTGATCTCGGCCTACAACGACGAGCGATTTCTCGCCGCGGCGATCGACTCGGTGCTGGCACAGACGTACTCCGCGTTCGACATTGTTGTGGTCGACGACGCATCGACCGACCGCTCGGGCGAGATCGCCGCCTCCTATCGCGACCCGCGCGTGCTCGTCATCGAGAACAGCTCGAATCTCGGCACCGGCCCCGCGCTCAACCGCGGCCTGGCCGCCATCCGCAGCGAGTACGTCGCCAAACTCGACGCCGACGACATCTGCTTCCCGCAGCGGCTGGCCAGGCAGGTCGAGTTTCTCGACGCCCACCCGGAGGTCGCCGTCGTCGGCTCCCAGGCCGTGGTCATCGATGCCAAAGGACGGAGAGTCCGCCGCCTCGAAGCGTGGTACGAGACGACGGAGTGGGGGATGCGCTGGCGCCGCATCTTTCAGAATCCTCTGATTCATAGCGCGGCGATGTTCCGGCGCGCCATCGTCTGGGACGTTCTCGGCGGCTACGAGGAGCGCTACCGCTTCGGCGAGGACTTCGACCTGTGGGACCGCCTCGGCCGGCAATATCCGATCTGCAACCTTCGCGAGCGGCTGGTCGGCCGGCGCGTCTACCCTGGCTCGCTCAGCGCCGCGAACCACCCGGCGCGCGCGGGATACCTGGAGCGAAAGATCCCCATGATCCACACGAACATGCGGGAAGGGCTGCGGTGGGACGACGTTCCCGAGCGGTGGGCGAAGCTGTGGGCGGAGATCGGCGACCATTCGATCCCGCGCACGGCTGACGACGTCCGCGATCTGGTCACCGGCATCGAGCGCTGCGCGGCGCGCTTCGCCGAGATCTATCCCGAGGGCGCCGCCGACAGCGAAGTGGTGGCGCATCAGGCCGTGATGCTGGCGCGCGCGCTCGGCCGCATCGAGGCGGCGGGACGCCGGCAGTCCATCGCCATCTGGCGCAAAGTCTTCCGGCGTCACCGCCCGACCGCCCTGCGAGGCCTGCCGCGATGGGTCGTCGCCTTCCTCTTCGGCGAGTGGCCTGCCCGCGCCTGGCGCGCGGTGCGGTGGCGAGCGATCACAGCAGGCCAGAAGCCTTGAACGCCGGGATCACGCCACACACCGGCGCGGCGCCGCGAATCTGCTCCAGGCGCGCGCGCTGGTCGGGATTCAGAATCTCGTCGAGCGCAGCGTCGGACTCCGCTATGGCGCGATGAATCTGCTCCTGGATCCGTTTGATCTCGATCACCAGCCGGCCGATCACTTGCGGATCGGGCTCCGCCGACTGGAGGTGCTGCGCGAGGGCCTGCTCTCGGGCCTGGACTTCCTGCACCGCCGGACGAATCGCCTCTTGCCGCGCTTGCAGAAACTCGCCGAGGGCCTGAACCTGTTCGTCGGAAAGCGAGAGGACGTGGGCCACGACCGCGAGCGGCGAGTCGTCGGCGATCGCTGCGACGGGAAGAGTCAGTGCAACCACAACCATCAGGACGCGTTTGAACATGATGTTCTCCTTCGTCAGTGTTTGTGTCGCGGAAGGCCCTCCGATATGACGGCGTCATATGAATTGCCGGTTCGAGCGACTCATGATGTGAGCCGAATGGACCGCGCCGAGTTGGAATGCGAGCTCGAACGGCTGCATGCCGCCAGCTTCGGCTGGGCGCTCGGCTGCTGCGGGCGAAATCGCGATGACGCGGAAGAGGTGCTGCAAACCGTGTATCTGAAGGTTCTCGACGGGAAGGCGAAGTTCGACGGGCGGTCATCGCTGAAGACATGGCTCTTCGCCGTGATCCGCCACACCGCGATGGGCCATCGTCGCACGAGCTGGATCCGCAGCCTGGCGTTGCTGCGCCTCCCGTCACCGCAGCCGCCGCCGGAAGTCGATCAGATGGAAACGCGGCGATTGCTTGCCGCGCTGCGCCGCCTGTCGCGCCGGCAGCGCGAAGTGCTGGAGCTGGTCTTCTACCACGACATGACCATCGAGGAAGCGGGCCAGGCGCTCGGGATCTCCGTCGGGTCGGCGCGCGTCCACTACACGCGCGGCAAGAAGCGGTTGGAGGCATTGCTCGGCCGATGAACGACTCCGACCTGCGCAATCTCTTTCACCGCCTCCGCGAAGAGGAAACTCGTTTCCCCCCTTCTCCCCGCATGCGGGGAGAAGGTGCCCCGAAGGGGCGGATGAGGGGCTGGGCATTCGCGATCGTCGCCATTCTGATCGTCATCGGCGTCGCGCTTCGGCACGAGCGAACGCCCACGTCCGACTCCATCCTCACCTGGAAGCCCCCCACCGACGTCCTCCTCCTCACGCCCGGCAGCGAGCTGCTCACCACCGTCCCCCGCATCCCCGACCTTCCCGAAAGGAAATGATCATGATCAAACGCTTCGCGCTCATCGCCTTCGTCACCGCCTCAGCCTTCGCGCAGCAGCCTCCCCCCGACGATCCGATCGGCCGCTACCTCGTCCCGCCCGACCTGATCATGAGCCACTCGCAGGAGCTCAACCTGATCGACAAGCAGCGCGCCGCGATCAAGAGCGAGGTGCAGAAGGCGCAGGCGAAATTCATCGACATGCAGTGGGACATGAAGGAGGAGACCGAGAAAATGGTTCGATTCCTTCAGCAGACGCCCGTCGACGAGGCGCGCGTCCTCGAGCAGGCGGACAAGGTGATGGGCCTGGAGCGCGAGATCAAGAAGACACAGCTCTCGCTGCTGATCCGCATCCGCAACGCGTTGACCGCGGAACAACTCGCTAAACTCGACGAGATCCGCCGCGCCGCGCGCTGAGGCCGCCGTCATCCTGAGCGAAGCGAAGGATCTCGTCTGCGCCGGCTGAGATCCTTCGCCGTCTCCGCGGCTCAGGATGACGAAGTCCGCGGCAACTTAGGCGGCCTGCAAACGTATCCGAGCGCATGATCAAACTTGCGGCGCTTGCGGTCATCGCTTTCACCCACGTCACCGTCATCGATACTGCCGGCGGCCCGCCGCGCGCGGACATGACCGTCGTTGTCCGCGACGGCCGCATCGCCACGGTGGAGCAGAGCGGCGCGGCGCCGAAAGGCGCGCAGGTCGTCGACGGCCGCGGCAAGTTCCTCATCCCCGGCCTGTGGGACATGCACGTCCACCTGAGCTGGACCACGGCCAGCGCGCTCCCGGTCCTCATCGCCAACGGCGTCACCAGCGTGCGCGACCTCGGCAGCAACCTGGGGCAGCTCGACGACTGGCGCACCAAGATCGCCGCCGGGCTGATCACCGGGCCGCGCATCGTCCGCGCCGGACCGATCCTCAACGGCCAGAAGTTCAATCAATACCAGCTCGTGACCGGCACGCCCGAGGAGACCCGCGGCGTGGCCCGCGCGCTCAAGCAGGTCGACGTCGACTTTCTCAAGATCCATCGCCGCATGCCGCGCGAGTCGTACTTCGCGCTGATCGACGAGGCGAAGAAGCTCGGGCTGCCGGTCGTCGGACACATCCCGATGACCGTCACGCCGGAGGAGGCCTCCGACGCCGGGCAGGCGATGATCGAGCACGTGGAGACGCTGTTCGAGGGGACGTTCTCCGCCGGCCTGAAGGACATCGAGCTCGTCGACGCGCTGAAACGCTTCCGCGGCGCACAGGCGGAGGCGCTCTTCGCCCGCTTCGCCAAGAACAAGACGGTCGTCGATCCGACCATCGTCGCGTATGACGCCATCCCGCGCGCCGACGACCCGGGCATGAAGTACGTGGCGGCCTCGGTGCGCAAGATCCCGTCGTTTTCTCCGGAGGAGCTCGTGCAGTGGAAGGCGAAAGTCGCCGAGTACAAGCTCATCGTCGGCCAGATGCATCGCGCCGGAATCATGCTGCTCGCCGGCAGCGACATCGCCGGCCCGCGCATCCCCGGCTTCACCCTGCACGACGAGCTCGCGCTGCTGGTCGAGTCGGGCCTGACGCCGCTCGAGGCGCTGCAGACCGCGACGATCAACCCCGCCAAAGTCCTCGGCAGGACCGCCGACCTCGGCACCATTGAGCCCGGCAAGCTCGCCGACCTGGTCCTCCTCAGCGCCAACCCGCTCGCCGACATCCACAACACCCAGCGCATCGCCGCGGTGGTCGCGAACGGCAAGCTCCTCGGCCGCGCGGAACTCGACGCGCTCCTGCGCGAAGGGGAGGAGATGGCGAAGAAGAATTGAGGGGATTTGGTAGGCCCCAGCGGGCTCGAACCGCTGACCTCCACCGTGTCAAGGTGGCGCTCTAACCAACTGAGCTAGGGGCCTGGGGCGCTGTTGGTAAACCGCACGAACGCAAGGCGCTTCGGCGGCTATTCCCCCGGAGAATATCGCGAACCCAGATCCCTCAGCATCGTCACCGTGAGCGATCGCGCCCGTCGCCACTGGGAAGTCAGAAAGCGGAACGGATGTACGAACTGCGCCGTGAGCCTCTCCGGGATCCGCGCGCAACTTCTCGATGTACCGGCGCTTCGGAAGTCTGCTCATCTCGATGCGGCGCGGGATCAGAGGCGGAAGCAGTTCATTCGTCTCGATGACAGTCGTCGTGGCGCCCGACGTTCCGGCGAATTCCGGACGGTAAGGACGGCTGGAACGCGTTGCCGCGTCAGTGTAAAGTGGACGTGGTCCAGCATGCTCCACCTCAAGACTCGGGTGCCCGGCGAGTATTTGGCCGTCGATTTTCACGCGAACGCGCTGTCGATCCGCGGCGGGATCTGATGCCGAACGTGGCCCTCGATCCGATCGAGATCGAATCGCGGCGGCGCGAGCGGACGTGGCGTCTGGCCGCGATCGAGCTGCCGCTCCTACGTCTCGGCGGCTCGATCCTCCTGTCGATCGCCGTCTACGTCAACAATCGCTTTCTCGTTCTCGGCACGACGATGCATGGGTGGATGCTGGTCAGCGCCGTGGTCGCGATCTACGCCGCGGTATCGTGGGCGCTCCTCGTTGTTTTTCTCCGCCGCTATCCGCCGCGAGATCTCACGCTTCTGATTCTCGCTGGCGATGTCGTGGTGTGGACATTCGCGATTTATCACACCGGCGCGGAGGCCAGCTGGCTGTTCTTCATCCCGCTGCTGCGCGTCGCCGATCAGACCCAGACGACGTTTCGCCGCGCGCTGGCGTTCGCACTTTTCGCGGCATTCTGCTTTGCGGCGATGCTCGGATGGGTCGTGGTGATCGACCAGCGTCCGATCGCCCCCGCGGCGGCGCTGGCGAAGTTGCTCTTCATCCTGATGTCGGGCATTTACATCGCGCTCGCGGCGCGAACCGCCGAGGCGCGACGGGCGAGGCTGACGGAGGCCGTTCGCATGTCGCGCGAGCTCATTCGCAAGCTCGAAGAAGCGCATGCGCGCGCGGAGGAGGCCAGCGCCGCGAAGAGCCAGTTCGTCGCGAACATGTCCCACGAAATGCGCACGCCGCTTCAGAGTGTGATCGGAATGCTGCACCTGGTGATCGAGGATGAACCGTCGGAGGCCCGTGCGCGACGGCTGCAGATGGCCCGGCGGTCGGCGGAGATGCTTCTGTCGCTGATCGACGATGTGCTCGACTTCGCGGGCATCGAGGCCCGCAAGTTGGAGCTCCAGCCGGTTTCATTTCCGCTGCGGCAGATGCTTGACGACACGATGAAGGCCCTCGGTGTGATGGCCGCTTCGAAACATCTCACCCTGTCGTACATCGTTCGCACCGATGTTCCGGCGATGGTCTTCGGCGACCCTGTGCGGCTGCGGCAGATCGTGGTGAACCTCGTCGGGAATGCCGTGAAGTTCACGAAGAAAGGTGAAATCTCAGTGCAGGTCTCGCGCGGCACGAACGAGATCTGCTTCGAGGTCCACGACACCGGAATCGGTATTGTGCCGGCCGTGCAGAAGCGCATCTTCCAGCCGTTCATGCAGGCCGATACCTCGCACGCGCGGCATTACGGCGGAGCGGGGCTCGGTCTGGCGATCGTGGCCCGGCTGCTCGAGGCGATGAACGGCGCGGTCGAAGTGAAGAGTGAGCCGGGCGGCGGAAGCGTGTTCATGTTCAGGATTCCTCTGGCCATGAACGCCGCCGGGGAAGTGCCGTCGTTGAAGAGGTGGGAACACGCGCTCGCGGGACGGCTGGTGGCGATCGTGGAACCGGCGGAGATGGCCCGCGCGACCATCGCCGACATCCTGCGTGGGCGAGGGATGTTCGCGAGCTCCTTTGCCGCCGCGGACCAGGTGCCGTCAGGCCGTTTCGCATGCGCGGTGACGAGCGATTCGAGAGTTGCAGTGCATCCGCAGGTCGTGATCACGTCGCCGCTCGATCAGGAACAGTACGCGGTGCAAGTGTCATGGCCCGTTGCCGAGCGCGAGCTGATCGATGCCGTCGGCGAAGCGCTCGGTCTCGCCGCGCCGATGGCAGAGGTGCCAAAGGACATGACGCTGCACGCGATCAAATCGCTGCGCATCCTCCTCGTCGAGGACAACGACGTGAACCGCGAAGTGTTTACCGACATGCTGCACCGCCTCGGACATAACGTCACCATCGCGTCCGATGGCGAGTCCGCGCTCGCGAAGCTCACCGACGGCGCCTTCGACGCAGTGTTCATGGATGTGCAGCTTCCCGGCATCGACGGCCTCGAGGTGACGCGCCGCTTTCAGCAGAGCGGCGGCAGCACGCCGATCATCGGTCTCACCGCGCACACGTCGCGCGAAAGCATGGATCGGTGCCTGGTCGCCGGAATGAAAACCGTGCTCACCAAGCCGATCGACTCCGGGCAACTCGCCGCCGCGCTGCGACTGTTCGCCGATGCCGGCGAGGCGTTGCTGGAGATCGCCGGCGGGAATCCGGCGATCCTCGCGCGTATCCGCGACGCGTTTGCGCGCCAGACGCCGGAGCTGCTCATCGCCATCCGCGACGCGGTGGCCGTCAATGACTCCGTCGCCCTCGCGCGATACGTCCACAAGCTGAAGGGATCGCTCAGTCACTTCTCATGGAATCGCGGCGCCGAAATCGCTCGGGAGATCGAATCCGCCGCGACGTCGGGAGATCTTCCTCGGGCCGCCGCCCTGCTGCCGGACCTCGAAAACGCCGTCGCCGCCTTGCACGCCGCATTCATGCGGGTCGGATAGCGGCGCTTGCGAACTGGTCGGCACGTTACCCGTAGGGGCGCGGCGGCGCGGGCGCGGGGGACAGCGGGGGGGGGGGGGGGCGGCTGGGCGCGCCCGACAAAGCGGGGGGTTTTTTTTGGGGGG
>JBBPII010000017.1:0-143632 GCA_038040385.1 Candidatus Gilichinskyi gelida
GTGACACGTTGGACCTTGGCCCCGATCTCTCAACCGGGCGGTTGATCGCGGTGTTGTCGGAACCCGCTTTCGCGCCCGGTGCGGCTCGCTCCGACCTCGCGGACCGACCGCTGTCCGTGCTCCTTGGCGGCCTCGCCGCGGCCCGGCCCCCCTGTGTTCGGGGGGGCGCCCCCCCGCGCCCCTACCATCCCGAGGTCAGAACGTCCGGAACTGCAGCGCGTCGGTCGCGGCGGCGACGCACATCTGGCTCACGCCCGCATCGCTGTACGCCCAGTCGTGGCTGATGCCGGTCACCATCAGCGCATCGTCAGGGCAAAGCTCCCCGAGCGCGCGGCCGAGGGTCTGCACCTCGGTGCGGTCGTCGGACTGGACCACGAACGTCGACTCGAACGGTAGCGCAACCACGACGCCCAGCCGGTGGATGGCGTCGTGGAGCTCGCTGTAGTCGGCGTCGGGCGTGAGGCTGTGGCGGATCAGCAGGAAGTCGCGCGCGATGGTGCACTGCGAGCAGCCCACGATCAGCCGCGCGTCGTCGTCGATCTGCGACCGCAGCCACCGCACCAGCGGCGCCGCGTGCCGCTCCTCGGACAGCCACACGAACCAGCTTTGATCGAAGTTCGGCTCCGCGCCCAGGCGCCGCATGGCGTGCGACACTCCCGCCGTCAGCTCCCCTTCGTAGCAGATCTGAAAGAGCTTGATCTCGCCCATCACACCCTCCCCGGTAGCTCAATTCAACGTTTGCAGATGTGGTGATTATAGACTCTCGCCATGATCACCAGCATCGCGCTCCTTCTGCTTCGCTTGCTGGTGATGATCGTCTTCGTCTGGAGCGGCTGGGGTCACGCCAAGGACCCCGTCGCCAGCGGCAAGGACATCGGCTTCAGCCCCCCCTTCGCCCGCCTCCTCGGCATCGTCGAGCTGCTCGCCGGGCTGGGCGTCGGCTTCGGCGTACTGACCCGGCTTTCAGCGCTTGGGTTGATGATCGTGATGCTCGGCGCGATGCATCGCAAGATCTTCGTCTGGAGCACGGGCTTCTGGGGGAAGGACTCGCACGGTTGGCATTACGACCTGATCTTCTTCGCCATCAACTTGCTGATCCTCGGCACGGCCGGCGGGCCGTGGACGCTCACGCGGCTCCTGGTCCGCGTGAGCGCCCTTCGGTGGCTGGCGAAGGCGTAATCGCGCTCAGTGAGCGGCGGCTTCATGCCGCCGGACGGCCAGATTCCCTGCCGCACCGAGCGCCGCGGCACCGAGCGCGCTCCAGACGATCTGCGGCGACGACAGCCAGCCGAGGCCGAGCAACGCGTCGAGCGAGTAACGGCCGGGGCCGGTGAGCGCGAGGGTCACGCCGACGATGGCATAGAGCAGCGGCAGCTCGATGCCGTTCGACGCGGCAAAGAGACCGTGCGTCCAGTGGACGCTGACGGCCGCCACCACCATCACCGACAGAAGCAGCGCCGGACCGATCGGGCCGAGGAATCCGGCGGCGACGAGCAGGCCGCTGACGATCTCCCCGTAGGCCGCGGCCGCGGCAAAGAGCCTCCCGGGCTTGAAGCCGAGGTTCTCGAAGAATGCGCCCGTGCCGGCCAGGCCGTACCCGCCGAACCATCCGAACGCTTTCTGTGCGCCGTGCGCAGCCATGATCAAACCGATGGCGAGTCGTGCGATGAGAATGCCTTGATCCATGATGCCCATCTCCTTCCTAACTATAAAATCTATAGTTGCTATACAACTTATGGCTACTATGAAATTCCCGACGAGGATCGGGTATTCTCCACGAGTGGTGAAAAAGCCTGCCGAACACGACGTGACGGTCTGCGACCAGTTCCATCACGCCATCGAGCTGATCGGGCGCCGGTGGACCGGCGCGGTCATTTTCGTCCTGCTGCGATCGCGGTCGCGGTTCGCCGACCTGCGCGCAGCGATCCCCGACATCACCGACCGCATGCTCAGCGAGCGCCTGCAGGAGCTCGAGGAGGAAGGCGTCCTGGAGCGGAGCGTTTTCCCGGAAACGCCCGTTCGGGTCGAGTACTCGCTCACCAAGAAAGGGCGGGCCCTGGCATCGGCCTTCGAGGCCATCGGCGAGTGGGCCCACAAATGGAATGCGCCGAAAGCGGACGCGGCGACGCAGAAGTCAGGGCGAAAACGTCAGCTGGCGCGAGAGTGATAGGTCTGCGTCGTTCCGCACTCGCGGCAGAGGAAGTGCAGCGTGCCGCGGCGGCTCCACGGATTCAGCGCGTCGCACACCGCGCAGAGCGTCTCTTGCGGCGGAAACGGACGCCGGCAGTGATCGCAGTCGACAGGGTTGCCGGTGGCGCTCGCGTCCTCTTCGCAACTCACTTCGCTGCATTCTGGGCAGCGCCAGCAAACGGCCATCGTTAATACGCGCGATATTAGCGATGAAAAAGTGAAGAGTAAAGAGTGATGAGTGGGCTACTTCATCTTGGCCCACGCATCCTTCAGCGACACCGTCCGATTGAACACCAGCTTCTGCGAGCTCGAATCGGCATCGACGCAAAAGTATCCGAGCCGCTCGAACTGGTAGCGGGTCAGCGGCGCGGCGCCGGCGACCGACGGCTCGAGCTTGGCGTGCGGCACCACGTCGCACGAATGCGGGTTGAGGTCGTCGAGGAAGTTCCCGCTCTCCTCTGGATTCTCGCTGCGGAAGAGGCGATCGTAGAGGCGGACCTCGCAGTCGACGGCGTGCGCGGCGGAGACCCAGTGCAGCGTCGCCTTTGGGCGGCGGCCGTCGGGCGCGTCGCCGCCGCGCGTTGCGGGATCGATCGTCGCCCGCAGCTCCACCACGTTGCCCGCGCCGTCCTTCACCGCGCTGGTGCAGGTCAGAAAGTACGCGGAGCGGAGGCGCACTTCGCGTCCCGGCGCCAGACGGAAGAACTTCTTCGGCGGCTCCTCCATGAAGTCGTCGCGCTCGATGTAGACCACGCGCGAGAACGGCACTTTCCGTGAGCCCGTCGACGGGTCCTCCGGATTGTTGGGCGACTCCAGCCAGTCGATCTCCCCTTCCGGAACGTTCTCGATGACCACGCGCAGCGGGTCGAGGACGCCCATGATGCGCGGCGCGGTCTTGTTGAGGTCCTCGCGGATGCAGAACTCCAGCAGCCCAACGTCGATCACGTTCTCGCGCTTGGCCACCCCCACCCGCTCGCAGAAATTGCGGATGGCCGCCGGAGTCACGCCGCGGCGCCGCAGTCCGGCGAGGGTCGGCAAGCGGGGATCGTCCCAGCCGCGCACGTGCCCTTCTTCCACCAACCGCAGCAGCTTCCGCTTCGACATCACCGTGTAATTGAGGTTGAGCCGCGCGAACTCATACTGCCGCGGGCGCGCCGGCACCGGCACGTTCTCCATCAGCCAGTCGTAGAGCGGGCGGTGGTCTTCGAACTCCAGGGTGCAGAGCGAATGCGTGATCCCCTCGATGGCGTCCGAGAGCGGATGCGCGTAGTCGTACATCGGATAGATGCACCAGGCGTCGCCGGTGCGGTGGTGCGTCTCGTGGCGGATGCGGTAGAACGCCGGGTCGCGCATGTTGATGTTCGGCGACGCCATATCGATCTTGGCCCGCAGCACGTGCGCGCCGTCCGGAAACTCCCCCGCGCGCATGCGTCGAAAGAGATCGAGGCTCTCCTCGGCCGGACGGTCGCGATACGGCGACTCCGTCCCCGGCTCGGTCAGCGTCCCACGCGTGGCGCGGATCTCCTCCGCTGACTGGCTGTCGACGTACGCCTTCCCCGTCGCGATCAGATGCTCGCCCCACTGGTAGAGCTGCTCGAAGTAGTCGGAGGCATGGTAGTGATGCTCGCCCCAGTCGAAGCCGAGCCACCGCACATCCCCCTCGATGGCCTCGGCGTACTCCACGTCTTCCTTCACCGGATTGGTGTCGTCGAAGCGCAGATTGCATCGGCCGCCGTACTCGATGGCGACGCCGAAGTTGAGGCAGATCGACTTCGCGTGCCCGATGTGCAGATAGCCGTTCGGCTCCGGCGGGAAACGGGTGATGACGGTGTGATGGCGGCCGGCGGCGAGGTCTTGCTCGACGATTTCGCGAATGAAGTCGCGCGGCTTTGTGGAGGTTTCGATGGTCAAGGGCGGGAGTCTATAACGACGGGTCTCGGGGTCTCGGCGGGTCTCGGGGTCTCGCGGGGTACTGAATTGTCGGCGCCCTCGCCCGCGAGACCCCGAGACCGCGAGACCCCGCAACCACGTCAGCCATTGACCCGTTGACAGGGTCAACACATGAGCGCACATTACTGCAAACCACAACTTGCAAAAGCACGAAGGAGAAGGCATGCGCATACGTTTTTCTGCGATTTTCCTGGCCATCGTCCTCGCCGCGCCCATGGTCCTGGCACAGCAAGGGACTTCTGAAATCAAGGGCCAAGTGACGGGCGGCGACGGCTCGCTGCTGCCGGGCGTCAGCGTGACGATCAAGCATCAGGAATCCGGCATCGTCCGCCTGACCGTCTCCGACAAGGACGGCGTCTACTTCATGAGCGGCGTCACCCCCGGCACGTACGCGCTGAGCGCCGAGCTGTCGGGATTCAAGACCTTCCGCCGCCGCAACGTGCGTCTGGAGGTCGGCAAGACCTCGACGGTCGACGTGAAGCTCGACATGGGGGCGGCGTCCGAGGAGATCACCGTGACCGCGTCCGCGCCGATCATCGACGTGACCTCGAAGGAAGTCGGCGGCAACATCACGGCGAAGGAACTGACGGAGCTGCCGTCGGTGAATCGCAACTTCATCGGATTCGTCGGCCTGCTGCCGGGCGTCGTGCCGAGCATCAGCACGGAGTCGTTCGGCTCCGACTCGGTGAGCGTCAACGGGCAAGACTCCCGCAACAACAACTACATGGTCGACGGCGGCAACAACAACGATGACGTCATCGGCCAGCGCGCCGGAACTCAGGCGCGCACGCCGATCGAGGCCATCCAGGAGTTTCAGGTCCTCACCGGCCAGTACGATGCGGAGTTCGGCCGCACCACCGGCGGCGTCATCAACGCGGTGACCAAGCAGGGGACGAACGACTTCAAGGGCGTGCTGTTCGGATTCCTGCAGGACGCGGCGTACACCAACAAGGACTTCTTCCGGAAGCAGTCGAACCAGCCGAAGCCCGACACCCGCTTCGTGCAGTACGGCGGTACCCTCGGCGGTCCGATCATCCAGGACAGGCTGCACTTCTTCACCAGCATCGAGCGGGTGCCGAACGACCGCGGCAACGCCTTCACCATCACCTCCCGGCCGGACGTCATCTTCCCCGTCACCCAGGACCGGGTGTGGAACATGTTGGCCCGCTTCGATCATCAGATCACCGCCAACCATAGCTGGGCGGTGCGCTGGCTGCGCGAGTCGTCGCCGCAGCAGAACCAGATCATTCCGCTGGGCAACGGCAACAACGTCACCCCGGCAGCGGCGCGCGAAGAGTCGGACGTCGACATGACCGCCGTGGCGCACCTCAACAGCGTCCTCGGCGCGTCGAAGCTGAACACCGTCCGTGTGTCGTGGACGATGGAGAACGTCTCGTTCGGCAATCCCAACTTCAACGGCAACGGCCACGATCAGGCGGCGCTCGCGCCGACCCTGAACTTCCTCACTTATCAGGACCAGCAGAGCGACGTGGCCCAGGCGCGCATCAACAACTCCGTGGAGGTCAACGAAATCTTCAACTGGTACGCGAACAAGCACGACATGAAGTTCGGCCTGTCGTACGAGAACGTGCGCGAGAAGTCGACCGACCAGGGCAACATGAACGGCACCTTCACCTTCGCCACCGACAAGCCGTTCAACGCCGCCGATCCGTCGAGCTACCCCGAGCGCTTCTCCATCCGCGTGCCAGGCGCCACGCAGCTCGATCTGAAGGGCAACTTCATCACCGCCTTCGCCCAGGACAAGTGGAGCCTCAACGACCGCACCACGCTCAGCGCCGGCCTGCGCTACGACGTCGAGACCCTCAAGCTTCCCGAGAACGACAATCCGCTGTTCTCGGATCCCAACGACTATCCGGTCGACCGCAACAACCTCGCGCCACGCATCGGACTGACGTACGAGCTCCCGGGGGCGAAGACCACGGTGTTCCGCGGCGGAGTCGGCCGCTTCTACGACAAGACCCACCTCGAGCTGATTCAGGCCGTGGTCACCGCCGGAATGTTCTCCCGGTCGTTCGTCGTGACCTTCCCGACGCTCGCGCGCGATCCCGGACCGCGCCTCGGGAACAAGCCGACCGATCCGTTCCTGGTCAACGGCCCGACCGTCAACCGCGCTCTTCTGCAGAGCATGTTCGCGGCGGGCGCGAGGATCAAGAACACCGGCACCATCAATCTCGACAATCCCGATCGCGTGGTGCCGTACAGCGATCAGCTCTCGATCGGCGCCCAGCGGGAGATCCTCCCCGGCATGTCGCTCAACCTCGACTACGTCCACGCCGAGGGGCATGACCAGTTGATGCTGCTCGATCTCAATCCGGGGACACGCGCCACCACCAATCCGTCAAACGCGGTCGTCCGCACCAACACCGCCGTGTACGGTAACTCGGCGGCGCTCGAGCGCGTCAACACCGGCTCCAACACCTTCGACGCCATCGAGTTCCAGCTCGACCACCATCTCGGCGCCAGCTATCAGTACCGCGTGTCGTACACCTACTCGCGGGCCCGCGGGAACAGCTCGGGCAACGGCGCGCCGCAGAGCAACTTCCAGCTCCTCGGCGACATGAATCTCGACGAGAACGAGGGCCCGAGCGACTTCGACAAGCCGCACAACCTCGTGCTCAGCGGCTCCTGGGCCGTCCCGCATACCGGCGGTCTGACCCTGGCGATGGTCGGCCGGTATCTGTCCGGCGACCCGCTCACCATTCAGGACCAGAACTTCGACGTGAACCGCAACGGCATCCTCTTCGACCCGCTGCCGGCCGGTAAGTACAGCGGCACCGGCCTGAACTCGATCAGCGTGTCCAACGACGGCGGCCGCAACGGCGCGCGCGGTCCCGACTTCATGCAGATCGATGCCCGCGTCGGATATCGCATCCCCGTGCACACCGCGCGCGTGGAGCTCATCGGCGAGGTCTTCAATCTCGCCGACCGGGCGAACTTCGCCAATCCGACCGGCAACCGTGCGTCGACGAACTTCCTGCGACTCACCGCGCTTCGGGCCGGCGGCGTTCCGCGCACCATGCAGTTCGGCGTCCGGATGTCCTACTGATCCTCGAGGGTGGCGGGATAATGGCGGCATGAAGCATGTCGCCATCCTCGCCGCCCTCCTCCTCCCTCCCGCCGCTCTCGCCTCCGATCTCGAGGCGCTGGTGGCCAAGGTCGTCGACACCTACGGCGGCAGCGCCGCCTGGGCCAAGGTGACGTCGATCGAGGCGAAAGGGCGCGTCGATCCATCGATGCGCAAAGGTCCCGGCGCCATGACCCGCAACTGGATCGCCGGCAACCTGCGCGTGGAGATCGTCTATCCCGACAAGACCGAGGTGCGCGCGCTGGAGAACGGGAAGGGGACGAACAACGGCCGCCAGTCGAGCGCCATGGAGCTCGACGGCATGCGTCTGCAGGCCGCGCGGCTCGCGCTGCCGCGCCTTCTCTCCGATAAGAAAGCGTCGCTGCGCGACCTCGGCACGAAGGACAACGTTCGCAGCGTCGAGATCGCCCTCGATGGGCCGCTGACCGTGACCGTCGACATCGACCCCGCCACCAGTCGCATCGTCCGCTCCGTCGGCCGTGCGAAAGAGCTCGCCTTCACCACCGTCTACAGCGACTTCCGCGTGGTGAGCGGCCTGCTCATCCCCTTCCACGAAGAGAACAGCGCGATGGGGATGAAGACAGCGGACATCTACCTGGAGACGGTGGAGGTCAGGTAGTACGACCCTCATCCGCCGCTTCGCGGCACCTTCTCCCGCAAGCGGGAGAAGGACAACCTGGCCCCTCGCCCGCGAAGCGGGAGAGGGTGGCCCTGAGCGTAGCGAAGGGCCGGGTGAGGGTCAGTAACCCGCGCAGAACGCCACGGTCTCGCGCAGCTTCGCGTGATCGAACGGCTTGCGGAACACGGCGCTCACCTGCCCGCGGAACGGTGCCTCGATGATCGCGTCGGGCACCGCCGTCTCCGTGGCGCCGGTGATGGCGATGACCGAGGGGCAGTCGGGGCGGAGGATTTGGAGCTGTTCGAGGAATTCCACGCCGCTCAGGTCGGGAAGAATCATGTCCAGCACGATGACCGCGGGATTGGCGCTGACCGCCTTCTCCAGCCCTTCCGCGCCGGTCGCGGCGACACAGACATCGAAGCGCGCGTCGCGGCCCAGCTCGGCCGCGAGCAGCTTGCGCATCATGTCGTTGTCGTCGACGATCAGGACCGTCCGCTTGCCTTCGGACACGGTGCGTCTAGGATAACGCCATGAGATGGCCGGCGGCGATCGTTCTTTTGCTCCTCGTGGCAGCCACCGCCGCGGCGCAGACCCCGCCGCCGATTGCCCTCTGTCCCGGCACGGCATTCCCCGGCCACCATCCGGCGCAGGGTTGGCTGGAGACATTCACCTCACGCTTGAAAAACCCCACCTGCCAGGACCCGATCTGGGGAGGAACGACGGACGATGAAGTGATGACGCAGACCCTCGAGATTCTCGAGCGCCGCAACATCACCAGCGGCTCGCGGCTCGACGCCTGGCGCAAGGCGGGGGGGGAAGCGCATCGTGCCGGCGTACGGCTTCGGCGGGCCGCCGAAGTCGTGGCCGGCGCCGGAGGAATTCCGCCGGCGGCTGAAAGAGGGCGGGTATCGCGCCTTCGCCGAGGTCGGTATCCAGTACAACGGCATCTCGCCCTCGGACCCGGAGTTCGAGCCGTACCTCGCCATCGCCGAGGAGCTCGATCTGCCGATGGGCATCCAATGATCGACTTCGCCCTGCCCCGCGCCGAGTTCCACCGCTACTTGCAGCGGATCGTAGAAGCAGGGTTCGGCAAACGCGTCATGTTCGGATCGGACCAGATGAACTGGCCGAAAGCGATCGATTACGCGATCGAGTCGATCACCACGGCCCCCTTCCTCACCGAGGAGCAGAAGCGCGACATCCTGTACAACAACGCTGCACTGTTTCTGCGACTGAACGATGCCGCCGCGCGATGAGCCGTCCTCGTACGGCGAGTACGAGATCGAGAAGCTCCTCGGCAAGGGGTCGATCGGCAAGGTGTACCTGGCGCGGCACCGCCGCATCGGGCGCCGCGTCGCGCTGAAGATCATCCGCCCCGAGCAGCGTTTCGACGATGAGGCCGACCGCGCCGAGTTCCACAAGCGCTTGCAGCGCGAGGCCGAGCTTTGCGCCGCGCTGCAGCACCCCAACGTCGTCACCCTCTTCGAGGCCGGCTACGAGGATGACGTCGTCGCCTACCTGGCCACGGAGTACGTCGAGGGCGAGTCGCTGCAGTCGCGGCTGAAAAAAACGCGCCCGCTGCCGCGGGCCGAGGCGTTGAGCATTGCCGCGGACGTCCTCCGCGCGCTCGCGTACGCGCACGGCAAGGGCGTCATCCACCGCGACATCAAGCCCGGCAACATCCTCATCGCCACCGGCGGCGAGGCGAAGATCGCCGACTTCGGCATCGCCCGGCCAGTCAACTCCAGCCTCACCGGCATCAACTCGCTCCTCGGCACGCCGAACTACATGTCGCCCGAGCAGGTGAAGTCGTCGTCGATCACGCCGCGCGCCGACCTCTTCTCCGCCGGCGTGGTGATGTACGAGATGCTCACCGGAGTGAAGCCGTTCGGCGCCGCCGACATCAGCGGCATCCTCTACAACGTCGTCAACCTCGAGCCGGCGCCGGCCGACAAGCTGAATCCAAACGTGCCGCGCGCGGTATCGAAAATCGTGGCCAAGCTGCTGGCGAAATCGCCGCCGGCGCGCTATGGGACGGCAGCCGAGGCGCTGGCGGAGGTGGAGCGAGCGCGCGGTCCGGTGGCGCCGCCCGTCGGACTCGGCACGCTGGTCGCGTCGAAACACGACGAGGCCACCACGCCGCTCAATCCGGCCGATGCGCCGACGCATGTGTCGCTGATGCGCCGCCGCGTGCCCGCCGCGATGTTCTGGGCGGTGACGCTCCTGCTCCTCGCGGGTTTCGGTGGGTCATGGTTCTGGCTGCGGTCGCGCGTCGGCGCGGTCCAGCCGGCGACGGAGATCAGCCTCGAGCAACTCGCGAGGTTCGAGGCCAAGCGGCTCGAGCTCGCCGCGGCCCGCGCCTCCGCCGCCGCGGGCAGGTACGAAGAGGCGGTCCATCGATACAACGTCTACCTCGCCAAGTACCCCGACAGCCCGGCCGCGCTGGCCGAGCGCGAGGCGGCGCGGCACAAGCTCATCGTCGACATGCCGATCGTCGAGGAGATCACCGTGACCAAGCCGCGCCCCAAGCCGCAGCAGCAGCAGGCGGCGCCGCCGAAGCCGGCGTCGCGCTGGGAGCGGATGAAGCGGTGGTTGCGCAGCGAGTGACATAGCATTCGCGCGTGCTCGACGAGACGCGCATCCGCCTGGAGGCCATCCAGCACGTCCGCACGCTCCGCGAGCGATGGGCGGCGGTGCCCGCCTCGGAGCTGCGCGGCTTCACCGTCCTCGGGGAGCGCGTGCTGCTGCGCGGGCAGCAGGGCATCTTCAAGCCCGCGGCGCTTTCCGATCCTTTGTCGATCACGACCACGATCTCGTCCGACTACACGCACGACACCATCGAGGGAAGCTGCGTGATGTACGACTTCGTGCCGCCCACGCGCGAGCACGAGAACGAGGCGCTGAAGCGATGCGCGGAGAATGCGCTTCCGCTCATCTACTTCCTGCAGCTCAAGAAGCGGCCGTCGCCGGAGTACGCCGTCTTCGCGCCGGTGTACGTGGTGGGATGGGACGACGAGCGGCGGCGCTTCCTGGTCGATCTCTCCGAGCAGCGACCCGGCGAGGTCGCGTCGCCGGCGCGCACCACGCGGCAGCTCGAACTGCCGGAGATCCGATCGCCCGACAGCCCGAGCGAGATCCGCGAGCTGACCCGAAGGTACGTCGTATCAACCGTGCAGCGCCGGCTGTACGAGGCGCGCTTCCGCAACGCCGTGCTCGACGCCTACCACGACCACTGCGCCGTCTGCGAGCTGCACGTCCGCGCGCTTCTCGACGCCGCGCACCTCACCGCCGGCCGCGACCCAAAGCCGGAGATCGACGTCGGCGACGGCATCGCCCTCTGCGCCACCCATCACCGCGCCTTCGACAACAAGATGCTCACGTTCGATCGCGACTACAACGTGCGCATCACCGTCGCCGACCCGGTGCTGATGGCGTACGAGGGGAAGCACCTCGCGCTGCCCGCCGAGGAGCGGCACTGGCCGCGGGTGTAGGAACGCCAGCCGTCGTAGGGGCGCGCAGCAGCGCGCCCGGTATCCCGGCGGGCGGCGGTACGAGAGTGCCGGGCGCGCTGCCGCGCGCCCCTACACCCGCGTCGTCGCCAGGAACCGCGGCTTGCGCCGCGCCATGGTGGCCTGCTCGAACGCGTACGCGAACTTGATGAGCGTCGCCTCGGTGCGCGCGCCGGCGAAGAACGACAGTCCGACCGGCAGCCCGAACACGTCGCCCGCAGGAACGGTGACGTGCGGATACCCGGCCACGGCGGCCGCGGTGGAGAAGCCGCCGGTGAAGTGATCGCCGTTGATCAGGTCCGTCGGCCACACCGGCCCGCCGGTCGGCGCGATCACCGCGTCGAGCTTGTGCTTCTTGATGACCGCGTCGATGCCTTCCGCGCGCGACATGCGGCGATTCTTCGCCAGCGCCTTCTTGTACGCCGCCTCGGTGAGCGGCCCCTTCTTCTGCGCCCGCTCGAACAGCTCCTGTCCGAAGTACGGCATCTCGCGCTCGCGATTCGCTTCGTTGAACTCGATCAGATCTGCGAGCGTGCGCGTCTTCACCGCCGGCCCGAGGCCGGCGAGGTATTTGTTGAGGTCGGCCTTGAACTCGTAGAGCAGCACTTCCAGCTCGGTGTCGTCGTACTTGCCAGTGGTGGACATGTCGGCGGGATCGACGATCGTCGCGCCGAGCTTCCTGATGACGTCGATGGCGTCCTTCATCAGCCGGTCGACGTGATCGTTGAAGCCGAAGTACTTCCGCGCCACGCCGATGCGCGCCCCTTTGAGCCCGTCCAAATGTAGGACGGGCTTCAGCCCGTCTTTCGCGCTCATCGCCGCGAGGAGAATCGCCGCATCGGCGACGGTGCGCGCCATCGGTCCGGCGGTGTCCTGGCTGTGCGCGATGGGAATGATGCCGGCGCCGCCGATGAGGCCGAGGGTCGGCTTGATGCCCACCAACCCGCACGCCGACGACGGGCAGACCACCGAGCCATCCGTCTCCGTGCCGACGCCCACCGCCGCGAGATTCGCCGCGATCGCCGCGCCGGTGCCGGAGCTGGAGCCGCAGCAATTTCGGTCGAGCGCGTACGGATTGCGCGTCTGCCCGCCGCGGCCGCTCCATCCGCTGGTGGAGTGCGTAGAGCGGAAGTTCGCCCATTCGCTGAGGTTGGTCTTGCCGAGGATGACCGCGCCCGACTCGCGCAAGCGCTTGACCACGGCCGCGTCGCGCGCGGCGATGGAGCCGGCCAGGGCGAGGGAACCGGCGGTGGTGTGCATCCGGTCGGCGGTGTCGATGTTGTCCTTGATGAGGATGGGAATGCCGTGCATCGGCCCTCGCGGGCCCTTCGCCTTTCGCTCGCGATCAAGCTCCTCGGCGATGGCGATGGCGTCGGGGTTGAGCTCGATGATGGAGTTGATCGCCGGACCGTGTTTGTCGACGGCGTCGATGCGCGCGAGGTACATCTGCGCGAGCGAGACGGCGCTAAGCGCACCGATGCGCATCAGATCCTGCAATTGCGCGGCGGTCTGTTCTTCAATCTCGACGACATCGACGGGGCGCGCCAGCGCCGCGGCGGCGGCGCCGACCGCGGTGAGGCCGAGGAATTCGCGTCGGTGCATGGCGCCGATAATAGTACGATTCGTACTAATGCCCTGCCCGTCATGCAACGCTCCGCTCGGCGAGAGCGCCGTCGAGTGCCCGTCGTGCGGCGTCATCGTGGCCAAGTGGAAGGAGCGTCGCCGCGTCCCGCCGCCCGCAGGCGGGACGCCTGCGCGCCAGCCGGCGAGGACGCCGGCGTTCCTCATCGTGGGCCTGGGCATCGGCGGCGCAGTGCTCCTGATCACCGCGTTCTGGTATTTCAGCATCCGCCCACGCGTGCTCGCCCTCCAGGACACGCCGCGGGAAGTCAGGCCGGGGAAACCGCGAACGCTGAAGCCGATCGACGCCCCCCGCCGCCCCTTCGACATCGCCTACCACCTTCCGAGCTCTCCCCTCGGCGCGGCGAGCAACGGGAGCGAGATCGTCATCGGCAATCGCGGCGATCCGTGGGGCGCGACGCGATTGCGCCCCGCCGCGGAGGGCGGCTTCACATCCCAGATCGTCCCCATCATCGAGCCGCGATACCGGCAGAAGATGAACGTCGTCGCCTTCGCCTGGAACGGGCGAAACTACGTCGGCATCGCAACCGGCGCATGGTTCGGCGACAGCGGCGACGTCTTCACCATCCACGATCCCGCCACGCTCGCCGTCCTATCGCGGAAGGCGGCGCCGCCGTTGCTCGGATGTCTGGCCTGGGACGGCGAGTCGTACTGGGCGGCGACGCGCCGCCATACCCAAGATTCGCCCGAGCCTTCGCTGCTCTACCGGCTCGACGCCGACTTCAAGGTGATCGCGACGAGCGAGGCCCCCGCCTCCGGATGCCAGGGGCTGGCCTGGGACGGGCAGTTTCTCTGGTACGGCGACGTCTTCACCGACACCATTCACGTGATCTCGGTCTCCGGCACGCCGCGCGTGGTGCATAAAGAGGAGCTCCGCCTGTCGTATCTGAGCGGCATCGTCGCCTTTCAGGGCGGCATCTGGGTCGCCGACTACGGCGACGACCTCCTCGAGCGCATCGAACCGGCGGTGCGGCTGGCTTGGACCGGGTCGCCGGCGCCGGCCATCACCGCCTCGATCATCCCCTTCGCGCCGCGGGACAGGGCACCCATCCCGTTCGCCCGCCACCAGGACGCGTTCGCCGACCGCAAGCCGGACGACGCGGAAACGCTCGAGCTGGCGGTCGAGCTTCGCGACGGCGCGGTGTTCGGCTCGTGGAAAATCTGGTTCGGCCCGGAGGTATTCACGCGCCGCGAATCGGGCACGCTGCCGCAATTCGTCCGCTACAAGGTAACCGTCGACCTTCCCGACGGGACAGACGTCGAGCGCGAATTCGACGGCACGCCCGGCGAGCACGCCATGAGCGCCGTCCGCCTCGCCGACGCCGGCGCGGCTGGCGAGTACCGAGTCCACATCTTCCTGCACGCGCAGTACGTGACCGCCGAGGGGCAGGGACACATCCTCAATCGGTCGGGCTCGACGCTGACACTGCGGCAATGACCATGCGCGCCATCCGCATGCTCCGCCAGCGGGCGCCGCTGGTCGAACAGGTCGTCGATGATCCCGTCGCCGCGCCCGGGGAGGTGGTGGTCGACATCCGCTGCGCCGGCATCTGTCACAGCGACGCGCACTACCGCGCCGACGCCTCGCGCGTGCGGTTGCCGCTGACCCTCGGCCACGAGATCGCCGGCGTCATCGCCGGGACGAGCGAGCGCGTGGCGCTGCACTACCTTCTCGCCAACGGCGACATGCTCGGCAAGGAGCGCGATGGCGGCTTCGCGGAGCGGGTCGCCGTCCCCACCGCGAACGCCGTTTCCATCCCAGACGAGGTGTCGTTCGAGCAGGCGGCAATCATGATGTGCTCCACGGCCACGGCGCTGCACGCGCTGCGGCTCGCGTCGTTTCAAGCCGGCGAGTCGCTCGGCATCCTCGGCTTCGGCGGACTGGGGATCTCCGCGCTGCAGCTCGGGCGGGCGCTCGGCGCGTCGCGCGTGGTCGTCGCCGAGATCGTGCCGGAGAAGCGCGCTCTCGCCGCGTCGCTGGGCGCGGACACCGGCGCCCTCGGCGGCGTCGACGTCGTCCTCGACTTCGCCGGCCACGCCCCCACCACCCTCGCCGCGCTGTGCGCGCTAGCCCCGGGCGGCCGCCTGGTGCTGGTGGCCATCAACCTGCGCGAGCTCACCGTCGACGCGTACGCCGACGTCCTGGCCCGCGAGCGCCGCATCATCGGCTGCTCCGATCACACCCGCGACGAGCTGGTGGAGTTGATGGAGCTCGCGCGCCGCGGCGCCATCGATCTGTCGCAGGCAATTACGCGCCGCGTCCCGCTGGACGCGGCGCGCATCAACGAAGTCCTCGACGAGCTGGAGCGCGGCACGAGCCACGTCCGGACCGTCATCCGTACGTCAGTCTGACCCTGGGAACATCACATGGACTCTCGCGTGTTCGACAGACACGATGAACACACGTCCCCTCTTTCTCCTCGCCATTCTGCTGACCGCCGCCACGGTATTCGCGCAGACCCCGGCGCCTCCTCTGACCAAGGTCGAGGCCAAGAAGGTCTGCATGATCAACGAACAATTCATGAACCGCGATCAGATCCCCGTCGAGGTAAACGGCAAGACATACTACGGTTGCTGCGCGATGTGCAAAGACCGGCTGACGAACGACGCTTCGAAACGCGTCGCCGTCGATCCGGTGAGCGGCAAGACCGTCGATAAGGCCAAGGCCGTGATCGGCGCCGCGAGCGACGGAATGGTCGTCTACTTCGCGAACGAGAAGAACCTCAAAACATACAACAAGCGGGCTGCGAAGAAGTAAGCCTAATACCGCCCTCCCAGCGCGATGGAAATGCTCCGCCCCGCCGCCAGCGACGCATTCGCGTCGGGCGAGCCGGCGTAGACGCGATCCGCCAGGTTCCTGACGTACACGCGCGCTTCCAGCGGATCGGAGAAGTGCCAGACGAATCCCGCGTCGAAGGTCGCGTAGCCCGGCCGGCGGGTTTCCACCGGCCCCGGCCGGTCGTCCTCGCCGTACAGGAACCCGTAGATGTACGCCGTGGCGCGCTTTCCCGCCCACCGCACGCCGACATGCGCGTTCGGTCCCGGAATGTCGTCGAGCGCGGCATCGTCGTCCAGCACCTCGCCGCGGGCGATGGTGGCGTTGGCCTCCAGTGAAAAATGATTCGGCAGCGGGGTGGTCAGCTCCACTTCGACGCCGCGCACCTCCGCTTCGCCGCGATTGCGGAACCGGAAATCGTTGCCGAGGCGGAAGCGCTCCACGAGATCGCGAATCCGATAGTGATAGCCGAGGAGGGCGAGGGAGCGCTGGCCGCTGTGCCAGCGGAGCGCGCCGTCGAACTGCAGGCTGCTCTCCGGATCGAGATCGGGATTGCCGACCACGAATCCTCGGCCGCTGACTCCGCGAAAGTAGCGATCGGAGAGCGTCGGGTCGCGATATCCGCGCGAGGCCTGCAGCGTTCCAGTCAATGACGGCGCGAGCGTCGCCGCGACGCTGGCGAATCCGGAGAACGCCGTATCGCTGCGGGAGCGGTCGCCGAAGAAGCCGCCGCGGTTCTCCACCGAGACGCGGTCCACGCGGGCGCCGCCGGAGAGCACGACGCTCGAGACGACGTTGTAGTCGTAGATGACGAAGAGTCCCGTATCGCGTTTGTACGCGTCGTCGATCGACACCTCGGATGCACGCGTCGTCGGCGTATCCGCGCTGTTGAACGACTGCACGAAGCCCGTCGCGCGCAGGTTGAAGCGGCTGTTGAAGTCGGCGCCCGCCACCAGCCGCCCCTTCGACAGGACGCGCGTGCCGGTCACTCGCAGCGAGGCATCGTTCGCATCGACGCCGGCGCTGGCGATCTGCCGCGTCGTGGTCGGGTTCGGCAGTCGCTCGCGATTCGTCGTGACGTCGTGCGAGCTGACGCCGAAGAGGACTTCGAGCGAGTCGAAGCCGCCCGACGGCGCGGTGTCCCATCCCACCGTCAGGCGCTCGGAATTCTCCTCCGGGTAATAGGTGGGGTTGACCGTGGCGTCGGCGGCCGGCGCGCCAGTGTCGCGCGCCTGGTTGAGGGCCAGCCCGACCCGAATCAGTCCTGATTTGGTCGGCCTGACGAACCGTAGCGCGCCGCCTCGGTCGGTGTACGAGGAGTTCGGAATCCGCTGCCCGTTCCCCGCTTCGCTGTCGTTGGCATCGCGGCCGTGCAGCATCGCCAGAAACGCGCCGCCGAATGCGTCGCGGGTGATCTCCACGCCGGCGGAGCGCCGGTCGACGCCCCCCGCCGACATCGAGAGCTCGTAGCGCAGCCCCGGCTGCCCGATTGCCGGATCGAGCGGGCGAGCGTGAACGATGCCGCCGAGCGCGTCGGAGCCGTACGCCACCGAGCCCGGTCCCCGCGAGACTTCGATCGAGCCGAGGGCAAAGGGATCGAGAAATGTGCCGGACGCTCCGGCGCGGCGCTCGGCGGTGACGCGCACACCGTCGAGGAGAATGAGCGTGCGGCCGCCGGCCAGTCCACGGACCACCGGGACGGCGGGCGGACCTTCGCCGCGGATCTGAATGCCGGGCGTCCGCGCCAGCGCGTCGACCAGGTGCTCCGGGCGCCGCTCCTCGAGCTCCTCGCGACCGATGACGGAGGTGGCGGCGGCGGGCGGTGCCTCGATGTTCGGCGCGACGCCGCTGCTGACGGTGACCGTCTCGCGCAGCCCGTGCTCCAGTTGAATGGTCAGCGGGCCGCTGACCGGAAGGGCCGTGACCGTCACGGCAGGATAGATCTCGCCGCGCGGACCGACGACGATGATCGTGAACGGCACTGAGCTGCCCGCGAAGGTGAATCGCCCTCGCGCGTCGGTGCGCGCGGAGCCCGCAAACCCCGGAATGGAAACATGACTATCGGCTGCCGGCTTGCCGTCGGGCATCAACAGCACGCCCTCCCACGCCGCCGCCCACTGCGGCGACAGCAAGAGCGCAGCAAGAATCAATGAACGCATGATCGTTCCTTTCGCCAATCGCAGCGTGCCTGCAAGGAGCGCGTCAGGAATGGATCATTTCCGCTGAGGGACGATGCGCGGCGCGCCGCAGCGCGTGTCGACGCGCACCGCGGTCACGTCGCGAACTTCGAACGGCTGCGCGGCGCCGCTCTGCATGCGCACGCTCAGAAGCGATTGGCGCGGCCGAGTGAACGTCCGTTTTTCTTTGGCGGTCCGCACCCGATGCAGGTGTCGCACGTCGCCGACAGGCGGGCGCGTCTCGTGCGCCCACCACTCGCCCTCACGAAACTCGAGACGCGTATCGCGCGCCGCTTCGCGAATTGCGAACGGCTGGCTGGACGCGATCTCGACCTCTTGGTCGTGGATGCCGGCGCGCAGCACGAGCACCGCCGCGCGGGAAGGGAGGTTGGGAACGGTCCACCGAAACGAACCGTTCGACGGGATGAGCTGCGGCGTGAGGCGCACGACCTCGCCGTCCTCGCGCTCCAGGAGGAACTCGAGCTCCTCCACTCCCGCCGGTACGCCCTCCCACCCCACCGTCACCACCTCTCCCGCCTTCAGCACGCGCGACGGCGCGAACAGAATGCGGGTCTCGGACGCCTGCAGCGCACCAGCCGCAAGCGCCGCGAGAATTACGACGGTGAGTCGAGATCGCATCGCGGGACATGATAGACGTTCGCTGTTGGCCAGCTAGTCGGTCTAGTTTGGAGCAGAAGTCGGAACAAGTTCATCGCGGAGTGGCAGAGAATGCACCTTTCCGCGGAGGTCGCAATGAGGCACGAGGACGCAACGGCAGCCAATTTTACAAGGTTCGCGAGTGGTTCGGCGGGCTCTCGAAGGGACACCCACGTCGACGCGAAGCAGGTCGGTCACTCGCCGTCCAGTGGTCGGGCGCTCTAGCCCACTGAGCCGTTGATCGAACCAAAATCTTCGGGCGGCTCTTCTAGCGGAGTGCTGTGCGGCTGATGCCCTAGCTCCATGAGGCCGAACGTATTCGGCCCCGTGCGCACGAATACCTCGCCCTTTCGAACGTAGGCTCCGAGCGCGCTCGTTACTGATAGACGAGCTTTTCGGTCGGAGTTCTTTCCCAAGCCCTTCAGAATGTCGCCGATGTGGAGGGGCTGCCGTGCGGTCAAAATGAGATCGCGCGTCTTTGCCATCGCGCCACCGGCGCGCAGAATTGCCTCTGGCCTCACCTCCGATGTGTCACGCGGTAAGCTTTTCAGCATGTCCTGCAACGCTTGGATGTATGCCTCAGCGCCGGCCCTTTGCCGCTCAAACGCCCTCTCCTGGTCTATTAGCTCAGCCTGTCTCTTCTCGATCTTCTTCTGGATGTCTTCTCGAAGTCCCATACGATACTCCCGACGTGGTGGATGGTAACTGAAGTGAGTTGAAGTGTAAAGAAGTGACGGTGAAGTGACGTTCACCTGTTATACTCATGCGCTTCGAGGGCATTCCCGATGAGTGACATCACGAAAAGAGACCAGCCAAACGCGGGAGGCATCTTTGACGAGATCAGGCGCGTGAACGGGGCTGGCGTTGAGTACTGGATGGCGCGCGATCTTCAGCAATACCTAGGCTATGACACTTGGCAGAACTTCGACAACGCAATCAAGAGAGCGATGGAGGCATGCGAAGGATCGGGCATCCAGCCATCACATCAATTCAGTGAAACCACTAGGTTGATGGCAAGCGGCAAGGGCGCGCAACGCGAGGCAAAAGACTATTTCCTTTCGCGTTATGCCTGCTATCTGATCGCGATGAACGCCGAACCCTCGAAAGCTAAGGTGGCGCTGGCTCAGTCCTACTTCGCAGTACAGACACGACGGCAGGAGATCGCCGACGCGACGACGGAAGACGAGAAACGTCTCGAAATCCGTGAGCGGGTACGTGAATCAAGTACGGCGCTCAACAGCACAGCGAGCCGCGCCGGCGTTACTCACTTCCCCTTTTTCCACGATGCTGGCTATCGCGGGATGTACAACGCCGGACAGGGCGCTGTGAAGAAGATGAAGGGCATCAAGCCTAACGAAGACTTCCTCGATTGCATCGGGCCGCTGGAGCTTGCCGCAAACGAGTTCCGCATTCGGCTCACGGAGGAAAAACTTCGCGTCGGTCAGCTAAAAGGGCAGCGGGCAGCGGAAGACACGCATCGTGATGTGGGCAGGAAAGTGCGCAAAACAGTGGACGAAGAAATCGGTCGCCCACCGGAGAGGCTGCCGCGCGCCGAGTCAATCAAGCAGATCGAAAGGCGGAAGCGCAAAGGGTTAAAGGACAAGTAACCTACTTCGCCCATCACGCAACGGCTGCCTTCTTCGCGATCTCCGAGCGCTTCCTCCCGCTCAACTTCTCGCTCGCCCCACGCCGCCGACTCCCGTTGGCCGAAGAGGTCCGAAGAACGGCTAACGGCCAACAGCGAACGCTCGATGGAGCTTCGTCCGCGCATAGGCCCAGGTGACGAGCGCGGCAATACCGACGGATGCGACGACGTCGCTGAGGTAGTGGTCGTTCAGCAGCACGCGAGCGACGGAGATCGCGACCGGCAGCGGGAGCAGAATCCAGCGGGCGCGCGGAAAGAGCAGCGCGAGCGGGAAATAGAGTCCCCAGAAGTGCACGGCGTGCCCGGACGGCATCGCACCGCCACCGGCGAAGAACGCGTCGTGCCAGCCCGCGGCCTCGGCCTCGAACGGCCGCAGGCGTCCGAAAACGTTCTTCAGCACGCCGGCAACCAGGCGCGCGGTGAAGTGCGTAAGCCCGATGAACAGCAACGGCAGGCCCGCAGCGCGCCAGCGGCGCATGGCATACGCGACGACTCCCGCCCCGATGAGCGCCGCGCCGAGCGCGAACTTCGACAGCGTCATGCCGAACGCGATTTCCATCGCCGCGGTGAATGCGTGGTTCCATGCGGCGCCGTTCGAGGGTGGTATGCCGATCAGGCGCGCGAGCGGAACGTCGATGACGAAAACGGAAACGACGGTGAATGCGAGCGTGACGAGAGCGACGAGCAACAGTGGGCGTGAGGACACGCGTCATTCCTACGACGCGCGACGCCGAAGGTTCACGCGAGCAAGTGCACGTCCCCGAACTCGTGCCACAGATAGCCGCGCTCCAGCGCCTCGGCGTACGCCGTCTCGATCGTCGCCCGCCCGGCGATGGCTTCCAGCATGGCCAGGTGTGTGGCGCGCGGCTCGTGCAAGCCGGTCAGCAGGCCGTCCACGACGCGGACGCCGCGCTCGGGCGTGATCACCATCTCCGTCCAACCGCGCGAGGCGACGACATCGCCGTGCGCGTCGACGCTCGACTCCAGCGCGCGAACCACCGTCGTCCCCACGGCAATCACCCGCCCGCCGCGCGCTTTCGCCGCGCGCACCTTCTCCGCCGTCCGCAGCGGCACCTCGTACCACTCCTCGTACGGCCGCTCGTGCGTCTCGAGGCTGGCCACGCCGGTGTGCAGGACGAGCTTTGCCAGTTGCACGCCGCTCTTGCGGAGGCAGGCCAGCATCGGCCGCGTGAACGCGCGACCCGCCGACGGCATCTCCGCCGACCCTTCGCTCCGCGCGTAGACCGTCTGGTACGCGCTGATGGGGAACGGGCGCGGGATATACGAGTACGCGATCGGCCGACCCCAGCGGCGGAGGTAGTCGGCAACCGGCAGGTCGAGCTCGAGCTGCGCGATCCAGAGGCGCCGCGAGTCGCGGTACGGCGCGAGCAGCGTGGCGCGGCCGCCGCCCGGCAGGACGAGCGTCTCGCCGGCCACGGCCCTCACCCCGCCTTCGGCGACCCTCTCCCGCTCGGCGGGAGAGGGTGGCGCGAAGCGCCGGGTGAGGGCAACACGCGGCTCGACCACGGCGAGCCCGCCCGGCAGCGGCGTGGACCAGTGCAGGTCGATGGCGTCGCCATTGCCGCGGATCGCCGTCAACGCGGCGGGGAGCGTGGCCGAGGTGTTGAGGACGAGGAGGTCGCCGGGGCGGAGGAATCGCGGGAGGTCGCGAAAGTGCGCATGCGACATCGCGCCGGTGGCGAGGTCGGAGACCATCATCCGCACGTCGTCGCGGCCACTGCCGCGCAGCTCGGCCGGCTCGCGCGCCTCGAGCTGCGGCGGAAGGGTGAAGTCGAGTGCGGTCATGCCACCGCCTCCAGGATCCGTGGCGCCGCTTCGTCCGCCGACGGCAGGTGTGACAGATCGACGCCCGGCTCCGCCAGGGCGTGCATCTCCGTATTCATGTCGCCCGGATCGATGACCAGCACCCGCATGTCCGGCATCTCCGCGGCGAGGGTGCGTGAGACGTGCTCCAACGCCGCCTTGCTGGCGCCGTAGCCGCCCCAGCGCGGATAGGCGTTCGCCGCGGCATCGGAGCTGATGTTGATTACGGTCTTCGGGCGCAGCAGTTGGATGAGGTGAAGCGGCGCGACGACGTTGACGCGGAAGACGCGCTCCAGCGACTGCCATGGATGCTCAACTAGCGGAGCCATGACGCCCAGCTCCGAGGCGTTGTTGACGAGGACGTCGACCCGTCCGAACCGCTCGACCGCCCGCGCCGCGATCGTCTCCGCGACCTCGGACACATCGCCCGCCACGGCGACCACCTGCGTGAAACCGGCCAGCTCGCGCGCCGCCCGCCGCAGCTCTTCCTCCCCGCGCGCATTGATGACCAGAGGATGCCCGCGCCGGGCCAGCAGCTTCGCCAGCGCGAAGCCGAGTCCCTTCGAGGCGCCGGTGATGAGAACGACGTCATGTGGATTCATGCTCCCCATGATCGGCTCGCGCGTCGCGCCGCACATCGGGCGGATGGGCGGGTGGGGAGCTGTACGGAAGGACAGGATCTTGGAGTGCGGGCGTCTCGCCCGCATCGATCGGGCGTCCTCGCCCGATCGCGTACCGGCGCCGGCCGAGACGGCCGTCGCGGGCGGGCGAGACGCCCGCACTCCGTCAGGTCAGTGCGCGCTAGCTGAAAACCGGATCGCGCCGGCCGCCGCCGGCATCGATGAGGACCAGCTTCGAGTAATTCGCCGAGATCGGCGTCGCCGGGTCCTGCGTCATCGCCTGCAAGAGCTCGCGAACACGACGAGGACGATGGAGAGAATGGCCGGGATACGCTTCATTCAATGGCGCTCCTTCCAGTAGTCGCGAAAAGCCATCAGCCGCGGAAGCGACTCCCGGTCCTTGACCCGGTTCGCCGCGACCTTGCTGGCGATGATGTCGTCCGGGTGGCAGACGGGAAACCCTTCGACGTCGACGCGCCGCCGCCAAGCGTCGCTGAATCGCTCGATGCCGTCAGCTGCGAAGACCAGGTCGAGATCGAACGGTCCGCTCCTGAGCTCTATGAAGTCCCCTCCGCGAAGGATCTCCTTTCTCTGGACTCCGGTCAGCTCGAAGCCGAGCTCGCGGAGGGCGTTTACGATCGCCGCGCGGTTTCCCGCGGCCTTATCGGCAAACACGTGAGCTGTCTGGGTGGTGTCGGGTAATCCGAGGAGGATGGCGCCCGAATTGCCGATGAATAGATAGCGCACGCCGTAACGGTCGAACGCGTCGCGAATCTCCTCGGCCTGGGCGTATTCGAAGCGGTGCGGCACGTGAAGCGAGCCTAAATCAAATGCCGCTCCTTCGCCACCGCCACCGCCTGCGCGCGGTTCTCGGCGCCGAGCTTGTTGAAGATGGCGGTGACGTGGAACTTCGCGGTGCGCTCGCTGATGCGGAGGGCGGCGCCGATCTCCTTGTTCGACTTACCGGCAGCCAGGAGGCGGAGCACTTCGCGCTCGCGGGGAGTGAGGCGCTGCCGCGGCGCGAGCACGCGCGAGGTGATGCGCGAGTCGAGCACCGACTCGCCGCGGGCCACGGCGGCGATGGCGCGCTCGATGTCGTCGAGCGGCGCACCTTTGAGCAGGTAGCCCTTCGCGCCGGCGGCGAGCGCGCGGTCGATGTCCTCGTCCGTGGCGTATGCGGTGAGCACGAGCACCGGCGCGCTGAAGCGCGAGATTGCGTCGAGTCCCGGCAATCCAGGCAGCTCCAGGTCGAGGATCACCACCTCCGCGTTCAGCCGCGACGCCAACGCCTCCTCGGCCGACGCGAACACGCCGGCCACCTCGATGCCGCCCTTGCCGTCCAGCGCGGCGACGAGGCCTTCGCGCACCACGGGGTGATCGTCGACGATGGCAACGCGCGTCATGACCGCTTCTGCTTCACCAGCCATTCCACGACGCCGGTGGTCGTGTACGCCGGGTCCCACGAGTTGTGCTTTACGCCGGGAAACTCGGTGTACGCGGCGCTTTTGCCGAGAACCTCGGCCATGCCGCGCGACTGCGCGACGGGGATGACCGGATCGTCGCTGCCGTGGAAGATCCACGCGGGGATCGACACGCGGAACGGCGCACCCACCACCCAGCCGCACACCGGCGCGATCGCCGACCAGCGGTCGGGATGAGCCGCCGCCAGCGTCCACACTCCCGCCCCTCCCAGGGAAATGCCGGTCAGCGACACGCGATCGCGATCGATCGGGTAGAGCTCGCAGACCTCGTCGAGTGCGGCCAGCGCACGGCGAGTCTCGCCGCTCCACACCGACTCCGCGGGGCACTGGGGGAAGACGACGATCGCCGGAGGATGAAGCGTGCCGTCGCGCAGATGCGGGCCGAGACCGACGGTGGTCTGCTTCTGGTTGTCGTTGCCGCGCTCGCCGGCGCCGTGCAGGAAAAGGATCGCCGGCCAAAGGCGCGAGGCATCGTAGTCATCCGGAAGCCAGACCTCATAGCTCGAATGCCGCACGAAGTGTCCTCTCATATGCCCGCCACCACGCGCGTGCCGCCGTCTTTCCGCGACGCGATCCGCAGCGTCCCCCCCGCCGCCCGCGCCCGCTCGCGCATGCCGCGGATGCCGTGCCGTCCGGCAGCGATGCGCCGCACGTCGAATCCAACGCCGTCGTCTTCAATGGTAAGTGTCGACTTACGCTTCCCGCAGGCCAGCGTCATCCGGACGTGCGTGGCGTGGGCGTGCTGCCGCACGTTCGCCAGCGCCTGCTGCGCGATGCGGAACAGCTCTCCCTCCGCCGCGGGATCGAGGGCGCACGCGCCGCTGGTCTCGAACGCCACGGGGATGCCGGAATCCGCGGTGAACTCGCGGGCCATCGACGCCAGCGCCCGCGGCAGCGGCTTGCCGCGCGTCGCGCCGCGGAGGTCGGTGACCGAGCGCCGCGCCTCGTCGAGGTTCGCGCGCGCGGTGTCGAGCGCTTTTTCCAGCCGCTCGCGCACGCGGTCGGGATCGCGCCCGACGCTGCGCAGCGCGGTCTCGATCTGCAGCGTCAGGGCGACCAGTCCCTGCGCCAGGGTGTCGTGGATCTCGCGCGCCAGGCGCGTCCGCTCGTCCGCCCGCGCCAGCGCCGCGCTCTCCTCGGCCAGCCGCGCGCGCTCGATGGCCACGCCGACCTGCAGGCCGATGGTGCCGAGCAGGCGCAGCTCCGCGGCGGTGAGCCTCCGCATCGCCGGCGCGGTGATGTTCATGATCCCCAGCGGCTTGCCTTGAAACGACAGCGGCACCGAGGCGTGGTGAGCCAGGCCGCGCGTGAGGTCGGTCTGCCGCGCGCGCACCGCCGGCGCGAGGCGGCTGCACTGCACCACGTCGACGTTGCGCGGCGCGAGTGCGCCGTCGCGAAACTCGCCGATGCAGAGGCACCACGCGTCGCCGCTCATCCGCACCGGCTCCTGCAGGTACGGCGGCAAGTTGCGCGACGCCGCGTTGTACATGTGGCCGCTTTCGGGGTCGGTGAGCCAGACCCATCCGGTCTGCAAGCCAAGGAGTCCGGTGACCAGCTCGAGCGTGCGCTCGAGCGCCTGCTCTACGCTTGGCGAGCTGTTCAGCGCCTCGGCGACGGCGCCGACGATCTGCAGCTCCCGGCGTGAGGATGAGGACGGCACATGGGGATTGTACGGCCCTCTCTTTGCACCGTCTCCGGGCATGAGAAAAGTTCCGTTGTTACTCATTCTCTTGATGATCCCAGCCCAATTGATGGCGCTGTCGACGAAGGATGTCCTGGCACTCGTCGCCATGCCGCTGGCGGTTGCGGCGGTCGCGGACGCGGCAGGCGTTCCGGAGGATCAACTCATCGACGTCGTCGCTGCGCTGAATCAGGCTGACGTCCCGCCGGTGCAGTTCGTCGAGGTGGTCGAGTACGTGCCCGTCGCGGTGGTGCAGCCGGCGCAACCGACGTTCGTGGAGTTCGTCCGCACCGAGACGTCGCGCGGCATTACCGGCGACGCGCTGGTCACGTCGATCCGGCGGCAGTACGTGACGACGCAGACGGTCACGACGCAGACCGTGACTACCGATCCGCTGGCGCTCATCGCTCTGCCGCTCGCCGTCGCCGCGGTCTCCGAGGTGACGGGCATGCCGCAGACCCAGCTCGCCGATCTGGTCGCCACACTCAATAGCGCGAACGTCCCGGTGACGCAGGAGATCCAGGTGATTCGCTACGTGCCGGTCGCGCTGGTCGCCGACACCGGCCCGCAGTTCGTCGAGTTCGTGCATACGCAGGTGACGCAGGGCGTGACCGGCCCGGCGCTGGTGCCCATCGTGGTCCAGCGGCTGCAGACGTTCTATCCGCAGCGGCAGCAGATCGTGGTCACCGCGCCGGCGCAGCGCCTGATCATCGACGACGACTTCGTGCGCCCCGTCCATCCGCACGGAGGCCCTCCGGGGCAGCTCAAGAAGCAACTCGGGCTGAAGACCGGCGCGGAAGTGGTGCACGGAAGGCGGACATTGCCGCCGATGATCTCGTCAGGGCGCGTGGAGAACGAGAATCTCCGCCGCGGCAAGGGTCCCAAGAAAGAAGTGTTCATCGCGCCGCCGAACGTGCAGGACCCGGTCGCCGTGCAACAACGCGGTAATGACAATCGCGGCCATGGAAAAGACGGCGACAAAGGAAAAGGCAAAGGCCACGGAAAGGATCACTAAGTCATGAAAAAGACATCGATTGCCATTGCGGCGATGACACTCCTCCTCGCGTTCGGCTGCAACCAGAAGTCGTCGACGACCACCGAAAACACGCCGCCGGCGAGTCAGCAGACCGCGGCGTCGCAGAACCTGACCCCCGAGCAGCTCGGCGAGATCGGCGCGCAGATCAAGAAGAATCCCTCCGACGCGGAGAAGATCCTCACTGAGCACGGCCTGACCATGGCGTCGTTCGAGAAGGCCATCCGCGACGTCAGCGCCGACCCCGCCGCTTCGCGACGATACCGCGACGCGTACAACAAGGCGGTGTAGAACCAGTTGCGAGTTGCGCGTTACGGGTTGCGTGCAACTCCGGACTCGCACCCGCGATGCCATAGGGCCTCGCGCCGCTCCCCTCGACCTTGACCACTTTCACCGCGCGGCGCTTCGGATCGAGCCGCCCGACGTATCCGCTTACCTGCGCCGTGAACCAGATCTCACCGTTCGGCGCGGCGACGAGGGTGTGCGGGTCGGACGCCATGCCGGCGGGCATAGGGGCCTTCGTGATCTTTCCGCTGGCCGGATCGAAGCGGCCGATGTATGCCGCCGTGTTGCCGGCGAACCAGATCGCGCCGTCGGGACCGACGATGCAGTTGTGCGGGCCGGAGCCCTTTTCGAGATCGTAGCGGTCGAACTTCGCCGTGGCCGGATCGAAGCGCGCCAGATAGTTCCCTTGCTGCCCGACGAACCACACCCGCCCCTGCCTGTCGACTGCCGGATCGCGCGGCCGCGTGTCCGTCCACGGCACGGGCCACTCCTTGATCTCCACCGGCTGCTGCGCGACAGCAGCCGTGGCGAAAAGAAGCGATGCGAGGATGCCACGAACTTTCCTCATTTCAGCCTCACCTCCGCCCGATGCGTTTTCCATCGTGCAGAGATTATGGGACGAAACATCCTCGCCATCGCCGCCATCTTCCTCTGCACCACCGTCGCCTGGATGATCCTCGGCAGCTCGATCAACGCGCGAACCGCAAGCTCCGGAAGCGACCTCGGGCCGCGCGTCGCATCGACCTGGGGCGCGCCGCAGCAGGAGAAGCCGCCCCTCGCCTACAACGAGCGCATCGTGCAGAAAGAGGTCGTGGAGACGCAGAACAATGTCATCACCCGGAGAGTGGTCGACGACGCGATCATCACCCGGCTGACGCTGGAACGAAGCCGCGTGCAGGCAGCCCTGAAACTCGAGCAGCGGCAGAAGGGGCTGCTCTGGTTTCCGACCTACCGGGTGGTCTATCGCGGCGACTACCTCTTCCGCAACGACACGCCGTTCTACGACGTGACGCTCAAGCTGGTCTTTCCCGTCGCGGACGCCGTGTACGACGATCTCGTCTTCCGCGTCGACGGCCAGCCGGTTCCCGTCACGACCGCCGGCGGCGCCGCGACCACCACCATCCACCGCCCGCCCGCCACGCCCATCCGCGTCGAAGTCGGCTACCGCTCGCAGGGGATGACCACCTGGCACTACTCGTTTGGCGAGAACGTCGAGCAGGTGCGCGATTTCATCATGGAGATGCGCACCGACTTCGAGGCCATCGACTTCCCGCAGGGGACGCTCTCGCCGACCGAGAAACGGAAGAACGGCGCCGGATGGCTGCTGACGTGGAAGTACACCAACCTCGTCACCGGCTCGAAGATCGGCATGGTCATGCCCGAGAAACTGCAGCCCGGTCCGCTGGCCGGGCGCATCAGCTACTTCGCGCCGGTGTCGCTGCTCTTTTTCTTCTTCCTGATGTTCATCATCACCACCATGCGGAACATCCGGCTCCATCCGATGCACTACTTCTTCCTGGCGACGTCGTTCTTCGCTTTTCACCTGCTGCTCGCGTATCTGGTCGACCACATCTCCATCCATCTGGCGTTCGCCATCTGCTCGGCGGTCTCGATCTTCCTGGTGGTCAGCTACCTTCGCATCGTGACCGGGGCGCGCTTCGCGTTCGTGGAGGCGGCGTCGGCGCAGTTCGTCTATCTGGTGCTCTTCTCGTACGCCTTCTTTTTCCAGGGCTTCACCGGCCTGGCGGTCACCATCGGCGCGATCGTGACGCTCTTCGTGGTGATGCAGATGACGGCGCGGATCGACTGGGGGGCGCAGGGAGATCAGGCGACGGTATAGTGACCCGCGGTGCACGAGAATTACGCCTTCCGCGCCTTCGCCGCGCTGCCGCTGGCCACGGCGACGCTGGTCTTCCTCCTCGGCGCGGTGGTGGGCATCCGCGAGCGCGGGTCGCGGATCAGCATCCTCTTTCTGGCGCTGACCACGTCGGTCGCGGTGTGGCTGTTCTGCTTCTCGCTGATGTACGCCTCGACCGACGAGCGCACCGCGCTTTTCTGGGCGCGCACGGCATTCCTCGGCATCACCTTCATCCCCACCGCCGTCGTCCACTTCGTGATGGGACTGGCGCGGCTCGAGCGGCGACTGAACACCGCCGTGCGCGCGTCGTGGCTTCTCTCGGCGTTCTTCGCCCTGCTCATCCTCACCACCAACGAGATCGTCGACGGCGTGGAGAAATACTCGTGGGGCTACTACCCGCGCTACGCGTGGGCCAGCGGCCCCTACCTCCTCTTCTTCTTCTTCGCCCTCGGCGCGGCGCTGCACCACGGCTTCCACGCCTATCGAACCGCGGAGACGGAGCGCGAGCGCCGGCGGATGGGGTGGGTCAGCGCGTCGCTGGCCGTCGGCTACATCGCGACCTTCGACTACCTGCCGTCGTTCGGCGTGGCGGTGGTGCCGTTCGGATATCTGGCCATCGTCGGATTCGTCCTGGCCATGGGGCACACCGTCTGGCGCTATGAGCTGGCGGAGATCACCGCGAGCCTCGCCGCGCCGCGCATCGTGGAGACCACGCGCGGCGCCATTCTGGTCTGCGACCTGCGGCAGCGGATCCGCCTGACCACCGACGCCGCATGCACCATGCTCGGCTACGCCGAGGAAGAGCTGGTCGGGAAGCCGGTGGCCGCGGTCTGCGAGGCCCTGGCGCGCGACTCGCTCGATTCGTTCCGCAACCGCGAGCTGGTGTGGTTCACGCGCACCGGGGAGCCGGTCGACGTCAGCGTCTCCGCGGCCACGGTCATCGACCGGCGTGGCCGCGTGGTCGGCGCCATCTTCAACGCCGAGGACATCAGCCGCCGCAAGCACGAAGAGGCGCTGCGAGAGAGCGAATCGAAGTACCGGACGCTGGTCGAGAGCATGAACGAAGGGGTGATGGTCGTGAACAACGACGACTCCATCCAGTTCGCGAACCATCGGATGGCGGACATGCTCGGCTACCTCCCCTCGGAGCTGGTGGGGAAACCGGCCGCCTCGTTCGTCGACGCCGCGACGCGCACGCGCGAGCCGCAGAGCTCGCGGCACCGCCTGCAGTTGCGCACCCTGCGCGGGCGCGACGTGTGGGTCGAGGTCTCCGAGGCGCCGCTGATCGACGGCAAGGGCAACATGGCGGGATCGATCCGCGTGCACACCGACGTCACCAACCAGCGCCGCGCGGAGCTGGCGCTGCGGGAAAGCGAGTCGCGCTACCGCCTCCTCGCCGAGCACGCCACCGACATGATTTCCCGCCATACCCCCGACGGCCGCTTCCTCTACGCTTCCCCCGCCTCGCAGGCGCTCCTCGGCTATGGCCCGGAGGAGTTGATCGGCACCCGGCCAGCGGAGCTGATCCACCCCGACGACCTCGCGATCATCGATGAATTCCGCGCCAAGCTCCTCACCCGCGCCGGCACGGCCGCCATCACCTACCGCATGCGCCGCAAGGACGGCACCTACGTCTGGGTGGAGACGACGTGGCAGGCCATCCGGGAGAAGGCGAACGACGCAGTGACGGAGATGGTGGCGGTGGCGCGGGATGTGTCGGAGAGGGTGACGGGCTAGTGTAGGACGGGCTTCAGCCCGTCGGTCAGAGCTGCAAGACCGATGTTGCGAGTGTCCTGAATCCGTGGCCGTCGTTCGAGCGCATCGCCACCGCGATGCGCTTTGTGGGTGGGTCGACCGTCAGTACGTTGTACGACATTGGCTTGCGCTCTGCGCCGAGCGACGTGCCGCAGCCGACGATCGCCGGTTCGGGTGCGTTGCCCGGCCGAAGGCGCTGCAAGTGCTTGTGTCCATGTAGGATAAGGCGGACCTCGAACCGACGGCACCAATCGAGAAAGAGATCCGCGTCCTCGAGCGCGAGCAAACGTTCCTGGTCGAGCACGCCGCCTTCGAGCGGCTGCACCAAGAGATCGAAGCGCGGGTCGTACCGCGCCGGGTGATGATGAAGCAGCACGATGCGCTGATAGGCGCGGCCCTCCGGCGTGCGCACGCAAACGGTTTCGAATTCACGCGCCACATCGTCGAGTTGGGCCGGCGTAACGGAGCCCGTCGCGGCGAAGCCTTCCCGTGCTGAGTCGAAGCACAAAAAGACGCACATCAGTGCTGGATCGACGACGACCTTGCTCCACGACAAGTCGGCGACGGAATCCTTGTTGTCGCCCAAGGTCCAGAGGCGGTTTCCGAGCCACCGTTCGTCGTGGTTGCCGGGAACGACGATCACGTCACTGCCCACCTGCTCTGCGAGCCAGCGACGGAAGTCTTTGAAGGCAGCGAAGTCGGGGGCGTCAGCGTCGCCGGGCGTGTTAATCAGGTCGCCGGTGATGACGGCGCGCGATGCCTCGCGCGCCTCGAGAAGCAGTTCCTCGCGCAGTGCCGCCACGTTTCTTGCCGCGGGTGGTGTGCCGAAGTGCAGATCGCTCAGGTGCACCAGCCGCCGCGACTGCCTGGGTGGGCGGTAGCTCTCCAGGATTGCGTCGATGGTCGGGGGTCCGAGCGCGAAGCCTGCCTCCAGGCGCCGGTACAAATCCATCGCATCGTCTATAGCGGCAAATGCGGCGGCGCCACTGCGCGACCAAAACAGGACGCCCGGCCACTTTTCGACGTACGTCGCCAACAGCTCCACCGGCGGCATTGGGTCGATGATCGTCCGATCGCCGCGGCCGAACGAGTCCGGGATTAGCACGAGCGCATTCGTGCCAGACGCCGCAGCCGCGTAGTGCAGCGCTGCGATGAGTTTGTGCGAGCTCGCTACGTCACTCGGTACACCGGCCGGCAGTGCGAAGAGCAGATGGTCCGCGAGCACGCGCTTCAGCGGTGCGAGGACCTCAGGCAATCGCTCCGGCGACACCGGTTCGCTCGTGGGGCACGGACCCAGCTCCGCGAGCGACTGGTCGGCGGCGCGGCGCAACTGCGCCCGGCCCTCCGTGGTCCAGGTGCGGGTCTGCGATTCGTTCGCGACATTGCTGAGGAACTGCCGCAACGGCCAACTGTCAATGCGCGGCGGGCGTGACGCCGGCGTCGTCATGTACACGACGAGATTGACGAACTTGACCGGAAAAACGACGCACATCTACTTGTAAATGATCCCTTCCCGCAGCGGCGCCAGCGTCGCAATCAACTCATTCTGCAAATCGATCGGAATCCTCTGCCGGTTCATCGCGTCCTGCAGGTCCTCCACGATGGCGTTGAACTGCGACTCGGTGATCTTCATCCCTTCGTGCGATGACGGCATGCTGCGGCCGGTGTAGGTGCAGCCGCCGCCGGTGAGGTTGCAGATCTGCTCGATGAGCAGGCGGCGGAACTTCGCGATGTCGGTCTTGGCGAAGGTCGGCGCCACGCGGGTGTCGTCGGCAAAGCGCTCGATGAAGCTGTCGACGATCGCCGTCACCACCGGCTCCCCGCCGAGGCGCTGGTAGAGCGGCTGCTGGTGGGCGCAGGCGGCAAAAAGGGCAAATAGTACGAAACGTATTATTGCGTTGCGCATCAGAAGCTCCCCTGAACCGAAAGATACAGGCCCGATTGATGCGGCAGCGTGGCGATGGTGCCGAGCTGCGCGACGGCGATCACGAACGAGACATTTTTGTTCGGGAAGTAGCCGATGAAGAAGTCGCTCCAGTTGTCTTCCTTGGAGAACGCCAGGTTGTCGGGCTTGACGCGGTATTCGGCGCCGATGGCCACGTTGTTGTTGAGCAGCACCGCCGCGGAGACCTCGGGGACGATGTCGTAGTCGTCGCCGAATCCGAGCAGCCCGGTCTGATTGGCCTTCGTCGCGCGCAGCGTGCCGTTGAGCACCAGGTGCCGGCCCGCCGCGCCGGCCAGGAAGGCCTTCGTCGCCGCGACATAGACGTCGACGCCGCTCGACGACTTCGCGCCGACGAGCTTCGGGATGTCGAAGTCGAGATTGCGCTTGTACTGCACGCCGGCGGAGACCTGCGGCATCTTGGTGTACACCACGTCGCCGAGGAGCTTCACCTTCACGCCGAGCACCTGCTGCCGCAGCTCGGCGCCCGGCAGATTCAACGCCTCCGCCAGCGTGCCGAGGTGGAGCCGCTGCTCGGCGGCGGAGATCTCGACTCGATTGTGGAAGGTGAACGCGCCGCCGGCCGACCAGAGCGAATAGTCGCCGGTGGCCACGTAGGTCAGAAACGCCGTCCCGCCGTTCTGGTCCTCGGTCGCGTAGCCGGAGAGGACCGCCCACGGCACGATGCCGCCGCCCGCGCAGCCTTCGAGCTGCGTGGCGCCGCCGGTGGCGAGCAGGCGGCCGTCGCCCGCGTAGAGACTGGAGGCGCACAGCAGGAGCACCAGTACCGCTCGTTTCATTCGTTTCCCTCTTTCAACGTCGTTTTCGCCGGCACCGCCCACCGCGACTCCGTCATCCAGCGCTGCAGATCGCCGGCAGGAAGCGGTGGACTCATGTAGTAGCCCTGCGCCATGTCGCATCCGAGACGGGTGAGGATTTCGAGCGACTCGACTGTCTCCACCCCCTCGGCGATGACCGTCAATCCCATGTTGTGACCGAGCTCGATCGTGGAGCGGACGATCACCGCGTCGTCGGTCGACTGCGACGTCAGGTTCATTACGAACGACTTGTCGATCTTCAGCTCATCGACCGGCAGCCGCTTCAGATGCGCGAGCGACGAGTATCCGGTGCCGAAGTCGTCGATCGACAGACGGATGCCGCGGCTCTTGAGGTCGCGCAGGATCTTCAGCGCGTACGCCGGGTCGCGCATGATCGCCGTCTCGGTGATCTCCAGCACCAGCCACGAGGCGGGCATTGCCGCCTCGGCGAGCAGGCCGCTGATGTACGTCGGCAGCTCGGAGTCGAACAGATCGAGGGGCGAGAGGTTGACGGCCACGATCAGCGGCGCGCCGCGCGCGGCCCACTCGGCGCACTCGTAGATCGCGTTGCGCAGGACCCATTTGGTCAGCGCGCCGATGCTCCCCGACTGCTCGGCCAACGGGATGAACTCGTCCGGCAGCATCAGCCCGTGCGCTGGATGGTTCCACCGCACCAGCGCCTCGGCGTACGCGGCGCGCCCGGTGTGGATGTTGATGTTCGGCTGGTAGTAGAGCTCCAGCTCGTCGCGCTGCACCGCCTGGCGCAGCTCGGAGAGAAGCGAGAGGCGGCGGAGGCTGTGCTCGTCGCGGCCGGCTTCGTAGAGCGCGATGGCGGTGTGGTTTTTCTTCGCATCGTACATGGCGATGTCGGCGCGCTTCATGAGCGCGCCGGCGTCGTCGGCGTGCAGCGGATAGATGGCAATGCCCATGCTGGCATCGACGTCGACGGAGACCGCGCCGAGTACGAACGGCGCCTCGAGCGAGGAGCTGATGCGGCGCGCCACCTCCATCGCCTGCGACGGCTGTTGCGCGTTGAAGTTGACGCCGAACTCGTCGCCGCCAAGGCGGGCCACGGTGTCGCTCTCGCGAAGTGAAAGCGTGAGGCGGCGGCCGATCTCGTTGAGGAGCTGGTCGCCGAAATGATGCCCGAGCGTGTCGTTGATCTCCTTGAAGCGGTCGAGGTCCATCATGATCATCCCCACCGACTCGCCGCTGCGCCGCGCCGCGGCGATGGCGTGCTCCAGGCGATCGAGGAAAAGCGTGCGGTTCGGCAGGCCGGTCAGGCCGTCGTGCGTCGCCTGATGGATGATCTTCTCCTCGCGCTCCGCGATGCCGGTGCGCATGCGGTTGAAGGCCGTGGCCAGCCGGCCGATCTCGTCGTCCTGCGCCACGTCCACCGCGGTGCTGTAGTCGCCGAGCTCGATCTTCTGCGCGTTCTCCGCGAGCCGCTGCAGCGGGCGGATCACGCCGCGGGCGAAGTACATCGTCGCCAGGATGGCCAGCACCAGGGCGAAGGTGGAGAAGACCACGATCTGCAGCTCGAGCGCGCGCGAGGAGCGCCGGGCATCCTCCAGCGAGCGCTGCAACAGCGCGACCACCCGCGAGCCGTCGGCGGTGCGCAGCGGCTCGATCTTGGTCTCGTACGGCGCGCCGGCCAGCTTGAGCGTCGCCTCGACGCCCGAGGGATTGTCGCGGCGCGCCGCGACGTGGCGCACCAGATCGCCGTGCAGGTTGGAATGCAGCGTGGAGAAGAGAATCTGCGGCCGGCCGTCCGCGCCGACGGTGGAGAGCGAGAGGTCGAGCGCCGTCACCCGCTGGAAGTCGCGCAGCACCCCCTCATCGATCTCGAATCCCATGCACACCCAGGCGATGGCGCGCGGTGCGAGGATCGGCACGATCACCAGTTGGTACGGGCGGCCGTCGAGCGAGACGATCGACGACGCCTCCCCCGCCTCTTCCGCCTGGCGGATCAGCGCCGGGAACGGGAACGGCTTCCCCATCCGCGTGATTTTCAGGGTGTCTGCCGTGACGATGCCGTCGAGCCCCACCAGAAACGCGGCGCTCGCTTTGATACGCCTGCCGTGATTGGAGAGGACGTCGACCACCGTCGGCCGGTCGCCCGAAGCGACCGCGGTGCGAAAGCCGAAGTCGCCGGCCAGCACGCCCAGGCTCTCCGATAACTGCCTCCCGCGGTGGGCCAACTGCTGCTCGAATACCCGGCTGCCGACGCGCAGCTCCTCCACCAGATTCCGGTGCAGCGAGCGCAGGCCGGCGAAGTGAATCGCCGCCAGCGTCACCGTCTGGAGCAGGACCAGGACTCCGATCAGAAGGTAGACGAGCTTCGCCTGGAAGCTACGGCCGTCCATTGCCGTATTTCTTGAATTTCTCTTCGAGCTTGTTCAGCGGCGCGGTGGTCAGCGCCTTCGGCGCGGCGGTGACGCTGAACGCGATCTCCGGGCGCTCCCCCTCGCCGACCGTGACCATCTGCGGCGGCGGCTCCTGCTTCATGTCCGGGTGCCACACCCGCACGGAGTACTTGCCCGGCTGCAGGCGCACTTCAACCCGCCCACTCGCCTCGGTCTTCTCGAAGTACGGCGTGTCGAGCACCACGATGTAGCCGTTCATGGTGTCGTGGATGTTGCAGCCTAGCGTCACCACGCCGGCGGCGTTGAAGACGATCGGATTCGCCGGCGTCCCCTTGTACAGCGGGAGCTGGAAGGTCTTGGCCGGCGAGAACGAGTACACCTGATGCTGGATGTCGTCGCTGTTGGGGAACTTGACCGAGGTCCCGACCTGCACCGGCAGCACGCGGGGGATGAAGGTCTTGTTCTTCTGGTCCATGACCGCCGACTTCGACGCCGCCCCCACCTCCCGCCCCTCCGGCGCGGCGTAGACCACGGCGTCGGCCAGCGGCGCGCCCTGAGGATCGCGAACGTCGACGACGATGGTGGCAGCGGATGCAGCGGCCGCGCATGCGCAGAGAGCCGCCGCGATTAAGTGACGGAAGTCCATTACTTGCTGAGCCTTAGCGGGAGATGGTTATCTGCATTCTAGCCCCGGTTGGGTCAGCCCGCGACATGCGCGTTCAGCTTGAGCCACTGTTCAATCTGCACGACGTAGTTGTTGAACGTGAGCTCGGTCGCGTTGAGGTGGAGCCTTTCGCACATTGTGGGCAGCTCGGACGGAAGATCGCGTATCGCGTCGCAATGGCACCGCCGCCTGGAATGCTGCTGGATTTCGGCGTGGAGTTGCTCAACCAGTCGCGGACGACCCTGATGGCTTTCGGAGGATCGCCGCCGTGTGCGGCGATATCTTGCCCCGCAATGTCGGAGATGAACTTCTGAAATCGATAGCGTTCGACGTCGATGATCAGGCAGATCTTGAGTTTCTACTCCGCTCGGCCGAACCGCTTCGCACCGAGGAACAGCCCCAGCTCCAAAGGCATGTTGAAACGCGGAAGATCCGTCCCTGCATCGAGCTCGGTTCGTGAGATGTCGTGGATTCCGAACTTGCAGCTTGCAATGATCTTCGCGATCTTCTCGATCCGAACTTCACTGGCATCATCAACCTCGAGAGCGCAGCGGGCGATGTAACCGCAGTCGTGCACGGCGAAGACGACAGCCTCGAAAAGCTGCCGGTAGACGTCGTCGAGAGGGCAGTTTGATGAAGACGCTGTTTTCGTAGCCGGCTGCGGCCATCGCCTATTTTCGGTCGGCTGCAGCCGCGGACTTCCGATCTGTTTTCCCTTCGACGAGGCGGCGCGTGGCTGCATCCCGGGAGGCCATCACCTCCCTCACGGCTAACGTTACGTCTCGACGCTTAACGGTCGACGCTCGCCGGAACGTACGAATGGGCCTCAGCTTCGCGGTCATTGGTGTAGTGTAGCTGTTCTCGGAACGTTCCTCTGTGCGAACGTAGTCCCGTCGCTCCACCAACCGTAGAACCCCTCCCTCTCAGCCCCGTTCCCAAGCGATAATCATCATCCCCATGTCCCTCGAAGGCTTCCATCCCGTCATCCGCAAGTGGTTCTCCGACACCCTCGGCACGCCGACCCCCGCGCAGCAGCAGGGGTGGGCGGCGATCCGCGAGGGGCGGCACACGCTCATCGCCGCGCCGACCGGGTCGGGCAAGACTCTGGCGGCGTTTCTCACCGCGCTCGATGATCTGTTCCGAGAGCAGGCGCCGGATGAAGTACGTGTCATCTATGTCTCACCGCTCAAGGCGCTGAGCGCCGACATCCACAAGAACCTCGCCGAGCCGCGCAAGGGCATCCGGCGCATCGCCGAGGAGATGGGACTCGATGCGCCGCGGATCACCGCGGCGGTGCGCACCGGCGACACCACCCAGGCCGAGCGCGCGGCGATGCTCCGCACCCCGCCGCACATCCTGGTGACCACCCCCGAGTCGCTCTACCTGCTGCTCACCGCCGAGCGGAGCCGCGAGATGCTGCGCACCACGCGCACCGTGATCGTCGACGAGATCCACGCCGTCATCGGCACCCGCCGCGGCGCGCACCTCGCGCTGACGCTGGAGCGATTGCAGCAGGTCTGTGCAACGCCGCTGCGAAGGATCGGTTTGTCCGCGACGCAGAAACCGATCGACGAGGTCGCGAAGTGGCTCGTTGGGGTTGCCAGTTGCCAGTTGCCCGTTGCCGAAGAACAACTGGCCACTGGCAACAGGCAACCGGCAACGATCATCGACTCGGGCCACCGCCGGGCCATGAACCTGGCCCTCGAGATCCCCCGCTCGCGGCTCGAGACCGTCATGTCGCACGAGGTGTGGGAGGAGTACTACGACCGCCTCACGGCACTGATCGCCGCGCACCGCACCACGCTCGTCTTCGTCAACACCCGCCGCATGGCCGAGCGCACCGCGCGCCATCTCAGCGAGCGCCTCGGCGACGCCGCCGTCACCGCGCATCACGGCAGCTTGTCGAAGGACAAGCGCCTCGACGCCGAGGCGCGCCTGAAGAACGGCCAGCTCAAGGTTCTGGTGGCCACCGCCTCGCTGGAGCTGGGCATCGACATCGGCCACGTCGATCTGGTCTGCCAGATCGGATCGCCGCACCGCATCGCCACATTCCTGCAGCGCGTCGGGCGCTCCGGGCACACCGTCAGAGGGATGCCGAAGGGGCGGCTCTTCCCCGTCTCGCGCGACGACCTCGTGGAATGCGCCGCGCTCCTCCGCGCCGTCCGCCTCGGCGAGCTCGATCGCATCGTCTCGCACGACGCGCCGCTCGACGTGCTGGCGCAGCAGCTGGTGGCCGAGTCGGCGTGCGGCGAGTATTCCGAGGATGAGCTGTTCGCGCTGGCGCGCCGCGCGTGGCCGTATCGCGATTTGACCCGCGAGAGTTTCGACGCGGTGCTGAAGATGGTCGCCGACGGCTTCGCCACCCGTCGCGGGCGGCGCGGCGCGCTCGTGCACCGCGACGAAGTCAACGCCAAGGTCCGCGGCCGCCGCGGCTCACGCATGCTGGCCATCACCTCGGGCGGCGCGATTCCGGAAGTCGCCGACTACCGCGTGGTCCTGGAAGGCGAAGACACCTTCATCGGCACGCTCAACGAGGACTTTGCCATCGAGAGCGCCGCCGGCGACATCTTCCAGCTCGGCAACGCCTCGTGGCAGATCGTGCAGGTCGGCGCCGGTGTGGTGCGCGTCTCCGACGCCAAAGGCGCGCCGCCCACCATCCCCTTCTGGCTCGGCGAGGCGCCGGCGCGCAGCGACGAGCTGTCGCGCGCGGTCAGCGATCTGCGGAAGGAGTACTGCCGTCATCCTGAGCGCAGCGAAGGATCTCAGGATGCGCCGGCGGAGATCCTTCGCTCCGCTCAGGATGACGGCGTCCCACCCGCCGCCGCGCAGGAGATCATCGACTACCTCAGCGCGACGCGCGCGGCCTTGGGCGTCATCCCCACGCAGGACACCCTGGTCGCCGAGCGCTTCTTCGACGAGTCGGGCGGCATGCAGCTCATCCTGCACGCGCCGTTCGGCAGCCGCATCAACAAGGCGTGGGGACTGGCACTGCGCAAGCGCTTCTGCCGGCAGTTCAACTTCGAGCTGCAGGCGGCGGCGACCGAGGACGCGGTGCTGCTGTCGCTCGGACCGCAGCATTCGTTCCCCCTCGCCGACGTTTTCCGCTACCTCCATCCGGCGACCACGCGCGACGTGTTGGTGCAGGCGTTCCTCGACGCGCCCGTCTTCCAGACGCGCTGGCGGTGGAACACCACGATCTCGCTGGCCATCCCACGCAACCGCAACGGCCGCAAGATCGCGCCGCAACTGCAGCGCGCCATGGCCGACGACCTGATGGCCGCCGTCTTCCCCGACGCCGCCGCGTGTTTGGAGAACGTCGCCGGCGACCGCGAGATCCCCGATCACCCGCTGGTCAACCAGGCGGTGCGCGACTGCCTGGAGGAGGCGATGGACTTCGCCGGCCTGGCGCGCGTGCTGGAGCGCATCCACCGCGGCGACATCGAGCTGGTGGCGCGCGACACGCCCGAGCCGTCGCCGTTGGCGTACGGAATCCTCAACGCCGCGCCGTACGCCTTCCTCGACGACGCGCCGCTCGAGGAGCGGCGGACGCAGGCGGTCTACACCCGCTCGACGTCCGCGGAATCGATCCTCGATACCGCGGCCATCGCCCGCGTGCGCGAGGAGGAGCGTCCCGACCCGCGCGACGCCGACGAGCTGCACGACGCGCTGCTGACCACCGGCTTCCTGCTCGAGGGTGAGGTGGACGCGGCACTGTTCGACGAGCTCGTCGCCGCGCGTCGCGCCGGCCGCGTTCGCGATTTGTACGTTGCAGCCGAGCGCCTCCCGGAAATCCTCGCCATCCATGACGTTTCCGTCACCTTCGCCGCGCCCGCCTCGCGCCAGAAAACATGGATCCGGGAAGAGGCCATCATCGAGTTGCTGCGCGGACGCCTGACCATCACCGGCCCCGCCACCGCCCACGCCCTCGCCGCCGCGCTCGGCGTCAGCGACGCCGAGGCCGACGCGGCGCTGCTGGCGCTGGAGGCGGAGGGGGCGGTGCTGCGCGGTACGTTCGAAGGACCGGGCGAATGGTGCGACCGCCGGCTACTGGCGCGCATCCATCGCTACACGCTCACCCGCCTGCGCGCGGAGATCGAGCCGGTGACGGCCTCGGACTTCATGCGCTTCCTCTTCGACTGGCAGCATGTGTCGGGCCGGCTCGCCGGTCCCGATGGACTGCGCAAAGTCGTCGAGCAGCTCGACGGCTGCGAGATCGCCGCGAACGCGTGGGAGCGCAACGTCCTCCCCGCCCGCGTCGATCGCTACGAGGCGTCGATGCTCGATACGCTCTGCCTCTCCGGCGAAGTGGGATGGGCGCAGCGCTCCGGAATCGTGATTTTTCTCCGCGAGCACGCCGGCGCGTGGCTGTCCGAGCCCGCGGCCCCCGCGCTCAGCGACGCGGCGAAGGAGATTCTCGACCTGCTGCGCACGCGCGGCGCATCGTTCCTCAAGCCGGGCGACGCCCTCGACGAGCTGGTCGCCGCCGGCCTGATCACCTCCGACGGCTTTCTCGGCCGCCGCGGGCGGTGGTCGCTGCTCGACGCAATCGCCGAACGCGATGTCGAGACGCAGGCGCGAGCCTTCCTCAAACGCTACGGCGTCGTCTTCCGCCGCCTCGTGGCACGCGAGCCGAACGCCGCGCCGTGGCGGGAGCTGTCGCGCGTCTACCGCCGTCTCGAGGCGCGCGGCGAGATCCGCGGCGGCCGCTTCGTCTCCGGCATGTCGGGCGAGCAGTTCGCACTCTCGGAAGCGGTCGACCGGCTGCGCGAGCTCCGCCGCGAAGGTCCGGACGGCCGGCTGGTCATCATCAACGCCGTCGATCCGCTCAACCTCACCGGCATCCTCATCACGGCCGAGCGCGTGCGCGCCGTGGCCACCAACCGCATCGCCTATCGCGACGGCGTCCCGGTGTCGGTGATGGAGGGCGACTACCTCCGCCCGCTCGCGGACATCGACGCCACCGTCGCCATGGAAGCCGCCGCCGCGCTCGCCGGACGCCGCGTGCCCGTCGCCGCCGGCTACGTGGACCGCTCGGCGTGAAGATCCTCGGCGTCGTCGGCGGCATCTCGCCCGAGTCGACGATCGAGTACTACCGGCTCCTCGGCTCCGCGCCGGTCATCATCAATAGCATCGATCTGAAGCGGCTACTCGAGCTGATGGCGGCGAACGAGCTCGATGCGGTCACCGAGTACATCGCCGAAGCGGTTCAACGCCTCGCGGCCGCCGGCGCTGAAGTTGGACTGATCGCCGCAAACACACCGCACGTGGTGTTCGACCAGATCCAGCGGCGCTCGACGATCCCCCTGATCAGCATCGTCGAAGCCACGTGCGACGAGGCGAAGTCACGCGGCCTCCGGCGCCTCGCTCTGTTCGGCACGCGCTACACCATGGCCGGACGCTTCTACCCCGACGTTTTCTCGCGCGAAGGGATCGCCATCGTTCCGCCGAGCGCCGACGAGCAGACGTTCATCCACGACATCTACCTCGGCGAGCTGGTGAAGGGCATCGTCCTGCCGGAGACGCGCGCGCGGCTGTTGACGATCGCCGACCAAATGAAGGCCCGCGTGTCGATCGACGGCGTGATCCTCGGCGGAACGGACCTCTCGCTGATCCTGCGCGACGGTGACGCCGCGGTCCCGCTGCTCGACACGACGCGCATTCATGTGCGGGCAGCACTCGCCGCCCTCCGCGCCTCCGCGTGAGAACCGGACAGGCGCCGGCCCACCCCCTTGACAATCCTCATCCGTAAGCCGATACTAACCGTTAGTCGTGGCTAACGCATTGACTGGTTTCGCCGCCCTCTCCGATCCTACCCGCCAGCAGATCTTCGACCGCCTCTCGCGGCGCGCGCTGGCGGTCGGCGAGCTGGCGGAGGGACTGCCGGTCACGCGGTCGGCGGTGTCGCAGCATCTCAAGGTGCTGAAGGACGCGGGGCTGGTGGTGTCGCGGACCGAGGGGACGCGGAACATCTATCGCGTCGACCCCAAGGGCGTCGCGGCCATGCGCGACTACCTCGATCGCTTTTGGCAACGGGCACTGGCCTCGTTCAAAGACGAGGTCGAAAGGGAGGATGCATGGTGAGCAGCAGAGTTCAGAAAGAGGTCGTGGTCGAGGCGCCGCCGGAGCCGCGCCCGAGCGGCCGCTGGTACGAGGTCGGCGTCGACGGCGTGGAATGCGACTGGGGCCACGTGCTGGTGTGGGAGCCGCCGCGCCGCATCGTCCTGGCCTGGCAGCTCAACGCGCAGTGGGAGTACGAGCCGTCGCTGATCACGGAAGTGGAAGTCACCTTCACTCCGGTCGGCGACGCCAGCACGCGCGTGGAGCTCGAGCATCGCTACCTCGAGCGCTTCGGCGAGATGGAAGAAACCGTCCGCCAGGGCATCGACTCGCCCGAGGGGTGGGGCGGACTGTTGCAGATGTACGCGGACGCGGCACGGCTACAATCCGTGCCGCAATGAAACAGCTTCTGACGGTCCTCTTTTTCGCCGTACCTCTCATCGCCCAACCAAAACCGAAACCCTTCAGCGTCGTCGAGGCCTCGATCCCGGAGATGCAGGCGGCGCTGAAGGCGGGCCGCGTCACCTCGCGCGACCTCGTCCTGCAGTACTTGGTGCGCATCGCCACGTACGAGGACAAGCTCAACGCGGCGATCACCGTCAATCCGAAAGCGCTCGACGAAGCCGACGCCCTCGACCGCGAGCGGAAGGCCGGCAAGATCCGCGGGCCGCTGCACGGGATTCCCGTGGCCCTGAAGGACAACATCCACACCACCGACATGCCGACTACCGGCGGCGCGCTGGCCTTCGAGGGTCTGGTTCCGCCGTACGAGGCGACGGTGACGAAGAACCTCCGCGACGCCGGCGCCATCATCCTGGCCAAGACCCAGATGACGGAACTGGCCAATTGGGTCTCCGGCACGCCGTCCATGCCCAACAACTACAACTCCCTCAACGGATATGGCTTCAATCCGTACGACGCGCGCCGCGATCCGCGCGAGGCCACCTACGACGGCCGCCCGGCGCTGAACACCGGCGGCTCGAGCTCCGGCACCGGCACCGCGGCGAACTTCTGGGCCGCCAACGTCGGCACCGAGACCTCGGGGTCGATCCTCAGCCCTGCGAACTCCAACATGCTCGCCGCCGTCAAGCCGACCGTCGGCCGCATAAGCCGCTACGGCGTCATCCCCATCGTCGCCGACCAGGACACGCCCGGGCCGATGGCGAAGTTCGTCGCCGACGCCGCGGTCATGCTCGGCGCGCTGGAAGGTAAGGCGCCGGACCCGAACGATCCGGCCACAAAGCTCTGTGCGCCGCCGCCGAACAACGACTACACCGCGTTTCTGAAGAAGGACGGCCTCAAAGGCGCACGCATCGGCATCCCGCGCGCCAACTACTACGACAAGACCAAGGCCCCCGGCTCCGACCGCGATCGCGGCGGACTCAATGACGATCAGAAGAAGGTGATGAACGAGGCGATCGAGATCCTCAAGCAGCAGGGCGCGGTCATCGTCGACCCCGCCGACATCCCCAGCATCGTGGACAAGGACGCCAAGAACAACCTGCTGCTCTTCGGCGTCTGCACCAGCATGGACGACGTCAAGGACCGCAAGTGCTCGGTCGATCTCGCCTACGGGATGGAGCGCGATTTCAACAAGTGGCTCGAATCGCTGGGAAAGGCGGCGCCGGTGAAGTCGCTGCAGGAGCTGCGCGACTGGAATCGCAAGCACGAGAAGGCCGGCGCGATCAAGTACGGGCAGTCGCTGCTCGACATCTCCGACGCCATGGATCTCGAGCTGTTCCGCGCCCGCTACGAGTCCGACCGCGCGCGCGACATCTTCCTGGCCGCCACGCACGGCATCGACGAGGCGCTGAAGGTCAACAACCTCGACGCGCTCCTTTTCCCCGGCCCCGGCGGCGCGAACATCCTGGCGCGCCCCGGCTATCCGACGGTCATGGTGCCGTTCGGCTTCGTCCCCAACGCGCCGACGCCGGCATTCCCCGACGGCTTCAACGCGAAGCCGGCGCCGTTCGGAGTGAGCTTCGCCGGCACCGCGTGCAGCGAGCCGGTGCTGCTGCGGCTGGCGTACGCGTTCGAGCAGGCGACGAAGCGGCGCGCGCCGCCCGCGGCCTTCCCATAACGCCGCCGTCATCCTGAGCCGCGCAGACGGCGAAGGATCTCCGGATGCGCATTCGGAGATCCTTCGCTCCGCTCAGGATGACGAGGTCACGTAGCTGCCCAGCACCACCACCGTCTCGCACATCTCGCGCAGGTGGTCGAGGGCGTTCGCCACGTTGCGATCGTCCGCGTCGCCGCCGATGTCTGCGTAGAACTGGTACTCCCACGGCCGCCCTTCGATGGGGCGCGACTCGAGCTTGGTCATGTTGATGTCGCGCAGGGCGAAGCAGGCCAGCGCGCGGAAGAGCGCGCCCGGCGTGTTCGGCGTGCGGAAGAGAATGGTGGTCTTGCGCGGTCCCTCGCGCACCGGAACGTTGCCATGCCTGGCCACGAGCAGGAAGCGCGTGTAGTTCTCCGCGTGGTCCTCGACGTTCTCGGCGAGGATGGCGGCGCCGTACAGCTCCGCCGCCGGCGCGCCGGCGATGGCCGCCTCGTCGTCGCGGCCGCTCTCCATCACGATCTTCACCCCGCCCGCGGTGTCGTAGGTCGCCACCGCCTCGATGTCCGGATGCGCGGCGAGGAAACGCTGGCATTGCGCCAGCGCGACCGGATGCGACAGCACGCGCCGCACGCTCGCCAACGGCGTCCCGGGCGGCGCCATCACGCTGAGGCGAATCCGCAACAGCACCTCGCCGGCGATCTCCAGCCCCGCGTCGCCGAGGAGCTCGTAGTTGCGGAGCACCGAACCGGCGAGGGTGTTCTCGATGGGGATGACCGCGCAGAGCGCGGCGCCCGAGCGGACGGCGGCGAAGACGTCGTCGAACGACCTGCAAGGGAGGACGTCGATCGACGGGCCGAGGAGCTTGCGGGCCGCGGCTTCGCTGAACGCGCCGCGCTCGCCCTGGAAGGCAACAGTCAAGGTCATCGCAGTCGAGTATGCCCTTTCGGAGCTAGAATCGGGCGCGCATGGGCAGCTCGCTCCGCATGATGCGCGTCATCGACTCCCACACCGCGGGTCAGCCGACTCGGGTGATCGTCGAAGGCGGCCCCGACACCGGCAGCGGTCCGCTGGCCGAGCGCCGCGAACGGCTGCGCAAGACGTCCGATCGCCTCCGCGCCGCGGTGGTCGGCGAGCCGCGCGGCTCCGACGCGCTGGTCGGCGCGCTGCTCTGCACACCGTCCGACCCCACCTGCACCGCCGGGGTGATCTTCTTCGACAACGTCAGCTTCCTCGACATGTCCGGCCACGCCCTGATCGGGCTGATGGCCACGCTCGAATACCTCGGCCAGATCAAGAGCGGCGTCCACCGCATCGAGACGCCCGTCGGCATCGTTACCGCCGAGCTGCATCCCACCGGCGACATCTCCATCCAGAACGTGGCGAGCTTCCGGCATCGGAAGAACGTGACCGTCGATCTCAACGGATCGGGGACGTTCACCGGCGACGTGGCGTGGGGCGGCAGTTGGTTTTTCATCGCCGGGAATCAGGGCGAGGACCTGAGCGTCGAGCGCGTCGAGCGGCTGACCGAGGTCACGCGGCAGATCCGCCAGGCGCTGGCGCGCGACGGCGTCACCGGCCCGGCCGGCGAGGAGATCGACAACATCGCGCTCTTCGGCCCGCCGCGCCGCCGCGACGCCAACAGCCGCAATTTCGTCCTGCGCTCCGGCAAGTCATACGGCCGCTCGCCGTGCGGGACCGGCACCAGCGCCAAGCTGGCCTGCATGTTCGAAGACGGCGTCATCGCCGAGGGGCAGACCTGGCGGCAGGAGAGCATCATGGGGACGGTGTTCGACGGCTCGGTCAACATCGTCGACGGCGCCATCCTCCCGACCATCCGCGGCACAGCCTACGTGACCGCCGAGTCGATGCTCATCGTCGACGAGCGCGATCCGTTTTGTTGGGGAATGGGGTAGCGGAGTGCGGGCGTCTCCGCCCGCACCGAGCGGGCGTCTCGCCCGATCGCTAGAGGCTGGGCGCCGGGCGAGGACGCCCGACGCGCGCGGGCGGGACGCCCGCACTCCTGAGCACCACCTTCCCCAATAAGTGCCTCTTCTCCACGCGCTCATGCGCGAAGCGCGCTTCTTCGAGATCGAAGACGGCGGCGATCGGGATCTGGAGCTCCGACTCTTCGATGGCGCGGCGGAGGCGCTCGAACTCGCGCACGCCGGCAACGGCGTCGTAGGCCTTGATCCGAATCCCCTTGCGTTTCCTCGGCTCGGGCTCGATGCCGTTCGGGTACGCGGCCCGACCGCCTTTGCGCAGGGCATCGAGGCAGCGGGTCAGCTCCTTGCCGCCGGTGAAGGCGAGGACGGCGTCGATGCCGCCGGGGGCTAAGCGGTGGGCGGCGGCGACGATGTCGCCGCGCTTGCCGTTGACCGCGGCGTCCGCGCCGAGGCGGCGGGCGAAGTCCTGCCCGGCGCGTCCGGACGCCGTAGCGAGCACGCGGGCGCCGCGCAGTTTGGCGAACTGCACGGCGAGCATGCCGACGTTCCCGCTCGCGCCGTGGATGATGACGCTCTCGCCCGCCTCGAGGCCGAGCGCGTCGTCGACGCCTTGCAGCGCGGTGAGAGCGATGACCGGAACGGCGCCCGCTTCGAGCGGATCGAGCCCTTCCGGAACCGGCGCCACTTTCGACGCCGCGACCGCGACGTACTCGGCGTAGAAGCCGCCCTTCGGGTTGTCGTAGCTGTACGAATAGACGCGATCGCCGGCGCGGAGCCGGCGCACGCGCGAGCCGACCGCCACGACTGTGCCCGCGCCGTCGACGCCGAGGACCAGGGGAAAATCGTCGTGTTCCGCCCACGCTCCTGAGCGCGCCTTCGCATCCCACACGCCGACGCCCGCGATGTCGACGGCGATCAGCACCTCCTGCGCGTTGGGCTTCGGCACCGGCAGGGTGTGGACGGTCAGGACCTCCGGCGGGCCGAAGCGGTCGATTGCCGCGGCGCGCATGAACCGCGGAATGGCGAAGCGGGGGCTCACTTCCGTAACTTCGTCGGTGTGCATGACGTCTCGTACTCGGATGCACGACGCCATGCGAAATTCAATCCGTCTTCGCCTCGATCAACGTTTTTTTCACATTCGGGCGCCCGCACCGCTGACGCCGGTCGCGGATGATGACGGACGGTGACAACCATGACGCAGCCCGCATCGATCCACGAAAAGCCCCTCGCCGTCCGCCGCCGCGCTGCGTTCATCGGCGTGTCGATCTCCTGGACCCTGGCTGCGCTGTTCCTGGCGCTGGCGATTCATTCGCTGTAGGCCGCGCGCGCGGTGCCGGCGCTCGCCACGATCTCCAGCACCGCGGGGCTGACCATTCGCGCGTGCGGCGCGGAGGCCTGCGCCGCGAACTCGTCGCGAATGACGTCCGCGCGCTCCTCGGTCAGCTCACCGAGGTCGACCAGCCGCTGCGCGCCGACCTCGACGAAGGCCTTCGGCCACTGGAACATGAAGTCGGCCGGCGTGATCACGTCAATGTACGGCCGCAGCGATTCGATGCGAAAGCCGCTCTCCTCGAGCCAGCCGATCAGCGGACGCGCGATGTCGGGCTCGCCGCCGCTGGCGCGCCAACTGCGCATGACGGTTTGCACGAATTCCTCGAAAATCGGCGAACGGAGACCGGCAGCGCGTCGGCATCGAGATCGACCTGCCGCGCGGTGATGTTCGTCAGCCCGTTGCGCACGGCCGCGCTGCGCAGCGCGTCGAGGAACCGCGCGGAGCGGTCGACCGCCACCACCCGCCCGCCCGCGCCGGCGATCTCCGCGAGATCGAGCGCCGCGTAGCCGGGCCCGCAGCCGACGTCAAGCAGCGTCTGCCCGGCGGTGAAGCCGACGCGGGTCCAGGCGTCGAGGGCGCGCGAGCGCCAGACGCGATGCTGCAGGCCGAGGCGCGCCAGCTCCTGGTCGTGCGTGCCGAGAACGTAGTCGTCGGTGATGGTCATGGTCCTACAACACGCCGAGCGCGCGCTGCGTTCGCGCGCTACGTGCCGATGTCCTCGTTCCAGAGATCTGGATGCTCGCGGATGAACCGCGTCATCAGCTCGACGCACGTGGGATCCTGCACCACTTCCACGGCGACGCCGCGCGCGCGCAGCAGCTCTTCCTCGCCGAGGAACGTGCGGTTCTCGCCGGCGATCACCCGCGGGATGCCGTACAGGAGAATTGCGCCGCTGCACATGGCGCACGGAGAGAGCGTGGTGTAGATGACGCTCTCGCGGTAGACCACGGCCGGCTGCCGTCCGGCATTCTCCAGCGCGTCCATCTCGCCATGCAGGACCGCGCTTCCCTTCTGCACGCGCCGGTTGTGGCCGCGGCCTATGATGCGGCCGCGATGGACGAGCACCGATCCGATCGGAATCCCGCCCTCGGCGAGACCCTGCCGCGCCTCAGCGATCGCGGCCTGCATGAATTCGTCGGTCACGCGCGCTTCCGCGCTCCGACAATGATCAGCGCGACGCCGCCGGCGATCAGAATCCCGCTGACCACCGGCGGGACGCGCTGGCGATCGGTCGTCTCCACTCCGACCGAAATGGACCCCGCGGTGAAGCCGTGCTTCTCGCGGTGCGGAATGGGAACGAACAGCGACAGCAGGCCGAGGACAAGAAGAAGGGCTCCGACGATCAAAAGTGCGCGCATGCGCGAATCGTACGCCGATGTCATCCCGAGCGTGAGAGAGGGATCGGTGTGGGTGGGGGGTGCGAAGGTCGTGTTTTGGCGCCACCCACCCACACCGATCCCTCTCTCACGCTCGGGATGACATCGGTTAGCGCCGCAGCAGCGTGTCGACCGGCGCGTAATCGTCGGTCAGGACCGGGTCGGCGCCTGACGACGGCGGCCGCGCCAGCATCGTCGACGCCGCGGCGCGCAGGTCGGCCCACGGCAAGGGCGTGGCCCGCGCCATCAACTCCTCCTTGGAGACGGGATTCACGGTGTTCATGGCGAAGAACTCGGTGAACGACGGCCCGGCGAAGACCAGCACCGTGGGAAACACCTCCGCCAGCGTGCGGTGAATGGCCCGGGAGATCGGCGCGTCGCTCTTCGCGTAGAGGTGGAAGTGCAGGACGCCGCCGCGGTTGAGGCGGCGCTTGGCGATCTCGAAAAACTCGCGGGTGACCAGGTGCGGCGGGATCGTCGATCCGTACCGGTTCGTGGTGTAGCTGTCGATGAAGATCAGGTCCCACGCCGCGGGAGCGGTGCGGAGGAACACCCGTCCGTCGCTGACGTGAATCCGCAGCCGGTCGGATGGAGCGACGAAGAAGAACCGCGCCGCGACGTCGACCACCACCGGGTCGAGCTCCACCGCCTCGAGGGCCATGTCGGGATACAGCCTCGCGAACTGCTTGACGGCCGTGCCGCCGCCCAGGCCGATCATCAGCATCGAGCGCGCCGCGGGATGGATCAGCTTCGCGATGTGGAGGTAGTTCGCATAGTCGAGGCCCGCGCCGTTCGGATCGCGCATGGACATCGACGTCTGCGTGGCCGTACGATCGAACTGCAGGACGCGAATCGTCCCGCCCGCATGCTCCCGCACCATCACGTGGTGATACGGGCTGTCGCGCACGAACAGGAGGCCGCCCGCACCGGCCGGCACCAGTCGGCCGGCGGCGGCCGACGCGGCATAGACGATCGCCGCCGCCGCCGCGGCGCCGCCCACCATCACCGCCAGCCTCCTCGGCAGCTCGCCGATCAGCACGAACAGCGCGGCGAGGAACATCGTGACGGCCAGCACCAGCACCGTCCGATCGATGCTCTTCAGCCAGTCGAGCAGCACGAAGGCGCTGGCGATGGTCCCGGCGATGCTCCCGATGGTCGACAGCGCGGAGATCGATCCGGCCGTGCTGCCGCTGTGCGCCGTTTCCGAGGCGAAGAGCCGGACGGCGACCGGCGTCACGGCGGAGAGGAAGAGCGTGGGGATGAAGAAGAGCGACGCCGTGGCGATCAGCGCGTGCAGCGACGCCGAGGCCGCCGACTCGGCGATGCGCGGCGAGACGATGTGGTCCAGCCACGGCACGGCGACCATCATCGCCGCCGCCGACAGCAGCAGCGCCGCCAGCGTCCGCCGCGACGGCCAGCGGTCGCCCAACCGCCCGCCGCTCCAGTAACCGATGCTCATCGACGTCATGAAGACGGCGATGACCGTGGTGGTTTCGCGCAGCGCGGTGCCGAAGCTGCGACCCACGATGCGGAACGCCGCAACCTCCAACGCCATGAGCGCGGCGCCGGCCAGAAAGACCGCGGTGCGGACGGTGATCCGAGAAAGCAGGGAAAAAGGATAGCGGTCATGGTAGAAAATAACCATGAACCGACTCTCGATTGCCCCTCTCCTTCTCCTCGTCGCGGCGCCGGTGCTTGCAGCCACTGCGCCGACCGCGGTCTATATCCCGGTGGCCGGGACGATCAGCAACGCATCGACCGCCTACACCACCTCGTTCCGTCTCACCAACCGCCTCGGCGTCCGGCAGCTCGTCCGCGCGGACTGGATCGCGCGCGACGGCGTGGGATCGCGCGAGAACGCGTTCCGGATCGACCTCGCTCCCAACGAGACCCGCCTCATCTTCAGCACCTTCCCCATCGCCGGCTTTCCTCCCACCCTCGGCGCGGTGAAGTTCGTCGCCGTCGAGGATGACGGCTCATTCGATGCCACGGCATCGATGGAGGCCAGCGCCGTGATCAACGCCACGCGGCTCGCCGACTTCGCGGGGCTCACCGAGGCCGTGCCCGGCGTTCCGGTCGCCGACATGCGCGGCGGAGACGCCTCCGGCGAGATGGTCTTCTATCCCGTCCTGATTCCGTCGTTCCTTCCGCCGGGCGTGCCGAAGGCGCGCGCCAACTACGGGATCGTGAACGACGCCGGCGTGGCGAATACGTTCGTGGTCGAGGCGCGCTTCGTCGTGCACAACGGAATCGCCGCGAACCCGCGCGAGGAAACGGTGATCGTTGCCGCGCACGGGATGGTGCAGCGGCCGCTGCTCACCTTCGGCTCGCCGGTCGACGACACCGGCGTGATCGTGACCATCCGCCGCCTCGGGACATCCGACGGCCTCTGGACCGCGTACGTCTCGTCGATCGACGGCACGACCGGCGACGCCATGCTCGTGCCGCCGCTGCCGCGCAACGGGCGGCTGGAGATCGAGTAGCGGTCAGCCCATGTCGTAGAAGAACTCTTCGCGGACGATCCTCCCGTCCTTCACCGTGTACAACGCGACCTCGTCGAACTTCGACCGCTGCCCTTTTCTCGGCCCGTCCTTCGCCGTGGTCTCGTAGTGGAAGATCACCGCGAAGCGGTCGCGATGCGGGTACGGCCCCTCGGCCGAGGCGTGGTGGATCTCGTTGTTGTCGTACCACCGCTTGTTCTTGGCCACGACGGCGTCGACGCCCCGCATCTCGGCGGGCACGCCGTCGCTGCCGATGGCCTCGACGCTGACGATGTCCGGGCTGTAAAGCGAGGCGATGGCGTCGAGGTTCAAGCCGTTCCGGCAGAACTCGACCAGTTTTTCTCCCACTGCTTTGGTGTCGTCCATGGAGACCTCCTCCTGATTCAAATGCGGTGCGAACTTTAACGCAGCGGGAAAACGCCAACCTTGTGCCACGTACCCGGGCTGACGTCCTCGCGCCGCCAGGTGCCGTCGCAATTTACCAGCGCCGGATCATCCACGCGAACGCGAAGCTGAGCCGTCTCCGGAAGCGTCATCCAGAAGTAACCCTCGTAGAAGGTTCCGTCGAAAGAGATGGCGCGCTCACGCCGGCCGCCGGATCGCGGGTCGGCGAAGTTCAACCAAAGGTCGTCGATACGGCCGATCGGAAACGCGGCCTGACTTCCGCCGGCATCCAAATGCCAAAGCGTCGCGCCGCGGCAAAGGTCCACAGGACGCAGGAGATCCGCGCGTTGCCAATCCGCCGGCCACCATTCGATAGTGAGTGGAAAGACGACGAACACCCAGAAGAGATGCAAATAGACGGCAGTGGTGACGACGGCCAACGCGGACACAGCGCGCCGCGTGAGATCGGGCGTGTGACGAGCTCGCGCGGCGACGACAAGAAGGACGTTCATCGCGAGGGTCAGCGCGAACAGGCTCACGATGAGCCGGAGTGCGAGAACCGGCTCCTCCACCGAGCCACGAATGCGATCCGTGCGGCGGAGGGTCATGCCATAGAGCGGCAGGTAGACCATCACCGCTCCAACCAACACGGCGACGATCAGAGTCGTTGAAATCACTCGGGCTGCCGCGGATCTCCTCCCGACCACCCTGAGAATGATCGCCGTCACGCAAGCGGCGACCATCGCCAGCATTAGCACCAACTCTGCCCAGGGGTAAACGGAGAATGCGTTCCAGCCGCGGAGATCGGTCGGTGGCGGAGGGAAAGAGAAGGCGTCAAGGAGCCCGAGGCGCCAGAGAAGCGTCAGCGCCGTGAACGCCGCGGCGGCCGCGATGGCGATGCGGGCAATGGTGCGTGCCACCCCGCCAAACTAAATGATTTGCCCAGAGCCATACAATCCGCGCATGACTTGGATGATCTACGGCGCGAACGGCTACACCGGCGAGCTCATCGCCCGGGAGGCCGTCCGCCGCGGCCACCGCCCGCTCCTCGCCGGCCGCAGCGCGGAGAAAATCGAGCCGCTGGCGCGCGAGCTGGGCTGCGAGTGGCGGGCGTTCCCGCTCGAGAAACCGCAGCTCGACGGCGTCTCGCTCGTCCTCCACTGCGCGGGACCGTTCATCCACACCGCGACGCCGATGGTGCGGGCGTGCCTCGCCTCCGGCGCGCACTACCTCGACATCACCGGCGAGATCGCCGTGTTCGAGTCGATCTTCGCCCTCGACGACGACGCGAAGCGCGCCGGCGTCACGCTCCTGCCCGGCGTCGGATTCGACGTCGTTCCCACCGACTGCCTCGCCGCCATGCTCGCCGAGCGCCTCCCGAACGCCGACGAGCTGTGGCTCGCCTTCTACTCCGCCGGCAGCTCGCTCAGCCGCGGCACGATGAAAACGATGATCGAGGGACTGCACCTGGGCGGCGCCATCCGCGAGAACGGGCGCATCAAGCGCGTGCCGATGGCCTACGACGTGCGCGAGATCCCCTTCTCCTGCGGCCCGCGGATGGCGATGACCATCCCGTGGGGCGACGTCGCGACGGCGTGGCGCACCACCGGCATCCCGAACATCCGCGTCTACAACGCCGCCTCCCCCCGCGCCATCGCGCGCGTGAAGCGCATGGCCCGCCTGCTCTCGCTCCTCCGCTTCCGCCCCCTCCGCCGCCTGCTCCAACGCGTCGCCGACCGCCGCACCGGCCCGCCCGAGGACGTCCGCGCCGCCGGGCGCACGTACCTCTGGGGCCGCGCCGCGCGCCGCGACGGCACCGAAGTGACGATGACGATGGAGACGCCCGAGGGCTACGCGTTCACCGTGCTCTCCGCGGTGGGCGCGGTGGAGCGGGTGCTGGAAGGGGGCGTCGCCGCCGGGAGCCTCACGCCGGCGCGGGCGTTCGGGGCGGGATTCGCGGGAGAGGTAGCTTGAAAGACCTGTCCGTTCAAGCTAGTCTAGCCATATGAAGACGGCGAGCGTAACAGACGTAAAAAACAATTTGAGCAAGTATCTCGAGCGGGTGAAAAACGGCGAGCCGGTGCTGATCACTGAGCGCGGCGTGGTCATTGCCAGGATCGAGTCAGTGCGGGCGCAGCAGGGAAAGACGGCCGATCACGCGCGCTTGGCGCGTCTGGAACGAGGAGGCGTGATCCGCCGTGGTCGTCCGATTCCGCAATGGCTCATCGACAAGGCTCCGGTGAAGCTGAAGAAGGGAGTCAGTGTCGTTCAGGCACTCCTGGATGAACGACACGAATCAGAGCGATGAGGTTCTGGGACAGCTCCGCGATCGTGCCCCTCACGGTCGCGGAAACCAGCAGTGCCGCCGTTCGAGCTTTGCTCGCCGAGGATCCCGAAATGGTCGTGTGGTGGTCGACCGAGATCGAGTGCCTTTCCGCGCTTGCTCGGCTTGAACGCGAGAAGAATGTTTCGGCTGATGAACTGTTTGCTGCGGCCGCGGATCTGGGTGCCTTTGCGGCGAACTGGCAAGAAGTGGCGCCAACGCGCGAAGTACGCGAAACGGCCAAGCGGCTCTTACGGCTGCATCCGCTCAGAGGCGCAGACGCACTGCAGCTCGCGGCCGCGATCGTCGTCGCAGAGAACGAACCATCCTCGCTAGCCGTCGTCACCCTCGACGACCGCCTGCGCGACGCGGCGTCTCGCCAAGGATTCACGCGGATCCTGCCGTAGAAACCAAGAGCGGCCTTTCGGGCCGCCCCATTCCTGCTGCTGTCGGCGTGTGCAAACCGGCGGGACTGAGCCATTCGCCGTACCACGAGCACCCGCTGGTGCTGCCGCAGTTGAGTCACCCACAGCAAGCCCCGTACTTCACTTTGGCTCGGGGCAGTACTCGCTGAACCCGCGCGCCCGCTCGCGGCGCTCCAACGGCGAGCTCAGCGACGGCAGGACGCCCATCTTCACGAGCTGCGGCCGGAATTCGTAGCGGATGCGCACGGACGCGGCAGGCTCCGGCTCGAGGTCGATCTCCACGCTCTCGACCTCATGGCGCTTCCTGCCACCCATGCCAGTCCCCGCGTACTCGTCCGACAAGCCCTCGCTTTTCTGTGCCGACGGTGGGGCTGCGGCGGCGTCGCGCCCGGCCGAATTCGATTCAGGCCAGTACGTACTCACTTTCGGACGGCGTTCGCGGAAGTAGACGGCCTCGATCACGCCGAGGTTGTCCGTCTTCCCGAGCGCCGCGCCGTAGGAGTGACGCTCGCCGGTGAAGTAGAAGGACCGAGCGGTCCGATCGTTCACCTGCCATCCGGAGATCACCGCCGTCTCGTACGGTCCCAGCACCCACTTCCTCGCGCTGCGCGGATCGGTGTGCCGGGCGTCGATGGTGTTGAGGCCGTCGACGGAGAGGGCGACCGCGACACGGTACGGCGTCGGGTTCGTCAGCCGCAGCGCATAGCTCGCGCCACGGAGGGCCTCGACGTAGCGGGTGCCGTCGTGGAAGTACTGGTCGCGCGGGTTGTCGCCGACTAAAACGGTCAACCCAAAACCGCCCGTGCCGCCTCCAAATGCCGTGGCACAGGTCAGGGCGAGAAGGGTGAAGATTTCCAATGTTCGCATTCGCATCGCGGTCTCCTTTCCGGGTTAGACACCGCGGAGGAAAAAAGAAACCCGGACAGGCGTGTACGGAGTGGGCCAGCGCGGATCTAGCGATTGCGCCAATACCCAGGCCGCCGGGCATGATGGGCGACCGCGATGATCTCTATTTCGGCAGATAGGACTCGATAGACGAGATCGAACGGATAGTTGATGAGCACGAAGCGCCGCCGATCGAACCGTGTCAACGGGTAGCGCTCTGGCGCCTCGGCAATTCGTTGAATCGCGTGCTCGATTTCCCGCGCGAAACCAGCCGCCGCCACTTCGCTGCGGGCCACGTACCAGTCGATCGCTGTGAGAAGTTCGCCGCTCGCCAGCGGATGGAACCTAACGCTTTTCATTCAGGCGAGCGTAGAGCTTCGCACGGACTTCTTCCCATGGAATCGTCTTCACTTCGCCGCTTTCGAGTTGGCGTACTCGGCGCTCAACTTCCTCAGCCCATGCCGCCTCGACGCCTTCGTCGGGTTGCCCGTCGAGGCTTTCGAGAAGCCGTCCGGCCAATTCTGCTCGTTGAGTTTCAGGCAGCTCGGATGCCTCGCGGAGAAGCTCTTCGATGTTCCGTGACATGCCTGATTCTACCCTCGTGCGGCAGTGCCTGCGCCCAACGCCGGGCAACGATCACGGCTGCGATACCAAGTTCTTCAGACTCTGTCGAGTGATAACCCTCGTTGCGCACGCAGATGGCGAAGTGTTTCGTCGATTCCATCGTCAGTCGAGTCGAGCCTTCAGCGGAAACTCCTCCGGATGTTCGATGGAGCGAACCGAGAGGTCGATGTCCAGCTCGGGCCAAGAGAGATGATCCTCGCTCGGCCACTCGACACGCGAGATCTTGGCCACGGAAGCCTCCGCGAACCAGGGAAAGTCGGTGAAGGACACAAAAAGCTCTCGCTGGCCCAGCATGATCCAGAAGCCGTGAGCCGAGATGTTCGTTACTTCAGCAACGGAGGTACTGAGTGCCATGCCGGCCTCCTTTCATCGACGTGGACGCCTTCCGGAATCCGGAACTACTCAAACCGTTCGTCGAATGTCTGTCCTAGGCTATGTCGTCGCGGCGAGGTGTTTGCGAATGCGTCTCGCCAGGTGTTCCTCGTTCCTCCGGGTCAGGTCATGCTGCCAGATGCGGCACACCTTCCAGCCAGCATTCCGAAGTGTCCTATTCACCAACCGGTCGCGAGCTCGGTTTCGCTTGAGCTTTCGTCGCCAAAACGTCCGATTTGACGCTGGTCGTGTCTCGTGCTTGGGACAGCAATGCCAGAAGCAGCCATCGACAAACACCGCCAGGCGCTGCCTACGGAAGACAAAGTCAGGATTACCGAAAATGGCTTGCTTTCGCCGCCAGCCGACAATCCCTTGACGTCGGAAAATACTTAACAGCGCAAGTTCCGTTCTTGTGTTTCCGCGGCTCCGCACTCGACTCATTATCGCGGAACGCTTCTGTGAGGAGAACACATCGGCCACGTCATTCACCTAGTTTCGACGGCCCGTCTGCTTGGATGTCCCCATCCACACACTCCAGCTCTTTACAGTCCCTCTCCGATTCGCCATCATCGCTTGAACCTACTGCACTGACACCCAGATTGGAGTCGCTCACAGCTCGCGAGATCATCCAGAACGGTATCTGCCAATCACGAAATGTGCTTCACAATCTTTGCAATTCGCGCCGCGTGCCGGCGAATGAACTCCGGTGGCAGAGCATTGCCAATCATCTGGGCAGCGGCAAACTTGCCGCGGTCGAGCGAGAAATAATAGTTTGCCGGAAAACCCTGAAGCAGAGCAGCTTCTCGCAACGTGATATTGCGGTTCTTCGTAGGATGAAGGAATCGTCCTTTAGACGGGTTACAACAACCGCCGGTAATGGTCGGTGCAACGTCATTCCATTTCATGCGGCCGTAAACATCTTTGAATCCATCGCACTTTCGGTGGCACTCGAGCTGCCACGCCGCACCCAGATCCGATCGACTTCCGCCATCTTTGGGAATGAGTCGGATGAGGTCTTCGACTTTCGCGGTTCGGTGATCGGCGAGATTGTGCAGGGTGTCGTGCTTGCTGCGATGCTTGCTCAGTTTCGCAAAGGTCTCGCGCACGGTTCGGACGCGACGCGCGTGCACCGCAAACGGAATTGCGACGCCACGACCGGCCAGCAGAATAAGTCGCCGCCGCCGCTGCGGCACGCCGTAGTGACGGGCATCCTTCACCTCCGCACTCACCATGTAGCCGAGCCGTCTCAGCGCCGCCTTTAGCTTCGAGAAGCGGGCGTTGTGTGCAAGACCGGGCACGTTCTCCATCATGACCGCTTTGGGTCGCAGGCCTCTGACCAGTCTCAACAACTCGAAGACTAGGTCGTTCTGCTCGTCTCGGACACGACGTCGGCCGTTCAGCCGACGTATGGCGCTGAACCCCTGACAAGGCGGACATCCGGCCACTAGATCTAGCTCGCCGCGCTGCAGCCCGAGCGCCTCAAGAATCTGCGGTGCCGTGACCTTGCGAATATCGCGATCCCAAATCTGCACGCTCGGGTGGTTTGCACGGTAAGTCTTTACGGCCAGTGGATCACTTTCGATCGCGCCGACGACCTCGAAGCCCGCCTTCGTGAGGCCTAATGTGAGACCTCCGCAGCCCGAGAAAAGATCGATAGCCTTAAGCTTCATAGCGGCACTCACCTCTGCGCCATCCCTCGCTCCGGATACTCACGTACTGACCGCTTAACTCCTCTGCGGTCATCGAAGGCGCCACCATGGCGGCGCTCATGTTCGCCAGCAGCGTCGTATCTAAACGGCAAAAGCGAAGGCATATTGGCCGCTGGGAAAACGGATTTGTGGCCACCACGCTGCATGCGCTCCTCCGTCAGCCCTCGTGCGAAGCAAGAACAGAGTTACCTTGTCGTCGGGGACCGTTATCGCCTCACCGCCTGTGAGAATGCCTTGTGTTTCGCGGCGGGTCGCGAGGCCGCCGCGATCCCGATCGACGTACACATAGCCAGAGTTCTGTTCGCGAAGCAGCGCGAACTGACCGACCGACTCCGCTACAGCGAGCGGATTCCATACCCTTTCGGCCGCTTGCTGGTCGGGCACTGTTAGCTGAATAAGCTGTTGTAATCCGCCGAGAGGCAACTCCGCGAACTGCTTGTCGCCAACATTGCGCAGGATCGCATCGATCTTGGCGGTCGACTGATCAACGGAACTATCGCGCATTACCTGCGCCGGGTTGTAGATGCTGCCACCCGAATACACGCCAATCGCACCCGGAGCCAACACGTTGCGGCGAGTGGCATGCAACGAACCTTCGATGTAGACGCCCCTAAATTCCTCCGCCGGGGCCTTCGCGATCAGCTCCCTCAAACCTCGCTCCATCTTGTTAATTGCTTTGAACACCACATGGAGATCAGGCGGCAGGAACAGCCGTAAAAGCCCGATATCCGCGCGGCGATACCCGTACATGCGAGCATGCTGCAATACGGTGTCCGCCTGCGGCCTCTTCGGATTACGGCCGTAATAGCTGACCAGGAGATTCCTGATTGTAACGCCTCGACCGAGTTTGTTCCCTCCCACGAACAGGTTATACGGCGACTTGACGGCCACATCTTCATCCGTCTCCCCGTTGACCAAACGAACGTTAATCCCAGGTGCGAAAAACGCGATCGCCGTCAGAATCGCGGGGAACGTAGTTTGACTGAGCTCCGGGTGAGTCGCCTTTAAGTCGTCGTAAGCGGCTCGCAGTCTCGTCACAAGCGCAGGCCTCTGCACCTTCGCGTCATTCGCGAGATCCACCTTGTATCGGCGGAGGAGCTCAACGATGTGTTTATGATCTGCCGTTTTCGTACTAACGTGACAGAGAAATGCACAATTCTGTTCCGGATCCTTAAGGCGTTTATACGTAGCGGCGACCATAAAGGTGTCAAGCGCCTTCAGCAGAGAGGCCGGAAGCTGCAGGCTGGGGCTCGGCTGATTGCCGGCCGTAAGCGTAGCAATATCGTTGAGCGGGAACTCCCTCACGAGGTTCGAACCGTCGCCGAAGAAATCGTCACCGCCGACATAGCCAGCGCCGGGATAACTTAACACCGTGAACTGCGGTCGGAAATCGTGACCTGGTGTTTGCAGAAACAGAGCCTGCGGAGTAGCGGTGACTTGAAGATAGGTGTTCTTCTGGAAGAATCCACGCAACTCGGTGATCGAATCATTAATTGCGCTTCGAGTCCCATTCGCTTTGATCTCTTTCGTATTCAGACTCGCCTGATCGGCTTCGTCATCAATGATGAGACACGTTAACCCCTTAACATTCCCGGCCTTGAAGTTTTCTATGAGCGTCTTCAGCAGACGGGAGTTCTTCGTACTAACGACTGCACACGTGCCGCTCTTTATTCGCTGAAGGAACGCATTGAGATCTTTGAAATCCTGCTTGGCAATTATGTCGATTCCCGGAAATGCCTCACGAACGCGGCCAAGTGTCTGCTCGTACAGCGGATCGTTATCCGAAGTAAGAATGATGATCGTTCTGTAGCCTTCGTCGGCCCCGATGGCACCCGTCACCGTTAGCACCCCCGTTTTCCCGCTTTGAACCAGACCATAGATGAGCCCATTAATGTCTTCTTTGCCGCCACTCAGCGGATCGACCCACTTCTCAGCAACCCGCTTCGCAGTAGCGGTGATATCCTTCACTTCCTCTTCGTTGCCGATCTGCTTATGTAACAGCAGCTCGACTTGGTCACAGTGTTTCACTGCTGTTCCTCCAGGAGCTTATACCAGCGAGATGGCGCAATTTTCGCGTTCAGCGTGCCGTCGGGACCTTTTACCTCGTAGTGCTGGCCGTGCGCACGATAGCAGGCGACGTGAATCGCCGACTCGCGCGGGTGAGCAATTGTTTGGTACAGCTCGTAGCTGAGTGCCGCGACACCATCGGATCCGCAGATGAGGCCGATCACGGTGGCGGCAGCTGTACCGGTTTTGCTCAACTTCAGTTGCTCGGCAGGTGTAAATGTGAACCCCCACGGACTGCGACCGCGCGTACTGTACTTCAAGAATACCTGTAGCTGGTCGTTCAGCACGACGAACGGCGCCGCGAAGCGAATTCCTCGAATCTGCCCACCGCGAGCAAGAATATGTAGAGCAGCGCCTTCGTAGAATTCTTGCTTCTTTATGGCCATGAAGGTGAGCTCGACAACACCAATTTGCGCGAGCCTTAATCTCCCTTAGTCGAGGTTCTGCGTACTCGACACGAAGGGCGGCCTTTCGACCGCCCCCGTGCTGCTGCTCATCGAGTGCTAACCGGCGGGACTAGCCATTCGCCGTACTACGAGCACCCGCTGGTGCTGCCGCAGTTCAAACACTTGTAACAAGCCCCATTGCGCACCATGATCGACCCGCAGTCCGAGCATGACGGCGCATCCTGCTGGTACAGGAAGGTCGTCCCCGGCTTCGAGGTGTTCGGCGCGTCCGCGTTGCGGGGCGGGAGGACGACCGGCGTGGGAGCGAACGACGTCACGAATGCGCGATCCGGAGCCGCCAGCGGCACCACGTTGGTTGGGGGGGCGGGCTCGGCGTCGCGCTTGATCACGCCGGCGTCTTCCTGCGCGTCGCGGTTCAGGAACTTGATGGCCAGCCACTTGAAGATGTAATCCATGATCGACTTGGTCATCGGGATCTCGGGGTTCTTGGTGAAGCCCGAGGGCTCGAAACGGGTGTGCGTGAACTTGTCGATCAGGAGCTGCAGCGGGACGCCGTGCTGCAGCGCGAGGCTGGTCATCGTGGCGAACGAGTCCATCAGCCCGGAGATGGTCGAGCCTTCCTTGGCCATGGTGATGAAAATCTCGCCCGGCGTGCCGTCCTCGTACTTCCCCACCGTGATGTAGCCCTCGTGGCCGCCGATGGAGAACTTGTGGGTGATCGACTCGCGCTCGTCGGGGAGCTTGCGCCGCACCGCCGTGGGTGCGGCGGTGGTTTCCACGGACTTCCCCGTCGACAGCGGCTGCGAGCGCTTGCAGCCGTCGCGGTAGACCGCCACCGCCTTCAGCCCCAGCTTCCACGCCTCGATGTACGCCATCTCGATCTCGTCGATGGTCGCCGCGGTCGGCATGTTGATGGTCTTGGAGATCGCCCCGCTGATGAACGGCTGCACCGCGCCCATCATCTTCAGATGGCCCAGGTAATGGATGGAGCGCGTGCCGTGCGTGGCCTTGAACGCGCAGTCGAACACCGGCAGGTGCGACTCGAGCACGTGCGGGGATCCCTCGATGGTGTCGTTCTCATCCACATAACGAACGATCTCGTTGATCTGCTTCTGGTCGTATCCCAGGCGCTTGAGAGCGACGGGAACGGTCTGGTTGACGATCTTCAGCATCCCGCCGCCGACCAGCTTCTTGTACTTGACGAGAGCGATGTCCGGCTCCACGCCGGTGGTGTCGCAATCCATCATGAAGGCGATGGTGCCCGTCGGCGCGAGCACGGATATCTGCGCGTTGCGGTAGCCGAATTCTTTGCCTAACGCATACGCCTCGTCCCAGCACCTGGTGGCCGCCTCGGCCAGGTCGGCCGGCAGCGCGCGGGTGTTGATGCGGTACGCGGCGCGGCGATGCTTGTCGATGACCCGGAGGAACGGCTCCTCATTGACCGCGTAGCCGTCGAACGGCCCGATCTTCGCCGCGATGCGCGCCGACTGCGCGTACGACTCGCCGGAGAGGATGGAGGTGACCGCCGCGGCGTACTCGCGCCCTTCCTCGCTGTCGTAGGGCAGGCCGCGGGCCATCAGCAGCGCGCCGAGGTTGGCGTAGCCGATGCCCAGGGGGCGGAAGGCGTGCGAGTTCTTCTCGATGGCCTGCGTTGGGTACGAGGCGTAGTCGACCACGATCTCCTGCGCGGTGATGACGATGCGCAGGGCGTGGCGGTAGGCCTCGACGTCGAAGCCGTTGGCGTCGGTGTAGAAGCGCATCAGGTTCAGCGAGGCCAGATTGCACGCCGAGTCGTCGAGGAACATGTACTCCGAGCAGGGATTGGAGGCGTTGATGCGCGCCGTGTTCGGGCACGGATGCCAGTCGTTGACCGTGGTGTCGAACTGCATGCCGGGGTCGCCGCACATCCACGCCGACTCCGCCATCTTGCGCATCAGCTCGCGGGCCTTGAAGTTGTCCATGACGCGGTTGTGGTCAGTGACCGCACGGGTCTGCCACTCGCCGTCCTTCTCCACCGCGCGCATGAACTCGTCGGTGACCCGGACGGAGTGGTTGGCGTTCTGGAACTGCACCGAGTCGTACGCGCCGCCGGGGGCGTTGAACGCGCCGTCGTAGCCGGCGTCGATCAGGGCCCAGGCCTTCTTCTCCTCGCGCTCCTTCGATTCCACGAAGTCGAGGATGTCGGGGTGGTCGATGTTGAGGATGACCATCTTCGCCGCGCGGCGGGTCTTACCGCCCGACTTGATCACGCCGGCGAAGGAGTCGTAGCCCTTCATGAAGGAGACGGGGCCCGAGGCGGTGCCGCCGCCGGCCAGGAGCTCGCGCGAGGAGCGGATGTTCGACAGGTTCGATCCCGTCCCCGAGCCGTACTTGAACAGCATCCCCTCGGTCTTGGCCAGGCCGAGGATGGAGTCCATGGTGTCCTGCACGGAGTTGATGAAGCATGCCGAGCACTGCGGGCGCGGCTCGATGCCGACGTTGAACCACACCGGCGAATTGAAGGAGGCCATCTGGTAGAGGAGGATGTGGGTCAGCTCGTCGCGGAAGGAGTCGCCGTCGGCCTCGGTGGCGAAGTAGCCGCCCTCGCGGCCAAAGCCGGTGATGGTGCGCACCACGCGGCCGATGAGCTGGCGGACCGACGACTCGCGATCGGGCTCGCCGATGTGGCCGCGGAAGTACTTGGAGACGACGACGTTGGTGGCCATCTGCGACCAGAACTTCGGCATCTCGACGTCCTTCTGCTCGAAGACCACGCCGCCCGTCTCGCTGGTGATGACCGCCGACCGCAGCTCCCACTCGCAGGTGTCGTACACGTCGACGCCGGGCTTGGTGAAGTGGCGCTCGACCTCGATCCCTCCTCCGCGAGTCTCCTTGCGGGCTGCTTTCGGCGGCTTGGCCGAGGAGCGGGGACGAAGCGGCTGGGTCATGTCGATGGATGTCATAAGTTGTCTCCTCCTCCCGATGGAAAAGCGCGCCGCCCGGCGCGCTTCCTCGACGACGGTCATACGGTCGTCGAGGGTCAGCCGTCAGGCCGACCCCGGCGATTCCAACAGTTCAGGCAGTTGTGACAGGTCATGGTTGGTTTGGTTTTCTAAGCGATCTCAGCGCGCCGACCAGCGAACGGCCGCGGGGCGGGGTTGCGGTACCGGCCCCTTCACTTTGCATGTCACCTGATACTCCCGAATCTGCAGCGAAACAGAGCGCAACGGGGATCGGGCGGCAAGACGCGACTGCTTCATATCCTTCATTCTTCCTCCCTCACGCCGAGATGTAGGTGCGATTCGCACAACCTACGCCCCGTAGAGCAACATGTCAAGATGTTGCGAAGAACTCGTGTAGAAAGAACAGAAGAAAGTCGACAACTATTCATTTCTTCAATCATTTAGCTACGACACGGTAGAGTCCGCAGAAGCCCGTTATCCGCCGCTATTCCACCGCTTCCCCGCAGGTTATCCGCAGTGTTTTACACAGGCATTTCCCAGCAAATCCGCGGCTTTTCCGGCGTTTTTCATCAACTTTTGCACATGGATTTCGACAGGAATAGCGTCTGGCTTTTTCCGCAGCGTTTGCGCAGCCATTCCGGAGGAAATAGCAGGCTCGACCGGAGAGAATAATGGCGAGAACCGGGCGGGGAAGGCCAGTTGCGGAAAAAGTCGCCGGTAAAGGGCTAGCCGCTCGCCGCTAGCTGCCCGCTGCGAGCGATGCTCATCGAGCAGGGCATCTATGCGAGTTCCGTGCGGTGCACACCTGCTGTGGCACGTGGAACATATGTAGGACGGGCTTTAGCCCGTCTGACGGGCTGAAGCCCGTCCTACATTGCTTCCTAGTATCCGCCGCCGGCGCCGGCGCCGCCGAACGAGCTGTCGTCGCCGCTCTTGACCTCCGGCGCGGCGGCGGCCGTCGCGGGCTCAGCGGACGCGGGGTGGGCGGAAGGGAGGGTGGCGAGGATCTGCATCGCCTCGTCGTAGGGCGTGACCGCGGACGGCTCGACGACGAAGCCGGTCTTGCGGCCGCGCAGAGCGCGAGTGATCGCCACGGCGAGCGCGATCAGCACCGCGCCGCCGGCCATCAGCTTGATCTCGAGCGGAAAGCGGAACAGCTCGCGCGCCTCGAATGCGGCGATGCCCGCCGTCAGCGCGCCCGTGGCCAGCGTCACGCGATCGCGGCCGCGAATGCCGAGCGCGAAAAGCAACGCAGCGAGAACGGCGAACGGCAGCGGCGCCGTACCGCGGCCGGCGACTGCCCACGCGATTTCCGCCGCCACCGGCATGACGATCATCACCATGCCGATGAGCCGCTCGGTCGAGGGGCGCTGCCACTCGCGTTGCAGCGCGACTGCCGCGACCAGCGCCGCCGCGATCCCAAAAGCCATCGCGGGCCAGGCGCTGTCCGCCTTCACCGCGATGTATGAGAGCACCAGTACCACCGCCGCACATCCGAAGAGGGCGCTCCGAACTCGGAATCCGGCGATGGCGCACGCCGCGACGAACACCAGCAGCGACTCGAGCCTGCCGGAGCTCGGAAGCGAGAAGATGATGGCGAAGAGCGCGCCGATCCAGAGCGCCGACTCGATGCCGGTGCCGAAGAACCGGCGGCGGTGAATCAGCCACTCGGCGACGGCGATCGCCACGACCGCGGTGGTCATCCCCTCGGGCAGGTTGGTGAGAGCGACTAGAAGATTGAACGCGGCCAGCGCGAGCAGCGTCAGGCCGAAGAAGACGATCGAGAGAACCAGCCCATGCCGCCGCCATCCCGAGGAGCCCGGGCGCAGCGCATCCAGACGCTCCTCGTCGACGCTGGGCCACCACTTCATGCGGCCGCCTTTCGCATCCGGGCGTGAGTCACGAAGAGGCCGATGATTGCGGCGATCGTCGAGATGACGAGATAGAGGAAGACCAGCGCGTCGTCGTTCAGCCAATCGCAGACCTGCACGTCGATGGCGATCGTCCCGTAGACCCAGGCATAGATGACGAATGCCTCCTCGCCGCTCCGCCAACCGTGCCATGCGCTGAGGCCGGCGAAGACGACCCCCACCGTGCAGCCGAGCAGCCGCGTGTCATCTTCGGCAAGGAGGGAGAGCGCGCCCCAGAAAGCCAGGTTCGCCGCGGCGTGGTCGAAGACCGGCTGGAACGAGCGGCGCTTCTGTATCAGCCGCCACACGGCCACGATGGCCGCCGTGACGAACGCGCGTACCGCGAACACCACCCCCGAGTCGAACAGCACTTCCACCCGCCGCTCGATGCCGATGTACGCCGCCAGCGCGGCGATCGACAGCGACAGCACCAGGCGCGAGTCGAAGAGGTACGCGGTCACGCCGTGCAGCACCGCCAGAATCAGGAAGTGGCGCTGCCAGACCGGTCCCAGAAGGTGGAACTGCGATTCGATGTATCCGATGTCGGCGCTGGCCAGCAGCGCGGCGAGCAGGAGGATGTAGTCGTCGGCCAGATGACTCCGGCCGGCGCGGCGCCGCCAGAACGAGTAGGCGTAGCACGCCAGTGAGGCCATGCCGATGGCCGTGGCAATCGTCAGCGGTCCGATCTTGTCGAGGTGCTTCGAGACCAGCACGCCGACGCCCGAGACGATCAGCATCACGCCGCCCCACGTCAGGAAGCGCAGCTCGCCGTACAGGCTGACCACCTCGCGCCGCTCGTGCGCGATCAGCGTCGCGGCCGTCGGAGGATCGATCGCGCCGGCGTCGCGCAGTCGGACGATTTCACGTTCGAGTGAGATCACTCGGGCATTCTAGGTCCGCTTGAGTTTATCCCGTCGCGCAGCGACGGGATCAATGGTCACACCGCGCTTCGTGGGCAACGTGACTCGCGGTAGAACCGCTGATCCCGTCGCTGCGCGACGGGATAAACTGAGAGTCAGACCAGATACGCCGCCGCGAATCCCACCTGCGCGGCCATCATCATCAGATACATGTGCCGCCACGACGGGTGGTTCTCCGTCGCGGTCAGCTCGTCGGGGTTCCGCACGATCAGCCACACGGTGTACACGCCCCATGCGGCGAGCGCGATTCCGAGGACCACCAGCGCGGTGTGGTTGCCGGTGAGGATTCCGGTCGCCGCGCCGAGCGGCATCAGCAGCCAGGGGAAGACGAAGAACGGCGCGATCATCCAGGCCGCCTTCCGCACACCAAACGCGATCGGCAGCGTGCGGCAGCCGCCGGCGCGGTCGCCTTCGATGTCGCTGAAGTCCTTGGTCGACGCGGCGCCCAGGAGGAAGACGCCGAAGATCGCGCCGATGAACCACGGCTCGGCGACGGTGGCGCGCGCCACCATGGTCCAGCCGGCGACCTTCAGCAGGCAGCCCCGCGGGATGGCGATGGTGAGGTTGGCGCCGATGGGATGGGCCTTGGTCCGCCCCAGCGCGGGGACGGAGTAAACGAAGGTGGCCACGAAGGCGGCGAGGTAGATGAAGAAGCACTCGTGCTCGGCGAGCGGCGCATAGAACTTGGCGTGCCAGTTGGAGTAGGGATACGGGACCACCAGCCAGGTCGGCAGCAGGCCGATGGCGTAGGTCACCCAGGTGAAGATCCACGCCCCGCGGCGGGAGACCTCGCCGGTCACCAGCGGGCGCTTCGGCTTGTTGATGCGGTCGATCTCCAGGTCGTAAATCTGATTGAGGGCGTTGTTCGCCGCGTTGAGAAACGCCGCGCAGATCGAACCGAGGACGATGGTCATGACCACCGAGGAGCTGACCGCGCGCAACGGATCGGGGTTGTGCGCCGAGCCCCACGCGCAGATCGCGCCCGAAACGATGCCGAGTAAGGGCGGGAGGAGGGTGAAGGGGCGGGCCAGGGCGACGTAGCGCTTCACTTCCCGTATCATCGCCGAAACTTTGGAGGACTGCCGCATGTCAACGACGCTCCGTCGTCTCACCGCTGTCGCATTCGCTCTTCTGTTCGCGCTTCCTCTCGCCGCCGCATCGCTCGGCTCGATCGCCTTGAACGTCGATGACGTGACGCTCGACCTGCTGGCGGTCGAGCGGCGCGGAAACGTCCTGACGGTGAAGTGGTCGGTGAAGAACACCGGCAGCAAGACCGCCACGGTTCTGTTCGCGCTGACCGGCGACAAAGTCACCACGTACGCTGTCGACGAGGAGAACGGGACGAAGTACTACGCGCTGACCGACAAGGAAGGACACGTGCTGGCCACCGAGCACGAATACACCGGCAGCAGCCACGGCATCTCCGACTATCTGAAGGCGGGCGAGACCGCGCGGTACTGGATGAAGCTCCCCGCGCCGCCGCCGGAAGTGAAGACCATCAACCTGATCTTCACCAGCGCCGCCGACCCGTTCGGCCATCAACAGAACCAGCGCGCTCATTTGTTCGAGATCGGTACCGACTCCGCAGCGCTGGCGCAAACGGCGCCCGAACAGGATGCGGCGGACGCCGCGGCGCGCGCGGCGGCGACCGCCGAATTCAATCGCGGCAAGACCACCCGGCTGGTCATGAACATCACGACCATCGTCGACAAGAAGTCGTCCATCGCCGGCTGGGCCTCGGAGATCGACTCGAAGGACGTGAAGATCGCCGACCGGCTGACCCGCCTCGGAGCGAAGGTGACGGAGGCGGAAGTGGTCATTTCGCTCGCCGGATCCATTCTGTTCGACTTCGACTCGGCGAAGATTCGCGCCGACGCGGAACGCGCGCTGACCGATGTGGCGCAGGTGATCGAGGCATACAAAGGGCGCCCGGTCCGGGTGGAGGGCCATACCGATTCGATCGCCGCCGACCAGTACAACCAGGGGCTGTTGGAGCGGCGGGCGAAGGCGGTGGCGGACTGGCTCTCGAAGTACGGCGTCGACGACGAGCGGCTGACCTCGCGCGGCTTCGGAGAGTCGAAACCGGTGGCCGGAAACGACACCGCGGCCGGCCGCCAGAAGAATCGCCGCGTGGAGGTCGTGATCGCCAGGAAGTGAGGGCAGGAATCGCCGCGCTGCCCAAATCCGTTACACTGCCCTGGCCCGCATGTCGCGCAAACCCGACTTCGACGGCAGCGACGATGAGATCGCGGCCTCCCCGCCAAGGAATATGAATAACATCGAACGAAAGATCGCTCTGTTCGTCGACTTCGAGAACATCGCGATCGGCGTCACCGACGCCAAATACAAGAAATTCGAAGCCCACCTCCTCCTCGAGCGCCTGCTGGAGAAGGGGAAGATCGTGGTCAAACGCGCCTACTGCGACTGGGACAAGTTCCCCGACTACAAGCGCGAGCTGCACGAGGCGGCCATCGAGCTGATCGAGATCCCGGGGCGCTCCTACTCCGGAAAGAACTCCGCCGACATCCGCATGGCCGTCGATGCCATGGACATGTGCTGGTCCAAGGACCACATCGACCTCTTCGTCATCGCCTCCGGCGATTCCGACTTCTCCCCGCTGGTCTCCAAGCTGAAGGAGAACGACAAGTACGTCATCGGGGTGGGGGTGAAGAACTCCTCGAGCGACCTGCTGATCGACAACTGCGACGAGTTCATCTTCTACGAGGACCTGGTGCGCGGCACGCAGAAGACGCCGACCGGGGTGGCGTTCAAGGACAAAAAGCAGGCCGAGGTCTTCAAGCTGCTGATCGACTCGATCAAGGCCCTGATGCGCGAGAACAAGGAGATCCTCTGGGGATCGATGGTCAAGCAGACCATGCAGCGCAAGAAGCCGACCTTCAACGAGGAGTACTACGGCTACAACACCTTCAGCGACCTGCTCGAAGACGCGCAGAACAACAACATCATCAAGATCAAGAAAGACGTGAAGTCGGGGTCCTACGTGATCACCGGGTTCGCGCAGTCGGCCGCTTAGTGTAGCGGCGGCCGCTCCGGCCGCCGGCGCCCGAAGCGGGCGCCGCTACACCTCGCAACCCAGAAACCTAGCAACCCAGCAACCGTACACTGCACAACGTGCCTCCCATCGAGATCGACAACGTCGTCAAGTCGTTCAACGGTCGCCGCGCGCTCGACGGCGTCTCGCTCACGCTCGGCGACGGCGAGTTCCTCGGCCTGCTCGGCCCCAACGGCGCCGGCAAGAGCACGCTGGTGCGCACGATCATGGGGCGGGTGCGTCCCGACTCCGGCGAAGTGCGCATCTTCGGGCGGCCGGCGCCGGCGGCCGACAACCGCTCGCGCGAGCAGGTGGGCATCGTGCCGCAGGAGATCGCGCTCTATCCGAACCTGTCGTCCCGCGAGAATCTCAATGTCTTCGGCCGCTATCTCGGTCTGAAAGGCACGGCCCTGGCCGAGGCGATCACCCACGCCCTCGGCTGGGCCGCGTTGAGCGACCGCAAGGACGAGCCGGTGAAGAACTTGTCCGGCGGCATGAAGCGGCGCCTGAACATGGCCGCCGGGGTGCTGCACCGCCCTCGGGTGCTGCTGCTCGACGAGCCGACGGTCGGCGTCGACCCGCAGTCGCGCGAGCGCATCTACGAGATGATCGAGGGCCTGGCCGCCGACGGCGTCTCGCTGATCTACACCACCCACTACATGGAAGAAGCCGAGCGGCTCTGCAAGCGCGTGGCGATCATCGACCACGGCAAGATCATCGCCCAGGGAACCAAGGACGAGCTGGTGCGCGCCACGGTCGGCGACAAGCGCGAAGTGGTGATGGTGGAGAAAGTTCCGACCCTGGAGAGCGTCTTCCTCCACCTCACCGGAAGGGAGCTGCGCGAATGATCTCTGCCGTCATCCGAGCGGGATGGTTGAACCTCCGCCGCGACCGCGCGGCGCTGATCCTCAGCTTCATCGTGCCGATCGTCTTCTTCTCCATCTTCGCCGCCATCTTCGGCGCGCAGCGCTCGAAGACGCCGCGGACGACGCTGGCCATCGCCGACGAAGACCGCACCGAGCGCTCCAAGCAGCTCATCGAGGCTTTGCGCGCGGAGAAGGCGCTGCGCATCGTCGAGTCGGCGAAAGACGATCCGAACAAATTCAACGCCGCCACGGCCGAGGCCTACGTCCGCGAGGGCGGCGCGCCGGTGGCGCTGGTGATCCCGAAAGGCTTCGCCAACTGGAAGCTCGACTTCGCCGGCACCGAGGGGGGGCCGGCGTTCCGCCTGCTCGCCGACTCCGCCGATCCCGTCGCCGATCAGGTGGTGAACGGGCTGCTGCAGAAGACGATCATGACCTCGATGCCCGACATGATGATGACCAGCGGCGTCGACGCCGTCGACAAGTGGAGCGGCGGGCTCTCGCCCCAGCAGCGCGCGACGATCCAGCAGAACATGGATCAGTTCAAGGTCCTGCGCGCTGCCGCGCCGGGAACGGTCAAGGCCAGCACCGGTGAGCTGATCAAGATCACCAAGACCGACATCATGGGAGAGAACAAGTCGAACGTCGTCGTCGCGCTCTACGCGGCGGGCATCGGCGTGATGTTCCTCCTCTTCACCGCCAGCAACGCCGGCGGCGCGCTGCTCGAAGAAGCCGAGAGCGGCACGCTCGACCGCATCCTCACCACCCGCGTCAACATGACCATGCTGCTCCTCGGCAAGCACGCCTATCTCTGGACCCTCGGCTTCATGCAGCTCGCGGTGATGTTCTTGTGGGGCGCGGCGATCTTCAAGCTCGACCTCTTCAACCACCTGACCGGCTTTTTCATGATGGCCATTCCGACCACGTTCTGCACCGCCGCATTCGGACTGCTGCTGGCGTCGTTCTGCCGCACCCGCGCGCAGCTCGGCGCGATCTCCACGCTCGTAGTCCTCACCGTCTCCGCCCTCGGCGGCTCGATGTTCCCCCGATTCATGATGCCGGAGAAGCTGCAGAAGGCGGGACTGGTGCTCTTCAACTCGTGGGCGCTGGAGGGCTTCACCAACGTCTTCTGGCGAGAGACGCCCCTGTCGGCGCTGCTGGTGCCGATGGCCATGCTGATGGGCTTCGGGATCGTGTTCTTCGTGGCGGCGCGGCAACTCGTGAAGCGGTGGGAAGTCGCGTGATAGTGTCATTCCGAGCCGCGTAGACGGCGAGGAATCCCGTGGCACATGCGCGGGGGATCCCTCGCTGCGCTCGGGATGACACCGTGCCCATCACCAACCGCGATCACTACCCCGTCCTCATCATCGGCACCGGCATCGCCGGGCTGACCGCCGCCTTCTGCCTGGCCAGCGCGGGGGTACGCGTGCTGCTGGTCACCAAGGCGAAGGACCCCAAGGACTGCAACACCTTCTGGGCCCAGGGCGGGATCATCTACCAGGGCGAGGGCGACTCGCCGGCCAAGCTGATCGAGGACATCCTGCTGGCCGGCGCAGGGCTGTCGAGCGAGGAGGCGGTGCGCTTCCTGGCCGTCGAAGGGCCGCGCGTGGTGCGCGAGCTGCTGCTCGAAGACGTGCAGGTACCGTTCTCCACCACCGAGGAGGGGGAGCTCGATTTGACGCAGGAGGGGGCGCACTCGCTTCCGCGCATCATCCACGCCGGCGACGCCACCGGCCGCGCCATCGAGACCTCGCTGCTCAACCGCGTCCGCAGCGAGCCGAACATCACCCTGGCGACGGACGTGACGGCGATCGACCTGCTGACCACGCACCATCACCCGCAGGACATCCAGATCCGCTATCGCCTGACCAACGAATGCCTCGGCGCGTACCTGCTCGACAACCGCACCAACGACGTCTATACCGTCTTCGCCGACCACACCATCCTCGCCACCGGCGGCGTCGGGCAGATCTACCTCCACACCACGAACACCCGCAACGCCATCGGCGACGGCGTGGTCATGGCCCGCCGCGCCGGCGCACGGATCATGAACGCCGAGTACGTCCAGTTCCACCCCACCGCGCTGGCGGACAAGAAGGCCAATCACTACCTGATCTCCGAGGCCCTGCGCGGCGAGGGGGCGCGGCTCAAGAATCAGAAGGGGGAGTACTTCATGGAGAAGTACTCGCCCGCGCTCAAGGACCTCGCGCCGCGCGACGTGGTGGCCCGCGCCATCGTGGAGGAGATGACCAGGAACAAGGAGGACTTCGTCTACCTCGACCTGGCCAATCACTACAAAGGACATCAGCCGATCAAGGAGCGCTTTCCGAACATCGCCAAGGCCTGCGCGGAGATCGGCATCGACATCGAGAAGGATCCCATCCCGGTGGTGCCGGCCGCGCATTACTTCTGCGGCGGCATCCTGGCGAACAACGCCGGCGAGACGACGCTCGACCGGCTCTACGCCATCGGCGAGACCTCGTGCACCGGCGTGCACGGCGGGAACCGGCTGGCGTCGACGTCGCTGCTCGAGGGGCTGACCTGGGGCTATTTCGCCGCCTCGTCCGTCATCGGCAAGCTCGGACGGACGATCACCGGCTCCGACTCCATCCCCGACTGGCAGCCGCCGGGCAGCGTGAACATGGAGGACCCCGCGCTGATCCTGCAGGACTGGACGACCATCCAGCACACCATGTGGAACTACGTGGGCATCGTGCGCAGCTACGAGCGCCTCAAGCGCGCCGTCGCCGACATGCGCGAGCTCGGCAACCGCCTCACGAAGTACTACCACGAGGCCACCATCAGCACGGCGATCGTGGAGCTGTTTCATGGGCAGCAGATGGCGGCCATCGTCGCGGAGGCGGCGATCAGGAATCCGGTTTCGCGGGGGGCGCATTTCCGGCGTGACTAATCCTGAGGAGCGAAGCGACGAAGGATCTTCGGCTCGACTAGCAGCGCACATGACCACAGGCGCTGCTGATCGAACCAAAGATTCTTCGCTTCGCTCAGAATGAACAACTTACACCTCGGCTCCGGCAAACAGCATCTAACCGGCTGGACCAACATCGACAACCAGCCGCTAGCAGGCGTCGACCGCGTGCTGGACGTCACCGAGGGCCTGCCGTTCGAGGAGGTCGGCTTCATCTTCGCCGAGCACTTCATCGAGCACCTGGCCTACGTCGACGCGCTCGTGCTGCTGCGCGAGTGCCGGCGCGTGCTGCGCGACGACGGCGTGCTGCGGCTCTCCACGCCCAATCTCGATTGGGTTTGGGCTTCCCACTACCGCCTCGACCTCGGCGAGCCGGAGCAGGTCAAGGCGTGCTTCGATCTCAACCGCGCGTTCCGCGGCTACGGCCACGCCTTCCTCTACAACGAGCGGACGCTCGCGGCGACGTTGCGCGATGCGGGCTTCGCGGACATGGTGCGCTGCGCATACGGCGAGAGCGCGCATCCCGAGTTGCGCGGCCTCGAGCGGCACGAGCAGTCGCCCGACTGGGGCAGCCTCTCGCACATCGTGATCGTCGAGGCCTCGGGGCGGGGCGGGAGGGCGCCGGATTATCTGTCGGAGCGCAGACAGGACTTCCTGCGAGACGTGCTGGCCAAATAGTCCGTTTAGTACTATTTTGGCGAGAAGAGATCGGCCTGCTTCCGCGCCGCGCTGGCCGGGTATCCGAGGTGCTCGTACGCCAGGCGCGTGGCGACGCGGCCGCGCGGGGTGCGCATCAGGAATCCGATCTGGATCAGGTAGGGCTCGTACAGATCCTCGATCGTTCCGCGGTCCTCGGCGATGGACGAGCCGAGGGCGCCGAGGCCGACCGGGCCGCCGCCGAAGCGCTCGATGATGGTGGTCAGCAGCTTGCGGTCGATCTCGTCGAGGCCGTAGTCGTCGACTTCCAGCATCTGCAGCGCCTCGCGGGCGATGGCGATGTCGATGGCCCCCTGATGCCGCACCTCGGCGAAGTCGCGCACGCGGCGCAGCAGACGGTTGGCGATGCGCGGTGTGCCGCGCGCGCGGCGGCCGAGCTCGTGCGCGCCGTCGGGAGTGATGGAGATGCCGAGGATGTCGGCGGAGCGGCTGACGATGATGGTGAGGGCCTCGACGTCGTAGAAGTCGAGGCGGTGCACGATGCCGAAGCGCGCGCGGAGTGGCGCGGAGAGGAGGCCGGCGCGGGTGGTGGCGCCGATGAGGGTGAAGTGCGGGATCTCCACCTTCAACGTGCGTGCCGCCGGACCCTGGCCGATGACCACGTCGATGTAGAAGTCTTCCATCGCCGAATAGAGGACTTCCTCCACCGTGGGGGGAAGGCGATGGATCTCGTCGATGAAAAGCGTGTCGTTGGCCTCGAGGTTGGTGACGATGGCCACCAGGTCGCCCGGCTTCTCCAGCGCCGGGCCGGAGGTGGTGCGGATGCTGGCGTTCATCTCGTTGGCGATGATGTAGGCCAGGGTGGTCTTGCCGAGGCCGGGCGGGCCGAAGAGGAGAACGTGGTCGAGCGTCTCGCCGCGGTTGCGCGCCGCGGTGATGGAGATGTCGAGGTTCTCCTTGACCTTGTTCTGGCCGATGTACTCGCGCAGGAACTTGGGGCGAAGGGAAAGCTCGGCTTGGAGGTCTTCGGGCTCGGGTTGGGCGTTGAGGATGCGATCGTTCACTCGGTGGCAGTTTACCCCGCGACCGCGAGACCGCGAGACCGCGCAACCGCGGTAGGCAGCGTCACCGTAATCACCGTTCCCATCCCCGGCCTCGACAAGACGTCGATCCGTCCGCCGTGCTCCTGCACGATGCGATACGAGATGGCCATGCCGAGGCCCGTCCCGGAGGGGAAATTGGTGCGGAAGGGCTGGAAGAGGCGGCGCTGGTCGGCTTCGGTCATGCCGCGCCCGCTGTCGGCAAAGACGATGCGATACGCCGCATCGGTGACCTCGGTGGTCACGCGCAGCGTGCCGCCGGAAGGCATGGCCTGCACCGCGTTGCGCGCCAGGTTCCAGAAGACCTGGCGGATCTGATCGGCGTCGCCGGCCACGATGTACGCGGGCGGCGCGATGGTGCGCTCGATGCGATGGTCGGCGCTGAGCTCGGCGGAGTTGGCCAGCAGGTCGAGCGTCTCGGACAGGCTGGCGGCGATGTCGAACTCCATGGTCCGCTTCTCCTGCGGCTTGACGAAGCGAAGGAAGTCGGCGATCGACTTGTTGAGCCGCTCCGACTCCTTGAGGATGATCGACATCAGCCGCTGCTCCTGCGGCGAGAGGGCGTCGGACTTCTTGAGCACCTGCGCCGAGCCGGCGATGGCGGCCAGCGGATTGCGGATCTCGTGGGCGATGCCGGCGGAGAGCTCGCCCACCGCCGCCATGCGGTCCTTGAGCCGCAGCTCCGACTCCAGCTTCTTCATCTCCGTGAGGTCCTGGAAGATGACCGTGTAGCCGGACGCCGTCCCCTCGATGGTATTGAGCGGCGTGACCGCGTAGCCGACGCAGCGCTCGCCGTCCTTCAGCTCGCACTCGTTGCGCACGATCGAGCCGGTGATCAATCGCTGCCGGATCTGTTCCCAATCCTCCTCGGTGAAGAACTCCAGCTCGGAGATGCGCCGGCCGACGATGGAGGGCGCGTCGCGCTCGAGGATGGCGCAGCCGGCGGGGTTGACGAAGGTGGCCACGCCGTCGGGCGAAAGGGTGAGCAATCCCGAGGGGATGGATGCGACGACGTTCTCATTGAGGGCTCGCAGGGCGGCGAGGTTCTGGGCCGTCTTCTGCAGCTTCTCGGAGAGGTACGACGTCAGCAGCGCCGTGGCGTAGAAGCCGGCGAAGTTCGTCGCCATGTTCAGGTAGAGCCGCGACGAGGTCCACGGCGTGGCCACGAACCACGACAGCTCCGGCTGGTGGAGGACGTCGTAGAACATCAAGTCGCCGAGGACGCCGTAGAGGATCACCGCGCCGCTGGCGGCGAGCAGCCCGCCTCGGCGATAGAGGAGCATCGACGCGGTGATGATGGAGACGAGGTAGAGGAAGGAGAACGGAGAGTCGAGCCCTCCGGTGAAGTAGACCAGGAGGGTCTCCACCAGCAGATCGCCGGCGGTCTGGATGGCCAGGTTGATCTTGCGCGAGGCGATCACCTTCCCCACCCCGATGTAGAAGAGCGTCAGGACATACGTGACGCCGGCCGTGGTGTAGAGGTAGTTGATCGGCAGCAGCTCGCGGACGGTGAACTGGATGATCAGCGCGGCCAGAAGCAGCGTCGTGACGACCACGACGCGGACCGCGATGAGCATGCGAGCTTCTGATGGCATGCCGTTGGCCGTTGGCCGTTGGCCGTTGGCCGTGGCTTTTTCGGCCAACGGCCAACGGTGTACGGCGAACGTTTATCCGATCTGTCCGATGAGCGTGAACATCGGCATGTACATGGCGATGACGATGCCGCCGATGGCCACGCCGAGGAAAGCGATGAGCACCGGCTCGAGCAGCTTCATCAGGCCGGCGACCGCGGCGTCGACTTCGTCTTCGTAGAAGTCGGCGATCTTCGACAGCATGGTGTCCAGCGCGCCGGTCTGTTCGCCGACCGCGATCATCTGCACCACCATCGGCGGGAAGACGTCGGTGTCGCCGAGCGGCTCGCTGATGGTCTTTCCCTCTTCGACCGATTTGCGCGTGGCCATGATGGCGTCCTCGATGATCGAGTTGCCGGCCGTGCGGGCGGTGATCTGCAGTCCGTCGAGGATGGGGACGCCCGACGCGGTGAGCGTAGCGAGCGTGCGGCAGAAACGGGCCACGGCGATCTTGCGAAGCAGCATGCCGAGGACGGGCATCTTGAGGAGAATGCCGTCGAGCACGCGCTTGCCCTTGTAGGTCTCGTGGTATCGGCGGAGGGAGTAAATGGTTCCGCCGACCGTGATGCCGATGAGCCACCAATAGTCGGCGATGAAGTTCGACAAGGCGATGACGATGATCGTCGGCATCGGCAGCTCGGCGCCCAGGCCCTTGAAGAGGGCGGCGAACACCGGAATGACCTTCCACAGAATGACCGCCACGACGATGACGGCGATGGAGATGACGGCCACCGGGTAGATCATCGCCGACTTCACCTGGCCGTTGAGCTTGACCGCCTTCTCGATGTACTGCGCCAGACGCTGGAGGATGGTGTCGAGGATACCGCCCGCCTCACCGGCGGCCACCATGTTGGTGTAGAGGTCGTTGAAGATCTTGGGATGCTTGCGCATGGAGTCGGCGAGGTTGGAGCCCGACTCGACGTCCTGGCGGATCTGGATCAAGGCGCGCTTCATGGCCTTGTTCTCCTGCTGCGATCCGAGGATCTCCAGGCACTGCACCAGCGGAAGGCCGGCGTCGATCATGACCGAGAACTGGCGGGTGAAGATCGCCACGAGCTGCGGCGGCACCCTGCCGCCGAACTTCGGAAGGGCGATTTCCTTCCCCTTCTCCTTGACCGCGGTGACGACGATCTGCTGGCGCCGCAAGCTGTTGATGACGGCGTCCTTTGAATCGGCCACCAGCACGCCGGCCGTCTCGCCCGTGCGTCCCCGTCCCTTCCATTCGAATGTCGGCATGCGCTCCTCCTCGCTCTACTGCATCACGCCGGACGCGGACGCGCGCCAGCGGCTGACGAAGGCGTCCCCTGCGGAGTAATCGCGCCGGCGCCACGCGAGATCATCTCCTGCAACTCGTCCGGGTTCGAAGAACGTGAAAGCGCCGTTTGCAACGTTATTTGCTTTTTGAAGTATAGGGTCGCCAACGACTGGTTGAACGTCTGCATTCCGTACTTGGTCTGCCCAGTCTGCATCATCGAATAGATCTGGTGGACTTTGTCCTCACGGATGAGGTTCCGGATCGCCGCGTTCGGCACCAGGATCTCCATGGCCATGACTCGCCCCTTGCCGTTGGCCTTCGGCAGCAGCGCCTGGCACATGACTCCCTCCAGCACGAACGAGAGCTGGGCGCGGATTTGCGGCTGCTGGTGCGCGGGGAAGACGTCGACGACGCGGTTGATGGTCTGCGCCGCGGAGTTGGTGTGCAGCGTGCCGAAGGTGAGATGGCCCGTCTCGGCGATGCGGAGAGCCGACTCGATGGTCTCCAGGTCGCGCATCTCGCCGATGAGCACGACGTCGGGATCCTGGCGGAGCGCCGACTTCAGCGAGTTGGCGAAGGAGTGGGTATCGGCGTGGAGCTCCCGCTGGTTGACGATGCAGTTCTTGTGCTGGTGGAGGAACTCGACCGGGTCTTCGATGGTGATGATGTGCTCGTGCCGCTCGCGGTTGATCTTGTCGATCATCGCCGCCAGGGTGGTCGACTTGCCGGAGCCGGTGGGGCCGGTGACCAGAACCAGCCCGCGGGGGCGGTTGCAGATCTCCTCGACCACCTGCGGGAGGCCGAGCTCCTTGAATCCGAGAATCTCGTAGGGGATCTGGCGGTAGACGGCGGCGGTGGCGCCGCGCTGGTTGAAGATGTTGGCGCGGAAGCGGGCCAGTCCCTTGATGCCGAACGAGAGATCGAGCTCCAGGGCCTCTTCGAAGCGGTGCTTCTGGGCGTCGGTGAGGACGGAGTAGGCGAGCTGTTTGGTCTCCGGCGCGGTGAGCGGCGGCATGTCCAGCGGTGTCAGCTTGCCGTCGATGCGGATCTGCGGAGGGGAATTGGTGGTGACGTGGAGGTCGCTTCCGCCGCGTTCCACCATTGTCTTCAAAAGTTGATGCAGTGTGACGGCCATTCGGTCTCCAGTAGGGGCGCACAGCAGTGCGCCCGGTTCCCCGGTTCGGCGCGCTGCTGCGCGCCCCTACAAAACGGTCTCTCGAACTACCTCTTCGATGGTGGTCACTCCGTCCCTGATCTTAATCAGCCCTGACCGGCGCAGGCTGATCATGCCCGACTCGGCGGCTTTGCGCTTGATGTCGATGGCCGTCCCGCCGGAGAGGATCAGCTCGCGGATGTCGTCGTCGATGACCATCACTTCGATGAGCGCCACGCGGCCTTTGTAGCCGGTGTTGTTGCACTTCTCGCAGCCGCGGCCTTTGTAGACGGTGAAGGTGCCGACTTCGTCTTTCTTGTAGCCGAGGTTGAGCAGCGCCTGAGGCGTCATCTCCACCGACTCCTTGCAACTGCTGCAGATGCGGCGCGCCAGCCGCTGCGCGGCGATGAGCTGCACCGAGGTGGCCACCAGGAATGGCTCGATGCCCATATTCATCAAGCGGTTGATGGTGGAGGGAGCGTCGTTGGTGTGGAGGGTCGACAGCACCAGATGCCCGGTCAGCGCCGCCTTGATGGCGATCTCCGCGGTCTCGAAGTCGCGGATCTCGCCGACCAGGATGATGTTGGGGTCCTGCCGGAGGAACGAGCGCAGCGTCGCCGCGAAGTTCAGTCCGATGGCCTCTTTCATCTGCACCTGGTTGATCCCCGGCAGGTTGAACTCCACCGGATCTTCCGCAGTCATGATGTTGACTTCGGGGGAGTTGACCTTCGCCAGCGCCGAGTACAGCGTGTTGGTCTTGCCGGAACCGGTGGGTCCGGTGACCAGCACCAATCCCCACGGCTTGAAGATGGCCTCCTCGAATTTGACCAGCGACTCCGCCTCGAATCCGAGCTTGGTCATGTCGAGCTGCAGGTTTTCCTTGTCCAGAAGTCGCATGACGATCTTCTCGCCGAAGAGAGTGGGGAGGATCGAGACGCGGAAATCGAGCTCTTTGTTCTTGTCGTTGAGCTTCATCTTCAACTTGATGCGGCCGTCCTGCGGCAGGCGCTTCTCGGAGATGTCGAGCTTGGCGAGAATCTTCAGGCGCGAGGTGATGGCGTCCTTCAGCTTCAGCGGCGGGTTCATGATCTCGTAGAGGATGCCGTCTACGCGGAAGCGGACGCGGAACTCCCTCTCGTACGGCTCGATGTGGATGTCCGAGGCGCCTCGCTTGATGGCGTCGGTGAGGATGAGGTTCACGAGCTTGACCACCGGCGCCTCTTCGGCCGAGTCGGCCAGCGCCTCGATGTCGAGCTCCTCTTCCTCCTCCATCACCTCCAGGTCGGCGCTCTCGGAGTGCTGGAGGTCCTCCATGACCTTCTTCAGCTCCAGGGACGAGGTGGTGCCGTAGTAGTTGTCGATGGCCGCCTTGATGCCCAGCTCCGAGGCCACCACCGGCTCGACGTTGTAGCCGGTCATGAACTTGATGTCGTCCATGGCGAAGACGTTGGTCGGATCGGCCATGGCGATGGTGATGGTGGCGCCGGTCTTGTTGACCGGAAGGATGTTGTACTTGCGGGCGACGTCGGCGGGGATCAGCTTGATGACGCCGCCGTCGATCTCGAAGTGGGCGAGGTTGATGGAGGGGACGCCGAACTGCTGAGAGAGACACTCGGTGATGTCCTCTTCGGAGACGAATCCCAGTTTGATGAGGGTCTCACCAAGCTTTCCGCCCGTCTCCTTCTGCATTTTGAGGGCTTCTTTGAGCTGATCCTGGGTGATCAGGCTCGCTTTGGTGAGGAGTTCGCCGAGACGGACGCTCATTGTTTATTTCGTTGGCTCGCCTGATCTTGGAGTGACAAACGATGATTTTACTCTGCGCGCAAACGACTTTCAACGCGACATTATTTTGAGTTGGGCTCGATGCCCGTCACTCCGGCGCGCACACTTCGCAGCGTGGCGGTGATGGAGCCGACCTTGACGTCCGAGCGGATGCGCAAGGGAAGGCGGCGCTCGTCGTCGGAGTACCAGATGGTGAGGCGGGAGTCTTCGTCGCGGAAAAGGCCGCCGGCGGACATCTGCGGCTCGATGGCAATCGTCCTGAACGTACCAACCGGCGTGGTCAGCGTCTCGCGCTGGGTGACATCGGCGTCCACGGCGTAGAGCTTGCCGTCGGCCACGACCATGAAGTGCACGTGGTTGCCGGGGCGCAGATCGAGCCTCCGGAATTGGTAAATGAGCGACAGCGGGTCGAATAGCGGGCCGTCCACCGGCACCACCTGATCGAGCTTGCCGGGGCGGCGGCGGATGCTGATGCCCTTCTCGCGGTCGACGATGGTCAAGTCGTCTTTCTTTTTTCCCCGCTCGTTGAGATGCTTTTCGTAGCCGATGGTGGTGAACAGCTCGCGGTCGACGAACGACTGGATCTCGTCGCGCACGCGGAAGATCCGCGCGAATCCCGAGCTCGATCGGGCGATGGAGGTGATGCGGAAGCGGTCCGGCGCGCCGGGCGCCAGTCCGATGGTGAAGCGCGCGGAGCCGCCGGAGATGCCGAGCCAGGTGAGGGTGTAATCGAGAGTCTCGCCCTTGACGAAGAGCTGGTCGACCGGCTCCGCCGCCGACGCGACCGTAGCGATCAAGAGCAGCGCGATCAGCACTCCCCTCACCCCAGCACCTCCCCGATCTTGCGCATCACGTCATCGACTTCGATCGACGCCATCGACTTCGTCGTGGAGTAGGCCTCGACGACGTTGCCGAGCTGCCCGTACGGGCCGTTGCGCGCCGGATTGGTGGGGCCGTAGAGCCCGACCACCGGCGTGCCGAGGGCGGCGGCGAGATGGAGCGGTCCGGTGTCGCCGCCGACCACCAGGGCGGCGTCACGCAGGAGCTGAGCCAGTTCGCGGAGATTCGTGGGCGGCGCGAGGCGCGCGCCGGTCGCCTTCGCCAGCTCCTCCTCCCCCGGCCCCCACACCGCCAGGGCGACGTCGCCGAGGCGTCTGGCCAGTTCGGGGAAGTGGGGCCACTGCTTTTGCCGCTTGCCCGCTCCCGGCAACAACACGATTTCGTTGGCCGTTGGCCGTTGGCCGTCGGCCGTGAATTTTCGGAAGTCGACCTCTGGGGCTTTGTCGATTCCGGCGAGCTGCAGATTCCATTCGACGACGTGCCGGTTCGGATCGATTGCCACATGGCGGTTCATCAGCCACGCGGCCGGCTTCTCGCGGATGAACTCCCTGGCGAAGCCGATCCGCTCGCGCGCCCCCGAGCCCCAGGCCAGCAGCGCCGACTTCACCAGGCCCTGAAAGTCGATCGCCGCTTCGAAGCCCCGCACCGCCCGCCGCGCCTCGAGGATGTGCCGCGCCGACCACCGCTTGAGCGATACCGGAATGGCCCTCACCCCCGCCACCACTTCCACCAACTCGCGGTACGGCGCCTCCACCACCCACCCGATCTCGTGCCGCTCGCGCAGCGCGACCACCGCGGGGATGGTGTGGATGACGTCGCCAAGGGCGGACAGGCGGATGACGAGAAGGCGGCTCACTGGCCGCGCATTTTCTTCAGAATCGCGGTGGTGGAGTGATCTTTCGGATCCCCCACGATCGCCACCCGCCCCCCGTACCCCAGCACGATTTCCCTCTCCGGCACGCTGTCGGCGGTGTAGTCGGTCCCCTTGCAGTGAACGTCCGGCTTGAGCACGGCGATCAGGCGCGCGGGGCTGGTGTCGCGGAAGATGGTCACGTAGGTCACGCCGCGGATGGCGGCGATCAGCTCCGCGCGCTCGCGGTCGGTCATCACCGGCCGCCCCTCCCCCTTCAGCGCGCGCGCCGAATCATCGCTGTTGACGCCGACGATGAGGACGTCGGCCTCGCGCGAGGCGTCCTGCAGGTACCGCACGTGGCCGACGTGGAGCAGGTCGAAGATACCGTTGGCGAAGGCGATGGATTTGGCCTGTTTGCGAGCGTCGTTGATGACGCCCAGCAGTTCCGTTTCTGTGAGGATCGGCGCGTTCATGTCGCGGTTGCGCAGTTGCGCGGTTTCGCGGTTTCGCGGTCACGCCCACCCCGCAACCGCGTAACCGCGCAACCTCGCAACTTCAATCCTTCAGTTCCTCATCCCTCTCGATCGCTCTTCGCAGCTCGTCATTCGACACCGTCGCCGTCCCCATCTTCATCACCACGATGCCCCCGCCGTAGTTCGCCAGCTTCGCGGCCTCGGCGAACGAAGCGCCGGCGGCGAGGGCCAGGGTGAAGGTGGCGATGACCGTGTCGCCGGCGCCAGTGACGTCGGCCACCTGGTCGGTGCCGGACACCGGAAGGAACAGCGGATCGGCGCCGCGATCGAAGAGCGCCATGCCGCGGCTGCCGCGCGTGATGAGCACCGCCTCGCAGTCGAGGCCCTGCTGCAGCGTTTCGGCCACTTGCGCCAGCCGCGCGTCGCCGTTATCGCCGTTGAACAGCGCCGTTCCGGCGGCGGCCGCCGCCTCCTCCTCGTTCGGCGTCGCGGCGGTGACGCCGGGGAAATTCAACAGGTCGTAGCGCGAGTCGAGCGTCACCGGCTTGCCGTGCGCGAATCGCGTGAGGTTCGCCGCCAGCATCGGTTTCACCACGCCGTAGCCGTAGTCGCTGATCAGCGCCGCGTTGCAGACCGAAATCTGTTCGCGGAGCACGTTGCCGAACGCCTCGGCCTCGCCGGGGCTCATGACGAATTGGTCTTCGATGTCGTAGCGGACGATCTGCTGCCGGCTAGCGTGCGGCATGCCGCCGAGGATGCGGACCTTGGTCGGCGTTTGATAGCGCTCGGCGTGGAGGATGGCGCCGCAGTCGATGCCCTGCGACGTCATCTTTTCCACCAGCTCCCGCCCCGCGGCGTCGTTGCCGAGGACCGAGACGGGGATCGGCAGCCCGCCGAGGGAGAGAATGTTGTTGATGGCATTGCCCGCGCCGCCGAGGAGGATGTCGTCGCGATATTGGCGGAGGATGAGAACCGGCGCCTCGCGGGAGATCCGCTTCGGCGTGCCGTAGATGAAGCGGTCGGCCACCACGTCGCCATAGACGACGATCAGCTTCCCCTTCATGGCCTCCGTGAGCTGCAGCAGGCGCGCGCGTGCGAACATCGCGCGAAGAATACATGAGCAAAGAACTGGTCGAAGGAGAGGACTTCTACTACGAAGGGCCGTACATGGTCTTCACCGAGAAGTATCTGCGCGACCGCGGCACCTGCTGTGAATCAGGATGCCGGCACTGCCCGTACGGATTCCGAAAGCCTAGCCAGCCTGCTGAAGATCCGCTTCCGCCAGCTCCCTCTTCTCGTCCTCGGTGAGCACCGCCTCCATGTCGATCAGCAGCAGGACCTCGTCGGCGTGGGGGATGACGGCGATGAGCAGCTCGCCACGAATGCCGCGGACGAGCGGCGGCGGCGGGAGGAGCTGGTCGCGCCCGACGTTCACGATACGGCGCACTTCGTCGACCTTCACCCCGATCACGCCCGCGCTGCTGTGGGTGATGAGGACGAGGGGCTGTTCGGCGCGCTCGGACATCCGCGGGTAGAGGCGGCGGCGCAAATCGATGATCGGGATGACCTCGCTGCGGAGGACGATGATTCCCTCCACGAACGACGGCGCCGTCGGCAGTGAGGTGGAGCCGGCGTACGGGATGATCTGCCGCACGGCCATGATGTCGAGGACGAACGACTCCGGCCCGATGCGGAAGGTGATGAGGCGGAGGTCCTTATCGTCAGGCATGGTCGTCAGGCACGGCGCGATTCTCCCACCGCGCGAATGGCCTTCTGCAGCAGCGCCAGCGAGTCGATCATCTCGTTGGCGGAGACGCGGTTGCCGTCGGCGATGGCGCGCACCTGCTGCATGACCCCCACGATCTTCTCGCTCTCACCGGCCTGGTTGGTGGCCACCTGGAAGATCTCGTGGATCATGTCGATCATCCGCTCCGCGGCGGCGGAGATCATCGCCGAGCCGGAGCGCTGCTCGTCCATCGCCTGGCGCACGTACCGGGTCACCTCGCGCATCGACTCCACCGCCCTCCCGATGTGGCTCGAGCCCTGCGCCTGCTGCGTCGTCGCCCCGTTGATCTGGCTGACCAGCTCCTGCAGCCGGCCGACGGCGCGCGTCACGTTCTCGCTCCCCTTCGCCTGCTCGCGCGTCGCCGCGGCGATCTCCTTCCCCATCCCCGACGCCTTCGAAGCCGACTCCAGGATGTTGTTGAGCGTCTTCCCCGCCTGATGCGAGAGGCCCACGCCTTGCTCGACCAGCTTCGTCCCCGCACTCATGGAGCTCAGCGCGTTGCCCACTTCCTCCTGCACCGAGTGAATGAGCGCCGAGATCTCGCGCGTCGACGCCGCGGTGCGCTCGGAAAGATCGCGAATCTCGGCGGCGACGACGGAGAAGCCCTTGCCATGCTCGCCGGCGGACGCGGCGAGGATCGCGGCGTTCAGCGCCAGGAGATTGGTCTGCTCGGCGACGTCGTCGATCACGTTGAGGATCCTGCCGATGGCGGCGGAACGGTCGCCGAGCCGGGTGATGACGGCGTTCGATTCGGCCACGGAGCGACGGATCTGCTCCATGCCGTCGATGGTCTCGCGCACGGCGCGCATGCCGCTCTCGGCGGCATCGGCGACGGCGAGGGTCAGGTCGTACGACCGCGCCGCGTTGGTCCCCACCTGCGCGATCGAGGCGCTCATCTGCGTCATCGAGGCGGAGGTGTCGGTGGCGAACTTTGAGAGGTATTCGACGTTCTGATCGACCTCGTTGATCGACGACACCATCTCCTCGGTCGCCGACCCGGTCTCCTCGACGGCGGTGAAGAGCGTGTCGGTGTGACGCCCCACCTCCTCGATCGAGGCGACCATCTGCAGCATCGACGACGACGTCTCCTCCGACGACGCGGAGAGCACCTCGACGTTGTCGGTGATCTTGCGGACGCCGGCGTTGAGCTTGTCGATGGAGTGGTACGTGTCGTCGATGATGGCGCGCTGCTCGTCGACGCGGTCGACCACGGTGCGGGTGCGCGAGTCGAGGACCTCGGCCACCGACTGCAATTGCGTCTGCGCGCCGGACAGCGCCGCGGCGATCGCGGCGCGCTCCGCGGCGCCGTCGTTCTGCCGCGCCGCGTCGTCGCTGCCGTCGCTGGTCAACGCGCGCCACGCCGCGCCGAAACGCGATAGTGCTCCCACGGCGGCCGAGTGTAGCGGATCTCGCGCTTCCGCTATCATCCGCCGCATGCCGCTGATCCGATGCCCGAAGTGCGGGCAGGCGTACGACGTCCCGGGCGTCATCGCGGTCCGCCTCCCGAACTCCATCGCCATCTGCGACTGCGGCGAATGGCTCTCCGGCAGCAAGGCGGCGCTGCTGGCGCGGCTGCTCAACCCCGCAGACATCAAGGAGATCGACCTCAAGCCGTACAAAGTCGACCGCCCCGATGAGCCGCCGGCCGCGGCGGACGCGCCCGCGGAGGAGAAGGCGCCGGGAAAACCGCGCTCCATCCGCATCGTTGCCAGCGGCGCTGGCGCGTCGGTCAACACCATCTTCACCATCAGCCAGCATCCGCTCTGGATCGGCCGCAAGGGATGTCACATCGAGCTGGCCGAGGCGGAGCTCTCCATCCAGCACTGCTCCATCTCGCTGCAGGGAAACGATCTCGTGCTGCGCGACGCGGAGTCGCACATGGGAACGTTTCTCGACGGCGAGAAGATCGCCGAGTCGGTGATCGGCGACGGCGTGCACCTGCTGCGCGTCGGCTCCGCGCTGGTGACCATCGAGCCGACCGCCGACGCCGGCGTTCCCGTCGGGCCCATCCACCTCGAGGCGAAGGACGTCATCGACGAGGGCGCAGTTCTACAGAAGCTCGAGGAGCTGAATGCGGCGGCGGCGGAGCCGAAGCGCAACATTCTTGTCTGCATCGACGGCCCGCTCAACGGACAAGAGTTCGAGATCCCGCCGGCCGGGCTGGTGGTCGGGCGCGAGGGACACGTACGCGTGCCCGACGAGTTCCTCTCGCGCAAACACTTCGAAGTCGCCCCCGACAACGAGGGGAACATCCGCGTCCGCGACCTCGGAAGCCGCAACGGGACGTTTCTCAACAGCATGCCCGCGCGCGATACCAGGGTGCGGGGCGGCGACGAGATCCGCGCCGGCGTCAACCGCTTCAAGATCGAGCAGAGAGCGTAGTCGGGAGTTGCCTTACGTCCGTACGTTCCACAATCGGGCGGACCATCCGGGAGCCGTTTCGATATACTCCGCCATCAATTTTTAGAGGAGCGGAGGATGGTTCGGATCGCCGAAGAGATGGCGTCCCGTATTGCGCGATCTCTTTCCAATCTGCTGAAGAAGCCGTTGACGCTAATCGACGACGGCCGCGAATTCCGCGCGGACGCGCCGCTCGGCGAAGAAGAGCGCGCCGTGATGCGCGACCTCCTCGAACTGGTGCACGTCGCCGGCGCGACCGACGAGCGCGTGCGCGAGCTCGAACAGCGCGTGCAGCAACTGCAGCACGAGAACGTCGATCTGATCATGAAGAATCGCGTGCTGGCCGAGATCTCCGCGCGCGATTCGCTGACGGGGCTGTATAACCGGTGGTACGTCATGGAGAAGATCGACGCGGAGATGAATCGATCGCTGCGCCATGGCTCGCCCGTGGCGCTGCTCATGCTGGACATCGATCACTTCAAGCGCATCAACGACTCCTTCGGCCATACCGCGGGCGACTCGGTGCTGCGCTCGTTCGGCCAGGTGCTCCGCGAGAGCTGCCGCGTATACGACGTCCCCGGCCGCTACGGCGGCGAGGAGTTTTGCATCGTGCTGCCGGAGACGCGCATCGGTAACACGCACGCCGTGGCGGATCGCATCCAGCAGCGGCTCGCCGAGAGCCGTTTCGACGTCGGCGAGGACCGCGTCGCCATCACCGCCTCCATCGGAATCGCCGGCCTCGACTCGGTCGCCGACGAGGGATTGGTCACTTCCGCCGTGCTCATCGATCGCGCCGATCGGGCGCTCTATTCGGCCAAGCACCTCGGCCGGAACCGCGTCGAGATCTGGCCCTCGGCGGCGGCCGGCGGCGACACAAATCACTGATTCCGTGAGCGAAATCACCGCCGCGCGGGCGGCCCTGCTGTAAACTGCAGCATTCAAATCCAATCTGAGGGGATCGTTATGCGCACAGCCAGAATCGTTTTCATCGCAGCAACGCTCATCTGCGCCACCATGGCCTTCGGCTCCGACAAGCCGTCGATCGGTGTGGCCGAGTTCACCAACGACACGCACGCCAGCTGGTGGTACTCCGACGTCGGCCGGGATCTGGCGAGCATGCTCACCAATGAGCTCGCCGCGACCGAGAATTTCAAAATCGTCGAGCGCGCCAAGCTCGGCAAAGTGCTCGAGGAGCAGGATCTCGCCGAGGCCGGCCGCGTCAGCAAGAAGACCGGCGCCAAGATCGGCAAGCTCACCGGCGCGCAGTACCTGGTGTACGCCACGGTGACCGCGTTCGACACCAACACCGCCGGCACCGGCGGCGGCATCGGCTTCCGCGGCATCAGCCTCGGAGGAAAGAAGGAAGAGGCGTACCTCGCCATCGACCTTCGCGTGGTCGACACCACCACCGGCGAGATCGAGTTCACTCGCACGGTCGAAGGGCGCGCCACCAGCTACGGCGTCTCCGGCGGCCTCTCGCGCGGCGGCTTCTCGGGCGGCCTGAGCAAGTACGAGAAGACCCCCACCGGCAAGGCCATCCGCGGCGCGATCATCGAGATCACCGATTACCTCTCCTGCGCCATGGTCGAGAAAGACGACTGCATGGACGCCTACAAGGCGAAGGAGAAGTCGCGCCGGGACAAGAGCAAGAGCACGCTGAAAATCGAGTAGCGCTTAGCGATACGCTTCGATGAACGGCGAGCCGGGATTTCCGGCTCGCCGCTTTTTTTTGCTTGGTAACGGGTAGTGGTCTAGTTTGCCAAACTAGACCACTACCTGGTAACGGCAAATTCGCCTTACTTACGCTTGACTTTCGCCTCCTTACCGCCCATATTGTTCGAAATGAAGTATCTGACCGAACGACAGCGCGACATCCTCCAGTTCATCCGGCAGTTCCAGGCGGAGAACGGCGTCGCGCCGACGCACCGCGAGATCTGCGACCGCTTCGGCTTCTCCTCCTACGGCACGGTCTACAAGCACCTCTCGCTGCTGGAGAAGAAAGGGCTGATCCGGCGCGACTGGAATCAGAAGCGGGGCGTGGAAGTGGTGGAGAAGGAAAGCGACGCGCCGCCGGCAGGGGTCCGTGAGCTGCCGCTCTTCGGCTACATCGCCGCCGGCCAGCCGCTGGACGTCGAAGTGTCGAACGAGACGATCACCGTTCCGGACCGGCTGACCAGCCGCGGCGAGAACTACGTCCTCAAGGTCCGCGGCGACTCGATGATCGACGACGGCATTCTCGACGGCGACTACGTGATCATCGCCCGCCGCGAGAAGGCCGACAACGGCGAGATGGTCGTGGCCAACGTCAATGGCGAGGTGACGCTGAAGCGCTTTTACTTCGAGGGCGAACAGGTGCGCCTGCAGCCCGCGAACTCGATGATGCATCCAATTTACGCCTCGGCGCGCGAGGTCGCGGTGCAGGGTGTGGTCGTTGGATTGATGCGGAGGTTCTGATGGATCTCGTTCTCAAGCTTCGTGAAGTGCGTCGCCTGCGCGGTCTCAGCCAGAAAGATGTCGCGCGGCTCTCCGGCGTCGGCGAAAAGACGATCAGCTCGTTCGAGACGGGCGAGCGGATCGGCTCCATGAAACTGGCGCAGCTCAAACGGCTACTCGCCGTCTACGGCTTGACCGAGCAGGATTTCTTCGGCGCCTCGATCGAGAAACAGATCGCGCCGTGGGAGCTCAACGAAGAGCAGATGGCGCTCACGCGCCTGCTCGACGACCTCCGCGTGCTGCCGAAGCAGGCCAAGCGCAACCTCCTCGCAAAGTTCCAGCTCATGGCGGAGGCGGTGGGAGACGCGCACGAGGTGAAGGATCGCCGCCCGAGCTACGTCCGCGACAGCGCCGAAGAGTGGCAGATGCTCACGTCGCGGAACTGACCGCGTGGCGCAGCGCCGCGTCGAGCTCCGGATAAGCGAACGTGAATCCCTCCGCGGCCGCCCGCGCCGGAACGATGCGCTGTCCACCGAGGAGGATCTCATCCGCCATCTCGCCGAGCGCGATCCGCAGCGCGAACGCGGGGATGGGCATGATCGCGGGGCGGTGGATGGCGCGGCCGAGGGCGCGGGTGAATTCGCGGTTGGTGACCGGGCTCGGTGCGGTAACGTTGTAGATGCCGCTCGCTGACTGGCGGTCGATGGCCCACTCGATCATCCGGAGCACGTCGTCGCGGTCCACCCACGACATCCACTGCAGTCCGCTGCCGATCGGGCCGCCCAGCCCCAGTTTGAATGGAAGCAGCATCTTGCCGAGCGCGCCGCCGGGACCGAGGACGACGCCGAAGCGGAGGATGACCACGCGAGCGGCGCCTTCGGCGCGGCGCGCCAGCTCCTCCCACCTCTTCACCACTTCGGCCAGAAACCCTTCGCCGGGGGCCGAGGTCTCGTCGAGCGTTTCGTCGCCCCGCAGGCCGTAATAGCCGACCGCCGAGGCGTTGATGAACGTGCGGCGCGGGTCCGGCCGGCTGTTCACCGCCTCGACCAGCGCGTTGGTGGCGTCGACGCGGCTCTCGATGATTCGTTTCTTCCGCGCCTCGGTCCAGCGGCCGCCGCCGACGTTCTCCCCCGCCAGATTGATGACCACGTCGGCGGATGCCGCCTCACCGGCCTCTTCCCACGGCAGCGGACGGCCGGCGCGCACCTTCGACGGATTCCGCGTCAGGACGGCGACGTCGTCGCCGCGCGCCAGGAGCCGGCGGACCAGCGGCTCACCGACGAAGCCGGTTCCGCCGGCGACCACGATCTTCATGGCCGCCATTGTGTCGTAAAAAAAATTGCCCCGCCTGAGCGATGGCGGGGCAGGTACAAGAGGAGGTAGGAGATCAGGTCTTGGTTTCGGTCTTGTTTTTTCGCGCTCGGTACTTGGGACGCATCCGGGCGGAAAAGGTTTCAGGCCACCCGTGAACGGACTGTTACACGACGCGGATCGAGCGCGCCGTCGCTCTTCTGGAGGGCGGCGAAGGCGATCATCGCCGCGTTGTCCGTGCAGTAGCGCGTCTCCGGCAGCCGGACAATGACCCCGCGCGCCGTCCCCCACGCCGCCATCCGCTCCCGGAGGACTCCATTCGCCGCGACACCCCCCGCCACCGCTACCTCGGACGGCCGTGAAGCGCCGAGCCGCGGCCAGACGGCGTCGAGGCGGTCGAAGAGCTGGTCGAACAGCGCGTCCTGGAACGTGGCGCAGAAATCGGCGAGCAGGCGGGGATCGCCGGTCGCGGAAATCCGATGCTCGCGCGCCAGGCGGATCGCGCCCGCCTTGATGCCGGAGTACGAGAAGTCGAGCGACTCGACCTTGAACTGCGGCATGGGGAAGGGAAAGCGCTTCCGGTCGGCGCGGCCCTCGCGGGCGTGCTTCTCGATCTGCGGGCCGCCGGGATACGGCAGGCCGATGAACTTCGCCACTTTGTCGAACGTTTCGCCGATGGCGTCGTCGCGCGTGCGGTTGAGCATCGTCACCGAGGCGCCGCGGACGTCGTAAATCGACGAGTGACCGCCGGAGATCACCAGGCTGAGAAACCGTTCGGGGAGGGGAGTCGCGGCGCCGTCTCGCTGCAGGTACGGCGAGTAGATGTGCCCCTCGAGATGGTTGACCGGAACGAGCGGGATGCCGAGCCCGTAGGCGAGCCCCTGCGCGCCGGCGACGCCGACCAGCAGCGCCCCGATGAGTCCCGGCCCCGCGGTGACGGCGATGCGATCGACGTCCGTCCACGACGCGCCGGCGTCGCCAAGTGCGCGCGAAACCAGCGGAAAGAGATGCTGCAGATGCTCGCGCGACGCGATCTCCGGCACCACCCCACCGAACGGCTGGTGCCGCTCGATCTGCGAGGCGATGAGATTCGTTCGTACGCTGCCGTCAGATTCCAGCAGAGCGACGGAGGTCTCGTCGCAGGAGGTTTCGATTCCAAGAATCAACGTGCAACTCGCAACTCGCAACCCGCAACTTATAATCCGCGCTCCAAATCATGGCCGACGAGCTACCAACACGATACGAACCGGCGCAGATCGAGCGACGCTGGTACGAGTTCTGGGAGAACGGCGAGTTCTTCACGCCGCTCCTCGATCGCGAGCGGCCGAAGTTTTCCATCGTCATCCCGCCGCCGAACGTCACCGGCCGGCTGCACATCGGCCACGCGCTGGTCAACACTCTCCAGGACATCATCGTCCGCTGGAAGCGGATGAGCGGCTTCAACACCCTCTGGCTGCCGGGCACCGACCACGCCGGCATCGCCACGCAGATGATCGTCGACCGCGAGCTGCAGAAGCAGGGCATCAGCCGCTTCGACCTCGGCCGCGAGAAGTTCGTGGAAAAAGTGTGGGAGTGGAAGGAGTCGTACGGGCACCAGATCATCGATCAGCTCAAGCGGCTCGGCGCCTCCGCCGACTGGACGCGGACCCGTTTCACCCTCGACGAAGGCCTCTCGCGCGCCGTGCGCTACGTCTTCGTCAAGCTGTACGAAGACGGCCTGATCTATCGCGACCTGGCCATGGTCAACTGGTGTCCGTTCTGCCGCACCGCGATCTCGGACATCGAGGTCGAGTACCGCGAGCTGAACGGGAAGATCTATCAGATCGACTACCCGCTGGTGGACTCCGATCACCGGCTCACCGTCGCCACCACGCGGCCGGAGACCATGCTCGGCGACACCGCGCTGGCCGTCCATCCGGACGACGATCGCTACAAGGACTTCATCGGGCGCGAAGCGATTCTTCCGATCGTCAACCGACGGATTCCGATCATCGCCGACCCGATCCTCGTCGATCCCCAATTCGGCACCGGCGTGGTGAAAGTGACGCCAGCGCACGACAAGAATGACTACGAGGCCGGCAAGCGCAATGGCCTTCCCGAGATTCCGGTGATCGACGAGGCGGGGCGGATGATGGAGGCCGCAGGCGCCGAATTCGCGGGCCGCGATCGATTCGACGCTCGGCTCAAAGTGCTGGAGAGACTGCGCGAGTCGGGTCTGTTGCGCGATACGAAGGACTACACCAACTCCGTCGGGTTCCACGGCAAGTGCGACACCATCATCGAGCCGATGATCTCGCGGCAGTGGTTCGTGAAGATCGAGCCGCTGGCGCGGCCGGCCATCGACGCGGTGCGCAACGGCACCATCCAGATCATCCCCCAAAGCTGGGAGTCGACGTACTTCAACTGGATGGAGAACATCCACGACTGGACCATCTCCCGCCAGCTCTGGTGGGGCCATCGCATCCCGGCGTACTACTGCGCGAATGGCCACGTCACCGTGGCCATGGAGCAGCCGGACGCCTGCCCGCAGTGCGGCTCGAGCGAGGTGCGGCAGGAGACCGACGTTCTCGACACCTGGTTCTCCTCCGGCCTCTTCCCCTTCTCCACCATGGGGTGGCCCGACGACACGCCCGACTACCAGATCTTCTATCCCACCGACGTCCTGATCACCGGCTTCGACATCCTCTTCTTCTGGGTGGCGCGGATGATCATGTTCGGCCTCCGCTTCACCGGCAAGGCGCCGTTCAGCCAGGTGTTCCTCAACGGCCTGGTGCGCGACGAGCACGGGCAGAAGATGTCGAAGACCAAGGGGAATGTGATCGACCCGCTCGACGTGATCGACGAGTTCGGCGCCGACGCCGTCCGCTTCACGCTCGCCATCTTCACCTCGGGGCGCGACATCCCGCTGGCGAAGACCCGCATGCAGGGCTACGCGGCGTTCGCCAACAAGATCTGGAACGCGTCGCGCTTCGCGCTGATGCACATCGACAGGAAGCTGCAGTCGGCGAAGCCGATCCAGCGCGACGATCTGAAGACCGTCGAGCGATGGATCCTCTCGCGGCTCAACGACGCTACGCGCAATGTCAACAAGTCGCTCTCCGCGTTCCGTTTCGACGAGGCGTCGAACACCATCTATCAGTTCTTCTGGCACGAGTTCTGTGACTGGTACATCGAGATGGCGAAGCCGGTGCTCCTCGGGCGCCACGGCTCGCCGGACGACGCCGCGCGCGCCCGCCGCGTGCTTCTGGAAGTGCTGGACCGCTCGCTGCGCCTGCTGCATCCGTTCATGCCGTTCATCACCGAGGAAATCTGGCAGAAGCTGGGCGGCGTCGAGCCGTCGATCATGGTTGCCCCGTATCCCATCGCCGAGGAGCTGCTCGAGGACCGCGAGGCGGCGCGGCTGATGGAGGCGGTGAAGGCCATGATCACCGCGGTGCGCAACGCGCGCGCGGAGCGCGGCTTCACGCCGAAGGACCGGTTCAAGCTGCACGTGCGCGCCGAGGCGCCGCGCGACGCGAAGTTCTTCGAGGACCACTCGTATCTCCTCATGGACCTGGCCCGCCTGACAGATGTGGTGGTCAACGGCGAGCCGGCAACCGGCGCGCATCACGACGTGGTCGAAGCTTTCTCGATCGCCATCGAGTTCCCGGAGCGCGTCATCACGAAGGAGCAGATCGAGCGCACGCAGCGGGAGCTGGAGAAGAGCCGCAAGGAGCTCGACGCCGTCGTCACCCGTCTGGGCAACGAGCAGTTCGTGCGCAACGCGCCGCCCGCGGTGGTCGAGCAGGCGCATGCGCGGCAGAGCGAGTTGCGCGCGCGCATCGAAAAGCTGATGCAGAATCAGTAGCCGTGATCCACCTCGACACACGCGCCCTCGTCGACCGGCTCACCGTTCTCGAGTCCATCGCCCTCATTCCGCGCGTGGCGTCGACCAACCTCATCGCCCGACGCATCGTCAACGAGTGCATCGAGAACGAGCTGTCGCTGCCCCAGGCGATGATCATCGCCGGCGAGCAGTTCGCCGGGCGGGGGCGCAATGCGCGGCAGTGGTCCTCGCCGCCGGGCAAGGGGATCTACGCCACCACGCTGCTGATGCGACCCGCGTCGGAGCTGCCGATGGTGCCGCTGGAGATCGCCAACATCGTCGCCAGCTACCTGCGCGAGACCTTCGCCGTCGACGCGCGGATCAAATGGCCGAATGACATCCTGGTGGGCGGCCGCAAGATCGCCGGCATCCTCATCGAAGCGCGCGTGCGCGACGACCACGTCTTGCTGATCGTCGGCACCGGGGTGAACGTCGAGCCGGCGACGGGCGACGACCGGCCGAACTCGGTGTCGCTCGCCGAGGTCTCGCCGCGCGATTTCCGCGGCATCGCCACGGCGACCGAGGCCTTCATCGAGCATGTCGATGCGCGCGTCGCGCAGCCGTTCGACAACGAGCGCGTGCTCGCCGAATGGCGCCGCCTCGCCGTGCACGCCGACGGCGACCGCGTCTCCTGCGTCCTCGGCGACCGCACGGTCACCGGCGCGTGGGCTGGCATCGACGAGCACGGCCGCGCCATGCTGCGCAACGGCGAGGGGACGACGGCGGTCAGCGCGGGCGATCTGGTGTTGACGTAGGAGGTTGTCGGTTCTCGGTTGTCGGTTGTCAACGGCGGTACGACAACCGATAACTGACAACTGATAACCTCTCTGCCGTGGCTTCCAACCTCCTCGTCGTCGACGTCGGCAACACCAACATCGTCCTCGGCATCTACCACGACGACGAGCTGGCCAACTCGTGGCGGCTGGCGACGGCGCGCGACCGCACCTCGGACGAGTACGGCATCCTGGCCAAGCAGCTCGTCGCGGAGTCGGAGCCGGTGGCGCTCGACGGCGCGATCGTCTCCTCCGTCGTCCCGCCGCTCAACAGCGCGATGCAGTGGATGATCGAGAAGTACTTCGGCGTCGCGCCGCTGTTCGTCGAGCCGGGGGTGAAGACCGGCATCGCCATCCACGTCGATAACCCGCAGGAAGTGGGCGCCGATCGCATCGTCAACGCCGTCGCCGCGCACGCCGCGCACGGCGGGCCGGTGGTGATCGTCGACTTCGGCACGGCGACCACCTTCGACGTGGTCACCGCCGACGCCAAGTACGTCGGCGGCGTCATCGCGCCGGGCATCAACATCTCGGCCGAGGCGCTCTTCGCGCGCGCGTCGCGGCTGCCGCGCGTGGAGATCCGCCGCCCGCCGAGCGTGGTCGGCACGAACACCGTCGTCAACATGCAGTCGGGCCTCTACTACGGCTACCTCGGCCTCGTCGACGGCATCCTCACCCGCATCAAACGCGAGGTGAAAGGCGTGAAGCGCGTCATCGCCACCGGCGGAATGGCGGCGCTGTTCGAGGAAGACAGCGAGCACATCGACGAGACCGACCCCGAGCTGACGCTGAAGGGGTTGAAGATCATCTGGGACAGGAATCGGAGAGCCCGCCGGTGACCGTCATCCTGAGCCGCGCAGACGGCGAAGGATCTCCGCGGCTGAGATCCCTCGCTGCGCTCGGGATGACGGCTCTCTTCGCCGCCAACGCATTTGCCGGCTCCCGCGCCGAGGCCGCGCACGCCGCGGTGGCCACCGCCTCGCCGTATGCGACGCAGATCGGTTTGCGTGTCCTGCAGGACGGCGGCAACGCCGCGGACGCTTCCGTGGCTATCGCGTTCGCGCTCGCGGTGGCCAAGCCGCAGTCGGGCAACATCGGCGGCGGCGGATTCCTCACCTATTACGACACGGCGTCGCGCGGCGTCTGGACCATCGACTTTCGCGAAGTCTCGCCTGCCGCGGCGAGGAACGCGCCGGCGACCGGCATCGCGTCCGCGGCCGTCCCCGGAACCGTCGCCGGCATGGCCGCGCTGCACGAGCGCTTCGGCAGCAAGAAGTGGGAGAGCCTCGTCACGCCGGCAATCGGTCTCGCGCGCAGCGGGGTGAAGATCGACTTCGAACTGGCCAACGCCATCAAGTTCGCGAATGCGGAACGGAAGGTCGACCCGTTCGCCCGCGAGAAGACCGAGATGGGCGCGACGCTGGTGCAGAGCGACCTGGCGGCGACGCTGGAACGCATCGCCGTCAACGGCGCGCGGGAGTTTTATGACGGCGAGACCGCGCGGCGCATCGTCGACGACGGCCGCGCCGCCGGCGGCGTCTTCTCCCTGCGCGACCTCCGCGAGTACAAGCCGCTGTGGCGCGCGCCGCTGCGCATCGTATTTCGCGGCGTGGAGATCTACACCGTCGCCCCGCCGTCGGCGGGCGGGCTGGTAATGGCCTCGATGCTCAAAATCCTCGGCGGATACGACTTGGCGGCGAGCGGATTTCAGACCGCCGGATCGCTGCATCTCATCGCCGAGGCGGAACGCCGCGCGGCCATCGACCGCGACAAGCACATCGGGGATCCCGCGTTCGCCCGCGTCCCCATCCGCGAACTGCTTTCCGATGAGCGTGCCACGCAGTGGCGCACGTCGATCAATCCGAAGCGCGTGACGCCGACGATTACTCTCGCCGAGCCGGCCGGCGCGGTCACCGAGAGCAGCCACACCACGCACTTCGCGGTCGTCGACGCACAAGGCAACGTCGCCTCCGTCACCGTGACCCTCGGCGACGACTTCGGCAGCGGTTACGTCGTGCCTGGCTGCGGCTTTCTGCTGAACAACTCGATGAAGGACTTCGCGAAAACCGCCGGCTCGCCGAACGCGCCCGCGGGAGCGAAGCGGATGGCGTCGTCGATGGCGCCGTCGATCGTCCTTCGTGACGGCAAGCCGTTGCTGGCCATCGGCACGGCGGGCGGGCCGGCGATCCCCGCCACAATCGTGAACATTCTCATCAACACCATCGTGTACAAGAAATCGCTCGACGACGCTGTCGCTGCGCCGCGCTACGACCAGCAGGCCACGCCGGAGGGAATCGCGTACGAGCCGGCCCTCGCGCCGAAGGCGGTGATCGACACCCTCGTCGCCCTCGGCCACAGCCTCCGCCCGGGCGAAGCCATCGGCGACGTGCAGGCAGTGTTGATCGATCGCGGCAAGTTGATCGCCGTGTCCGACCCGCGCCATACCGGCGCGGCGGGAGCGTATTGAAGGAGCGCCGCCGTCCCGGCGGCTGGCTCGGCGGCGTCCCGCCGCCGAACGTGAGCGCCGAGACGGCGCCCGGCCAGCCGGCGAGGACGCCAGCGCTCCGGTAAACTCACCTGCTGATGGACGCACACGAAATGAAGATCGCCGCCGCCGCCGAAGCCCTGCGCGAAGTTCGCAGCGGCATGGCGCTGGGCCTCGGCACCGGCAGCACGGCGAAGGAGTTCGTCCGCCTCCTCGGCGAGGCGCTGCGGCGCGGCGATCTGCGCGACATCCGCTGCACCTGCACGTCGGCGCAAACCGAGGAGCAGGCGCGATCGCTCTCGATTCCGCTCTTCGCGCTGGAAGACATCGCGCCGCTCGACCTCGCCGTCGACGGCGCAGACGAGATCGATCCGCGGCTGCGGCTGATCAAAGGACGGGGCGGAGCGCTGCTGCGCGAGAAGATCGTCGAGCAGCAGGCCAGACGCTTCATCGTCATCGCCGATGACTCCAAGCTCGTCGACCGGCTCGGCGCCGGAGTCCTGCCGGTCGAGGTGACGCCCTTCGCGCGGGCGGTGCTGGAGAAGCGCTTCACGGCGATGGACTTAGCCCCCGTCCTCCGACTGCGCGACGGCGCGCCGCGCATCACCGACGAAGGCCACCTGATCCTCGACATCCGAGTTCCAGCGGATCAGGACATCGCGGACGTCGTGGCGCGCATCCGCGAGTGCGCCGGGGTGGTGGAGACCGGATTCTTTCCGACCGAGGCGACCGAGGCGATCATCGCCACACCGGTGGGGCTGCGTCGGATACAATCGCGCCCATCATGAAAAGAACCGCTATCGTGCTCTCGCTCATCCTCGCCGCCGCAGCCGCCGAGGCGAAGGACGTCGCCGGCGTGAACGTCCCCGATAGCGTCAGCGTCAACGGCCAGACGCTCGTTCTCAACGGCGCCGGCCTGCGCAAAAAGCTCTTCATCAAGGTCTATGTCGGCGCCCTCTATCTCGCGTCGAAGCAGAGCGACGCGGCCGCGATCGTCGCGTCGGACAGCCCGCGCCGCATGCTCATGCATTTCCTCTACGGCGTCAGCAAGGCGCAGATGGCCGAGGCGTGGGAAGAGGGGCTGCGCGACAACACGCCGAACCCGTCGGCCGAGGTGAAGAAGAACTTCACTACGCTCGCCGGGTGGATGGAGCCGATTAACAAGGGCAAAACGCTCGTCCTCACCTACGTGCCCGGCAGCGGCACAATCGTCGAAGTGAACGGCGTCGCCAAAGGCGTGCTGGCGGGCAAAGCAACCGCGGACGCCATCGTCGCCACCTGGGTCGGCCCGAAGCCGGGCCCGGGGGATGACTTCAAGAAGGCCGTCCTCGGGAAGTAATCAGTCCGCCTCGGTCTTCCGCACCGTCACATCGAACCGCCACTGGTGGTCCCGGTAATAGAAGGACACCAGCGACACGAACGGCTTGTTCAGCGGTTTGTTGATCTTCGTCTCGAAGAGCGGGTAGAGCGGCGTCGGCTCGGCGTAGTGCCACACCAGCTCGGCGTGGCCGGTGGTCGCTTCGGTCGGGTGGCGCTGGAAGTTGCGAAGGCCGTCGTACTTCTTGTGGGCGATCATGCCGCGGTAGACCGGCCCGCGAAAGCTGGGCGCGGTGCCGAGGATCGGGAAGCCCTTCGGCGTGGCCTTGGCGATGTACTCCCCGCCGTCGGGCGTCGGGCCGCCGGTCACAGTCACGAACCCTCCCCTCTGCAGGTTTTGCAGCGTGCGTAGCGACTTCTCATCGAAGTCGTCCTTCGGCGAGCGCGCGTTCCACCACACCCGCTGCGGCACCTCGGCGTACACCGGCTCCACTCTGAACATGTAGCTGCGGAGGATCTCCTCGGCCTTCGCCGCGGTGAGCGGCTCGCGCTTCTGGCAAGCGCAAAGCAGCAGCAGCGCGGCGGCGAATAGGGCCCGATTCAGGCGTTGCGGCATCGGCGAAGAGTACCGGAATTGGTATGCTTCGAGCGATGAACAGCCAAACCATTCCCTCCGCGCTGTTGACGCGCCTGGTGCGCGGCCGCGCCGCGGTCGACGTCCTGCTGGTGGTCGGCGGGAGCGTGCTGATCGCGCTCGCCGCGCAGGTCGCCATTCCGATGCCCTTCACGCCGGTGCCGCTGACCATGCAGCCGCTCGCTGTGCTGCTCGTCGGCATCGTGCTCGGCGCCAGCCGCGGCGCGGCCGCGGCGACGCTATACCTGCTCGAGGGCATCGGCGGCCTGCCGGTCTTCGCGCAAGGACATGCCGGCGCGATCTGGCTCGTAGGTCCCACGGCCGGCTACCTCTACTCGTATCCGGCCGCCGCCTGGCTGGCCGGCTGGTTCTCGCAGCGCGGTTGGGGAACGACGGTGGTCCGCGCGGTGGCCGGGATGCTCGCGGCGCTGGCGCTGATCTACCTGGGCGGGTGGGCGTGGCTGGCGATCCTGACCTCGCCGCGTGCCGCGTTCGCCGGCGGCGTCGCGCCATTCGTCCTCGCCGACATCGTCAAGATCGCGCTCGGCGCCGCGCTGCTGCCCTACGCGCAACGGCTGGTGGCGAAGACGACGCAGTCGTGAAGTACCTCGCGCTGGTTCTCCTCGTTGCGACGACCGCGCGTGCCGATTCCATCGATACGATGGTCCGCGCCGTCGACGACAAGAACGTCGAGCGCACCATCCGCGCCCTCGTCTCCTTCGGTACGCGCAGCACGCTCTCCGTGCAGGACGATCCGAAGCGCGGCATCGGCGCGGCGCGCGACTGGATCAAATCGGAATTCGACAAAATCGCCGCCACGTCCGGCGGCCGCATGACCGTCGAGTTGCAGTCCTTCACGCAGGAGCCGGGAAAGTTTCCCCGCATCGCCAAGCCGACGGTGGTCACCAATGTCGTGGCCACCCTCCGCGGCACGCAGGCGCCCGTCCGCGTGTATGTCGTCAGCGGCCACTATGACTCGATGTGCGGCAGTCCCACTGACGGCGACTGCGACGCCCCCGGCGCGAACGACGACGCCTCGGGCGTGGCCGCGGTGCTGGAGGCGGCGCGCGTCATGGCCCCGCATCCGCTCGAGGCCACCGTCGTCTTCATGGCCGTGGCCGGCGAGGAGCAGGGGCTGGTCGGCTCGACGTACTTCGCCGAACAGGCGAAGCAGAAGAACGTGAACGTCGACGGGATGTTCACCAACGACATCGTCGGAAGCACGGTCGGCGACGATCGCAAGCGGATCCGCGTCTTCTCCGAGGGCGTGCCGTCGAGCGAGACGCCGGAACAGGCGACGGTGCGGCGGTCGATCGGCGGCGAGAACGACTCCGCGTCGCGGCAACTCGCGCGCTTCATCGCCGAGAGTGCGAAAAAGTACGTTCCGAACTTCCAGGTGTGGTTGATCAACCGGCGCGACCGCTACCTGCGCGGCGGCGATCACATCCCTTTCCTCGAGCGCGGCTTTCCCGCGGTGCGCTTCACCGAGCCGAACGAAACGTTCGCGCACCAGCACCAGAACGTGCGGGTGGAGAACGGGACGCAGTATGGCGACCTCCCGCAGTTCGTCGATTACCCGTTCCTGGCGAACGTGGCGCGGGTGAACGTCGCGGCACTCGCGTCGCTGGCGCTCGCGCCCTCGCGGCCGAAAGATGTGCGGGTGCTGACGCGCCGCCTGACCAACGACACCGACCTGCAGTGGACGGCGAACGGCGAGACGGATCTCGCGGGCTATGAAGTCGTCTGGCGTGAGACCACTTCGCCGGCCTGGGAGCATTCGCGCGCCGTCGGCAATGTGGCCAGCACCACGATCAAGGACATCTCGAAGGACAACTACAGTTTCGGCGTGCGCGCCGTCGACCGCGATGGGCACCGCAGTCCCGCCGCGTATCCGATTCCGTTGCGCGAACGGCCGGCTGCGGAGTCGATCACCAACCTTCGCGATGAGCTGCTGGCGATGTCGAAGACCGATCAGGAGATCCGCCAGCGCTGGATCAAGGATCAGAAGAACATCGCGCTCAACGACGAGATGCGCGCCATCGACGCCAAGCACGTCGCCCGGCTGCGCGAGATCATCAAAGAGCACGGCTGGCCGGGAAAGACCGTTGTAGGCGACAAGGCGGCGAACGCGGCGTGGCTCATCGCGCAGCACGGCGGCAAGGAGCTCCTGCACGAGACGCTGCCGTTGATGAAAGCGGCGGTGGAGAAGGGCGAGATGGAGGGCTCATCGTACGCGCTCTCGGTCGACCGCACGCGCATTCAGGACGGGCAGAAGCAGCTCTACGGCTCGCAGTTCGATACCGAGGGTGACAAATGCGAGCCGTTGCCGATCGAGGATCCCGAGCACGTCGACGAGCGGCGCACTGCGGTCGGCCTCGGCCCGCTGGCGGAGTACGCGAAGCAGCTCTGCGAGATGTACAAGAAGAAGTGACCCCTCATCCGCCCTTCGGGCACCTTCTCCCGCTCACGCGGGAGAAGGCCATCGGATGCCCTCGCCCGCGAAGCGGGAGAGGGTGGCGCGAAGCGCCGGGTGAGGCGCTACCCCGTTTGCGCCACCGGCTCCGGCTGTTCGGTGGCCGGCTCCGGCTCGGCGAGCGGCTTCGACTCGCGGCCGGCACGATCGGTGGTCTTCTGGTCGGCGGCCCCGCGATCGAGGAGGGCGATCTTCAGCACATCCTCGACGTGCTCGACGAAGTAGAACGTCATGTCGCGCTTGACCGGCTCAGGGACGTCCACCATGTCGCGCTCGTTGAGCTTCGGCAGGATGATGGTGTTGATCTTCGCCGCGCGCGCGGCGAGCACCTTCTCCTTCACCCCGCCGATCGGCAGCACGTCGCCGCGCAGCGTCACCTCGCCGGTCATGGCCACGTTCCGCTTCACCGGGCGGCCGGTGATCATCGAGATGATGGCGCTGGTCATGGTGATGCCGGCCGACGGCCCGTCTTTGGGGATGGCGCCGGCGGGCACGTGGATGTGGATGTCGTGCGTCTCGAAGTAGTCGCTCGGGATGCGCTGCTCCTCGGCGTGCGCGCGCGCGTAGGTCAGTGCCGCCTGCGCCGACTCCTTCATCACCTCGCCGAGCTGTCCGGTGAGCACGAGCTTTCCCTTCCCCTTCACGGCGATGGCTTCGATGAAGAGGATGTCGCCGCCCACCGAGGTCCAGGCCAGTCCGGTGGCCACGCCGACCTGATCGCGTTCCAGCAGCTCCTCGGCGAAGTGCTTCATCGGCCCGAGGTACTTCTCCACGTTGGCGTCGGTGATGCGCCACGTCTCGCCGGTCTTCCCTTCGGCCACCTGCACGGCGATCTTGCGACAGATCGTGCCGATCTCCCGCTCGAGATTACGCAGCCCGGCTTCTTTCGTGTAGCCGGTGATGATCTTCATGATCCCGTTGTCGGTCCAGACCACGTTCACGTCGGCGATCCCGTTCTCCTCCATCTGTTTCGGGATGAGATGCTGCTTGGCGATCGACAGCTTCTCCTCGTCGGTGTAGCCAGAGAGCCGGATGACTTCCATGCGATCGAGGAAGGCGGGCTGGATGGTATCGAGCACGTTCGCCGTGACGATGAACATCACGTTGGAAAGGTCATACGGCACGCCGAGGTAGTGGTCGCGGAATGAGAAGTTCTGCTCCGGATCGAGCACTTCGAGCAACGCCGATGACGGATCGCCGCGGTAGTCGGCGCCGATCTTGTCGACCTCGTCGAGCATGAAGACCGGGTTCGACGTCGCCGCCTGATTGATGCCCTGGATGATGCGGCCGGGAAGCGCGCCGACGTAGGTGCGGCGGTGGCCGCGGATTTCCGCCTCGTCGCGCACGCCGCCGAGCGAGATGCGGACGAACTTGCGGTCGAGCGCTCGGGCGATGGAGCGGCCGAGCGACGTCTTGCCGACGCCGGGCGGGCCGACGAAACAGAGGATGGGGCCCTTCATCTTCTGCCCGCGCAGCTTGCGCACCGCCAGGTACTCGAGGATGCGCTCCTTGATCTTCTCGAGGTCGTAGTGGTCTTCGTCGAGCACACCGCGGGCGCGTTGGAGGTCGTGATTGTCGGCCGACATCACCCCCCACGGCAGGCCGGTCATCCAGTCGAGATAGGTGCGGATGATCGACGTCTCGGCGGAGTCGGGATGCGAGCGCTCCAGCCGCTTGATCTGCTTCTCGATCTCCTCGCGCGCCTCGCCGGGGATCTGCTTCTCCTCGATCTTCTTCCGATAGTTCTCCACTTCCTCGGCAACGTCTTCCCCTTCGCCGAGCTCGGACTGGATGGCTTTCAGTTGCTGGCGCAGGAAGTACTCGCGCTGCGACTTGTTCATTTCCCCCTGCGCGGCGGAGGAGATCTCCTGTTGCATGGTGAGGAGGTTGATCTCGCGCGTGAGTAGCTCGTTGACGCGCTTCAGGCGCTCCACCGGGTCGATGGTCTCCAGGATCTGCTGCGCTTCCTCGAGCTTGAGGTCGAGGTTCGACGCGGCGAGGTCGGTGAGGCGCGCCGGATCGTCGAGGTTCGCGGCGATGACCATCACCTCCGGACTTATGTTCTTGCCGAGGCTCACGGCGCGGTCGAGGTTCTGTTTGACGGCGCGGATCAGCGCCTCGACTTCCAGCGAGCGGTCCTTCGTCGCCGGCTCCTCGATGCGGGTGATCTTGGCCTTGAAGAACGGCGCGGTCTGGATGAAGTAGTCGACGCGCGCGCGGGAGAGGCCCTGCACCAGGATGCGGATGCGCCCGTCGGGGAGCTTCAGCATCCGCATGATGATGGCCACGGTGCCGACCCGATAGAGATCGTCCTCGGCCGGATCCTCGTTCTGGAAGTCTTTCTGCGCCGTCAGCATGATCACCCGGTTTTCAGCCAGGGCCTGGTCCACCGCATTGATCGATTTCTCACGCGACACGGAGAGCGGAACGATGATGAAGGGGAAAATCACCAAGTCCTTCAAAGGCAGCACCGGAAGGACGTCAGGGATTTTGATTGCCTCTTCTTTCGCGGATTCGTTCGCGTCGGTCATTTCAGCCTCTCAGTGCGGCGGTGGGAACCGAACCGGTTTCTGCAACGGCTGTTCCCGTAATGTGAGGGCGTATATCACGGCTCATCGCCGCTCGCTACATCCGCACTCACATCGGTCAGATCTTTCCATCGCAACCCCTCGCGCAGGAACAGCGCGACTCCGGTGACGACGACCGGCAATGTGCCGACCACGTGAAAGAGAACCGCCGTGGCGACGGATGCGTCGATGTCGAAATGGTAAAAAGTGGTGAGGAGCCACTGGCAGAGCTTGTGGAACCCGCCGACGCCACCCGGCGTGGGGATGGCGATGCCGACCGTGGCCACGGCGTTGATGAAAAACGTGGAGTCGTACGGCAGCGGGCGAGCGAGCCCGACGAGCACGGCCCACAATTGCGCCGTGAGGCAGACCCACACGGCGGCCGTACATGATGTGACGATGAAGAAATCGCGCGGCCGCTCGGTGATGGTGAGGGTCTGCACGAACGCGTCGAAGAATCGCATCCAGCCGTCGCGGAAGCGCCGCGGCAGAATCCGTCCCAGCCACTCGTGCGCGCGGCGGACGCCGCCGCGAAAATAATAGAGTCCGACCATGAACATCAGCACGGCGATCAGCAGCGCTCCGGCGCTCGCCCCCCCGCCGCGGATGACCGCGCGCCCCTGCGGGAAATCGTTCCAGTGCACGATGCAGAAGTAGACGAAGATCGCCAGGATTCCGATGAGGTCCAGCACCCGCTCGGTGAGCACCGTGCCGAGGGCCTCGGCGAAACGGACGCGCGTACGTCGCGCCAGCAGCGCCGGGCGCGCGATGTCGCCGGCCCGGATCGGGAGAACCGTGGAGAGCATGTAGCCGGTGGCGGTGGCGAAAAAGGTCGGGTAAAACGACGGCCGCTTCTCTTCCTCGATGAGCGCCTGCCACCGGAAGGTTCGGAAGATCAAAGCGAAGAAATTGAGCGCGATGGCTGAGACGATCCACCACGGATTGGCAGAGGTCATGATCCGCCACACCTCGTGAAGGTCGCTGTTGCGGAGAAAAAGGGCGATGAAAAAGGCCGTGAGGGCGACGATGGATGTGATTTGTAGAATGCGCTTCACGGCGGGCGCGGTTGTAACACGAGTTCGATGAACATCTACACCCATCCGGTTTTTTACAAACACGACACCGGCGTCGGGCATCCGGAGAACAGCACGCGCATCGACGCCGCGCTGGAAGGTGTCGATCGCGCCGGCCTTTCCGAGCGAATCATCCGCGACACCGTCGCGCATCCCGACACCGACCGCATCATCGCCAAAGTGCATTCCGCCGATTACGAGCGCGAGCTGGAAGAGGCGTGCCGGGCCGGCATGCGGCTGTTTCACTCACTCGACAATCCGATCTCGTCGCAGAGCTTCGCCGCCGCGCGGACTGCCGTGGCGACGTCACTGACCGCGGCGGCCGCCATGCTCGCCGGCGAGCGCGCGTTCGTGGTCGCCCGCCCGCCCGGCCATCACGCCGAGCGCGTGGAGGCCATGGGCTTCTGCTTCTTCAACACCATCGCCTGCGTCGCGGAGTGGCTGCTCGAACAGCCGCTGATGTCGCGCGTGCTCATCTTCGATTTCGACGTCCATCACGGCAATGGGACGCAGGCGCTGTTCGAGGACCGCGACGACGTTCATTACGTCTCCATGCACCGCTATCCGTTCTATCCCGGCACCGGCGCGGCGGGCGAGATCGGCATCGGCGCCGGACGCGGATTCACGACGAACATCCCCATGGACGCCGGTCTCGGCGACGCCGCCTACCTGCGCGTCATGGAAGACGTCGTCACGCCGATCATCGACGCGTACCGCCCGAGCGCCATCCTCGTCTCCGCCGGATTCGACGCCCATCGCCGCGATCCCCTCGGCGGCATGCGCGTCACCGAGCAGTGCTTCGGGGAGATGACCCGGCGCATCGTGGAGGCGGCGGAGCGCCACAGCTCGGGACGCATCCTCTCGCTATTGGAAGGCGGCTACGACAGGGAGGGCCTCGCCGCCAGCGTGGCCGAGCACGTCACCGCATTGGCGTAAACTTAGCGCCATGACGACCGACTACACGCAGCCGCAACAGTACACGCCGCCCACGACGCAGCCGCCTGCGCAGAAGAGCAGCGGATGCCTGAAAGTCTTTCTCATCGGATGCGGCGTGCTCGTCGTGCTCGGCGCCGCATGCGTCGCCGCGCTGGTCTTCGTCGTCTTCGCCGCGATCAAGAAGAGCGACATCTACACCGACGCGCTGAACAAAGCGCGCGCCGATCAGCGGGTCGTTGCAGCGCTCGGCGAGCCGATCAACCCCGGCTTCTGGGTCACCGGCAACATGAAGGTCGACAACAGCAAGGGCAGCGCCGACTTCACCTTCCCCGTCAGCGGGCCGAAGGGGAGCGCGAAAGTCCACGCCGTCGCCACCACCGAAGGGCAGAAGTGGGAGTACACCGAGCTGGTGGTGACGCCGTCGAACGGGCCGCCGATCAACGTTTTGGCGCCGTGACGCCGTCATCCTGAGCCGCGCAGACGGCGAAGGATCTCAGCCGCCGAGATCCTTCGCTTCGCTCAGGATGACGGTATACAGCTCCTCCAACCGTGTAATCCGCAGCTCCTTCGAGAAGCCGCGCACGACGTGCTCGCGCGCATTGGCCGCCACGCGCGCGCGCCGCGGCGCATCGCCGACCACCTCGGCGATGGCGCGCGTGAGCGCACCGACTTCTTTCGCCGGGATGAGCCAGCCGGCCTCCGGCGATGACACCAGCTCGCGGTTGCCGCCGCAGTCCGTGGCGATCACCGCTTTCTGCATGGCCATCGCCTCGCGGATCGTGCCGGTAATGCCGGTGCCGGCCCAGGAGGCGTCGACGACGAGATCGCACGAGGCGAAGACGTTCGGCATGTCGTCGCGGTATTCGACCGCCGTGACCCGCCCGCCCACGCCGCGTTGGCGCGCGTAGCCGCTGACCTCGTCCATCTCGCGCTCGTTGCGGCAGCCGATGAGCGCGAGGTGGACGCTTGGGATCGGCTCGATGGCCTGGATCAGCTCCTGCCATCCCTTCCAATCGCGCACGCCGACCTGGGCGATGAGGAAGCGGTCGTCGCTGATCGCCTTCTCGCGGCGGAAGGCGCGCGGGTCCCACTTCGCGGGATCGAAGTGATGAACGTCCGTGCCGGCGTAGACCACCGCTACCTTCTCCGGCGGCAGGCGCCCGCTCTCGACGATCACGGCGCGGATCTGCTCGCAGACGGTGACGATGCGGTCGACGCGGCGGGTGCGGAACTTGGCGCGATTCCAGCGGTCGAGCGGAAACGACACGCCGCGGTTCACCACGAACGCCCCGACCGGCTGCGCCAAAGTGGCCATGAGCGCCAGCGAGTGGGCGATGCCCTTGTGGACGTGCACCACCTCCGCCTGGTGCTCGCGGAGCAGCCGCGCCAGGCGCCGAGCGCTAAGAACGTCGAAGGCGTGGCGCATCGGAAGCGGCGCAAAACGGACGCCGCTCTCCGCCGCCTTCGCCTCGAGCGTGGCGTCCGGCCGGCTGACGATGGTCACCTCGTGTCCGCGCTCGCGCAGTCCCGTCGCCGCCTGAAACATCTGGTGCACCGAGCCGGTGTCGAACTGATTGAATTCGAGGATCTGGAAGATGCGCATCTGTTATTAGTCATCGCCGACAACTGCCATGCGGACGGTCATGATAATTTGATACGACATGCAGACCCCGAAGGACAGCAAGCCTAAGGAGCTGAAGGTCACCGACAAGCGCATCTTCACGCCCGAAGGCGACATCCGCGAAGAGTTCCGCTCCGATATCAAGCCGGCGGACCCGCAGGTTGCCCGGCCGGTGGAGCGGCCCGCGGAGACGCCGGCCGCTCACGATCGGCGCGAGACGAATGCAGGGCCGCCGCCGGGCGGGGATCGCCGCCGTTCGATGGCCGAGAGGGCCGAGAGCCCGGGGACGCCGTTCGCCGAGTTCGCGCAGCAGCTCATCGCCCAGGCCTACATGTTCCTCGGCATGCTGCGCAGCCCGCACTCGCCGAAACCGGTGATCGACGTCGCCGCCGCGCGGGACATGATCGAGATCCTGACCATGCTGAAGGAAAAGACCGCCGGAAACCTGACCCCCGAGGAAGAGGACTTCCTCTCGACACATCTGGGAGAATTGAAGCTGGCGTTCGTCCAACGTACGAAGACAATTTGATGAAACGACCGCTCGTCTGTTCGGTCCTGCTCGCGTGGGTGTGCCTGGGAGCAATTGCGGCACGCGCGGAGCAGCTCGCGCCGCGCGACATCTGGCCGCAGGCCACCGCGGCGGCCGACAGCGGCGACCTCGCCACCGCCACGAAGAAAGCGGCGGAGCTCACCGAGGTCGGCAAGGCGTCCGGCATCAAGACCTTCCCGCTGTACGCGGAGTCGGCCGCTTCGCTCGCGCGCAACGCCGCGCTGCAGGGCAACAAGCCGACGGCGGAATGGGGCAATCGGGTGGCAACCCAACTCGACCCGCGCTCGCCCGGCGTGGCCTTCATCCGTTCGGACGCCGCCGTCGATCAGCGAAACTGGGGCGGCGCGCTCACCACGGTCTTCGCCGGATATCGCAACACGTTCCTGAATTACCGATCGCGGCTGCTCAACCGGTCGGACATGTTCCTGGTGCTGGTGCTGGCCATCGCGCTGACGGCGATGGTGTTCGCCATCGCGCTGTTCGTGCGCTACGGCAAGACCATGGCCCATGACTTCCGCGAGATCCTCGGCGCGCGCATCCGCGGCGGCTCGGTGAGCGTGCTGGCCTTCGCCCTTCTCTTCTTGCCGATCTTCGTCTGGCTCGGACCGCTCTGGCTGATCTTCTACTGGTTCGTGATTTTCTTCGGCTACGCGAACGGCGTGGAGCGCGTGCTGATCCTGCTGCTCGCGCTGATGCTCGCCGCCGCGCCGATCGCTCTCGACCTCACCTCGACCTGGATCGCCGCCGTCGACAGCCCGGTGATGATGTCGGCGATCTCCAGCGAGGAAGGCTCGTACCGCCCCGACGCATTGCGCCGCCTGCAGGAGCTGGTGAACATCGTTCCCGACGATCCAATCCTGCACCTGCTGCTCGGCAACCTCTATTTGCAGGACGGCAACGAACAGCAGGCCACGCAGCACTACCGGCGCTCGCTCGAGCTGAAGGACTCCGCCGGCGCGCACGTGAACCTCGGCAATCTGCACTTCTTCAACAACGACTTCCCGGCGGCGATCAGCGAGTACCAGCGCGCCGAGGAGCTCGACAAGAACCTGGCCATCGCCTTCTACAACCACTCCATGGCCAGCGGCGAGACGTACAAATTCGACGAGCAGGCGCAGAAGCTCGATCAGGCCAAGCGCATCGACCGCTCGTCGATCGAGAAGATCTCCTCGAATCCGTCGGCACAGAAGGTAGTCATGTACCGCCCGCCGCTCTCGCAGGCCTGGACGGTGGCCACGGCGGTGGCGCGGCGCGGCGCGGCGCGGACGCTGTTCGGCAACTGGGCGTGGTTCGACCCGCTGGTCAGCGCGCGCAATCCCATCACCGCCGCGGGCGTGATGGCGTTCGTCCTGGCGCCGATCCTCTTCCTCAAGCGCCGCCGGGCCGGTTTCGCCGGCTCGTGCATCAAGTGCGGCCGCACCTTCTGCCATCGCTGTAAGTCGGCGCGCGAGAGCGCCACGTACTGCACGCAATGCATCCACATCTACCTGAAGCGCGACGGCGTTTCACTCGATACGAAACGGACGAAGTTGGAGGAGGTGAGCGACCACCAGGCCGGCATGCTGCGGCGCAACAAGCTCTTCGCCTTCTTCCTCCCCGGCTCGGCGCAGCTCATCGAAGGACGTACCAGCTCGGGACTCTTCGGCGTCTTCGCCTTTCTCTTCTTCGTATTGCTGGCGGTGCTGGTCGGCCGGCTCGCGCCGGTGCTCGGGCCGGGGGACGTCTCCAAGCTCGTCGTCCGCGCGATCGCCGTCATCCTGGCCGTCGTCATGTGGTTCTTGTTGACCCTTCCCGTGTTCCGGCGAAAGGCAACGGGGTAACCGATGGCGCTGGAAGGAACTCTTCGCGACTTCAGTCTGGCCGACATCTTTCAGCTCATCGGCCTGCAGCGGAAGACCGGCGTGCTGACGCTGCGCACCAAGGACGACACGGTCACGGTGACGTTCCTCGACGGCAAGGTCGTCGGCGCCGACTCGCTCAGCCATCGCCTCGAGAACCGTCTCGGGCACGTGCTGATCAAGAGCGGTCTGCTCACGCAGGACCAGCTCAATCGCGCGTTGGAGATCCAGAAAGAGACCCTGCAGCGCCTCGGCTTCATCCTCACCCACTACGGGATCATCTCGCCCGACTCGCTCAAGCACGCCATCCAGCTTCAGATCCTGCAGATCGTTTATCGCCTCTTTCGCTGGAAGGACGGCGACTACCACTTCTCGCAGGAAACGACCATCGAGTACGACCGCGACAACGTCACCCCGATCACCGCCGAATCGATTCTGATGGAAGGCGCGCGGATGATCGACGAGTGGCCGATCATCGAGAAGCGCGTCCGCTCCTACGACATGGTCTTCCGCAAGAAGATGACCGACCAGGAGATCGTGGTGGTCGGCGCGCAAGACGCCGACGATATCGACTTCGACGGCGAGGCCCCTCCCCCGCGCCGCCGCAAGGGACTGATCAGCGACAAGATCCGCATCTCCGAGGAAGAGAAGGCCATCTACGACCTGGTCGATGGAACGGTGACCGTCGGCGACATCGTGGAAGGCAGCCGCCTCTCGGAGTTCGACACCGTCAAGGCGCTCTACGAGCTGCTGACGCGCGACCTGGTCGAGGAGGTAAAGGGACTCGGCGCCGCCGCGGTGCTCGAGCAGGCCACGCCGCTCGACGAAACGGAGGTCGCAGAGACGCCGGTGCCGCTGCCGCTGGTCGCCGCGCTGGCGCTCATTGCGCTCATCTCCATCGCCACGTCGTTCAAGAATCCGCTCAACTCGTTCCGGCCGCTCGGCACGTCGCAGCCGTCGACGCTGGTGGAGACCATGAAAGCCATCTCCATGGCCCGCATCCAGCAGATCGGCGAAGGGATCGAGAAGTACAACGCAGTGAACGGACGGCTGCCGAGCCGCCTGCAGGACCTCGTGCCGATCTACGCGTCGGCGTCGGTGCTGCGCGACCCGTGGAGGCATCCGTACAAGTACCTCCCGCAACCGCAGCGCTACCTCGTCATCGGCTTCACGCCCGACGACAAGCCCGACACCGACCTCTTCCTCTCCCATGCCGTCGATGCCGGCCCCACCGCCGCCGCGTCGAAGCCGGTAACGGGGGGAATTCAGTTGGTGGAGTAGCGGGCGTGTCATTCCGAGCCGCGAAGACGGCGAGGAATCCCCCGCCGACGAAGCGGTCAGCGCCCGGTTGCGGGGGATCCCTCGCTACGCTCGGGATGACACAGGCACCACGATCCTCAACTTTTCCGCCGCCAAACCGAACCGCACCGGCGTCGTCGTCACCCGCTCGCCGTCCGCGTACACCTCGAGCGGGCGCTCGGACTCGAAGTGAAACTCGCGGCCGCGGCCAATCTCCACGAATTTGCTCTTCACGTGAGCGCCGGTGTAGGCGCGCGGGAGGGTCTTGAGGAGCTGGAAGCGTGAGGTGCGGTGGACGATGCAGAGATCGAGCACGCCGTCGTCGACCTCCGCGGCAGGCGTGATGCGAATGCCGCCGCCGTACTGCCGCGAGTTGCCGACCGTGGCGAACATGATCTCCACGTCGCGCGTGCCGTTGATGCGCACGCGATGCGGCGTGAATCGCGGCAGCACGCGCAGGATGGCGTAGAGATAGACGGCCGGTCCGCGCAGGAACTTTGCGTTTTCGTTCGCGTAACGCGCGACCTCGGAATCGAATCCCAGGCCGGCAACGCCCATGTAGCGGATGCCATTGGCGTGCGCGACGTCGACCTCCCGCACCGCGCCGCGCACGGCCACCTCGCATGCCACGCGCAAGTTGCGCGGGATGCCGCACACCTTGGCGAAATCGTCGCCCGACCCGAGGGGGAGGAGCGCCAGCGGCGTGCGGGCGAGGTCGAAGTCGCGCACCGCGCGATGCAGCGTGCCGTCGCCGCCGCACACCACCACCCGGTCGTAGCCGCTGCGGGAACCCTCGGCCGCGAGGCGCGTCAAATCGTCGGGACTGGCGCTGGCGACGGTTTCCACCTGCGCGCCGAGGGTGCGGAGATGCTCCTCGGCCTCGCGCACGTGGCGCCGCGCGCGGCCCCGGCCGGCCGCGGGATTGAAAATGAGCCTAAGGCGCATTGTTTACAATCGATTGAATATGAAGCATATCCGCATCCTCGTCTTTCTCTTCGCCGTCATCATCGCCTGCAAGCCGATGGCGGAATCGCAAACCACCGCGACGCGCCCGCGCCAGGATCCGGCTCCGATCCCGGCGACCGTCAGCGCATCGCGACGGACGCCGATCGTCGTCGTGGCGCACAACGTCCTCCCCGCGGTGGTCAACATTCAGACCGAGTCGACCATCCGCCGGCGCGACGCCGATCCGTTCTTCGGCTTCTTCGGCGGCCGCGATCGCACCTACACCTCGCAGTCGCTCGGCTCCGGCTTCGTCTGGTCCAGCGACGGCATCGTGGTCACCAACAATCACGTGGTCGAGGGGGCGTCGCGCGTCACCGTCAACTTCAACGACGGGACGCAGCTCGCCGCGAAGCTGATCGGCGTCGATCCCGACAGCGACGTCGCCGTTCTGCGCGTCGACGCCAAGAAACTCCCCGCTGCACCGATCGGCACGTCCGCCGACCTGATGATCGGCGAGAGCGTCATCGCCGTCGGCAATCCGTTCGGTCTCAGCGGGTCGGTGACCACGGGAGTGGTCTCCGCGCTCGGCCGCTCGGTGCCGTCGAAGGAAGCGGGGCGCACGTTCACCGACTTCATTCAGACCGACGCGTCGATCAACCCCGGCAACTCCGGCGGGCCGCTACTTAATATTGAAGGAAAAGTAGTAGGGATAAATACTGCTATTTATGCCAACGCGCAGGGAATCGGCTTCGCCATCCCGGTCGATCGCGCGCGGAAGATCATCCAGGACATCCTGCGCTACGGACAGGTCCACAGCGCCTGGATCGGCGCGGTGACCGCGACGCTCACGCCCGAGGAGGCGAAGCGGATCGGAACGCCCGTGTCGCGCGGCGCGCTGGTGGCGCGCGTGTTCGGCGGCTCGCCCGCTCAGGCCGCGGGGCTGCAGCCGGGTGACGTGATCACATCGGCCGGTGGGAAGCCGGTCGACTCGCGCGAGGCGTTCTCCACGTTCACCTCGACGCTGCCGGCGGGCCAGCCGCTCGCGCTGACGGTGGTTCGCGAGGGCGCCACCCGCACTCTCACCGCCCGCCCCGCCGACCCGCCCGGCGACCTCGGGCTGCGCATCCTGTGGGAGATCGCCGGCTTGCGCGTCGGGGAGGCGCGGGGCGGCTTGGTCATCGAGGAAGTCGCGCGCGGCTCGCGCGCCGAGAGCATCGGTCTCGCGCCCGGCGACGCCATCGTCGGCGTGAACGGCGTGGAGATCACGTCGATCAATGACCTGAACCGCGAGCTGACGCGCTCTGCCGAGCGGTCGTCGATCGTGCTGTCGGTCTCCCGCGGGCGGTACGTGTACAACCTGACGTTCCCGATGGCGTTGTAGGCCCTCATCCGGCCTTCGGCCACCTTCTCCCGCTCACGCGGGAGAAGGACAACTTGGCCCCTCTCCCGCTTGCGGGAGAGGGTGGCGCGAAGCGCCGGGTGAGGGTCACTCCGCGATGATCGCCTTCGCGGCGGCGCGGGCGCTGGAGAGCGCGGCGTCGGAGAGCATGCCGTCGTCACCGACCCAGTCGCCGGCGAGGTAGAGGCCGCGGATCGACGTCACCGGCGTCGGGCGTCTCGTCGCCCCCTCGCGCGACGGCTCGGCGATGGCGTTCGAGACCACCATCGACGGCAGGAAACGGCGGTGGACGACGAGGTCGCGCCAGCCGGGCTGCATCTCGTCGAGCACACGCTCGAGCTCCGGCTCCGCGGCGGCGTCTCCGCCGTACTTGGCGACGTGAATCAGCGCACCGCCGCTCGGCGTGAGCTGCGCGTACGCGGAGTGGACCGAGTAGTAGATCGGCCGGTCGATGCCGAGGGCGAAGAGGCGGTCGCGATTGGGGAGACGCGAGAGGGCGACGTCGAGGCAACTGGCGACGACGGGAGTGAGCTTCGGGGTATCGAGCGCCGGCACGAGCTCTTTGGCCGTCGCCGGGTCGACCGCGAGGATCACCGTGTCCGCCGGCAGCCGCGTCCCCCGCTCGTCGTCCGTGAGGTCGGGCAACGCCACGGCGGTGAGCGTGTCCTTCGACGTCTCGATCTCCAGGCCGCCGAGCTCGATGCCGCGAACGCCGCCGTCGACGATGTCGACTCCCACCACTCGCGAGCTGGTGACGAAGTTCACGCCGGCGGCGACGGCGGAGCTGTGCAGTGCGTCGACGATCTTCTGCCACCCTTCATCGACGTAGATCACGCCGCGGATCGCCAGGCGCAGATGGCGCAGCGCCGCGCCGGCACTCTGCAAATCGGGGCGGTTGCAGTACGTCGCCAGCCGGAACAGCGCATGCAGCGCCTCGTGCACCCGCTCGTCGGACGCGTTCGCGTCCACCCATTCGTTGACCGTCATCGCCGCGTAACGCTTGGCGTCGATGCGCCGGATGCGGAAGAGCAGCTTCGCCGCTTCCAGCTTTCCCTTGAAACCGAAAAGCGAGGTGGTGAGCACCGACCAGGCGCGGCCGGGGAACTTGTGCTCCTCGCCGCCGCGGAGGGCGATTCCTTTCGGCTTCGGCCGCCCACCGCGCACGGGAACGCCGAGCTGGCGGAGGACCTCCCATCCGCTGCCGCCGCGATAGAAGGCGTGGGGGCCGAGGTTGAAGCGGAAGCCGTGGCGGAGATGGGTGACGGCGCGGCCGCCGAGGTAGCGGCGCCGCTCGAAAATGGTCACCGTCCGGCCGGAGCGGGCGAGAATGATCCCCGCCGCGAGTCCCGCGATCCCTCCGCCGACGATGATGACGTGCTTGCTCACAGGGCAGCGAATCCTACCTGATTTGTGGCAAAATCGCGCCGGTCCGACTTCCCCCAGTTCCGCCCTGTAGAATGCAGTACGGCAAGGACCTGTTCTTGTCGCCAGGTTCAGCAGTTGTATTCAGGAAAACCCCCGGCAGGGAGACCGAATCTGCGCAGATTTAGGGTGTGGTTGTACCTCATCGCGCTCGCTGCTCCGAGCGCAATCGCGGCGTCGGGTGACGAGTTTTACGATCGTCTCTTCACCCGCGGCGTGGCCCAGTTCAATGAGGGTAACTACGCGGGCGCCTACTCCTCGCTGAGAATCGCCGCGTTCGGTTACCTCGAGAACATCCCTCGCTTCCAGACCGCCGAGATCTACATGACCGTCGCGGCGAACAAGCTCCGCCACGAAGCGGACGCTCGCGCCGCCGCGGTACGCGTCGTGGCCGCCGAGCGCATCGAGAAGCGATACGCATCCCTCGCCATCCCGGCGGAGGTGCGCAAGGAGTTCGAGGAGGCAGCGCGCAAACTGCTGACCGCAGACTCAGTCGCGGTCTTGCGAGGCGGCGGGACGGCGAGACCGCCGCAGCCGCAGCCCCAGCCGCCTCCGAAATCCTCCAACACCATCCCGGCGCCGGTCATCGTGGCTCCGCCGCAGCCGCAGCCGTCCAAGCCCGTTCCCGTACCGACGCCGCGGGTGACGCCACCCGCCCCGCAGCCGAAGCTGCAGCCGCAGCCCGTGCCGAAGCCCGTGCAACCGCAACCGGCACCGGTGCCGACGGCGCCCGCGCAAGTCCAGACCCAGCCGAGACCCGTGCAAACGGCACCGGCGCAGGTCCAGACGCAACCGAGGCCCGTCCCGGCGGCACCGGCGCAAGTCCAGACCCAGCCACGACCGGTGCAGCCCCAACCGCAGCCGGCGCGTCCATCCTCGGATGCCGGTGCGCTCGCCGAAGCCGATCGCGCCGTCAACAGGGGCGACCTCGCCGCGGCGCGCTCGCTCTACCGGTCGATTCTCGACGCGCCGCAGATCAGCCACGCCACCGCGCTGCGCGTCGCCGAGGGCTTGTACCGCTCGCGCGACTTCCCCGGAGCCATTCGCGCGTTCGAGCGCGCGGGCGCCATCGGCAGCGGCGAAGAGCAGTACCACTACTACTACGCAGTGGCGCTTTACGAGAGCGGACGGTACAGCGGAGCGAAGCGGGAGCTGCGCGCGGCGCTGCCGTTCATCGAAGTCACGCCGGACGTCGAGCGCTATCGCGTGAAGATCGAAGGCGCGATCGAGTAGCTCTTTGGTAGAATCGATCCGGTTCCCCAGATTCCAGATCAGCGTCCCGAAAGGCTACCGATGAAAAAAGTTGCCGTGGCTCTCGTCCTGGTCCTGCTCACGACTGTTGGCTACGCCGCCACGCCCGAGATCGCCCCGCCGTCGAACGGCGAAGACTGGATGAAGCTGAGCAGCACCGAGAAGCTCTTCTGGTCGATCGGATACTCACAGGGATACCTCGAGGCGCTCAACAAGATCGACGTCGCCGCGGGCCCGAACAGCGCGTGCGCCAGCCTCGCTTCGCGCACCGAGCGCCAGAGCTCGACGGCCGGGAAGGTGTCGGGATTCGAGCTGGTGTCGGGACTGGAGAAGTTTTACTCCGATCCAGGCAATGCCCTGATCCCGGTGGGAAGTGCGATTCGTATCTATCTGCTGCAGGCGAGCGGAAAAGACCAAACTACCGTTCAGGAGCTGATTGAGACTGCACGCGCGTTGGGCGCGGCGTCGGCTCGCCGGCAGAAGTAACAGTGGAGCGGCCCCCCGCTCCACAGGGGAGGTGGTCGTGGGTATCCGTCGGGCTGGTGCCGCCGCTCTCGGTCTCGTTCTTCTCCTCGTCGCCGTTTCCATCGTCGCCGAAGATCCCCTGCCGGTCATTCATCTGAAGTCGGAGCGGCCGGCGCCGGACTTCCTCACGCCGTCGTCCTCGGTCAGCTTCGACGGCCCGGCGATCGTCCTTGCCAGCTATCCCATCCGCGACGAGTTCACCGCGCCGGTGGTCAACGCCGCGACGGTATCCGCCGCGCTCGACGCCCTCCGCGGCGCCGCGGCGGCGAACGATCTCCCGACGTTCAGCGCCGCGCTGACGCGGGCAAAGGAGCTCGTCGACGCCATGTCGCTCGGCGCGAAACGCAATGCGGCGCGCCGGTCGCTGCTCGTCTACCGCGATGTCGAGCAGGTCTGGACCTTCGCCGCCAACGATCGCCTCGGCGCGTTCTACGACGAGGAGTCGCTCCCCGGCTTCCACGACCGCATCGCCGCCGATTACCCCAACTACGACGCCTTCATGGCCGACTACCGCGTCGTCGATCGCTACGGCCGCGCGCTGTACGCGACCGCGGAGACGCGCACCTTCCTGCTGAAGCAGGTGCGGCCCGCGGCGCCGCGTCCGACGCCGACTCCGACGCTGGTCGCCCGCAAACGGGCAAATGTAGGACGGGCTTCAGCCCGTCGTCCTGTCCCAACCCCCACCCGACGGGCTGAAGCCCGTCCTACACCTGTTCTGAGGCCGGCGGACGCGCTGGTGGCCGACATGCACAACGCCGCGCCCGTTGCCCCGCCGGTTCGCGAGAGCAGCGGCGGACGCGCACTGGTGTTCATCGTGTTGACGCTGGCGGGAATCGGCGTCCTGACGATGCTCATGCGGACTGAACGCGTGGCCTAGCGGAACCCGCGGCTTCCTTCCCCGTACAATCCAGTGGTGGCCGAGATCCGCGACTGGGTCGAGCTGGGTAAGAACACCATTTCGTCGCTCAAGACGAGTGACGTGACGCGTCTGTACTCGCACGAGTGGCCCGAGACGCGGCAGATGCTCATCGCCGACCACAGCGAGCGGATCGGCCGGGAGCGCGGCGTCCGGCGCTTCCTCCACATCCGTAGCGCGATCCTCTACGGCCTGGCGAAGCGTCTGGCCCCGCACCGGCGCATCATTTTTCTGATCGCCTTCGTCTGGTTCTTCCTCTGCCTGATCGTGGTCACCACCCATCGCGGCTCGCTCGACGTCTGGCCGCTGATCGAGATGGGTGGCGCATTCGTGCTGATGGTGCTGCTGCTGGCCATGGAGCTCGCGGACAAGATCAAGATCCGCGACGAGCTGGAGCTCGCGCGCGACCTGCAGGCGGGGCTGATCCCGAAAGTGATGCCGCGGAGCGAGGAATACGAGATCGCGGCGTTCAACCGGATCGCGAACACCGTCGGCGGCGACATCTACGACTTCGTTCCCCTCGACGACGGCCGCCTCGCCGTTCTCTTCGGCGACGCCTCGGGGCACGGAATGGCAGCGGGTCTGGTCATGGCGGTGGCGCACGCCGCGTTCCGCACCCAGCTCGACATGGATCCCTCACCCGCCGCGATCATCAGCAGTCTCAATCGCATCCTTTGCCGCACCGGCGGCAACCGATCGTTCTTCGCCTGCTGCTACGTGCTGCTCGAGCCCGAAGGCCGCTTCTCGGCGACCGTCGCCGGCCACCCGCAGATCGTGAAGGTCGCCGCGGACGGCAAGATCTCCGCGCGCCTCGGACAGGGCTCCTATCCGCTCGGCGTGAAGACGAACATGGAGTGGGAGTCGCTCGACGGCTCCCTCGCGCCCGGTGAGCGGCTTCTGTTCAACTCCGACGGCCTCACCGAGGCCCGCAACGCGCAAGAGCGCGAATTCGGCGACGCCTTCGTCGACGCCATCATCGGATGGAGCCCGTCCGCGTCGCCCGCCGCGTTGGTCGATACCATCGTGGCGGAGTGGAATCTGTTCACGGGCGGGCGAGCGCCGGAGGACGACGTGTCGATCGCGGTGATTCAGCGCTCTCTGTCATCCCGAGCGTGAGCGAGGGACCTGGGCGTGCGGGTGGCGAGCCGCCCGCCCCTCCAGGTCCCTCGCTACGCTCGGGATGACACGGCGTTGGTGACCAGCCCTTCGAAAACCTGCAACGCCAGATCCACCCGCCCCAGCGGCGCCGACACCTGAACGCCCGCCACCCGGCCGCGCACCCGCTCGAGCGTCTCGCGGGCGATGGTCACTCCCTCGCGCAACGCGTGCTCCTTGCTCTTCTCGCTGGCGATGCGCATCCGCTCCATCGCCTCGTCGGAGACCGATACACCCGGCACTTCGTTGTTCATGAACTGCGCGTTGCGGTACGACAGCAGCGGCCAGATGCCGGCGACGACCGGCAGATTCAGCGGCTCGATGCGGTCGAGGAACCGCTCCAGAATGTCGACGTCGAACACCGGCTGCGTGATGGCGTACTCCGCCCCCGCCTTCACCTTCCACTCCAGGCGGCGCAGCTCGTAGTCGAGATCAAGGTGGCCGGGATTGACGCCGACGCCGATGGTGAAGCACGTCGGCTCGCCGAACGGATTGCCGCCGAGGTCGAGGCCGTGGTTCATCAGGTTGACCATGTTGGTGAGGCCGATGGAATCGATGTCGAACACCGCGGTGGCGTCGGGGTACGGCCCCATCTTCGGAGGATCGCCGGTGATGAGAAGCATGTTGCGGAGGCCGAGCGCCGCGCAGCCGAGGAGGTCGGAATGCATGCCGAGGAGATTGCGGTCGCGGCAGCAGTAGTGCAGCACGGTCTCGATGCCGACGCGCTGCTGCAGCAGCACGGCGACGGCGATGGCGCCCATGCGGTTCTGCGCGCGCGGGCCGTCGGGCACGTTGACCGCGTCGACGCCCGCCTCTTTGATCGAGCGCACCGACTCGATCATCTTGTCGGGATTCGGTCCTTTCGGCGGCGTGATCTCGATGGTGGTGACGAACTCGCCGCTGGCGATCTTCGAGCCCCAATGCGAGCGCTGCGGCAGCGGCACCGGCTCCTTGCCCTTTTCTCCGTTGGCGTGCGCGTCGCGCTCGATGATCACGAACGACCGGCGCGGCGAGAGTGGGCGCACGGCGTCCGCCATGGTCTTGATGTGCTCGGGCGTGGTGCCGCAGCAGCCGCCGAGGAACTTCACCCCTTTGTGGATGAGCCGTTTGGCGTACTTCGCCATGTAGTCGGGTGAGGCCATATACATCTGCCGCCCGTTGACCTCGCGCGGCAGACCGGCGTTCGGCTGACAGGCGATCTTCCGCGCGGTCACGGCGGTGATCTCCTCGATGGCGTCGAGCATGACGTCGGGGCCGACCGAGCAATTGAGGCCGATGACGTCGGCGGCCGCGGCATCGAGGCGCTTGGCGATCGTCGCCGGCAGATCGCCGTAGATGGTGCGGCCGTCGTTGCCGATGGTCATCTGGGCGATGACCGGCAGCGAGCAGATGTCGCGAATGGCGGCGATGCCTTGCTCGATCTCCGCGATGTTGGAGAAGGTCTCGAGAATGAATGCGTCGACGCCGGCATCGCGCAGCGCGGCGGCCTGCTCGCGGAAGATCTCGCGCGCCTCTTCCAGAGAGGTGGGACCGTACGGCTCGATACGGATGCCGAGGGGGCCGATGGCGCCGGCGACATAGACCGCGTCGCCGGCCGCGCGGCGCGCGAGCTCCACCGCACTGGTGTTGATGGCGCTCATCTCGTCTTCGATGCCGAAGCTGCGCAGCTTCACCCGATTGGCGCCGTAAGTGTTGGTCTCGAGAATCTCCGCGCCCGCGCGGACGTACTGTTTGTGAACCTCGAAGACGATCTCCGGGTTGCGAACATTGAGCTCGTCGTAGCAGCGGTTGATGAAGACGCCCTTCGCATACAGCATCGTCCCCATCGCACCGTCAAAGAGGTAGACGTGCTCGTCGGCAATTGCTTGTATGAAATCTTGCATAAACAAAAACCCCACGCCGGATGACGTGGGGCCTGACTCGAAAAGCGGTTTCGGATCGGCGGCGATTTAGCTTTTTTTAAGCTGGTTGCAAGCGGCCCCAAATCACTCCAGCGTGATGAATGTAGGCGCGGTAACGGCGATTGTCAAACGCACGCACTAGTCATCGCCGCCGAAGACCCGCTTCAGCTTGTCCAGGGCCCCTTCCACCTCGCGGCGGCTGCGCTCGACTTCCGTCGTCCATCGCCGGAATTGTTCGAAGGTGATGGCCGGCGGCTCGTCGAAGCTCTCGCGGTCGAAGAAGATCTTGCGCACCACCTGGCCGAGGATGCCGGCCGGACAGCGATGGGTGGGCGCGGTGCCGTCGAGGAAGACCTCGCGCCACGGGCCGGGGCAGCCGTCCTGCCAGAGCATGCCGGTCTCCGGATCGATGTTGCGGAAGACGACGCCCGCGGGCGCCTTCAGCTCCGCGCGCTGATGCGGGAACGCGCGCATGTACTCGCCCCAGATGGGGATGGCGGCCTCGCCGGACGAGAGCCGCAGCGGCGCGCCGTGATCGAATCCCACCCACACCGTCGACACGATGTCGGACGTGTAGCCGACGAACCAGGCGTCGCGGTAGTCGTTTGTCGTTCCGGTCTTCCCCGCCACGTAGCCGAGGCCCCAACGCTTCAGGCGCGAGGCGGTGCCGCGCTGCACGACGCCGCGCAGGAGGGTGTGCATCACGTACGTAGCGTCGGCCTTGGCCACGCGCTTCGATTTCGGCTCGCGACTGAAGAGCGCCTTGCCGCGGCGGTCGCGCACCTCGCGCAGCAGATACGGCTCGACGCGCACGCCGAGGTTGGGAAATGCGGTGTACGCGGAAGTCAGCTCGCGCATAGTGACCTCGGTGACGCCGAGCGGCAGGGCCGGGATCCTGGCGAAGCGCTCCGCGAATCCGAACTCCTCGGCGGTGCTGGCCACGCGACGCAGGCCGACCTGCTGCGAGAGCCGGACGGTCGGCACGTTGAGCGATTTCTCGAACGCCTCGCGCAGCGTGACGCGGCCGCGGTACTGCTGGTCGTAGTTCTGCGGCTCCCACGGCGTGCCGCCTTCGACCTCCACGCGCAGCGGCGCGTCGAGGAGCAGCGAGGCGGGAGTGGCCTCCTTCGCGGCGATGGCGGCGAAGTAGGTGAACGTCTTGAAGGCGCTTCCCGGCTGGCGTCGCATGGCCGAGGTGCGGTCAAACGGCGAGAGGTTGAAGTCGGTACCGCCGACGAGCGCGCGCACGCCGCCGTTGCGCGGATCGACGGAGAGGATGGCCACCTGCAGCGGCTCGCGGCGCGATTCGGCGCGGATCCAGGGGTAGCGCGCGTGCATGCGCGGTGGCGCGTCGCGCGCCACACGCTCGGCGGCGCGCTGTGCCGCCGGGTCCATCTCGCAGACGATGGTCAGGCCGCCTTCGATCACCGGGCGCAATCCGATCTGCTGCACCATCTCTGCGCGCAGCGCGCGGAGATAGAACGGGTACGGCATCTGCTGAATCGACCCGCCGGTGAACTGGACCGGGCGGTCGACGGCGTTGCGGTACTCCTCGCCGGTGATCCAGCGGCGGTCGCGCATGATGGCCAGAATGGCGTCGCGGCGAGCGCGGGCAATGTCCGGCCGCTTCTCCGGCGTGTCCCGGTTGGGGGCGCGGACGATGCTGGCGAGCAGGGCGGCCTCGTCGACGCGCAGCCGCGCCGGCAGCTTGCCGAAGTACATCCGCGCCGCCTCGTCGACGCCGAGAACCGGCCTGCCGCCGCTGTGGCCGAGGTAGATGTCGTTGAGGTAGATCTCCAGAATCTCGTCCTTGCTCATGCGCGCGTCGAGCAGGAGGGCGAGCGCGATCTCCACGAACTTGCGCCGCCATGTCCGCTCCTGCGTGAGGAAGCGCGCCTTGACGATCTGCTGATCGATGGTGCTGCCGCCCTGGGTGATGCCTCGCGCACGGAGGTTGGTGAAGAGCGCGCGCGTCATGCCGATGGGGTCGATGCCGGGGTGGCGGCGGAAGCGAACGTCCTCGGCGGCGAGGAATGCATACGGCACGTGCGGCGGGAGCGACTGCAGCGACACCGGCGGCATCACGCGCCAGTCGACGCCGTACAGCGCGGCGACGCGCACCGGCGAGGAGCGCGCGGCGGAGACGAACGTCATCGGCTCACGCCACGAATGGCTCACCAGCTCGCGGGTCAGCCGATGATTCAGAACGACGAGGTAGCCGGCGACGATCTCCATCCCGACGAAAACGATGATGGCGATCGCGATCGGCCATCGCGCGGATCGTATCGGGCGTGACATTCGCAACATGTTGATCTAAATTGCGTCGTGCAACGAAATTGCCACGGATTCCCATCGGACAAGTTCTGAGAAGGAGAAACTCTCATGGCCGCCTCACGGAAGCCCTCCAAGAAAAAGTCCTCGGGTAAGTCCTCGAAGTCGAAGAAGTCGTCGAAGAAGGCCCCCAAGAAGGCCGCGAAGAAGAGCCCGAAGAAGGCTGCAAAGAAGGCTCCGAAGAAGGCCGGGAAGCGCTCTCCCGCGCGTGTCGCGAAGCGGTCTGCTCCCAAGAAGGCCGGCAAGAAGTCCGCCCCCAAGAAGGCCGGCAAGAAGTCCTCGACGAAGATGGCTGGCAAGCGGTCGGCTCCGAAAAAGGCCGCTCCGAAGAAAGCCGCTCCGAAGGCCTCGGCGAAGAAGTCGGTGATCAGCCGGGTGGTGGAAACGGTGAAGGACACCGCGTCCTCCGCGGCGTCGACGGTCAGCCATCTCTGGCCGGGCGGCGGCAGCAGCAATCAGGGGTCGTCCGGCGGGTCGAGCCAAGGCGGCAGCGACAGCGGCGGCACGGCGCCCTAGCCGCTACTGCGACGCCGTCATTCGGAACGCGTTGCGAATTCGCCTCGAGAAGTACTTCTCCGGGAGCTCGTTATTGAACTTCCCGTAGCGCTTCGCCTGCTTGAACGAAGCGACGGCCTTGGTCTTGTAGCTCTCGTCGATCTCGAACGCGTAGACCGAGTACTGCGACGCGCCCAGAAAGGCGTAGATCCAGCCGTTCTTCGGCAGCGCCGTCGTCAGGTCCTCGAATGCGCGCGATGCTTCTTCGAATTCGCCGTTGAAGTACGACTGCAGCGCCTGGCGCACGCGGCGGTTGGTGTCGGCCAGGATCACCGTGCTCGCGGCGGCCGGGCGTGACGACGCGGTCGCCGTGGCCACGACGGTCGGCGTCGGCGCGCCGGGTGCCGGGGCGGCATCGAACAGCAGCGCGGCGTTCTGGGCCGAGGCGAGGGCCACGCGCAGCTCGTCGTTGCTTCTCGCCGTGGCGCTGCGCGTGTTCGCGTCGGCCAGGGCCTGCGTGGCCTGCGCGAACTGCGGCGCGCCGGTGGCCTTGCGCTGTTGTGCGGCGGACAAGCGGCCGCGCGCCGCGTTGATCTCGTTGGCTACCTGCTGGCGCAGCGCCGGATCGATCACCGGCGCCGCCGGCTGCACCGGCAGAGGCACGGGCACCGGGACGGGAACCGGCGCGGGCGGACGCTGCGGTTGCGGCTCGGGGGTGGGCGGCGCGCTCGACTCGGCGAGCTGGGTCTTGGCGCGCTGCATCAGCACCTCGAGCGGTCCCTGGTTCACTTCGCCGGGGCCGCTGGTCTTCTCGAAGTCGCTGATGGCCTGCTCGTACTGGCCGAGGTTCATGTGGGCGATGCCGCGGTAGTAGTAGGGGTGGTAGTTGATGAAGATCGCGCCGTAGGTGCGGGTGTTGTCGCCTTCCTTCGGATTTCCCTTGATGGCCGAGGACATCTTCTGCACCACGACCTGCCACTGGCCTTTCCGCACGGCGGCGATGCCGGTCTCGTAGTCGTCGTACCACGACGCGAACGCGGCGGTGGCGGCGAAAAGCGTGATGAGTGCGATGGTGAGCGTGCGGGTCCGGGTCATGGTTTCTGAACTTCCTTTTCGAGCTCGTTGAAGTCGACGTTGCCGAGGTCTCTGCGGCCGGGCGTCGTACGCCGGCCGGCGACGATCTCGACCGGGAAGGTCTCCGTCCGCGCCGGGCCGCTCATCGTGACCGAGTACTTGCCTGGTGCCAGCTCGATGCGCGTCGGCGTCGATTTCTTCTCTTCCGACAGATCGACCTGCATCCCCTTCTCGTCGACGATCTTCTCAACGTCCCCCCACGGCGACGCGGAGAGCAGCAGGATGCCCTGCCCGGGGGGGATGGGCGTGGTGCCCGTCACGGCCGCCGCGGTGGCGGTGAGGGTGGTGCCGGCGACGGGGCCGGCGGGCGGCGCCTGGACGGGGGGCTTGCGGGACAGGATGACGGCCGCGGCGATGCCGAGGACTACCACGATTGCGGCGGCGATGCCGATCATCATCCCCGTGTTGCTCTTCTTCGGCGGCGCGACCATCTTCTCCAGCACGGTGGCTTCGGCGGCTGATGAGCCGAACTTGCGCTCGATGGCGGTCGGTGCGGCGTCCGCGCCCATCCGCTCCATGACCGTCGCCTCGTTGCTGCCGAGGGTCTGCGGCGTGACGCCGCGCTCCATCACCGTCGCCTCGTCGGCGCCGACGCGCGTGCCGGTCGGCCCGACGCGCGCGGACGGCTGCGTGCCACCGGTCTGCGTGTGCTGCGTGGCCGCCGCGCCGCTCGCGGTCGGCGCCGGCGAGGTGAACTTCGGGAGGTCGGCGAGGGTCTGCGCGCCGGAGAGGGTCACCATCCGCTCGCCGAGTCCGTACTTCTGGTCGGGCGGGATGGTGTTGCGGATCGCCTCGATGGCGTGCGCGAAATCGCCTGCCGTGGCGAACCGCGCTTCGCGGTTCTTCTCCAGCGACCGCATGATGATCGACTCGAGCTGCGCGGGCACTTTCGCCGCCGGGTTGGTCTCGATGATCGGCGCCGGCTTCTCGGTGACGTGCTTGAGGATGTAGCCGTGCGGGTTGGTGGCCTGGAACGGCGCGCGGCCCGCCAGCATCTCGTACATCACGATGCCGAACGAGTAGAGGTCGCTGCGCGGATCGAGGTGCTCGTTTTCCTTGAGGAAGCCCGCCTGCTCCGGCGAGGCGTACTTCAACTTTCCGAGGAACATGCCGGTCTGCGTCAGACCCTGGCCTCCCTCTCCTTCGGCGAGCTGCTTGGCGATGCCGAAGTCGATGACCTTCACCATCAGTTTCCCGTGGTGGTCCTGCGACAGCATGATGTTCTCGGGCGAGATGTCGCGGTGGATGAGGCCCATGGAGTGGAGGTGCTCGAGGCCGTGGAGAGCCTGCACGCAGATCTCGATGGTGAGGCGCGGCGGGATGGGGCCGTTGGTGGCGATCCACTTCTGAATGTTGGTGCCGTCGATGAACTCCCAGACCATGTAGTACGAGCCGTCGTCGAGCTGCGCGAAGTCGTACAGCATCGCCAGGTTCTTGTCTTTGATCATCGTGGACGTGCGCGCTTCCTGGAGGAAGCGCTGCATGCCCTGATCGTCGGCGGCGACGTTGGGCCGCATGATCTTGATGACCCGGAGCTCGTTGAGATGGATGTGGCGGACCTTGAAGATCTCGCCCATCCCGCCGACGCCGAGGCGATCGATGATCTGGTACTTCCCGTCGAGCAGTTTCGTGGCATACGTGCGCTGGAACAGCGTGATGCGCTCGCCGCACGACGGGCACTGCTCGAGCTGGCTGTCGATGGGATTCTTGCAGCGTAGGCAGTTGATCTGGCTCATGTTTGGCTCCGGGTTGCGGGGTCTCGGGGTCTCGCGGTCTCGAAGTGCCACCCACCCCGAGACCGCGAGACCCCGCTACCTCGCAACCTCATTCAATGGTCTCTCAGCACATAACTACAACTCGGGTCCGCCCCGAACCGCACGACGTCTCCCGGTTTGATCGTCGCGCGGTCGACGCGCGTGTTGTTCACATACGTTCCGTTGGCCGACTTCAAATCCTCGAGCAGGCAGGTCGTCCCGCTGAGGGTGATCTTCGCGTGGCGGCGCGAGACCGCGGGGTGCGCCAGCACCACCGAGCAGGTGCGGTCGCGGCCGACCGTAATGTCGTCGCCCTGCAGAGCGTGCTTCTCGTTCGCCTCGGCCTTCACGTGCACGAGCTGCCAGCGCGGCTTCGGCGCGGCGGGAGCCGCCGGCTGCCCGCCGGGCGTGGTGATGGCGTCGTCGGCCTGCTTGCGCATGGTCGGCGTGTACGAAGGGCGAAGGTTGTACTCCTCGAGCGCCTCGAAGAACGCGCGCGCGGTCTCGTAGCGCTGATCCATCTTCGGATGCATTGCCTTCAGGACGATCGCCTCGAGCTCGCCGTCGATTTCGGCCCGCAGCGCGTGCGGCGACTGCTTTTCGCCGCGATAAATGGCGTCGATCAGCTTCGGCAGCGAGCGGCTGTTGAACGGCAGCGCGCCGGTGAGCATCTCGTACAGCACCACCCCGGCCGAATAGACGTCGCTCTTCGCGCCGGCGTCCTTCGGCTCGCGGATCTGTTCGGGCGACATGTAATGCGGCGTGCCGAGGAGGAAGCCTGACTTGGTGAGCACCGTCTGGCCGGGACCGGCGCCCCCTTCCTTGATCTTGGCGATGCCGAAGTCGGTCACCTTCACCGTGCCGGCTTTGTCGCGAATGAGATTGGCCGGCTTGATGTCGCGGTGCACGATGCCCTTGCCGTGCGCGTAGACCAGCGCCTCGAGCATGCACTGGGCGATGGAGATGGCCTCGGCGATCGGCAGCGCGCCGTGCTCGGAGATCATGACGTCGACGGGCGTCCCCTCCACGTACTCCATCACCAGCACCGCGCTCTGCTCTTTGTTGATGAATTCGTAGAACCGCGTGATGTAGCGATGGCGCAGCTTCTCCAGGATCTGCGCTTCCTTCACGAACCGCTTGCGCGCGGTGACCTCGCCGGCCAGCTCCTCCGACATCACCTTCAGCACCACGGGATAGCCGTCGGGGAGGAAGTCGGTGCGCTGGACGGTCTTCCCGACGAAGACGTGGCTCATGCCGCCTTCGCCGATCTCGCGCTCGATCCGATAGCTGCTGACGACGTTGCCGATCATCTCAGGGCGCCTTCTTCATCCCAGAAGAAGTCCTCCTTGCAGAGCGGCATGAAGAGAAACCGATGGGAGCCTATACGAATGACGTCCTTCAGCGCCAGATCGCGCCGCGGCTCGATCTCCGTCTCGTTGACGTACGTGCCGTTGGTCGAGTTGTGGTCCATGAGGATGAAGCGCCGCTCCTCGGGGCGGAACACCAGGTCGGCGTGATGCGACGACGCCTGGTCGTCGTTGACCACGATGTCGGAGCGGCGGTCGCGCCCGAGGATGTTCCGGCCGATGCGCACGGGATAGGACTCGCCGCGCGCCGTTCCGCTGAGGCCGACCAGCCAGCCGACCACGTATCGCTTCGGCGCGGCGGTGGGGGCGAGCTTCTGCGCGGCGACGGTACGTTCCATCGGCGGCGGCTGCACCAGCGCCGGTCCGTCGCGGTGCGCCGAGGTGGTGGGCGGCGGGACGGCGGTGGGGCGGCGGGGAACCTCGGGGCCACGGGTGGGGCGGACGATGGGGATGTCCGACTCGACAGCCTCCCCGGGACAGTACGGACAGAGGTCCCACGACTCGTCGATGAAGTGCCCGTTCTCACATCGCTTGTCAGCCACGTTCGCCCTCACGCGTGGAATGCCACCGCAACGGCGTTGCGGCCGCCGAAATAAATGATGTCGCCGTCTTTGAGAAACCGCTTGTCGATCTTCTGGTCGTTGACGTATGTCCCGTTCGACGAATTCCGGTCGATCAACAGAACCTTTCCGTCGATCGAGACGACCTCAGCATGGAGTCTGGACACCTTGGGATTCTCCAATACGATCTCACAAATCGTCGACTCCCGCCCGATCCGGATTCCCGATCCGCCGAGGCCGAGCCGCTCGCCCGCGCGCGTGCCGTTGAGGATGGTGAACTTGCCGAGCATCAGCGGCCTTCCGGGGGGCACGCTCGACGGCGAGATGATGGTTTCCGTCGTCGCTTTCAATAGCTCCTTCGGCACCCGGCTGCGCCGGCTGCGCGGCAGCGCGATCGCCAGCAGGACCACGATGAGGGCGATGATGATCGACGCCGTCGCCACCGGGTACTTGCGCCACAGCGACATGCTCTTCTGCGCGCGCTCGATGTCGCGGGTGAAGGTGATGACGTCGGGTGAGCCGGGAAAGAGCTTGCTGGCCCGCTCCAGCTCCACCGACGCGGTGTTCCAGTTACCGTTGCCGGCCGCGTCGAGCGCGGCGCGATAGCGTTTGGCGAACTCGCTCTCCACGTTCGGCGTCACGCCCGCCTCGGCCAGGAACGCCTTCGCCACGGTGACCGGCACCAGGAAGCGGATCGACTCCGCGCTCCGGTGGCCCCAGCTCGAAACGCCGATCACCTCGCCGGCGAGATTGACCGCCGGGCCGCCGGAGTTGCCCGCTAGGATGGCCACGTCCGACTGGAAGACCGGAATGTTGAGGACATTGCGCTTGATCGCGGTGATCGAGCCGCGCGACATGGTCGGCTCGAGATCGCTGTCCGGCGACAGCCAGCGCCCGATGCCGGGGTCGGTGCTGCTGGCGTTGAGCGGATAGCCGAAGGTCCAGATCGAGTCGCCGACGTGCACCTGTTCGGAGTCGCCGAGGGTCAGGACCGGAAGGTTCTTGTGCCTGCCCTGAGCGGAGCCGAAGGGCTCGATGCGCAGCAGCGCGAGGTCGGTGCCGCGCTCGGTGAGCGCGGGCGAGTAGCGCTCGATGCGGAACGGCAGCTTCTCTCCGTTCGACAGATCGGCGTAGTTGACGACGCGGATCTCGCCGCGGAGGTCAGCGCCGCGGATCACCATCTCCACGTAGCTCTCGAAGGCCGGGTTGCGCTGCAGGGCGCGGAACTGGTCGACCGGCAGGTGTCGGGCCAGCGCGGCGATGGCGCCGTTGCGCTCGAGATCGCGGCGCAGCGCGTCGCGATCGCGCGTCGGCGCAACGACGTGTCCGTTCGTCAGGATCAATCCGTCGGGATGCACGATGAAGCCGCTGCCGAAGCCACCCGAGCCGGTCTCCACGACCTCCGGACCGGCGGGGAGCGCGGCATCGACGAACGTCCCCTGGCGGCGCAATTCGCGGACGACCGCCGCAATCGCCTCGGGCCGGTAGGCGAACTTCGCGGTCGCGTACGCATTCACGCGCACGACCGCCGGCTGCACGCTGTACGTCATCCGCCGGACGTCGTCGAGCGGCGCGACGCTCCGGCGGCATCCGAACAATGCCGCGGCGAGAACAACGGCCAGCAGGACGCGCGGACGGGGGGCCATGGACTAGAGGAAAAACAGGCGTTTGAGGAACCCGGGCTTCGGCGCCGGCGGTTGCTCGTCGGCCTTCGCCTCGGCGTCTGGTGGAGCGGCGGGCTTCAGCGCGCCGTCCCCGTCGGCCTCGGCAGGCAGCTCCGGCAGCGGCTCCTTCATGGCCGGGATCTTCGCCGTCGTCTTCTGCGTCTGATCGACGATCTCGTCGCGGACGGTCTCGTCGTACGGCGAGTCGGCGAGAGTCTCGTCGCCGACCTCCTCGGCGCGGACGATCCGCGCAACCATCACCGTCACGTTGTCCGGCGCGCCGCGCTCGAGAGCCATCTTCACGTACTGGTCCGCGGCCTCGTCGAGCGGCAGGCCGGCGATTTCCTTGATCTCCGCCTCTTTCACCACGCCGTGCAAGCCGTCGCTGCAAAGGATGAAGACGTCGCCGACCTGCAGATCGAACGGCCCGCGGACGTCGATCTCCACCTCTTCGGAGACGCCCATCGAACGCTGCAGGACGTTGCGGCGCGGATGGTTCTCCGCTTCCTTCGTGGTCAGCAGCCCCTCGCGCACCATCGAGGCGACGAGCGAATGGTCCTCGGTCAACTGCTCGATCTCGCCGCCGCGCACGCGATAGATTCGCGAGTCGCCGACGTGCGCGAACCAGGCGCGATCGTTCCTGAGCACCAGCGCCGAGGTCGTCGTCCCCATGCCCCGCAGATCGGCGTTCGACTGCGCCTCGGAGTGGATGCGCGCGTTGGCCCGCGTGAGCGCGTCGCGCAGCGCCGCCGCCGGATCGCCCGTCTCGCTGTCGAGGTACTGGCGCTTGACCACCTCGGTCGCCAACCGCGACGCCGTGGCGCCGCCGCGATGACCGCCCATGCCGTCGGCGACGATCAGCAGGCGGCCGCCGGGATGGCTGCTGCGCTCCTCGCGCGAGGTGGTGAACGCGGCGAAGTCCTGATTCTCCGAACGGACCAGTCCCACGTCGGTGCGGAGAACCACCAGCGCGGCGAGGCGCGGGGTCGAAACGGCCGTTTCTGCCGTGGCTGAGTCGCTCATCGGTGTCGAATGGGACGGCCCGCGATTATACAGGTTATCGGCGGGCGTCCTGGCGCGCGACATCGCTATAATCGGCCGTTCTCATGGAGCAACTCCAGGTCCATTACGTCGATCTCGGCGTGCCGAGAATCAGCGATCTCAAAGGCGATCTCTCCGTCGGCCGGACGGAAGGAAACGACATCGTCCTGAACCACCCCTCCGTCTCGCGCAAGCACGCGAAATTCGAGATCCGCGACGACAAATGGTGGCTCGTCGACCTCAAGTCGACCAACGGAGTGAAGGTCAACGGCAATCTCGTCACCGAGGCGCAGGTCGTCGCCGGCGACAAGCTCTCGATCGGCTCCGTGCTCCTGGAGCTGAAGGCGCTGCCGTCGGTCAACTTCAGCTCGGAGTCGATGTTCGACAACCCGTCGGGCACCGTCATCCGCCGCATCTCCGACTTCAACTCCGAATTCGGCCTGGACGTGGCCGAGGCGCTCGACAAGTCGCCCGCACCGCGACGGCCTCCCTCGGAGCCCGGAACGCGCAAGCCGGAGCCGGCGGCGTCGCGCGAGAAGATCTTCCAGGTCCTGGTCCAGGTGGCCAAGGTGCTGCTGGAGACCGAGGAGCTCAACGACGTCCTCAACACCGTCATGGAGATCATCTTCAAGTACCTGCCGGTCGAGCGCGGGCTGATCATCCTCTTCGACGACGACGGCAATCCGGTGCCGAAGCTCACCAAGTTCCGCGAAGGCGCCGACGCGCAGGACATCCCCATCTCGCGAACCATCCTCAACATGGTGGCGCAGCAGCAGGTGGCGCTCATGACCTCCAACGCGCTGGAGGACGCGCGCCTCCTCGGCGGCAAGTCGATCGCCATCCACGGCATCCGCTCGGCGATGTGCGTGCCGCTGTGGAACCGCGGGCGCGTCATCGGCGCGGTGCAGGTCGATTCCCCGATCCACATCGGCAGCTACAGCGAGGAAGACCTCGACCTGCTGACGGCGCTGGCGAATTTTTCCGCCGTGGCCATCGAGCGCGCGCAGATGACGGAGAAGATCGAGGTGGAGCGCCGCATCCGGGTGCGCATGGAGCGCTATCACTCGCCCGCGGTGGTCGACGAGATCGTCAAGGGCTCCCTCCGCGGCGCGGCGACCGACGAGCGCGAGATCCGCGCCGCCGAGGTGTCGATCCTCTTCGCCGACATCTCCGGATTCACCACCGTCTCCGAGACGCAGAAACCGGAGGAAGTGGCCGAGTTCCTCTCGCACTTCTTCTCCTGCGCCGTGGAGTCGATCTTCGCCTACGGCGGCACGCTCGATAAATTCATCGGCGACGCGGTGATGGCGTTCTTCGGCGCGCCGCTGCCGCAGGAAGACCACGCCGACCGCGCCGTGCTCACCGGCCTGATGCTGCAGCGCCTGGTCGGCGAGTGGAACGACGAGCGCGAGAAGCTGCAACTTCCGCTGGTCAAGGTGCGCGTCGGCATCAACAGCGGCCCCGCGGTGGTCGGCAATGTGGGGACCGAGAAACGCGTCGACTACACGGTGCTCGGCAGCGCGGTGAACATCGCCTCCCGCCTCGAGAGCGGCGTGGCCAAGCCAGGGCAGGTGGTGATCTCCCAGAACACGCTCGACCGCGTGATGGGCAGCTTCGAGACCGAGTCCCTCGGCGAGTTCGCCCTCAAAGGCCTCCAGCAGAAGATGCCCGTATTCGCCGTCACCGGCACGAACGCCGGGATGCCGGCGGCCACGCCGCAGGCGATGCAGGCGACGACGACGCGGTAGGTTCGCTGTTGACAGTTGGCCGTTGGCCGTTGGCCGAGCCTCGGTCAACAGCCATCTGCCAACAGCGAACCCCGAAATTGCCGCGATAGCCCGTCGCGTTTCCCCTACCCGTGAGAACCGCGCGACTCCTGATCATGCCGCTGGCCATCGCGCTGGCGCTCGGCTTCGCGGCGCGAACTGCCGTGCACATCTACTCCATCCCTTCGGCGTCGATGGAACCGACGCTGCTGGCGGGCGATCACATCGTGGTCACGCCGTATCACGGCGCGCCGAAGCGCGGCGACGTCATCGTCTTCCACCCGCCCGCCTCCTCGGGCGAGTTGATGGTCAAGCGCATCGCCGGCACGCCGGGCGACGCGGTCGAGGCGGGCGCGGGACGGGTGGTCGTCGTGCCGGCAGGCTGCTATTTCGTGGTGGGCGACAACCGCCAGGACTCGTACGACAGCCGCAATTGGGGCGTGCTGCGGAGCGACCTTATCGTCGGCCGCGCGCGGCTGGTGCTCTGGTCTTCGGTCGCCGCGACGCACGACCGCCTCTTCCGCCCCATTCGATAGCTTTATACTCAGTCGCTACGGAGGTCGTCGTATGCGTTCGAGGCGTTGGCAGCGAGGCGAGGGACAGCTCGGATGTCTGGTTGGTCTGATCATCCTGGCCATCGCCATCTTCGTGGCCTGGAAGATGATCCCGGTCAAGGTGAGGGCGGCTGAGCTGAGGGGGACGGTCGTCGACGAGGCGAAGTCCGCCGGCACGCACAACGACCAAAAGATCCGCGACATCATTCTCAACAAGGCGATGGAGAACAAGCTCCCGGTGGGCGAGGACAACATCAAGATTTCCCGCGCACACAGCGAGATCACCGTCGACGTCGACTACGTCGTCCCCATCGAGTTCCCCGGCTTCACCTACAAGTGGCACCTGCACCACCACGCACAGAATCCGATCTTCTGAGGAGTCCCCATGAGCGTCACCATCACCATTCGCGAGAACGGGCCGTACGTCGTCGACGGGGAGTTCAAGCTCGTCGACGCCGCCGGCAACGAAGTGCCGCTCAAAAAGAGGGCGCTCTGCCGCTGCGGCGGCTCGACCACCAAGCCGTTCTGCGACGGCACGCACTCCAGGATCGGCTTTCAGGGCGCCAGCGAGGCCGTCGAGCAGTCGGAGAAGTAGCCCGGGTCGTCGTCCAGCTCGAAGACAACCGCCTCCCACCCGGTAAGCACCGGCCGCTCACTCTCCTCGCCGCTTTCAACGATGAAATCGCATTCCATGGGCAGGGACGAAGATCAAGGGGCGGGCCGAAGGGCGGTGCGAAGGGACTCAATCAGTTACGAGGGAGAGGCCGTCAAAATCTATTGACAGGGCCGCGCTCCAGCTCCGACGATTCCTGCGTCCTGATGGCTTCCGCGCCGCGCTGCACGAAGACGATGTACAGCCGGCCGTCGATCCACGCGGTGGCGGTGGCCTTGTCGCCGGCGAAGGAACTGACGGTGCCGAGGAGGCGGCCGGCTTCGTTGGTGACGAATGCGGCGGCGGCGGCGGGGGCATCGCGCGCCGCGACAAAGTACGGCGTCTTGTCGTGCTGCTGCTCGCTCTCGCCTTCGACGCTAGTCAGGTACGTCCGATCAACCTTGTAGTACACGCGCTTGGGCCACGCATGCAAATATCAAGCGCAAAATGACTTATGTTGTGGTTGTGCTCGCTGGGGGTGGTTCCGGCTCGGTCGTCGTCGTCTCCTCGGGCGGCGGGACGGCCGGCGACGCCGTGTCGGTCAGCGGCGTCTGCTCGAGCGCCGTGTCGGTCGTTTCCGTCGTTTCGGCGGCCGGCGGCGCGGTGGTGGTCGCGGGCGGTGGCGCGTCCGGCTTCTTTGCCGTAAGCACTTCCTGCTCCGCGACATAGCCCCAACGCCGCATGCGCGAGAGGATCATCCGCTGGCGCGAGCGCAAGCGCTTGTTCGGCGCGCCGGGACTCATGACTCGCGGATTCGGGAGGCAACCCGCTAGTAGTGCCGCTTCCGACGGTGATAGTGATGCTGCCGATTTTCGGAAGTAATGCTCCGCGGCGGCCTGCGCGCCGTACGTGCGCTCCCCCATCTCCACCACGTTCAGATACAGCTCGAGGATCCGCTTCTTCGAGAGGTGATTCTCCAGCGAGCGGGCGATGAAGTACTCCTTCGCCTTCCGCAACGGGTTGCGCGACGGCGAGAGATAGAGATTCTTCGCCAGCTGCTGGGTGATGGTGGAGCCGCCGTGCGTGATCTTCCGGCGCTTCCAGTCGCGCTCGAGCGCCTCGCGCATGGCGTTCACGTCGACGCCCTCGTGCTCGTAAAAGTCGTTGTCCTCGGCGACCAGCACGGCGCGCCGCAGGTAGGGCGAGATGTTCCCGTACGAGGTCCAGCGATACTCGATCTGATCGCTTTTGCCTTGCGCGCGCAACTCAGCCTTGCGCCGCTCCATGAACGCGGTGGTCGTCGGCGCTTTCGTGGCCAGCTCGCCGACGTCGGGGAAGGTGATCCACTCCCAGGCGACGAAAACGACCACGGCGGCGGCGATGACCAGGAGGAGTTTACGAATCACGGCGGCGATTCTAAGATGTTCGCCATGCGACGCACTGTTTTCGCCGTCGTCCTGCTCGCCGCGGCGACGGCAACCGCCATCAACACCGATTCGCACCCCATCCGCATCGCGATGCTCGCGGCGCCCGACAACTGGGCCGATCGCCGCGACGGGCAGACCGCGGACCTGGTGCGCAATCAACTCCGCGGCGAGCTTCGCGAGCTGGGTTACGACGCGTTCATCACCGGCGACCGGGTGGCCGACCTTGGCGACGAGGGCACCGCGCAGGCGGACTACTACCTCGACGTCGCCGGCGCGGCGGGCGGTTATCCGGTCGGCGCCGTCGGATTCCCCGTGGGCCGCCACGCCGGCGCGGAGATCGGCATCATCGTCAGCCGCGTGGCGGCGAGCGTCAACGTCTACGACGGCCGGACGCTCGACCTGATCCACACCATCGATCTGCAGAAGCGCAAGACCTCGGTCGCGCCGACCGCCATCGGCATCGGCGGGCGGTGGTTCTGGGCCGCGCTCGCGCTGCCGATCGTGGAGTGGTCGCAGTACCGCGCCGGGGTGCGGGCGGTGGCGCATGACGCCGCGCTGCAGCTCGACGAGGCGCTGCGGCATTGACGCCGGTCATCGTTCTGACCACCGTCGGCGCGGCGTTCGACGTCGCCGCGCTGGCGCGCGAGCTGGTCGAGCAGCGCCTCGCCGCGTGCGTGAACGTCATCCCGCAGATCCAGTCGGTCTATCGATGGCAGGGGCGCATCGAGAGCGATGCCGAACAACTGCTGCTCATCAAGACCGTCGACGAACGCGTCGACGCGCTCCAGTCGGCGCTCATGGCCCGGCACCCGTACGAGGTGCCGGAATTCGTCGTGATCAAGACGGACGAGGTGCGCGGGCCTTGGCGCGAATGGCTGATCGACTCAGTGCGATGACGACGAGAAGTGCCAGCGTGGCGAAACTGATGGCGCGCCCGCGGGTGAACGAGTCGGGAAGGTAGATCAGCCGGATGTGGTGCCGTCCGGCGGGGACGAAGAGTCCGAGGAAGGCGTGGTTGGCGTACTTCGTCTCCACGCGCCGGCCGTCGATGTAGGCGCGCCATCCCTTCCACGCCGTCTGCGAGATGACGATCCAGCCGTCGGCGTCCATCGTCGCGTCCATCTCCAGACCGAGCTTCGCGCGGCGCGTGCTCACCCGCCCGGGGCCGTTGGAGATCTCGTGCGGCGGGTACTCGCGCGCCTCGATCCACGCCATGCCGGCGAAGTCCGTGGCATTGAACATCGCCTCCAGGATCGGCGTGCTGCTCGGCTCGTAGCGAATGCGCGGCGGCACGAACGCGCGCGGCAGCGCGTCGGCGTTCTCGAACAGCTTGCCGCCCTTGTCCTCCACCACCAGCTTCCACGGATGCGGCGGCAGCGTGTCCGGCGGCGCGAAGAGATAGCGGATGTTGAGGAAGGACAAGAACGGCCTTTGGAGATCGCCGATGGCGTTGAACGACACCGGCTGCGCCACGCACCACGCGGGATAGGTGGCCGCAAGGCGAGCGTTGGTCATGGCCTCATAGCCGCGCACGTCCTCCATGCCGTAGAGCGCGGCGGTGTCGGGGATGAGAGCGAAGTGCGCCCCGGCGATGCGGAACGGCTCGGCGCTGTTCTTCGGCACGGCGCGAATGATCGGGATCTCCGGGTAGAACACGCGCTGCGGCAGCGACGGATAGATGCCGCCGTCTTCGACGACGCGTTGCGCGAGGAGAAGTCCGAGGATGGTGAGGATGGAGGCGCGCGGAGCCGCGCGCGCGGCGAGCAGGACGAAGATCACCAGCAGCGGCACGAGCTCGGCCAGGACGTTGACGCGGATGAGACTCGCCGGCAGGCCGAGCGTCAATTGTCCCGGCGAGACGATGGCAGCGGCGATTCCGAGCGCCGCGGCGACGGCGATGACCACCGCCGCAGCGGTCCGTGGCGCGGTAAACGCTTCCTCCACGCCGATCGCCGCGAGAATCGAGAGAAAGAACGCGGCCGCGTAGACGAAACGGTGGTTGAGCGCGATGTCGAACAGCGGCAGCGCGTGCAGGATGCGCGAGACCGGCAACGCCTCCGCCCCCGCCCACGCGCAGACCACGGCGAGCGCGAAAAAGAACCACGTCTCGCGGCGCCGTGGAGCGACGAGCGGCGCCACGAGCGCCAGGGCGAGGATCACGCTCCCCACGCGCGCGGTGTCGGGATCCCATTCGCGCGAGATGGCGTCGTCGTGCCACGGCTGCCCGCCGTAGAACGGCAGGAACATGCTGCCCAGGCGACGCTTGGTGACCTCCGGCATCGGCGGGTAGCGCGTGTGCGCGTAGATGCCGGTGCGCAACTCGTGCTCCACGGTCTGCGGCGCCGCCTGCAGGAACGGGAGGAGGAAGATCGCGGTGAGGCCGAAGGCGATCGCGCCGGAGAGCAAGGCAATGGCAATCGCGCGCATGACGCGCGTTCGCGTCGACGCCAATTCGAAGATGCCGTACACGCCGCCGAGCGCCACGACGTGCAGCAGCGTTTCCGGGTGGCCGGAGAAGATCTCCAGCACGAAGGCGATGATCATCACCGCCGCGCTCTTCACCGAGGTCTCGCGCACCACCAGTCGGGCCGCGAAGAGAATCAACGGCAGGAGCGCCCACGCTCGCGCGATGGGCCATCCGACGAAGAAGGCCATCACGGCGCAGTACATCCACCCGGCGGCGCCGATGAGCGCGGCGACCTCGCGGCAGGCGAGCGCGCGGGCGAAAGCGAAGGCGCCAAAGCCGGCGAGGAAGAAGGTCATCACCGCCGCGAAGGTGAGACTCGGCGCCAGCGGGATGAGCAGCGACAGCAGATTGAATGGATCGTACGGCGCGGGCTGCGCGGCGCCGGCGAGGATGTCGCCGCAGAGCATGAACGGATTGAGCAACGGCCACTCGCCGTGCCTCCACGCCCATCGCACCGCCGCCCGCCACGGGATCTGCTGCTGATAGAGGTCCGTCAGCGTGCCGTTGTGCGCGACGGGGCCGAGGCCGAAGTCGGGGCGAAACGCGAGCAGCGGCTCGGACATGAACGGCAGATCGACCGGCGCGTAGATGCGCCCGGTCAGCAGCGCCCGGCCGGTGAAGCAGAGCGGCAGGAGGAGGAGCGCCAGCGCCGCGGCGCGCGTGACCGGCTGCACCCAGCGGTCCCACGCCCAGAGGATCGCGCAGACGACGACCAGGTAGAGCAACAGTGCGGACAAGCGGGGCGGATTCTATAGAATCGCTCGCGTGGCTCTCGATCGCCGCACCTTTCTCCGCCTCGCGGCCACCGCGCCGCTCGCGCCGGGCGTCCTCCTCGCGGCGACGCAGCCCCACCTGCTGCAGATGAACGGCTACCCGCAGAACGCGGAGACGCCGCTCGAGCTGCTCACCGACTACATCACTCCGACCAGCCTCTTCTTCGTGCGCAGCCACTGGATCCCGCACGCGCCCGACCTGAAGTCGTGGAAGCTCACCGTCGACGACACCGCCTTCACCCTGGCCGAACTGAAGAAGATGCCGCATGCCGAGGCGACATGCGTGCTGCAGTGCGCGGGCAACGGGCGGGCGCTGCACAACCCGATCGTCCCCGGCGTGCAGTGGCGGTACGGGGCGGTGGGCAACGCCCGATGGCGGGGCGTGCGGGTGAAGGACGTCCTCGAGCGCGCCGGCGCGAAGGCCGAGGCGAAGCATCTGCACCTCTTCGGCAGCGACGATCCGCCGGGCAAGGTGCCGCCGTTCCACCGCAGCATCGAGCTGGAGAAGGCGCTCGACGACTGCATCCTCGCCTGGGAGATGAACGGCGAGCCGTTGACCTCCGCGCACGGCGCGCCGCTGCGCCTCGTGGTCCCCGGATGGGCCGGCGATCACTGGATGAAGTGGATCGTGCGCCTCAGCCCGCAGGCGCAGCCGCAGACCGGCTTCTACATGGACACCGCGTATCGATACGAGGAGAAGCCGCTCACCGAGATCTTCGTGAAGTCGAACATCACCACCGCGCCGTCGCGCGCGAAGGTTGGGAAGCCGCAGACCATTCGCGGCTTCGCCTTCTCCGGCGCTCCCGACATCGAGAAGGTCGAAGTGAGCGACGACGACGGCGCGACCTGGAGCGCCGCGGACCTCGACTCCCGTCACTCGCCGCACGCCTGGCGGCTTTGGTCGTACTGGTGGACGCCGCGCGCCCGCGGCACGGCGCGTCTTTTCGTTCGCGCTACCGACACCCGCGGCGCCGTCCAGCCGCGAGACGCCGTCTGGAACCCGAGCGGCTATGTCTATAACGGGTGGCATTCGGTCGACGTGGAGGTGACATGAAGCTGGCGATTTTTCTTGCGCTTCCGCTGCTCGGTACCACGTTCAAGCCTCTCCCGCCCAGCCCCGCCCACCCCGCGGTCGAGGCGAGCTGCTACGCCTGCCACTCCGCCGACATCATCGTCCAGCAGCGCCTGACCGAGAAGCAGTGGACGGCGACGGTGGAGAAGATGATCCGCTGGGGCGCGGAGGTGAAGGACGCCGACAAGGCGGCGATGATCGCCTACCTGGCGAAGCACTTCGGACCGGAGAACCGATTCGCGCCGACGAAAGTTCAGCCCTTACGGCGGTAGAACGATCTCAGATTGCGCCTACGACATAGCCCCACAGCGTCGGGTTTTCCCAATACTCCACATGCGCCGCGAGAGGAATCGTCGCATCGGGATCGGGTACGTTCGTCAGACCCGCACCGCCGTAGTAATCCAGTCCGCCGCTGATGATGTCGTTGGCGGAATGGATGTTGATCCAGGTTGGCCGATGGCGCACATCCTGAATCAGAGGCTGCACCGTCGCGGCAAGAGCATCCTGCGTATCGGTCGCGCGTTGGAGGCCGAAGACGTACGCGATCTTGTCCAGAGGAGAGCCGAACGTGATGAGCGCCGTCGTTCGAGCGGTGATCTCGAGCTTGCTGGCATGATCGGATCGGATCAGCGCATTGAGGGTGTCATAGGCGATGACAGAGCCGAGGGAGTGCGCGACGATCGCCACGCGGTCGTAGCGGAGAACACCGGCGGAGTCGGTCATCCGGTAGATGGCCTCGGAAGTCTCGAACACACAGCTCTTGATCCGGTCGCGCAGGTCGTTGAACTTGTCGACCCGGTGGGGCTCGACGTACGCCGCCACGTCGCCGATGAACTGCACGAAAAAACCCCGCGCGAACCAGCTCACCGCAAACAGCAGCACCCACAACACCCAAACCCGAAGCAGGACAGGCTCGGCAACCTCGTCGGCCGGTAGGACACGCGGCCCCTCCCAATGGGTGTAGATAAACTTGCCAAGCGGCCCGAGACCGACCGTAAGGTTGTACTTGTTGCGCATAAAGCTCTCCCGCTAAGGAGACGGATCAGCGACCGATTTTCCTACCCCCTTCGTCGTCCCCCGCTTGCCGCCACTCCCGAATTGCCTCATAGTTGCCGGCCCAACAACAACTAACCGGAGGATTGTGATGGCCACTGAAAAGCTCCAGGCTCGTCGTAGGGTCTATATCGCCGCTCCGCGTGGAGCGGACAACGATCTGAAGAAAATCTTCAAGATCACGGAAAACGTCCTTGGGAAGCTCGGCTGCGGCGGATGCCATTCAGGGTTCGACCTGCGCTGGACCAACGATCCCATCTTCAACGAGAAGGGCGAACAGTTCGGCGGCTGATGCCCCTCCCGCTGCCGGACCTCGGCGTCGGGATCGTCCATTTCAGCGGACTGGAGGCGCTCTTCAAGGAGAGCGCCTCGCTCATCGACGTCGTCGAAATCGAGCCGCAGACGCTCTGGCGCCGCCGCGGCGCCGGGCGCTACGAGCCTGACCGCGACGCGATGGCGCGCTTCGCCGCGCTACCGCAGCCGAAGCTCGTGCACGGCGTCGGCTGCCCGGTGGGGGGGTCGGTACCGCCTGAAGAGACACAGGTGGCGCTGTTCGCCGGCGCGATCGGCGATTTCGCCGCGCCATGGGCGAGCGAGCACCTCTCGTTCAACCGCGCATACGGCGAGGAAGCCGCGTTCAACGCCGGATTCCTGCTGCCGCCGCTGCAGACGCGTGGCGGCGCGGAGGCCGCGGCGGCCTCGGTGCGCGCGCTCGCGGCGCGGCTGCCGGTGCCGTTCGCGATCGAGACCGGCGTCAACTACCTCCGTCCGCGCGCGGACGAGATGACGGACGGCGCGTTCGTCGCCGCGGTCGCCGACGGTGCGGACTGCGGAATCCTGCTCGATCTCCACAACCTGTGGGCCAACGAGCGCAACGGCCGGCAAGGCGTGCGCGAGTTTCTCGCCGAGATTCCGCTCCAGCGGGTGTGGGAGGTTCACCTCGCCGGCGGCTTCCCGTACGCCGGCTACTGGCTCGACGCGCATTCCGGCGCGATGCCCGACGAATTGGCGGAGCTCGCGCGCGAGGTCGTGCCGCTCCTGCCGAATCTGCACGCGATCATCTTCGAGATGCTGCCGCAATTCGCGGAACGATTGGGCAGCGCAGGGTTCCGCCGGCAGCTGGAGATCGCGCATGAGCTGTGGGAGACGCGGGCGAGCGCGTGGAGCGGCGGCCTTCAGCCCGCCGGTCGGCGGCCGGAAGGCCGCCGCACCACAGCAACGTCCCCCCCCGCAAGGCAGGACACCCACGGCGCGCGGGTAGATAGGAAGAGGGTCGGGTAGGGCA
>JBBPII010000018.1:0-128878 GCA_038040385.1 Candidatus Gilichinskyi gelida
GCTCCCGCAGTATATCGACATGTGGACGCCCCCCCCCCGGGCGCGACCTAACGTTTATATCTTTGCGTGCACGTCAACACAGTGCTTCGTGAGTGGTCGGGGCGCGCAGCCGCGCGCCCGCAACTCCGGAGTGCCGGGCGCGCAGCTGCGCGCCCCTACGCTGTTAACATTCGTTGATGCCCCTACAAGTCGACGCCCTCTTGGGCCCCTACCGCATCGCCGGCGTGATCGGCGAGGGGGGGATGGGCGTCGTCTACCGCGCGAAGGACACCCGGCTCGGGCGCGACGTGGCGATCAAGGTGCTCACCAACGTCGCCATCGACGACACCGAGCGGCTGCAGCGCTTCGAGCAGGAGGCGCGCGCCACGGGGATGCTCAACCATCCCAACCTGCTGACAATCTACGACGTCGGGCACGACGCCGGCGCGCCGTTCATCGTCAGCGAGCTGCTGGAAGGCGAGACGCTGCGCGACCGGCTCAATCGCGGCGCGCTTCCGCCGCGCCGCGCCATCGACGCCGCGCTGCAGGTCGCCCAGGGGCTGGCCGCGGCGCACGAGAAGGGCATCATCCATCGCGACCTCAAGCCGGAGAACATCTTCCTCACCCGCGACGGCCGCGCCAAGATCCTCGACTTCGGCATCGCCAAACTGAGCGCGCCGTCCGGCGAGGGGGCGTTCCAGAGCGCCGCCACCGAGCCCGGCATGGTCCTCGGCACGGTCGGCTACATGTCGCCCGAACAGGTGCGCGGCGAGCAGGTCGACACCCGCTCGGACATCTTCTCCTTCGGCGCCATCCTCTACGAGATGCTGAGCGGATCGCGCGCGTTCAAGCGCGACTCGGCGATCGAGACCCTCAGCGCCATCCTCAAGGAAGAACCGCCCGACCTGACCGAGAAGCTCCCGAACGTGCCGCCGGCGCTCGAGCGGCTGGTGCGGCGATGCCTGGAGAAGGAGCGCGACCTCCGCTTCCAGTCGGCGCGCGACCTGGCGTTCAACCTGGAGATGCTGTCGACGGTGTCGTCGCCCGGCACGCTCGGCGGCTCGATTCCCAACCCGTCGCGCAGCGGCCACGCGCCGACGGCCACCATGCGCCTCCCGACCCCGCCCGGCGCCGCGCGCACCTCCACCATCGCCCGCCCGAAGTTCGTGCCGAAGCCGCGCGTCTCGCCGGTCCTCCTCACCCTGCTCTACATCGTCTCCATCGGCGGCGCGGCGTTCGGCGGGTGGTACTTCGCGAACCGCATGATGCAGGAGAGCGTCAGCGAGGTGTCGTTCCGCCGCCTGACGTTCCGCCGCGGCGAGGTGCGCACCGCGCGTTTCGGCCCCGACGGCGACACCATCGTCTACAGCGCGGCGTGGGACGGCAGGCCGAGCGAGGTCTTCGTCGCCAACCGCCGCAGTCCCGAACCGCGGTCGCTCGCCCTTCCCGACGCCGACGTCCTGGCCATCTCGAAATCGACGGAGATCGCCGTGCTGCTGCGCCGCGACCGCCTCAGCGGCCTCGGCACGCTGGCCCGCGTCCCGCTCGCCGGCGGCACGCCGCGCGAAGTGGCCGAGCAGGTGCTGCACGCCGACTGGACGCCGGACGGCGCGAGCCTCGCCGCCATCCGCTTCGGCAACGGCAAATACATCCTCGAGTCGCCGCTGGGTCGCGTGCGCTACGAGACGCCGCACAAGATGCACGACCTCCGCGTCGCCGGCGACGGCCGCATGGCGTTCATCGAGAGCCACGGAGGCCAGGACGACGTGGTCATCCTCGGCACGACGGCCGGCAAACCGTCGGCGGTCGCGCGCGGCTGGCGCCACGGCGTCAACGGCCTGTCCTGGTCGCCGAACGGCCAGGAGGTCTGGATCACCGGCACCGACAGCCCGGCGCCGCCGGCGCTCTATGCGGTGAACGTCGACACCGGCGACGTGCGGCTCGTCACGCGCCTCACCGGATCGATGAAGTTGTTCGACATCTCCTCCGCCGCGCACGTCCTGCTGTCGAACGGCCTCTGGCGCGCGGCGCTGGAGTACCAGGCGCCCGGCGAGACCAACGAGCGCGACATGTCGTGGCTCGACTGGTCGTTCCTCGCCGACCTCTCCCGCGACGGAACGAAGCTCCTGTTCAACGAGACGCGCGAGGGCGGCGGCCCGGGCAACGCGATCTACCTGCGCGCCGCCGACTCGCCGGCGCCGGTGCGCATCGGTGACGGTCTGGGCGACGCGCTCTCGCCCGACGGCAAGTACGTCCTGGCCCACAACGGCGCCAAGCTGGCGGTGGTGCCGACCGGCAGCGGCGAGGCGCGCGATCTGAAGCTCGAAGGCGCCTTCGACCTCGGCGCGGTCTGGATGCCCGACTCCCGCCGCGTGGTCGTCGCCGGCGCGCTGCCCAACAAGGGCTATCAATTGCTCCTCATCGACACCCTCGACGAGAACACCAAGCCGGTCTCGCCCGAGCACATCTGGGGCGACGCCTACCGCCCCTTCGCCGTGTCGCCCGACGGCCGCTACGTCGCCGGGATGACCAGCCAGCAGACCATCGCCATCTACGCCGCGGACGGCGCCGCGCCGCCGATCAACGTCAACGGCGTCGAGGCGGGCGAGGTCCCGATTCAATGGTCGTCCGACGCCGCGTCGCTCCTGGTCTACCGCCCCACCGCCCTCCCCGCGCAGGTGTTCCGCGTCAACCTCGCCACCGGCGCGCGCGAGCTGTGGAAGGAGTTCACGCCCACAGACCCCGCCGGCGTCTACAAGATCGCGCCGATCTGCGTGACCGCCGATGGGAACGCGTACGCGTATGACGCGTTGAGGATGTTGTCGGATCTTTATGTCGCTGATGGACTTCGCTAGCGGTGTCGTTCGCCGTTGGCCGTTGGCCGTTGGCCGCCAGAAACGGTCAACGGCCAACGGTCAACGGTGAACACACTCGTCCTACTCGTCGCCGCATTTGCAGCCGGCGCGATCAACTCCATCGCCGGCGGCGGCACGCTGCTGTCGTTCCCGGCGCTGGTGTGGCTGGGGCGCGATCCGATTCTCGCCAATGCCACGAACACCGTCGCGCTGTGGCCGGGGTCGTTCGCCGGCGTGCTCGGCTTCCGGCGCGAGGTGGCCAGCGCGCGGCGGTGGCTGCTCTTCCTGACCATTCCGTCGCTGTTGGGCGGCACGGCCGGGGCGATCCTCCTCCTGCACACCACCAGCAAGACGTTCTCGAATCTCGTCCCCTTCCTCATCCTCGGCGCGACGCTGCTGCTCGCGGCGCAGGAGGTGATCACGCGCAAGCTGCAGCTCGTGGCGCAGGGGCATCGCTGGATCGCCGCGGCCTTCGTCTTTCAGTTCCTGGTCGGCATCTATGGCGGCTACTTCGGCGCCGGCATGGGCATCCTGATGCTCGCCGCCCTCGGCCTCATCGGTCTCACCGACCTGCATCAGATGAACGGCCTGAAAAACCTGATGGCCATCTGCATCAACGGCGTGGCGGCGATCTACTTCGCCTTCTCCGGCGCGGTGCTGTGGCGCGACGCGGGGATGATGGCCGTCGCATCGATCGTCGGCGGCTACCTCGGCGCGAAGATCGCGCGGCGGCTGGGACGAACGTTCGTGCGCGGCCTGGTCGTGGCCATCGGGCTGACGATGACGGTGGCGCTGTTTCTCAAACGATAGAATCGCCCGCTCATGCGCCGGTCCGAACGTTTCATCCAGCGAGAGCCGTATTTCTTCATCCTCGCCGACCCGCGCTACCTCTCTGCGAATCGGACCGCCGAGGCGGAGCGCGAGTTCTTCCGCAGCGGCGAGAAGGACGTGGCGGAGATCTACGACATCGCGCGGCAGCGGGTGATGGTGGCCTTCATGCCGCGCCGGGTGCTGGAGTACGGATGCGGCATCGGGCGGCTGGCCGTGCCGCTGGCGCAGCGGGCGGAGCGCGTAACGGCGGTCGACGCGTCGCCGGCCATGCTCGCCGCGGCGAAAACGGCGAGCAACATCGACTACATCGATGACGACCAATTCCGCGTCTCGACGGCGACGTTCGACCTCATCACCTGCTTCCTCGTCCTGCAGCGTCTTCGGCGCGACGAAGGCCTCGCGCTGCTGAGTGAGCTGCTCGCACGCCTCGACGACGGCGGCGTGCTCGTGGCACAGGTGCCGTTCCATCGGCCGTCCAGGCCGCTCGAATCGCTGCGCCGACGCGTGCCCGGTGTCAACGCCCTCGCCAACCTCGCGCGCGGCAAACCACTCGACACACCGCTGATCCCGACTACCACCTACGACGTCGACGAGATCGCCGCCATGGTCCGCGCCGCCGGCTGCGGCGATCCGTATCTCGTCTTCACCAAGCACGGCGATGCCGACGCCGTCGTGCTCTACGCGCGCAAGCTCCCGCAGCGCAAATCCGAGGACGCGCCGCGCGACGAGACGTTCATCGACGTCAAGGAGCTCGTCGCCCGCAGCTCCATCGACGATCTGAATCGCACCGCCGAGGCGTATTTCGCCTCGCTGACGGAATGGGATCACCACCTGGCCAAGCCGTTCAGCCGCGCGGACGAAGCGCCGGCGATGCTCATCAACCTCGCCGTGCTGCTGCAAGGGCTACGGCTCTCGCCCGGCGACGTCGTGCTCGACTTCGGCGGCGGCACCGGGTGGCTGTCGCGATTCCTCACCCAGCTCGGCTGCCGCGCCATCGTGCTCGACGTCTCGGCCACCGCGCTCGACATCGCGCGCGCTCTGTACGACCGGATGCCGGTCGCCGGCAACCAGCCGGCGCCGCGGTTCGTGCAGTTCGACGGGCATCGCATCGACCTCCCCGACGCCAGCGTCGACCGGGTGGTCTGCTTCGACGCCTTCCACCACGCCCCCAATCCCGCCGAGGTGATCCGCGAATTCGCGCGCATCCTCAAGCCGGGCGGCATCGCCGGCTTCGCCGAGCCGGGGCCGCGCCATTCACAGACGCCGCAGTCGCAGTTCGAGATGCGCACGTACGGCGTGGTGGAGGCGGACATCGACATTCAATGGCTGCGGGACGTGGCGCTCGACGCAGGCTTCGCGGAGATGAAGGTCGCCGCGCTCAACATCCCGCCGTTCCACCTCACCGTCGAGCAGTACGACGATCTGCTCGACGGCGGCCCCACCGCGGCGCGGTGGGAGGAGTGGTCGCGCGCGTTCATGCGCGACGTCCGCGATTTCTTTCTCATCAAACGCGGTGAGATGGCGCTCGACAGCCGCCACGGCGACGCGCTCGCCTGCACCATCGAAGCGCGGCTCGTCGATTCCACGCACGTGCACGTCACCGTCCGCAACGCCGGCCGCGCGCTCTGGCTCCCCTCCGGCGTTGAGCCCGGCGCCGTGAACCTCGGATGCCATCTCTACGATGCGGACGGGAAGCTGATCCGCTTCGACCACGCCTGGGCCGACCTCACGCCCGACAAGCGCGCCGTCGCGCCGGGCGAGACGGTGGAGACGACGATGGCACTGCCGCCGCTCGATCCCGGCCGCTACGAGATCGAGATCGACCTCGTGGCCACCCGCGTCGGCTGGTTCGCGCAGCTCGGCTCGAAGCCGGCGCGGCTCGAGATTGCGGTTCCCCCGTCATCCTGAGCCGCGGAGACGGCGAAGGATCTCAGTCGTCGCGTATGAGATCCTTCGCTCCGCTCAGGATGACGAAACTCACCGAAGACCTCGCCCTCGCCCTCGCACTCGCCGACGCCGCGGACGCCATCACCATGCGCTCGTTCCAGTCGACGTTCACTGTCCGCACCAAAGCCGATCGGACACCGGTGACCGAGGTGGACGAGGCGGTGGAGCGCGCCATCCGCGCAACGCTGGAGCGCGAGCGGCCGGACGACGGCATCGTCGGCGAGGAGTTCGGAGCGCGTGGGACGTCGCCGCGTCGCTGGATCATCGACCCCATCGACGCCACCAAGAACTTCATCCGCGGCATTCCCGTCTTCGGCACGCTCATCGCGCTCGACGGGCAGGTCGGCGTGGTCTCCGCCCCAGCCCTGCACCGCCGCTGGTGGGCCGCGCGCGGCGACGGGGCGTTCTGCAACGGCGCGCCGATTCGCGTGTCGGCGATCGATCGCATCGGCGAGGCGCAGCTCTCCTACGATGATCTGAGCGGCGGCGACAACCTCCTCGCTCTCCTGCACGCCTGCGGGCGCACACGCGCGTTCGGCGACTTCTGGTCGCACATGCTCGTCGCGGAAGGCGCGGTCGACATCGCCGTCGAGCCGCAGGTCGCGCACTGGGACATGGCCGCCGTCCAGGTGATCGTGGAGGAAGCGGGCGGGCGCTTCACCAGCTACGCCGGCGAGCCGCGCGCCGACGCGGGCAGCGCAGTCTCGACCAACGGACTGCTGCACGAGGAGGTGCTGCGCTGGCTGAACAGGTGATGGTGGTTCCCACCGCGGATCTCGAGCACTTTTTCGACGCGCAATTCATCCGCGAGCGCGCCGAGGAGATCCTCTATCTCATCTCCACGCGGCATTTCTTCATCGATCGCGATGTGGCCGAGGTCACACCGCACTACCGGCAGATCATCCCGTACGTGATCATCCGCTGCGGCGACGACTACTTCGTCCTCGAGCGGACCTCGAAGCAGACCGAGGCGCGGCTGCACCACAAGCTATCGCTCGGCATCGGAGGGCACATCAATCCCGGCCACACTCTGCTCGAAGGTTTGGAGAAGGAGCTCGGCGAAGAGGTGGACGTCGACACCGATTTCAAGCTCGATTTCGCCGGCATCCTCAACGACGATTCGACCGAGGTCGGACGCGTGCACCTCGGCGCGGTCTACGTGCTGGAAGCGGCGACGCGCGACGTGCGCGTGCGGGAGACGGAGAAGATGACCGGCGAATGGATGCCGCGCGCCGCGCTGGCGCCGCTGCGCGAGCGGATGGAAACCTGGTCGCAGATCGTCTATGACGAGCTTATTTCTTAGCCTGGCCGTCGTACTCCTCGGCACGGGCTATCCGCGTCCCGATGCGAATCATGCCGGCCCGTCGCTCGCCATCGTCGCGGGCGACACTTGGTTCGTCGTCGATGCCGGCCGCGGCGTGACCATGCGCATCGCCGGAACAGAACTGCAGTACAAGGACCTCCAAGCGGTCTTCATCACTCACTTTCACTCCGACCACACCGCGGGGCTGCCGGATCTCTTCAACACGTCGTGGCAGTTCGGGCGCAAGACGCGCCCGCTGGAGCTGTACGGACCGCGCGGCGTGTCGCGTCTGGCCAACGCGATGCTGGAGTTCTTCCACGACGACATCCACTACCGCCGCGATCTGCTGGAGAAGCATCCCGCCGCCGGCGCCACGATCAAGACGCACGTGGTGCGCGAGGGCGTGGTGTACGACGACGGCGCCGTGCGCGTGACCGCCTTCGCCGTCGACCACCGCCCGGTCGTCCCCGCGTTCGGCTATCGATTCGACAGCGGCGGCCGCTCCATCGTCGTCTCCGGCGACACCCGTCCCACCGCGAATCTCATCAAGTTCGCCAAGGGCGCGGACGTTCTCGTCCTCGAGGCGTACCTTCCCGAGCATTTCCTGAAGGTCGACACGCCGGAAGTCGCCGCCCGCCTGATGCGCTACCACACAAGCGCGGAGGAAGCGGGCCAGATCGCCGCGAACGCCGGCGTGAAGACGCTCGTGCTCACGCATCTGATCCCCGCCGGCGCCGCGGACACCTTCCGCGAGCGCGCGGCGAAGGCCTTCAAGGGGAAGATCGTGGTTGGAGAAGATCTGGTGCGCGTCGGCGTCGAGTGAAACGCAGTAAGCATTCGTAAGATCCCCGGAGGGTCCGCCCTTCGGAGATCTCTATTTTTGTGAGCCGTCGGTGACACCTACCGCCAGCAAGATTCTGCCAATTAGCCAACTCTCTATTTCGGCATCACTTGGTGCGCCGCGCCAACTTGAACTGTCGCGAGACAGCACTCGCAATTGCCTGACGACCGTGATGCGAACGCCATAGTCCTCCTCGTCCGTCAAGGTCGTCACAAACTCCTCTCGCCAGTCGTGGCCGTTGTCAGTGTTGATAGAGCCATTCTGCACTCGGAAAAACTTCGGATCGATGCCGCCGACTGCCGCTCCTCTGATTTCGGCGAGTTGCTCTGCTGCCTGCAAAGTTGCCCGCCAGACAGTCGCAATCGGCGCCTTGACGTACATCTTTACAGCGGTGCGATCGGAGACGCCGGGATGCAGCGTTCTGAGCGGATTCCAGTGACGATCGTCGGGATCGAATTCCGACCTGAACCTGTACGGTTCTTCGGCTGGGGCATCTAGTCCAAGGCTCGTCGATTTTGGCGTTGCGATCTGCTGTCCCGTGATGGTCGCCAGTTTCGACAAGAACGCTTGCTCAAACTTTCCGGTGGACGGCGCCGGCACCGTCCCGAGTTCCGTATCTGCGATGCAGTTGCCCCAGAAGTCCATCGCAACGTGATCGCCTTCCGGCCGTAGTGACACCTCGACGAGGATGCTGCCCAATGTGCGCGCCGAAGTCTGCGATGAACCCTGAAGAGCCATCAGTTGACACGAAGCAAAGGTGCGCATGTGGCCACCAGTCTTGGCATTGATGATTGGATAGATGCAGTAGTCATCAAGGCGGCTTGTCGGTTGGTGGAACACGATGACCAGGTTGCCGCGAGATGACTTCTCCAGTCGCGCCTTGAGCGCGCTGGCCGCCTTCCTGACCGCCGCCTCGAACTTTATCTGGGGACAAGCGGAGGGTTACAGTCGACTTGACCGGCGTCACGTCTCGCGCGGTGGGGATGACCGTTAACTGCGCCGCGGACGCCGTGGCCAGCATGCCGATGACGAGAAACGCAGACTCCACAGCGCGCATTGGCTCCTCCCTTGTCCACCTTTGCCAGACATTCTATGGGCTTACGACGCGGCGCCGCGGACACCTTCGGCGAGGCGGGCGGCGAAGGCGTTCAAGGGGACGATCGTGGCTGGGGAAGATCTAGTGCGCGTGACCGCTGATTGAGGGCGGCAAGAGCGCGCTTGGTCCGGGGATAACTCGGCTAGAATTCGGAGCACCATGGCTCGGAAGATTCAGCGGAAGTTCCAGGAGATCGAATCGGAGCTCCTGCAGCTCAATCCTCACCTTCGCGCAACCCTCGCGAAGAGCTTGCTCGACAGCCTCGAGACCCTTTCCGACGAGGAGTACGAAGGCCTTTGGGCGGAGGAAGCTGAAGCTCGATACGCCGACTTCAAGGCCGGCCGAACCAAGGCGGTCAACGGGGAGGGGGTTCTCGCACGGGCACGGGCGAGGAGCCGTTGAAGGCTTACCGCTTTCTCGAAGACGCGGAAGCCGAGTTTCAGGAACACATACGGTACTTCGACGAGCAGTCAGTTGGTCTTGGCGACAAGTTCATCGCAGACGTCGAAGCGGTACTTCGCCGCATCCGCGATTTCCCTAAGAGTGGCTCACCGATTTCGAGAAACGTGCGCAAGAGCGTTCTCCGCATCTTCAAGTACAACCTGCTGTACGTGAACGAGCCTGAGGAGATCATGATCGTCGCCGTAGCGCCTCACAAACGCCGGCCCGGGTACTGGCGGAAACGACTTCGCAATCTTCGCCGCTAGGTCGGCGTCAACTGACCGCGGCGCGACTCGTCCGCCATTGGCTCACGACATCCATGACCGTCTTGAGCGCCGCGAACGAGCGGAAGAGGACCGTGGCCCGATCGAACAGCACGATGCCGAACTTCCCGAGTACGATCGTGAGATGGATGACCACCACGCGACGGACATAGGCATCGCTGCCGTCATCCTCCCGGGCCATCATCCGCACCAGATACTCGATCGCCAGGAGGATGGCGATGGCGATCAATCCCTGCCGAAACGAGCCGCCCTCGAACCGTTCAGCCGGCGCGACCCGCGGGATGACGAACCCGAGGATCACCAGGAGAAAGACCGCATGCACCGCGTTGAAGAGAAACGTGAGCAGGAGGAACACACTGGTCGGGCGTTTGCGCCGGACGCCGAGCAGGATGAGGATCAGTAGCCCGCGCAGGACGTTTTCCGCCCAATAGAGCGCGATTCCCGTCCCGACCGGCCAATCGGCGAAGAACACGCCGTACACCGACACGGCGTTGATCGCCAACGCCTGGGCCGCCCCCGCGACCTTGCCGAGGTTCATCCGACGAGTCAATTTGCGCTAGTCTGACTGGACTCCATGCGTTTTCGATTCATCCTCATCGCCCTGCTGCTCGCAGCGCCGCAGCTTTGGGCGGAATGCGCCCCTCCGCGTCTGCTCCGCATGGTCACTCAGGCCGACTCACCGAAGATTCAGGCGGGCAGTTTCGCGTCGCGGCCTAAGACGGTGTATCGCCTCGGCGCAAAGTTCGCGCGCGTGGAAGAGCAGGCCGACCGCGAGCAGAACCTGCATCTGCTGCTCGTGGCTAGCGCGCCCGATTCTTGGGTCGTCAACCGTCTGGACGCCACAGGCCGTCACTTCGTCGATCCCGATCCGAAGGGAAACGTCTCCGTTCCTCTTTTCCCGCCCGGCAGCTTTGACCAGTCCTTTCCCACGGAACTGACCGCCATCCAGATGGGGTGCGAGATCGCGTTTTTCGAATCGCACCGCAGTCCGATCAAAGCGCTGAAGACGCGCGACGGCGACAAGGTTCAGCAGGCATTCGGCGTCGGTGGATGGAAGCTCGTTTTGGTACGCCGAGACGAGAAGGGCCCGCCCGAGATGCTGTTCGTCTTTCACGGCAACGACATCGCGTTGGTTCTTCGCTACCTGACGTTCGAGGAGTTCCCGTCGCCGGACATGGAACTGTTCGCCAAACCGAAAGGCATCGCATTCACGGAGGGGGCATCGCCGAAATGAAAATCACGATCGCCGTCGCCGCGGCAGCGGCTCTCTTCGCACTCGGCTGTTCGAAGGAAGGGGACTCCGATCAGATGGCGCGGGCGCGCAGCAATCTGAAAATCGCGCCCTGCAGCTCGACGCCGGCGATCGCGGGCGTGGCCGGCGTCAACGCCAACCCGCGCGCCGTCTACCTCGGCGACTGGATCGTGGTCTCCATCTGCAACATGCAGGAACTGGTGAAGCAGGCCGACGCCGAGCAGCAGCCGGTGACGCTCTTCATCGAAGGGATCGACTCGGGGAACCAGCCGTCCGGCGTCGACTTCGACAGCGGCCAGATGACGTTCATCCTCGACCGCAACGAAGACAACAAGGACCTCTGGAAGCCGCTCCTCTACAACCCGCTGTTCGATTCGACGGTCACCGTTCGCATCAGCGCCGGCATTCACGGCGGCCGCCCGCTGCCGCGCGCCGAGCACGCGAACGCCACCGTCGTGCTGAAGAAGCTCTATTTCGACTGGTCGACAGCGGTGTGGCTCGGCGTGCTGCTGGTGATCGTCGGCTCGCTGATCGGCTGGGCCCGAAACAGCGACATGCTCCGCGACGGTCCGCCGATCGACGGCGTGCGGCAGCCGTTCAGCCTTTCGCGCGCGCAGATGGCGTGGTGGCTGTTCCTCATCCTCATCGGCTACAACTACATCTGGCTGGTCACCGGCGACCGCGACACCATCGCGCCGTCGCTGCTGGCGCTGATGGGCATCAGCGCGATCACGGCGATCGCCGCAGAGGCGATCCCGACGAAGGGCCCCAAGACGTACACCTCGTCGGGATTCTGGCGCGACCTGGTCACCGACGAACGCGGCACCGTGGCCCTCGACCGCTTTCAGATCGTCGCCTGGACCATCGTCCTCGGCGGCATCTTCCTCGGCGCGGTGATCTGGGAGCTGAACATGCCGGAGTTCAGCGCGACGATGCTCGCGCTGATGGGAATCAGCTCGGGGACGTACCTCGGGTTCAAGCTTCCGACTCGCGCGGACGACGAAAAAACGCCCTAGGTCTCGTCCTGCCCGCGCTCGGTATCGATCACCGGCCGCTCTTCGACGTGCATGCCGCGGTCGTCGGTGCCGCCGCCGGTGGTCCCGAAGACGCCACCCTGCCCCTCGAGAACGCCGTACGCGCCTGGCCCGCGGTGCGCGGCCTCGTCATACCCCGCGTTGGTCGGATCTTCCTTCTCGTGCGGGGGCGTCGCCCCCTCGGCCGTGTAGTCGATGTCGTCGTTCGCCATAATCCTCAATGTGGTGCAAACCCCGCTCCCGATCGATGAGCACGTCAGCGAGATCGTCGCCCACGTGCGCCGCCACCGCACCGCGGTGGTGGTCGCTCCGCCGGGCGCCGGGAAGACCACGCGAATCCCGCCGGCGCTGGCGGAGCTCGGCCGCACGATCCTGCTGCAACCGCGGCGCGTCGCGGCGCGCGCGCTGGCGCGGCGCATCGCGCAGGAGCGCGGCTGGCGCATCGGCGACGAGATCGGCTGGCAGATCCGGTTCGAGCGCCGCTTCTCCGACCGCACGCGGCTGCTGGTGGCCACCGAGGGCATACTCACTGCGAGACTGCAAAGCGACCCGCTACTGAGCGACTTCGACGTCATCGTGCTCGACGAGTTCCACGAGCGCAGCATCCACGCCGACGTCGCGCTGGCGCTGGCGCGGCAGGCGATGCTGGCGCGCAACGACCTCGCGGTGGTGGTGATGTCGGCGACGATCGCCGCCGAGGAGGTGGCGGCGTTTCTGGGCGGGGCGAGAATCTTCGACGTCGGTGCGCCGCGTTTCCGCGTCGACATCAGCCACGAGCCGGCAGCGAGGCTTGCGGATGTCGTTCGCCGCGAGCTGCAAGCTGCGAGCGGCGACCTGCTGGTCTTTTTGCCCGGCGCCCGGGAGATCGAGCGCGCCCGCGACGAGATCGGCCGCGTCGACGCCGATGTGCTGCCCCTCCACGGCTCGCTGGACGTCGACGCGCAGGAGCGCGCGCTCGCGCCGTCGCCGCGGCGCAAAGTCATCCTGGCCACCAACATCGCCGAGACGTCGCTCACCGTCGACGGCGTCACCACCGTCATCGACTCCGGCCTGCACAAAGTCCTGCGATTCAATCCGCAGACCGCGGTCGATCACCTCGTGACCGAGCGCATCCCCGCCGACTCCGCCGCGCAGCGCGCCGGCCGCGCGGGGCGCACGCGCCCCGGCCGCGCGGTGCGGCTGTGGGACGAGCGCGACATCCTTCGCCCGCACCGCGAGCCGGAGATCCGGCGCGTCGACCTCGCGCCGCCGGTGCTGGACATCCTGGCGTGGGGCGGCGATCCGAAGACGTTCGCCTGGTACGAGCGGCCGCCCGAGGAGCGGATCGACGCGGCGGTGGAGCTGCTGCGGGCGCTCGGCCCCCTCCCCAATCTCCCCCTCCACCCGCGCCACGCGCGAATCGTCATCGACGCGCTCGGCGCGGACGAGGCGATCGAGATCTGCGCGCCGGACGACCGCCAAGAGCTGATACCGATCGTGCGCCGCATCCTCGGCGCGAAGTACCGCAAGCACGTCGACGACGCCACGCTGCGCCGCGCACTGTTGGCCGGCTATCCCGACCGCGTGGCCATGCGGCGCGAGCCGAAGTCGCCGCGGCTGCTACTGTCGTCGGGCACCGGCGCGACGCTGGCGCGCGAGGCCGACGACGGCGCCGGCGAGTTTCTGGTCGTCCTCGACATCACCGGCGATCTGGTGCGCGCGGCACGCCCCATCGAGCGCGAATGGCTGGTGCCGACGAAGCACGAGACGGTGCAAGACGGCGACCGCATCGTCGAGCGCGCGTCGTACGGCGCGATCGTCCTGCACGAGCAGACCGTCGGCCGCGTGGCCGCGCCGAAGCCGGCGCGCAAGCCGCCGCCCGGTCCGCCCACCATCGCCCTCCCGAGCGGCCGCAGCGCGAAGCTCGACTACCGCGACGACGGCTCGATCGTGGCGTCGGTCAAACTGCAGGAGCTGTTCGGCCTCGCCGACACGCCGCGCATCGGCGCCACCCCCGTGACCTTCGAGCTGCTATCCCCCGCCGGCCGCCCCGTGCAGGTCACCCGCGATCTGCGCAGCTTCTGGAACGGCGCGTACCTGGAAGTGCGGAAGGAGCTGCGGGCGCGATATCCGCGGCATCCGTGGCCGGAGGATCCGTGGACCGCGCAGCCCACGCATCGGGCGAAGAAGAAGTGACGTCATCCTGAGCCGCGAAGACGGCGAAGGATCTCCGGCTGCCTAGACTGAGATCCTTCCCCTTCGCTTCGCTCAGGGTCAGGATGACGTGGCCACAATCCGCTCCAACTCCTCGTGATCGTTCTTCTCCATCGCCACCTCCGCCTCGAGCGAAAGCCGATCCATCCCGATGGTCGCTACCGCTGCGATCCGCTCGCCGATGCGATAGGCGACGAGCGCGCGCCGCTCGTCGAGCGATCCGTGCACCTCGGCGCGCTCCCATCCGGCGGCGTTGCCGACGTAGTTAATGGTCACCTCATAGTGCACGCTCCAGAAGAACGGCGGGACGGCGTGCGGCGCGCGCGCGCCGAGGATGTTGCGCGCGGCGGTCTGGCCCTGCGTCTCGGCGACCGCCCAATGCTCGACGCGGATGGCGCGGCCGCTGAAGCGGTCGAGGAAGCGGGCGACGTCGCCGGCGGCGTAGATGCCGGGCGCGCTCGTCTCCAGCATCTCGTCGACCACGATGCCGTTGTCGACCTTCAGTCCCGCGGTCTCGGCGAACTGCGTGTTGGGGCGCACGCCGGCGCCGATGACGACGAAGTCCGCATCGATCTCATCGATCGACTTGATGGTCGCGCCGAGCCGAAAGCGGACGCCGTGCGCTTCGTGCAGTCGCTGCACGAACCTCCCGACCTCATCGCCCATGATCCGCGCCAACGGGATCGCCTCGGGCGCGATGACTTCGACATCGACCTCGCGCGCGCGCAGCGACGCGGCGACCTCCAGCCCGATGAATCCCGCGCCGATGATGCAGGCGCGGCGGCCCTTCTCCGCGCGGGCGATGATGGCGCGACTGTCGGCGAGAGTGCGGAGCACGTGCACGTGCGGCTTGTCCGCGCCCGCGATCGGCAGGCGGATCGGATCGGCGCCGGTGGCGATGAGGATGGCGTCGAAGGCGCGCGTCGCGCCGTCGTCGAGCGTGAGGGTCTTGGTCTTCGCATCGAGCGCCGTCACGCGGCGAGTTTGCAGCTCGACGTCCGCCGGCAGCGGTAACGGCAGCCACTCCTCCGGTGCGTGGCCGGCGAGGTACTCCTTCGAGAGGTTCGGGCGGTCGACCGGCGGCTCGGTGCCGAACATGGCGATCGTGCCGGCGAAGCCGCGGCGACGGAGCATGTCGGCGGCCGCCGTGCCGGCCGCGCCCGCGCCGATGATGGCGACGGACTTCGCCGCCGAGGACGGCGGCGGGCCAGCCGGCGGGGACGCCGGCGCTCCGAATACCTTGAGCGGAGCGAGGGCCGGCGCGCGCACCGCCTCACCGGTCCGTAAGTCGAAACAGGCGTGGTGCCACGGGCAGCGGATCGTGTCGCCGACCACGATCCCTTCCTCCAGCGGCCCACCGTAGTGCGTGCACGTCGCGCCGATGGTGAACGTCTCGTCGCCGCGGCGAATGATGAGCGCCTTTTCGCCGTCGATCTCCGTCACTTCGAATTGCATAGAAAGCAGCCCATGCAGAAGTTGTGCGAAGCTAACTTGGCAGCCGTGTTCATGACTCTCCCGATCGAAAAGACCGAGACCGCGCTCGTCGCGAAATACGGCGAGGCGCAGCGCGCCCGGGCCCACCGCGGCCTCCAGCAGGTCGCGCAGTTCTGGCGCGCCGAGGACGGCGACGCCGCCGCGTTCGAGGAGTTCGTCGCTGCCAGCTTCGCCGGCGACGCGGAGACGCTCGACGCGCTCTTCAAGCGGATGGAGTTCGTCCTGGAGTCGGTCGACGGGCACTTCGTCGAGATCGGCCGCGACATCGGCCGCCAGGTCGACCTCGACATCGGGCCCATCTATCCGTTCGACGAGACCCTCAACGCCTGGAGCCCCGCCGCGCACGTCGACGACGACTGGTTCCAGAACAAGCTGGCCTTCGTGGTCCTGCTGAACTTCCCGCTGACCACGCTCGAGCAGCGGCTGACCGAGGGCGACAAATGGTCGCGCAGACAGTGGGCTGAGGCGCGGCTGGCGCAGCGCTTCTCGCGGCGCGTACCGGCCGAGGTGAGCCAGGCCATGGCCAAGGCGCGCGCGGCCGCATCGCAGTACGTGTCGACGTACAACATCTGGATGCACCACCTCGTCGACGACAAAGACCAGCGCCTCTTCCCGCCGAAGATGCGACTGCTCGAGCACTGGAACCTGCGCGACGAGATCAAGGCCGAGTACAGCGAAGGCGAATCGGCACTGCCGAAGCAGCGGATGATCCTGCGCGTCATGGAGCGCATCGTCGACCAGAGCATCCCCAACGAGGTCGTCGACAACCCGAACGTCGACTGGAATCCGATCACCAATGCGGTGAAGCCCGCCGCGGTCAAGGACGCGGACAACTACACGCCGACGGCGCGCATCACCCAGCCGAGCTCTCGCTACGCCGTGATCCTCGACGACTTCCGCGCCGCACGGTTGGTCGACCACTACTCCCCCACCGTCCCCACCCTCATCGAGCGGCGCTTCAACGAAGGGCGCGAGATCCCCGAGGCGCGAGTGACGGCGATGCTGGAGCAGATCGTCGCCTCACCTCTCGTCCCGCGCGTGGCGAAACTCATCGAGAAGCGCCTCGGCCGTCCGCTCGAGCCGTTCGACGTCTGGTACAACGGCTTCCGCGCCGACAGCACCTACACCGACGCGCAGCTCAGCGACATCACCCGCAAGAGATATCCAACCGCCGACGCCTACAAAGCCGACATGCGCCGCATGTTCGAGCAGCTTGGCTTCGCCGCCGAGCGCGCCACGATGCTCGCCGACAACATCATCGTCGACCCGGCGCGCGGCTCCGGCCACGCCATGGGCGCCGGCCGGCGCGAGGACCATCCCCACCTTCGCACCCGCGTCGACAAGGACGGCATGGACTACAAGGGCTACAACATCGCCGTGCACGAGATGGGGCACAACGTCGAGCAGACCTTCTCGCTGAACTTCATCGACTACTACAGCCTCTCCGGCGTGCCGAACACCGCGTTCACCGAGGCGCTGGCGTTCGTCTTCCAGAACCGCGACGTCGAGCTCCTCGGACTGGCGAAGCCGAGCGCGGAGTCCCACGCGCTGCAGACGCTGAACGAATTCTGGGGGACGTACGAGATCGCCGGCGTGGCGCTGGTGGACATGGGGATGTGGCACTGGATGTACGACCATCCGAACGCCACGGCCGCGGAGCTCAACGCCGCGACGGTGCAGATCGCCAAGGACGTCTGGAACCGCTACTACGCGCCGCTCTTCCACACCCGCGACGTCACGCTCCTCGGCGTCTATGCGCACATGGTCGACGAGTTCCTCTACCTCCCCGATTACCCGATCGGGCACCTGATCGCCTCGCAGATCGAGCAGCAGATGGAGAAGGCCGGCAACGTCGGCGCGGAATTCGAGCGGATGGCGAAGATGGGCAACGTGACGCCCGATCTCTGGATGAGGAACGCGACGGGGGCGCCGGTGGGGCCGGAGGCGCTGTTGGGGGCGACGTCGCGGGCGCTCACGCGCACGTCATCCTGAGCCGCGAAGACGGCGAAGGATCTCAGGCTACGCAACCTGAGATCCCTCGCTGCGCTCGGGATGACGGTGCTACTGCTTTGGCGCAGGTACCGCGTCCGCCGGCGCTTCCTTCTTCTTGACCGCCTCGATGGAGACGTCGATGTCGATGTCCTCGCCGAGCATGACGTTGGTGTCGAGCGTGCGGTTCCAGGTCACGCCGTAGTCCTTGCGGTTCAGCTTCATGCTGAAGCCGAAGCCGACGCGCTCGCCCTGCGCGCCCGACTGCCATCCGAGGACCTCGACCGGAACGGTGATCTGCTTCGTCACGCCGTGCATGGTGAAGTCGCCGGTGACGTCGAACACGTCCTTTTTGGCGGACGGGGCGATCTTCGTCGACTTGAAGGTGATGTCGGGGAACTTCTCGACGTCGAAAAAGTCGGCGGTGCGGAGGTGGCCATCGCGTTTGGCGACGCCGGTGTCGATGCTGGTGGCCTTGATGGTCAGATCGACCGATGAGGCGGTTGGCTTGGAGCGGTCAATGTTGACGACGCCGGACACGTCGGCGAACTTGCCGCTCACCCTACTCATCCAATGGCGAACCTTGAACGCCGCCTCGGAGTGGCTGCTGTCGATGTTGAACGTGTCGGCCGCCGAGGCGAGCGACGCGGCGCTGAGGAGCAGCGCGGCGAGGGTAAGGGACTTGAAACTCATGCGGTACGTCTCCTTTCGATGAACTGCTGATTCATGCGCTCACGCGCACGGTCGAGCATTTCGACCAGTTGCGCGAGCTCGCGTTTGGTGAGCGAGGCGAGGGAGAGGCCGGAGGCGTCCTCCACCGGCGCGTCGAGGCGCGCCAGGAGATCGAGTCCCGCCGGGGTGATGCGGCAAAAGACGCAGCGGCGGTCGGTGGAGGAGCGCTCGCGCGAGACGAGGTTCTTCGATTCCAGGCGGTCGATGAGGCGCGTGATGCCCGGCGTCTGCTCGATCATCCGCTCGGCGATCTCCAGGGTCGGCAGCCCCTCGGCGCCCGCGCCGCGCAGGATGCGGAGGACGTTGTACTGCTGCGCCGTGATGCGGTGCGGCTCCACCACCCCCCCGACCACCCGGCGGAGCAGGTCCGCGGTGCGGATGAGGGCGACCAGCGCTTCCTGGTGCGGGGAGGGGAAGGGGCGCTGCTGCTTGATCTCGGTACGGATCGACAAGGGAGCGGTACTGTACAAGTCATTAGTTGATTAGTCAAGTAAGTTCGCGGCGCAACCCCGTCGCCGTCGCCGCGTACTATGCGGGCGTGAGATCCACCCAGCAACAAGCACGAGCCGCAGGATTCCTCTATCTACTTCTCGCCCTCACCGCCCCGTTCGGCCTCTGTATGTCCCCGGCAAGCTGATCGTCCATGGGAACGCGACCGCGACGGCCGACAACATCAGGGCTTCGGAGTGGCTTCTCCGAATGGGCATCGCCAGCGAACTGACCCATCAGGTCATCGTCATTTTTCTCGTCCTGGCGCTCTACCGCTTGTTCAAGCCGGTCAACGAGATGCTTGCCAAGCAAGTGGTGATTCTGGGCGCATTGGTCTCCGTTCCGATCATGTTCGTCAATGTCCTCAACGACATCGCTGCGCTGGTCCTCGTGAGCGGCAGCGACTTCCTGTCGGTGTTCCAGAAGCCCCAGTTGGATGCCCTGGCGTACCTGTTCCTTCGCCTTCACAGCCAAGGGATCACCGTGGCCTCGATCTTCTGGGGCCTCTGGCTGTTTCCGTTCGGGATGCTGGTCATCCGCTCCGGCTTCATCCCCCGCCTGCTCGGCGTGCTGTTGATGATGGCCGGGGGTGGCTACCTGGGCAGCGCCTTCGCCACCCTGGTCCTGCCACAGTACGCGCCAGTTGTTTCCCAGATCGCGCTGCCGCTCGAGGTCGCGGAACTGCCGATCATCTTCTGGCTCCTGATCTGGGGCGCGAAGACAAGAGCGTCTAACGTTCCCGTGTCATAGATAAGGCTGCCCGGCGCCGCGAGCGGAGCGACGACATAGTGGGACCGTGCCTGATGCGGCAAGCCTGAAGGACGCGGAGCGCTGGCGCGCGGACGGGCTGACTGTTACGCCGCGGCCACTCGTCGCATGCGTACAATCCACCCATTAGTCGCCTGGATAGGAACAACGTCCTGAGACGCAACAGTTAGTGTGGATTATTCACGAAGGCTCGGCATAAAAACGAAGCGGGCACTTCCAAGTGCTTGTAATCTTGTGGTGTTCAAAGCCCAAGACCAGCACAGAAGGAGGTACCCGCGTCGTGACAGAGTGTACTCCGCAGACCGACCTCTTTTCCATCGATCGCCGCACGGTCACCGCCACCTTCGATGAAGCGCAGCTCAGCTCCGACACCGGCGTGATTCTGCTCCGGCAAGTCGATCGTGACCTGAAGCTTTCCGGGCGCCTGGCCGGCGCGATGATCGATCCGCGACAGAGCGGCAAGGTCCGCCACACCGTCGGTGATCTGTTCCTTCAGCGCATCCTGCAGATCTGCGCCGGCTATGAAGACGCCTCCGACGCCAACACCCTTCGTGACGATCCCGCCTTCCAGATCGCCCTCGGCCGTACCCCTGGCGATAAGCGGGCCCGCCTCGCCTCGCAGCCCACTCTGTCCCGTTTCGAGCGGCGCTCTCGCCGCGAGCTGCTCGGCTTTTCCAACCTGCTGCTCGATCTCTGGATCGAGCGGCTCCGGCGACGGGCCAAAAAGAGCCACCAGTCACCGCGCATCGTGCTCGACTTCGATTCGACCGACATTCATCACCTACGGCGAGCAGCAACTCGCTCTGTTTCACGGCCACTACGGCAACTACATCTACTACCCGCTGCTGGTGTTCGACCAGCATGGCTTTCCCCTCGCCGCAGTGCTCCGTCCGGGCCGCACCCGCCGGGGCGGGGTGGCCGCCGTGCTGCTTCGCATCGTGGAGAAGCTCACCACCGCCTTCCCCACGTTCCACCTCACCATTCGCGCTGACGCCGGCTTCTCGTTCCCTGATCTCTATGAGCTGTGCGAGACCATCGGCATCGACTATGTCATTGGTCTCATTACACATCCCAAGCTTGTCTCCTACGCCGAGCCCTGGATGCGTGAGGTCCGCGCCATCGCCGCCGCCGAAGGACGCGCCACCCTCATCCGCGACTTCACCGCCCGCTGGGGACGCAAGACTCCTCACCCTCGTCGCATCATTACCAAGGCCGAGGTCACCTCTCTCGGCGACAACCCTCGCTTCATGATCACCAACATCACTGCGCCTGCCGAGCAGGTCTATGACTTTTACACCCAGCGCGGCCGCTGCGAGAACCACATCAAAGAGCTCAAGAACGCTCTGCTGGGCGACCGGATGTCGTGTCATCTGTTCAACGGCAACCAGTTCCGCCTGCTGCTCCACACCGCGGCCTACGTCCTCATGCTCACCCTCCGCGAGCGGTTGGCCGGCACCTCGCTCGCTCGCGTGCAGTTCGATACCTTGCGTCTTCGCCTCATCAAGATCGCTTCGCTCGTTACTGTCACTGCTCGTCGCATCTGGCTGCGCATGAGCGCCGCTCATCCCTCAGCCATCCACTTCCAGCTCGCCGCGGCACGGCTTAATAGCTCGTAAGGGTGTCCGCCGGTCCCCTCACACAATCACGAACCTCTTGCTCACGCCGGCAGGTGTCTCTTCGAAGGGTGGCCCGGAACCCTCTTTCCATCCCGCCAATCGGTTCACACCCCTCCGCCGAACACCACTCGCTCCGCGCTCGGCTCCATGCGTCGCTCGTTGCTACCACCGCACGCGCGCACTACCCCAAGCGTTGGGGTTCATGAATGATCCGGGTTAGCGAGCCCTTCGACGCTTTGCACTCCTCTCTTTCGCGGAGAGTTGAACGGCGTGACGATATAAGCGATACGCCCTGAGCAACCAGAGTGAATCGCGCCCATCCACGAGACAGTAACGTCTCGGCCGGCCCGGTTGCACGGCAAAGGCTCGGAGTGTGGCTCGCACCGGCGGCGTAATCTCATGACAATGTTGCACGAACAAGACATCGGCCGGTTCGGCTGAGAGGCGAACGATTTGATCGTTGTTTTTGCCGAGGTTATTGAGAGTCATTGGCCTGAAATGCGCCGGCCCTTTCAGCAGGAATGCTCCAGTAACCGGCCGGCCGGCCAGATGTAGATTTGTGGTGAAGTGATCCGACGTTTCACCAGCCCAATCTTTCACGGCTGTATCCCCGAGAATTGCCGCCAAGCATGCCTTAAAGGCTCGCTCAGTGATTCCCTTCATGGCGCTGAAGTCTTTCGGACGGTGGCGCTCGCTGAGGTTAGCGAACTCCGCAAAATCTTGGATGAAGTTTTGATAATACTCATACCCAATCCACATTGCCTTTTCGGCCCAAGCAGGGTCGTCACTGGTCACCGAGGGGAAGCCGATGACCAGCGGCCGAAAGACAAGCTGTCCGTTGTCTTCGCGGTCAAACACGGCGATAATTGAGACGGAACCACCCTCCTCCATCCGCGCCCTCACGCTCGTTGCATAGAAGTGCGACGTGGAGTACTCCAGGACGACTGAGCGGTTAGAATTGCCAATCGGCTTGAGCCGCGTTTGGATACGACCATCCGCCCAAACATTCTTAGACCGCACAACGCGCTCCGTTGAGCAGAACATGGAGCCGCGGCCAGCCGTCAAGAACATGCCGAGCGTGGGAACATCATGCCTCGCGCAGAAGCGCAGAAGGGCTGCCGCGTAAATTGCCCGCACCCGCTGCGCCGCTAACTCGGGATGGAGTGCCGCAGGAATGTGTTGAAGTTGCCCATCGATCATGGCGACTGTTGGCGTGTCGAGAACCGTTTCGATGCCCCGAAGGTGAACGAAACCAGGCTCGATCGTGAGGCGGAATGGTTCGCTGCGAGCCGTCGACGCCAAGCGCTGGAAGATACTCGACACGGTGGCGATTGTAGCGCGGCGATCGAGTCTGGCTCACGGTTCCTTCGCTCAGGCGCGTGCGGCATCTCGGCCCTCAGCGCGACGCGCAGCGTCGCGCTGAACCGAGGCGCGGAAGCGCCGGGCCAGCAACGGCCGCACGTCGCCTGCTGCGAGGAGTTGGGCGGCGATCCGACGTAGGAGGTACTAGGTTGCTCCAGCTTCTGAAGATTCTTGAAACCTGTTGAACCATTCGCGATCGAATGGAAGGGATACCTGGCGCGTGAGATTTGTGGCGAGTGTGACGCCTATGAATGACCCGGGTAGATTCTTGCTGCCACCGATCACGGACTCCAAGACCTCCGCTCGCGTTCCGAGCCAATACCATCGCACAATATCTGCAAGGAGTTGCTGATCGAGCGGAGGGCCGTCATAGGCGAGTGGCGGGCCAATTTCAAGTGGCTGCTCGCCGACCCTGGTACCTACGATCTGCTTCACGCGCACGCAGCCGCCGTAGACGCCACGCTGCGTAGCTACGGCGAAAAACAATTTGCCGTGAGCGAAATCATCTTCCGTGTTGATTCCCTCGCCTTCCAGAACGCCGCCGAAGATGCTTAGAACAGGTGATGCCATGAGGAAGAGTGTATCGTACGGAAGAGCGAGTGAAGCGCCGCGACTAACGGCGCTCCGGTGGCTACCTCAGGCACGCTACGGGGCAACGAGGCGACCGACAAACTCCGCTTTCCAGATATCGGCGCCGCGCACATCGCCGTACACCAGATACACCCGGCCATTCTGCGCTTTCTTGGGCTTGATCTCAATCGCCATGGGCGATTGAATGACATCGGTGTACAGCTTGAGTTGCTGGCCAGGCGTTGCGACTGATTCCCACCGGTTGCCAACCGCTTTGACCCAGGTGAGATCGTTTGCGGCCTGCGCGGCGGCAGCTAGCGCGACGAGCAGAAAACACAGCGACAGCATACGAATAGCTTTCATGCGATATCCCTCCAAGTGTGGAGTGACACGTGACCGACTTTCACTACCCCGCACTTGTATGGTTGAGTCTGGTGAAGCGATTTTGTCCAGCCCAACTCTGAATTCGACAGCGGCAACGTAATGCAGCGCTTGGTCTCTGCGGCGACGCGTTTAGGCAACTTTTCCGTGCCGCGTAATGCGTTGGCGGTCCCAGGCGATATCCGAGGATCTGCGTCGACATCCAGGGGCGCGCGAAGGCCGGCAAGCGTTCTCCATTCCGAATCGGTTCTCCCTCCGCGCCTAAAAGGAATCAAGAACGTGACATCATCTTCAGAGCGCCCTCTGAAGACGTGAGGTCGACGACTAAGACACGAGGAGTTCATCGTCCTCGATGACCGAGGTCCGTTGGCCGTGGCGCCCTCCCTTCGCAACCGCCACCCCCACACGACGAAAACGAACGTTCGTGCTATTATCCGCACCCTGGAGGCAGCGATGAACCACCTCACCGACGATCTCAACCCCCGCTTCGTCTATTTCTCCACCGTCCACTTCGATGAGCTCGACCCGATGAAGATGCTGCACAACTCGCGCTTCGCCGCGCACGTGGAGCGCGCCATCACCACCTGGTACACCAGCATCGGGAAAGCGTGGCAGCCCAATCCGGCCGACAACCCCGATCAGTTCCACGTGGTGCGCGATCTCCACATCGAGTACCTCAACCCGGTCATCGGCCCCGGCACCATGCGCATCGACGTCTGGCTCGAGCGCCTCGGCACCACCAGCTGCGTGTACGCCTTCCTCTGCTCCAGCGAGAACGGCAGCGTGGCCTACGCCCGCGGCGAGCGGACCATCGTCAAGATCGACCCGGCGTCGCACAAACCGGCGCCGTGGACCGACACCTTCCGCGCCACCCACCGCGAGCTGCTCAAAGATCTGCCGGCCTACGCATGAAGGGACAGCGGACGCGCGCCGGCATCCTCGACCGGGCGGTGAACCTCGCCTCGGTCGAAGGGCTCGAAGGGGTGACCATCGGGCGCCTGGCCGACGAGCTGTCGATGTCGAAGAGCGGGCTCTTCGCCCACTTCGGCTCGAAGGAGGAGCTGCAGCTCGCCACGGTGGAGGCGGCGCGCGACCGCTTCGTGGAGGAGGTGGTCCGCCCCGCACTCGGGGCGCCGCGCGGCTACCCGCGCCTGATGGCCATCTGCAGCTCGTGGCTCGACTACGTCCGGCGCGAGGTGTTCGCCGGCGGCTGTTTCTTCGCCGCGGCATCGTTCGAGTTCGACGGCCGCCCCGGCGCGGTGCGCGACGCCATCGCCGCGGCGATGGACGAGTGGATGGCTACCCTGGAGAAGGCCGTCCTGATGGCGAAGGATGAGGGGCACCTCGCTCCGACCATCGATCCGGCGCAGCTCGCCTTCGAGCTCAATGCGCTCTTCTTCGGCGCCAACTTCGCCTGGAACCTGCGGCACGACGAAAAGGCGTTCGACCGCGCGGAGCGGGCCATCGAGCAGCGGCTCAGCGCCGTCGTCGTCGCACAGAAGGGCCGGACGCGCGCCACCCGCCCACACCGGTCCCTCGCTCACGCTCGGGATGACACCACGGCTACGTCGTCGTCGCGCACTCGGCGCGGACGTCGGTGAACCGGCTCACCGCCGCGTCGCGCTCCCCTTCGTCGCGGAACGCGCCGGCGATGGTCGAGCCCGAGCCCGACATCGCCGCCCACGCCGCCCCCGCCTCGATCAGCCGCGACTTCAGATGCCGCAGGCGCGGCAGGGCGTCGAAGATCGGCTCCTCGAAGTCGTTGACCAGTTCGCCGGCGTGCGAGAGGAGGTCGTCCTCGATCATGGCCCAATAGCGCTCGATGCCGAGGGGCGGCGAGAAGCGGCGCAGCATCGAGTACGCCGTCGCCGTCGACACCCGCTCCTCGGGGATGAGCAGCAGCAGCGGCACACCGGCCACGGGCGGCAGAGGGGTGATGATCTCGCCGCGCCCGGTGGCGTACGCGGTTCCGCCGGTCAGAAAGAACGGGACGTCGGAGCCGAGCGACAGCGCGGCGTGTTCAGCGCCGAACGCCACCAGCGTCGCGGCGGCGTCGGACGACCCCCCACCCAACCCCCCGCCCGCCGGGATGCGCTTGCGCAGCTCGATGGCCATGCCGCCCACCCCCGCCGCCCACGCCGCGCGCAGGACGAGGTTCGTCTCGTCCGTGGGGATCGTGGGGTCATCGCAGGTGAGGGTGAGCCGGTCGGCGGGGCGGAAGGTCAGGGTGTCGTGCAGGGAGATGGTCTGGAAGAGCGTCTCGATGTCGTGGTAGCCGTCGGCGCGCTTGCCGGTGACGCGGAGGGACCAGTTGATCTTCGCGTAGGCACGCGCTTCCATGGGAGGGGATGATAAAGGAGCGCCGGCGTCCCCGCCGGCTGGACCGCAGGCGTCCTCGCCTGCGGCGGCGGGACGCCGCCGGGCCAGCCGCCGGGACGGCGGCGTTCCTACAGCCGCGGGGGAACGCAGCAGCGGTAGTTGCGCGGCACCTTCGGCTCCTCGACCGGCGCGGTGGTGTACACGCTCTCGAGGTGCTCGATCTCCAGGCGGTACGGTCCGCGGGTGATGGTCACGTGCTTCGGGGGGAAGGTTTCGGCATCGCCATCGCGCGTTTGCCCGAGGATGCGCTGGGCCATGGCCACCGGCGTGGCGTCGCCGAAAAAGCCGAACGACGACGCGAACTGAGCGGGCGTGCCGCTCCACGTGGTGTTTTCCACGTCGTTGAGAAACACGACGCGGTCGCCCGACGCGTACATTCGGAACGCCGACGTCCCCAACGGTGTGTACGCCGTCAGCAGCATCGCGTCCGGGGACGCATGCAGTTGGGCGCGGAACGACTGCGTTTTGTCGCCGGACGTCGCCCGGATGCGCATCAGGCTGCGCTCGGGCGAGTTGCTGGGCGCGGTGACGGCTGTTTCGACGCCGGCCGGCTTCGAGCTGCGGCAGGCGACGATGATCAGGAAGAGGAGTGCTGCTGCGCGCTTCAACGCGGCGTCACGGCCTTCTGCGCCTGCTGAAGCTTCTCGAGCTCCGCGATCTTGGAGCGGATCTTGTCGAGGTCCTTCGCCTCCGGGTCGAGCGTCAGCGCGGCGCGGTAGGCGGTCAGGGCGCGGTTGGCGTCGCCGCGCTTGGCGAGGACGTCTCCGAGGTGCTCGCGGATGGTGGCGTCGCGCGGCAGGAGGTGGGTGGCGTCGGTGAGGTACTTCTCGGCGAGATCGAGCTTGCCTTGGCGGAAGTAGACCCAGCCGAGGGAGTCGACGAACGCGCCGTTGCGCGGCTCCTGAGTCACGGCGCGGTTGAGCATCTCCGCGGCGCGCTCGAGGTTCGTGCCGAGCTCCGCCCACATGTACCCGAGGTAGTTGAGCGTCTGCGCGTGCTCGGGGCGCTTCTGCAGCAGTGCCAGGAACGACTTCTCCGCCGACGTTTTGTCGCCGGAGCGCTCGTAGATGGAGCCGAGCTCGAACTGCAGGTCGAGCTCCTCAGGCTTGTTGCGGACGGCGTCGCCGATGACGCCGAGGGCGACGTCGAACTGTTCGGCCTGGACGAAGGCCTCGGCGGCGGCGATGGTGTTCTTGACACCGAACTTCGTCTGGGTCGCGGCGGCGACGCGCGCGCGGTCCTTTTCGCCGGCGCGCGCGAGCATCTCCACGTAGCGCGCGTTGACGTAGGGGTCGGAGGCGAACTTGTCGACCAGCGGCTGCAGCAGAGCGATGGCGTCGGTGTAGCGCTTCTGCCGCTTCATCGCGTCGAGCGCGATGTTGACCGCCTGGGCGTTGACGCGGTCCTTGAAGACCAGTTGCGGGCGCGCCGCCTCGATCGCCGCGGCATACTGCCCGCGCTGCAGGGCGATGTACGCGAGCTGGGTCCTGCCCAGGACCTGCAGGTTCTCGGGGACATCCGCTTGTTTGAGCAGGAGCTCGAAGGTCTTCGCCGCATCATCGAGCTTCTTCTGCCCGATCTGGCTGAGTCCGAAGCTGGCGAGGAGATCGGCGTCGTCGGGGGTCTTCTCCAGGAGCTGGCGGTAGATCTTGTCCGACTCTTCGTACTGCTCGAGATCGGTCAGCGCCTCGGCGAGGTAGTAGAGCGACCGCGCGTCCTTCGGATCGGCTTCCACCAGCGACTTGAACGCCGCGCGGGCTTTTTCCGGCTGACGGCCGCGCAGGTAGAACAACGCCTGCTGGCGCTGGAGATCGAGGTTCGCCGGCTCGTCGTTGATCAGCGGCTGCAGGACCTCGGCGGCGCGATCGAACTCGTTCGACTTCTGGTAGATGTCGATGAGCTGCATGATCGCGTTGCCGAAGGTGGGGTCGACCTCCACGGCGCGCTCGAGGTATTTGCGCGACTCGTCGCCGCGGCCGAGCTTCGTCAGGACCTGCGCGTAGGTGAAGTTCAGGGCGCGCTGGTCGGGCGCGCGCTCCAGCATCGTGGCCAGCACCTTCTCAGCCTCGGCGTTGCGGGCGGTGGAGAGAAGGATCTGCGAGATGGCCATCCCGGTGACCAGGTCGTCGGGGTTGATGCGGAAGGCGGCCTGCAGATGGGTGAGCGCCTCGTCGACCTTGGCGCGATCATTTGCGGAGCGGTCGAGGAGGAGGCGTCCGAGGATGCGCTCGGCGTCGTAGAAGTTCGGTTGGATGGCGACGACTTTCCGCAGCTCGGCTTCGGCATCGCCGCCGCGCGAGGCGTCGAGCATGATCATGGCGCGCTCGAAGCGAAGCACGGCGTTGTCGGGATTCTTCTGCGCCAGTTTGTCGAGGCGGGAGAGCGCTTCTTCGAAGCGGCCGTCGTCGGCGGCGAGCTTGGCGAGGATGAATTCGTACGGGTCTTCGGAGTACTCCTGGGCAACCGCCGCGCCGCCAAAAGAGAGGAGCGCGAGCAGCAAAACCGCGAATTTCGTCATTGATGGCATCGTATCACCGGCATTGCGAACACTCGGATGAAGGGGCGCATTCTGGAAAATCGTGTCTGTTTCCGTCATGTTTACTGGAGCCCGTTTCGTGCCATGTTGTGCTAAAAGCAGGGCCATAAGGATTGCACGTTGAGTCTGGAGCGGATTGAGATCACACCGTTCGCGGTGATCGTCGGGGACATCCTTCAGGAGCGTCGAACCGGCTACCTGACCATCATCCAGACCCCTGTCCGCAAAGTGCTGTATTGGTCGCAGGGTGAGCTGGTGCTGATCGCGTCGCCCACGCCCGAGGACTCACTGAGTGACTTTCTGGTGCGCCGCGGCGCGCTGAGCGCCGACAAGGCGCTGCAGATCGCCGGCAGCGATCCCACCGGCGCGGTGGCGCGCTTCCACGAGGCCGGCGGCCTCGATCTCTCCGCCCGGCAAACCCTGCTGCGCGAATGGATCAGCGCGCAGTTCATCCCCCTCTTCTCGCTCGACGAAGGGACGTCCGCCTTCACCGACGACAACGCCATCGAGCCGGAGAAGCGCGTCTTTCTGCAGTCGACCGCCGCGTTGATCCTGGAAGGGATCCGCTCCATTACCAACGGCCTGGTGCTCCGCCGCTCGCTCGGCGATCTGAAGCGGGAGATCGCGCCGGCGCGCGAGCCGCGCGTGGACGCCGACTCCATTCCGCTCTCCGACGGCGAGCGGCGTATCGCCACGTCGCTGCAGCAGGCGCAGTCGATCGAAAGTTTCCTGCGACAGTTCTCCACCGAATCGGTGACGGCGGCGAGAGTCGTCATCGGAATGCTCTGCCTTGGGCTCTACTCCACCGTCGACTACGCGTTGCGCGCGACGTCCGAGGTCAGCAACGACGACATGCAGCGCGATCTCGAGCTGCTGGCGGCCATCGGCTCGAATGACCAGCGCTCGCTGCGCGCGGTGGCGCTGTCGCGGCAGCTGGCCTCCACCGATCACTACCAGATCCTCGACGTGCCGCGCGCCGCGGCGCGCGCGCAGGTCGTGGCAGGGGCCGAGGAGATGAAAAAGCGCTACGAGCCGTCGACGTACCCGCCGATCGTCCGCGACTCGGTGATGGCCATCAATCGCCGCATCGACGAGGCGGTGGGGATACTGAAGGACCCGGTGCGCCGGCAGGCCTACGACAAGCTGCTGACGCAGCGCGCCGCGCGCGGCGCCGACGAGCTGCAGAAGCGCGTGACGCAGCGCTCCATCGCCGAGCAGAATTACAACAAGGCGCGCGAGCTGAGCGCGGCCGGCGACTACTACGGCGCCATCGTGCTGCTCAAGGGAGCGGTCGATTTCGCCCCCGACCACGCCGAGGCCTGGTTCCTCCTCGGCTCCTGCCAGGAGCGCAATCCGAAGTGGCGCCGCGACGCCGCGGAAAGCTTCCAGCGGGCGCTGTCGCTCGATCCGAACAAGGTCGACGCGCTCATCTCGCTCGGCGATCTGTACAAGGTGGAGGGGCTGACCTCACGCGCGCAGAGCTGCTACGAGGACGCGCTGAGGATCTCGCCAGAAAACCAGCAGGCCAGGAGCCGGCTGGATGGGATCAAGAAGAGGTAGGCCTTACGGCCGCGGCGCCCGCACGCCATCCTTCGGCTGGTTGTCCGCCAGCTCGTCCTCCAGGTCTCTCGGCTCGCGCGGCGCGTTCTCGCCGGAGTGCTCCTCGCGGCCGGAGCCCTCGTAGCCGAGCACCTCGGTGCCGCGGATGGCGTCGATTTTCTCCATTTCGTCCTCGGTGGCCCCTTTTTCGTCGTCCATGCGGTCCGTCCTTTGCTCAGGGACACTGCATGATCCGAACCGCAGCCCTGCTCATGCTCCTGACCACGAGCGCATTCGCGCAGGATTGGCGAGGTCTTTTGAAGGAAACCGACAAGGACTTACGCCACCAACGCTACGCGGAGGCGCGGAAAACGTCGATCAAGCTCATCAACAGCATGATGGACAACCTCAACCGCGGCGACAGACAGGTCTACACGCTGGCGCTGACCATCGCCTATCGCGCCGTCGCCGAGGCGGGGCTGCAAAAGTACGACGAGGCCGATTGGTACTGGCACGTGGCGCGGTCGCTCTATCCGAAGTTCGACGTCACGCCGTACGGCGAGGCCGGCGCGTGGCTCTCGGAGCGGACGGTGTGCAAGTACGAGAGCACCGACGCGCCGCCATCGGCGATTCAGCAGCCCGTCTGCCTGAATCGCCGCGAGCCGAAGTATCCGCTCGGCGCGGTGGTGGGCAACGTCGCCGAGCCGATCACGGTGCGCGTGCTCATCGATCGCGACGGCACGGTGCGCCATCCGAGCCTGGTCTCCCCCACCGCCGCGCCGACGCTGGTCTACGCGGCGACCGAGGCGGTGAAGAAGTGGCAGTTCCAACCGGCTTCGGTCGACGGGAAGGCGACCCCGATGGAGTTCGAGCTGACGGTGAACTTCGCGGCGGCGCAGGTCGCGCAGTGACGACTCGTCATCCTGAGCGAAGCGAAGGATCTCCTTCGCGCCGGTTGAGATCCTTCGCCGTCTGCGCGGCTCAGGATGACGGCTTCGCCGTCACATCAGCTCCCGCATGATCTTGTCGAGCGCCTCGCGCGGTGGGCGCGTCTCGGCCTCGGTCAGTGTCCCGAGCGGCTTGTCGACGACGTTCAGCAGTCGCATGAAGCTCTTCTTCTCCGGGCGCAGATACACGAGGCCGGTCAGCATGTGTCCCTGCTCGGTGGCGCGGTGGAGGCGTTGGAGGGCCTGCACGGTGTCGGCCGGGTCGTAGTCCTCTTCCAGCTTCTTGAGGAGGATGCGCGAGCCGTCGTGCATCTGCACTTCGCGCATGGTGCCCGGCTCGTAGTCGACCTCGATCTGTTCGTACGACTGCACGAAGCCGATCTGATGCAGCAGCTCGTCGTTCTCCTTCGAGTACGTGTAGCCCTTGGTCGACCCTTCGTGATTGTTGAAGGTGGTGCACGGCGAGATGACGTCGATGACCGACAGGCCGTCGTGAGCGACTGCGCCCTTGAGGATGTTGATCATCTGCTTCGGATCGCCGGCGAAGCCGCGCGCGACGTAGCCGCATCCGAGCTGCACGGCGAGCGCGCAGAGGTCCATCGGCGGGAGGTCGTTGATCACGCCGGTCTTCAGCTTGGAGCCTTCGTCGGCAGTGGCGGAGAATTGCCCCTTGGTCAGGCCGTACACGCCGTTGTTCTCGATGATGTAGATCAGCGGGATGTTGCGCCGGATCATGTGCATGAACTGGCCGAGGCCGATGGAGGCGGTGTCGCCGTCGCCGGAAACGCCGATGCCGAGGAGAGTGTGGTTGGCGAGCATGGCGCCGGTGGCCACGGCCGGCATGCGGCCGTGCACGGCGTTGAGTCCGTGCGCGCGGCCGAGGAAGTACGCAGGGGTCTTCGACGAGCAGCCGATGCCGGAGAACTTGGCGACCTTCTCCGGCGTCACGTTCATCTCGTAGAACGCGCGGATGATCTGGTTGGAGACGGCGTCGTGGCCGCAGCCGGCGCAGAGCGTCGATTTGCCGCCGCCGTAGTCGAGTGCCTTGAGGCCCAGGCGGTTTTCTTTGGGGGGCTCGGTGCCGAGTTTGAGTGTGCTTTCAGCCATTGATTTTCTCCACGTGTCATCCCGAGCGTCAGCGAGGGATCGGTGTGGGCGGGTGGCACGACTCGCGCGCCTCCCACCCACACCGTTCCCTCGCTGACGCTCGGGATGACACTAGTCCTCGCTCCGCGCTTGTGTGACAACTCGTTTATCGACGCCGGCGCGCACGACGCGCTCGCCGCCGGGATCGGCTTCCATCTGCAGCAGCGCGTTGGTGATCGATCGCGCGTCGCATGGAAGTCCGGTGTAGTGCAGGATTTTTCGGATCTTGTGCTGGTCGTCGCCCACTTCGAGCTTGATGAGATCGCCCATCTGCCCGTCGCGGTTCTGCTCGACGACGTACACCCTCTCGTGCGACCGCACGAACTCGCGCAGCTCCTCGGTGAACGGCAGCGCGCGGAGGCGGAAGTAGCTGGTCTCCACGCCGCGCTCGCTGCGCAACTGATGCCGCGACTCCTGCAGCGGCCAGTCGGTGGTGCCGTAAGCGATGAAGCCGAGCTTGGCGGCGGGATGTCGGTCGATGACCGGCTTCGGCACGTATTGCTTCGCCGTCTCGTACTTTTTCATCAGCCGGTCGACGGCGGCCTTGTAATCCTCGGGCTTCTCGGAATAGCGGGCGTACGCGTCGTGGCCCGAGCCGCGCGTGAAGTACGACGCCATGCCGTGCTCGGTGCCGGGGAGGGTGCGGAAGGGGATGCCGTCGTCGTCGACGTCGAGGTAGCGTCCCCACTTGCCGCCCAGCTCGTCGAGCCGTTCTTTCGACAGCACTTTGCCGCGGCGGTACGGCCGCTCGGGGTAGACGAACGGATCGGACATCCAGTTGTTCATGCCGAGGTCGAGGTCGGAGAGGACGAAGATCGGCGTCTGGAAGATCTCCGCGAGGTCGAGGGCGTCGAAGCCGAACTCGAAGCACTCGCCGACCGACGAGGGGATGAGGGCGATGTGCTGGGTGTCGCCGTGCGAGAGGGCGAAGACTTCGATGATGTCGCCTTGCGCGGTGCGAGTCGGTAAACCAGTGGATGGGCCGACGCGCTGGATGTCCCACACCACTCCCGGGATCTCGGCGAAGTAGCCGAGGCCGGCGAATTCCGCCATGAGGGAGATGCCGGGGCCGGAGGTGGAGGTCATGGACCGCGCCCCCGCCCATCCCGCGCCGAGGACCATGCCGAATGCCGCCAGCTCATCCTCGGCCTGCACGATGGCGAAGGTGGCCTTCCCCTCCTCGTTGATGCGGTACTGCTTCATGTAGTCGATGAGCGACTCGCACAGCGACGACGAAGGGGTGATCGGGTACCAAGTTACCACGGTAACGCCGCCGAACATGGCCCCGATGGCGGCGGCGGCGTTGCCGTCGATGATGATCTTGCCGGCGGTAGCGTTCATCCGCTCGACGCGCCAGCGCTTCTGGGCCGGAAGGTTCTGCCGCGCGTACTCCAGCCCCTTGTCGATGGCGTTGACATTGGGCTCGATGGCCTTCTGTTTGCCCTTGAATTGCTTGGTGATGGCGTTGACGATCTCCGCGCGCTCGATGCCGAGGAGCTCGGCGATGATGCCGACGTAGATCATGTTCGTCAGCAGCTTGCGGAGGCGGGCATCCTGTGCCAGGTCGGTGGCCAGTTTGGCGAACGGCACTTCGAAGAAGGTGACGTCGCTGCGGATGGCCTTGCAGTTTAGCGGCGCATCGTAGATGCAGACCGCGCCCGGCTGCAGGGCCTCGACGTCCTCGCGCGCCGTCTGCGCGTTCATGCAGACCATGATGTCCACTTCTTTTTTTCGGGCGATCCAGCCGTCCTTGTTCGCGCGGATGGTGAACCAGGTGGGAAGGCCGGCGATGTTCGACGGGAACATGTTCTTCCCGCTGACCGGCACGCCCATCTGAAAGATCGAGCGCATCAGGACGTTGTTCGACGACTGCGACCCCGATCCGTTGACCGTGGCCACGTGGATGGTGCAGTCGTTGAGGGTGGTGGTGGCGTCGGTCAGCGGCTCGTCGAGCACCGCCGTCGCCGTCATTCCTTCGGACACTGTTTAGCCTCCTTCGGGCAAGAGCGGGACATTTTAACCGCGTTCGCCGTTGGCCGTTGGCAGTTGGCCGAAGCGAATACGCCCAACGGCCAACGATCAACGGCGAACTATGATTCACGCATGCTCCGTACCGTCTGGGCCGCTCTGGTCGGCTTCGTGGCGTCGATCGTGGCGGGGAGTCTGGTGTTCCTCATCGCGCTGGTGAAGTCGAACGCGGCGCTGATCGACTCGGTCATCCGGGTCTGGGCGCGCATGGTGATCGGCGCGGCGGGGATCGACCTGCGCACGGAAGGCGTGGAGACGATCGACCCCCGGCAGCGCTACATCCTGGTCAGCAATCACCACAGCTACTACGACATCCCCTGCATCCTGGCGGCGATCCCACAGTCCATCCGCTTCATGGCCAAAGTGAGCCTCTTCAAGATCCCTTTCTTCGGCTGGGGCCTCGACCGCGCCGGGTTCATCCCCATCGACCGGAAGAACCGGCGGACGGCGGTCAAGTCGTTCGACCTCGCCGCGCAGCGCATCCGCAAGGGCAACACGATCGTGGTCTTCCCCGAGGAGGGGCGGTCGCGCGAGCGGGCGATGCGACCGTTTCAGCGGGGCGGATTCCTGCTGGCGCTGCGCTCCGAGCTGCCGATCCTGCCGATCGCCATCGACGGGACGTACGAAGTCCTCGCCGCCGGTGCGAAACGCGTCACGCCCGGGCCGGTGACGATCAAGGTCGGCACGCCGATTCCGACCGCGGGGCTGACGGTCCGCGACAAGGACCGCCTCCTCCAGGAGTCGCGCGCTCAGATCAGTGCCGCACTCCCCGATGCCGAGCCGGCCCCGTGAAGTATCGCGCCACCACCTGCATCATCTGCTCGGCTCCCACCGGGTCGCGGCGGTAGACGACCAGCGGCGCCGGTCCGCCGAGGACCACCGCCGAGTGCGCGCCCACCGGGACGAACGGGAACGCGAACTGGCGCGGCGAGACGCCGCCGTTCCTCGATACGTTCCAGAGATACGGTCCGCTGACGACTCCCCATCCGGCCGAGGAGGCGTAGACGGAAGCCTGCGTCGCGGCGCCGATCTCGAATCCATTGAGAGGGTCGAGGATGGCGCCGTTGAGGATGCGCGCGCCTCGCAACGTCGTCGAGCTGCCCACCGTGCGCGGCCAGACCACCAGCGTCCCGCCCGGGCCGTCGGCAAGCGTCGGCAGGCCGGCCTTGTGCTCGGAGAGCTGGATGCGGGTGCCGATCGGGGTGAGGCTCGGCGTGAGGAGCTGCGCCCACAGCGTCGACGGCGGATCGCACGGCGACGGGAAGCAGGGGTCGAGCTGTTGGTAGACGGCGAGGTACGAGTTGCCGGTCCAGCCGATGAACGGCTGCCCGGTCACATCGGTGATGGAGATCAACTGCTGGTCGAGGATCGAGCCCGCGGGACTCATGCGCACGCCGACGAGCTGCCCTACCGACGATCGCCAGACGACGACGTACTGCTGTCCATTCCAGTTGACCGAGGGGACGCCGCCTGGAAAATTGGAGAGGCGTCGCGCGGGGTTGCCGTTCGCGTCGATGAACCATGCGGCGACACCGCCGACGTCGAGCCAGGCGACGACCGCAGTGCTGCCGTTGGTCGCCAGCGCCGGCGGGAGGGCCGAAGCGCTGGCGCCGAGATCGATGCCACTGCCGTCCAGCGGCTGCCCCTCGGGGGAGAGGCGGCCGAAAGCGGCGCCGATGTCACCCAACACCGCGTCGCTCCACGTCGCGAGGTAATGGTTACCGCGCCAGGCGACCACCGCATCCGATCGGTAGGCGAAACTCGTCGACAGCGAGAGGTGTCCGGGCGTGAAGCGGACCGCGCCGTCGGGCAAGATGAAATCGGCGGCGATCGTCGCACCGTTCGACTGCTTCGAGAGCCATGCGATGACGGTTTCGATACGGCCAGGCGTGGCGGCGGCTGCCACGCCGGCTACGTTCGGAGGCGAGATCGGCAGCGGCGTCGAGTCGCTGCGCTCCCCGTTGGCGGCGTAGCGCACCGCCTCGAGCGAGTTGTCGGCGGCGCTGAACACCACGACGTACTGAATGCCGTCCCACGCCGCCGCGGGTGCCGCCGGAATCGTCCCCGCCCGCTCGATCAAGGTAATCGGACCGAGGGGAGAACCGTTCCCGTCGAAGCGGCGCAGTTGATAGACCGGCGGATTGCTGTCCACGTCGAGCCACGTGGCTAGGACGTTCGTGCCGTCCGTGGCAATGCCGATCAGTGACGGCGCGGTGCTTGCGGAAGAAACCTCGACGACCTTCGGAGCGGGAACCAGGACGCCGGCGCGCAACTGGGAGGTCAGGAAGGCCGCGGTGTGCACGGCGCCGTCCGCAACGTCGGACCATGCGAGGTAGAGAAAGGTATCGCCCGCGCTAGCGACTGACGCGATCGCCGGAGCACCGTTCGAATACACGGCATTGCCGACCACCCGCACCAGGCGGCCGCTCCTGTCGAAGAGAGCGACATGCACACCCGGGAGAAACCTGTTGTTCCCCTTTGGCAAGGTAAAGAAGACCGCGTACATGTCGCCGGCGAAGGTGATGGAGACGTCATCGGCATCGAGGTCGGGAGCGGCGACTTCGACCACCTCGCCGTTGGCGAGCACGCGGGAAAGTCTCAGGCGGTAGCCTTCGGTCCAGGCGACGAGGAAGTCGGCGCCGTCGGTGGCGATCGCACGCAAGTTTGAGCCTTCTGTCGCGGCGAGCGGGGCAATGGAGATGCCGGTGGGATCGAGCACCTGGCCGGTATCGCGCCGGAAGCGCGCGCCCCACACTCTCGGCGGCCGGCTGGGATCGACGCGGAAATCCTCCCAGACAGCGAGCGCGACCGTGCTGTTTACCGCGACGATGACGTTCCGGCGGTCAAACGGCGCCGGCCCCTTCGGCAGCGGAGCGATCGGAAACTCGCCCGGCACGAGCGCATAGGCCGAGGTCATCGTCGCTAGCGCGACGAGTAGCAGAAGGCATCGTTTCATTTGATCTCCGGGACGTGGGGAGTCGCTACACTGAAACTGTATACCACAATAACTAAAGAAAACTACTGGTGAAAAGCGCCGGCGACGGACGCAAAGTCGCTGTCGAGGAGCGTGCGGACATCGATGGTGAAAACGTCGTCGACGATGCGGCCGACGACCGGCGGGTCGTTCGCAAGAAATCGCGCGGCGTTCTCCGCGGCGTTTCCCGGCACGGCGACGGCGACCGAGGGGATGGTCTCGGTGGGCGTGGTGCCGCCGCCCAACGCGCAGTCGCTGGCCACCACGCGGCACTCCGTTCCGGCGATGAGCTCCTCGGCGCGCGCACGCAGCGCATCGAGCGGCGCGGCGAGCATGCGATAGATGGCGATCTCGTGCTCGTGCCGCCCGGTGGCGAAGGCGCGGAGAGTCTCGGCGATGACGGCGTAGCTCTCCTTCCCCGCCCGCACCGCTCGCATCAATGGATGTTTGCGGCATTTGGCGACGATCTCCTCCGAGCCGAGGATGAGGCCGCCCTGCGTGGCGCCGATGAGCTTGTCGGTCGAGCAGGTCACGGCGTCGACGCCGGCCGCGATCAGCTCGCGGATGGTGAGCGTGGGCGCAAAGCCGTACTTCGCGAGGTCGACCACCCGCCCGCTCCCTTCGTCATACAGCAGCGGGACGGACTTCGCGCGGGCGACGTCGATCATCTCGTCGATCGAGGGCGTCTCGGTGAAGCCGACGATCTCGAAATTCGAGCGGTGCACGCGGAGGATGGCAGCGGTCTCGGCGCCGGCGGCATCCGCGTAGTCGAAGGATCGCGTGCGGTTGGTGGTGCCGACCTCGCGAAGCCGCGCGCCGCCCTGCTGGATGACGTCGGGGACGCGGAACGAGCCGCCGATCTCCACCAGCTCGCCGCGAGAGACGATGACCTCGCGATCGCGCGCCACGGCGGACAACAGCAACAGGACCGCCGAGGCGTTGTTGTTGGCCAGGATGGCCGCCTGGCATCCGAAGAGCGTCGCGCAAAGCGCGGAGAGGTGCTCGTCGCGCGCCCCGCGGTCGCCGGCGGCGAGGTCGAACTCGAGATTGGAGTAGGCGGTGGTGATTCGCGCGGCGCGCTCCCAAATCACCGGCGCGATCGGCGAGCGGCCGAGGTTCGTGTGGATGATCACGCCGGAGCCGTTGATCACCCGCCGCAGCGACGAGGCGGTCGATTCGCCCGCCAAAGCGCGAATTGCGCCGCCCGCGGCCCTCTCATCCCACGGAATCCGGTCGCGACGCAGTGCATCGAGATGTGCCGCGACAGCCGCCTTGACCCGCGCGCGGCCGAATTCCTCGACCAGCGGCGCCACCGCGGCGCTGCTCAGGATGCGCTCCACGGAGGGGAGGCCGCGCAGAATGGAATTGGTTGTGACCGGGCCACCTTTAGGCATAGAAGCGCGTATCTTAGCTGGCAGCTAGCAGCTAGCAGGAGAAAGACGGGTAGCTGCTAGCTGCCAGCCGCAAGCCATGCTCAAACAGGACGACGAGCTGGACAAGCTCGAGGAAGACTCCCGGAAGCTGAAGAACAAGTACGACCAGTTCTTCACCGGAATCACCAAGATGCCGCCCACCCACGAGCGGCACCTCCTCGAGGTCTACATCCATGAGCTGAGCAAGCAGAAGATCCGCGACAACACCCGCCGCTTCCGCCTCAGCCAGCTTCTATCCCGCTACAACCAGTATCGCGAGATGTGGGGCCGCAAGATGCGGGAGCGGGAGGAGGGGCCGCTCGACTTCCGCCGCCGCAAGGCCGCGCTGGTCGCACCGCGTCCGGAACCGGCGCCGGCGCCGGCGCCGGTGCCCGTAACGTCGGCGCGTCCCGATCCGTATGTAGTGAAGATGACGCTGGGCTCGAACGGCGATGAGATCAAGAAGCTGTACAAAGAGATCGAGAAGGAGCACGTGAAGCTCGGGAAGATTCCGAGCATAAGCTTCGAGCAGCTCGCGGCGATGGTGCAGAAGCAGAGCGACGTCGTACGCGAGCGATACCATGTCGACGCCGTCGCCTTCCGCGTGGACGTCGTGGACGGCAAAGTCAAACTGAAAGCGAAGCCAATCCAGGAATGAAGATGAAACGTTTCCTCACCGTCGCCGCGGCCGCACTGATCCTCGCCGGCTGCTCCTCATTCAAGAACGACCGCAGCAGCAACCCTTACGAAAAACCGCTCTTCGTCGAGAAGTATCTCGACCCGCAGAATAGCCAGCTCGACGCGCAGATCCAGCGGACGATCGAGGCCCTTCGCGCGCTCCCCGACTCCGCCGCGCTGCACAACCAGCTCGGCCAGCTCCTGGTGCAGAAGGGGTTTCCAAAGGACGCGGAGCGGGAGTTCGAGCGCGCCGTCAACGCCGATCGCCACTTCTACCCCGCCTGGTACAACCTCGGGCTACTGCGCATGGCGCGCGACAACCGCCTCGGCGCGCATGTGGCGTTCGTGACCACGGTGCGCAACAAGCCGGGCCACGCGCAGGCGCTCTTCCAGCTCGGCCTGATCGAAGAGCAGCGCGGCCGCGAACGCTCGGCCATCGACTACTACGCCAAGGCATTCTCCATCAATCACACGCTGCTCGACGTCCGCGTCAATCCGCGCATTCTCGACAGCAGGCTGGTCGACCTCACGTTGATCCGGATGTACCCGAAAGACCACGCCCGCGCCAGCATGCGGTTCGTCGGGACGCCCTCCGGCTACGCGCAGCCGCACACCGAGGCGCCGTCGCCGCAGGCCACCGCGGAGCAGATCGTGACGCCCAGCGCGCCGATCACCGATCCGGGGAAGCAGACGCCGCCGCCCACGCCGCCGAGGTAACCCCGCATGCGTCCTTCTCCCGCGTGAGCGGGAGAAGGTGCCCGCAGGGCGGATGAGGGCGATAGAATCCGCGCGCTTTGTCCGAAGACGACGTCCAACCCGAAGAATCCGAATTGATCCGCGTCCGGCGCGAGAAGCTCGACCGCATCGCGGCCCTCGGATACGACCGCTTCCCCACCACCGCAGACGTCGACACCACCATCGCCGAGGTGGTGGCGAAGTACGGCGCGAAATCGCACGACGAGCTCGAAGCGGAGAAGCCGCGGGTCAAGATCGCGGGCCGCGTCATGACCATCCGCGAGTTCGGCAAGACGGCGTTCCTGGTCCTGTCGGAGAAGACAACGCGCATCCAGGTCTACTGCCGCAAGGACGCCCTGCCGGAGCGCGAGTGGTCGCTCTACCAGAACCTCGACGTGGGCGACTGGATCTCCGCCGAAGGGACGGTCTTCCGCACCAAGACCAACGAGCTGTCGGTCAAGGCGCAGCACATCGACTTCCTGGTCAAGGCGCTCCGTCCCTTGCCGAGCAAGTGGCACGGGCTGACGGACGTCGAGCAGCGCTACCGGCAGCGCTACGTCGACCTCATCGTCAACGACGACGTGAAGGCAGCGTTCGAGACGCGGGCGAAGGTGGTCCGTTACATCCGGAACTGGTTCGACGCGCACGGCTTCATCGAGGTAGAGACGCCGATGATGCAGCCGATCGCCGGCGGCGCCGCGGCGCGGCCGTTCATCACCCACCACAACGCGCTGGACATGGATCTCTACATGCGCGTGGCGCCGGAGCTCTACCTCAAGCGGCTGATCGTCGGCGGCATGCACCGGGTCTACGAGCTCAATCGAAACTTCCGCAACGAGGGGATCGGCTATCGCTGGAACCCCGAGTTCACCATGCTGGAGTTCTACCAGGCGTACGCCGACTACGAAGTGCTGATGGAGGAGACCGAGGACCTGCTCAGCGGGTTGGTGCAGGACGTCCGCGGCATCGACACGGTCACCTATCGCGGCGCGGAGATCTCGTTCAAACGCCCCTTCGCGCGCTTCACCATGAAGGAGGCGATCGCCCACTTCAGCGGCGGCAGCATCTCCGTCGATCAGCTCGACCGGCCGAGCGACGCGCTGATCGAGAGCGTCATCCCCGCCGAGGAGCGCGAAGGGCTGTTCAGCGAAGGGAAGCGCCTCGCCGCGCTCTTCGAAGCGGTCGCCGAGAAGCACCTCATCCAGCCGACGTTCATCACCGAATTCCCCACCGAGGTCTCGCCGCTGTCGAAGCAGCGCCGCGACGATCCGCGCTACGTCGAGCGCTTCGAGCTCTTCATCGGCGGCATGGAGATCGCCAACGCGTTCTCGGAGCTCAACGACCCCGACGAGCAGGATCGCCGCTTCCGCCAGCAGCTCACCGAGCGGGAGCGCGGCGACGACGAGGCCCATCAAATGGACGAGGACTACGTCCGCGCGCTGGAGTATGGGATGCCGCCCACCGGCGGCGAAGGGATCGGGATCGATAGGCTGACGATGGTGCTAACCGATTCCGCCACGATCAGGGATGTGATTCTGTTTCCGCTGATGCGTCCAAGATAGTTGGCCGTTGACCGTTGACGGTTGGCCGAACACCTCGGCGAACGGCCAACAGCCAACGGCGAACGACCATGATCGAATTTCGCATCGCCCGCCGCTACCTCTGGGCCGCCCGCAAGCAGGCCCACACGGCTTTTCTCTCGCTCATCTCCATGCTCGGACTGGCGGTGGGGGTGGCGGCGCTGCTGATCTCCGTCGCGCTCCTATCCGGACTGCAAGGTCAGATCAAGGCGCGGCTCATCGCATCGAGCCCGCAGGTGCTGATCGAGCCGGCCGGCTCCAACACCATCGACGACTCCGGCGCCATCGTGGCCGAGGCGCGGCGGTTGGGCATGCCGGTCATCCGTCCGCTGGTCACCGGCATCGTCTGGGGCGCGAACGAAGAGGAGCGTCGCGGGCGGCCGCTGCGCATCCGCTCCGGCGGTCCGCAGCAGTTCAAGTCCGACGACGAGATCGGACTCACGCGCGACTCGGCGGCGTCGCTCGGGCTCACTACCGGCGACTTCATCGTGGTCGTCGCGCCGCGCACGCGCCTCACGCCGTTCGGGCCGATGCCGGTGTGGCGGAAGTACCGCATCGCGCAACTCGACGCTCCCTCCGCCGACGAGCGCGCCGCCGAGGCCTCCGTCAACCTGGGCGAAGCGGAGAAGCTCTTCGGCACCGGCGGCAAGCCGACCTCCATCGAGATGTACGGCCAGGCCGACCGCGCGGAGGAAGTGCAATCCGCGCTGGCGAAACGCTTCCCGAACGTGCAGGTGAAGACGTGGAAGGAGATCAACCGCCCGCTCTTCCTCGCGCTGCGGCTGGAGAAGATCGTGATGTTCGTCACCATCTCGCTGATCATCTTCGTGGCGGCGCTGAACCTGATCTCGTCGCTGTCGATGCTGATCCTGGAGAAGCGGCCGGCGGTCGGCGTGCTGCGCACGCTCGGCGCGACGGAGCGGACGATCCTGACGATCTTCCTCGAAGTGGGACTCCTCATCGGTCTCAGCGGCACGCTGCTGGGCAACGTCTTCGGGCTCGGCTTTTCCTGGGCGGCCAACCGCTACCACTTCGTCCCCTTGCCGAGCGACATCTACTTCGTGGCCTATCTGCCGTTCACCCTCGAGCCGAGCGACATCGTCGCCGTCAATCTGATCGCCGTTCTGCTGTCGGTGGTGGCCACGTGGTATCCGGCGCGGACGGCGTCGCGGCTGGATCCGATCGCAGCCATCCGGGAGGAAGGATGAAATGGAAATGTAGGACGTTGATTCTCGCGGCGCTTCTCCTTTTCGCCTGCGACGACGTCCCCCGCCACGAGGTCACGCTCTCCTTCGACGAGACAGGCGAGCACGTAACCATCGCGGTCGAATCGCGGATCCCGGAAAAAGGGCGCGACGACGCCCGCGCCCAGCGGCTGCGCGAGGACCTCGTGGCTTACCGCGACGAGTGGAGTCTGCGCTTCGCCAACGCCAACCCGACCGAGGATCGGATGCTGTTCGAGCGGACGCGCGGGACGGTGGTGCGGGTGGAGCACGTCGCGCGCATCGAGTCCGACGATCTGCAGAAGTTCTTCTTCGACGTCCCGCTGTCGACGACCGTCACCCGCGGACCCGGCTGGACGGAGCTGACCATCTACCCTGGCGCCTCGATGCGCGCCACGCGCGAGCAGCGCGAGAACGTGGAGAAGAAGCTGCAGATCTACGCGCGGCGCGCGGTGGACTACTTCGCCGCCGTCCGCGCCATGTACGGGTATCTCGACGAGCGCCCGCAGCGCGGCACCGAGATGTTCAAGGCCCTCTTCCGCGACGACGAGGACGTCCGCCCGGTGCTGCTGACCGATGTGGAGATGAACCTCGTCGATGCCACGCGCAAAGCGCTGGAGCGACTGGCATTCGGCGAGGAGGAGACCGCGAACCTGGAGCGCGAAGCCGATCTGGCCTTCAATCCGTTCCCGGCCACGCTGGTGGTCCGCGTCCCCACCGAGCCGCTGATCGTCGAAGGCTTCACGCGCGAGGAGAAGGGGCGCCTGGTGGCGCAGACGGAGCATCTGCTCGATGCCGTGGCCTCGCTGGAGGGGAAGTGGATCTCGCCCGACCCGCTGGCCTTCGCCATCCGCTCCGACTCCAAGGGACTCGAGGACCTGGCGCCGGTGATCGCCGCGGCGCCGCGGCGCGCGGCAGCGGTGATCGGCGAGCGCGAGGTGGCCGACGCGTTGCGCCAGCGGCTGCGCCCCGCCGCGCGCTACCGGGTCCGCTTCACGACCCGGACTACAACTCTCGAACCATGATCACCGCCGATTCGCCGTCGGGGTAGTAGCGGGGGCGGACGTACAGCGGCTCGAAGTCGAGGTGGCCGTAGAACGCCTGGGCCACCTCGTTCGACTCGCGCACCTCGAGGGTGATGGTGCGGATGCCGTGCGTGGACGCGAACTCCATGCACTCTTCCATCAGCCGCAGGGCGATGCCGCGGCGCCGCTCGCGCTCGTCGACGGCGATCTTGTTGATGTGCATCTCGTCGAAGAACCACATGGCGAAGAGATAGCCGACCAGCCTGCCGCCGCGCCGGGCCACCAGGTTGTAGCGGCCGGTGGCTGCCAGCTCGCTCTCGAAGAACTCGCGGCGCCATGGCGCGGGGAAGCAGAGGGTCTCCAGACGATGCACGGCGTCGAGATCGCCGGCCGATGCGGACGCGATGGTGAGGTCAACCACGCTTCAGCTTCTCTTCCGCCTCAGCCAAGCGCACATAGATCGGCGTGATGTCCGCGTACTCGTCGAGCCGTCCGGCCTCGGCGATGGCGCGCGCGCGCCGCGCGCACGACGCGGCCGGATTGCCGGTCTTCAGAAACTCCGCCACGGTCGACCCGCTCGCAGTCTTCGCCAGGTGCGGCGCCGCCACCTCCCGCCCATCCTCGAACTGCGAAACGTAAAACTCTCCGCGGCCGGCGTCGTCGACGATCGTCACCCGCCCCGCCGCCGGCGCGATCGCCTCGTGCGTCGACATCGCGCAGACCGGCTTCCCCAACGCCAGCGCCAACCCCTGCATCGTCGCCAGCCCGATGCGCACGCCGGTGAACGAGCCCGGCCCCCGCGTCACCGCGAACAGATCGATCTCCCGCCGGTCGACGCCCGCCTCCGCCAGCAGCCAGTCGATCGCCGGCAGCAACTTCTCATTGCGTGAGCCCTTCCCCTCCAGCGCCACGGCGCCAAGCAGCGCGTCGTCGCGCAGCAAGGCGACGGATAGGAGAGGGAGGGAAGTGTCGGCCGCGAGAATGATCATCGAAGTACAAATGTAGGGCGGGCCTTAGCCCGCCAGACGGGCTGAAAGCCCGTCCTACATCGCCATCCCCAAATCTACAAGCTCGATCCCAACCTGCGCCGCCGTTTCCCGCGACCTCTCATCCCGATAAAACTCCCCGTAGTAAATCTTCTTGATGCCGGCGTTGGCGATCAGCTTGAAGCAGTTCCAGCAGGGCGAGGCGGTGGTGTAGAGCTCTCCGTCGTCGACCGACACCCCGTTCTTTGCCGCCTGCAGAATGGCGTTGGCCTCGGCGTGGACGGTGGTGATGCAATGGCCGTCTTCCATGATGCAGCCGGATTCCTCGCAGTGCGGGAGGCCGCGGATGGAGCCGTTGTATCCGGTGGAGAGCACGGTGCGGTCGCGCACGATCACCGCGCCGACGTGCTTGCGCGGACAGGTCGAGCGCGTAGCCGCCTGATGCGCGATGCCCATGAAGTACGCGTTCCATCCCGCTCGCATGGGCTAACTTTATCCTTTGTCGCGCAGCGACAAAGGATCTGGTGCCCACTCGCGCTGCGCACATCGGCGCCAGATCCTGACGCCTGGCGGCGTCAGGATAAACTCGCGTGCGCCGGCTCTACGCCATCGGCCTCAACCAGCGCGGGTTCGAAGTGAAGCTCGCCGCCAACGGCGCCGAGGCCGTCGACCGCATCGCCCTCGAGCGCCCCGACGTCGTGCTGCTCGACTGGGTCATGCCGCTCATGGACGGCAGCGAGGTCCTCACCCGGCTGCGCGAGGCCATCAACGCCGACATCCCCGTCATCGTCATCAGCGGCCACCCGCAACCCGAAGAGAGTCAACGAGATCCGCGCATCCAGTCGTGGCTCACCAAGCCTGTGACCATCGACGAGCTGGTGACCGAGCTCGGGTGGAATGAAGCTGGGCGATCTTAAGCAGCCGCGCGCCCCGCTTCAGCCACGGTTTGATGGTGCCAACCGGTTCCTCTCGGCCTTACAGTCGCCGTTGCGGGGTCCGGCGGCGCCACTTGGCCGGGCTTCATGACCCAGGGGTAGGGAAACGGCGAATTCTGTCACTCCCAAAGTGGGTCCAGATTCGTTCTCACAGCTAACTCGCGCCCCCGCGCCGAAATGCAGCCGTGTGCCTCAGGGTTGCGATTATGGAAAGGTGTCCATGCCGGTTGAATCGTCCGCTGTCACCGCTGTCGCTGCGCGCTATTTGTCGGCGGGCGCGGCTGACGTGTACACGACGCTCATGGACGCCGGGAGCATCACGATCAGCTCCGAACTCGAATCGACGTATCTTGAAGCCGCGACCATGCTCGAGGAGTACGGCTTTTCGTTTCGGCGGAACAGCGAGTGGGGCTACGAACTCCTTCCAACGCCCGCCGAGCTGCTCGTACCGTCGTTACTGTATCGGCTGGAATGGGCGTACCCGCCGTTCGGGCACCTTGATCGCCTGACCCACGAAGAAGTCCGCGCCGCTTTGGAGCATTCGCTCGATGGTGCTGAGATGGCATCGGTCGAAGTCCCGGCAGCGTCGCAGACGCTCGTCGGTGCTGCGCAGATCGACGCGTTTGTCGCTCGCGTGATCGTCGACTCGGCGATCGTCCGGGCACTCTCCGCAGCTGAGTGGAGCAACAACTTGCCCTTGGTCTGGTCGGCGATCACCGAGGGCATGCGCGACGGCATGGAGTACCACCGTGTCGTATCGCCGCTCGGCCTCGCTGCATTCGGCTGGGACGTTAATCAGCGCGACGTCCACGATGTCGGTGTCGACCTCCGCGTCAGTCTTCGCCCGCAGACCTCACCGTTCTATCTGTTCGCTGATTCCGAGCAGAGTCTCGCCGCCTTGGTGTTCGTCCCCCCGATGAGTGGCCGTGGCGAGCCACGCGCGACGTACACGCAGCTCGCGCAGCTAACGAATCAATTCCTTGAGATGTTCAACGGTATTTGGGAGGACGCGGTCCCTGCGACATACGTGCTCGAGCAACTGCGCCTCCGTCGCCAGGCGTTCATCGATGCAGCATCCGATGCGGGCGGAGTGCGAGCCGCGGACGTCGCAGCGACACTGTTCGACAAAGGGGTTTTCGCGGAGGTGCCGGCCGCTGACGAGGCCGTCGCGACCCTCGTCGCGCAGGGATTGGTCATCTCCTCTCGCTACACCATCGGCCTCACAAGGCTCGTTCCGAATCTGACTGACACAATCGCCGACATCGTCCGTGGTTATGGAGCTTCCTCATGACGCAACTCTCGCAGGCTGCACGTTTCCGAACATTCGGGGCTGAAGGTGCGAAGGACGAGCTTCGCGCATTCTTGCTGGAACGGCTCGCACTCACGGACGCCGACTATGAAGCGATCGTCACGTACCTCCAGACGCGCGCTGCCGAGGTTCGCGGCAAAGACACGTTCGGGATCGTGTACGACATCACGCGCGTCTGCAATCTCGAGTGCGCGCATTGCTGCGTGAGCGCCATTTTCAAGCGCGACCCGGGTGATGCGAAATTCGAGACGACCACTGACCAGGTGTTCACGATTCTCGACAAGGTCCATGCCTACACGTCGGCTAAAGGTTTCCCGAACGTCTTTCTGATCTTCGGCGGCGGCGAGCCGACGATCCGTCCGGATTTCCCGGAGGTTGCACGGCATGCGCGTGAGCTGTTCGGGGTGGCCGGTGTGGGTATGAACAGCAACGGGACGACGCTCACTGCAAAAGAGCTTCTAGCGTTGAGCGAACACCTCGGATTCATCGAGATCAGCATCGACGGTTTTGAGAGCTACCACAATGCTTGGCGTGACCCAAAGACGCGGACCCTGTTCGACAGCCCCTATGCCAAGACGCTCGGCCTTGTGCAGGACGCGTTGAAGTATGAGGAACTCGCTGAGAAGATCGAGGTGTCGTCCGCCGTGACGACAGAGAACATCAACGATCTCCGCGCGTTCGCGGAGCACCTTGCCTCACTTGGTGTCCGCCAGTACAGCGTCCACCGCGCCATGCCCGTGGGCCGCATGGGTTTGCGGTTCGACCGCATCCCGTCGATGGAGCAGTACGCGCGGCTGCTCCTCGACGTGGCGTGGTTGCGGGCGAACACGCCTCTCACCACGCTCCACCTCCACCACTCGCTTGAGACGATCTACTCGGTTCTGTTTCTCGGTCACGACATCCACGCATCGGACCTGCTCACGGGATCGGGCCGCCATTCCATCGGGCTCGATCCGCAGGGGAACGTCTATTTCGATCCGTGGTGCGTCGTTCCGCCGTTCAATCGCCTCGCGGCTGGCAATCTCCTCACGGAGGGCTCAACGCTCAAGGAGATCGTGGAGACGGAGGGCAGCCTCATCCGGATCGCGGACGAATATGCGAAACAGGAGGTACGGTGCAATGGATGCCGGATGAAGTGCTCGGGCGGGATGCGGTTCAACGCGCTCGGCCACTTCCTCTTTTCGCGGTTCGGGAACAAGATCAATGATGCGACCGTGCCGGATATGGTTGCAGGGATGTCCGAGATCGATCCTGCGTGTCCTCTTTACGAAGCGTGAACCGACGGCTAGGGTACGAAGACGAAAAGGCTAAACGACCATGGAAGTTCAAGAAACAACCGCGAAATCGATCCTCGTCGCGTCAAAGCTGCCGGACACCGACTACGTCGTGAACCCGTACACAGGATGTGTCTTCGGCTGCTCATACTGTTACGCGAGCTTCATGGGTCGGTTCGTCGGGGAGCCCTTCGAGAATTGGGGCAACTACCTCTACGTGAAGGTGAACGCGCCCGAGGTGCTCGACGCAGAACTCGCTGCGCTCTCCGAAGAGAAACGAACATCGCGCGTGCTGCTGAGTTCCGTTACGGATGCCTACCAGTACGCTGAGCGGAAGTACCTTGTTACGCGACGGATTCTCGAGACTTTCGTTCGCCATGACTATCCCGGTCTCGTAAGCGTCCTTACCAAGTCTCCGCTGGTGGTGCGTGACATCGATCTCCTGACGCAGCTCCGCACGAAAGAGGTCGGAATGACGATTACGACGACAGACGATCGGACGAGCCGTGAACTCGAAGTGCGCGCGCCGCTCGCAAGCGCACGTCTCGACGCGCTGCGACAGCTTCATGCGGCGGGCATCCCCACCTACGCCTTCATCGGGCCGCTCCTCCCGCACTTCTTCGATCGCCCGGATCTGCTTGAGGAGTTGTTTGCCGCTGTCGCGGACACGGGCGTGACCTCGCTCTTCGTCGAGCACATCAATCTGAAGCCATACATCCGCAATCGCCTCGTCGGGATCCTCTCGGCCGATCGACCTGACGCCGCTGAGATTTATTCGCCCGAGCGGGAACGCGCGGCGCGGAAGGAGCTCGATGCGCTCGTCGAATCGCTCGTCGCTCGTCATGGATTGTCGCTACGCCTCGGTCGCGTGCTTACGCACGGGGAGTGATCCCCGGTGCCGATGGGTCAATACGTCGCGGTTGAAGGCATCGACGGCAGCGGAAAGACGGAGGTCGTACGGCGCGTCGTGGCAGCCCTGCACAACAACGGACGGACCGTGCATGTGTTCCCGTACATGGGACGCAGCGACTCAGTGATCGGCAGATTTCTTGATCGCCACCTCTTTGCGGGCTGCAGTTCCGCTGTGGGACGCGTGCTCGATCGTCTACCGACGCTGAAACTGCTCATGTTCCAGCTGAATGCCGCGACGAACTGGTGGCGCCTGCGTCGTGCAGAGTCGCTGCGCCCATCCGACGTCGCGATCATCGTGGGCGATCGGAGCATTGTCTCGGCGAGCGTGATCTTTCCGGCTGCCTGGCGACCGTGGGCTGTGACGCGCGCCCTCCTGCGTCTCACCGCGGCAGCACCGACTCCGGCGCGCATCGTCTACCTGGCGATCCCGCCGGAGCTCGCGCATCAGCGAATCCAGGCGCGATCAAAGCCGCTCGCGAACGAGAGCGTCGATGCGCTACGCGCAGCTGCGTCGGCGTATGAGGCGGCACTCGACGTGCGCCGCTGGTGGTTTGCCTTCGAGGTCTCGACCGTCGATGCATCACGCGCACTCGATGATGTCGTTGCCAGCGCAAGCGCTGCCGCGCGGCTGGAGTTTCAGGAGGAAGGGAGGACGGCTTGCGCCTGAGCATTTCACGCGCCGAACTTGCAGCGTTCCTGATTGCCGCGAAGCAACGTACCTTTGCTAGCGGCGAGGACGCCAAGCGCCTTCGTGACGGCGGACGGCTATTCGCCCATCGCGAAGGAGACTGGTCGTACCGCGATCAGTACTACGGGAGTCGCTTCGATAGCGGCCTGGAGGTGGTCGTGTTCGCAACGGTTCCGGTTTGGGCGATGGTATACCGGGGTGGAATGCTCGCAAAGTACGATCCCGACGCAGCCGCGGCATTCGCCGTCTTGAAGGATGCTCTCAGGCGTCCACCCGCGGACCTCCCCGTGCGCGGACCCGCGCACCTCGTCGCCGGCATATGGGAGTACGCCTGCCGAGTGCGCGGATCGCTCTTCGAGTTCTCCGGGGAGGAGATCATGCGACGAGGCGGCCGACGCGCGTATTACCGCGCGTTCACAGGTGGCACGCTGCGTCATCGTAGCCATGACATCGAGTTCATAGCGTGACGAGAATTGTCGTCGTCGGAAACGTCAGCTGCGATCGGCTATTGCTCGTTGAGAAGTTGCCGAAACCAAATTGTGACGTCGTTGTTCGGCAAACTGCGCTTCTCGATGGTGGTGCGGCCGCAAATGTCGCAGCCGCCATCGCGGCGAACAGCGGCAGGGCAGCGCTCGCATCTGCCGTGGGTCGCGATGCGTGGGGCCGCCGGCTGCTGCAAAATCTCCGCACAGCGGGCGTCGACACGCGATTCTGCGCCCGCTCCACTCGAGCGACCACCGAGTTCGTGGTGGCGATGGCTGCCAACGGTGATCGCACGTTCTACGTCGATCTCGCGGGCGCGTCTTTCTCCTACGACGCCTCGCCCGTGTACGAGCGGCTTGGTGCGACCGACGCCGTAGCGTTCGTGGGCTGTCGCTTCGATGCAGTACGCGCGCACGCGCACGCAATGGCGCAGCGCGGCGTTCGTCTTTACGCCGCGCTCGGTTTCTGGATGGCCTCGGGCGAGCTCGCGAATGTGGACCCGATGTTCACACACGCCTTACGTGGATGTTTTCTGAACAAGGATGAGTGGTCGGCGCTGCCGAGCACGTGGCGGGAGTCGCTCCTCGATCCGGCGTACCTCGCGGACGGCCGCTTCGTCATCGTTACGAGGGGTGCGGCCAGCACTTCCGTGTTCACCGCCGCGGGGGAGATGGTCGAACACCCCCTGCCCATCCGGCGCGTTGTCAATACGCTCGGCTGCGGCGACGGCTTCATGGGCGCGTTCCTTGCGGAAAGTGTGAAGGGTCATTCCCTATCGCGTTGCGTGCGGCGCGGGCACAGCTTTGCCGGTCGTATCGCGGGAAGGACTGCAGAGCGCTTGTAGCCCAGGGATACGGCAGGATCGCGCATACCGCATGCAGGCGACCGCTCGATGCCGCGCTTTATCGAGGCGCTCACAACGACTCATATGCGCGGGTGACGTTCCAGACCTTCGGGGCATTAGGCTACAATCGCCCGCTCATGGCCAAGCTGTTTTTCGTCGGGCTGGATGGGGCGGAGAAGAGCTACCGCCTGCAGACGCACCGCCCCTTCACCCTCGGCCGCGACCCCGGAAACGACATCATCCTGCGCGACCCGAAGGTCTCCCGCCATCACGCGGAGATCGTCTTCGAGCGCGGCTTCTTCGTCATGCACGACCTCGCCAGCGCCAATGGGACGTACGTCAACGGCAAGCGCGTCCGCGTCGCGCCGCTCACGCACGGCTGCAAGCTGCGCCTCGGCAATACCTACGGGCGATTCTCCGAGGAGCTGCCGACCGAGAACGACGTGCCGGCGACGGGCGTCGCCGAGCCGTTCGAGCAGCCGATGCCGGAACCGATCAGCCAGGAGTTTCCGGACATGGAGTACGTGCGCACCGGCGGACAGGAGCGCATCAACCTTTCCACCCAACCGCACGAATTGCTCTCCGCCGAGGATCTAAAAAAAAAAGCGGACTAGCCCTGGCTGACGCCGAGGACTACGACGACCTCGTGACCGAGCCCCTCCCCGACTTCCCACCCTCCCCGCCCAAACCCGCCCCCCCACCAGCCACCGGCGCCTTCGCCCACTCGCGATTCCATTTCATGAGCGGCATCCCGAGCGGCCAAACGGCGAACGTGCGCGACGACGCGGGGGCGGTGGTGCTGTCGTACCGCAGCTTCGCCAGCGTGGTGGGCATCATCGCCGCGCTGGTGGCGGGGGTGGTGGCGGTGGCGGGGGCGGCGGGAGTGCTCTTCCTGCTGATGGAGAAGCGGCCGATCCCGGCGGCGATCGTCCTGGTGCTCAGCGCGATCTTCACGGTGGTCATCATCCTGCTGGTGCCGCGGATCGACGTGACGATCTACGAGGGCCCCGATCCCGCGCTGACTGTCTCCCAGCAATCGAGCGCCAGCTTCCCGGTCGCGACGTACATCGTGACCACCATCGACGGCAAACAGCTCGCGCGCCTGCGCAAGTCGTTCTTCTCCCGCTTCGGCCGCAACCGCTGGACCATCCTCCCCCCCAACCCCCACGGCCCGCGCGGCGAGGCGATCGAGGAGTCTCTCGCGCAGGCGTTCCTGCGCAAGATCGGCGGGAAATTCAGCCCGCGCTACCAGTCGAACGTGCGCATCCGCTACGCCGGCAGCGAGGCGGGGTGGATCATCCGCCGCCCCAACGAGACCGGCGACGTCGACGTCCTCGACCTGGCGCCCGAGGCGCCGCTGGATCGAAGGGTGGCGGTGGCGCTGGCGGTGCTGGTGCTGGGCGCGGAGCCGTGACGCGGGGTTGCGAGGTTGCGGGGTCTCGCGGTCTCGAAGTCCCGGCCAACCCGCAGATATCCGATGATGAGCTCACGTCGGCGGCGAACGACGTCTTTCTGGGGTACGACGAGGAAGAAGAACGAATGTAGGACGGGCTTTAGCCCGTCCCCCCGAGACCCCGAGACCCCGAGACCCCGAGACCCCGAGACCCCGAGACCGCGAGACCGCGCGACCTCGCAACCTCGCCCCTAACGCCCCTCCAGACGGGCTGAAGCCCGTCCTACATACGGCCCAATCTCGATCCCCGCGTAATACCTCTTCAGAATCTGCTCGAACGTGTAGCCGCGGAACGCCATGCCGTACGCGCCGACCTGACACATGCCGATGCCGTGGCCCCAGCCTTTGCCGTAGAAGGTGTAGCGGTCCATCCCGTCGGGGTCGACGCTCTTCTCGAACACGAAGAGGTTGTCGGGGACGCTCAGCGACCAGCGCACCGGGAGACCTTTGAGCACGAACGTCCGGCCCCCCTCGGCGGTCACTTCCATCTCCGCGATGCGCTGCGATTTGTCGACCACCAGCGGCCGCAGCCCGGCGAGCTGCTTGATGGCCACGCGGCGGTTGATCGACTCCACCAACTCGGCGGCGCGGAAGCTGCGCGTCCAGTTGGCGAAGCTCGAGGTGCGGTCGAACGACGCGCCGTCGTAGTTCGCGTTGACGATCATCGCCACCGCCGTCTTCTTCGGATCGGTGTAGAGGAACGCGCGGTCGCCGATCATCACCGGCACGCTGGCGTACTCCTGCAGGCGGTCGCCGAGACGGCGGAAGATGGGGATGCTCGCGGGGAGCGTGTGGTGCGCGACCTTCCCCTCGGCCTTGAGCGCGACGTCGCGGCCGTCGATGGCCTGAATCTTCCCGGTCACCTCGCTCATGGCGTTGTGCTTGCGCAGCCAGGAGCCGAGGATCGAGTAGAGCTCGTCGCGCGGCATGGCAGCCGTGAGATCGATGCGGTCGACGTGCTGCGTGGGGATGAATCCGAACTTGATGAGGAACGCCGCGGCGCGGTAGGCAGCGCCATCGGGGCCGGCGCTCTGCGGGAAGTAGTACTTCCGATCCTCGGGCAGCGTGACCACGGCGGCGTAGCGATCGAATCCGAACACCGACGCGAGATAGGTCAGAACATCGCCGCGGCGCGACGACGTGGCATGCAGCGGAATGGCCTGCGGCTGCGGCGGGACCGTGACGCCGAACGGTCGCGAGGCTTCGCCCGGCGCCGTGGTGTTGCGCGCGTCGAACTTCAGCATGGCTGTCGCCGCGGTCACCGCCTGCTCCACCTCGCGTGCCGACCAGCTCGTGCCGGCGTCGGGCAGTCCGGCGACCGCCGCGAAGATCCTCCCGTTCACCTGCGCCTCGGTCAGCATCGCCGCGCCGTCGGCGCGCCCGGCGATGCTCTTCATCTCCATCTCCACGCAGCGCGCGGCCTTCAGATACGGCTCGCTGCGCCCCGGGAACATCACGCCGACGTCGGAGGTCTCGCCGCCGCAGGTGGAGGTGTAGAGCGCATCGATCGGTTTGCCGTCGTAGGTGGCGATGAGGCCGGCGGTCTGCTTCACCGCCTGATCGCTGAGCGGCTCCTCGCCGGAAAATCCCTTGTACGCCTGACACGCCGGGCCGGGACAGATGTCGTAGCCCTCGGAGCGGAACTGTCCGAGGTTGCGGACCGCGTAGGTGCGCGCGGCGACGGCCTGCGCCTTGAGCGCCTCCACCTCGTCGTAGATCCGCGGCCCCAGTTCCGCCGGCACCACGCCGCGCAGGTAGTCCTCGAGATTGAGCTCGTTGATGACATTGAACAGCCCGCGCGAGTTGATATGCACGCGCGCGGCGGTGCGGTACGGAAGCTTGTCGATGACGATCGTCTCCGACTCGGCCGGCAGGACGAGCACCGACTCGGCGGCGATGGTCGTCGCGTCGCCCTCGTCATCGACGAGCTGCTGCTTCTGGTCGAACGGCTGATCGGTCGGGCGGCGGACGACGAGCATGTCCTTGCCGTAGCCGCGCGCGGTGAGCTGCTCGCGCAGCGGGTTGGCCTCGAGCTGCGCGGCGAAGTCGCCGGCGATGACGCGGCGGACGCCGGCGGCGGGATCGAAGATGATGTCGACCCGCAGCCCGGCGTTCTCGGCGCGGAGCTTTTCGGCGAGCTGATTCGCGCTGGTCTCGTCGGAGATCGCGCTCACCTGCACCGCCCAGTGCGGCGTGGCTTCGCTCAGCGGCGCGGTGACCGTGAAGCCGCGGCGCAACGTCCAGGCGCCGGCGTCGGTGATGAGGTAGTAGCCGCCGGCGACGCGCGGGAAGCTCACCGTCGTCTGGTCGCTCAGCATGCCGACTTTGATGCGTGGTTCAACGATGGACTTCGTGGCGCTCGCGACCGGTGTCAGCGCGTTTGCGGATCGCGGTGGGGCCGGTGGCTGGGTTGCTGGGATGCTGGGTTGCTGGGGGGGCGTGGTTGCGCAGGCGGCGAGAAAGACAGCGATCAATGCAAAGCGTTTCATGTTGTCCTTATGTGTCATCCCGAGCGTAGCGAGGGATCCCCCGCGCATGTGCGCTCAGCGCCTAGTTACGGGGGATCCCTCGCTGCGCTCGGGATGACACCTATGCAAAAACTCGCGCCAACCGGGCCACGCCCTCGCGAATGCGCGCGTCCGGCTCCTTGGCGAAGGTCAGGCGCATGGTGTTGCGGCCGCTGCCGTCGACGAAAAACGGGGCGCCGGGGATGTACGCCACGCCCGCCGCCACCGCCTGCTCGACGCGCGTCTCGGTGTCGACGTCGGCGTTCAGCGTCATCCAGGTGAAGAGGCCGCCGTCGGCGGGCGTCCAGGTGGCGCGATCGGCGAAGTGCTCCTCCAGCGCGCTGAGCATCGTGGCCCGCTTTCCGCGATAGAACGCGCGCACGCGCTCGATCTGCGGCGCCAGCTCGCCGGCGGCGCAGAACTCGTCGACGATCGACTGGTCGAGCATGCCGGAGCAGAGGTCGGCCGCCTGTTTGGCGATCTCCAGCGGACCGAGGATGCTCTTCGGCGCGACGATCCAGCCGCAGCGCAGGCCGGGCGAGCACCTTGCTGAACGATCCGAGGTAAATAGTACGATTAGTACTATTTGGCCGCGCGGCGATCGGCGTGGTGTCCGCGCCGCCGGCGTACACCAGCTCGCCGTATGGGTCGTCCTCCACGATGAGGAAGTCGTGCTCGGCGGCGACCCGCAGCACCTCATCGCGGCGCTGCTGCGCCATCAGTCGTCCCGACGGATTTTGAAAGTTCGGGATGACATACAGCAGTTTCGGCTTCATCCGCTTCGCCGCTTCGGACAGCGACTCGATGACGATGCCGCCGTCGTCCTGCGCCACGCCGGTGAGCGTCGCGCTGCGCCCGTAGAACGACGAGGTGCCGCCGATGTAGGTCGGCAGCTCGACCAGCACGACGTCGCCCGGGTCGAGCAGCACGTGGGCGACGAGGTCGAGCGCCTGCTGCGAGCCGGTGGTGAGGATGACGTCGTCGGCGCCGCACGCGATCCCGCGCGCGCGGCAGATGCCGGCCACGAATTCGCGCAGCCGCGCCAGGCCGGCGGTCGGGCCGTACTGCAGAGCCACGGAGCGCTGCTCGCGGATCACCCGCTCGGCGATCGTCGCGACGCGCTCCGATGGAAACGTCTCCGGACTCGGCGCGCCGCCGGCGAACGAGATGACGTTCGGATCGTTCATCAGCTTCGCGAACCGCCGGATGGCGGAGGGGCGGAGGTTGCGGGCGTCGCGGGAGAGGAAAGCGCTCATCGGCGGGGGATCCTTCGCTTCGCTCAGGATGACACCGATCAACGCTCCTCTGTCAGCGCCACGAACGACGCGAGGCTCCACGCGTGCACGGCCGCCGACGCGATGCTCTGCACGAACATCAGCGCGAACTGCACCGGCGCGAAGATCAGCGGGAAGAAGCCGGCATGACGGTTCTGTCCGAGGGAGAAGGGGAAGCTCACGCCGGAGACGACCGTGGCGGCGATGACGCCGATCACCATCAGCACCAGCGCCACGGCGAGGTGGCGTCCGAAGTCGAGCTTGATCTCGCGCCGCGCGGCGCGCAGCGCCTCCGCCGCCCCGAGGGTGCGCGCGACGCTGACGACGATCGCCTTCTGCGTCCACATCCCGATCAGGAGCGCCATCGGCAGCAGGAGCAGCAGGGTGACCGCGAGCCCGGCGCAGCCGATGGCCACCCGCCCCGCCGGCCCGCCCACCGCCAGCATGCCTGCCATGGTCAGCACCAGCGGCCCGAGGAGAATCAGCGCGCCGACGCTCCAGGCGAGGTTGTAGATCCAGAACACCGCCCACCATCCGCCCACCCCGCCGCGGAGCCAGCGCTCGGCGGCGAAGGCCTTGAACCCGGCCGTGCGCTCGCCGTCGATGTAAATCCGCGCGCATCCCGCCTCCACGAACGAGTGGATGGCCATCAGCACGCCGAGGATGAGCACGAAGAGGGCGAAGAGGTACAGCACCAGAATCCAGTGCTCGACGAACAGGCCCACGATCAACACCGCCACGTTCTCCGGATTGCGGTAGTCGACGTCGTTCGAGAAGCCGGCCGTGACCAGCACGGGGACCACCGCGGCGATGATGGCGCCGATGACGATGACGCCGAACACCACCCCCTCGGCGATGCGGATCAGGATCAGCGGCCAGTTGGCCAGGGCGTTGTCGAACCCGCGGCGGATGACGTCGATGGCGCTGCGCTTCAAATCTTCTTCCGGCGGTAGTCGTCGATTCCGGTCAGGTGGATGACGCTGGCCATCTCGTACAGCCGGCTGCGCAGGCGGTCGCCGATGCGGTCGCCGAGGTCCTCGACGTTGTTGGTGGTGAAGATCGTCGTCCGCATCCCGTTATAGCGGCTGTTGATGATGTAGTAGAGGATGTCGTGCACGAAGTTCGACGGCTTCTGCGAGCCGAGCTCGTCGAGCACCAGGAGGTCGGCCTCCAGCAGCGGGCGGAGGAGCTCCGACTTGTCGATCGGCGATTCCGGATCGAACGTCGCCTGGATCTCCTGGATCAGGTCCTGGAAGTTGCTGAAGAGCAGTTTCCCCGGCTTGTCGCTCTGGATGATCTCCTGCAGCGCCGCGACGGCGAGGTGGGTCTTGCCGGTCCCGCACCCACCCTGCAGCAAGAGTCCCTTCACCCCGAACTGCGGCATCCACTCGTTGACGAACTGCTCCACGCGCGTCTTGGCCGACTTCAGCACCGACTCGCGGTCGTTGAAGTTCTTGATGCGGCAGGTGACGTACCGCCGCGGAATGTTCGCCGCCGCAATCCGCTGCCGCCGCCGCAGATCGCCCTGACAGGCGCAGGGCTCGACGCGCAGGGAGTCGCCGGAGAGCGGAATCCAGCCGGAGCCGGCGCAGCGAGGGCAGGCGGCGGGGGTGGGGAGGGAGGACATGGGACGAGTTTAAATGAAGTTCATATAATCCCCTCTTCCGGCAATGCCTTCACCCCTGGTCACTTATCTCGCCTCCCGTCCCGACTCCGCCATGTTCCTGGTGCCGTCGGAGGTGGGCCGCAACGTGGAGGAGCTTTTCCCGCGCTCCGAGTCGCTGCCGCAGCCGTACAAAATCTTTCCGGCGGACGAGACCCAGGGGCCGGTCCTCGGGTTCCCGCTGGCCGACACGCCGGTGATGCGCGACCTCGACGCGCGGCTCGACCGCTGGCTGGCCGACGAGGTGGTCTGGCAGGTCAGCCGCACGCCGGCGGCGCGGGAGAAGGCGCAGCTCTCCCTCGGCAACTACCTCGGCCCGCTGATGCGCGCGGCGGAGAACGCGCTGGTCTCGAACCTTCTCAACGACTACCACGCCGTCTTCTGGCTCGCGCACTCGCTCGATCTGGCGCGGCAGTTTTCGTCCGTGCCGCGGCGGATCAGCGTCGTCGACAGCCAGGCCGGGCGCCTGCAAGGCGACGCGTTCAAGTACCGCATCTACTCGCGCTGGGCGGCGGAGGCGCGCGAGCAGATGACGCAGCTCGCGGCGAAGGTCTCGTCGATCCTCGACGGCGAAGAGCAGCGCGGCCTGCAGTTCTTCCGGCTGCTGCAGGACGACGTCCTGGTGCTGACCGAGGAGTTCATCGGGCCGGATCTGCGCGAGCTGCGCTCGTTCGTCAACGGCTACCTCCACCGCGACTTCCAGAGCTTCCGCGACTCCATCGAGCGGATGCGGGAGATCGCCGCCGACCTGCTGTCGAAGGACAAGACCTTCAGGGCCGTCCTGCCGCTGTTCGGCGCCACCGCCGAGCAGGGGGTGTCGATGGCGCTGTTGCTCGACACCCGCTTCCAGAACTTCCTCTTCGAGCAGAACACGATGCAGAACGGCGTCACGCGCGAGGACCGCGAGCAGTTCCAGCTCCTGGCGCGCCGGCTGCGCGAGTTCGCGGTGCTCAACCAGCTCCGGCGCGGCATCACCTGGATGTCCGTGGCGCACGACGGGGAGATCGTGTCGACCGACAAGCGCTCGAGCATGACCTACTCGCGATCGACGCGGCCGCTCGACTTCGGCCGCCCGGGCGTCGTCGATCCGATGGTTCATCGCTTCGGTCTCATCTACGACATCTCCAACTTCACCGAGACCCTCGGCGACCTCCGCCGCAGCGGGCGGAAGGAGGAGATCAACTCCTACCGGCAGATGCTGCTGTTCCAGCGCAAGCTCGAAGTGATCGCCGACCGCCACGCCCTGCAGTTCGAGAAGTTCCTCGGCGACGGCGCCTTCTACACCACCCGCCGCGCCGGGCGGCTGGTGCGCGCCGCGGTAGAGATCCAGCGGTTCTACTCTGAGATGCGGCGCAAAGGATTCGCCTTCAACAAGGGTCTCCGCATCGCGATCAACTTCGGCTACTACCGCCTCTTGCCGATGAAGGGGACCGGAACCTCGGAGCGCATCACGGAGTTCTACGGACCGGGCATCGTGGAGCTGTCGCGGCTCACCACCGGCAAGGCGAACAAGGAGATCGAGGACTTCGCCGCGTTCCTCGTGGCCCATGGCTACAACCAGATGAAGGTGCAGAACTTCTTCGCGCCGCTGGCGCGCGGCGTCGACGTCATCGACCACGCCCAGCACGCCCGCGAGTTCTACGCGTACGTCAACGCCACCGGCCATCTGGTCAACGAGGGCATCGTCGGCTCCATGTCGCTGCTGCAGGAGTTGTCGAACGAGCTGGCCGCGGAGGCGCAGCCGCTGGTGCGGCTGCGGACGTCGTTCGGCGCGTACATCGGCTTCGCGCCGGCGATCGTGGGGCTGGAGTGGATCGGCCTCCGTCTGATCGGCATGGTGTCGCTCAAGGGGCTGGACCAGGTGGAAGTCGGCGAGATCGCGCCGTTCGCGCCTGGCGAAGCGGAGGCCACGCCGATCGAGGCCGGCGAGACGCTGGTGGCGCTGCTGCGGCAGATGTTCCATCAGCAGGACGAAGTCGCCGGCGTCGTGGCCGCGGACACCACTCACGAGCGCGTCGTGCCGAACGAGATCGTGGTCTGCGCGCGCCACACGGCGATGGACGACGACGAGGTGCTCATCGGCGTCTGGGATCCCGTCTCCGACGACGTGAACAATCCCGTGCGCATCCCCCGCAGCGACTTCCAGCGCCTCTTCTCCCTCAGCGGCGAGCTCACCGCCGAGTCGCTCAGCTTCCGCAAGGAGACCGTGCGCGACATTTACCAGCGCCTCTCCGACCGCTCCCCCGCCCCCGCCGTCCCGCTCGCCGAGTACCGCGAGCGCAACGAGAGCGAGGCGTTCGTGTTGGGGGATGTGGTCGAGCGGCTTTAGTGCTGAGTGCGGCTGCAAATAAAGTCACTGGCCGAGCGGTACCGCTCGCTCCCGAAGACCGCGCGGAGACGGGCATCCGATGACGGAACTTTGACGAAGCGTGACGTATAACTTCGACGAAGCGTGACGTATAAACTTTTGCGAGGTGAGGATATCTTGACAAGCAAGGCTTGGTTGCGATGCGAGGTAGCCCCGGGAATGTTCTCGAACGAGAAGGCCATCGGGGTTACCACGGCGGACGGGGAAGTCGTCTCGTTCTTCATTTCGGACGATTTCGTAAAAGATGATGAGATCGCGGTGGAGATTGTCGCGCGTAACGGTGAGTACGGTGTTGTCGCGCTGCCCGAGAGGACGTTCGAGGGCTCAAACGTTGCGCGAGTTCCCATGCAAGCTCTTCGTTTTGTATGATCCTTTCGAACGTCGGCATTCAAGCGGCGCTCGATGCGGCAGACCTCGTCATCACCCCCGAACCTACTCCGAGACGCCCCACTGAGCACCAAGGTTCGTGTCCCTACGACACGTGCACGGTTAACCTACAGCTCGGCCCTGAGATCGCAATTCCAAAACCAGGGAAGCCCCTCACGCTCGACCTCAGACGTGGCGGCATCGCCAAATTTTTGCCCGAGCTATATTCAACCACGACTATTGATGCGGGTGGCTATGCGCTTGCTCCAAATAAGTTCATCCTTGCACGGACGCTTGAGCGGGTAAGCCTCCCGATTCGCGAAGGAAGACCCTGCTACGCTGCGAGGATCGAGGGGCGCAGTTCGTTCGCCAGAATCGGGTTGCTAGTTCACTTCACTGCTCCGACAATTCATGCGGGATTTGAGGGAACGATTACCCTTGAAATGATTAACCTGGGGCTGTATCCAATCTCTTTGTTTCCAGGGATGGAAGTCTGCCAGTTGATAATCGAAGAGGTCTCCTCCTTGCCATTCGCAAACCCAAGCGACTTTCACGCTCAATCGGCGCCGACCGGAAGTCGCTAAAAACCAGCCTACTCCCGACCAGGAAACCAAGTACGCGCGTCAGAAGCCGGGGTGTACGGCTTCCATCTCCGGAGCCCAAGTTTCCGGCGAATTCCTGAGTGCTGAGTGCTGAGTGCTGAGTGAGTCTACGAATAGTGGACTTCTTGACTGAGCACGTGCCGAAGACTACTCAGCACTCAGGACTCAGCACTCAGCACTCAGCACTCCTCCGGGCTGTTACCATCGTCGCGGTGCGCATCAATCACGAACAACGAGAGATTGTGTGCAGTGTGGGCGATCTCGTTTACGAATCGACCTACCGCCGCATCGGCGTGGAGCGCGGCGACGGGTTCCGGCGGATGTGGATCGGGCAGGACATCCACAGCCGCCGCGCGGAGTTGCGCGCGTCCGAGGATCCGAACTACCGGGCCGAGGTGCACGTGGTGCATCGGGTGGAGCGGCGCGGGTGGGCGGTCACCGTCACCGGGCGCATCGATGGGCTCTCGGTGGACCGTGACGCGCAGGTCGTCGGCATCGAAGAAGTGAAGTCCATCCACTTCGATCTGGAGCTCGAAGCGCTCTACAGGTCGGAGAAGCTGCAGCGCAATCTCTTTCAGCTCCTCCTCTACTCGCTCTTCCTCTCCGAGCAGCCCGACTTCGCCGGCTTCACCTTCGCGCCGCAATTAGTACTAATCGATCTAATCAGCGGCGACACCCGCGCCATCGACGCGGAGTTCGAGCGGCCCCGCGTGGCCGGCGCGCTCGACGACGCCATCGACAAACTGATCGACGAGATCGAGTCGGCGCACGCGCTGCTCGAGGCGAAGAAGGCGTTCGCGGACACCCTCGCCTTCCCGTACGAGCGGATGCGCCCCTTCCAGTCGGAGATGGTCGACGCCGTGGCCCGCGCCGTCCGCCAGCGCGAGGCGCTTTTGGTCTCCGCGCCGACCGGTGTCGGCAAGACCATCGCCGCGCTTTTTCCCGCCGTCCGCGAGTCGCTGCGCGCGGGAAAGAAGCTCTTCTTCCTCACTTCGAAGACGCTGCAGCAGGACGCGGCCATCGAGGCGCTGCGCATGCTCAACGACGGCGCCTTCCGCGTCCTCCGCATCCGCGCCAAGCAGAAGATGTGCGCGCACACGGAGATGATCTGCCACGAGGACTTCTGTCCCTTCGCCGCGGCGTACTCGGAGAAGATGAAGGCTTCCGGCCTCGTGTCGCACATCGCCACCACGATGAGCTACTTCGATCCCGACATCACCTTCGAGCTGTCGCGCTCCACCGAGGTCTGCCCGTTCGAGGTTTCGCTCGAGCTGATCGAACAGGCCGACGTCATCGTCTGCGACTACAACTACATCTTCGATCCGTACGTCGGCCTCAAGGCCTACCAGCAGGACAACGACTACGGCGACTGCGTGCTGGTCGTCGACGAGGCGCACAACCTCGTCGACCGCGGCCGCGGCTACTACTCGCCGGAGCTGCAGGAGAAGTCGCTCGACGCCGTGCGTAATCATCTCGCCTCGCGCAACTGCTGGGTGGAGGGGTGGGAGGAGCTGCTCGAGCTTCTCCGCGATCACCTCCGCGCGCTTGCCGAGACTCTGGAAGACGACGTGAAGCAGGCCCTCTGCGAGCCCGACCGCGAGCTGTTCATGGAGCAGCGCGTGGAGTGGGAGCGCATCGTCATGAGCTACATCGGCTGGAAGATCGAGAACCGCATCGTCGAGGAAGACGATCCGGTCATCGACTTCTACTTCAAGCTGGTGAAGTTCACGAACCTGCTCAACGACGGGGGCGAGGAGTTCTCGCACCTCATCGAGAAGAGTCCGGAGGGGCTGCGCCTCAAGATTTTCTGCAAAGACCCCTCGCGCTTCCTCGGCAAGATCTTCGAATCCGCGCACGCCACGATCGCCCTCTCCGCCACGCTCGAGCCGTTCGACTTCTACCGCAAGACCCTCGGCATGCCGGAGAAGCGGTCGTCGGAGCTGTCGCTGCCGTCGCCGTTCCCGCGCGACAACCGCAAGATCGTCGTCATATCCGACGTCGACACCACGTACAAGCAGCGCGCGAATCACTACGACGGCATCGCCAAAAACGTCGCCGATATCGCCGAGGCGGGCGACGGCAATTTCCTGGCGCTCTTTCCCAGCTACGCGTTCTTGCGCGAGGTCGCCGAGCGGATGCCGCCTATCCGCAAGCGGGTGATCGCCCAGCGGACGGACATGACCGACTACGAGCGCAACGCCATCCTCGACATCCTCCGCGACAAGCCGACGCGCGGAAATCTCATCCTCGCCGTCTCCGGCGGCATGTACGCCGAGGGGGTCGATTACCGCGGTGACATGCTCTCGGGCGTGATGGTGGTGGGGCCGGCGCTGCCGCAGGTCAGCTTCGAGCAGGAGCTGCTCAAGCGCTATTACGACGACCAGTACGGCGCCGGCTTCGAGTTCGCGTATCTGATCCCCGGCATGACGCGCGTGGTGCAGTCGGCGGGTCGCGTGATCCGCAGCGAGAGCGACGTCGGCGTCATCGCTCTCCTCTGCCGGCGCTTCACGCAGGAGAGCTACACCCGCTTTTTCCCCACCGACTGGTACGACGAGTCGCCGCGCGAGCTCATCTCCCGAAAGCCGGCGAGCGAGATCCGAGCGTTTTTCGAGGCGAAGAACACGCCGCAGTTGAGGCTGGTGTGAGATTCGCGGCGCTACTCCTCCTCGCCGCGTGCGCCACCGCCCCTCCCCCGCCGCCCGCCCCGAAGTGGACCGAGGTGCCGCGCGGGGTGCTCGACGCGTTCTGCGCCAAGCTGCACGACGAGGGGGTCTCGGCGGAGACGGCGATGGAAGTGGTGGTCACCACGCAACCGCTGATTACTCCGCAGTCGATCTCCGGTCTGGCGGAAGCAACGTTCTACGGGAGGCCGTTCGACGCGCACGCGGTCGCCGACGCAGCGAACCGCGACGCCGAGCCCCTCGCGGTGGTGGTCCCCGCCGGCTCGTGCGCCTGGCGCGCGGTCGGCGAGACGGCCCGCCGCTCGCCCGACATCTTGACCGTGGAGTTGTCGTCGCCGTTCAAGAATCCGTTCGTGCGCAAGACAATCGGCCTCTTCGCGCGCATTTCGCTCGCCCGCGACTCCGCGACCTGGTACTGGCTGCCCCTCGGCGAACGCGACGGCCGGTGGGTGGTGGGCAGGCCGGTTCTTCTTGGGATGAGGTGAGCCATGGGTCCAGTGATCGTTCGATCCGCGAACTCTTTCCGCAACGACATCGAGGTGGGAGCGCACAGGCTGGTCGCCGACGAACCCTCCAGCGCCGGCGGCACCGACGCCGGTCCGACGCCGTACGACTTCCTCTCCGCGGCGCTCGGCGCCTGCACGTCGATGACCATTCACGTCGTGGCGCAGCGCGAGAAGATCCCCGTCGAGGCGCTCGAGATCAGCGTCACCAATGACCGGATGTACGCCAAGGACTGCGCCGACTGCACCAGCAACGAGGGCTACATCCATCGATTCACGGTGGCCATCAAGGTGACGGGCAATCTCACCGCGGAGCAACGCGACCGGGTTCTGGTCGTGGCGCGCCGCTGTCCCGTAGCGAAGACGCTGATGTCGGAGATCCGCGTCGACGACGTGCTCGTGGTATGAATCACCCATGACCTCTGACGCGAGAATCCTGGTCGCCGACGACGATCAGTCGATCCGCCAACTCCTCGGCACCATCATCCAGCGCGAAGGCTTCCATGTGGACCTCGTCAGCGATGGCACCGAAGCCATCGAGAAGCTGAAGGCGCACCAGTACGCGGTCATCCTCCTCGACCTGATGATGCCGCGCCTCGACGGCTTCGAGGTCATCGAGTATCTGAAGAACCATCACGGCCCCATCAAACCGGTGGTGCTGGTGATCAGCGCCTACGCCGACCAGCGCTTCAAGCAGGTCGACCCCGATATCGTGGCCGGCGTGATCCGCAAGCCGTTCGAGGTCGCGGAGCTCGGCAGCATGATCCGCCTCTGCGTGAAGGGGCTGGACGAGGAACTGTCGCGGAAGCTGTCCGACTCCAGCGACCGCGCCGTCCGGGAGTTCGCGGCGAAGTATGGGTCAGACAAGGGCGATTCATAGGCCGTCATCCTGACCCTGAGCGCAGCGAAGGGGAAGGATCTCCGCCGCCCAGATCCTTCGCCGTCCCTTCGGCTTCGCTCAGGGCATGCTTCGCGGCTCAGGATGACGAAGGGGCCCAGTTCTCCAACCAGTATTGAAGAACGACGATCGCCCACAACGACTTCGCGTGATTCGCGCGCCCGCTGCGGTGCTCGTCGAGCAGCCGTGCGACGTACGCTTCGTTGACCAGCCCTTGCGAGCGGAGGTGCTGCCGGTCGAGGAGGCGGTCGACTTCGGCGCGCAGACCGCCGTTGATCCAGCTCGCGACCGGGACGCTCAGCCCGCGCTTGCGGCGGTAGATCACGTCCTTCGGCAGCCACGCCTCGGCTGCCTTCTTCAGCACCCACTTCGTCTCCAGCCGGCGGACGCGGATGGCGGGCGGCAGCGAGAGGGCGAAGCGGGTGACGTCGCGATCGAGGTACGGCGCGCGCGCCTCGACCGAGGAGAGCATCGTGGCGCGGTCGACCTTGACCAGGAGGTTGTCGCGCAGGTAGCTCTGGTAGTCGAGGAGCATGGCGCCGGCCAGGGCGTTGCCAGTTGCCAGTTGCCAGTTGCCAGCGAAACCGGCAACGGGCAACTGGCCACCGGCAACGATCTCCTCCGACAACCCCGTCCCGAACCAGGCCAGGTGGCGCTCCACCCACGGCTTCTCGGCGTCGGAGACGAAGCGCTTGAGGAGGAACTCGAGCGTCACCTTCTTCGTCGACGCCGGCACGCGCTCGACGATCCGCCGCAGCAGGGCGCGGACGAACGACGGCAGCGCGTGATACGCCGGCGCGAGCTTGTGGCCCAAGTAGGTCGGATAGCCGCCGAACAGCTCGTCGGCGCCTTCGCCGCTGAGGATCACCTTGACCCGCTCGCGCGCCGCGCGCGCCAGCAGGAACGTCGGCAGGATGGCGGGGTCGGCCAGCGGCTCCGCGACGCCGGCGACGACGTGCTGCAGCGCGTCGAGCAGCGTCTCGTCGTCGGTGCGGACGGGGACGTGCCGCGTGTGGATCTGCGCGGCGAGCACAGCGGCCGCCTCGCTCTCGTCGTACGACGCCTCGGCGAACTTCGCCGAGAAGGTGTGCACTCTATCGACGCCGATGAATTTCGCCGCGAGCGTGGCCAGGATCGAGGAGTCCATTCCGCCGCTGATGAAGACGCCGACCGGGACGTCCGACATCACCTGCTTCTCCACCGCGCGCTCGATGAGGCGGCGGGTCTCGGCGACGGCGTCGCGCGGGGAGATCGGTTCGATCGCGAATGACGTCGGGTCCCAGTAGCGGGTTGTCTGTTGTCGGTTGTCGGTGAAGGTCGTGTACGTCCCGGCCTCGATGCGGCGGATGTCGCGGAACATCGTCCGAGGCTCGGGGACGTAGCCGAGCCTCAGATACTCGGCCAGCGCGATCGGATCGAGCTCGCGGCTGACCTCGGGGTGTCTCAGGATGCATTGCAGCTCCGAGGCGAAGAGGATCTCGCCACCGGCGCGCGCGTAAAACAGCGGCTTCTCCCCCGCCCGGTCGCGCGCCAGCAGCAGGGTGCGCGTGCGGTGGTCCCAAATCGCCAGGCCGAACATGCCGTCGAGCTGCTCGACCGCGCGCGGGCCGTGCTCGAGGTAGAGCGGGAGGATGGTCTCCACGTCGGAGCGCGATCGATACGGATAGTCCGGATAGCGGGCGCGGATCTCCGCGGCGTTGTAGATCTCGCCGTTGCACTCCAGCCAGACCTTCGCGTCAGGCGAGGCGAACGGCTGGTCGGCGCGCTCGTGGATGTCGATGATGCGCAGCCGCTCGGTGCCGATGACCGCGCTCGGATCGGTGAAGACCGCGTGGCCGTCGGGGCCGCGGTGGCGCAGCGCCTCCCCCATGAAGTCGACGACTTCCGGGTACCGCAGCGCCGTGCCGCGCTCCGACACCATGCCGTAGATGCCGCACATCGTCAGCGCATTCTAGAGGCGTAGGCGACGTACCGCGCGCTGACCGCCACGGCGCGCAGGCCGCGCCCCTCGAGTTGCGCGCGATGCGCCGTGTCGCCGGCGCGGACGATGAAGACCTTGTCGCCGTCGTAGGCGGAGCCGAGCCATGAGGGAGGCTTCAGAGTGGCAGAGCCGGCGAAGCGACTATAGTGACGAATGATATAGTTGCTGGTGAACTCCTCGCCGTCCGGCGTCACCACCACGATCGGCCTCCGCAGGTAGAACGACATCGACCCGGTGTACGCCTCCACTCCCACGATCTCCGTATCCGGCCCGATGTGCGGCCGCAACTGCGCGACGAACGCCGCCGTCGAGCGCCGCGTGGCGATGGCGTTGACCACCGGATTGGCCGCCATCGGGATGGCGATCACCGGGACGGTGATCCCCGCCAGCGCGACGTACCGCCACGGCACCATGGCCAGCGCGCCTCCGGCGAGCGCCAGGATACCGAGGATCAGCGCGCTGGTGCGCGCCGCCTCGCCGTACTCCGGACGCAGGCGCACAAACCACGGCGCCGCCACCAGCGCGGCGCCAAACGCCATCATCACCCCTCCCGCCCACCGCCGCGCCCGCGCCGACTCGCACCAGACGCGCGACGCCAACAGCGCGATGGCCGGCATCAGCGGCAGGATGTACTGCGGGCGTTTAGATTGAGAAAGAGAGAAGAAGAGGAAGGGGATGAGGAGCCAGAGGAGGAGGTAGAGAGTGGGTTGCGGGGTCTCGCGGTCTCGGGGTCTCGCGGTGTGGCCGGCGATCACCACGACAGACCACGGCAGCGCGCCGAAAATCAGGAATGGGACGAAGTACCACGGCGGGCCGGTGCGCTTGAGGGCCTTGGTCGCCACGCGCTCCGCTGTCTCCGTCACCACCACGTAGTGCAGAAAATCGGGCACGGCGCGAGAGATCGCCCACACCCACGGCGCGATCACCAGCACGAAAACGATCAAGCCTTTCAGCGACCAGATCGCACCGGCGCGCTTGCGCCAGATCGCGTACGGGATAGCTACCAGCAGCGGCAGCGCGATGGCCACGGGGCCCTTGGTGATCACGCCGAATCCGATGGCGGCCCAGGCGAGGACGGTGTGGAGCGCCGGCGTCCCGCCGGCTGGCCCGGCGGCGTCTCGCCGCCGTGACGGCGGCGGTCCAGCCGGCGAGGACGCCGGCGCTCCCTCAATCGCCAAATAGAAACACCCCATGGCCACGGTGATGAAGAACGCCAGCGCGCTGTCGAAGATCACCGTTCGCGAGAACGCGATGGTCAGCGGCGTGGCCAGCGTCACAATCGGCGCGATCATCGCCTCGCGCGGGCCCCACACCCGCCGCGCGAACCAGGCCACGAACGCCGCCGTCGCCAGGGTGAAGAGAAACGCCGGCAGCCGCGCGGCGAGCTCCGTCGGTCCGAGGATTTCCATCGCCGCCGCCTCGGCCGCGAAGTAGACGATCGGCTTGTCGAGATACGGCAGCGCGTCGAGGCGCGGCATGACGTAGTCGTTCGTCAGCGCCATCTCCCGCCCCACCTCGGCGTTGCGCCCTTCGTCCGGATCGAGCAGCGGGAACGCGCCCAGGCCGATGGAGAGGACGACCACCACCACGAGCAGCCAGAGGGTGAGGAAGCGCAAGCGGCGCGAAGGCTACACTACGCCGCATGCTTCGTCGATTTCTCCTCCTCGCCTTCGCCGCATTTCCCGCGACGGCGCAGTCAATCGATCCGCACGCCATCGCCGCGCACATGCGCTTCCTCGCCTCCGACGCGCTGGAAGGGCGCGAGACCGGCTCGCGCGGCTTCGAGATCGCGGCGGCGTACGTCCGCGCCCAATTCGAGGCGGCGGGATTGGAGACGTCGGATCAGCCGCTCCGCCTCCGCGCCGCGAAGCTCGACGAGAGCGCGTCGTCGCTCACCATCGGCGGAAAAGCGCTCGTCATTCGCAAAGACGTCCTGATGCGCCCCGATTTCGAGCGGGAGAGCGTCGATGTCAGCGCGCCGGTGGTGCTGGCCGGCTTCGGCGTCACCGCGCCGGAGCTGGCGTACGACGACTACCGCGGCGTCGACGTCAACGGCAGGATCGTCCTCCTCATCAGCGGCGCGCCGAAAACGTTCCCCACCGACCAGCGTGCGTACTACTCGAGCGGCGACGTCAAGCGGCGCAACGCGGCGGCGCATGGCGCGATCGGCATCATCGCGCTGTCGTCGATCACCGACGAAGCGCGCAACCCCTTCGAGAAGCGCGCGCAGCAGAGCGGGATCACCCCGATGGCGCTGCTCGACCCGAGCGGCAAGCCAGCGGACGTCATCAGCTCATTGCGCGTCGCCGCGACGCTCAACCGCGCCGCGGCGGAGGCGCTCTTCGCCGGTGCGCCGATGGCGCTCGACACGGTGCTCGCCGACGCGGAGAAGGGCATCGGCCACTCCTTCGCGCTTCAGCAGGCCGTCGCCGCGCACACCGTCAGCAGCTTCGCCGAGGCAAAGAGCGAGAACGTGATCGGCATGCTGCGCGGGAACCAGGAAACCGTGGTGGTCTCCGCTCACCTCGACCACCTCGGCAACCATCCGCCGGCGAGCGGCGGAGACGGCATCTACAACGGCGCGTACGACAACGCGTCGGGCATCGCCATCCTGATCGAGATCGCCAAGGCCATGGCCAAGGGACCGAAACCGAAGCGCTCGGTGATGTTCGTCGCCCTCACCGGCGAGGAGAAAGGCACCCAGGGCTCGGGCTTCCTGGCGAAGTTTCCGCCGGTGCCGAAGGGAAGCATCGTCGCCGATATCAACATGGACATGATCCTCATGCTCTATCCGTTCGCCGACGTCATCCCCCTCGGCGGCGAGCACACCTCGCTCGGCCCGCTCGCGGCAAGCGCGGCGAAGGCCAGCGGCTTCGAGGTCAGCCCCGACCCGTACCCCGAGGAGGTGCGCTTCATCCGCAGCGACCAGTTCTCGTTCGTCGAGGAAGGCATCCCCGCCATCCACATCAAGCCAGGCAACAAGAGCCGCGACCAATCGATCGACGGGGAGAAGGTCACGCGCGACTGGCTGCGCAACGTCTACCACACCGTGCGCGACGAAATGTCGCAGCCGATCGATTTCGCCTCCGGCGCGCGCTATGCGGAGATGAGCCTCCGCCTGGCGCGCGCGGCGGCCGACGGGCCGCGGCCGGAGTGGGTGGCCGGCGATTTCTTCGCCAAAACGTTCGCCAAGTGATCCGCGACGCCCTCGGCCGCGACTTCGATTTCGCCGCGCCGCCGCGGCGCGTCGTCTCGCTCGTCCCCTCGCTCACCGAGACGCTCTTCGACATCGGCGCGGGCGAGGCGGTCGCCGGCATCACGGACTTTTGCATCTTCCCGGAGAACCTCGACCGGCCGCGCGTCGGCGGGACGAAGAACCCGGACGTGGAAGCCATTCGCGCGTTGGCGCCGGATCTGGTCTACGTCAACCTCGAGGAGAACCTGGCGCGGCACGCGAAGCGGATCGAGGAGTTCGCGCCGGTGTTCGCCACGGAGCCGAAGAGCGTCGGCGACGTGGCGGCGCTGATTCAAACGCTGGGGGCGATTCATCGAGTGGACGTCGCGCGATGGGTTGACGGGCTGAAGCCCGTCCTACATTCGTCCAGCTTCAGGTTTCTCTGCCCGATCTGGAAGAAGCCGTGGATGTGGTGCGGCGGCGATACGTACGTTTCGAATCTCATCGAAAGCGTCGGGGGGCGAAACCTGCTGGGCGATCGCGAGCGTTATCCCGCGATGGATCTCGAGGGCGCGCTGGCGCTCGAGCCGCAAGTCGTCTTTCTGCCCGATGAGCCGTACGCGTTCACCGTTGAAGATGCGACGCCGTTCGAGCGGGTCATAGGCCCGTTCCCCGGCCATCTGGTCACCTGGCACGGCACGCGGACGATTCAGGGACTCCGCTTCTTACGAGGTTTGGATTTGCCTTTTATGCCGCAATAGCATAGATTACTTCCCGTCGACACGCGTCGTCCCGGCCTCCTCCTTGCGACCTCTCCTGTTGGCGCTCACCGGCCGGGGCGACGCGCCTCCCCCTCGATCATCTCCTCGGCCCAGCTCCGCATGGTCTCCTCGACGGCGTCGAGCTGCTTGGTGAAGAAGTGGTCGGCGCCGGTGATGATCACGCTCTCGGCAGTGCGCACCTGCTGGCTCAGCTTCTCCAGTTTGTCCACGTCGCCGTGCTCGTCCTGCGTGCCGTGGACGAAGAGAATCGGCCGCTCGCAGGAGCGGAGGTAGCCGAAGTCGTACTTGTTGACCGGCGTGCCGACGAGAAAGAGGGCGTCGACGTTCGACATCTCGCAGGCGACGCGGCTGGCCATCCACGCGCCGAAGGAAAAGCCGCCGACAAAAAGCTTCTTGCCCGGATGGTGCTTCACGCACCAGTCGATGGCGGCGACGACATCGGACTGCTCCCCTTCTCCCTCGTCGTGGGTTCCCTGGCTGGTGCCGGCGCCGCGGAAGTTGAAGCGCAACGTGGCCACGTTCGCGCTTTCCAGCCCGCGCGCGATGCGGAACACGACCTTGTTGTGCAACGTCCCGCCGCCCAGGGGATGCGGGTGGCAGACCACGGCGACGCCGGCGGGATCCTGCAGCTCGCGGTAGAGCGCCTCGAGGCGGCCGGCGCTGCTGAAGAGATCGATGTGGCGGAGCGGCTTGGGGTTCATTCGATCCTCACCAGCACGCGGTCGTCCTCCACGCGCACTTCATACGCCGGCACGCGGGTCTCCGCGTCGCCGGTGCAAACGCCGGTGGCCACGTCGAATCCCCAAAGATGCCAGGGGCAGACGATCTCATTCCCCATCAAGTCTCCCTCGCCGAGCGGCCCGCCGCGATGCGGACAGGTATTCGAGGTGGCGAAGAAACCCGACGCGGTGTGGTAGAGCGCGATGGTGCGATCGCCGGCGGCGACTGCCTTGGCCCGCCCCACCGGCAGATCGGATGTCTTCGCCACTTCAATGAAATTCACTGTCATCCTGAGCCGCGTAGACGGCGAAGGATCCCCCGCCGACTGGTACTGCATCGCGCATGCGCGGGGGATTCTTCGCCGTCTTCGCGGCTCAGAATGACACAGGCGACACCGGCCGCGGAATCCCGCTCCGCCCCACCGCCGCCGTCCCGTCTCCCCACACCCCCGGCACGGCGGTGCCGCAGTCGGGACACTTTCCGTCCCGCAGACGATACGACGTCACGCGGAAGCCGGTGCGCCCGATGACCAGCGCGTTGCAGCCCGGGCAGTGCGTGCCTTCCAAGTCGGCAAACGCGCCGGGGATGTTGCCGGGGTAGATGTAGCGCAGCCCCGCGCGTCTGCCGATCTCGTAGGCGCGCAGCAGGTGCTGCGGCCGCGTGGCCTCGTTGTCCATCTTGTAGTCCTGGTGGTAGGCGGTGATGTGCCACGGGATGTCGCGGTCGACGCCGGCCAGGAACTCGGCGATCTTCGTCAGCTCCTCGTCCGAGTCGTTGAAGCCGGGGATGACCAGGGTGACGATCTCCAGCCAGATGCCGCGCCGCTTGAGCCCCTGAATCGTCTCGAGCACCGGCTGCAGCGTGCCGCCGAGGTCGCGGTAGTGCGCGTCGCTGAAGCCTTTGAGATCGACCTTGTAGAGATCGACGTACGGCGCGATGTAATCGAGCACGCGCTCGGTGCCGTTGCCGTTGGAGACGTACGAGCAGACCAGGCCGGCCTGTTTGGCCTCCTTGAAGACTTCGACCGCCCATTCCGACGTGATCAACGGCTCGTTGTAGGTCGACGTGATGACCGTCGCCCCGTGGCGTTTGGCCAGCCTGACCAGATCGGCCGGCTCGACGTCGACCGGCGGCGCGCCGGCCACCGGATCGCGCAGCGCCTGCGAGGTCACCCAGTTCTGGCAGTAGCCGCAGTGGTAGTCGCAGCCGAGCATGCCGAACGAGAGCGCCAGCGCGCCGGGATAGGCGTGAAAGAACGGCTTTTTCTCGATGGGGTCGACCTGCAGCGCCGCGGCGTAGCCGCGCGGCACGCGAAGCACGCCTCCCTCGTTGAAGCGGACCTTGCAGATGCCTTTGAGGCCGTCGAGGATCTTGCAGCGGTGGCCGCAAGAGTAGCAGCGCACCGCCTTGTTCTCCAGTTTGTCGTAGAGCTCCGGCGCCCCTTCGGCCGTTCGTTTGGCCAGGACGTCGCCGAGCGCTGAGTGCGTCGCTGTGGCGGGCATGCAGGGCTAAAACGCCTGGGCCGCGATGCGTATTGCCGTCACTTGTGCGCCGGCACCGGCGCTTCCACCGGCAGGAAGTAGAGCGCGACCGCGATCAACGCGTAGACGGCCAGGAGCTGCACGCCTTCATACCAGTTCGTCTCGCCGTTGATGACCAGGTAGGCGAACACCGCCACGCCGAGGACGATCGCCAGGATCTCGAACGGCGTGAAGAGCAGGTCGAGCGGGTGGCCGAGCGGATACGACAGGAACACCAGCATGGGGGTGACGAAGAGCGCGATCTGCACGCTCGACTGCATGGCGATGTTCAGCGCGGTGTCCATCTGGTTGCGCATGGCCAGCACGATCGCCGTGGAGTGCTCCGCGGCGTTGCCGACGATGGCCAGCACCACGAAGCCGAGGAAGACCTCGTTGAGGCCCCACGCCGTCCCCGCTTGATGCACGGCGTGCACGAGCCCCTCGGCGATGACGCCCATCAGCAGACTGGCGCCGATGAGGATCAGCAGCGACTTCCGCAGACTCCACAGCTCGAGCTGGTCGAACTCCTGATGCGTCTCGGCGATGGCGTCCAGCCGCCCCTTGTGCGTCTTGAAGCTGAAGAACAGGCCCAAGCCGTACGACAGCAGCAAGATGACCGAGGTGGCCACCGACACCTGATGAATCAGCTCCGGATGGTGGGCCTGGCTCGCGGCGCGGAAGAAGAGCGCCGGCACGAGGAACGCGGCGACGGCCAGGATGAGCTGTCCGCCCTGCGCTTCGGCGGCCAGCGGATTGAACTTCTGCGTCTCGCGTTTCCAGCCGCCGGCGAGCATGGAGAGGCCGGCGACGAAGAGGAGGTTGCCGAGGATGGAGCCGGTCAGCGACGCGCGGACGACGTCGGGCAGTCCGGCGCGGATGGCCAGAACGGCGATCACCATCTCCGCGAAGTTGCCGAAGGTGGCATTGAGCAGCGCGCCGTAGGTCGGCCCCATGCGATGTGCCAGATGCTCGGTGGAGTGGCCGATCCACGCGGCGACAGGCAGCACGGCGATGCACGAAAAGATGAACTGCAGCGACACCGCGCCGTGCGAGAACTGCAGGAACAGCGCGACGGGGATGGTCGCGTAGACGATGTATTTGAGGATGCGCTTCATGCGATTGAGGAGTTTATCCTGAGCGAAGCGAAGGATCTTTGGTTCGATTGGCAGGGCGTGGCCTATGGTGAGGATCCTGTTGATCGAACCGAAGATCCTTCGCTTCGCTCAGGATTGGGGAACGCATGATCGTCACCACCACGCAAGAAAACATCACTACCATCACCCTCAACCGCCCCGAGAAACTGAACGCCTTCGCCGGCACCATGCGCGCGGATCTGCTCGCGGCGCTGCGGGCGGCGGAGGGGCGGGTGGTGGTGCTCACGGGGGCGGGAAGGGCGTTCTGCGCGGGGGGCGACGTCGAGCTCATGTCGCGCTTGCAGGAGGAGCGCGACGTCGAGTCGTTCCGCATGCTGCTCGATGCCGGGCGCGAGATCGTCACGCAGATCGCGTCGATGCCTCAGCCGGTCATCGCCGCGGTCAACGGCGTGGCGGCGGGCGCGGGGTGCAATCTCGCGCTGGCGTGTGACTACCGCATCGCCTCCGACCAGGCCAAGCTCGGCCAGACTTTCGTCCGCATCGGCATCCATCCCGATTGGGGCGGCACGTGGACCCTGCCGCGCCTGGTGGGGACGAGCCGGGCCATGGAGATCATGATGACCGGACGGATGGTCGACGCCGCGGAGGCCGCGGCCATCGGGATGGTGGACCGCGTCGTCGCCGCGGGCGATCTCTCGGCGGAGACCGAGAAGCTGGCGCGAGCCATCGCCGCCGGCCCGCCCATCGCCATCGCCGGCATCAAGCGCGCGCTGGCGGCGTCGCGCACCAACGGACTGCGCGAACAGATCGACCTGGAGAGCGAGCATCAGTTGCGCGCCTTCGCCTCGGCCGACGCGGCCGAGGGGATGGCGGCGTTCTTCGAGAAGCGCGCGCCGGCATTCAGGGGCCAGTGAGCCGGTAGACGAAGATCGAATAGCCGGGCGTCTCCACGCGCCGCGCGCCGTGGCGCGCCAGCATCGCCTGCCAGTAGCCGCTGCGATGCGCCGGATCGAACTGGATGCCGAGGTAGTCCATCTGGCTGATGGCGAACCATCCGGGGCCTCGGGGCTCGGGAAAATCGGGGGTCCGCAAGCTATAGTAACGAATACTATAGCTGCGCGGATCGGCGTTGCCGAAGTAGACGAGGTTGATCGGCTCCTTGATCCCGCTAGCGGAATACCACCGCCCGAGACGCTTCAGGTCCTGTCCCCAATCGAAGTTCGAGTCGGAAAGCTTGAGCGCACCCGCGCGCGGTCCGCCGCCGAATTCGTTGATGTAGGCCAGGTGCTGGTTGATGACCGACGCCGGCCGCGGGAGAAGCACGACGATCGCGCCGGCGGCGAGCCAGGCCGCCGCGATCCCGCCGGCCAGCGCGCGCCGCTTCCGCAGCCCCGACCACCACACACCCACCGCCCCGCACAGCACGTACAGGAACGGGAAGATGGGGAAGAGATGGCGGTGGCCGATATGAATGTGCGCGGTGACGGCGTACAGCGCATAGACCGCCACCGGAATGGCGAGAACGCCGAGTCCCTCCTTGCGCCGCCGCCACGCCAGCACCAGCCCGACCACGAGCGCTGCGATGATCGGCAGCGGGGTCTTCCAGAGAAACGTCTTGAGAAAGTAGTCGGGGAAGCCGGTGTTCGAGTAGCGGCCGTCGAGGTAGGAGGAGCGCAGCAGCGAGCTGGAGACGGTCGACGCGAACCCGAACAGATACGCCTCCGGCAGAAGGTGATGCTCGTTGGCGAAGAGCAGCAGACGTCCGGTCAGGCCGGGGCGGCTGGTGCGGAGGGCGCGGCGCATGTCGGCCTCGCCGGCGGTGTCGGGCATCGTCTTGGCCAGCGTAGCCATGGCCGCCCCGCGCTCCACGGCGCGGCGGACGTCGAGGTGCCCGGTCGGCCAGACGTCGGGCGCGTCGAGGACCCGCTGCCGCAGCGTCTGCCGCGCCGCGATCTCCTCCTGGCGTGCCGCATCGGGATCGGGCGCCGCTGATTCGCGGAAGCCGTACACGGCCCAGATGGCGATGATCGCGGCGAGCGCGGCGCCCCCGACGGCTGCGAGCAACGGCCGCGCGCGGCGACGGTCGCGCACGATCATAACGATCGCGACGAGCACGACGATCGGCGCCAGCAGAACTGCCGAGAACTTCACGGTCTGCGCGACGCAAAACGCGATGGCGAACACCGCCCCCCGCGCCACCGTCATCCGCCGAGTGAATCGCCAGAGCGCGTACATCGTCGCCGCGTACGCCAGCGCCGCGGGGACGTCGGTGGTCACCAGCGTGCTGTGGGCGATGAAGTTCGGGTCGAAGCAGATCAGCAGCAGCGAGAAGGTCGCCGCCCATACGCCCCACACCTCGTACGACCAGGCGAAGACCACCAGAGCGAGCGCCACGCCGAGGACGAGCATCATCAGACGCGCGCGTCGGAACATGGCGTCGGCGTCGTTGAGGAAGTCTTCGCGCGCATAGCTGACCGTTGTCGGCGCGTCGAGCGTATCCACATCGAGGCGGTCGCGCAGCCCGTACAGAAGCAGTTGCGCCACGCGCCATTCGGAGAACGACGGGTTGGCGAGCGACATCGCCCAGGCCTCGCGGAAGTAAGCGAACGCGCGCGTGCCGTCGGCCGGCTCGCGGAAGCCCGCCGGCCAGACGCGCATGCCGAGGAGCGGGAGCGCGGCGATCATCTTCACCAGCGGCGGGTGCTCGGGATTGAGGCGGTAGTCGTGCGTGACGAGGTAGGAGTAGCCGGCGACCAGGTGCGCCGTCTCGTCGGAGGTCGGGGACGTCGTCAGAAGATCGCCGAGGGCGAGGGCGATGAAGGCGAGGAGCGCCGCGGCGGCGATGATTCGGGGCATTCGCCGCCGAGTTTACCTTCGGAGTGCGGGCGTCCCCGCCCGCAACCGTCGGGCGTCCCCGCCCGACGGCGAATGCGAATGCGACCGGGCGAGACGCCCGATCGGTGCGGGCGGGACGCCCGCACTCCTTTACATATCGTGCGACTCGAACACGTCGTCGTCGAAGAAGAAGGCGAAGCCGCGCCCTTTGCGCTTCTCCATCGTCGTGCCGTCGACCGGACACTTGAACGTCTCGTCGGCCTTTTCCTCCGGCACGCGAAGCATCGCCTTGTCCTTCGGGCAGACGAACCAGGTCTGGGCCTTGCGCGGAAGCATCTCGTGGCGGGGGAAGCCTTCGAGGAGCCGGTCGGACCCGATGACGATCTTTCGCCGCTCGACCCCGTCGCGGTCGATGCGGATGCCCGACCCATCGCTGGTGATCGACAGCGTCTTGGTGCCCTCGGCGCCCTCGATGGTCACGTGCGTCGTATCGCCGTCGCGGCGCACCGTCACCTTGCGCCCCTCATCGGTGAAGGTCTTGCTCTCGCCGTCCTTCATCTCCGAGGGATTGATGGTCAGCCGGCTGGGGCTGTGGCGGTCTGCCGCGTAGACCGCGACCGCGCCGGCGATGATGAACAACCCGAGAATCGCGAACACTGCGTAGCGCTTCATGCGTCGTCCTCCTATGGCCGTTGGACGGCGGGCGGGAAGGGGCGGTTACGGGAGGGGGCGCAGGTGTAACAGCGCTCAGGTCCGGGCGATCACCAGCGTCTGATCATCCTTCTGCGGCGCGTCGGCCACGAAGGCGTCGACCGCGGCGGCGATGGCGTCGCGAATCGCGGCCGGGGAGTCGTCGGCGTGCTCGGCGAGGAGAGTCTCCAGCCGCTCGTTCTCGAACTCCTCGCCCGCCACGTTCTCCGCCTCGTTGATGCCGTCGCTGTAGAGCACGACGGCCGATCCGGTGGGAAAGGGGCGAGTCTGGGTCATGTAACGCGACGACCCGAGGATGCCGATGGGGAGACCGTGCGACTTGAGCTGCTCGATGCGGCCGCCGGTGAGCACGTAGCAGGGATTGTGGCCGGCGTTGACGAACTGCAGCGTCTCCATCTCGGGATCGATGGCGATGAGGATCATGGTCACGAACTTGTTCTCCGCCGACCAGTTGTGGAGGTGGCGGTTGAGCTCCGTGGCGATCTCCCCCAGCTCGCGCCCTTCGGCGAAGAGGAGCTGCAGCGCGGCGTGGAACGCGGAGACCAGCAGCGCCGCGGGCATCGACTTGCCGGCGACGTCGGCGACGATGGTGGTCAACGTCCCCTCGCGCACGAAGAAGGCGTGGTAGTCGCCGCCGACCTGCTTGGCCGGCCTGGCCAAGACCGCGACCTCGATCCCTTCGATCTTCGGCAGACCCTTGGGAAGAATGTCGCGCTGGATGGTGGCCGCCAGCTCCATCTCCCGCTCCATGGCCTGCTTGGCCAGCGCCTCCTTGTGCAGCCGCGCGTTCTCCAGAGCGATGGCCACCTGGTTGGCGAAGAGCGACAGCAACCGCATCTCGTTCGGCTCGAAGGCGGCGATGCCGCCGTCGCGGGTCTCGCGGTCGGCGGCGGCGAGGACGCCGATGATGGCGTTGTTGCCCTTGATGGGGACGGCGACCGTCGCGCCGTCGTTCAGACTAACCGCCTCTCCCCGCTCGGCGATCTCGCGAAGGAGGACGTCGCCGATCTCGATCTCGCCGAATGCGCGGTAGGCCTTGAACGAGTCGCCGTCGCGCAGCAGGAGCGCGGCGCGCCGGGCGTTGATGAGCGAGATCATCCGGAAGAGGACCTCGTCCGCCAGCTCGTCGATGTTCAGCGTTCCGGCGATGGAGAGGCCGATGTCGTACAGCGATTCGAGCTCCCACAGCCGGTACTTGAGCTGGAAGTCGCCCTCGCGCATCTCCTGCGACAGGCGCTGGTTGTTGAGGACCGTGGCGAGATAGGCGCCGGCGGCCTTGAGCATCTGGACGTCCTCGTCGGAGGGCGGCAGCCCGAGGAGGGCCACCACGCCGAAGTGGTCCTTGCCGGTGCGGAGGGCGACGACGACGTGGCCGTCGGGGGTGGCGTCGTCTTCCAGAATCTCGGGGGCCACGCAGCTCTGCGACTTGGCCGCGAGCCGCATCCCGCCGCCGCGCGCCTCGCGCAGCCACACCGCGCCGGCGTCGAAGGGGGAGTGGCGGGTGAAGGCGTCGAGGATCAGCGGGCCCTGGGTGGGAAACGCCGCTTTCTCGAGCTGCTGCAGGTCGTGGAGGAAGTCGGCGAAGCGATGGACGAGGGGCATGGGCGTGGGCGGAAAGATATCAGTTGCCGAGCGCCAGCTCCTTCACCGCCGCCTCTTCGTTGTCGAAGATCTTCGCGTAGTTCGCCAGACCCATGATGTGGAAGGTCTTGAGGATGACAGGCGTCAGGCAGCAGAAAGCGATGATGCCTTCCTTCTCCATCATCTTCTCGATGATCTCGATGAGGATGCTGATGCCGATGGAGTTGACGATCTTCGTCTCGCGAAGGTTGAGCAGGAGCGTCTTCGCGCCCTGGTCCATCAGCTCGTAGGCGCGGTTGGCGATCTCTTCACCGCCCACGTTGTTGATGTACCCCTTGGTGTAGAGGATTGCGCCGTTCGGGCGGCGGTCGACAGCGACTTTTAGTTCCTCACTCATTTTTCTTCTCGACCTTCGCCATGTGGATGGTGGTGCCGCCGCCTTTCCTGGTGGAGATCTCGACTTCGTCCATGTGCGCCTCCATCAGTTGCAGGCCGCGACCGCGCTTGTGCACTTCGCCTGGACGCGCGCGGCGAGCGCGTGCTTCGTTCGGATCGAACCCCTTGCCGCGGTCGGAGACCCAGACATCAATTCTGCTGCCATCCTCGTCCGACGTGCCGGCGAATCGTAGATAGATACGGTTGTCGGCGCAACCGGAGTGCTCGCGAGCGTTGATGCAGGCCTCGATGATGGCATGCGTCATCTCGTCGATCTTGTCGCTGCTCATGCCGAGCTCGCGCGCCAGGTTGGCTGCTGCGCGAGCCGCGGCGATCTCGATGTCTTCGACCATCGGTAGGGTCAGCTCCATCTGCCGCTCGGCGGTTGAGGTCATCGCTCCCAGTTGCTCTTTCTGACTGGAGACGGCGCGATCAAAAGGCGAGGAACAGGGCGACCGCCGACTTGATCCACTGCGGAATCCCGCCGAGGCGCTCGAGCGCCAGAAGGGCGAAGGTGTTGACCCCCAGCAGCATGGGCAGTGCGGCGGAGAACGTGGCGGCCTGGGTGCGGGTTTCGGCGATGCTCTTCATGGTTTCCCCCCTCATGTGTCGGGGCTCTCCTTGAGCAACGCGACTGCCACCCGTACCGCATCGGCTGCAACTCTGCTAACCCTCTGATGACGCGCAGTTTACACGAAAAAACTGGTTTTGGGGTCTGACCCCGCATGTGGGGAGTTTTTCCACATGTTCGCCGTTGGCCGTTGACAGTTGGCCGTAAGTGCCTGGAAACATGCATGTTCAATGAATGTCCCAAGATTCTACAGTTGTGGAGAATTTGGACAGCGTGTCGCGGATCTTGTAGAGCGTCTTGCGGTCGACCCCCAGGATCTTCGCTGCCTTCGAGATGTTGCCCTTCGTGTAGACGAGCACCCGCGCCACGTAGCGCCGCTCCAACTCGTCGAGACTCGGGAAGTCATCCATCATCGCTCCGCCCACCGCCGTCGCCGCCGACTCGGGCAGCAGCAGGTCGCCGGGATCGATGACCGGGTCGGTAGTCAGCGCCAGCGCCCCCTCGATCAGGTTTTCCAGCTCGCGCACGTTGCCGGGGAAGGGGTAGCGCATGATCTTTTGCAAGGCGTCCTGGGTGATGCGAACGTCGTGTAATCCCTCGCGCTTGCCGTACTTGTCGAGGAAGAAGCGCACCAGTTTCGGAATGTCGTCCTTCCGATCCCGCAGCGGCGGGAGGACGATCTCCACCACCTTGAGCCGGTAGTAGAGATCCTGGCGGAACTCGTTCTTCTCGATCATCTGCTCGAGGTCGCGGTGAGTGGCGGAGAGGATGCGGACGTCGATGGGGATGCGCCGGCGGCCGCCGAGCTTCTCGATCTCCCGCTCCTGCAGCACCCGCAGCAATTTGGCCTGCAGGGCCAGCGGGATGTCGCCGACTTCGTCGAGGAATACGGTGCCGCCCTTCGCCATCTCGAATTTTCCGGGCCTCGCCTCGACGCCGGTGGCCACGCCGCGCTCGATGCCGAACAGCTCCGACTCCAGGAGGGTCTCCGGCAGCGCCGCGCAGTTGATGGCCACGAAGGGACCGTCCTTGCGCGGCGAGTTGCCGTGGATCAGGCGGGCCACCATCTCCTTGCCGGTGCCCGACTCGCCGCGAATGAGGACGTTGGCCTGCGAGTCGGCCACGCGGGCCACGAGGTCGATCACCCGCTGCATCTTCGGCGAGTCGCCGACCATGAGGCGATCGGAGTACTCGCGCTGCATCCGCTGCTTGAGATTACGGTTCTCGTCCTCGAGCGACTCGCGCAGCACCGATAGCCGATGAAAGTTGCGGGTGTTGTCGATGGCCGCCGCGCCGATCGAGGCCAGCGACTCCAGAAATCGCAAGTCGTCCTCGCCCCAACTGCCGGGCCGCGCGCCGCGCTCTTCCTTGCCGCCGACCCCGAGCATGCCGACGATGTCGTCGCCGGCGATCATCGGCGCGATGAGCTGGTCGCCCGCGGCGATGGCCGTCCGCGTGGTCATGGCCTGCTTGACCGGCCCCACGGACAGGATGGCCGACGGCGGCGCCGGGGCCTCGATGCCGAAGGTGAAGAGGTGCTGCACGTTGAGCTTGTCGTCGAACGAGAAGACGAAGCCGGTCATGGCGTCGAGGACCGAGATGGCCCGCTGCATCAGCTCCTCGAGCAACTCCCCCTCGGGGCGGAGCGTGTTCAGCGCCCGGCCGACGTCGTACAACGCCTCGAGCTGGAGGAGCTTGCGTCGAAGTTCGAAGTGGCTTTGCGGCACTAGTCCTTACCCATCGCCTTGCGACATTCGCCGAGGAGAAAATCGCAGTTCCAAACGCCGTAAAACGCGGGATCGAGAGAGTAGATTCTGATCAGCAGCGGAGCGGCCTCTTCGAAGCGGCCGAGCTTCATGTCCGTGCGCGCCAGAAAGTACAGGGAGCGGATGGCGATGGCGTCCTGTTCCCCCTTGTCGAGAATGGCCCGAAACGCCGCCTCGGCCTCGATGAAGTTGCGGCGCTGGTAGGCGCAGAGGGCCTTGCCGTAGTCGTCCGTCGCGCCGCAGGTGGTGGGGGGGGCGGCGGACGCCGTGGCGGCTAGCAGTGCGAGAATGAGCGCGGTCTTCACGACCAACATTATGCGCTTGGGCATCATTGGCGGCGGCCGCGCGGCGTGGGCTTTCGGCTCGACATGGCGGCGCATGGGCTGGCCGCTGGCCGGGGTGGCCACGCGGTCGGCGTCGCCGGTTGCGTCGCTCCTCGGCGCGCCATCCGAGATCGGCGAAGCGGACCTCCTGCTGCTAGCGGTCAGCGACCGGGCGCTCGCCGAGATCGCCGACTCGCTGCCGCCGACGACTGCCATCATTTTCCACTGTAGTGGTATCCACCATAGCGTGCGCGGCGGCTTCTCACTTCATCCGCTCAAGGCCCTCCCGCCGGTCGGCGAGCCATCGGATCTGCGCGACACGCTGCTGGTTTTCGAGGGGGCGCACCGCGAGGTGGCGCAGGAGATCGCGCGCGCGGCGGGGTCGCGGTTCGCGGAAATAAACGTTGCGGCGAAGGCGGGCTATCACGCCGGCGCGGTGTTCGGATCGAACTACGTCGCGGCGCTTCTGGACATCGCCCATCAACTGATCGCGCTGCCGGGCGCGCGCCAGGACATCGCCGCCCTGGCGCGCTCGGCCATCGACAACTGGGCGGCGCACGAAGACGCCCGGCGCTTCACCGGACCGGCCGCCCGCGGCGATTCCGAGGTGCTCGAGCGGCATATGGCCGCGCTCGCCGGACGGCCGGAACTCGCGGAAATCTACAGACTTCTGGCCGCGCGTATCGTTGCGAGTGCAAAGTAGCCGGTGCTACCATCGATTCTCCTCGACGGAGCCGCGCGGAATGGTCTTCTTCAACTACGCCACGATGCAGATGGCCGCGAAGATCGTGTACTACGGTCCCGGCCTCTGCGGAAAGACGACTAATTTACACCATATTTATGGCAAAACATCGCCACAGAGCCGCGGCGAAATGGTCAGCCTGGAGACCGAGACCGACCGCACGCTCTTCTTCGATCTCCTCCCCATCGACGTCGGCGTGATCGGCGGTTTCAAGACCCGCCTGCAGCTCTACACCATCCCCGGCCAGGTCTTCTACAACACCACCCGCAAGCTGGTGCTCAAGGGCGTGGACGGTTTGGTCTTCGTCGCCGACTCGCAGATACAGATGCTCGACGCGAACATCGAGAGCCTCAACAACCTGCGCGAGAACCTGCGCGAGATCGGCCTGGTCCTCGACGACATCCCGCTGGTGCTGCAGCTCAATAAGCGCGACCTGCCGAGCGTGGCCACCATCGACAGCATGCTCGACATGATCGACCCCGAGCGGAAGTACGAGTACGTCGAGTCGGTGGCGTCGACGGGCGTGGGCGTCTTCGAGACGCTGAAAATGATCTCCAAGCAGACGCTGCGCACGCTGCGCCGTCGCATGACCGGCGAGGAGCCACTCAAGGCGACGCCGCGGCGCGGCCCGGGAGAAGTGGCGGCGTTCCGGGTGAGGGAGGACGTGCGCGGCACGGTCGCCGGTGGAACTCCGACGCCGGCGCTGGGAACGGCGGTTGCCGGAGCGACTGCGCTCGCCGCGCCGGAGCCAATCAACGTGGCCGAGGAGATCGACGAGCTGGTGGCGAGCGAGGAGATCTTCGGCGAGTCGGCGCTGGCGAGCTCCGCGGACGTCGACGCGCACATCATCAGCGAGGCTCCGGTCGCCGAACCGCCCCCGCTTCCCGCCCCGGCCCAAGAGGCCGTCGCACCCGCCGCCGAACCGGAGCCGGAGATCGATTTCACCCAGTCGGCGAAGCCGGCGAAGAAGGCGCAGGTCAAGCACGTCAAGGTCCGCTCTTCGGTCGACATCATGGCGGAGCTGGAGTCGCTGCGAAAAAAGGCGACGCAGTCGACGCCGAAACCGGTGAAGAAGGAAGTGTCGCCGCTCGACGCGCTGCTGCACCCCCGCAAGCGCGACATGCAGAAGTCGATCACCCTGCCGGTGGCTCCCGGCGTGCTCCCGAAGGCGACCAGCGTCCACGTTGCGGTATCCTTTCAGAACGCGGACGGCGTCCTTCAGTCACAGGAGCAGACAGTCGAGCTGGGCGACGCCTCGGAAGTCCAGACCCTTTCGGTGAACCTCAAATTCGAAATCTGAAGCGGCGTGGAGGGGAGGGTTGCAACGATGAAGACGCGAAGCGTTCTCTTGCTGCTCGCCATCTGCGCCGCCGCATGTGCGACGACGGCACCCCCACCGAAACCAACTCCTAACGTCACTCAGCACTCCTCGGACCTCCGCATCGCCCTCGAAGACGCGTACGCCAAGATCGTGGCCCACGAGACGACGCCGGTGAACGCGCCGAACGTGGACGTGGAGGCCGCGGCGTCGATGCCCATCCCCGATCACCGCACCGTCCGCGGGGCGCTGAGCCTCTTCACCAGGGAGATGCGCCCGAGCATCCAGGAATCGCTCATCCGCTCGGCGAAGTACAAGCCGCTCATCGACAAGGCGCTCGACGCCGAGAAGCTGCCGCGCGGGCTGGCGTATCTGCCGGTGATCGAGAGCGCGTATCTGCCGACGCTCACCTCGCGCGCCGGCGCGCACGGCATCTGGCAGTTCATGTCGGAGACGGCGCGCGAGTACGGGCTGCGCGTCGACTGGTGGGTCGACGAGCGCGCCGACCCTGAGCGCTCCACGCGCGCGGCGGCGAAGTATCTGAAAGACCTCCATCGCCAATTCGACGACTGGCCGTTGGCGCTGGCCGCGTACAACGCGGGCCCGAACCGGGTCCGCCGCGCGCTCGACGCCCAGGGGGCGACGACGTTCTGGGAACTGCTGGAAGCGGCGGCGGTGCCGAAGGAAACGCGCGGCTACGTGCCGACGTTTTTCGCCACGCTGATGATCGCCAGCGACCCGGCGTCGTACGGATTCGAGCTGGGTGAGGCGGACGGGTTGGAGAACCCGTCCCACATTGAAGTCGAAGGGCCGGTCTCGCTGCGCTACGTTGCCGACGTCGCCGGCGTGGACGAGGCGACGCTGCGCGAGCTGAATCCCGCGCTTCGGCGCGCCGTCGCGCCGCCGGGGAAGTGGGCGCTGCGCGTCCCGCCGACGGCGGCGGAGACGCTCGCCGCGCGGGCGACCACGCTGCGCAACGACGACGCGAGCATCGCCGTCTGCTCGTACACGCTGCGACCCAGCGACACGATCAAGCGCATCGCCCGGGCCATCGGCACCGACGTCGATACCATCACTGCCATGAACGGCCGAATCCGTCCCGGCGCCACGATCTATCTTCCCGTCCGCGCCCGCGAGCTCGGCGCGCTCCTCGCGCAGAGCGAGATCTACTACGCGGTGCGCAAGGGCGACACGCTCTTCTCCGTCGCCAAGCGCCACCACCTGTCGGTGGCGGAGTTGCGCGATCTCAATGACCTGCCAAAGCAGCACAAGCTTCGCCCCGGCGAGCGCCTGCGGGTGACAGCGCCGCGCGCGGTCGCTGCCGGCGGTATGTGAATGAGGTTGCGAGGTTGCGAGGTTTCGGGGTCGCGCGGTGATGTGTCGCAAGGCGTTTCGCGCTGCGCAACCGCGAAACCGCGAAACCTCGCAACCATTCTCCTGTTCGTCATCGCCGGCACCGCGGCCGCACGCGTTGTCCGCGTCGAAGTCACATCCCGCGCCGACTACTGGAACGGCGCGTACGAACGCATCCAGGGCCGCGTAACCTACTCGCTCGATCCGAAGAATCCGCACAACGCGGCCATCGTCGATCTCACGCAGGCAGTCGAGTTCACCGGCGACGTCGATATCGTCCGCCCCAAGAACGGCGGCAACGGCGTGCTGTTCGTCAACGTCCCGAACCGCGGCGGGCGCTTCTTCATCCGCGACACCAATCCCGACGAGTGGTATCTGCGGCAGGGCTTCACCCTCGCCGAGGTCGGGTGGCAGTTCGATGTCCGCGCCGATTCGAGGCTGCTGCGGCTCGACACGCCGGTGGCGAAGGGCATCCGCGGCCGCGTGCGCAGCGACTTCATCGTCAGCGCGAAGACGTTCGACCATTCCGTCGCGCACATCATTCAAGGCAACATCGGCGGCACAGGCTACGCGGTGGCCGATGCGAAAGACGCCGTCCTCACGGAGCGCGACGCGCCGGCGGCACCGCGGCGGACGATCTCCCCGCGCAAGTGGCGCTTCACCGACGACCGCACGGTGCACTTCGACGACGGCTTCGTTCCGGGCCGGATCTACGAAGTCATCTACACCGCGGCTGATCCGGTCATCGTCGGCGCCGGCCTCGCCGCGGTGCGCGACTTCGCCTCGTACTGCAAGAACGATCCGGCGGCCGTCGCGCCGGTCAAGCTCGCGTACGCCATGGGCATCTCCCAGACCGGGCGCTTCCTGCGCCACCTCGTGTGGCAGGGCTTCAATGCCGACGAGGCGGGGCGCAAGGCGTACGACGCGCTGCTGATCTACGTCGCGGGCGCCGGGCGCGGCAACTTCAATCACCGCTTCGCGCAGCCGTCGCGCGACGCGCAGCCACTCGTCCCCGCGATGTATCCCGTCGACATCCCGCCGTTCACCGACGACGGCCTTCTGGAGCGCGCCCGCGCCGAGGACGTCGTGCCGAAGATCTTCTACGTCAACACCGCGTACGAGTACTGGTCGCGCGGCGCGTCGCTGATCCACACCACTCCCAATGGCGCGCGCGACGTCGATCCGCCGGCCGAGGTGCGCGCGTACCTGGTGGCGGGGCTGGGACACGTCGCCGGCCCCTTCCCGCCCGCCCGCGACGCCGCCGCGCAACTGCCGGTCAACCCGAACAACATCGTCCATCTGCGCCACGGCTTCGCCGCCGCGCTCGATGCCTGGACGCGCAACGGCGTCGCGCCACCGCCCAGCCGCCTGCCGAAGATCGCGGACGGCACGCTGGTACCGGTAGCGTCGCTACCGAAATCGGTAGCGCCGCGCTTCGCGTACAACGTCTACAAGATCGATCTCGGCATCGAGCCGCCGCCCGTCCACGGCACGTACACCAATCTTGTCCCGCAGGCCGGCCCCGACGGCAACGAGCTGGCCGGCGTCCGCATCCCCGAGCTGCAGGTCCCCGTCGCCACGTACACCGGCTGGAACCTGCGCGAGCCGGGCACCGGCTTCTCGGAGTACCGCGCCAGCTTCGTGGGCTCGTTCATTGCGTGGCCGAAGGACGAAGTGCTCGCCCGCTACCGCACGCGCGACGAGTACTTCGGCCGCTTCACCGACGCCGCGCTCGCGCTGGTGCGCGAACGGTTCTTCGTCGCCGACGACCTTCCGGCAATCCTCGAGCGCGGCGCGAAATTGTGGGAGGCGGTGGTGAGGTAGTTGTCAGTTGAGGAGCACCCATGGCCCGCGGATTCGAAAGCAAATCAGTCCAGGAGCAGTGGCAGGACGCCGAGGCCGCTGCCGAGCAGCGCAAGAAGCCGCGAAAGAGCGCGGAGCAGATGGAGCGGGACAAGAAGGTGGACGCGCTGGAGATGTCGCGCCGGCGCATCGCCACCGAGCTCGACGCCGCCACCAGCGAGCCTCGCCGCGCGCAGCTCCGCGCCGCGCTCGCGCACCTCGATGGGGAGTTGGCGAAGCTGGCGTAGCGTGTTAGTTTCGCCCGCCAATCATGGCTGAGACCTCCGACTACAAGAAGACCCTCAATCTGCCGCAGACCACCTTCGCCATGAAGGCGAACCTGCCGCAGAACGAGCCGAAACGCCTCGACGCCTGGCGCGAGATCGACCTCTATCAGCGCATCCGCGAGAAGTCCGCCGGCCGCCCGAAGTTCGTCCTGCACGACGGCCCGCCGTACGCCAACGGCGACATCCACATGGGCCACGCGCTCAACAAGATCCTCAAGGACCTCGTCGTCAAGTCCAGGACCATGCTCGGCTACGACTCGCCGTATGTGCCGGGATGGGACTGCCACGGTCTGCCGATCGAGAGCGCCATCGAAAAGGAGCTGAAGGACAAGAAGAAGGAGATGTCCGCGGCCGACTTCCGCCGCGCCTGCCGCGCGTTCGCCGCGCGCTACGTCGACATCCAGCGCAAAGACTTCATCCGCCTCGGCGTCCTCGGCGACTGGTTCAATCCGTACATGACGATGGCCTTCGACTACGAGGCCGACATCGCCGACGCCCTCGGCCGCTTCATGCAGACAGGCATGGTCTACAAGGGTCTCAAGCCGGTGCACTGGTGCATCGTCGACCAGAGCGCGCTGGCCGAGGCCGAGGTGGAGTACGCCGAGCACACCTCGCCGTCGGTGTACGTGCGCTTCCGCCTCACCGACGAATCGGTGCAGCAGCTCGACCTCCCGATCGAGAAGCCGCTCTACGCCATCATTTGGACCACGACGCCGTGGACGCTGCCGGCCAACATGGCCATCGCGGCGCATCCGGAGTTCGAATACAGCGTCGCCGAGTGGGACGGCGCGCACTACATCGTCGCCACCGATCTGTTGAAAACCGTCGCCGACAAGGCGGGCTGGCGCGACTACCACGTCCGCAAAGTCTTCAAAGGCTCCGCATTCGAGCACTTGAAGTACCGCCACGCCTTCATCGAGCGCGAAGGACTCTTCGTGGTCGGCGACTATGTCACCCTCGACGCCGGCACAGGCTTGGTGCACACCGCGCCCGGCCACGGCGCCGACGACTTCTATACCGGCCAGCGCTATGGCCTCGAGGTCTACACGCCGGTCAACCATCGCGGCGAGTTCACGCCGGAGGTCGAGCACTTCGCCGGCATGAACGTGTTCAAGGCCAATCCGAAGATCGTGCAGTTGATGCGCGACCGCGGCGTCCTGGTGGCCAGCGAGACGATCACGCATTCATATCCGCACTGCTGGCGCTGCAAGAACCCGGTGATCTTCCGCGCCACCGAGCAGTGGTTCGTCTCCATGGACACCCCCGTCATCCTGAGCCGCGCAGACGGCGAAGGATCTCGATCCACGCAGACTGAGATCCTTCGCTCCGCTCAGGATGACGGAACGCTCCGCCAACGCGCCCTCGACGAAATCCACAAAGTGAAGTGGTATCCCGCGTGGGGCGAGGACCGCATGGGCGGCATGGTCGAGAACCGCCCCGACTGGTGCATCTCGCGCCAACGCCTCTGGGGCGTGCCGATCACCGTTCTCTATTGCGAGAACTGCGGCGAGCCGATCACCTCGCCGGAGCTCTTCAAGCGGGTCGCCGACGTCTTCCGCGCCGAAGGCGCCGACGCGTGGTACGAACATCCTGCCGAGGACTTTCTCGAGCCGGGACGGGTGTGCGCTTGCGGCTGCGCGGCGTTCCGCAAAGAGCTCGACATCCTCGATGTCTGGTTCGACTCCGGCTGCTCGCACATCGCCGTGCTGAAAACGCGCCCCGAACTGACCTGGCCGTGCGACGTCTACCTCGAAGGCCACGACCAGCATCGCGGCTGGTTCCAGTCGTCGCTGCTGGTCGGCACCGGCATCGAAGGCGGCGCGCCGTACCGCGAAGTCATCACTTGCGGCTTCCTCATCAACGAGGCGGGCGACAAGATGTCGAAGTCGCGCGGCAACGCGCTCTCGCCGCAGGACGTCATCCGTCAGAACGGCGCGGACATCATCCGCCTCTGGGTGGCGATGATCGACTACCAGCAGGACATGACGTGGGGGCCGCAGATCGTCGGCCGCACGGTGGAGTCCTACCGCAAGATCCGCAACACGGCGCGCTATCTCCTCGGCAACCTCGGCGACTTCGATCCCGAGCGCCACGCGCTGCCGCCCGAGGAGCTGCTCGACGTCGACAAGTTCGTGCTGGCCCGCGCCGCCGAGGCCTTCGACCGCTGCCGCCGCGCGTACGACGGGTACGAATTCCACGTGGTCTTCCGCAGCGTGCTCGAGCTCTGCGCGACCGACCTGTCGGCGCTGTACCTCGACGTCTCGAAGGACACCCTGTATTGCGAAGCGCCCGACTCGCGCGCGCGGCGGTCGGCGCAGACCGCGATGTTCCACATCCTGCGCGGGCTGGTCGGGTTCCTCGCGCCGATCCTCTCGTTCACCGCCGAGGAGATCTACGAGGCGATGCCGGGAACGAAGGAGGCGTCGGTGCATCTGACCGACTTCCCGAGCATCCCCGCGCCGGGGACGGACATGGTGGCGTGGGAGCGGCTGGTGCGCGTGCGCGACGCGGTGAACGCGGTCCTCGAGCGCGCGCGCAATGCGAAGCAGATCGGCGCGTTCCTCGAGGCGGACATCCAGCTTCAGGGCGAATTCACGCGCGAGGCGCTCACCGGCGGGCTGAATGTCGATCTGGCGAAGCTGTTCATCGTGTCGCACGTCGAATGTGGGACGGACTCTCCAGTCCGTCCGGACGGGTTAGAGAACCCGTCCCACATCGAGATCGACGGCTTCGGGCGCGTCGGCATCACCATGTCGCCGGCCCGCGGAAAGAAGTGCGGCCGCTGCTGGCAGTACCGCGAAGAAGTGGTCGAGGATGGCGGACTTTGCAAGCGCTGCGAGGACGTCGTCGCCGGCCTCGCCGTCCCTGAAGCGCCCACGGCGTGAGCCGGTACGCTGCGTGCTAGAGTTCGGTCATTGTTGTTAGGAGGATGAAAGTGAATTTGAAGAAAAAGGCGGGAAAGCTCGGCAAAAAGGCGCAGACCGAAGGCGCGAAGCTCGCCAAAACCGCGGTGAAAGAAGGCAAGAAGCTGGCTTCCAAAGCGGCGAAAGCCATCGCCGAGGCCGCTGAGCCGCAGATCAAGAAAGCCCGCAAAGCCGCCGAGGAGCAGATCGAGGCCGCAGTGAAGAAGGGGCGCGCCGCGGTGAAGAAGGGCCTCCGCGCGTCCGCGAAAGGGCTGAAAAAAGCCGCGAACAAGATGTGACGCCGGCGTGCGCTACGCCGACCTTCACACCCACACCTACCACTCGGACGGCACGCGCTCGCCGCGCGAGGTGATCGACGTCGCCCGCGCGCACGGCATCGAGATCGTCTGCATCAGCGACCACGACAACCTCGCCGCGTACTTCGAGATCAAGCCCTACGCCGATGCGCAGGGCGTCACGCTCGTCCCAGGCGTCGAGCTGTCGTGCGCGTACGAGGGCGTTGACGTCCACGTCCTCGCCTACGCCTTCGACGCGCTCGACGAGCGGGTGGCCGAGCGACTGCAGCGGTTCCGCGAGACGCGTCACCGCCGCGGCTATCTGATGGTCGATCGCCTCCGCGCGCTCGGCTACGAGATCAGCGCCAAGCGCGTCGACGACCTCGCCGCCGGCGGCGCCATGGGACGTCCGCACGTGGCGCGCGCGCTGGTGGAGGCGGGCTTCGTCGCTTCGGTGGACGAGGCATTCAACAAGCTGCTCGGCACCGGCAAGCCGGGTTACGTGGAGAAGGAGCGCTTCCGCATCGACGACGCGGTGGCGCTGATCCGCGCCGCCGGCGGCGTCACCTCCATCGCCCATCCGACGCTCTACCCCGACGGCGAGCGCATCGTCCCGCTGCTCCTCGACGCCGGCATCGACGGCGTGGAAGTCTTTCACCCCGAAGTCGACGAGGCGGCGCGGGAGGCGTACTCGAACGTCGCGCGCTTCCGCGGCAAGATGCTCACCGGCGGCTCCGACGATCACGGGACGGTGAAGACGAGCGAGACCTTGGGCACGATCAAGGTGCCGGAGGAGTTGATACAACCGATCCTCGATCGGCTATGAGCCAGCAGCTTGCAGCTAGCAGCTTGCAGCCACTTCCCTGCTAGCTGCCAGCCGCGAGCTGCATGCCCGGATGATTCGCACCATCTTCGCCGCCTTCCTCCTCCTCGCCCTCCTCGGCGACGCGCGTATTTTTCTCTTCGTCATCAATCACCTGGTGTTTGGAAGCCATCGCCGGGAGAAGAGCCCGTGGCGCTGGCTGCTGTACGCCGCGCCGCCGCTGATGCTCGCGCTGACCGCGCTCTTCTGGCCGCTCAATGAGTGGATCGAGCGGCTGCTGGAGACGCCGGCGATCGAGCGCATCACGCCGGAGCGCCTGGAGGCCATCACCTGGAGCCTCGTCCTGGCGAAGGCGGGGGCGGCGTGGCTAATCATCGCCGCGGGCGTAGGCAGCTACTGGATCCTCGACCGCATCCGGGTCAACTACTTCGGCGAGCCGCCGCTGGAAGGCGTGCGCGAGCTGGAGTCCGAGGTGATTCGCCACCGCCGCAGGCGCGTGCGACTCCCGTCCATCAACGACGTCTACGATCTCGAAATCACGCGGCACGAGGTCTTCATCGACGACCTCCCCGCCGCATTCGACGGATATCGCATCGCCTTCCTCACCGACACGCACGTCGTCTCCTTCGTCCGCCGCGCGTTCTACGAGGAGATCGTGGCGCAGGTGCAGCGATTCGAGCCCGATCTCCTCCTGTTCGGCGGCGACTTCGTCACCTTCGGCCGCCACATTCCGCTCCTCGCCGATCGCTTCGCCGGCCTCTCGGCGAAGGACGGCATGTTCGCCATCCTCGGCAATCACGACTACTGGAGCGACGCGCCGCAGATCGTCGAAACGCTCGGGAGCATCGGCGTCCGCTTCCTCACCAATGCGCACGTGATGCTGGCGCGCGGCGGCGCGCGATTGCCGCTGGCCGGCATCGACGAGGTGTATCGCGGCACTCCCGATCCCGACGCGGCGTTCGCCGGCATCGGCATCGATCAGCCCTGCCTGGCGATCAGCCACCATCCCGACATCATCGACGTCCTGCCGCGTCGCCGCATCGACCTGCTGCTATGCGGGCACACGCACGGCGGGCAGATCCGCTTCCCCTTCTTCGGCGCGGTGGTGGTGCCGTCGAAACACGAGGCGACGTACGCGGCCGGATTTCACCGCGTGGGGCCGACGTTGATGTATGTCAGCCGCGGCATCGGAGCGATTCCTCCGCTGCGCATTCTCTGCCGCCCTGAAGTCGCCACGTTCGTCCTCCGGCGCGGCCGCCGAACATTGTCATGAAGCTCTCGAATTTCTGGCCCTCATTGGAGCGCGTCGCCCGCGAGGAAGGCGTCGCCCGCCTCGGCGTGAGCGATCTCGCCGACGCCCACGCCGCGCTGTTCGGCGAATGGCTCGACGCCGGCCACCACGGCACGATGCGCTATCTGGCCAAGAACCGCGAGATCCGCGCCGACGCGGCCGCGCGCTTTCCGTGGGCCAAGTCCGCCGTGGTCATCCTGGTGCCGTACGAGTCCGCGCGTCCCGACGCGCCGCCCGAGGCGCTGACGAACCACATCGCGCGCTACGCGTTCGGCGACGACTACCACGAGGTCCTCGATCGCATTCTCCGCAGATTCGAGGAGGCGCTCGCGCCGCACGCGCGCACCTGGCGCTACGTCGACACCGGCCCCCTCTCCGACCGCGCCCTCGCCGCGCAGGCCGGCCTCGGCTGGATCGCCAAGAACGCCATGCTCCTCAACGAGCAGATCGGCTCGTACACGTTCATTGGCACCTTGCTCACGTCGCTGGAGAACGACATCGCCCCCGCCGCCGTCGCCGACCGCTGCGGCACCTGCACCCGCTGCATCGACGCCTGCCCCACCCACGCCATCCTCTCCAACCGCACCGTCGCCTCCGAGCACTGCATCAGCTACGCGACCATCGAGCATCGCGGCCCCCTCCCCCCCACCCTCCCCACCCTCGCCGGCTACGCCTTCGGCTGCGACATCTGCCAGGAAGTCTGTCCCTGGAACAGCGACCCCGCCCCCGCCCACCCGGCCTTCGCCCCCCGCGACGAGTACCGCGCCACCCCCGTCTCCGACCTGCTGCGCTTCGCGCAATCGGACTTCTCCGAGCTGTTTCGCAGGAGCGCCATCAAACGGGCGAAGTTGGAGGGGATGAGGAGGAACGCCGCGGCGTTGACAGAGAAGGAGGGCCGAGGGATGCTGAAGGGGTGAGAATCACGGCCGAAGATCTGAAGACGAACTTCGATGACCGCATCGCCGCCGTTGAAGCCGGCGAGCCATTGACGTTGGTCAACGATGCCGGCGCTGCGATCGCAGAGATCACGTCCGCCGCACAGGAGCCTGTCGTCATCCGTCACGATCCTGCAAAGCGTTTGTCCGACTTCGTCCCGGGACCGCGACCTCCGCGCCTCGACTTCGATGCGGTGCAGTGGCTTATTCACGACAGAGAGGACAGACGTTACTGAGTGATTGCGACCGCATACCTCGACACGTCCGTTCTGATCCGGGTACTTCTCCGAGAGAAGACTGCTCTGGCTGAATGGAACGAGATCGATCTAGGTGTGACAAGCGAGATCACTCGCGTCGAGTGCTACAGAACGATCGACCGGCTTTGGTCGACCGATGTTCTCGACGACGACGACTACGCTGCAAAGTGCGTCGAAGCCGAAGACCTGCTCAGTCGAATCGATGTTGTGCCGCTCACTAAAGAAATTCTTCGCCGCGCCTCTCAGTCTCTCCCGACACCCATCGGAACCCTCGACGCAATTCACTTGGTCAGCGCGATGACGTATCGCGAGCGGCAGGACACGGACGAACGGCCCATCGTCATGGCTACTCACGATCGAAGTCTCGCGGCAGGTGCTCGAGCCGCACACGTCGAACTGCTCGGCAGCCGCGGGTAACCTACAACTCGAACGTCCGCCCGATGATCGACGCGTCGATCGAGCGGTCGAGGTACTCCCACACCGCCAGCGCGTCGGGATGGTCGGCGATGGCGGGGGCGGTGGTGCGGGTGGTGGGGTCGGCGATGGTGATGCGGGCGCGGCGGTACCAGTGCATGGCTTCGTCGGGATTGAGGCGGAGCTCTTCGCGGACGCCTTGCACCAGGAGGTATTGCTCGACGGGGATGCCGGCCGCCTCGACGTTGCGGTAGGACGGCGCGAGCTGGCGCGCGCGGGCGCGGAGGATCTTCAGCTTCAGGCCGAGGGAGTGGGTGTCGAGCGACGCGCGGCCGTTTTCGCAGAGCTGGGCGATGGCCAGGCGCAACAGCTCCGATTTCTCGGCGATGGCCAGCCCGTTGCGGTAGCGCGACGGTTCGACTCCCTTGACCGCCGACCACGCGACTTTCGCCGCCACTTCCAGGTTCATGAAACGCAGCGTGCCGGTGCCGGCGGAGAGGGCGTTCGGCGTCTCGATGCGCCCGCCGCGCGCGGAGAGATTCTCGATGCGCACCGCAAAGCCGTTCCACTCACCGTCGAGCATCGGCGAGATGTCGAAGCGGTCGCTGGAGCGGAGGTCCTCGATGCGATTGGCGCGATGCGTCTGGCGCAGGTGTCCGAGCATGCCGTTGACCAGCTCCGCCTCGCCGTAGGTGCGCACGCCGGAGACGAACTTCCCTTTGAGCGAGGCATCATGCTGCGTCCAGACCACCACCGCCTCGAGCGACAGCGGCATCGGACGCCCTTCGATGGTCAGGCGGAGCACCGACTTCTGCCCCATCTCCAGCGGCTGCCCGTGCCGGAAGCGCGCCCCCCTCGCCGAAATGTCGCATACCGCCACGGCCGACGACGCGAATTGTGCCGAAATCGGCGGCTCCAGAAGGAAGCGTTCGGCGGTGCGGAGACTCCGTGCAGCGGCTTCGTACATGACTGGACGATTCGGGACGCCGTAAGGTATAGCACGAGGAGGGGTTTCGATGTGATTCCAGTCACCCGCGGCGACTACGATGTCATCACCTTCGACTGCTACGGAACGCTCATCGACTGGGAGAGCGGCATCGCCGGCGCGTTCGCCGATGCGGCGGCGGAAGACGGCGTGACCCTCGACCGCGATGCGGTGCTGCGCGCGTACGCCGACGTCGAGCCGCAGGTTGAGCGCGAGCGGTATCGCCCCTATCGCGAGGTGCTGCAGGAGACGGCGGCGCGCGTGGCGCAGATGCTCGGGTGGCGGATCTCGTACGAGCGGTGCAGCTTCCTTCCTCTCAGCCTGCCGCGCTGGACGCCGTTCCCCGATACGAATCGCGCGCTGGAAACGCTCGCCGCCGCCGGTTGCCGCCTCGGCATCCTGTCCAACGTCGACGACGAGCTGATCGCCGCGACGTGCAAGCACTTCACCGTCCCGTTCGATCTGGTGATCACCGCGCAGCAGGTGCGCTCATACAAGCCGGCGCCTGCGCATTTCACCATTGCGCGCGAGCGGATCGGAAACGCGCGGTGGCTGCACGCCGCGCAGAGCAACGTTCACGACATCGTCCCCTGCAACGCTCTCGGCATCCCCACGGCGTGGATCAACCGGAAGAACGAGAAGGCCCTCCCGGGCGGGACACCGGAGCACGAGCTCCGCGACGTCGCGGAGCTCGCTCAATTCATCAGAAGCGCCAGGCCAGACCGACCGACGAGTTGAACGTGCTGTCGAATCTCGACTCGTTGCCGAGGAGCCCCTTGGCGTCGAAGCGGAGTCCGAGTGAAGGCCGGAACTGCCAAACCACGCCGCCGGTCAGGTCGAGGAACGCCCGGCTGTCGGCCCACCGTGCGCCGGCCCCGGCGTAGGGCTTCCATGCGCTGTCGTTGAGGAAGTGATAGCGCGCCGTCAGATCGACGGGCGTGGAGTAGCTGGTGGCGGTGCGACTCTCGATGATGTTGCCGTTCGGGCCCAGCACCGTGGTCCCGCTGACGTGGCGGGCGCGCGAGACGGTCAACTCGCCCGACAGATGCGGCGTGAACATCCGCTGCAGCGCGACGCCGAACTCCGCGTCCCAATTGCTTCCTGATCGATGGCGAGTTTGCGCATGACCGTTCTCCTTGCACTTCTGCAACAGCCGGGCGCGCGAGGAGGTTCGGTTACAACCGCTCGATGATCATCGCGGCCGCCTCGCCGCCCCCGATGCAGATGGCCGCCAAGCCGCGCTTGAGGTTCCGGTCCGCAAGCGCGTGCAACAACGTCACCAGGATGCGCGCGCCGCTGGCGCCGATGGGGTGCCCGAGGGCCACCGCGCCGCCGTGGACATTCATCTTCTGGTGCGGGATGGCGGCGTCTTTCATCGCTACAAGGGCCACCGCGGCAAAGGCCTCGTTGATTTCAAAGAGATCGATGTCGTCGACGGACAGGCCGGCGCGGCGCAGGGCGATGGCGATGGCCTTCGCCGGCGCGGTGGTGAACCACTCCGGCTCGTGCGCCGCGGTGGCCTGGGCCACGATCCGGGCCATCGGCGTCAGATTGTTCTTTTCGGCGTATTCGGCGGAGGTGACAACCAGCGCGGCGGCGCCGTCGTTGATTTTCGACGAGTTCGCGGCGGTGACCGACCCTTCCTTCACGAACGCCGGCTTGAGCGTGCCCATCTTCTCCAGCGGGGCGTTGAAGGGCTCCTCGTCGTCGACGACCACCGACTTCCCCTTCCTCCCCTCGATCTCCACCACGGCGATCTCGTTCTTGAACTTCCCATCGCGTGTGGCGTCCTGCGCGCGGATGTACGACTCCTTCGAGTACGCGTCCTGCTCCTCCCGCGAGAAGTTGTACTTGGACACGCACGCCTCGGCGCACATCCCCATGTGCTTGTCGCCGTAGGGATCCCACAGGCCGTCGTGGATCATCACGTCGATCATTTTGCCGGGGCCCATGCGATAGCCGGTGCGCGCCTGCGTCAGCGCGTACGGCGCGTTGGACATCGACTCCATGCCGCCGGCGACGGCGAGGTCGTACTCGCCGCAGCGGATGTCGTTCGCTGCATACATCACGGCCTTCAGACCCGACCCGCAGACCTTGTTGACGGTGACCGCGCCGGCGCCGACCGGGATCCCCGCGCCGATGCCCGCCTGCCGCGCCGGCGCCTGGCCGACCGCCGCTTGCAGGACGTTGCCCATGATGACCTGCTCGATCTGTCCGGGAGAGACGCGCGACGTCTCCAGCGCGCACTTGATGGCGATCGATCCGAGCTTCGGCGCGGAAAGCGACGACAGAGTGCCGAGAAACGAGCCGATCGGCGTGCGCGCGCCGCCAAGAATCACAATTTCTTTCATGGATTGCTCCTGGTGCAAGAAATGAACAAACGAACCGTATTGATATCATCCGGCGCGCCAAGGAGTCACCGAATGTCCGTCACCCCCATCATCGATCGCCGGCTTCACGTTCAGCCGGCGGATGTCCACGCCGTCCTCGGCCGGCACATGCTCGCCGACGGCTACGACATCGTCATGGATCTCTCCAAGTCCAAGGGCTCGTGGGTCTTCGACGCCAAGCGCGGCCGCGCGGTGCTCGATTTTTTCACCAACTTCGCCTCCTGCCCCATCGGCTACAACCATCCGCGGCTCGACAACCTCGAGTTCCGCGACCGCATCGCCAATGTCGCCATCAACAAGCCGGCTAACTCCGACATCTACACCACTTACATGGCGGAGTTCGTGGAGACCTTCTCCCGCGTCGCCATCCCCCCCTCGCACAACAAGCACCTCTTCTTCATCGAGGGCGGCGCCCTCGGCATCGAGAACGCCCTCAAGACCGCCTTCGACTGGAAGATCCGCAAGAACTTCCGCGCCGGTCTCCGGTCCGAGCGCGGCACCCAGATCATGCACCTGCGCGAGGCGTTCCACGGCCGCACCGGCTACACCTTGTCGCTGACCAACACCGCGGACCCGCGGAAGACGCAGTACTTCCCGAAATTCGACTGGCCGCGCATCGACAATCCGAAGCTCCGCTTCCCGGTCGACGACGACGTCGAACAACGGGAGAAGGCGGCGCTCGATCAGGCCAAGCAGTTCCTCGCCGAGCGGAAGGACGACATCGCCGCGTTCATCATGGAGCCCATCCAGGGCGAGGGAGGCGACAACCACTTCCGCCCGGAGTTCTTCCGCGCCATCCGCCAGCTCTGCAACGAAAACGAGATGCTGCTGATCTTCGACGAAGTACAGTCGGGCGTCGGCATCACCGGCAAGATGTGGTCGTTCCAGCACTACGGCGTGGAGCCCGATCTCTTCTGCTTCGGCAAGAAGACGCAGGTGTGCGGCTTCGCCTCGAACGACCGGATCTTCGACATCGACGACAACGTCTTCGTCGTCCCGTCGCGCATCAACTCGACGTGGGGCGGCAATCTGACCGACATGGTCCGCTCGCAGCGCTTCTTCGATGTGATCGACGAAGAGCGCCTGGTCGACAACGCCGCGCACGTCGGCGCGTACTTCGTCGGTGAGCTGCAGCGCTTCGCGCAGGAGTTCCCGCGTCTCGTCTCCAACGTCCGCGGCCGGGGGCTGATGGCGGCGTTCGACCTGCCGAGCGGCGAGGTGCGCGACGCGGCGCTCAAGGCATTCATGGCCAACGACGTGATGGTGCTCGCCTCGGGGACACGGTCGGCGCGCTTCCGTCCGGCGCTGAACCTCTCCGTCGAAGAGGCGGCCGAGGGGATCCGCCGGATGGAGAAGGCGCTCGAGCAGTTAGCGTGATGAGCGGAACGGAACGCCGCCGTCCCCGGCGGCTGGCACGGCGGCGTCTCGCCGCCGGGAGCGAGACGCTCCCGGGCCAGCCGGCGAGGACGCCGGCGCTCCGACAAAAACAATGAACGAGCGACTGAACCGCGCCGATTGGCTCTTCCTCGCCGTCTGTGCCGTCGTGGTCGCCGTCTCTCTCTTCGTGGCCATCCACTGGTTCGCGGAGGCGTTCCCCGAGGCGTCGATCGACTTCCGCTACGACCGGAAAGCGTCGCTGCGGGTCGCGGAGCCGCTGATCGCCGCGCAGCGCCTCGACGTGCGGGGGATGAAGCACACCGCCACCTTCTCCGGCGACAACAACGCCCGCATCTTCCTGGAGCGCAGCCTCGGCCTCGCCAAGGCGAGCGCGATCATGCGGCGCGACGTACGCCTCTGGTGGTGGTCGCACCGCTGGTTCAAGCCGCTGCAGGAAGAGGAGTACCGCATCGACGTCGCCCCCACCGGCGAGATCGTCGGCTTCGGCGACAAGATCCCGGAGGATCGCGCCCTTCCCTCGCCCGAAGTCCCGGCGGCGCGGGCGATCGCCGAGACGTTCCTCACCCGCGTCGGCGTGAAGCTCGCCGACCTGCAGCCGGTGGCGCAGAGCGAGCGGCGGCTGCCGCGCCGGATGCAGCGGATCTTCACCTACGACTCGCAGTCGGTGCATCCGGCGGGCGCGCCGTACCGCTACGTCGTCACGGTCGACGGCGATCGCGTCAGCAGCTACTCGCAGCGGGTGCATGTGCCCGACCAGTGGCAACGGGAATACCGCGAGCTCCGGTCGAAGAACCTCCTCGCCGGCAACATCGATCTGGTCTTCATGATCATCACCGCCATCGCCGCGGTGGTGATCTTCGTCGTCCGCCTGCTGCGCGGCGATCTCGCGCTGCGCATGCTCCTCGGCATCGGCGCGGCGGCGGTCGTGCTGGTCACCGGTGTGGCGATCAACTCGTACCCCAGCGCGCTCGCCGACTACGACACCACCAGCTCGTTCCCCGCGTTCCTCGCGCTCTTCAGCGCCGGTGCCCTGCTGCAGGGCGTCGGCTACGCCATGCTGCTGATCGTCATCGTCGGCAGCGGCGAGGTGCTCTATCGCCAGCGCTTCCCGCAGCATCTGGCTATGCCGCGCCTCTGGACCAAGCGCGCGCTGGCGTCGAAGCGCGTCTTCCGCTCCTTCATCCTCGGATACACGCTCGTCGCCTTCTTCCTCGGATACCAGGTGGCGTTCTACCTGATCGCGGAAAAGTTTGGCGCCTGGTCGCCGGCCGAGGTGCCGTACGACGATCTGCTGAACTCCGCGCTGCCGTGGGTGGTGGTGCTCTTCGCCGGCTTCTTCCCGGCGCTGTCGGAGGAGTTCCTGTCGCGCGCGTTTTCCATCCCCTTCTTTGAGCGCGTGCTGCGCTCCCGCGTCGCGGCCATCGTCATCGCCGGTTTCATCTGGGGATTCGGGCACGCCACGTACCCCAATCAGCCGTTCTACATCCGCGGCCTGGAGGTCGGTCTGGCCGGCGTGCTGATGGGAGGGCTATTAGTACGATTCGGACTATTGCCGCTCCTGATCTGGCACTACACCATCGACGCCCTCTACACCGCGCTGCTTCTGCTGCGTTCCGGCAACACGTACTACGTCGTCTCCGGCGCGCTCTCCAGCCTCGTCTTCGCCGTGCCGATGCTCATTTCGATTGCGCTGTACGTGCGCAACAAGGGCTTCATCCCCGACGACGACCTCACCAACGCCACGATTCCGACGAAGCCGGAGCCGGAGCGCCTACCGCACGAAGAGGCGCCGGTAGAGCTGCCGCCGCCGGTCCCCGTCTCGCGCGCGAAGTTGATGGTGTGCGTCGTCGCCGTGGTTGTGGCCATCGGTGTGGTGGCGATGCGCATCCCGTCGCTCGACGACGTCGTCGACTACCGGACGACGAAGACGGAGGCGAAGAAGCTGGCCGGGCCATCGATTGCCAACCCCCGTGAGCACATCCTCGCCGCCCCCGTCGAGGGCTTCCGTTCCTGGGAGCGCGAGGCGCCGCGCGAGGACGGCGGCGCGCCCGGCGGTTTCGACGCCATCGCCGCCGGCCACGCGTTGCACAAGGGGCTGCCGATGCGCGCGCTGCTCGACGTCATGCGCACGAAGATCGAAGCGGCCACCTGGATGATCCGCGCCTACACGCCGCTGCAGAAAGAGGAGTACTTCGTGGAGGTCGACCCGCGCGCCGCGCGCGTCATCGGCTACCACAAGTATCAGGATGAGAAACGCGCCGGGCCGCGACTGGAGCAGCCGCCCGCGCTGGCAATCGCCGAGGCGGCGTTTCCGCGGTATGGCGTCGACCTGAAGCCGTTCGAGCTGAAGGAGGCGCTCAGCTTCCAGCAGCCGGCGCGGCGCGACTGGCTGTTTCATTTTCAGGAGCGGCAGCCGATCGTCGCCGACGTCTACCGCCGCGTCAGCGTGCGCGTGGCCGGCGATGAGGTGACGCAATTCACCACCACGGTGAAGATCCCCGACGTCGTCTACCGCCAGCCGACGACGCTCTTGAACATCGTCTTCGCCCTGGCGCGCCTGCTCGGCGCGCTGACCGTCCTGGCGCTGATCATCGCCGGCTTTGTGGTCGCCCTGCGCGCCGGGCATTTCCCATGGCGGCGCGCGTTGCGCTGGACCCTCGTGCTGGCGATCATTCCGATCGCGTCGACCGCGGCCGGATGGGAGATGAGTCTCTTCGACTACAACACCTCGGTCGGCTGGCAGACGTTCATCGCCGGCCAGTGGACCTCCGCCGCGCGCAACGTCGGCCTGCAGCTCGGGGTCATTTTCCTGGCCATCGCCGGCATCGAGGCGGCGTACCCCGGCGCGTTCGAGCTGCGGCGTCGCGCCGCGCGCGCGCGCTTCGGCCGCGCGGCGCTCATCGGCGCGCTCGCCACCATCGCCCTGCTCATCCTTCGCGAAGGGGCACTGAACCTGATCGCGGTGCGCTTCCCCACCGCCGCCGCGGTGCATGGCCTCAACGTGCCGTCGAGCGTCGCGCAGCCGCTCCCCGCCCTGCTGGCGATCGGCGAGACGATCATCCGCGTCATCCTCGGAAGCGCCGCGGTCGCGCTGTTTATCGTCGCCCTCCGCGGACTGCGATGGAAGCCGTGGCTGCCGACAGCGGTGGCCATCACGGCGATGTTCCTCGCGGGGCTCGACGCCTCGGCGACGCCGGCCGAGACACCGCTGATGCTCGCCTCCGCCGCGTCGCTGGCCGTCATCGCCTGGGCTGCGGCGCGATTCCTCCTGCAGCGCAACCTGCTCGCCTATCCGCTGACCATCGCCCTGGCGGCGCTGGTGTCGAGCGTGTCGATCCTGCTGCAGGGTCACCGTCCCGACCTCTTCGCCAACGCCATGGCGGAGATCGCGGTCATCGCTGCGCTGGTGGTCTGGATCGCCGCGCCGTCGGAAAGGGCCGAGGCATGAGCTACTGCGACTTCGCGCGCGGGCATCCGTTTCACGGGCCGTATCACGATCGGGAGTACGGCTTCCCGATCGCCGACGACGACCGCCTGTTCGAGCGGCTGGTGCTGGAGATCAACCAGGCGGGACTCTCGTGGCTGACCATCCTCAAGAAGCGCGAGGCGTTCCGGAAGGCGTATTACGAGTTCGACATCGATCGCGTAGCGCGTATGACGTCCCGGCAGCGCGAGCGCCTCCTCGGCGACGCCGGCATCATCCGCAACCGGCTGAAGATCGACGCGGCGATCGAGAACGCGCGCCGCATCGTCGCCCTGCGCCAGTCGCACGGCTCGTTCTCCGCCTGGCTCGACGCGCACCATCCCCTCCCCGCCGCCGAGTGGGTGAAGCTCTTCCGCAAAACGTTCGTCTTCACCGGGGGCGAGATCACCGGCTCGTTCCTCATCAGCGCCGGCTACCTCCCCGGCGCGCACGACGAGTCGTGCCCGATCGTCGCGGAGATCGCGAAGCTCGGACCGGCCTGGATGCGGGTAACGAATGCCTGAGTCGGCGCGCACTCGGCTGCTTCGCTGGAAACTGAATTTCTTCCCCGCTTACCGCGGCACCGGCGCGCGCGTGACGTACATCGCCGACGACTTCCGCGAGGTCCGCGTCCGCCTCCCGCTTTCGTGGCGTACGCGAAACCTGGTCGGCACCATCTTCGGCGGCAGCCTGTACGCCGCGGTCGATCCGATGTACATGATCATGCTCATCCGTCTCCTCGGCCCCGGCTACGTGGTGTGGGACAAGGCGGCCACCATCCGCTTCCGCAAGCCGGGACGGACGACGCTGCACGCGACGTTCACCATCGACGAGGCGGAGCTCGATGCGGTCCGCGCGGCCGCGGCAAGCGGCGAGCCGATCGATCGGATCTACAACGTTGAGCTGGTCGACGCCGAGGGGACAGTGCACGCGAAGATCGAGAAGGTGATCTACATCCGGCGCCGCCCGTCACCCTGAGCCGCGGAGACGGCGAAGGGTCTCAGGATGCGCATCCGGAGACCCTTCGCTGCGCTCAGGGTGACGAGGCGCGAAAGCCCAGCGCCTCCGCCTCCACCGCGTAAATGTCGCGCAGCCCGTTGCCCGCGCCGCGGATCTGCTCCAGCAGCTCGCCGTACGACAGCCGTTTGGTGCGCGGCCCGCGCTGCGTGCGGCGGTTCGAGGAGAAATAGAACGTCTTGCCGTCCGGCGCGAGCTTCGGCGCGAAATCCCAGAACGGCGAATTGATCGCCGCGCCTGGGTTCTTCAGCGGCGACCAGCCCTCCGCCGTCCGCGTGCTGACGTAGAGATCGAACCCGCCGAGGCTGTCGGGACGGCCTTCGATCGCCACCACCATCGCCGACTGATCGGGCGTGACGTACGGCTCGTATTCGTTCGCCTCGCTGTTGATCGCCGGCCCGAGGTTCTCGGCCTTCGGGTAGCCGCCGTCGACGAGCTTCGCGCTCCAGATATCGACCCCGCCCCGCCCACCCTCCCGCTCCGAGCCGAAGTAGATGGTCCCGTCGCTGGTCATGGTCGGGAACCACTCGTTGGCCTCGGAATTCATAGCGCCGCCCGCTGGCCGCGGCTCGCTCCACGCCCCGTCCGGCTGGCGGTCCATGATCCAGATGTCGAGATCGCGGGTCTTTTTCTCGCCATTCGGGCGGCCAGAGATGAAGAGCAGGTGCCGGCCGTCGGCGGTGATGGACGGATCGGCATCGCGGTACTGCCCGGAAAACGGCGCGACCTCGGGGGTGGTCCATTTCGCATCGACCAGCCGCGAGAGGCAGATGGTCCAGTACGAAAAGTCGGGACTGTTCTTGATGAAGTAGAGCGTCTTGCCGTCGGGCGTGAACGCGGGATGCGACTCGTCGTCGCCGGTGGAGATGAGGCCCGGGGCGAAGATGGCGGGTGCAGCCGCCAGGAGAAGGACCGCAGCGATTCGCATGCGATGATCGTAGCCTGAAAGAATCAATGAGATCCCGCCGTTTGGAGCACGCGTGAAACTCGGAATCGAACCGTTCGAATATCGTGACCTCTATGACTGCGCGCGGCTGGAGGAGCTGGCGGGAGTCTTCGACCATTTCCTGGAGCGCAACGACGCGGCGCTCTTCGCGCGATTCGAGGCCTACCGCGCAGCGATGCAGAACGCCATCGCGCACGGCGGACTCCCGACGCCCGAGGAGTCGGCGCTGCTCATCGACGCCAGCCGCCACCTCGGCGCGTTTCTGGAGCGCCTCTTCGACACCGACAGCACGCCGGTGCGGCTGCGCACGCAGCGCGACGCGCAGGTGGCGCGCTTCAAGAAGGAGTTCGTGGCCAAGCGCGTGGCGAAAGCGCCGCGGTCGGAGGGCGCGGAGCGGTTCACGCATTCGGTCGAGGTGCTGATCGCGGCGCTGGCGAGCGCGCAGGACCGCGAGCGCGATCTCGAGCACGCCCTGGCCGTCACCGCCAACCGTCTCCTCGATTTCGAGCGCGAGTACCCGCGCGCGGCGAAGGCATGGACCCCGTCGACCGAGACGCGCACCGCGCTGGCGCAGCTCCGCGACGAGCTGCGCGCCATCGGCGGCTTCCCCGACGCGGTGGTGCAGGAAAACCACGTCCAGTCCGACGAAGGCATCGCGCGCGAGGCCGCCGCGGTGCACGCCCTCGTCGACATGCTTGTGGAGTGGACCGCCGCCGAGTGGAGGAAGGGCCGCTTCGCGCAGTGGACGTCGTTCCGCCTGCCGAGACCGGTGGTGTACGAGCACCTGGTCGGCGAGCCGGAGCACTTCCGCCGCCGCGACGGCTTCAAGCTCACCGACCCGCGCATGACGCCGCGCGAGATCACCGACGAGGCGCATTACTGCATCTATTGCCACGAGCGGAAGAAGGACTCCTGCTCGCGCGGCTTTGTCGAAAAGGACGGCAATTACAAACCGAATCCCCTCGGCGTGCCACTGGAGGGCTGCCCGCTCGACGAGCGCATCGGCGAGATGAACGCGTTGCGCGCCGAGGGCGAGTCGCTCGCCGCGCTGGCGATGGTCATGATCGACAACCCCATGTGCCCCGGCACCGGCCATCGCATCTGCAACGACTGCATGAAGGCGTGCATCTTCCAGAAACAGGATCCGGTCAACATCCCGCAGATCGAGACCGGCGTGCTCACCGACGTCCTCTTCCTGCCGTGGGGATTCGAGATCTACTCGCTGCTGACGCGCTGGAACCCGCTGCACGCGCGGCGTCCGGTCGCGCTGCCGTACAACGGCAAGAACGTCCTCGTCGTCGGCCTGGGGCCGGCCGGCTACACGCTCGCGCATTTTCTGGCCAACGAAGGCTTCGGCGTCGTCGGCATCGACGGCTTGAAGATCGAGCCGATCGAGGAGAAATGGCTGCGCGAGCCGATCCGCGACGCGCGCGCGCTGTGGGACGAGCTGGACGAGCGCATCCTCGCCGGCTTCGGCGGCGTGTCGGAGTACGGCATTACCGTGCGGTGGGACAAAAACTTCCTCAAGGTCATCCGCATCGCGCTGGAGCGGAAGAACAACATCCGCTTCTACGGCGGCGTGCGCTTCGGCGGCACGCTCACCATCGAAGACGCGTTCGACAGCCTGGGCTTCGATCACATCGCCATCGCCGCCGGCGCCGGCACGCCGACCATCGTCCGGATGAAGAACAACCTCATTCGCGGCATCCGCAAGGCGTCGGACTTCCTCATGGCCCTGCAACTCACCGGGGCGGGGAAGAAGTCGTCGATGGCCAACCTCCAGGTGCGCCTGCCGGCCGTGGTCATCGGCGGCGGCCTCACCGCCATCGACACGGCGACGGAGCTGATCGCGTACTACCCCGTGCAAGTCGAGCGGGTCCTCGACCGCTACGAGACGCTCTGCGCCGAGGCCGGTGAGACCGCCGTGCGGGCGGGGTATGACGGCGAGGAGCTGGGAATCCTCGACGAGCTCCTCGGCCACGGGCACGCCATCCGCGCGGAGCGGAAACGCGCCGCGGCGGCCGGCGAGAAGCCCGACCTCCTCTCGCTGGTGCGCGCCTGGGGCGGCGCGACCATCGCCTATCGCAAGACGATGCAGGATTCCCCCGCGTATCGCCTCAATCACGAGGAGATCATCAAGGCCCTCGAGGAGGGCATCGGCTACGCCGAGAACCTCTCGCCGGTCGAAGCGCTGGCCGACGAATTCGGCCACCTTAAGGCGCTCGTCTTCTCCAAGCAGGTCGTCGAGGACGGGCGGTGGAAGGACTCCGGCGAGGTGGTGGAGATGCCGGCGCGCTCGGTGATGGTGGCGGCGGGCACCAGCCCGAACGTCATCTACGAGAAAGAGCACCCGGGGACGTTCCGCCTCGACAAGTACGGGCAGTTCTTCCAGAGCTACGCCGTCTCCGGTGTCATCCCGAGCCGCGAAGACGGCGAGGGATCCCCCGCGCATGTGCAAGGCGGGTCCGAGCTGATCGAAGGCGACGGCTTCTTCACCTCATATCAGCGCGGCGAGAAACGCATCACCTTCTACGGCGACAACCACCCGCGCTACGCCGGCAACGTGGTCAAGGCCATGGCGTCGGCGAAGGACGGGTACCCCCACGTGGTCGCGCTCTTCGACGGACAGCTCGGCGCCACCGACGAAAGCAGATGGCTCGACCTGGTGCGAACGCTCGACGACGGTCTGGTGGCGCGCGTGCATCAGGTCAACCGCCTCACGCCGACCATCGTGGAGGTCGTGGTCCGCGCGCCGTTCGGCGCGAAAAAGTTCGAGCCGGGGCAGTTCTTCCGCCTCCAGAACTTCGAGTCGCACGCGCTGAACGTCGACGGCACGACGCTGCAGATGGAGGGCATCGCCTTGACCGGTGCGTGGACCGATCCCGACCGCGGGCTGCTGTCGCTGATCATCCTGGAGATGGGCGGCTCGTCGCGCCTCTGCGCCTACCTGCAACCGGGCGAGCCGGTGGTGGTCATGGGCCCCACCGGCACGCCGACGGAGATCCCGCGCGACGAGACGGTGCTCCTGGCCGGCGGCGGCCTGGGCAACGCGGTGCTCTTCTCCATCGCCAAGGCGCTGAAGGACAACGGCTGCCGCGTCGTCTACTTCGCCGGCTACAAGAAGGCGGCGGACGTCTTCAAGCGCGACGAGATAGAGGCGGGGACGGATCAGGTGATCTGGTCGGTCGACGCCGGGGAGCCGATCGCGCCGCGGAGGCCGCAGGACGCGAACTTCATCGGCAACATCGTGCAGTCGATGGTGGCCTACGCGTCGTCAGCCGATCGCCGCTTCGACTTCAAGGACGTCGCCCGCCTCATCGCCATCGGCTCCGACGGCATGATGCGCGCGGTGAAGGACGCCCGCCACGGCGTCCTCGCGCCGTACCTCAATCCGCAGCACGTCGGCATCGGCTCCATCAACTCGCCGATGCAATGCATGATGAAGCAGGTCTGCGCGCAGTGCCTGCAGCGCCACGTCGACCCCGTCAGCGGCAAGGAGTCGTTCGTCTTCTCCTGCTTCAACCAGGACCAGCCGCTCGACGAGGTCGACTTCGTCAACCTCCGCGCCCGCCTCCGCCAGAACACCGTGCTGGAGAAGCTCGGCAACCTGTGGCTGACCCGGCTCCTGGCGATGGCGCGGGAGAGGGAAGTGGTGGGGGTACCATAGGCCTATGGCAGAACTGCCCATCGAAGAGGAAGGCGTCGAAATCGACGATCCGGAGCTGCTGGCGGAGCTGGACGCGGCGATGGAAGAGGTCGAGCGCGGAGAGGTGGGAAGACCGCTCGACGAGATCCTCGCAGAGTTTCGCGCTCGCAAGTGACGCATCAGGTCATCACGTCGCGGCGTGCGGATCGGCAAATCGCGAGAGCGTTGGCGTGGTGGGCTCGCCATCGCGACAAAGCTCCCGGTGCACTTAGCGAAGAGCTCGAAAACGCCAAGCGTCGTCCTCTTGGTTCTCTGGCACGCCAGCCGCCGCCCGCCCCGCTTATGACAAAATCGCTGCCGTGATGGACACGATGGAGCTCGTGCTTCGCCTGGTCGCCGCCACGCTGATCGGCAGCGGCATCGGACTCGATCGTGAGGTCCGCCGCAAACCGGCCGGGATGCGCACGCACGCGCTGGTCTCGCTCGGGGCCGCGCTGGTCACGGTAGTCACTATCCGCATGGGCCCGCCATCGGCCGATCACCTCAACGCCGTCAGCCGCGTCATCCAGGGCATCATCGCCGGCGTCGGCTTCCTCGGCGGCGGCGCGATCCTCAAAGGCGACCGCGAAATGGTCCACGGGCTGACCACCGCCGCCTCGATCTGGCTCTGCGCCTCCCTCGGCATCGCCTGCGGCACCGGACAGTGGGGCGCGGCGCTCATCGCGTGCGTGATCGCGCTGCTGATCCTCGTGGTAGGAGGCCCCGTCGAAGGGCTGGTTCACCGGTTGTTCGATCGGAACAATTCGAAGGGATCACTAACCGGGCGCGTGGTCCGCGGTGATCGAGTCCCGCCCACCCCGAGACCGCGAGACCGCGCAACCGCGCAACCTCATCGCATCCTCCCCTGCTCCACCATCAGACAGCGGTCCTGCACCACCTTGATGCCCGCCTCGGCGAGCTTCTGGGCGGCCTCATCGTTGCGGATGCCGAGCTGGAACCAGACGAATTTCGGCTTGGCGGCGAGGATGTCGTCGACGTGCGGGGGGATGTCGGTGGGACGGCGGAAGACGTTGACCATGTCGACCGGACGGCCGATCTCGGCCAGCTTTCTGTAAACCTTCTGGCCCAGGATCTCGGTGACCTCGGGGTAGTAAACCGGCACGGGGATGATCTCGTAGCCGGCCGCAGCCATGTGGGCGGGGACGTAGTGGCCGGCCTGGTCGGCGTGGGATTCGGGCTTGATGCCGAGGACGGCGATGCTCTTGGTCTCCCGCAGCATCTGCTGGATTCCGGCGTTGTCATTGATCAGGTTGGCTTTCCAGTCGGGCATGGCTTCTCCTCGGGCGGCGGAGCTTAGCAAAAGGAGCGGAATATAGGTGCATTCCGGTTCGCTTTTCCCCTCAAATCCAAAACGAAGAGGTCCGGCAGGATGAAACGTGCAGCAGCCTTCCTATTTCTTTTCGCGATCCCGAACGTTGTCTTGGCCGCAGGAGAGATGCGGCCAATGCTCGTGGCGACGAAGTCCCTCGGCCGCTTTGCCGTGAAGTCGCTGGCCGTCGGATTCGATCCGTCCGAGCCGGCGCGCAACTTTCACGAGTTCAAGCTCGTCAACGGGTTCGCCGCGAATCTCACCGAGGAAGAAATCGTCGAGTTGAGGAAATCCGCGCAGGTGCTCTTCGTCGAACCGGACGTGGAACGCCACGCGTTCAGCACGAGCCTCCGGCCGATCGCGAACGCCAGTACGCCGTTCGCGCAGGTGACGCCGTACGGGATCAGCCTCGTCCACGCTCAGCAGGCGTGGGTGGGGGGCCGCGGAGCGAACACCAACGTCGTCGTCATCGACACGGGCATCGACTATCGCCATCCCGACCTCGCCGCCCGTTATGCAGGCGGTTTGAATACCATCGCCAACAACGACGATCCGCTGGATGACAACGGACACGGCACGCATTGCAGCGGAACCATCGCCGCGATCGACGACGGTGTCGGCGTCGTCGGGGTCGCTCCTCAGGCGCGCCTGTGGGCGGTGAAGGTGCTCGATGAGGAAGGGAGCGGAAAAAGCTCAAACGTCCTCAAGGCGCTCGACTGGGTCGTGCAGAAGAAGACGGAGCTCGGCGGGAACTGGATCGTGAGCCTCTCGCTCGGATCGTGCTCGCCGTCGACGCTCGAGCGACAGGGCTTCGAGCGAGCCACTACGGCCGGCGTTCTCGTCGTCGCCGCGGCCGGCAATCACGACCCTTCCGCGGCGGACGTGTGCACCGCCGACAACAACAACTCCTACGCCGTGAGCTATCCGGCTGCCTACGCCGGCGTCGTCGCCGTCGCCGCGGTGAACAGTTTGCAGAGCGTCGCCGACTTCTCGAACTTCGGACCGCAGGTCACGCTGGCCGCTCCCGGCGTTGATGTCTTCTCTACCTTCCAAGTGGGCCAGGGCGATTGGTCGCTGCTGACGCCGAACGGCGGAACGCCGGTCGTCGCGCCGCCGGTCAGGGGCTCGCCGGCGAAGGACATCACCGGACCATATGTCTTCTGCAACCTGGGCAAGGTCGGGGAGTTCCCTGCCTCGGTCAATGGGAAGATCGCGCTGATCAAGCGTGGCGACATCACGTTCAAAGAGAAGTCGAAGAACGCGAAGGCTGCCGGCGCCGCTGCGGTGGTCATCTTCAACAGGGACACCAGCGCGATTTTATGGACGCTCCTTGCGCGCCTCGACGCGAACGGAAACGTGAACCCGGCCGTCTGTGACAACCCCGAGACTGCGGCCAGCTGCCATGATGATCCGGCGGACGTCGCGTTCGACTGGCCGCTAACCGTGGGCATGCCTCTCGCCGACGGCGAAGCGCTGGTCAACCAGCCAAAGTCGTCGATCACCATCAATTACCGCCTCGACGATGACTACGCGATCCTGAGCGGCACGTCGATGGCCTGTCCGCACGTCGCCGGCGTCGCCGCGACCGTGTGGTCGATGGCGCCGAGCGCGACGGCCGATGCGATCAAGCAGGCACTGATCTCCACGGCGCACGACCTCGGGGCTCCCGGTCCGGACAACAACTACGGGAACGGCTTGATCGACGCCGAGAAGGCGGGCAAGCAGATCAATCCTGGCGCGTTCATTCCGCAGCCCTCCAAGCCCACCGGTCGCACCCCCGGACGCCGCCACTGACCTACCAATGATCCCAAGGGCGGCGGCCGTTAACGCCGCCGCTCTTGGACGTTAGAATGACCGGGATGAACCGGTTCCTCGCCGTCCTCCTCCTCGTAGCCCTTCCTGCCGCGGCCGCCCCGGCCAGGCGCTACATCGTCACCATGCGCGAGGGGGCATCCGACCGGCCGATGGTTCACGCCCTCGGCGCCAGCGGAGAGGCGGGGCGACATGCAGCGCGCGAGCTCGGCATCATCAACGGTTTTGCCGCGGCGCTCACGGACGAAGAAATCGCCGGGCTCAAGAGCTCGCCGGATGTTCTCTCCGTCGACCCCGTCGTCGAGCGCCATCTGCTCGCCGTCGCGCCGGCCTTCGCTCCACATGCGACCGGCAACCCGCTGGCGCTGGCGCAGACCGTCCCGTACGGCATCGATCTCATCCACGCCCGCGAGGTGTGGCCGCACGCCCGCGGCGCGAACGTCAACGTCGCCATCTTCGACACCGGCATCGCCACCGACCACCCCGACCTCTTCGCGAACATCGCCGGCGGCTTCAACACACTGACCCGCGGCACGAACTTCCTGGACGATCACGGACACGGGTCGCACGTAGCGGGGACTGTGGCGGCGCGCGACAACGATTTCGGCGTGGTGGGCGTGGCGCCCGAGGCGCGCCTCTGGTCGGTCAAGGTGCTCGGCGCCGACGGCACGGGGACGAACGAGAACGTGATCGTCGCCGCCGACTGGGTGCTGGCCAAGAAGAAGGCCCTGGGCGGCAACTGGATCATCAGCATGTCGCTCGGATCGGGGGAGACGTCGCCGCCGGAAGAAGCGGCGTTCCGACGCCTGCGCGACAACGAGGTTCTCTGTGTCGCCGCCTCCGGCAACGGCGGCGCGTACGCGCTCGATTACCCCGCGGCGTATGCGTCGGTGCTGTCGGTGGGCGCCGTCGATTCATCGATCAAGACCACCTGGTTCTCCAACGGCGGCGGCACCCTGGGCGTCGTCGCTCCCGGTCTCGACGTCCTCTCGTCGGTCCTGGTCCGGAGCGTCCCCAACGCCAGCGTCGCCGCCGGAACGTCATCCTTCAGCGGTGTTCCGCTGAAGGAGAGCCGCCGCGGCGACATCCGCGCCGCAATCATCAACTGCGGCTTCGGCGAGCCGGGCGCCTGCGCGGGCGACGCCACCGGCAAGATCGCCGTGATGCGCCGCGGCAACAACATCTACTTCGGCGACAAAGTGCGCAACGCCGTGGAGGCCGGCGCAATCGCCGCCATCATCTACAACTACGACGACATGCCGACGCTTCTTTGGACGCTGATCCGTCCGGTGTGCGACGCGCAGTCGAACTGCACCGCCAACACCGACGACCTCCAGTACAACTGGCCGGTGGTGGTGAAGCTCAACAAAACCGACGGTGAGAAGATTTTGCAGAACGGCGGAGCGATCACCATCTTTTCGTACGACGACGATTACGGCATCAAGAGCGGCACGTCGATGGCGACGCCGCACGTCGCCGGCGTCGCCGCCCTGCTCTGGTCGCTCGCGCCCTCGGCGCGCGCGCTCGACATCCGCCGGGTGATCGAGCTGACCGCGAAGGACCTCGGACCGCGAGGGTTCGACGCCGTCAACGGCAACGGCCTGCTCGACGCGCTGGCGGCGGCGAAAGCGCTCGCGCCCGCGGCATTCGGCCTGCCGGATGCGCCGCTGCCCGACCCCGGGCGGCGGCGCTCGGCTGGACACTGAGTAGCGCGCGCAGTGCACTAGAATACGCGCCCATGCGTATCGGCGTACCGACCGAGATCAAAGACAACGAATACCGCGTGGGGATGACACCGGCCGGCGCCGCGGTGCTCACCTCCGACGGACATGACGTCCTGGTGCAGGCCGGCGCCGGCAACGGCAGCGGCTTCTCCGACGACGAGTACAGGGCCGCCGGGGCGAAGATCCTCCCGGACGCCGGCGCCGTCTTCGACGCGGCCGACATGATCGTGAAGGTCAAGGAGCCGATCGAGGCCGACCTCAAACGCCTCAAAGACGGCCAGCTCCTCTTCACCTACCTCCATCTCGCACCCGTCCCCGACCTCACCGCCGCCCTGCTGAAGAAAAAGATCGCCGGCATCGCCTACGAGACCATCACCGACGAGCGGAAGCGCACCCTCCCGCTGCTGACGCCGATGTCCGAGGTGGCGGGCCGCATGTCGGTGCACGTCGGCGCGTACTACCTGCACAAGCCGCTCGGCGGCCGCGGCGTGCTGCTGGGCGGCGTACCCGGCGTGCTCCCCGGCGACGTGGTCATCATCGGCGGCGGCGTGGTCGGCACCAACGCCGCGAAAATGGCCGTGGGACTCGGCGCGCGCGTCACCATCCTCGACAACAATCTCGATCGCCTCCGCCAGCTCGACGACATCTTCCGCGGCACGGTGCAGACGTACGCGTCGAACCCTGCGCACATCGCCGAGGCGGTCCGCCGCGCGGACGTGCTGATCGGCGGCGTTCTCATCCCGGGAGCCGCGGCGCCGAAGCTCGTCACGCGGCAAATGATCCGGGAGATGAAGAAGGGATCGGTGATCGTCGACGTGGCCATCGACCAGGGCGGCTGCGTGGAGACCGCACACCCCACCACCCATTCCAACCCGGTATACGACGTCGACGGCGTGACGCACTACTGCGTCGCCAACATGCCGGGCGCCGTGCCGCGCACGTCGACCATCGCGTTGACCAACGCCACCCTGCCGTACACTCGGCGCATCGCGGCGGGCGGCTTCAGCAAGGCCATCGAGGATCCCGGATTTGCCGAGGGGGTGAACGTGTACAACGGCGCCATCACGTACAAAGCGGTCGCCGAATCGCAGGGACGTCAGTACGTCCCGCTGTCCGAAGCGGTGGCATAAGTAAATCTACCGTCTTGCGCGAAGGCGCAAACGCGGGTACAACATCGCGCGGGTCAATGTCCCTTCGATCAATTCTCTTCGCGACGATCATCGGCGCCACCGGGATTTCCATCGCGCAGGCGCAGGAATCCGACCTCTTCATCTCCAAGAGCGGTCCGAGCACCGCCGCGGCGGACACCGACGTCTCGTTCACCATCACCATCACCAACTTCGGACCGGACCCGTCGGCCACCGTGACGCTGACCGACATCGTCGCCGGCGGCTGGAGCTTCGTCTCTGTCACGCAGAACAGCGGCCCCCCGTTCAGTTGCTCCGATCCCGGCGCCGGCGCCACGACCGGCATGGTGAGCTGCACCGCGCCGACGATGCTCGCCGGAAGCGCCGCCGTCTTCACCATCATCTTTCACATCCCGCCGGGAACACCGGCCGGAACGGCGTTCACCAACGTGGCGTCGGTCTCCTCGCCGACCGATCCGAACGACGAGAACAACGCGAGCGCGGCGACCACCAGCACGCCGCCGCCGCCGCAGGCCGACCTCGGCGTGACCAAGAACGGCCCGCCGTCCGCGTCTCCCGACAACGACGTCACCTACACCATCACCGTCACCAACGGCGGCCCCGATCCCGCGATCGACGTCGTGCTGAACGACACCCTCCCCGGCACCATGACGTTCGTCTCGCTGAATCAGAACAGCGGGCCGGCAATGTCGTGCTCCACGGGAACCACCATTACCTGCACCGCCACGACGTTTCCGGCCGGCGGCGCGGCGGTGTTCACCCTGGTAGGCCACATTCCAGCCGGCACGTCGTCCGGCACCGTTTTCACCAACACGGCAACTGTGGCCTCGAAGACGAGCGATCCGAACCCGGACAACGGCACGTCCAGCGCGCTGCTCACCGTCCAGACAGCCGACGTCTCCGTCACCAAGAGTGGCCCGGCGACCGCGAACGCCGGCACGAACGTGACCTACATCATCACCGTGACCAATGGCGGACCGGACGCGGCGGACGGCGTATCGATGAGCGACGACCTCCCGCCCGGCAGCACCTTCGTCTCCCTGACGCAGGACACCGGCGACGCTACCACCTGCAACACCCCCCCTCCCGGCAGCGGCGGCACGGTCACCTGCGGCTTCCTCTCGCCGATGAACGCGGCCACCAGCGCGCAGTTCACGCTGGTCACCACCATCGGCCCCGGTCCGTCGGTCAACAACACCGCCACGGTCACCAGCAGCTCGGGCGACCCCGACTCCTCCGACAACAGCGCGACGGTGACCACTTCGGTCACGACGCTGGTGGATGTCTCCGTCACCAAGAACGGTCCCCCCACCGCGAACAGCGGAACGAACATCACGTACACCATCGCCGTCAATAACGCCGGCCCCTCTCCGGCGCCCAGCACCACACTTACTGACAACGTACCGGCGAACACCACGTTCGTGTCACTGAACCAGAGCGGTCCGCTGTTCTCCTGCAGCACGCCGGGCGCCGGCGGGACGGGAACGATCTCCTGCTCCAACGCCAGCTTCCCTGCCGGCTCACCGACGACGTTCACCCTGGTGGTGAACGTCAATCCCTCGACGCCGGCGGCCACGGTCATCACCAACACTGCAAATGTCTCCTCAGGCGGAACCGACGCCAACAACGGAAACAACACGGCGACCGCCACGACCACCACCGGCGCGGCGCCCACCGACACCGGCATCGTCAAGACCGCCGCCCCCGGCCTTCGCGCCACGGGGCAGCCGATCACCTACAACATCACGGTCACCAACAACGGCCCGACCTTCGCCTTCGGCGTGACGGTGACCGACATCTTGACCGGCGTCACGTTCGGGTCGGCCACGCCGTCGCAGGGAAGCTGCAGCGGCACCACCACTATCATCTGCACCCTCGGCACGCTCGCTCCCTCCACCACCGCCACCATCGCCCTCAACGCCACGCTCGGACCGACGCCCGGCCCGGTCTCGAACACGGCGACAGTGACCATCTCGAACGGCGACACCAACCCGGCAAACAACAGCAGCACGGTCCTGGTGACGGTGATCGATTCCGCATTGATCCCCACCCTCTCCCCCTCCGCCCTCGCCATGCTCGCGCTGGCGATGGCCGCGCTGGCTTTGCTCGCACTGCGGCGCTAGCGTTTATGATCCGCGGGTGACCGCGATCCGCGCCACGGTCCTCGCCAATAACGTCCTCCGCCAAGGCGGCGAGGAGCTCATCGACAACTGGGGCCGCGACGGCAACGACCTGCTGTGGCTCGACATCCAGCACCCCGACGAAGAGGACCTGGAGCCGCTGCTCGAGGTGCGCTTCGGCTTCCACGAGCTGGCCTCGGAGGACACCCTCTCGCCGAATACGCTGCCGAAGTACGACGCCTTTCCCGGCTACGACTTCTTCATCTTCCGCGCCGTCGACATGAACGTCAGCGAGCATGGATCGCAGACCTACAAACTGGCGGCGTTCCTGGCGCGCAACTTCCTCATCACCGTCCACCGCGACCGGATGCAGTCCGTCGACGACGTCTGCAACCGCCTGCCGAGCGACAAGCGCCTCCTCGGCAACGGCCCCGATTTCCTTCTCTACAACATCGTCGACGAGATGGTCGACGCGCACTTTCCGCTGCTCGATCAGATCGAGGAAGCGGTCGACGATCTGCAGGACGCCATCTTCAAGGACGCGGAGCCGTCGCACCTCGACGAGCTGCTGCATCTGAAGCGCGACGTCAACGTTCTCCGCCGCCAGTCGCTCCCGCAGCGCGAGCTGCTCAACCAGATCTCCCGCGGCGACGCGCAGTTCATCCAGCGCCAGCACCTCATCTACTTCCGCGACCTCTACGACCACATGTTCCGCATCAGCGAGACCATCGATATCGAGCGCGACATGATGGCCGGGACCATGGAGGCGTACCTCTCGGTGATCGCCAACCGCACCAACGAGATCATGAGGGTGCTGACGGTCTTCTCGGCGATCATGCTGCCGTTGACTCTCATCGCAGGCATCTACGGGATGAATTTCGAGCATATGCCGGAGCTCCAGTGGCGCTACGGCTACGGGTTCGCCCTCGGACTGATGGCCGTGACGGCGGCGGGTTTGCTTCTCTGGTTCCGGCATCGAGGTTGGACTACGCCGCACAAGGGGACGCGGCCCCGACATCGCCTGTAGAACGTGGAGCGCCGGCGTCCTCGCCGGCTGGCCCGCAGGCGTCCACGCCTGCAACGGCGGCGGGACGCCGCCGAGCCAGCCGCCGCGGACGGCGGCGTTCCGAGGTACCTTTTCATCTTTGTCACTCAGCAAAGGATTGACGCTGTCGTATAAGCAGTTGACTGACCGGATGGGTCGCCTTCAACACGCAGTGATTGCTGGACTTGGTGCGCTCGCGCTGGCCGCCTGCTCGACGACGGGTGCCGGCCCAGGCACCGCGTCCGCGCCGAACACGCCCTGGACTCCGCCCGCGGACGTCAACGTAGGGGCGCGCAGCAGCGCGCCCGCAACCCCCGCCGTCCCAAACGAGGGTCCCATCGCGCTGGCGCAGATCATCGACATCGCCCTCTCCAACAACCCCACCACCCGCACCGCCTGGCTCGAGGCGCGCGGGGCCGAGGCCGCGCTCGGCAGCGAGCGCTCGGCGTACTTTCCGGAAGTCGACGTCCTCGCCACCGCCACGCGCTCGCGCCCGCCGGCGGAGGGCGCCTCGGCGTCGACCACCATCGCGCCATCGCTCGCGCTGACGTACCTCCTCTTCGACTTCGGCGGCCGCGACGCGCAGGTCGAGCAGGCGCGGCAGACGCTCATCGCCGCCGACTTCGCGCACAACGCGGCGATCCAGGACGTCGTCCTCCGCGTGCAGCAGGTCTACTACGCGCTGCTCGATGCGAAGGCGCTGCTCGAGGCGCAGGACGCGACCCTCAAAGAGCGCCGTGCGAATCTCGACGCCGCCGAGGCGCGGCACAATGCGGGCGTGGCCACCATCGCCGACGTCCTGCAGGCGCGGACGGCGCTGTCGCAGGCGCGCTTGACCGCCGAGACCATCGAAGGGAATCTGCGGACCATCGAAGGGACGCTGTCGACCACCATGGGCCTTCCGGCCACGGCGCGATTCGACATCGGCGCGCTGCCCCTCGACATCCCCGCGCAGCAGGTGAGCGACGACGTTGGGCGCCTGATCGCCGACGCCGTCCAGCAGCGGCCGGAGCTCGGCGCGGCGCGCGCCTTCGCCGAGCGCGCCCACGCGCGGGTGCAGGAAGTCCGCGCTCAAGGCTTGCCGACGCTCAACGCCGTCGCCTCGGCCGGGCACACCCTCATCAACGGCTTCGACACCCGCACTACGCCGTACTCCGCCGGCATCGCCTTCCGCTTCCCGCTCTTCACCGGCTGGCGCAACACGTACGACCTGCGGCGCGCGGAGACCGAGGTGGAGATCGCCAACGAAGACCTGCGCGGCCTGGAGCAGCAGGTCGGCCTGCAGGTGTGGACGAGCTACTTTGCGCTGCAGACGGCGACGCAGCGGCTGGCGACCAGCCGCGACCTCCTGGCCAGCGCGCAGGAGTCGGCCGAGGTGGCGGCAGGGCGGTACCGCGCCGGGGTGGGGAACATCATCGACCTGCTGACCGCCGAGGCGGCGCTGGAGAACGCGCGGGCCCTGGAAGTGCAGGCCCGCGCCGATTGGTTCGTGGCCGTGGCGCAGCTCGCGCATGACACGGGAAACTTGACGAGACGATGAGAAAACGACCATTAGTACTATTCGTACTATTTGCCCTCGCGGCCTGCGGCGCCGAGAAGAAGCGCCCCCCCGAGGAGAAGGTGCCGGTCACCGTGGCCGTGGCGCAGACCAAGGACGTGCCGGTCGAAGTCCGCGCCATCGGCAGCGTGCAGCCGATGCAGACCGTCGCCGTCCGGGCCCAGGTCACCGGGCAGCTCGAGCGCGTCTGGTTCCGGGAAGGCGAAGATGTCCGCCGCGGGCAGATGCTCTTCACCATCGACCCCCGCCCCTACCAGGCCGCCCTGGCGGAGGCGCAGGCCAACCTGGCGCGCGATCAGGCTCAGTTGCGCAACGCCGAGGCCGAGGCGGTGCGCTACGGCGAGCTGGTGAAGAAGGACTACGTCACCAAAGAAGAGTACGGAAAGATCGTGGCCAACGCCGAGGCGGCCCGGGCGGTGGTGGCGGCGAACCGCGCGGCGATCGAGAACGCGCGCGTCAGCCTCTCCTACTGCCAGATCCGCTCCCCGCTCGACGGCCGCACCGGCGGCCTGCAGGTGCACGCCGGCAACATCGTCCGCGCCAACGACACCAACCCGATGGTGGTCATCAACCAGATCGCGCCGGTCTACGTCCAGTTCGCCGTCCCGGAGCGCGAATTGACCGTACTGCGCGCACGAGGCGACCTGCGCAACGTGCCGGTCTCCGTCGCGCCGCGCGAGGGAGGCAAGCCGGTGGCCGAGGGGCGCCTGACCTTCATCGACAACGCCGTCGACCCCGCCACGGGAACGATCAACCTCAAAGCGACGTTCGCCAATGCGAACCGCGCTCTCTGGCCGGGCGAGTTCGTGAACGCAGCGATGCAGGTTTCGAAGACCGCAAACGCCACCGTGGTCCCCGCGCAGGCCGTGCAGACCGGCCAGCAAGGACAGTTCGTCTACGTGGTGACCAGCGACAACGGCGTGGCCATGCGGCCGGTGGTCGTCGCCGCCACCCAGGACCAGCAAGCCATCATTTCCCGCGGCGTGTCGCCGGGAGAAACGGTCGTGACCGACGGACAGCTTCGGTTGACGCCGAAGAGTAAAGTTAGCGTGAAAACGCAGTTGTAGTCATGAACATCTCCTCCCCCTTCATCCGCCGCCCGGTCATGACCACCCTGCTGATGGTGGCCATCCTGCTGTTCGGGGTCATGGCTTACCGGAAGCTGCCGGTGAGCGATCTGCCGAACGTCGACTTTCCCACCATCTCCGTCGGCGCGTCGCTGCCGGGCGCCAGTCCGGAGACGATGGCCTCGGCCGTGGCCACGCCGCTGGAGCGGCAGTTCTCCACCATCGCCGGCATCGACTCGATGATCTCCTCGAGCACCCTCGGCTCGACCAACGTCACCCTGCAGTTCAACCTCAGCCGCAACATCGACGACGCCGCGCAGGACGTGCAGTCCGCCATCGCCGCGGCCGCGCGGCAGTTGCCGCCCAACATGCCGTCGCCGCCGTCGTACAACAAAGTCAATCCCGCCGACACGCCGGTCTTCTTCCTGGCGCTGACCACCGAGACCCTCCCGCTCTACCAGCTCGACGAGTACGCGCAGACCATGCTCGCGCAGCGCATCTCCATGGTTTCCGGCGTGGCGCAGGTACAGGTGTTCGGCTCGCAGAAGTACGCCGTGCGGGTGCAGCTCGATCCGCGCGAGCTCGCCGCGCGCGGCCTCGGCATCGACGAAGTCACGACCGCCATCCGCAACAGCAACGTCAACCTGCCGACCGGCGTCCTCAACGGCCCGAATCAGTCGGCGACGATCATGGCCAACGGCCAGCTCTACACCGCGGCCGACTACCGCCCGATCACCGTCGCCTACCGCAACGGCCGGCCGGTACACCTCGAGGAGCTCGGCAAAGTCATCGACTCGGTGGAGAACAACAAGACCGCGGCGTGGTTCAAGAACAAGCGCGGCGTCATCCTCGCCGTGCAGAAGCAGCCGGGGACGAACACCGTGGCCGTCGCCGACTCCATCCGCACGCTCCTCCCGACCTTCCGCAGCGAGCTGCCGGCGTCGATCGACCTGCAGATCCACCGCGACCGCGCGCAGCCCATCCGCGAGTCGGTGCACGACGTGAAGTTCACCCTGGTCCTGGCGCTCTTCTTGGTCATCCTGGTGATCTTCCTCTTCCTCCGCAATCTCTCGGCGACGCTCATCCCGTCGATCGCCCTGCCGATGTCCATCATCGGCACCTTCGCCGTGATGTACCTGCTCGACTACAGCCTCGACAACCTCTCGCTCATGGCGCTGACGCTGTCGGTGGGCTTCGTGGTCGACGACGCCATCGTCATGCTGGAGAACATCGTCCGGCACATGGAGCGGGGCGAGCGGCCGCTGGAGGCGGCGTTCAAGGGGTCGAAGGAGATCGGCTTCACCATCATCTCCATGACCATCTCCCTGGCCGCCGTCTTCATCCCCATCCTCTTCATGGGCGGCATCCTCGGCCGGCTCTTCCACGAGTTCGCTGTCGTCATCGGCGCGGCGATTCTCGTCTCCGGCTTCGTCTCTCTCTCGCTGACGCCGCTGCTGAGCGCGCGCTGGCTGCGCCCGCACAAAGGCCAGAGCCACGGGCGCCTCTACCTCGCCTTCGAGCGTTTCTTCGACGGCATGCTCGGCGTCTACCGGTTCGGCCTGCGCTTCGTGATGCGCCATCGCCTGGCGACGATGGTCGCGTCGTTCATCATCCTGCTCGCCACCGCATGGCTATTCGTCATCGTGCCGAAGGGCTTCCTTCCCAGCGAAGACCAGGGGCAGATTCAGATCCAGACCGAGGCGGCGCAGGGGACGAGCTTCGACCAGATGGTGAAGTATCAACGCGCGGCGATGGCCATCGTGGCCGCGGACCCGAACGTCGACGCCTACTTCTCCAACGCCGGCGGCCGCGGCAGCGGCGCGACGAACAACGGCAGCATCGGCATCCGCCTCAAGCCGCGCGACCAGCGCAAGCTCACCGCCGACGAGGTGATCGCCGAGCTGCGGCCGAAGCTGGCGGTCATCCCCGGCCTGCGCTGCTATCTGCAGAACCCCCCGCCCATCCGCCTCGGCGGCCGCAACGCGCAGGCGCTGTATCAGTACACACTACAGGCGGCCGACACGAAGGTGCTCTTCCCCGCCGCTCAGGCGATGTTCGAGAAGCTGAAGACGCTCCCCGGCTTCGTCGACGTGGCCACCGACCTGCTCATCCGCAATCCGCAGGTCACCGTCGACATCGACCGCGACCGCGCCGCGACTTACGGCCTCACCGCGCAGCAGATCGAGGACGCGCTCTACTCCGCGTACGGCTCGCGGCAGATCTCCACCATCTACGCCCCGAACAACTCGTATCAGGTGATCATGGAGGTCGATCCGCAATATCAGCAGGATCCCAGCGCGCTTTCGATGCTCTACGTCCGCGCGCTCTCCGGCGAGCTGGTGCCCCTGAGCGCCTTCGCCAAGATGACCTCCACCGTCGGCGCGCTGACCATCAACCACTCCGGCCAGCTTCCCTCGGTCACCCTTTCGTTCAACCTCAAGCCGGGCGTCTCCCTCGGCGACGCCGTCGATTCGATCCGCGCCACCGCCGCGCAGACGTTGCCGTCGACGGTGACCACCACGTTCCAGGGCACGGCGCAGGCGTTCGAGTCATCGCTGCAGGGGCTGAACCTGCTGCTGATCCTGGCCGTCGCCGTCATCTACATGGTGCTCGGCATCCTGTACGAAAGCTTCATCCATCCGATCACCATTCTCTCGGCGCTGCCGTTCGCCGGCTTCGGCGCGCTGCTCACGCTGCTGATCTTCCGCGTCGACCTGTCGATCTACGCCTTCGTCGGCATCATCATGCTGGTCGGCCTGGTGAAGAAGAACGGCATCATGATGGTGGACTTCGCCATCGAGGCCCAGCGCAACGGGATGACTCCCGACGAGGCGATCTTCGAAGCCTGCGTGGTGCGCTTCCGCCCGATCATGATGACCACCATGGCCGCGCTGATGGGCACCCTTCCGATCGCCCTCGGCTTCGGCGCCGGCGCGGAGTCGCGCCGCCCGCTCGGCCTGGCCGTGGTCGGCGGCCTGCTCTTCTCGCAAACGCTGACGCTCTTCGTGACCCCGGTCTTCTACCTCTACATGGACAAGCTGCGCCGCAAACCGAAGCCGCTTGCCGCCGCCCCCGAGGTGGAGGAGTACCAGCCGGTCGAAGTGGCGTGATCCCACGTTCCTGACGCGCAGCGTCAGGATCTGGTGCCCACTTGCGCTGTATACATTGGCGCTAGATCCTGCTTCGGTCCGTTCACTCACGACGCCCCCCACAGCACCACGGCGTGGCCCCCGCCATCCATGCGTCGACATCCCCTTATCCTGGAGCACCGACGAGCTGCGCCAGATCAACACCTACGGCGACGGGATCAACGGCAATACCGGCGTAACGGGTGGCTGGTGGCGGTATTGCGGTGTCGAGCGCCGCGTCTGCTTTCCACGGCGTGTCAAGGTCCAGGTAATCCGCGACGGTGTTCATATTGAGTTACACGGCTCGTGGCTGCCAATGAGAAGCTGTCGCGTGGCGCCGCCACTACATATGGCACAACATCAAATAACCTAAGAACACTGCGCTCACGCCGCATGCCCAAGCACAAGGGTAGGGAAATCCGCGCGAACGGCACTCCTTGATAGGTGGCTGGGTTCCCAGCTCCTGAGGAGCGAGGCCAATGGCAAGCGCAACGAGCCAGATTACCCCAAGCAAGTTACGAATTCGCGCACTGGACCAATCCGGAAAACCGGCGGCGTTTATCCGCGTCGAACTGGTCGCAGCAGTGCCGGGCACTGCTGCGACAGACGCAGTTTCAGCAGGCACTGCAACGCCGGCTTCGACAAGGGCTGACGTCTCCAGGGGCCGTCCCGATCTCGTGGCCGTGAGATCGCTGACAACGAGCCGCGACGGTTTCGCAATATTCTCTCTGGGCAACATTCCGGCGAAGGCGCGGGCAAGCGGCGACCTGCGCATTCGCTTCGCCGGGCGGCCGGAGCTGACGTTTGCGATTCCCGACTATGCATCCGCAGGCGGCACCCAGTACGTGGGATATCAGCTGCCGACGGGCAGCTGGGGCGAACCCGAGCCGGTGCGCGGCCCGTGGCTCGATGATGGGCTCGACCTGGACGACGTGTGGGTGACGCCCGGCGTCTTCCCGGACCTCGGCCATCTCGCGTTCGGCGATGAATATTGCGGCCGGCTGATACCGAACGACCTGACGGTCCGCATCTTCCATCGCAATCAAGTCGTGCGCACGAAAAAGAATGTCGTGACCTGTCTGACAGGTGCCGATCAAACGCCCAGTCTCGACGAAGGAGAGCTGATCAACTACGAGGTCAAGGCCACGCGGCTCGGCTACACGTTCGGCGACCTGCTCTACAGCCTGCCCCTCGCGCCCTGCGAATCCGTCACGCTCGCGATCTCGCACTGGGAGCAGCGCCAGAAGGCGCGCGCCGAGCAGGAATCCGTCAGCATCGAGAAAAGGAGCTCGAGCTATTACCGTCAGAACGCCCTCTCGGAGACGATGAATGCGGTGTCGTCGAGTCGGCACTTTGGCTTGGCATATGCTGGGGGCGTCTCGGCTCTCGTGGACAAAATCGCGCAGGTGAGCGTCGCCGTAAGCGTCTCCGCCTCCTTCGACCGCAAGCAGTTCGCCTCGGACGCCACCCGCACCTTTTCCGACTCCATCCAGGAATCCGCCGAGGCCTGGCGCAGCGACCACCAGGTGGTCGTGATGGAACAGTGGGAGACCGAGGATCAAGCGGTGTCCTATCGCACGGTCTGCAACAATAACCACTGCCATGTGCTCAACATCTTCTATCACGAGGTGCTCAACAATTTCCGCGTGACGACGAAGCTGCTCGGCCACCGCGACGTCTATCTCGTGCCCTATGACGTGAACGATTTCGACGCGCATCTGGCGGTGTGCGCGAAGCCGTTCCTGCTGCCGTACCTGTTGGATAAGGATCTGACGGACTGCTACCAGAAACTGAAATACGTAGGCGCGGGCAGCAGGCCTGGCGCAGGCGGGAAGATCGTCAATCACTTCAAGGTGGAGATGAATTTTTTTCGCGCTTTTGGCTTTCATCCACAGTGGCCGTTCGACCTCGTCGTCAAGCTGAAGGTCGGCGGACTGCAGTTTTTTCCAATCGTGCGCAACGACTATTGGATTACCGGCACGACCTATGCGTATGCGGTCGATACGCCCGATTTCGACCCCGACAATATCCAGAGTGTCGGCGTGCGCAATGCCACGTCGAGCCAAGTGCTTCACAGTGGAGGTCTGGGATCCCTGGATTACCAACTGGCGATCCAATCCTTGACGGTTTCGATGAGGGATCGGGCGAGCACCCTGTGGCTTCCTGTGGGGACAAGATCGGGGTTCATGGATTTACGAGGACTCGACTCGAGAGATGGCGATCTCTATCTCGTCGACATGCCGCAGACACCGGCTGCTCCCGCGCTGCCACCGGCACCCGGCGCCGCGGCCGCTGACGAAGACTGCCTCGACCAGGTGCTGGCGCATCTCAACTGCAACAAGATCTATTACAGCGCGCTGCTGGCGCTGCTGGAGGACCCGAATGCGCGCATCTGCCGCTTCGACAAGATTATCTGCGGGACGAGCGGCGAGAGCCTTGCTGATCTGATCGTTCCTGAGCCGGTGGCGATCTTCGGCTGCTCGCTCGCGTTTCCCAAGGCGGGCAGCGCATACGTGCCCGACCAGGGCGCGCCGATCGTCGACGAGCGGCTGGTGACTTTGCCGACGCCCGGCATCTTCGCCGATGCGGCGCTCGGCCAGTGCTCGGCCTGCGAGACGATCGACGACAAAGTGTACTGGGATTGGTCGAAAACGCCCTGTACGTGCGCTGGGAAAGACGTGACCCTCAAGGCGCCTGAGGCGTCTCCGCTCTTCCTGGCCGGGACGAGTCCGTTCCCGGGCCTCGCGACCGGCGTTTGGGCGACGGGCGTCACTCCCCCGAGCGGAGAAACCGCGATCACCAACAGCCTGGTCGGCGCGTTCGGAGGCGCCATGGCAACCGCGATGCTGAGCGGCAAGGACGCGGAAAAGGAACTTGCCGCGCTCAAAGACTTACTGGACAAGATGACCGCGGCGCTGAAGGACCTCACTAAGAAGACCGACCCGCCAAAGGACCCGCCCAAGTGAGGCGGCTAGATTCTCGTCGAAGAGAACGCGCCTCACACGATCTTCGCCACCAAGACGCGACCGGCTTCTTCGAGAAACGCGACTGCCTGTTCCCGACTGACACCAGGGAAGTTGTCCAGGAACTCTTCGATGGTGTCACCGCCCTCGAGGTAGTCCAGCAAAGCCTGAACGGGAACACGAGTGCCGACGAACACCGGGGTTCCGCCGAGAGTCTCGGGGTCGGAATGGACGATCTGCTTCGGGTCCATGGCCGGTAGCATAACTCCACCGGCAGCCTTAAAGTTCGCGGCGTGACCAAGATCGCGGTCCTCGCTCCGCCGGATTTCGGTCCGCTGGCAATGTTGCCCGAGTACTCCCGCGACGTCGCCGGCGCCGACGTCATCCTCGTCGCCCCCCGCTCCGGCCCGGAGCTGCGCGGGGTCTGGCCGCAGGCGAAGGGCGTGCGGTGGGTGCACTCCCTCTCCGCGGGGGTGGAGACGATGCTCTTCCCGGAGCTGCGCGCCAGCGACGTCGTCCTCACCAACGGCCGCGGCGTGTTCGCCCCCGCGCTGGCGGAGTGGGCGGTGGCCGCCATGCTCTATTTCGTCAAGAACTTCCCTCGCCTGCTGCGCGGGCAGCGCGAGCGAAGCTGGGAGTCGTTCACCGTGGAGCGCGTGGAGGGGCAGACGGTGGGCATCGTCGGCTACGGCTCCATCGGCCGCGCCGTTGTCGAGCGCTGCGCCGCCCTCGGCATGCGGCCCGTGGCCTTCTCGCGGCATCAGGGCTCGCTCGACGAGGTGCTGCGCGAAGCCGACTACATCGTGGTGTCAACGCCGCTGACCGACGACACGCGCGACATGATCGGCTCCGCGGAATTCAAGGCCATGCGTCGCAATGCGGTGCTCATCAACATCGGCCGCGGACCGGTGGTCGACGAAGCCGCCCTGGTCCGCGCCCTGAAGACGCATCGCATCAAAGGCGCCGCGCTCGACGTCTTCGAGCACGAGCCCCTCCCTCGCGACCACCCGCTCTGGGCTCTCGACAACGTCCTCATCTCGCCGCACGGCGCCGACTACACCAGCGACTCGCACGTGCGCGCCATGCGCTGCTTCCTCGACAACCTCGCCCGCTTCGAGCGCGGCGAGGAGCTGCTGAACGTCGTGGACAAGAACGCGGGCTACTGAGCGGCCCTCCGTCATTCTGAGCCGCGAAGACGGCGAAGAATCTCACGTTGCGCATTTTGAGATCCTTCCCCCCTCGCTTCGCTCGGGGTCAGGATGACGGATGCGTGAGTACCTCGCCCCACTCCTCGGCGATGCTCACCACCGCCCGCCGTGCGGTCGTGCACACGGTCGTCATGTGCACGAAGCCGTGGCCGAGGCCGGGGAAGCGCAGCACGCGCGTCGGAGTGCCGCTGTCGAGGAGCTTGCGGGCGTAGGCCTCGGCCTCGTCGCGCAGGATGTCGAAGCCGGCAACGGCGACCACGGCGGGCGCCCGAGGAGAAACGATCTCCGCCTCGATCAGCGAAGGGCGATCCACCACGCCGGCAAAATAGTGGGTTCGGAATGCCTCGCGATCGCTCACCGAGAGGAAGAATCCCTTGTCGAACAAGTGCCGCGACGGCCGCTCGGTCTTCTCGTCGGTCGGCGGATAAATGAGCAGTTGCGCGGACGGCGACTCGCGCAGCGCCACCGCCGCGGCCAGGTTCGCCCCCGCGCTGTCGCCGCCCACCGCCACGCGCCGCGGGTCGGCGCCGA
>JBBPII010000019.1:0-115419 GCA_038040385.1 Candidatus Gilichinskyi gelida
AAGAGCGGCACGTCGTATCCGGCGGGCATCGCGATCTCGCCCGACGGCCGCTATCTCTACGCCGCCGAGAACCTCGGCGACACGCTCGCGGTCGTCGATCTGAGCACGGGCCAGGTGACGCAGCGCGTGGAGACGGGCCGCTATCCATACGCCGTCGCCGCCGACGCGCGCGGCAACGTCTACGTTTCCATCTGGGCCGGTCACGAGGTCGAAGTCTTCACCCTCGACGCCGCCGGCAACCTGCAGAAGCGCGGCGAGATTAAGGCCGGCCGCCACCCGGCCGCGCTGCTGCTCAATCGCGACGGATCGCGCCTCTTCGCCGCGTCGCCGTCGACCGACTCCGTCGCCGTCATCGACACCGCGGCGATGAAGGTAGTCAAGACGTTGACGGATTCCGCGCCGGGCGGGCCGTCCGAGGGAAGCACGCCGAACGCGCTGGCCCTCTCGGCCGACGAGAAGCGCCTATTCGTCGCCGAAGCTGACGGCAACGCCGTCGCCGTGTTCGACGCGGCCTCCGGCAAGCTCCTCGGCCGCGTGCCGACCGAGTGGTACCCCACCGCGCTCGCCGTCGCCGGCGGCAACGTGATCGTCGTCAGCGGAAAAGGAGCCGGCAGCGCGCCGAATCCGAATTACGCGCAGCCGATGCGGCGGCTGCCGCCCGGAAATCGCGAGTACACCCTCGGCCAGCTCGACGGCAGCGTCATGTCCTTTCCGGCGGCGATGACGGCAGAGACGCTCCGCGCCTTCTCCGCGCGCGTGGCCTCGGCGAACGGCTGGACGCGGAGCCGTCCGGCTCGCGTCTACCCGCCGTTCAAGCACGTCATCTACATCATCAAGGAAAACCGCACCTACGATCAGATCCTCGGCGATCTGCCGCAGGCGGACGGCGATCCGTCGCTGACCTTCTTTCCGCGCCCGATCTCACCGAACCACCACGCGCTCGCGGAGCGCTTCGGCATCTTCGACCGCTTCTTCGTCAACGCCGAGGTGAGCGCGCAGGGGCACAACTGGTCGACCGCGGCGTACTCCGGCGAGTACGTGGAAAAGGCGACGCAGTCGAGCTACTCCGGCCGCGGCCGCACGTACGACTACGAGGGAACCAATCGCAACAAGCTGCTCGACGACGATGACGACGACGTCGCTTCGCCGTCGACCGGCTACCTCTGGGACCTGGCGAAGGCCAAAGGCATTTCGTATCGCGACTACGGCGAGTTTGTCGAGGGGGGACACGAAGGGACGACCGGCTATGTCCCGACCAAGCGCACGCTCGTCGAGCACACCGACCGCGAGTATCCCGGCTTCGGAATGAAGATCAGCGATCAGTTCCGCGCCGACCGCTGGATGGAGGAGTTCGGCGGCTTCGTGGCGTCAGGGAAGATGCCGGCGCTGCAGATCGTACGACTGCCGAACGATCACACCTCCGGCGGCGCCGCGGACATGCCGACGCCGCGCGCCTTCATGGCCGACAACGATCTGGCCCTCGGCCGCATCATCGCCGTGCTCTCGCGCTCGCGCTACTGGCGCGACACGGTGGTCTTCGTGCTCGAGGACGACGCGCAGAGCGGGCCCGATCACGTCGACTCGCACCGCTCGGTGCTGCTGACGATCTCCGCCTACAACCGGCCCGGCGTCATCCACCGTTTCGTCAACACCACCGACGTCCTGGCCACCATCGAAGACATCCTCGGACTCCGCTCACTGTCGCAGTTCGACCACTTCGGCCGCCCGATGCGCGGGCTGTTCGCGAAGACGGCGGACCTGCGGCCGTACGACGTCATCGTCCCCGAGGTGGATCTGAAGGAGAAGAATCCGAAGGCGGGGCCGGCCGCGGAGCACTCCGCGATGCTCGATCTCTCGAGCGTCGACGCCGCGGACGACGATCTGTTCAATCGGATCCTGTGGCGGATGATCAAGGGGGAGGATGTGCCGTATCCGGGAGCGACCAGGGCGCCGCTCAGCGAGATGACGCGGTAACGTCATCCTGAGCCGCGAAGACGGCGAAGGATCTCAGGATGCGCAACCTGAGACCCTTCGCTGCGCTCAGGGTGACGGGCGGTCTACGCCCACGACTTCGGGCGGTGATCCAGCTCCGACGCCATATCCAGCACCGCGGCGGTGTAGATCGGGTCGGGGACCTGGAGGGCGAGCGGCTTCTTTCGGTCGGTGCTCTTGATGGTGGCGGTGCCTTCGTCGACGTTCACGTTGATGTCGTAGATCTTCGGCAGCGGGATCTCGGCGGGGTCGCTTCCGTCGATCAGCAGGCGCTTGTTGGTCACGTGCACCTTCGTGCCGTTCGAGGCGGTCTCGAAGACGCAGAACTCGTGCATGCCGAGCTGGTTGCCGCACTCGATGCGCTCGAGCTTCGAGCCGGCCGCGCCGCGGATGCGGCGGAACTGCTCGGCGGACACCGACTCGACCGGCAGCTCGGGGAGGCGGAAGTCGCCCTCGAGCTTCTCCAGGATCTTTTCCTGCGCTTCGCCGAGGCGGCGGTCGGCGACGTAGTGCCAGAGAACAGTCTGATAGAGGTCCTGCTTGATGCCGACGGCGTCCTCGCGCGAGAGGCCGGCGGCGTTGCTGGCGCGATCGAGGAGACGGCCGATGTCGGCCGTGGGGCGCTCGCCTTTGGCCAGTTCGTCGAATCCCATCTGCAGGATGATGCTGCGGGCCACGGGCGCCCAGGCGTCGTACGGCAGCTCGAGCGCGCCGCGCTCCCGCTCGATGGCGGCGATGGCCTTGTCGCTGCGGTCGGTGCGGAGAGCCTCCAGCGCGGTCAGATACGTTCCGAGCATCTCGCGATTGCGCGCGTCGGCCGCCGCCATCTCGGCGCGCTGCCGCGCCTCTTCCTCGCGGATCTTCTTCCGCCGCCGCGCGGTCATGACGATTGGCACGGCGATCATGGCGAGGCCCACCAGGACGTACAGCGCTCCGATCGCGGCCTTCGTGAGCAGGGCGGCCAGGCCGATGAGCACCAGGAGGAGGCCGATGGGGAGGAGCGCGAGCGTGGCCCACGACGCCGGCGTGCCGTCCGGTTTGAGCGCGGCCCAGAAGGGGATGCGCGCCAGGCTGTTGGTCTCCAGCGCCGGGGCGCTGCCGTCGAAGCGGGGAGTATCGCCCAGGAAGTAACCCTCGCTGTGGCGGCGGACGAACTCACCGTTGGGGCCGGTGCTGAGAGCGACGTCGCCGTCGACGAGCGCGGCGTCGTGCGGCGCCACGCCGAAGCGGATCCGCCCCACGGCGAGCCGTTTCTCTACGAAGAAGGTCATAGGGCCGCAGCGAGCTGTTGCTTACTTCGTGCCTGCGTCCCAACCGGCCGCGTCGTAAGTGCTTTGGAAGAAGTCGAGAAGCATGGCGTCGGGATCGGCCGACGCGCGAACGGCCGTGTAGGGGAGGAGACAGAGCGAGGCCTCGCGGTTGTAGAACGGTGCCCCTTCGGCGAATCCCGGCGGCTCGGGCGCGACATAGCCGAAGAACATCGCCTCGCGGAACTTGCCGCCGCCGGGCCAGAAGCCGACGCTGTGGCACTCGTCAGAGTAGGCCTCGCGCTCGATGGGGCCCCACTCCGGATGCGGCGGCGCCGGGCGGCCGGAGAAGCGAGTGACGGCGTGGTCGAAGCCTCCCCAGAAAAAATGGACGGGGCTGCACTTCCCTCGAAAGCGCGCGCGGAACTCCTGCATCACCCGGTCGATCTGCAGCAGCGCGCGCCAGAAGCGGTGCACGGCCGGGCCGTCGTAGGCGGCGTGAGTGGTGTCGTTTTCGAAGCGGATGGGATTGTCGAGTTCCGACGGCAGCGTCGAGAACTTCGGATGGATGCCGATCGCGGCGAGGGTGGACATCAGCTCGCGATAGAGCTCGGCGACCGGACGGGGGAAGAACGGCAGGGAGCGGATGTCCCCCGTGCTGGTGGTGATCACGAGCTGGTGATCGATGAAGTCGAAGTCGATGGAGAACGATTCGGAGCCCCACGGCATGGCCGAGGTGGTCAGCCCGCGCGGCGTGACGTAGAGGGTGACGTTCCACCAATGATTGAGCTTCGGCGTCTCCACCATGCGGATCTTGCCGACGATCTGCGTCCACATGTGGAGCGTGTCGCGGGTGTCCTCCCACTCCTCGAGGGGCAGCGGCGGCCAGAGGTCAGTCGTCATTTCAATGTGTACAGAAACGCCGCGATGTCGCGGCTCTGATCGGTGGTCAGCCCGAGGTTCGGCATCACGTTCGCGGGATCGGCGGACTGCGGGTTCTGCAGGTACTTGATGAGATTCTCCGGCGTGTTCGGGAACTTGCCGGCGACGAGCTCGCGTGAGGCGAACTGCGTTAGCGGCGGCCCGAGCATACCGCGCGCGCCGGAAACGTGGGGGATGTCGTGGCACGAGGCGCAGCCGTACTGCTGCACGATCTGCCTGCCGCGCGCGGGGTCGCCGGTGACGACGGGGGCGCTCTCCTTCTTGCAGGCGACGAGGAGCAGGACGAGCATCAGCCGCTTCACGGTCTGAATCTTATTGCAGTCTGGCGCGGCGCTTGCTGCCTCTTGTCACGACGCCACATCGGGAGGCGCGATTGCAATACACCATCGAGAGCCGTCCACTGACCACCCAGTCGACCCACCACGCGGCATACGATGGGAAACCAAAACAGACCACCATCGAGGCTGCAAGCGCCGACGACGCCATCACCCAGTTCGTCCGCCAGAGCGCCTCGGAACTGGTCAGTCTCACCAGCCCCACCGCCGGGAGGGAATCGATCGCCACGGTGCGGAAGGACGACTTCGTGTTTCTGGTGCGGGTCTACGCGGACTGATTTGCGCCTGGTGATGTCGAGCGCAATCGCGTGCTCGGACGTCGTTCGCTGTTGACCGTTGGCCGTTGACCGGCCGTCACCCGGCCCTTCGCTACGCTCAGGGCCACCCTCTCCCGCTCACGCGGGAGAGGGGCCAAAGGGGCGGCTCAACGGCCAACGGCAGGCGCGAAGCGCCGTACGGCCAACCCGTTACACTACGCCGCGCATGCCCGCCTTATACGCGCTCGCGGCCTTCGCCATGACCCTCGCCGGGGGCTGGTTCGCCTTCCGTTACCAGCGCCATCTTCTCTACATCATGGCCTTCTCCTCGGGGATGCTGATCGGCGTCGCCTTCCTCGATCTGCTGCCGGAGGTGACGGAGATCTCCATCCACGAAGGGGTGCCGATCCGCTGGCTGATGGCCACCGTCCTCGCCGGCTTCGTGGCCATCTTCCTGCTCGAGAAGCTGACCATCATCCACAGCGAGAAGCAGCACGACGCGCCGGGGCATCACCACCACGTCGGGCTGGCCGGCGCGATCGGGCTGTCGTTCCACAGCTTTCTCGACGGCCTGGCCATCGGCGTCGGTTTCAAGGCGGGGACGAGCGTCGGGGTGGTGGTGCTGCTGGCGGTCGTGGCGCACGACTTCGCCGACGGCCTGAATACCGTCACCTTCATGCTCGCCACGCGCAACAAGCGATGGCGCACCATTCTGCTGCTGGTGGTCGACGCCGTCGCGCCGGTCCTCGGCGCCCTCACCGCGGGAGTGCTCAACATCGCGCCCCGCGTGCTGGCCTACCAGCTGGCGTTCTTCGCCGGCTTCCTCCTCTACCTCGGCGCGAGCGATCTCCTGCCGCAGGTGCACACCCGTCCGCGTCGGATGCTGATCGTCTCGACGCTCGCCGGGCTGGCGACGGCGGGACTGCTCGTGTTCATGCTCGGCCGCGTGCATTGAGGGTCGGAGCGCCGCCGTCCCCGGCGGCTGGCCCGGCGGCGGCCCGCCGCCGCAGGCGTGACGCCTGCGGTCCAGCCGGCGGGACGCCGGCGCTCCACATACAATCTCGCGCATGAAAAAGCTGCTGCTGGTGCTCTCGCTCGCCGCGTTCGCGGCGCACGCCCGCGTCATCACCGAGAAGGACATCTTTCGCTTCCAGTGGGTGGGCGACCCGCAGATCTCGCCCGACGGCGCGCAGGTGGCCTTCGTCCGCGTCACCGTCGACGAGAAGAAAGATACCTACGGGACCTCGATCTGGACCGTTGCCACGCGCGCCGGAGCGACGCCGCGGCGGGTGACCAACGGCCCGCGCGACACCACGCCGCGCTGGTCGCGCGATGGGAAGGCGCTGGCCTTCCTTCGCAGCGGCGAGAAAGACGGCAAGCCGGCGCCGGCGCAGATCCAACTTCTCCGCTTCGACGGCGGCGAGCCGCGCGCCATCACCTCGTTCGCCCGCGCGGTTGAGTCGATCGCCTGGTCGCCGGTCTCGAACAGCATCGCCTTCACCGCGTCGACCAAGCCCGAGGATCTGGCGGAGAAGAAGAAGAGCGACGAAGAGCGGGAGTCCGACGTGCGGGTCATCAACCAGGCCGTCTACCGCTTCAACGGCGCCGGCTACCGCGATCCCGCGCGCGCCGCGCACATCTGGACGGTCGAGGTGCCCGAGGATGGGAGCGAGTCGAAGCCGAAACAGCTCACCGTGGGCGACTTCAGCGAGGACGACGTGAGTTGGAGCCCCGACGGCACCCGGCTCTTCTACACCTCGAACCGGACATACGAGCCGTACTACGACGTCCGCACCAACGTGCTCTACTCGATCGCCGCGACGGGCGGGGAGCCGGTGAAGATCGCCAGCTACGACGGCGCCATCAACAACTACGCGGTGAGTCCCGACGGCAAGTGGGCCGCCTTCGCCGGCTCGCTCGCGCATCCCATCCAGTCGCACACGGAGACGGATCTCTTCGTCGTCTCCACCACGCCCGGCGGGCAGCCGCGCAATCTCACCGCAAACTTCAACGGCGAGATCCTGGGCGGGGTGGGCGGCGACCAGGCGCCGCCGCGCGGCGGGCGCGGTCCGCGACCGGAATGGAGCGCGGACGGGAAGACGCTCTCCGTCACCGCGGGCGAGGAGGGGATGGTCAATCTCAAGCGCGTCGACGTCGCATCGGGCCGCGTCGATCCCTGGACCACCGGGAAGCACGCGCTGATGACGTACGCCATCGAAGGCGGCAAAACGGTGGCGCTGCGCTCGACGCCGACGATGATCGGCGATCTCTATCTGGTCGGCGACGACGGCGCGCTGGCGCGGCTGACCAACGTCAACGAAAAGCTGTGGAGCGAGCTGACGCTCACCGAGCCCGACGAGCTGTGGACCGTGAGCTTCGACGGCAAGAAGATCGAGTCGTGGGTGCAAAAGCCGCCCGACTTCGATCCGTCGAAGAAGTACCCGATGATCCTCAACATCCACGGCGGCCCGCACGCCGCGTACGGCTACATCTTCGACCACGAGTTCCAGTGGATGGCGGCGAAGGGCTACGTGGTCCTGTACCCGAACCCGCGCGGCTCGACCACGTACGGCGAGGACTTCGCCAACATCATCCAGTTCCGCTATCCCGGCGACGACTACAAGGACTTGATGGCCGCCGTCGACGATCTGATCAAACGCGGTTACGTCGACACCAGGAAGCTCGGCGTCACCGGCGGCAGCGGCGGCGGGCTGCTCACCAACTGGGTGATCACCCAGACCGACCGCTTCGCCGCCGCCGTGTCGCAGCGCGACATCGCCGACTGGTCGAACTTCTGGTACGTCGCCGACTTCACGCTTTTCCATCCGACGTGGTTCCGGAAGGCGCCGTGGGAGGACCCCGACGACTTCCGCGCCCGCTCGCCGATCACCTACATCGACCGGGTGAAGACGCCGCTGATGCTCATCGAAGGAGAGGCCGACTGGCGCACGCCGGCCATGGCCGGCGGGGAGATGATGTTCCGCGCCCTGAAGTACCGCCGCATCCCGACGGTGATGGTGCGCTTCCCCGACGAGTCACACGAGCTGTCGCGATCCGGCAAGCCGTGGCACCGCGTCGAGCGCCTGCAGCACATCGTGGGATGGTTCGATAAGTGGATGATGGGGATGGCGAAGCCGGAGTACGAGAAGGGGCTGCGGGCCCCATAGTGTAGCGGCGGGCGCTCCCGCCCGCCGGCCGGCGGCCGAAGCGGCCGCCGCTACACGACGATGCTCAATTCATTTCGCGTCCGGAAACGAATTCACCACCGCGCTGTCCGCCTTCACCGTCTTCAAATAGTCGTAGATCGCGCCGAGGTCTTCGTCGGTCATGTGCGCGAAGCCGAGCCACGGCATGACCGTGTTGCGGCCGGGGGCGGCGGCGGGGGAGATCTCGGCGGTCAGGCCGGCGAAGGCGCGGAAGCGGCCGATGAACTGCTCCTTGGTCGCCTGGCCCATGAACGTGTGCGGCGCGGGGGTGAGGTTCGCGGTCACCACCCGGCCCCACGGTCCCTTCATCACCCATCCGCCGGCGAAGGGGCGCGACTCGTCGATGCCCCCCTTCTCGATATGCGGGGTGTGGCACTCGTAGCAGCCGCCGATGCGCGCCAGGTAGTGGCCGTACTCGAGGCGATTGGCCGGATCGGGCGCGGCGACCGGGCCGTCGAGAGGCTTGGGGATGAACTTGGCGATGAAGTTGACGGGGAAGTCGAGATGCTTTTCCGGCACCTGATTGCGGAGCGGCTTCAGCGTGCGGATGAAGGCCACGATCGATTTCGCATCCTCGTCGCTCATGTAGCGATAGTGCTGGTACGGCATCATCGGGAAGAGCGCCTTGCCCTCGCGGTCGACGCCTTCGCGGATGGCGCGGAGGACCTCGCCGTCGGTCCACTTGCCGAGGCCCGTTTCGGGATCGGGCGTGATGTTCTGCGCGGCGACCACGCCGGGGAAGCCGATGTTCTTGTCGAAGACGTAGCCGCCCTGTCCCTCCGTCCCCGGCTTCACCGGGAAGGCGTAGGTCGTGAGGTGGTCGGAGTGGCAGTCCAGGCAGGCCGAGACGTTCTCCACGAGGTACTTGCCGCGCGCCAGCCGCTGGGTCGTCGCCTCGATCTTCTCCGCGGACGCCGGGCGTGACGCGGGCTTCTTGAGCGACAACCAGATCAGTGCGCCGGCGAGCAGCACCACGACGACCAACACGATTCCACCGAGAACCTTCAGTAAGGTTTTCATTGGATTCCTCTCGAGGTTGGATTTTCGACGACCACCGCGATTTTACGGCAGAATCCGCGGGATGTGGCTCTCCCTTTTCCTCGCCGCCTCGCTCGCCTCGCGCGTCACTGCGGTGCAGCAGAAGTACGACCGGCTCGACGCGCAGCGGCTGGTTCCGATGCTCACCGAAGTTCTCCGCTTTCAGACCGTCCAGGGCGACGACGAGGCGCGGCGCGCGCAGACCCAGTGGCTGAAAAAAACCGCCCGCGAGCTCGGGCTGGAGTTTCGCGACGCCGGCCTCATGGCCGAGGTCGAGCTTCCCGGCCCGCCCGGCGCCCCGGTCCTCGGGCTCATGGTCCACGGCGACGTCGTGCCCGTCGACGCCACGGCGTGGAGCTTTCCGCCGTTCACGGCGCAGGTAAAGGACGGATTCATCTCCGGCCGCGGCGCGGCCGACGACAAGGGCCCGATGGTGCAGGCGCTGCTCGCCATGCACGCGCTGCGCGCGAGCGGCATCGCGCGGACGCACACCGTGCGGCTATTGGTCGGCAGCGACGAGGAGTCGGACAACAAGGACGTGAAGACGTATCTGGAGACGCACAAGCCGCCGAATTACACGCTGGTGCTCGACTCGAATTTTCCGGTGGTGGTGGGGGAGAAGGCGTGGAACTCGCTGACGGTGACCGCCGACGTCAATCCGCGTGCTGATGATCGACCCTACGTCGTCACCGGCCTCTCCGCCGGCCTCGCCACGAGCATCGTCCCCGATCGCGCCTCGGTCACTCTGCGCTGGAAGGGCGGCGATCCCGACTGGGGTCCGCTGCAGGACGAGTTTTTCGACGCGAAGCTGCCCGCGGGAACGCGCCTGGAGGCGGGCGCGCAGAAGGACGTGATGCAGGTCGTCGTGTACGGCAAGTCGGCGCACGCGGGCGTGAACCTGGAGGGCGGCCGCAATGCGCTGATCGCCCTGGCCAAGGTCATGGAGGGGAAACTGCCGGCGGGCGGCGCCGACGATCTCCTCGCCTTCGCCCGCATGGCCGGCCAGGATCTCTACGGCACCGGCCTCGGCATCACCGATCACGATCCGCTATGGGGCCGCTACGCGGTGAACGTCGCCACCATCAAGCGCGATGCGGACGATCCGAACAAGGCAACGCTCACCATCAACGTGCGCCGCATTCCGCCCCGGACCGGAGCACAGTTGAAGGAGCATCTGGAGAAAGTTGTCGCCGACTTCAACCGCCGCAGCGGCGCGTCGTTGGTCGCCGGCGGCTTCTACGACGACGAGCCGCTGGCGTTCGATCCGCGCGGGAAGCTCGTCCGACGCCTGCTCGCCGATTACGGCGCCGCGACCGGCGTCAAGAATCCCAAGCCCGCCATCAGCGGCGGCGGGACCTACGCCAAGCGGCTGCCGAACGCCATCGCCTTCGGCATGTGGTTTCCGGACAAGCCGTATCCCGGCCACGACGTCGACGAGAAGAATCCGATCGCCGACATGCAGAAGGGGACGGGCGTGCTGATCCGCGCCCTGGTCGACATCGCCACCGGGCCGCCGATCGTCGAGCCGTTCAAGCCGTAGGGGCGCGCAGCAGCGCGCCCGGTACTCCTGGTTACTGGCGCGAAGCGTAATACTCGGCGACGACCGGCCCGGCGAGGCGGATCATCCGCGCGTTGTCGGCCTGCCCGGCGACGCCGAGCGGCACGCCGTCGCGCGACAGATCGGGGTTGGAGAAGAGCGGCAGCGTGTCGCGCCACTCGCCGGCCGGCGGGTAGCTCATCACCGTCATCCACGTCGCGCCGCGGATTCCGCGGGCGAAGGGATACGGATCGTTCGCCACGGGGCCCGTTTGCTCGGCGTTGTGCTGCGCCCCGAGGTTGTGCGCCACTTCGTGCGAGAAGAGCTGGAGGCTGAGCGGATAGCGGCGGCTGATGACGTAAAATCCGGTGGAGCGCGCGAACGACCGCGGTGCCCAGGCAATCTCTGCGTCCGCCTCGGTCCAGAGGCCGACCAGATCCGCGCCGTGCTCCTCGCGCAGCCCAGCTACGCCGGCGTCGCTCGACAACCAGGTGAGGAACTGCTGCTGGCTGAGGTTCTCTTCGCGATCAACGCGCGCCACGTGGACCAGACGGAACGACACGTTGTAGATCTGGCTCTGCTGCAGCGTGGAGTTGAGGAGGTCCACAGCCGCGGCGATCTTCGACTCGATCTGCGCCCGTCCGCCCGCGCCGTTCTCCGCGGCGAAGGTGTAGAGCTCCATGACGTCGACGACCGCATGCTCGGGGGCGACGGCGCGCCGGCGAGGAGCAGCGGCCGCGGCCTGCAGGGCGGTGGGCGGCTGGAGCGACGCGCACTTGGGCGTGTGCGGCGCGGCGCCGTCGAGATCGCGGGCATGGCCGTCCGCGTCGTAGATCACGCCGTTGATCGCGCCGAGATGGCGGGTGACGGTGGAGACGAAGGGGGAGCCGTCGACGGAGAAATGCTGGACGTAATCGCCGCCGTTGCGCCATTCTGTGGTGCCCATCGCGAGGATCGCTGCGACCGCTGCTTCGATGATCATGGAGACCATCTAAGAGCGGTGTCTGTTCCATGGACAGGATGTCTACTTAGCGCTTATTAATGAATGAGTTAGAGCAAACAGAAGAACGGTAGGACAGTCCGAAAACCGAACGTATCGCCGGATTCCGGACGACCGGATCGAAGGTTACAGCCGGCGCCGCAGCTCGATCAGCGTGATCTCCGGCGTCATCCCCAGCCGCCAGGGCAGCAGCCAGTAGCCGGTACCGGTGTTCACGTAGAGCTGCGCGCCGCCTCGCTCGTAGAGGCCCATGTGATAAGGCAAGAAGAGTCCCGCCAGCGACCAGCGCAGCGGGCGGAAGCCGAACTGCCCTCCGTGAGTGTGCGCACATAACGTGAGCGCGATCCCGCGGCCGCGCGCCTCATCGAAGCTCTTCGGCTGATGCGAGAGGACGATGGGGAACGCGCCGGGCGGGCGGGCGCGCAGCGCGGCGGCCATGTCCGGACGCAGCTCCGGAGTCTGCGCGGCGTAGTCGGAGATCCCGGCAATCCAGAGGCCGCCGATGTCCGCCCCCTCATTGATCAGCAGCCGGACGCGCGTGGCGCGCACGCGGGCGATGAACTCCGCCGGCGCGCCGTACATCTCGTGATTGCCGAGCACCGCGAAGAGCGGGATCGCCGTGTCGAGCGGCCGCATGCCGTCGATCAGCTTGGGGACGAAGAGTGGGTCGTCGTCGACGTGGTCGCCGGCGAGCAGCACCACGTCCGGCCGCAGCGCGTTCGTGGTGGCGAAGATCTGCTGCAGCCGCGAGCGCCGGGTGAAGAGGCCGACGTGCAGGTCGCCGAGTAGCGCGATGCGCTTCCCCTCCAGCGACGGCGGAAGGTCGCGCAGCGCGATGGGCACGCGCTCCACTCGCAGCGGGACCAGTGCCTGAACCACGCCGATCACCCCGCCGACGATGGTGATCCAGAGAAACGCGCGCGACGGGCACTGCGCGAACGGCGTGAACCGCACGCGCTTGCGCACGAACAGCCAGGCGAGCGCGATCAGCAGCACCACCGCGGAGTAGACGATGGCGAAGCTCTGCCAGGCGAACCACGGCGGGCCGAGGACCGCGCGCATCAGGCGTGAGAACGGCGTGCGCGCATTGAGAATCGGGAAGAAGAGCCACATCAGATTGCCGAGAACCACCAGCGCGACGACGATGCGCCGCCGGCGGGGATGGACGCGCGTGAGCGCGCGGAACGCCACGAAATTGAAGGGGGCGAAGACGGCGACGACGATGGCGAAGATGATGGCGACGCGCAACACGGGCGGGCATAATACGCCGCGTCCGATGGCCCATTTCGACATCCCGCTCGACATCCCGCACGCCGGGCGGATCGCCGACCGCCTCCTCACCCTCCTCGGCCGCTACGTGGAGGAACTGAGCATCGAGGCCCCCGAGGCGCTGGAGGCGGCGGAGACGATCTGGGCGCTGCTCTTCCGCTTCACCGGCGAGGACGACAACCCCGCCGGCGCGCTGGGCATCCGCGACGAGGCCGCGCTTCTCGGCCGTCAATTAGTCGCCGAAATGGAGCGCGCCCACATCGCCAGCGACCGCCTCGGCCAGCTCGTGCGCAACTACTTCGAATGCCTCGAGCTGGGAGCGGAAGGGGCGGAGATCTCGTTGCGAGTGGGGGAGGATCCGAAGTCGTTGCAGAGGCCCATGTAGATGTTCGCTGTTGACCGTTGGCCGTTGACCGACTCGCCTCGGCCAACGGCCAACGGTCAACGGCGAACCCGGAGGAACACATGAAACGAGCGCTACTCATCATCCTGTTCGCCACCACCGCCCTCGCCGACCGCTGGTCGCCCGACGATCGCTTCCGCCTCACCGGCGTGAGCGATCCGCAGATCGCGCCGGACGGCAAGACTGTGGCCGTCGTCGTCTCCCGGCCGAACATCAAGGAGAACCGCAACGAGACGGAGATCGTCGCCGTCGACATCGCCACCGGCTCGCAGCGGCCGCTGACCTTCGAGCGCCGCGGCGTGGCCGCCCCGCGCTGGTCGCCCAACGGCGAGCGAATGGCGTTCCTGGCCAACGCGACGGCGGAGCGCGACGCCAAGCGTCAGATCTGGATCATGACCACGAGTGGCGGCGACGCGCGCCGCATTACCGACGCTCCCAACGGCGTGCAGCAGTTCGCCTGGCGACCCGATGGCGCGCAGATCGCCTACGTCACCGCCGACGAGGCAGCCCAGGGGGACAAGAACAACAAGTCGTTCGAAGTCGACGACAACGACTACCTGACGTCCGCGGTCACGACGCCGTCGCACATGTGGCTGGTCTCGCCCGACGGCGGCGCCGCGCGGCGCGTCACCAGCGGCGTCTGGACCCTGCCCGTGGCCCACCCGCCCGGCCCGGCCCCGTCGCCGCTGGCCTGGTCGCCCGACGGGAAATCGATCGCCATCACCCGCCGCGAGACGCCGCACGAGAAGACGCCCGACGGCGGGCACGTCGCCGTGGTCGACGTAGCGACGGGCAGCGTGCGCCGCCTCACCGACCGCACGCAGGAGGAGTCGCAGCCGATCTTCTCTCCGGACGGGACGCGCATCGCCTACTGGCACTCCCGCGGCGGGGAGCGCGGCAACGCGAACGCCATCTGGCTCGCGCCGGCTTCCGGCGGCGCCGGCGTGGAGATCACCAAGGGTCTCGACCGCAACATCTATCGCGCGGTGTGGCTGCCGGACGGCAAGTCGTTCCTCACCGCGAGTCACGACGCGACCACCACCGCCTACTGGCTGATCGACGCCGCCACCGGCGCACACCGGCGCGTCGACCTCGGCGACGTGGAGCCCGCGCACGGCTACTGGCCCGACGCGTTTGTGGCGCGCAATGGCGCCATCGCCTTCACCGGCACCACGCCGTCGCATCCGCGCGAGCTGTGGGTGCTGTCGCCGGGCGACGCGAAGCCGCGCCAGCTCACGCACTTCAACGACTGGGTGTCGTCGAAGGAGCTCGGCCGCGCGGAGCGCATCACCTGGAAGTTCGAGGGGACGGAGCAGGACGGCGTGGTCATCACGCCGCCGGGCTTCGATCCGTCGAAGAAGTACCCGCTGGTGCTCTACATCCACGGCGGACCGCGCTCGGCGTCGACCACCGGCTTCTCCTCGCTGACGCAGAGCCTCGCCGCGCAGAACTGGATCGTTTTCTCGCCGAACTACCGCGGCAGCGACAACTTCGGCAACGCGTACACCCGCGCCATCAACGACGACGCCGGCGCCGGTCCGGGCCGCGACGTGATGGCAGGTATCGAGGCGGTGAAGAAGCGCGGCAACGTCGACGAGAACCGCATCGCCGTCGGCGGCTGGTCGTACGGCGGCTACATGACGAGCTGGATGATCGGGCACTATCCGATCTTCAAGGCGGCGGTGTCCGGCGCCGCGGTCAACGATCTCGTCGAGCAATACACCCTCGGCGACGGCGGCCTCGGGCGGCGCATCACCTGGGGCTCGCCGTTCAGCAGCGCCGAGAACCTGAAGAAGTACATCGATCAGTCGCCGATCACCTACGCCTCGAAGATCAAGACGCCGACGTTGGTCATGTGCGACACCGGCGACGTCCGCGTGCCGATCACCCAGTCGTACCAGATGTACCGCGCGCTGCGCGACAACGGCGTGCCGGTGAAGTTCATCGCCTATCCGGTGAGCGGGCACTCGCCCGAGGATCCGGTGCACGGCGCGGACATCGAGCGCCGCTACATCGACTGGTTCGCGCGCTACATCGGCGAGCCGAGAACGCCGCGCGCGGCGACGCACGACGCGGTGGTGGCGTACGTCGACCGCGCCGCGGCGCTGGTGGCCAAGAGCGGTGCGTCGTGCGACACCTTCTCCGCGCCGGCATGGTTCAGCGGCGAGTGGTACATCTTCGTCTTCGACGCTGACCGGAACGCGGCCTGCCATCCCGCGCAGCCGGCGATGGTCGGCAAGAGCGCGAGCGAGATCGTCGACCCCAACGGCAAGCGCATCGGCGACCTGATGATGGCCGCCGCCGGCGGCGCCGCGGGGAAGGGGTGGGTCGACTACGTGTGGCCGAGGCCGGGGGAGAGCAAGCCGGTGGCGAAGAGCGCGTACGTGGTCTCGGTGACCGGACCGGATGGGAAGAAGTACGTGGTGGGGTCGGGCGGGTATGAGCTGAAGTGATGAATTAATCCTGAGTCGCGAAGCGGCTCAGGATCTGGCGCCCATGAGCGCTGCGCAAGTGGGCGCCAGATCCTTGCGCTTTCAGCGCAAGGATAAACTTGGCGGGATGAGCTCGGCGTTCTTCTGGCGCTGTCAGTGCCGGTGATCGCCACCATCCGCGAGCGGCAGGGGGTCGCGCTGGCGCTCGACTACCTGGTGCGCGTCTATCTGCGCGATCCGTCGGACGAGATCCGGCGGGCGGCAGCTCGCGGGCACGTAACGGTCCGGCCCCATTCGCCTTTCTCCTGCTATCCTGCCTCGGTGGAGTCGATTACTTACCACGTTCAGGCAGACTGGGACCCTGAAGCGGGCGTATGGGTTGCAACTAGCGCCGATGTCCCGGGATTGGCTACCGAGGCCGAAACGATCGAGGGGCTCACCAACAGACTTCGGACCATGATTCCCGATCTGCTCGAAGCCAACGGTCTGCTTCCCGGGCGCATTCAGAGCGGCTCGATTGCGTTCGAGCTGACCAGCCATCGTCAGGAGCTTGTGACTCTGGCTTCTTGAATGTGGCCGTCTTTCACTCCTGAACTCAAGAGAGTACTGCTGGATCACGGCTGTCGGTTCGAGCGACAAGGAAAAGGCGACCACGAGATCTGGTTCAGTCCGATCACGAACCGACGATTCGTCGTCGATCAGCACGTGAAGTCTCGCCACACAGCAAACGCTGTCCTCAAGCAAGCTGGAATCGGCAAGCGGTTTTGAGCCGTCTCGACCAACGAGGTCCGCCCTCGAACCGAACCCGGAGCAGGTGCCTCTAAGACCTGCGAGCTGACAGCTGACAGCTTCAAATCGGGTACAGGCCGGGCACATAGGTAACAGAACAGACCGGGAACATGGGTAACACTTCCTCCCCGAAGAGAGGGGGTGGCAATGCCGTGGAAGGAGGCCGGTCCTGTGCTGGAACGAATGCGATTCATGGAAGACTACCTCAGTGGCTTCTACACCATCACTGAGACTCGCTGTACGGTATGGCGTTAGCCGGAGGATCCTCCACAAGTGGCTCGCTCGGCACGATAACGATGGCGCGAGAGGCTTGGTCCATCGCTCCCGCGCGCCTCTGCACATCCCTCATCGAACGAGCTTCGAACGCCGCCTGCTCCACCGGCGCCCAGGGAACGGTGAACTGATACGTCCCGGTCACCTCTCCTTCGTCGCCACTTCCCGCATCCCGAAAGTGAAGCTGCGCGGCGAACGCCGCGGCGCCATCGGCGCCGTGTTGAACTTCGTCACGCCGTTTCTGGCCAAGAGCTACAGTGAGGTGACGCTGCTGCAGATGCCCGCGGACGTCCCGTTCACGATCGAGTCCGTCGGCAGCGGCGCCGGCTCGATCGTGATCGCGGGGAGGGTGGGGTGGGGGGTGGGGCAGCCGCAGGTCTCGTCCGGGTCACCGCGGCTGAACTGAGGGCGGTCGGGCGGCTCAGCGCGCCCAGTTCTCGACATGCAGGCTGGAGACTCTCCGGAACTCGCGCTCGCTGTTCGAAACGAGCGTTAGCTTGCGCGCCACAGCTTGCGAGGCGATGAGCGTGTCGAGTGGTCCTATCGGAGTCCCAGCTCGCTCGAGCTTCGCGCGAACATGCGCGTACGCGATGGCGTCGTCTGACGTGAATTCAGCGATGGCGAGCGGATGAAGAAAATTCTCGACGAGCCGAAGCGTCTTGATCGGCGACGAGCTCTTTGCAGCGCCCGTTCGGAGCTCCGCCTCGGTGATCACGCTCACCATGATTTCTTCTCGGCTCTTCGAAAGCAGCTGCTCGAGCACGCTGGGGTCCTGCTTCAACGCATAGATGCAAGTGTCGGTATCGAGAAGGAACGCCATCAGCAGGTTTTCATCCAAGCTTCCGCCGCTTCTCGATCTCGCCCTGCGGCGGTCGATCGAAGTCTTCCGGTATGCCGGCGAACGACTCGACGTAGCCCTCCGGCCATCCTCGAGCCGGTTCGAGAATTACGGCGTTCCCTTCGCGACGCACCAACACGGTATCTCCTTCGAAACGGAACTCTTTCGGAAGGCGTACCGCCTGACTTCTCCCCGTCCAGAAAATGCTTGCCGTCTTGTGTTTCATAGGAATCTCGCTGATATCTACCAATGATAGGTACCGTGTCATCGTTGTCAAGTTGAACGCTGGCGAGGCGTAGAGGGAATCTCTGCACAAGCTGTCATTCCGAGCGTGAGCGAGGAACCGGTGTGGGCGGGCGGCGCGCGAAACACGATCAATGCGCCGCCCAGCCACACCGATCCCTCGCTCACGCTCGGGATGACAAGCTACGTCACCGCCCGCCCCGCCCCGGGCGATTGGCTCGGCTCGCGAGCGCATCCCCCGGACACGGCCCGCCCGCCGCCGCCCACACCTTGAACTTGGCGACGAACTCCGCGTGCGGGACCGACACCGGCGCGCGGGTGCCTCCCGGGTGCCAGCCCCACAGCACCAGCTTGTCCTTGTCGATGTGCTTGATCAGCGCGGCGAAATCCTTCCCGCCGTTTCTCTTGGGGTTCTTGACCACCGCGCAGAGCTCGGCGGCGGAGAGATTGATGAATACCATCTTCTGATTGGGTGGCGGCAGGTGCCAGGTGGGGGCGCCGGGCGGCGCATGCGGGCCGTAGCTGGCGGGGGGATTGGCGACGTCGTGGCAGTTGGAGCAGGGGAGCCCGGGCGCGCCGTGGCCGTCGGGGCCGCGCACGACTTTCATCTGGTGCGGCAGCCCGGCGTCGAACTGCAGCGGCGCGTCGCCGGGGATGTGGCAGTTCTGACAGCGCGGATGCTGCAACACCTTCTGCACGGTGGCGAACGCGGCGACCGCTTCGGCGCGCTTCTCGGCAGCGCTCAGCGCCACCGAGGCGGCCATGAACAACAGAGTAAAAACAGACATGGCCGTCTCCTCAGGTCCGAAGGGTGAGCGGCAGCTCGCGCAGACGCTGGCCGGTCAGCACGGCGACAGCGTTCGCCACCGCGGGCGCGATCGGTGGAACGCCGACCTCCCCGACACCGCCCATCTTCTCGGTGCTCGGCACGATGTACGTCTCCACGTGCGGCATTTCATCCATGCGCAACACCTCGTAGTCGTGGAAGTTCGACTCCTGCACGCGGCCGTCCTTGAGGGACAGCGCGCTGTGAAGCGCCGCGCTCAAACCGAAGGCGATGCCCGATTCCATCTGCGCCGCAACCGCGGCGGGATTGACCGCCACGCCGCAGTCGATGGCGCAGACCACCCGATGCACGCGGATGCGCCCGTCCTTGATCGAAACCTCCGCCACCTGCGCCACGAAACTCCCGAACGACTCGTGCACGGCGATCCCGCGCGCGCGCCCCGCCGGCAGCGCGCTTCCCCATCCGGCTTTCTGTGCGGCCAGGTTCAGCACGCCGAGGTTGCGGGGATGGTCCTTCAGCAGGACGCGGCGGTAGTCGACGGGATCCTTTCCGGCGGCGTGGGCGAGCTCGTCGATCACGCTCTCCATCACGAACGCCGTATGACTGTTTCCGACCGACCGCCACCACAACACCGGGATGCCGGTCTTCGGCGAATGCAGCTCGACGCGCCGATCGGGAATGGCCTTCAGATACGGAGAATCGCTCACGCCCTCGACCGAGGTAGCGTCGACGCCGTTCTTGACCAGCATCTGCTCGAACGGTGTTCCGGCCGCGATGGACTGACCGACTGCCGTGTGATGCCACGCCTGCGGCAAGCCGTCGGTACCGGCGCCGACGCGCACCCGGTGCACGAACGCCGAGCGGTAGTAGCCGCCGCGCACGTCGTCCTCCCGCGTCCACACCGTCTTGACCGGCGCGTTCGCCGCCTTGGCCACATGTACCGCCTCGCTGACGGCGTCGGACGTCGGCGTGGCCCGCCGGCCGAAACCGCCGCCGAGGAATGTGGTGTGAACGGTGATCTGGTCCGGTTTCAGGCCGGTGATGTGCGCGGCCACTCCCTGATCCATGGTCTGGAACTGGGTGCCCGCCCAGATCTCACATCGATCGGGAGTGATTCTCACCGTGCAGTTGAGCGGCTCCATCGGCGCGTGCGCGAGATACGGCACCGAGTACTCCACGTCGATCGTCTTCGCCGCTTTGGCCAGCGCGCCCGCGGCGTCGCCAGCCTGATCGGCGACCATGCCGGGTGTGCCCGCCAGTTGCCGGAATCGCTCGCGGAGGGCCGTGCTGTCGAGCCCTGCGTTCGGGCCGAGGTCCCAGTCGATTTTCAGGGCATCGCGGCCAAGCTTGGCGGCCCAGAAATGGTCGGCGACGACGGCGACGCCACTCGGCACCTGAACCACGGTCCGCACCCCGGGCACAGCCTTGGCCTTGGCGGCGTCGAACGACTTGACCGTGGCGCCGAACACCGGCGCGCGTTCCACGACGGCGGTGAGCAAGCCGGGGAAGTGCACGTCCATCCCGAACTGCGCGCGGCCGGTGATCTTCTCCGGCGTGTCGAGGCGCTTGGTCGGCTTGCCGATGATCTTCCAATCCTTAGGATCCTTCAGCGTCACGCTCGCCGGCTGCGGCAGCTTTGCCGCGGCCTCGGCCAGCTCGCCGTAACGCACGCGCTTGCCGCCGGCGATGACGACGCCCTTCTCGGTGCGGATGGTTTCCGGACTCGCCCCGAAGCGCTGCGCGGCCGCTTGCACCAGGAGCACACGAGCGAGTGCGCCCGCCTGCCGGTAACGATCGAATTCCGACCAGGTCGTGCTCGAGCCGCCGGTCATCTGGATGCCGAACATCGTGTGCGCGTACACCGGCGCCACCGGCGCGTGCTCGACCTTGATCTTGCTCCAGTCGGCGTCGAGCTCCTCGGCGATCAGCATCGGCAGCGTGGTCCAGATGCCCTGCCCCATCTCCGAGTGCGACAGCAGCACGGTGACGCTGTCGTCGCTGCCGATACGCAGAAACGCGTTGGGAGGCGGCAGCTTGCCGGCCGGCGCCGGCTGCGCCAGTACGAAACGTCCGGCGCCTGGGACGATGAATGCGATGACCAGACCGCCGGAGACGACGGCGGTGGTCTTGAGGAAATCGCGGCGGGAAGGACCTGCGAAGTCGTTCATGCCCGTCTCCCCTCAGCCCTTGGCCAGATCGGCGGCGCGGTGGACCGCGGCGCGAATCCGCTGGTAGGTCCCGCAGCGGCAGATGTTTCCGGTCAGCGCGGCGTCGATGTCGGCGTCCGTCGGCTTGGGCTTGGCGGCGAGGAGCGCGACGGCGGACATGATTTGTCCGGACTGGCAGTAGCCGCACTGCACGACGTCGAGCTCGGCCCAGGCGCGCTGCACGGGATGGGTGGCGTCAGGCGACAACCCTTCGATGGTGGTGATCCGTTTGCCGGCGACGGCCGACACGGGCATGACGCAGGAACGGAGGGCCTCGCCGTCCACGTGCACGGTGCACGCCCCGCACTGCGCCATGCCGCAGCCGAACTTCGTGCCGGTCAGCCCGAGCACATCCCGCAACACCCAGAGCAGGGGCATGCCCGGCGAGACGTCCACTTGATGCTTGGTGCCGTTGACGGTTAGTTGCATGGATGCAATCTTGGTCGCGCGCGCGTGCGCGTCAACAGGGTAGGGTGCGCGATTACTTTTTGCGTCCCTTGCGTGGGTAGTTGTTGAAAGGCGGCTTCCCGGTGCCCAGGCTTTCGACACATCCGCGCACTGCCTCTACGACATCCTTGATGTCGAATGGTTTGCGAAGCTTCGTGTGGACGAGAGCGGGAGGAGCATCGTCCAGCAACGTCTCCGCTCCGGCTGACATCAAGACCACGCATTTGGTATGACGACCCGTCGATGCCATCCGGCGAATGACTTCAATTCCGCTCATGCCGGGCATCATGACATCGAGGACCACAGCGCTGTAATTCGTCGTGTCGAGGCGCGAGAGCGCCTCGTTTCCACTTGACGCTGCATCTGCCGCGAAGCCCGCCTGGTGCAGCACAGCCAGGAGCATATTGCGGGTGTTCTCGTCGTCGTCGACGACCAGAACGTTGTGGACGTTCATACGAAACCTTTCCTTCACTTGTCAGTTTCCAAGGTCCCGTACGCGCGTGAGGCGCTCAATCTCTGTCCTCTGCCGGCTGCGTGTTTCCCGAGCGGGTGACGGGGTCGCAGCGAGGGCGAGCGGAGAGCAACGACGTAATTGGTTGAGAACGCAGGATTACGTTCTTGAACCGGAATGGACCACTTGCTTCTATCGCAACCCCTGCGCCAAGAAGACCGCCCCCCTACGCGATGGGGAGGCGATCCTTGTTCTTCGCCAGCCAATCGTCGAGCGTCTGCAGATCGGGGTTGAGCATTCGCGCGGCCTCGAGATCGCGGGCGTTGCAGAAATCCCGCTGGGGGAACGGCGGGCTGGCCATCGATGACGGCCTCGACGGCGCTTCACCCGCCGTGAACACGGACGGGGAGCCGCTGAAGGTCCCGGTCATGACGAGCGCGGTTTTCGATCCATCGACGCAAAAGACCTCCCTCCGGGGCAATGCTGCCGGCGGACACGTCATCGAGCTCTTCGCCGCTGACGCTCCCGGCTCATTGGGCGCCGGCGAGGGGCAGCGATTCGTCGGCTCGATCAACCCCAATTATCAGACGGGAGACTTCGTGCTGACCGTCAGCGGCGACCTGCGCGGCCAATGGGTGGCGGCGACATCCACCCGAGCCGCAGACCACCAAACGCACCCTGACACTTACACCCTGCTCCGGACTTCCGAGCTCAGCCGGGCGATTCAGGTGCAGTGACGAGATCACGGCCTCGGTAACCTTCGCCTGGCATTCGGCGTAATACCTGTCAGATGTCCCGTCTCGCCGTGCCCGCGCTGGCCGCCGTTTTCATCGTGGTGCAGATCTGCTGCGCGCCGCCGCTGCGCGCAGCCGCGTTCGACGGGGCGGAACCGATGCACTGTCCGATGCAGAAGCAGGAATGCGAAACGGCGGAAACAGAGAACTGCAGCGGCGGACCGCAACTCATTTCTGAGGCTCCAGTCAAGAAGTTCATCTCGCCAGTGCAACTGCAGAGCATCGCAGTCGTCACTCGCGAGCCGGTGGCGCAGGCCGAGCACGGCGCCGTCGCCGGCTGGTGGTCCACTCCCACCCGCACCATTCAGCTTCGCATTTGATACCCGGCGCTGACCGACAGCGAAGTACGTCGCGCCATCAATCGAATGAAAACTTGAATGGAGAAAACCATGAAGAAGAAGCTCTACACCCTTGCTCTGGCCGCGATGCTCGCGGTCTCGATGAATGCATTCGCCGGCTCCGCCACGAAGAGTTGCAGCAAGGCGGACGCGAATACGTGCGAAATCAAGGACGGCTCTTGCAAGAACGCCGACAAGTGCGACAAGGCGAAATGCGAGAAGAGGTGCGAGAAGAAGTGTGAGAAGGCCGAGAAGAAGGCCTCGTAGCTGATTTCCCTCGAGGGCGGCGGCGATGAGCCGCCGCCTTCCCCTCAGGCTTCGACGGCTTCCGCCTTCTTGGCCTTCTTGTTCGCCACTTCGCGCTGCGAGTGATCGAGGGTCTTCTTGCGGATGCGGATCGACTCGGGGGTGACCTCGACCAGCTCGTCGTCGTCGATCCACTCCAGGCACTGCTCGAGGGTCATGATGCGGGCGGGGGTGAGCTGCACGGCGATGTCGGAGCTGGAGGCGCGCATGTTGGTGAGGTGCTTCTTGCGGCAGACCTGCACCACCATGTCCGCGTCACGGGAGTTCTCGCCGACCACCTGCCCGCCGTAGACCTTCACGCCGGGATTGAGGAACAGCGTGGCGCGCTCCTGCAGCGGCTCGATGGCGTACGCGGTGGTGTCGCCCGCCTCCTTGGCCACCAGCGCGCCGCGATTGCGCGCGGCGATCTCGCCGCGATACGGGCCGTACTCCAGGAAGGTGTGGTACAGCAGCCCGGTGCCGCGGGTCTCGGTGAGGAACTCGGTGCGGATGCCGAACAGCCCGCGGGTGGGAATCTTGAACTCGATGCGCACGCGGCCGGTGCCGGGGTTGACCATGTCGGTCATCTCCCCGCGCCGCTCCTGCAGCTTCTCCATGATCGCGCCAACGTGCGTCTCGTCGATGTCGACCACCAGCGCCTCGTACGGCTCCATGGTCTTGCCGTTGATCTCCTTGAGGATGACCTGCGGGCGCGACAGCGCGAACTCGTAGCCTTCGCGCCGCATGTTCTCGGCGAGGATCGACAGGTGCAGCTCGCCGCGGCCGCTGACGTCGAAGCGGTCGGGGAGGTCGGTCTCCCGCACCCGCAGCGCGACGTCCTTGCGCAGCTCGCGGTCGAGGCGCTCCTTGATGTTGCGCGAGGTGACGTACTTCCCTTCCAGGCCGGCGAATGGTGAGTCGTTGACCATCCAGAACATCGACACCGTCGGCTCGTCGATGGCGATCGGCTCCAGCCGCTCGGGACTCACGGCGTCGGCGAAGGTCTCGCCGATCTCGACGTCGGCGAAGCCGGCGATGGCCACGATCTCGCCGGCGGCCGCTTCGGCCACCTCTTCGCGCTTGAGGCCTTCGAAGATGGTCAGCTTGGACACCCGCCCCTTCTTCTGCGTGCCGTCGCGGAGGATGAGGATGACGTCCTCGGCTTGCCGGATGCGCCCGCGCTGGACGCGCCCGATGCCGAGGCGGCCGACGTAGTCGTTGTAGTCGATGGCGGAGACCAGGAGTTGGAGAGGCGCGCTGTCATTGCCGGGCGGTGGGGGAATGCGCTTGAGGATGGCGTCGAACAGCGGACGGCAGTCTTCGGTCGTATCGGTCAGCTCGGTGCGGACGATGCCGGCGCGGCCGATGGCGTAGAGGATGGGGAAGTCGAGCTGCTCGTCGGAAGCGCCGAGCTCGATCATCAGGTCGAACACTTCGTTGACCACCTCGGTGGGACGCGCGTCGCTGCGGTCGATCTTGTTGATGACCACGATCGGCAGCAGGCCCAGGACCAGCGCCTTGCGGAGGACGAATCGCGTCTGCGGCATCGGCCCCTCGGCGGCGTCGACCAGGAGGATCACTCCTTCCACCATCGACAGCACGCGCTCCACCTCGCCGCCGAAGTCGGCGTGGCCGGGGGTGTCGACGATGTTGATCTTCACTTCCTTCGGGTGGACGAAGACAGCGGGGAGGTCGTGGCCCGACGCGGTGTGCGTCGCCTCGTGGTGCACCGGGTGCCCGAGGGCGTCGGGATCGTCCACCAGGTAGCGGATGGAGGTGTTCTTGGCCAGGATGGTGATGCCGCGCTCTTTCTCCAGGTCGTTGGAGTCCATGACGCGCTCGTCCATCTGCTGGTTGGCGCGCACGGCGCCCGACTGGCGGAGGAGAGCGTCGACAAGCGTGGTCTTGCCGTGATCGACGTGCGCGATGATGGCCACGTTGCGAATGTCGTAGCGAAACTGCATGCTGGCTCCTCAACACGCGACCGCGTGAATCATTCCTGCCCCGTAGCGACGCGCTATTTCAATGGAATCGCCGGGAGGCGCTTCAGCGATCGAGTCGCCGGATCGATGGTGATCCCGACCGATTCGAGGGCGGTGACACCGAGGATGGGCTCAACGCCGTCCGGCCCGAAAATCACTCGGCCCGCCGTGATCTCGCCCATGAACTCGATTTGTGCGAGGCCGAAAGAGTATTCGTGCAACGAGCCATTCGCCAATTCGTACGTTGTCTTCCCCACCGGCTCGATGCCGGCGCCGATGAGCGCTGATCGCGGCGCGATCGTGTCCGTTGCGCCGGTGTCGACGAGGAATACTGCTTCATATCGTCCGTCCGTGGAGCCGAAGCGCTTCAGCGAGACGGTGACGTAGGTGAGACCCATGGTCGTCGGATTGTAGCTCTTCCAGGATCACGAACCTCGCTGCTCAGCGGCCTCTCTCCCGGGACGTAAGGCGCGCCGCGTCAATCGATTGCCTCGCGATGCTACACTCGATCAATGACCCTCGAAGAAGCCGAGACATTCGTCCGGCGCGTGATCCAAGATGATGATTTCAAAGGCCTCGTGTCCATCTACATCTTCGGAAGTGTCGCCGACGGGCGAGCGCACCGCGAAAGCGATCTCGACGTCGGTGTGCTGCTCGATCGTCGGTTTTATCCCGATGAAAAGTCGCGCTTCGAACAGCGCTTGCTCTTATCGACCGCTCTGTCGCGTATCGCAGGTCCTGCGGCCGATGTGGTCATTTTGAATGATGCACCGCCGCTCCTGGGACGCGCCGTGGTGACGCGAGGAAAGCGGGTGATCTGCCGCAATGAGGATCTCGATCACGCCTACGTGCGCGACATTCAACTCATGGCGGCCGACCTCGAGCCATGGCTTCAACGGATGTGGAGGATCAAGTTGGAGGCGATGGAACGGCGATGACGTTCCTTGTCGAACGGCTGGCCGAGCTCCAGCGTTACCTAACGCACGCCAAGGCGATCCGTCATCGCGTTCCAGACGCCGCAGCGCTCGAGGACGACCTCACACTCAGAAACGATGTCATTCACTCGCTATTTGTGATCGCTCAGCTCGTGATCGACATCGCGGGCGAGCTCGGTTCGCGACGTGGCGTGCGTGTCGAGACGTACAAAGAGGCGATTCGAGGACTCTCCAGCGAACCGGGCTTTTCCAGCGAGCTTGTCGCGCAGCTCGAGCCGCTCGCAGGGTTCCGCGACATCGTCGTTCACGAATACATCGGCATCGATGCGGCGCGCGTGATCGATGCGCTGCACCAACTCGACCGGATTGAACAGTTTCTGGAGATCGTTCGTCGAGCCGAGCCTTGAGCCCCGTTGAGGATTCTCCCGCCCTCTATAATCCGTTCCACTCATGACAGTTGCGCCGGGAACGCGCCTTGGGCCCTACGAAATCGTCGCGCCCATCGGGGCGGGAGGGATGGGGGAGGTTTACCGCGCGCGCGACACGCGGCTCGAGCGCAGCGTGGCCATCAAGGTTCTTCCGGCCGAATTCGCGGGAAACGCGCAGTTGCGCTGCAGATGTTCGGATGGGAGAGCTGCGAGATCGCTCGGGCTTCGCGCTCGAATCGCATGCTATTCGACGTCGGCGAGAACTATCTGGTGATGGAGCTCCTGGAAGGGGAGACGCTCGCCGACCGCCTGAGCCGCGGGCCGCTGCCGGTGGCTGAGGCGGCGCAGATCGGGATTCAGATCGCCGACGCCCTCGACCGCGCGCACCGCGCCGGCATCCTTCACCGCGACCTCAAGCCAGGCAACGTGATGCTCACTCCCGCCGGAGTGAAGCTGCTCGACTTCGGTCTGGCGAAGATCAGGACCGCAACCGCCGAGCCCTCGGCCGTCACGCTGCAGAAGTCGTTGACGGCGGAAGGGACCGTGGTCGGCACTCTGCAGTACATGGCTCCCGAACAGTTGGAGGGGCGGGAGACGGACGCGCGCGGCGACGTCTTCGCGCTCGGCGCGATTCTCTACGAGATGGTCTCCGGGCGGCGGGCATTCGAAGGCGACAGCCGGGCCAGCGTGATCGCCAGAATACTCGGATCCGAACCGCCGCCGCTCGCCGGCATGCAGCGCATGACCCCACCCGCGTTCGAACGCATCGTGCGACGCTGCCTGGTGAAGCATCCGAGCCTTCCCGCGATGTGCGTCGCGAGCTGGAGTTGCTGGAAGAGCAGGAAGCGCCCGCCCGCGAGGCCGCCATTCGCTCGCGCAGTCTGGTGGCGATCATCATTCTCCTGGCCGTCGTGGCGGCGGCGGAGGGCGTGTGGTTGGCCACTCGTCGAGGCACTTCCCCCCCTGCCGAGCGCGGCGTGCAGTTCACTGTCGCGCCGCCGCCGAATACGTTGATCAAGATGTCGAACAACATCGGGCCGCCGGCGCTCTCACCGGACGGCAAGTCGCTGGCGTTCGTCGGCGTCGACCTTCACTTCAATCGCCGCGCGCTCTGGGTGCGCGATCTGGCCTCTGTGGAGGCGAGACGGATCGAGGGGAGCGACGGAGCCGCCTTTCCCTTCTGGTCGCCGGACGGGAAGTCCATCGGCTTCTTCGCCGCGGGCAAGATGAAGCGAATCGATGTCAGCGGCGGGACGCCGGAGCCGCTGGCCGATGTGTCGTTCGCCCGGGGCGGGACGTGGGGCGCGGACGGCACAATCATCTTTGCGCCGGCACCAATCGGTGGCCTGTACCGTGTTTCGGCGCGTGGAGGTGCCGTCCGAGCGGTGACGCATCTCGACGAAAAGGGCGGTGAGTCTTCGCACCGGTGGCCTTCGCTGCTTCCCGACGGAAGACATGTTCTGCTGTTCGTTCGCGGTGCCGTCAACGACCGGCGCCAGGATTCGATCCAGGTGGCGGATCTTCAAACCGGCGAGCGCAAGATGGTGATCGCCGCGACTTCCAGCGCGATGTACGCGGACGGCTCTCTTTTCTTCGTGCGAAACCGGACGCTGTTCGCTCAGCCGTTCGACCCGGCGGCGGTACAGCTCCGCGGTGAGCCGGTGCCGGTGGCGCAGAAGCTTCAGGTTCACGGCAGCGGATTCGCGATGTTCGCCGTGTCGCCTTCCGGAATCCTCTGCACCCAGTCCGGGTCGCTGACCTCGGAGCTGCGACTGTTGGATCGCCGGGGTGCGGTGCTCGCCACCTTCGGCCAGCCGGGCGAGTACAGCGTACCGAGCCTGGATGCCGCCCGCCGTCAGTTCGTGACGGGTATCGCCGACCCGACCACGGGCGGCCTCGATGTCTGGCATTACGACATGGACCGGAACGTCGCGCGGCGGCTCACGTTCAATGCCGCCGACGATTGGTGTCCTGTCGTGTCGCCGGATGGACGGCGCGTGGCGTTCGCATCGAACCGGTCGAACTTTCCGCAGATGTACGTCATCAGCATCGACGGGGCGGACGAAGAGCGCCAGCTCGGATCGACGCGGCTGGCAAGGTTTCCACTTTCCTGGTCGGCGGACGGCCTCTTCATCGCCTACAGGGAGATGAGCAGCATCACGCAGACCGACATCGACATCTTCGATCTACAGAAGGGGACGGAACGGCATTTTCGGGCTTCACCGTTCGCGGAGACCGAAGCCGCATTCGCGTCGAGCGGGCGGTGGCTGGCGTACGTCTCCGACGAGTCGGGACAGCCAGAGGTTTACGTCACCTCGTTCCCGGAGGGGTCTGCCCGCTGGCAGATTTCGTCGGGAGGGGGGACGCAACCGCGGTGGCGCGGCGATGAGAAGGAGCTCTTCTACTACTCCGCCGAGGGCGGCATGATGGCCGTGACCATCGACACGCGATCGGGCTTCAAGGCAGCCGCTCCGCAACGCCTCTTCGCCTGCGAGCTTCGCACCTCACGCGACGACATGCATGAATACGATGTCTCACCGGATGGCCAGCGCTTCCTCATCAACACCACTGCGGGACGGCTCCGCTCGTTACCGCTCACCATCGCCATCGGCTCGCCGAACCCATGATCGAGCGTGCCGAAGCCGCAGCTGCACGCCGTTGCCATGAGCAGACCGAAACGCAGCGGGCAGCGATCTGCTGGCGGCGTGACACAGCAACGCTGGAAATGAACGTGGCGAACGAAAGAGAAAGGCGGCCGCAGGATCGCTGGCCGCCTTCGCACTGGTCGCTCTGTTTGGAACGGCTGTCCAACAGCCGCTATTTGAACAAGGATGTCAGCAGCTCCACGGCGACGCGCAAGTCGATAGACACGCCCCAGACATGCTCGGACTTTCCTTCTTCCCGTGTTGGAATCGCATTCGTCTCGCCGGTGAAGGCATCGCCGTCTTTGTAACCGCCGGTGAGCGTCTTCACCTTCACATGATGAAAACCCCAGACGACATCGACGCCGCGCGCTACCTCGACGGAAGCGCCAACGAGGTACTCCTTGCGCGGCCCGTTCAATCCGACCCCCAGAACGGGATTGATTCGCTCGAGCGGGTCAGGCGCTTTGGCGATATCGCGGCCGCGCCAGTTACCCTTGCGCCAGAACTGCCAACCATATGGGACGAACGTCACAAGATACCGAGTGTCACCCGCCTCGTCGGCGACGTTCGAAATGAAATTGCCGGTGGCGCCCGCACGCGAGCGTGCAACAAAGTCGTTGTAGCGAATGTCAGACTTGATGCCGAGGAGTCGGTAGGCGGCGAGGTACGTCTTGTTGATGCGGACCGGGTACTCTCGCAGAAGCTTCTTTGTCCCGCCCGTCTGGTCGGACAGCTTGATTGTAATCTTCGGTGATGCGTACGGCCCGAAGGTGCCGACGCGATAGATTTGCGGTATCGACTCGTCGAGCCCGTCCGCCTGCAATTGCAGTTTGAATTTGGTGACGTCGCCAAGGGCGCCGCTGCCAACGACGTTGAAACTGTCGCCGCTGCTGAACGTGCCATCGATGTCGACCACGAGGTTTCTCAGCTCTGCGAGTAGCCCGAAGAAGTAAATGCGGATGGCGTCGTTATCGTCGACGTCCCGCGGGACATCGCCATTGAGGATGAAGCCCGCCTTGTCGAAGTAAATGTTGACCACGTCATGACTCTGCTCGTAAGGCGGTCGGAACGCATTGTCGACGAGATCGGCACCGGCCGATGCCGGCGCGGGCGGAGTCGTTCCACCGCCGCCGCCAACCGTGACTTGCAGCGCATTCGCAAGCACGACCTGATTCGCCTCGTCGGTGTGTGCGACGGCAAATGGACTGCCTGTGTTCGGTACGACCTCGGTGTAGGTGACCACCCCGCCGCTGACGGCCCGGTTCATTTCGGCCGGCCCGAGGAAAAATTTCCACCCAGTGCTCTGGGCATCGGTGATCGTTCCAAGGTCGATCCGGATCGTATCGCCGGCCTGCACGGAGACCATGGCCGGTGTGCCGGTGATCTGATTGCCTGAGCGCGTCATGTTGATCGTGTGCATCGCGGCGGATGCGATGGCCGGCAGCAGCGCCAGCAGTGAAACGGGCAAAAGAACGTTCATCAACCTGCCTCTCATGTTGTTTCTCCCTTCTCAGAAGTCCTTCAGTTTCATGGTTCGGACCACGTGTCGGATGTGGATGTACCAGGAGCGGATCCCATCGCCGCCGAGGAGGATCCCGATCGGTCGGCGCGATTCGTCGAGCAGCACGGCGCCCGAGTCGCCCCCGATCGTGGCGATGTCGGTGGCGATCAAATCGAGCATCTGTAGCGGATCGTTCAGGTCGGGATACGGGAAGGGGAGGTTCGAGGGATACTGCGTGGCGAATCCCCTCATCACCTGATCGGAAGCGCTGCCGCGTAGCTGCACCGGAATCGGTCCACCGGCGAGATCGGCCGGCGTGATCGAACGGGCCGGACCGATCGCACCGATTCCAGGCACCTGCGGCGAGACGTTCACGGAATTCGCCACCAGCACGATCGCCACGTCGACGAATGGGTCGCGTAGGCCGAGCACCACCGGGCCGATCTCGTGCTGAGGCGAACTGCCCCCTTTGAACCGGCTTGGACTCAGCGCAAACTCGGCGGGTGGCTGACCGGGGCGAGGAAACGGCAGTACGACTTGGCCAGGCTTCGGAGGAAATTTGAGCAGCACGTGGTAGTTGCTGCAGACCACCGGCGCGTCGTCCTGCTTGCGGCGCGCAATCCACCCGACCGTACCGTTGACCTTCGCGGCCGAAAGATTGCCGACGTTTGCGCTCGATACAAGCGTGGCCTGAAGTTTCAACCCGGGCGTCTCGATGATGTCGACAGGAAGCCAGACCGTGCGCCCATTCACCCGGAGCCGCACGCGTTTGGGAATCTGCTGATGTCTCGGGTAATCGCCCTTGTCGGCTCTCTTGCGACCGCGGCGGACGTAGACGATCAGTGCCAGCTCGTCCGTGAGGACATTGTCTCGTTCGCGATAGCCGATGGCGGTACCGAGCACGTCACGGATCCGCGACACGTAGTCGCGCTCGCGATATGCACGCTGCAGGAGCCGGATGGATTGACTCGTTGTTGTCATAGCTCGTCTGTCAGTGAGACGGACAGAGCTGCACAATTCTTGGAGCGGCCCGAGTCTTCGTGGACGACCGATTGAGGCTCCCTTCTATAATCACGCTCACGCTCGCATCCATCGCCGTCTTCTGCGGGTCCTCGAACGGCACCGACCCCGCGTTTCTCGCCGCCGCGCGTGCGTTCGGCGACCTCCTGGCTCGTGAGGGCATCGCGCTGGTCTACGGCGGCGGACACGTCGGGCTGATGGGGGCGCTCGCCGACGCCGCGCTCGCCGCGGGCGGGCGGGTGGTGGGGGTCATCCCGCGCGCGCTGTGGGATCGGGAGGTCGGGCACGGCGGACTGACCGAGCTGCACGTCGTCGAGACGATGCACGAGCGGAAGGCGCTGATGGCATCGCTCTCTGATGCCTTCGTCGCCCTGCCGGGCGGCCTCGGTACGCTGGAGGAGATCTTCGAGGTGTGGACGTGGGGGCAGCTCGGCATCCATGCGAAGCCGTGCGGTTTTCTCGATGTCAACGGCTACTACGCGCCGTTGCTCGCGTTTCTCGACGGCGCGGTGGAGCGCGCGCTGGTGCGGCGGGAGCATCGCGCCATGGCCATCGTCGACGTCGACGGCGAGACGCTGTTGCGCCGTCTCGCGCAGTACGAGCCGCCGCGGGTGGCCAAATGGGTGACGCCCGCGGAGAGCTAGTAGTGCACGCGATGCTCGTACGTGAACGGAAGGCGCTGCCCGTGCTTGATGATCGGCGCGAACTTCGCCTTCTGCAGCGCGGCGACGTTGCGCATGGCCAAACCGTCGGAGCCGGTGGTGTTGCGGATGGTGCGGATGCCGAAGACATCGCCGTTGGAGCTGACGTCGGCCTCCAGCACGATCTCGCCCGAGGCGCCCGGCTGCGAGACCGGCTCGGGCGGGACGATGAATCGAGGCGAGGTGCTCTCGCCGCCGGCGCCGGCTGAGATCTCGCTCCCGCTGGCCAGCTCGATCGCTTTTGCCCACCCGCTGCCGGACGCGGTGCGCACCTCGACCCATTCGCCCTGCTTGGAGAGAATGGAGACCGCCTCGCTGGCGAGGTACTTCGTGACGATGGCCGATGCCGCGTCGGGCTTGGCGTGGATCGCGAGCTCCGCGCCGCGCACGTATTCGACGCCGATCGGCGCGCGGGTATCGATCGCCGGGTCGTCCGGCGCCGGCTCGGACTTCGAGCAGGCGGCGAGAACGAGCGCCGCAACGAGGAGGCTTCTCATCCGAAGACATCCCTTCTGGTGAAGATGGCGTAGGAGATGACCATCGCCACCAGCGCCCAGACGGCGAGCAGGCCGAGGCAGAAGGCCATTGACATCCCCTCGTACGGCGGCGGCTCGCCGGTGTAGTAATCGGCGAGCGGCAGCGCGCTGACGAAGAGGTACTTGCCGGCGGTCCAGTCGGGGCTGACGCGGGTCAGGATGGTGCCGCCGATGAGCGACGCGAGCATGGTGCCGATCGCCGCGGCGCTGGATCGAAAGATAACCGAGAGCAAGAGCGCAATCGACGCGACGGCCAGCAGCGCGTACCACTCCAGGCCGTAGGCGATCAGCGTGTCCTTCCACAGCGGCAACTGGCGCACGGCGTCGACGCGGAACGCGCCGCGGGCGACGGAGAAGCCGGTGAAGGTCGGTGCACCCCATCCGCCTCTCGGCAGGAACGGCGCGGCCACCAGATAGGCCATCACCGCCCCGGCGAACAGCGTGAGCGTGGCGAACATCCAGAGCGTGATGAGTTTCGCGGTGAGGATCTTCCAGCGGCGGACGGGGCGCGTCAGCAGCAGTTTGTCCGTCCCCTCGGAGCTCTCCGCGGAGACGATGTCGCTGCCGAGGACGCCGACCAACAGCGGGAGGAGGAGGAAGCCGGCGACATTGGCGAAGGTGCGGACGAAGAGCGGCGCGGTCGGTTTGTCCGGCTCGATGTCGTGGTCGAGGTAGAACTGCAACCGGTTGATCTCCGCGCGCATCGATCGCTGCCAGGTCTCGTTCGCTCGGCCGCGGCGCAGAGCGTTCTGATATCTGGCCACACGCTCCTGGACCTCCGCGCGCCAGTTGCGGTTGCGCTGGTTGATGAGGCGCTGGTACTGCGAGTAGGTGACGATGGCCAGGATGGAGAAGAGGATGGCCACCACGACCGTAAAGCGCCGCCGCCGGAGGAGTTTGAGGGTCTCGTTCTCGATGAGGGGGAGCATCGCGCGGCGGTAGGGTACACCGCTATGCGGGACGGAGCTTTTTGTAGGGAAGCTGCACCAGGATGCGGATCATCTCCGCGACGACGCAGTCGGCGAGCGGGCCGCGCGTGGCGAAGATCTTGAGGTTGCCGGGGGATACGGCGCCGCCCGGGCGCGTGTGGAAAACAAACGTCTCGAAAACCGCGTGATCGAGCGGCGAGAGGCCCTCTCGTTTCAGAGCATCGGTGACCCGCTGCTGGACCCGCCACGCCGCCTGGGCGAAGAGGAAGACGAAATTGTCGCGCGCGTTGCCCGAGAGGAGCGTCGACCACATGTCCCAGGCGACCGCGCTTGTTCGGCCTGCGGGAATCTGTCTTCCGATGCGAGAGCCCCGGCGTGCTGCTCGAGATACGCGCGCTGTTTAGCGTTTTCTGCGGGCGATCCGGCGATCTGCTTGCGCACCTCGTCGAGGGCGGGATCGAGCACGGCGACCAGCGCGACGATGAGCTCTTGACCCTTGGCGCGCTCCGCGCCGTACTCCATCTTCAGAACGGCATCGCGCAGCAGTTGCAGGTAGGTTCCCAGGCCTTGGCCGTGATTCTCACTCGGCCCCGGGGCCGGAGTCGATGAGCCGGTGCTGTTGACGCGGTAGGGACAAGACTTCGATTCCGGTGTGCGCGCGTAGTGCGCGAGGTAGTGTGTGGCCGCGATGGAGATGCGCTTCATCAGCGGCTCTCGGCAGTGCGGACAGACAATCTGCAGTCGTAGGCAGTCGTCGTAACCCAGTTGCGCAGCGCGGTACTGCTGGCCGTCCTGGTTGCCGTAGCCGAGATCCATCGGCGTGACCGTCAGGGTGGAAGTATAGACCGATCGTCAGTCCACCGTTTCCCCGCCGGTGGCCTCCAGGAACATCTGCTCGAGGCTCTCCACGCGGCGCTGTGCATGAAACACCGCGACGTTCGCCGCGGCCAACGCGGCGATGAGCGGCGGGGTGTCGCTCTCCTCGATGGATACCCAGAGGCGGTCGCCGTCGGCGTGCACGGAAAGGCCGCGCTCGCGGATGATGGCGCCGGCGCGCGAGGGGTCGTCGACGCGCAACTCCATCTCGCGGCGGCTGGAGATCAGCTCGCGCACCGAGCCCTCCTTGAGAATGCGGCCATGGTGAATGATCGCCACGCGATCGCACATCAACTCGACTTCGCCGAGGAGGTGGCTGGAGACGAAGACGCTCATCTGCCGCTCCTCGGCGAGCTGGCGGAGCAGCTCGCGGATCTCGCGGATGCCGGCGGGATCGAGGCCATTGGCCGGCTCGTCGAGGATGAGGACGCGCGGGCTGCCGAGCATGGCCTGCGCGATGCCCAGCCGCTGCCGCATGCCGAGGGAGTAGGTGCCGACGCGCTGGTCGAGGCGGTGGGCGAGCGAGACCAGCGACGCCACGCGCTCGATCTCCGCGGCGTCCGCGCCCAGCATGCGCGCGAAGTGCTGCAGGTTCTCGCGGCCGGTCATGAAGCGATAGAGATCGGGGTTCTCGACGATGCAGCCGATGCAGCGCATCGCCTTCTCGAACTGGCGGCGGATGTCGTGGCCGCAGATGGTCACCGTCCCTGAGGTCGGGCGGATGAGGCCCACCAGCATGCGGATGGTGGTGGTCTTCCCGGCGCCGTTCGGACCGAGGAAGCCGAAGACTTCGCCGGGTCGGAGATCGAACGAGACGGAGTCGACGATCGTCCGTTTGCCGATGACTTTGGTAAGGTTGCGCGCCGAGAGCATGCGTCGCCTGACGTTCTGGTTCCTGCCGCTGACCGCCGCCACCGTCGCGGTGCTGACGTTCGGCGCCGGATTCTACTCATTCCTCCGCGGCGACACCGGAACGCCGGTGAACATCGTGTCGCCATCGCGGACCGACGTCACCGCGCCGCGGGCGACGGTGGTACCGCTGATCGTCGGCGACTCGCTGGCCCGCGGCACCGGCGACGAGACCGGTCTCGGCATCGGCGGGCGGCTGGTCGAGGAGCTCCGGCAACGGCGCGTGCCGGTGAAGAACGCTGTGAACCTCGCCGTCAACGGCGCGCGCACGCGCGACCTCGAGCAGCAGCTCGAGAGCCGCAACATACGGCGCCTCATCGCCGAGTCGAACGTGGTCATCGTCTCCATCGGCGGCAACGACCTGTGGGGCGACGCGAACAATTTCCGCAGCGCGCCGCCGCGCGATCCGGAGCGGGTGATGGGCGAGGTGCTGGAGCGGGTGACGAAGGCGGTGCGCACCATCCGCGCCGCGAATGAAACAGCGCGCATCTTCGTCATCGGCTTGTACAACCCGTTCGGCAGCGAGCCGATGGGCCGCGTGCTCACGCCGTTCGTCAACCGATGGAACGCCAGCCTCGCGCAGCGCTTCGCCGCCGACCCCAACGTGATCGTGGTCCAGACCTCGGATCTCTTCGCGTATCGCGACCGGCTGTCGCTCGATCGCTTCCATCCTGCGAACGAGGGATACGCGCTGATCGCGCGGCGCATCGCGGACGCGCTGTAGGTGGAGGACAGATCCACGAATAGTCATCGACGGAGGCCGAGATCGGCATCGCGAGCTGGTCCGGTTTCCACTCAGATCCGAAGCGCCGAAGTGAAGATCGATCTGAGCGCACCACATGGGTTCACGATCTTTGGCTCGCGCGCGCATGCGTTGAAACGTTCCGTTCCTCCTCGTCACTACATAAACACCAGGAGGAGTTATGGACAAAACAGACGAAGCAACAAAAGTTCCGTCATACGTCTCTGCCACGCCGGCCGACAGCTTCTACCGCGGCGGCGAAGCGGTCATCGCGAAAGTACCGCAGGGATACGACGCGAAGATCAACATTCGGTTCGTTCCGGGGCGCGACATCCCGATCGTTCCGCTGGAGCGCCACTGCCGTGCGCGACAGGGAGCGCCGCGACGCGATGCTCCCACGGTCGCGCTTCCGCCGGATCTCGTGCGCAAGCTTTCCGACGCGGACAAGAAAGTCACCCAATGGCTGAGTAAAGACGCGGCCAACGCTCAGCTTTTCCTGGTACGGCCAGTGGAGGCTTTGCTCAGGGCAGGCGTCGATCTCACTCGCGCCGAGCAGAAAGTGCTCGACCGCAGCCACCGCGCCGCCAGCGAGGAGCGCGTCATCGCTCCGGGCGTGAAGGTCGCGCAGTTGTCCGTGACGGCATCGACGAAAGGCCGGGTCGGCGATCCGCGCCCTCGACCGAAGAAGAATCATGAAGACGGCGATTGCGGCTGCGGCGAATCCGGGAAGAAGGAGTAAGCCATGGCACTCGATCGCACTAGCGGCTTCGACATGCTCGTTCAGATCTCCGAGACCGAGTTGAACAACCAACTGGCGACGCTCTTCCTCGCCGGCAGCGGATTCCCGACCATGTTGAGCGTTCCGATCAACATGGGCGCCGTCGTCGGAACCGCGACGCTCAATTTCGGCACGCCAACCGCGGATCTCGATCGTCCGCGGCCGCAGATGGGGCTGACCCTTCCGTTCACGAACTCACAACTGCAAGTCACGGCACCGTTGCCGGCGACGCTCGCGCCGCTCGGCGGAACGATCACCATCGTCGACGCCATCGAAATGATCACCCAGGGGACGAATCAGATCGCCACGATGGACTTCAACAACGGCGCGCCGAACGTGACGGTCTTTTTCGACGTGCCGTCGCAAGCCATTCTCGCGCCGGCGCTCGCCGCAGCGGGACTCACGCTCGCCCAAGCGCAGAACCTGATGGCCGGCTTCGTGGTCCAGCAACTCCAGACATCCATGGGACGTCTCGACCTCACACCGCCGATTCCGGTCGTCGACGATGCAGACCCGACCACCGTCTTCGACATCGACGTCACCACGGTGAACGACACGAGTGTCTCCGACCGCGACTGCCTCACGTTCGGCGTGCGCATGGCCAATGACTCCGGCGGGAACATCAACGGAGTGACGACGTCGTTCATACCGGCTGGCAGCGAGTCGCTCGTCATGATGAGCAACTTCTGGCTGCTCGCGCGCGTCATGCGCCCGCGCGTTGCGGCGGCGCTCGGCCTGAGCGTGACCGACTTCGATACGCCGCTGCGCCTGAATCACAACGTTGCGGCGCCCGGCGGCCAGGGAACGCTCACGAACCTCGAGGCACGCGTGGAAGGCAACCGCATCCGCGTGGACGGCCGCGCCACCGCCTCCGGCACCGGCTGGTCAGCCGAGTCGAACTTCACATTCTTCATCGACATCACGCTGTCGGGCGGTGCCATCAACGTCGTTGCGACGACGCCAACGGTCGATACCGACGTCGATCTGGCGTGGTGGGTCTGGCTTCTCTCCCTCGGACTCGGCGCGCTTTTCGGCGGCATCATCGGCGCCATCATCGCCGCGATCGTCCTTGCGATCGTCGAGGCAGTCGCCGAAGGCATCGTCAACAATCTCGTGTCCAGCGGCATCGGCGGAGCGCTTGGAGGCATCCCGGCAATTCCGCTTGGTCCGATTGGCGGAGGGTTGACCCTGAACACGATCATCCTCGATGACCTGGAGCTCCGCTGCTCGATCATCCGGTCCGTCTCCGTTCCGATGAAGAACAGTGGCTCATATGCATCGCTGGCAGCGCTCGCGATCGATCTGGACACCGGAATGGTTCGCAGCAGCGCCTTCGCCACTGCGGATTTGGTGTGGGACGGTGGTATGACGCTTTCGACGAATGGCCCGGCCGGTCTCACCATCACCGGAACTTCGTTCGGCTCGTTGACGCCGGTACAGATCTCACGACTTTCGCTGTCGTCACACAACATCTCGGCAACGCTCATTCCCTTGGCCGCCCCTCCCTCGTTTCCGTTCTTCAGTCACCAGGCGGTCATCTTCGGAGTTCGTACCGCGGAAGGGCGACTGGCGAAAGTGCGCGCTTGGCGCAATGTCTTCGCGGGCGGCCGGTTGGAACTGGAGTGGGCAACCTACGACACGCCGATCCCGCAACTCGATATCGCGGGACGTTGGTCAGTGGTCGAGCGCGGACCGTCGACGGAGTACATCACGCCGGACTGCTCGTACTGCACCTCACGGACCGTGCGCCGCATCGGTCACTTCGAAGCGTGGCCACGTCTCGTGGCGTTCCCGATCGACTACCAATTCTGCCTATGCGGCACGGTGCTCGCCGAAGGCGAAGGAACCGTGTCGACGGCGAACGGGCCGCTCGATTACAAACTCGAGGGGCGACGTCTGACCATCGAGACCGACATGGGACAGAACGTCGACTGCGAATTGTGCGTCAGCGCCATCGACGCGCGCGGACAGGAGCTCTTCACCTGCACGCAGCTGTCGCAGCGCGGTATCGAGAATCGCTGCCGTCGGTGCGCCCCGAAATCGGTTCGTACGCGGACGGACATCGTGCCGGCACAGGCGGCGCTGAACGCGTGGCGGCCACTGATCACCGACGGCTACGACAAGATAACGAACGCGCAGTAGCCCTCTCCTCCGGGAACGTGCCGCGTCGAGGACTGACGCGGTACGTCTCCCTTGTGAGTCAGCTGTAGCTCGTAGTGCTCTATTGGCTGTGCCCGCAAAATGAAAATTGCCGCCCTTTCGGGGGCGAAGCTCCGGAGCGCGCAAAACCATTTCACCTTGTGAGACATCACGCGACGGACAACTTTCATGGATGAGTGCCGCAAAAAGTAAATGCCGCCAAATGGCGGCTGGTGAGTCACTTAGTTTAGGTTGGCGGGGCCGACGGAGCTCGAACCCGCGACCTCCAGCGTGACAGGCCGGCGTTCTAACCGGCTGAACTCTCGCCCAGGCTAGAAGCAACTGTGGGCCGCGTGATAACAGGGCAGTTAGCGTCGGGGAAGCACGATCTTGTAAGCCTCACAAGCCTCAGGTCGCGCGGCCCGGGCGTGGAACACTTGTTATTGGAGTGCGCTTCGCCGGCTCACGGCCTACCAGTACGCGGCGACGCCGAAGTCTTTCAGGCGCTTCGCGAGCTTCTGGTCGAAGGTCGCTACGGCGTCGTATCGGTTGGTCGTCGCCACGGCGACGATCGCGGCATCGGCGAGTGAGGGGAGCGGATTCGGCCACACTTCCATAACGCGTTTCCATGGGCAGTCGTCGATGAGCTGCACGCCCGGGAAGGTGATGACGGAGCGGATCACGGACGCAAGCCGTTCGCCGGTGAGGCCGTATTGGCTCTGCAGGACGTACGTGACTTCAAAGACCACGAACTGCGGAAGGATTGCGGCGATCTCGCCCTCTTCCGTTCTTGAGAGGAGCGCTCGCGCCGCGGCGCGCTGCGCTTCGTTTCGCTCGATGAGAACGAGACGACGACGTTCGCATCGATGACGACGCTGCGCACGTCAGATGCGTCCTCTGGTCTTCCGCGCTTCGGCGACAGCCTTCACGGCATCGGTCGGGCCGTGCTTGAGGAAGCCTTCTCATTGGTAGAGCGCCGGCCGTTCGGTCGTAATGGCGACGCGGCCGCCGCTGATTTCCCACGTGAGTTTGTCTCCCGGACCGATGTCGAGCGCATCGCGGACTTCCTTCGGCACGGTCGTTTGGCCTTTGCTGGTGATGATCGAAGTAGGCATGTGTGTGTCTCCTTACTAAGTGTATCTCGGGTAAGGACGCCGCTATCTGGAGATCGCGCGCCTGCGCGGCGGCGGTTCCAAATCCACGCGCCACGCGCCGCGGCCGTGCGTGAAGGCGAACAGCGCCCGGCCGCGCGCGGTATTGCCGAGGACCACCGCCTCGGTGATGACGCGGGGGAAGGTGCTCTCCGCGGCCCACTGCGTGCCGCCGTCGATGGAGACGAAGATGCCGAGATCGGTGCCGAGGTAGAGGCGCGGGCCGTCGATGGCCATGGAGTGCGCGGGGATGTCGGGCAGCGCCCCGTCGCCGCTGCCGTCGAGCGGCGTCCACGTCGCGCCGGCGTCGGTCGTCTTCCAGACGTGCGTGCCGCCGAAGCCGGCGTACGTCGCGTACGCGACGCTGCTGTTCGCGGGATCGAAGGTCAGCGATGACACCCATCCGCCGCGCGGCCTCGCCGACGGCCATCCCGCGTTCGACGCCGGCAGCGTCGACGTCGTACCGCGGTGAATGGCCCCCTCGCTGGTGCCGAAGAGGGTCCGTCCGCCGAAGGCCACCGCCACGGCGCTGATCATGCCCGAAGGCAGCACCGAGCTCGCCGCCGCCCAACCGGCGCTGTTGCTGAAGTCGTTGCGCCAGAGGCGGCGCCCGCCTCCGAGCCACAGCGTAAGGTGGCGATTGGGGTCGACGAGGAACGGTGCGATGAAAATGAACGGCTCGAAGCGCGGCGCGCCGACCGGCAGGAAGCTCAGCCCGCCGTTGGTGGAGCGGACGATGCGCCCGAACTGCGACTCGGCGTAGACGTTGGACGGGTCCACCGGATCGATGGCCACGTAGCCGCCGTCGCCGCCGAATGCCATGCGCCATGAATTGACCTCGCCGTCGGTGCCGATGACCGTGCCGTTGTCCTGCGCCCCGCCGAGGTAGGTCGCGCCGTCCGGGTAGGGAGCGCCGTGGTAGAACTGCGTGGTCCCGAAGTCGCGGCTCAGCGAGCGGAAGGCCACGCTCGACGCCTCGGGGAAACAGGCGTTGCGGATTCCCGACGCCACCGCGGCGCGCGCGTTGTCGGTGCGGAAGACACCGCCGTCGCCGGTGACGAGCATGGTCTGATTCGCGGCGCCGTCGTACGCCGGATGGAAGGCGATGACGTGCTGGTCCGCGTGGACGTACGACGCCGCCTGATAGTTGGTCCACCAGTACGACGCCAGGCCCCACGTGCGCCCGCCGTCGTCGGAGCGAAGGAGATCGACGCCGGCGGCCCAGACGCGATCGGCGTCGAGCGGGTCGACGGCGACGACGTTGCAGTGCCAGCCCATGTTCGTAGCGTTCGTGGTGTCGACGCTCTCGCACTCGCCGCGCATGGCGCTGATCACGTTGGTCAGCAGCAGCGGCCCGAAGGGGTCGGCGGTCGCGCCGGGTTTGGTCTGCACGCTCCAGGAGCCGGGATCGCCGCTCTGCGACGAGCGGAAAAGCGCGAAGAGACCCTGATCGAGCTCGCCGCCGTTCCGCGCGGCCAGGGCGTAGACGACAGATGGATTGGATGGCGCGACGGCCAGCGAGGTGCGCCCCATGCCCGGCTCCGACAGCACCGCCGTCCAGGCGTCGTCGACCTCGGCCTGCGCGGCGCGATAGACGGTGCCCTGATCGAGCGTGCCGCAGGCGGCGAAGAGGTAATCGTTCGCCGTGCCGCCGCGGAAGGCGAGGTCGAGGCAGCCGCCGGTGACGTTGGCGGCGAGGACGCGCGTCCAGGTCGCGCCGCCGTCTCGCGAGCGGAAGACGCCGTTGCGTGTCGCGGCGTAGATGCGCCGCGAGTCGTGCGCGCTGACGGCGAGGTCGTTGACCCAGTAGAAATCCTCGCCGTCGGTGGAGGGGAGGTGCTGCCAGGTGGCGCCGCGATCGCGGCTGACGAAGATGCCGTTGCCGCGGATGGGGAGGGCGGTGCCGCGGACGTCCTCGCGGAAGTAGCCCTCACCGGTGCCGGCGTAGATGACCGCGGAGTCGTCGGGGTCGAAGGCGAGAGAGTTGACGGCGAGGTTGGGAAGGAAGTCGGTGACCGCCGCCCACGACTGGCCGCCATCCGTGGTCTTCCAGACGCCGCCGGAGACGGCGCCGGCGTACATGACGTCCGGATCGTGCGGGTCGATCAGCAGGGCGCGGGTGCGGCCGCCGACGTTGCCGGGTCCGAGGAATTGCCACGCGCCGGACTGTGTAGCGGTGGCCGCTTCGGCCACCGGCCGGCGGCCGAGAGCGGCCGCCGCTACACTCGTTTGCGCCATGCGCACGGCGTGCGCGCGCGCGTCGCGGTAGCGGGCATTGATGTCGACATCGGCGGTGATGCCGCGCTTCTCCGCAAAGTAGCGCGCGGCGACGTCAGGGGAGTCGAAGCGCTCCGGGACGTGCCGGCACGCAGCAAGCGCAAGGACGAGGACGAGGGACCGGCGCACGGCGATCCAAACGGCACGCAAGCAGTTATGCTTCCCGCATGCAATTGGCGAAAGACTCCTGCGCCTGCGGCCATCCGCTCGACAACCACGACGGCGGCCGCGGCGGACCGTGTAACGCCTGCGCCTGCGCCGCCGGCGAGCCGCCCAGCGCCTTCGAGGTGGGGGTGATCCACTCTTTGCACGAGATCACGATGACGCTGGTGCGGCTGGTCAAGGAAGTGCAGGGGACGAAGGGGTAGGGGCGCGCTGCTGCGCGCCCGGTACCCCCGGTCGTCATTTCGGTTTCTGGAACAGCGCTGGATCCACCGCCGGGTTCACTTCCACCGCGGTGACCTTCCCCTCGGCGTTGCGCTCGGCGCCGGTCATCACCACGAACGCCGCCGGCACGTTGAGGCCTCCGAAGCTCTTCCAGTCGGTGTACTCGGTGGTGGTCTCGCCCATGCGGCCTGGCGCGATCTTCTTGAGGATCTTGCCGCTGGCGGGATCGACGATCCACGTCACAGGCGCGCCGTCGGCGTCGATCACCAGAGTGTCGGCGCCGGAGACAGTGAAGACGTACTTCGGATTGTCGATGTTCTTGAGCACCGTGATCATGTCGGTCTTCGAGTCGCGGGTCTGCGCCTCGCGCTGCGATGACGGCATGTCCTGCGTTCCCATCGGGCCGCTGATGAAAGATCCCTCCGGAGTGGAGACCATGGTCATCTCGCCCATCGGCGTCTTCATCACCGCGCGGCGCATGTCGGGGAAGCGCGTCAGGCTGTCGCTCTCGATGTCCATCGGGCCCTGCGGTGTCTTCATCGAGACCGAGCTGACCATGCGGACGGCCTGCACGGAGTCGATCTTGGCCTTGCCGCCGACGAACGCCTGCACCTTCTTCGCGAGGGCCAGACCTTCGGGGCTGCTGCTCGACGGCTTCGACGCCGCCGCGGCGACCGCTCCCGCTGCCGCGGGCTTGGCGCCCGGCTCGGGGATGGTGATGTCGATGGGAGTCACCGTGCCGAGCGTGGAGAGGGGCTTGTCGAAATCTTTCTCCTTGCCGACCACCAGCACGGCGATCTGCTCCGGATGCACGTACTTCTTCGCCACGCGCGCCACGTCCTCGACCGTCACCTTCCGGATGTTGGCGGGGTATTGCTCGTAGTAGTTCGCGGGGAAGCCGTAGAACTCGAGCTCCATCCGCTGGCGGAGAACCTTCGCCTTTGAATCCACGGTGAAGACGTAGGCGTTGAGAATCCCCTCCTTGGCCTGCGCCAGCTCTTCGGCGGTGGCCGGTTTGGCGATCAGATTGGTGAGCTCGCCCTTCAGTGCGTTGACCGCTTCGATGGTCGAGCCGCTCTTGGTTCCCATCCAGGAGCGGAACAGGCCGGGATGATCCCAATCGGCGCCGACGGAGCCGCTGACGCCGTACGCCAGGCCGCGAGCGGTGCGGATCTCGTTGAAGAGGCGTCCGGTGAAACTGCCGCCGAAGATCTCGTTCATCAGGGCCAGCGCGTAGTAGTCGGGATTCGCGCGCGTCGTGCCGCTGTGCACGAGATAGATGTTGCTCTGCGTGACGTCGTCCTTGGCGACGAAGTAGACGCCGGGTTTGGCCGGCGTGATGTCGGTCGGTGCGGCGGTCGGCGCCTGCGGGCCCTTCGCCCAGGAGCCGAACGCCTGCCTGAGCTTGGCCTCCATCTTCGCGGCGTCGAAGTCGCCGGATAGCCCGAGGATGATGTTGTTCGGATGGACGTACTTCCGGTGGAAGGCGAGGAGATCGTCGCGGGTAATCGACGCGATCGTCGCGTACTCCGCCTCCCGCGCGTACGGCGACGTCGGACCATACCCGAGCTTGGCCGCCTCGCGGTTGCCGATCGACTGCGCGTCGTCGTTGCGCCGCGAGATCCCCGTGTTGGCCTGCGTCTTCGCCAGCTCGATCTTCTCCGGCCGGAACTCCGGCGCGCGTAGAAGCTCGACGAAGATGGGGAAGACGGCGTCGAAGTCGCCCTTGAGGACATCGAGGGTCATGCTCGATGAATCATCGTCGGCAGCGGTTTCCACCCGGGCGGCTCGGGCCTCGAGAAAGTCGTCGAGCTGGTCTCCGGTTTTCGCTGCCGTGCCCCCGGTACGCCACGCCTGTCCATAGATTCCGGCCAGGCCGGTTTTCGCCGCCGGCAGTTCGCGTTCCCCGCCCCGGACGAATGCGGTGCCGCGGATGAGCGGGAGCTCATGATTTTCCATCAGGAAGATGACCATCCCGTTCGCGAGCTGCACGCGCTTCGGCTGCTGCACCGGCGTCTGGCGCAACGGCGGCGTCTTGATGTCGCGATAGTCCTTGACCTGCGCGATGCCCGTGCCGAGCGACAGCAGCGCAGCGGCCGCTGCGATCGCGAGTTTGCTTGGCGATCTCATTGAGCTCCTCCCTTGGGTGCCGCCTTCGCCGGCGGCTTCGTCGACTCGAGCATGGCCACCGTTCGGTTGTTTGCGGTGAAGATGGCGTTGGCGACGCGGCGGAGATCCGCGGCGGTCACCTTGTCGATCTTGTCCACTTCGCGGAACAGCTCGCGCCAGTCGCCGTACTGCGTGTGATAGGCGGCGAGCTGGAACGCCAGCCCCTGATTGCCGTCGAGGCGGCGCAGCAGGTTCGCCTTGGCGCGCGTCTTCACCGACTGCAATTCATCGGCGCTGACGTCTTCGCTCTTGAGACGCTCGATCTCCGCGCGGATCGGCGCGACCATGTCGGCCGCGGTGTGTCCCGGCGTGGGAACGGCGAAGAAGGCGAAGAGGTTCGGGTACTTGTCGCCCGGAAAGCCGTTGAAGCCCTGGGCGCCCGCGGCGATCTTCTGGTCACGCACCAGCGAGCGGTACAGCCGCGAGGTGCGCCCCTGCGACAGCACTCCGGCCATCACGGTGTATACCGCGTCGTCGGGGTCGGTTCCCTCCGGACGGTGATAACCCTCCAGGTAGACCGGCTGCGACGACTCGTGCGCCACGACGGTGCGCTCGGTTGCCTGCTTCGGCTCGACGGGGCGCAGCGGCTCGGGCGCCGGCCCCTTCGGCAGCCGCCCGAAGTATTTCTCGACGATGGGCATGACCTCGGAGGCCTTCACATCGCCGACGATGGCGGTAACCATGTTCGCCGGGACGTAGTACTTCTTGTAGAAGGCGTCGGCGTCGGCGGCCGAGAATGTCTGGAGATCCGACGGCCAGCCGACCACCGGCTGCCCGTACGGGTGGGCGACGAAGGCCGCGGCGAGCGCCTGCTCGACCAGCCGTCCGATCGGGCTCGACTCGGTGCGCATCCGCCGCTCCTCGAACACCACGTCCCGCTCCTTGTAGAACTCGCGGAACACCGGGTGGAGGAAACGCTCCGATTCGAGGTAGGCCCACAGCTCGAGCTGATTGGATGGCAGCGAATAGAAGTAGATCGTGGCGTCGGTGTTGGTTCCGGCGTTGAGGCCGACGCCGCCCACGCGGTCGATGATCTTGCTGAACTCGTTCGGAACGACGAACTTGTTCGCCTCGTCGACAGCCGACTTCCACGCCTTTTCCAGCTCCGCGACCTTCGCCTTGTCCGGATTGACCGGATCGCGGCGCGCGCGGTCGTAGGCCGCGTACGTCTCCTCGACCTTGGCCAGCGCGGCGCTCTCGGCCGCGTAGTTCGAGGTGCCGACTTTGTCGGTGCCCTTGAAGGCCATGTGCTCGAACATGTGGGCCAGGCCGGTGATGCCGGGGACTTCCTGCGCCGATCCGACGTTCACCACCGTGGCGAACGTGAAGACCGGGGCCTCGGGACGCTCCATGACGATCACGGTCAGGCCGTTGTCGAGCTTGCGCACGGTGGTGCGCTTCTCGTACGAGGCCAGATCCTGCGCGCCGGCGGCGGCGGCGATCGTCAGGAGCAAGAAGAATGAAGACACTCTTCGCATTGCTCCTCCTTAGTTCGTTGGGTACTGCGACGGTGAACTATACGTTAGCCGGTTGGGATGTTGGGATGTCAGGATGTTGGGATGTCCGATCGCTACCGCGGCTGGCGCCGCCCCGGCCCCATCCCGCTCGGCGGGATGGAGCCCGAAGAGGGCGAGACGCTCGACTATATCAGTGGACACTATAGTATTTTCCAATACAGTAAAGGCCACCGTTTCTCCACCGACGACGTGCTCACCGCCTGGTACGCGACGCAGTGGGCGCCGCGCGTGGCGCTGGCCGCCGACCTCGGCTCGGGGATCGGGTCGGTGGCGCTGGTGGTGGCGTGGCGGCTGCCGGGGGCGCGGATGGTGACGGTCGAGGCGCAGCCGATGTCGGCGCGGCTGGCGCGCAAGAGCGTGCGGTACAACGGGCTGGAGGATCGCTTCACCATCTGCGAGGGCGATCTGCGCGACTTCGCGCCCCAGGAGCGATTCGACCTCGTCACCGGCTCCCCGCCGTACTTTCCGCCGGGGACGGCGACGGCGGCCGCGCACGCCCAGGCGGTTCCGGCGCGGATCGAAGTGCGCGGCACCGTCGCCGATTACGCCGCGACCGCCGCCCGCATCCTCGCGCCGGGCGGCATCTTCGTCTTCGTCTTCCTCTTCGACCAACGCGCCCGCGCCGTGGAGGCGCTGGCGGCGAACGGCCTGGTCCTCCTGCGCCGGCGCGACGTCGTCTTCAAGGAAGGGGAGCCGCCGCGCATCTCGCTCTTCGCCGCCGCCCTCGCCGCCGACCTCCCCCCCGCCCGCGAGACCTGGGTCGAGCCGCCGCTGATCATCCGCTCGCGCGACGGCGCGATCCATCCGGAGTATCGGATGGTCCGACTGAGCTTCGGGATTCCGCCGGGGGACGTTGGTCCCCTCTAGTATCGGAACGCCGCCGTCCCGGCGGCTGGAGAGGCGGCGTCCTCGCCGCCTCTCGGGAGACGCAGGCGCGGGACGCCTGCGAGCCAGCCGGCGAGACGCCGGCGTTCCCTGGGCCAGCGGCCAGCTGCGAGCTGCAAGCTATGATTCCCCCATGCACCTCGTCAGCCCCATCCTCTCCGAGCTCGATCGCGAAGGCGCCTCCACGCTGAAGATGCTCGAGCGCCTGCCGGCGGACCGGCTCGCGTGGAAGCCGCACGCGAAGTCGATGTCGCTCGGGACGCTGGCGTGGCACATCGCCTCCATTCCGAAAACCATCATGCGCATGCTCGACGCCGGCGAGTTCGACGTCGGCACCGCCCGTCCCGCCCCGGCGACGCCGGAGAGCGGTGCCGACATCGTGGACGAGTTCAAGCGCAACCTCGCGGACATCCGTGCCCGGGTGAAGAGCTTCGACGACGACACCATCCGCGAGCCGTTCGCGCTCAAGCGCGGCGAGCAGGTGCTGCAGAACATGCCGAAGATCGCAGTGCTGCGGAATATCTATCTGAACCACACCATCCATCACCGCGGTCAGTTGTCGGTTTACCTCCGACTGCTCGACGTGCCGCTGCCGGCGATCTACGGCACCAGCGCCGACGAAGCGATGGCATGAGGATCATCGCCGGCGACATCGGCGGCACCAAGACGCTGCTGCAGCTCGTCGACGTCATCGGCGGCGGTCGTGTGGTCGCCGTGGAAAAGCGCTACGAGAGCGGCGCCTACGACACCTTCGATGCGCTGCTGGCGGAGTTCATCGGCACGGAGCGCGCCGACGCGGCATGCTTCGCCGTCGCCGGCGCCGTCATCGGACGCCGCGCCGAGGTCACCAACCTCGGCTGGACGATGGACGCCGACGCGCTGGCGGCAGCGTTTTCCATCGCCCGCGTCGCGCTCATCAACGATTTCTACGCCGTGGCCCTCGGCGTGCCGCTGCTGCAGACCGCCGACCTGCTCTCGCTCAACGCCGGGACGCGCGTCCCGTTTGCGCCGATCGCCATCCTCGGCGCAGGCACCGGGCTCGGCGAGGCGAACCTGGTCTTCGACGGCGGGCGGTGGGTGGTGGTGCCGGGGGAGGGGGGGCACGCCGACTTCGCGCCGCAGGATGAGGAGCAGGCGCGGCTCTTTCTCGCGCTGCACGCCAAATTCGGTCACGTGAGCTGGGAGCGCCTCTTGTCGGGCATGGGGCTGGTCAACATCCACAACTTCCTGGCGGGCGCCGACCGTGCATACGACGAGCGCATTCCGATGGAGCTGGCAAAACTGGCCGATCGCGGCGACGCCAAAGCGACGCACACCTTCGAGATCTTCGTCGACATCTACGGCGCCGAGGCGGGGAACATGGCGCTGCGCACGCTCGCGCGCGGCGGCGTATTTCTCGCCGGCGGCATCGCCGGGAAGAACGCCGCCCGCTTCACCGACGGCCGCTTTGCGAGGGCGTTCGCTCGGAAGGGGAGATTCAGCGCGCTGCTGGCCGAGATTCCGGTCGACCTCATCACCAACCCGAAGGTCGGCCTGCTCGGCGCCGCGGAAGCGGCGCTGCGCCTCGTCACGCCGGAATGAGAAGGAGAGACATGATGCGATCGCTCCTGCTGCTGTTGTTCGTTCTGACCGCATGTGCGCAGCCTCCGACGAGCGCGAATGAGCCGGCCATGCAACCGAAACCAGCGACCGACGCGAACGGCGAATTGACGATCATCGGCAAGCTGACCGCCGAGGGCGTCGAGTGCCGCGCTCTGCGCGCCGACGGCACCAACGAGCTGTACACGCTGGCCGGCAAGACCGGCGAGTTCCAGAACGGCGAGCACGTGAAGGTCGTCGGCACGATCGCCGAGATCTCGTTTTGCATGCAGGGGAAGACCATCGCGGTCAAGTCGATCACGCGCGTCTGAGCCCGAACGGAACGCCGGCGTCCACGCCGGCTGGCTCGCAGGCGTCCCGCCTGCGTTCCCGAGAGGCGGCGAGGACGCCGCCTGGCCAGCCGCCGGGACGGCGGCGTTCCGCTGTGTGGCTCATGGAATCGCCATCGTCCATGATCGGTTGACGCGCCCCGCATGGGTCTCTCCGTCGGAATCGTCGGACTGCCGAACGTCGGCAAGTCCACCATCTTCAATGCCCTGACCGCAGCGGGCGCGCAGAGTGCCAACTATCCGTTCTGCACCATTGAGCCGAACGTCGGCATCGTGCCGGTCACCGACTCGCGCCTCGACCGCATCGCCACGCTCGCCGAGAGCAAGCAGACCGTCTACACCGACCTCAGGGTCGTCGACATCGCCGGCCTGGTGCGCGGCGCGTCAAAGGGTGAGGGGCTCGGCAATCAATTCCTCGCGAACATCCGGGAGACCGATGCCATCCTGCACGTCGTGCGTGCCTTCGAAGACCCGAACGTCGTGCACGTCGAGCACACTGTCGACCCGGCGCGCGACATCGAGACCATCGAGACCGAGCTGCTGCTCGCCGACCTCGATGCGCTGCAGAAGCGCCACGAGCGCGTGTCGCGCATGGCGCGTGTGGGGCAGAAGGAAGCCGCCGCGAGCGCCGATGCGGTGGCCGAGGCGATCGCTGCGGTGGAGGCGGGAACGCCACTGCGCGCCGTCGATTTCAGCGACCAGGACCGTGACGCGCTTCGCGAGCTGAGCCTCCTCACCATGAAGCCGGTGCTCTACGTCGCCAACGTCGCGGAGTCCGACCTCGGCGGCGAGAGCGCGCACGTGGAAAAGGTGCGCGCCATCGCCCGGGAGAAGGGGGGCGAGCTAGTGGTCATCTGCGGCGAGCTCGAGGCGCAGATCGCCCAGCTCCCGCCGCCGGAGCGCGCCGACTTCCTCCGCGAGATGGGGCTGACTGAGCCGGGACTCGACGTCCTGGTGCGCGCCGCGTACAAACTGCTCGATCTGGAGACGTTCTTCACCGCCGGCCCGAAGGAAGCGCGCGCCTGGACCATCCATCGCGGCGCGAAGGCCCCCGAGGCGGCCGGCAAGATCCACAGCGACTTCGAGCGCGGCTTCATCCACGCCGAGACCATCGCCTACGACGACTACCTCGCCAACGCCGGCGAGCAGGGATCGAAGGGGGCCGGCAAAATGCGGTCCGAGGGGAAGGAGTACATCGTCAATGATGGGGATGTCATTCTTTTTCGGTTTAACGTGTAAAGAGTCCTGAGTGCAGTTCACGATCGATTCGCGCGAAGGTTTACCGATTCGGGGAGATTTCGAGATCCCCGAGGGTGCGCGTGCGCTCGTGGTGATCGCGCACGGATTCAAGGGGTTCAAGGACTGGGGGTTCTTCCCTTGGCTGGCGGACTACCTCTGCCGCGAGCGCGCGGCGGTGTGCCGCTTCAACATGTCGCGCAGCGGGATCGGCGAGAATTCGGAGACCTTCGAGCGCCTCGATCTGTTCGCGGACGACACGTACTCGGTGCAGATCGACGATCTGCTCGACGTCGCGCTCTGGTGCCAGGCGCGCGTCGATCTGCCGACCTTTCTGGTCGGCCATTCGCGCGGCGGCGGCGTGGCGCTGCTCGCGGCGGAGAAGGTCGAGAAGCTCTGCGGCGTGGTGACCTGGAACGCCATCTCGCGCATCGACCGCTGGGACGAGCCGACCAAGGCGCAGTGGCGCCGCGATGGGTACCAGGACGTGATCAACGCCCGGACCAAGCAGGTGATGCGGATGTCGACGCGCATGCTCGACGACTACGAGGCCCAGCGCGAGCGCCTCGACATCCTCGGCGCGGTGGTCAAGCTCGAGGTGCCGCTGCTGGTGGTCTACGGCGGTCGCGACGAGAGCGTGCCGCCGAGCGAGTCGCGAGAGATCGCCGCCTACTCGCCCGACGCCGCGCTGATCGGCATCGGCACCGCCACCCATACCTTCAACGCCATCCATCCGCTGGTGACCGTGCCCGGCGAGCTGTCGCTGGCGGCGGCGGTCACCGCGCGCTTCGTCACCGTCTACGGATAGACGAAGGTGACGTGGTAATCCGGCGGCGCCGGCTCCGGGAAGGGCTGGCCGTCGACTTCGATCCAGGCGTGGCCGTCGAGCGGCGACTGGCCCGTGCGCCGGACGCCGAAGACGACGCGGTTGTCGACGCCGGCCAGCAGCAGATAGCGGTGCAGCAGCGCCGCGCGTTTCCAGCAGTTGCGCGTGACCAGGCTCGCCAGCCTGGCGATGCGCGCCGGCGGCAGTGACGCCGAGGCGCGCCGGCGGGGCGTCATGATCCCGAGGGCCTTCGGGAGTGGGAGGAAGCGCGCGGCGACGGAGATGATGATCGTCCAGCCGGCCATGCGCGCCAGCAGAGCCAACTCGCGCCAGCGAGGAGCGCCGCCGTCCCGGCGGCTGGCCCGGCGGCGTCCCGCCGCCGCAGGCGAGGACGCCTGCGCGCCAGCCGGCGAGGACGCCGGCGTTCCGCTATTCATTTTCGTTCAGGTGCTTGCCGCGATTTCCGGGAAGCTCGGTGTGCTGGCGCGCGCCGCCGCGGCGGCGTCGTCTGCGCCGCCCGGGCGTCGCTTCCGGTTCCGCGGCTGGCGGTGCCGGCGCCGACGCCGGCGATTCGATGCGGTCCTGCCGTTTCTCTTCGTCCAGCAGCCACACCCACTGCGTATCCGGCTTCTGCTGCGCCGGCGATCCAGCCGCGGCTGGGCGCTCCTCACGCTTGCGCTGCTGCTGCGGCTGGCGCGGGCGGCGCTCCGCGGCCGGCGACTCGAGCCGCTTTACGCGGATCAGCACCTCTTCGCTGAGGCGGCGGTTCACGGAGATCAGATCGGCGATGAGGCCGATGAGCAGGGTCTGGAAGCCGACGATCAGAAAAACCGCCGACAGGATCAGCGACTGCACGTGGCCGCCGCGCTCGCCTTCGATGAAGTACCAGAGGAATCGCAGGCCGATGCCGACGCCGGCGAGCATCAGCAGCGCGCCGATGGCGAAGAACGTCTTGAGCGGCTTGTACAGCGTGTAGATGCGGAAGATGGTGGCCATCGACTTCCGCAAATACGTGCCCATGCCGCGGTAGAGCCGCGACGGGCGCGTCGGCGCGTTGGTTCGCACCGTCACGCTCTGCACGCCGAGGTTGCGGTTGCCGGATTGAATGATCGTTTCCAGGGTGTAGGTGAAGGGATTGAAGACGTTGATCTGCAGCGCGGCGTCGCGGGAGAAGGCGCGGAAGCCGCTGGTGACGTCGGCGACGCGGAGTCCCGACGCCAGTCCCACGGTCCAACTGCCGAGGCGCTGGAGGAATCGCTTGAACGGCGACATGTGCTCCGACTTGCTCACCTCGCGGTCGCCGATGACGACGTCGGTGGATCCCTTCAGGATGGGGGCAACGAGGCGGGCGATGTCGGCGCCGTTGTACTGATTGTCGGCGTCGGTGTTGACGATGATGTCCGCGCCGAGGCGGACGGCGGCGTCGATGCCGGCGGTGAAGGCGGCGGAGAGCCCGCGGTGCGTCCGGAGCTGCACAATGTGCGTTGCACCCGCCTTCCGCGCCGCGTCGGCGGTGTCGTCGGTCGAGCCGTCGTCGATGACGAGCGTCTCGATGGCGGTGACGCCGTCGAGCTTCGTCGGAATGTCGCGCAGGGTCTGCGCGATAGTGGCCTCTTCGTTGTAGGCGGGGATTTGAACGATAAGCTTCATATTCGTTGGCCGTTGGCCGTTGGCCGTTGGCCGATACGCGGTCGGCCAACGGCCAACGGCCAACGGCGAACGACGATGAACGGCGAGCGAATCAAGATCTCAGTAGTCATGCCGGTTGAGCGCCTGGGCGGCGATGCGGAGCGCGCGATCGCCTCGGTTCTCGAACAACAGGCGCCGTTTCCATTCGAGCTGATCGTGGTATCGGCGGAGCCGCTGCCGCTCCTGCAGACCGGCGTACGAAACGTCGTCGAGCCGAATCGTAATCCCGCAACTCGAAGAAATCGAGCGGTTTCCGTCGCGGCGGGGGAGATCCTGGCGTTCATCGACGACGACGCCCAGGCCGCGCCCGGCTGGCTGGCGAATGCGGTCGCGATCCTCGACGCGCAGCCGGACGCCGTGGCCGCCGGCGGCCCCGATCCCGCGCCCGCGGACTCAACGGACGCTGAGTTGATCAGCGAGACGCTCCTCGCCACGCCGCTCATCGGCAGCGGCGTCGCCGCGCACGAGAACCGCCGCGGAACGTTCGACGTCGCCTCGCCGAGCGACGTCGCGCTTGTCAATCTCTTCGTCCGCCGCGCCGCCTTCACCGGCTTCGACGAGTCGATCGGCTACATCGGCGAGGACACCGCGCTGCTCGGGTCGCTCCTGCAGCGTGGCCGCGTCGTCTACTCCGACGCCGTGCGCGTCTTCCACCGCCGCCGCCCGTTTCCCGGCCCGTATCTTCGGCAGCGGTGGCGGTACCGGGTGAAGACGGGCGAGCTGCTGGTCCGCGGCTCGCGAGCGCACCGCGCGAATCCGAAGATCTGGGCCTTCCTGCTCGCCGCGGTCATCGCCATCCTCGCCACGCCGGTCGCCGTCGTTCCGTACTACGTCTTCACTCTCATCCTCGGCGCGCGCGCCACGCGCCTCGGGCCGCAGTGGTGGCCGCTCATTCCCTTCGCTTTCGCCGCGCATCACGGCACCTATTTCGCGGGAATCGTGTGGGGCGCGGCGCGCGCTGTATTTTTTCGGGCCGCTGCGCGACCTACTCGCAGCGGCTGATGCCGAGCAGTCGGAAGCGCGGTGGCCTCTCTCCTCATCGCCTGCGCGTTTCGGCGGCATCGGCCGCGCAATCCGTCCGGTTTCCGGCTGTGTGTCCGCTGCGCGGACGGGTATAACGGGTCTGCCCGCGTGTTTTCAGTCACTTAGCGTGGCCGTCGAATTGAAGTATGAGACGGCATGACGAGAATCCTGGTAGTTGACGACGACCCGGCAATCGTTGAGGGACTGGTAGAACTGCTGCGCGTCGACTCGTTCGACGCCACGGGTGCGCTCGACCGCGAGACCGCCGAGGCGGCGCTCGCCGCGGAGTTCTACCCGATCGTGCTGGCCGACCTGCGGCTGCGCTCGATGGATGAAGGATGGCGGCTCATCGACGCCATCGCCCGCATCAGCCCGAAGACGCGCATCGCCTCGATGACCGGCTACGCGACCGCGGAGATCGAGCGCGAGCTGCTCGCGCGCGGCGCGGCGCTCGTCCTCCGCAAGCCGATGGAGATCACCGCGATCGTCGCCCTGATGCGCGAGATGGTCGCCGCGCTCGAGGCGGTGGACGGCGAGGACCTCGATGAGGTGTATCGCCAGTCGTTCGCCGCGCTGACGGGAATGGCCCGGCGGCGCTACGGCCTCGGCGCGGACGACGCGCAGGACGTCCTGCAGGAGGCGTGGTGCCTCTTCCTCACCAAGCGCGCCTCGGTGCGGACGCCGAAAGCGTGGCTGTCGGGAACGGTCGTCAATCTCTGCCGCCGCTGGATCGAGGACCGCGTGCGCTGGCGCGGCCCGGACATCGACTCGTTCGATCGCGCCGACGGGGGCAACATGGAGAGCGTGCTCGTGGCGCGCGACGCCATGGCCCGCGTCGACGCCAGGACGCGCCAGCTCTGCCAGCTCATCGCCGTCGAAGGGCTGCGCTACGACGAAGTCAGCGACGCGATGCACATCCCCATCGGATCGGTCGGCCCGATGTACATGCGGGCCAAGCAGAAAATGCGCGACGTGTTGCGATAGCATCCACCGCATGGCAACTAGAAAATCAGAAGCAGAGTGGAACGGAAGTCTTCGTGAAGGCAGCGGGAAGGTGAAGCTTGGCAGCGGCGCCTTCGAAGGGAAGTACTCCTTCGCCTCGCGGTTCGAAGAGGCGGGCGGCACCAACCCGGAGGAGCTGATCGCCGCCGCGCACGCCGGCTGCTTCTCCATGGCACTCTCGGCGGGCCTCGGCAAGGCCGGCTTCCAGCCGAAGCGCGTGCACACCACCGCGTCGGTGCATCTGGAGAAGGTCGGGGAGGGCTTCGGCATCACCCGCATCGACCTCGAGTGCGACGCCGAGGTCCCCGGCATCGACGCGGACGCGTTTCACGCGCAGGCGATGGCGGCGAAGGAGAATTGTCCGGTGTCGAAGGCGCTGAAGGCGGTGGAAATCACGCTCAAGGCGCGCTTGGCGTAGTCTCGGAGTGCGGGCGTCCCGCCCGCACCGGTCGGGCGTCCTCGCCCGGCCGAGTCGTCGCCGGGCGAGACGCCCGGCGAGAGCGGCCGGGACGGCCGCACTCCAGCGAACTGCAATAATGGTCGTGCGCGGCGTCGTTCCGCCCACAAAGCGATGAAGTTCACGGACAAAGTCCAGTATCTGCGCTACCTCGTCGACAAGCGGGGCATGAAGCCGGTGTACCTCATCCTCGGCCTGACCTACGACTGCAACTCGTTCTGCCGCACCTGTTTCAACTGGGAGCAGTTGCGCAAGAACAAGGAGCACGAGCTCTCCTTCGAGGAGCTGCAGAAGACCTTCTCCACCCTCGGCGACCTTCTCTTCGTGGTCATGAGCGGCGGCGAGCCGTTCCTCCGCCGCGATCTGCCGGACGTCTGCGAGATGCTGGCGCGGCAGAATCACGTCAAGCAGATCACCATCCCCACCGGCGCCATCGCCAGCGACCTCATCGCCCGGTCGACCGAGGCGGCGCTCCAGCGATGCCCGAAGACGCAGATCGTCGTCAACCTCTCCATCGACCACATCGGCCCCAAGCACGACTGGATCCGCGGCGTCCCCGGCAACTACGAGAAGGCCAAGAAAACCTACGCGGCGCTGCTGCCGCTGCGCGAGAAGTACGGCAACCTCACCGTCAACGTGCACACCTGCCTGTGCACGTACAACGCGGACGATCTCGACGAGCTGATGGAAGGCGTGGGCCGCGATTTCCCGGAGATCTCGTTCCATTCGTTCGAGATGCTGCGCGGCGATCAGCCTGACAAGAACATCCAGCCTATCTCCACCGACCGCTATCGCGAGCTGCTGCCGAAGCTCGAGACCTACTGGAACTCGTTCTCGCACTACGACAGTTTCCTCAAGTTCGTGAAGATCTACACCCGCCGCATGGAGCTGGCGATCCTGGAGCAGGAGACGCAGGTGCGTCCGTGCCACGCCGGGCTGGTGTCGGGCGTGCTCGACGCGCGCGGCGAGGTGCGCATGTGCGAGCTGCGCGAGCCCGTCGGCAACGTGAAGGACACTGGCTACGACTTCACCAAGCTGTGGTTCTCCGAGGAAGCCGACCGGCAGCGCGTGGCGATCCGCGCCAAGGAGTGCCACTGCACGCACTCCTGCTTCATGTCGTCGTCGCTGGTCTTCGACTGGCGGACCTGGGGCGCGTACTTCGTGTCGACCGTGACGAACTTCCTCTCCGCCGCATGAAGTTGCCCTCACCCCCGCTTCGCGGACCCTCTCCCGCTGCGGCGGGAGAGGGTGGCCGAAGGCCGGGTGAGGGCTCGCGCGTCGCCATCGTCGGCCCCGTCTACCCCTTCCGCGCCGGCATCGCCTACTGCACGACGCGTTTGGCCGAGGAGCTGGGGGCGGACGTCATCTCGTTCAAGCGCCAATTCCCGAGGCGCTTCTACCCTGGCGGCGATGACATCGACCCGACGCTGCCGCGCGCCGACGCCGACTTCCTGCTCGACATCCTCAACCCGCTCACATGGTTACGGGCGGGGTGGCGGCTCCGCGGCTACGACGCGGTGATCTTCGTCTGGTGGATCTGGGTTTGGGCGTTACCCTACCGGATTCTAGTAGCGATGCTACCAAGGCGGACCATGGTCATCCTGCAGTGCCACAACATCGGCGACAAAGAGCCTGCGTGGTGGAAGCGCTGGTTGACCAACCGCGTGCTGCGGAGCGGCGACGTGCTCGTGGTGCATGCGGCGACCGAGGGGGAGGAGGCGTGGCGGCGGTCGCGCGGGCGGCGGGTGGTGCGGACGTTCCTGCCGGTGCACGAGCTGGGACGCGAGATCCCGTCGCGCGACGACGCCAAGCGCGCCCTCGGCCTCGAAGGTCGCAACGTCGCGCTGTTCTTCGGGCACGTCCGGCCGTTCAAGGGATTGGACATCGCGCTGCGCGCGTGGCCGGAGGTGACGTCGGATGTGACGCTGCTCGTCGCCGGCGAGGCGTGGTGGAACAGCGCGGACGAGTATCGAAGAACGACCAACGACCAACGAATCCGCTTCGAATTCCGTTTCATCCCCGACGCGGAGATCGCCACCTACTTCGCCGCCGCGGACGTCGTCCTCGCGCCGTACCGCATCGAGGCGCAGAGCGGTGTGGCGCTCACCGCGTTCCATTTCGCGCGGCCGGTGATCGCCACGCGAGTCGGCGGGCTGCCGGAGATCATCGACGGCAGCAACGGCATCCTCGTCCCGCCGGATGATCCCGCCGCTTTGGCGCGCGCGGTCGACGAGTTCTTCACCGCGCGCGACCGCGCGTCGATGGAGCGCGCCGCGGAAGCGACGGCGCGCAAGCACTCCTGGCCGGAATACGCCAGCGTATTCAAGGCCTTAGTGAGCGGCAGATGAAGTTCAATCCCCGCCGCATCAAGGTCGGTCTGGAGCTGACCTCCAAGTGCAACCTGCGCTGCGGCATGTGCCCGCTGCCGGTGCTGCGCCGGCCATACGAGGACATGGCGTGGCCGCTGGTGGAGCGCGCCGAGAGCGAGATCCACGGCCTCGGACTGCGCCTCAAGTGGCTGCACGAGATGGGGGAGCCGCTGCTGTACTCGCGCATCGACGACGCCATCCGCCTCTTCCCCGAGGCGAGCGTCAGCACCAACGGACTGGTGCTGAGCGAGGAGGTCGGCGCAAAGCTCCTCGGATCGCCGCTCAAGCGGCTGCGCATCTGCGTCGACTCCATCCAGCCCGCGGTCTACCCGCAGCTCCGCACCGGCGGCGACTTCGATCGCCTCGTCGAGCTGACGCGCGCGTTTCTGAAGCAGGCCAAGGGTCATCCGATGCGCATCGAGATCCAGAAGATGCGCTCCCGGATGACGCTCGACGAGACGGTCGACGACTTTCGAAAGCTGTTCGATCTCAAGCAATACCGCAACGCGCGGGTGATCGAGAAGACGTGCGAGGCGCTCGACGTCAACGAGGAGACCGATCTGCACGGAAAGTTCTACGGCTGCGTGCAGGGCTCGTTCTTCACCTGGGTGGTGGTCTTCGCCGACGGCCGGGTCACGCATTGCTGCTACGACGCGCATGGCGATCAGGTGATGGGCGATCTCAAGACCGAATCGCTGCGCGAGATCATCGAAGGCGACAAGCTGGCGGCGATGCAGGCGGCGTTCGCGAGCCGCGACTTCACCAACCTGCCGCGCTGCGCCGAATGCTTCAAGCACGGCGGCGAGTCGCACGCCTTCAATGACGTGCTCACGCGCGTGCAGAACCTCCCCGGTGCGGCGAAGGACATGGTGCGCAAAGTCATCGACGTGCGGTACCGCACGTAGTGGCCACAGTCGCCAACCTGGCCCTCGGCATCCTCCCTCTCCTCATCCTCGGAGCGAGTTGGGCCGCCGGCGCGGAAGACGACCGCCGGCACCGCGCGACGTTCCTCTTCGTCTACGGCCTCTGGGCGGTCACGCTGGCGATGTGGAACTGGATGCGCAGCGCGCCGCCGGGCTGGATCGTTCTTTGGGCGGTGGCGGGCGTCGCCGCGCTCGTTGCAAGCCGAGCGCTACCTCGATGAGGCTTCCCGAGTTGGGGCCATCCTTGCACTAGAATGTCAATGCCGGTACCCCAAAGGAGTTCCACATGCGTTCTCGCGCGGTTGTCATAGGTACCGCCTTCCTCGCCCTCATCCTCTCCGGTTGTGCCTCCCATCGTTCCTCCTTTGCTCCACCCGTCCGCGTGATCGTCAGCGCTGATGAAAGCGTGCGCCGGCTGGTCGACGCCGACGAAGTGAAGGAAGTGACGGAGGTGGCGCTGCGCAAGTACGCCGCGCACGCGGGAGAGGCGACGGTTACCATCCACTTCGATTCCTTCGTGGTGGCCAACGAGCCGACACCTGGAGTGCTCGTCATGTCACATCCTTGGGCCGGGCAGAGCGTCCCGATCGTGTCGGCCGAGCCATGGAACGAGCCCGGACGGCCGATGGTCGGCGCCAGGAACACGAGCTTCATACCGACGCGCGGCACGACGCGGCGGGCGGTGGTCCGCGGGACGTATACCATCACCGATGCGCGCGGCGTGGTCTTGGAGCAAAAGCAGATCACCATCCCGCCGAACTACGACGCTGGTTTCTTTGACCGCATGGAGCAGCGCGCCGCGGCGACGCAAGTCGCCAAGCGGGTCGCCGCCCTGAGGACTCCATGAAAGAGCTTCGTACGGTCCTCCTCGCTGTCATCCTCGCCGCCTGTGCCACTAGTCCTCCGTCCACAGCTCCCCCCGTCCATGTGGTCGTCAGTGCAGATGAAGACGTCCGCTTGATGGTCAATACCGAGAAGCTGAAGGAAGTGACCGAAGCGGCGCTGCGGAAGTACGCGTCGGAGGCGGGCGAGGCCACCGTCACCATCCGTTTCAATTCCCTCGGTGTGGCGAAAGAGTTGACGCCCGGATTGACCATCATGTCGATGCCGTACCCCGGCCAAAACGTCCCGATCGTCTCCTCCCAGCCATGGAATGAGCCATCGCAGCCGACCGTCGGTGCCCGCAACACGGTCTTCATGCCGACGCGGACCAGGACGGAGCACCCGGTCGTGAAGGGGACGTACACCATCACCGACGCGAGCGGCACGGTTCTGGAGCAGAAGTCGATCGCCATCCCGCCCGACGACAGGGACGGGTACTCGGACCGCATGGACGCGCAGCGCGCCCTGGCGGCGGACGTGGCGAAACGGGTGGCGGCGCTGAGGAAGCGATGAAACTGCGGTCTCTTGCCGTCGCGTTGTTATGCGCCCTCGCGCTGCCGGCAGTCGCGAAGGATGACTTCGCCGAGGTCCGCGCCGTCCTCAACGCGCAGGCCAGGGCATGGAATCGCGGCGACATCCTCGGCTACATGAATGGCTATGCTCGCGGCGACAACACGACGTTCGTCGGCAGCGACGGCGTCACGCGCGGATGGCAGACCGTCTTCGACCGCTACAAAGCGAAGTACGACACCCGCGCGAAGATGGGGACGCTCGCTTTCTCCGATCTCGACCTTCGCTCGTTCGGCGACGAGATTCTCGTCACCGGCGCATGGGCCCTCACGCGCGAGTCGGACAACCCGCACGGCCGCTTCACACTGATTTTCAACCGCACCTCCGCCGGTTGGCGGATCGTGTACGACCATTCGTCATAGCGCCATCGAAAGGAGAACGTCATGAAGACTCTCGCCACCGGAATCATCTGCCTCCTCATCACCGCCGCCGCATCCGCGGGAGTGGTGGTCGTCGCCGACGACGGCGCCGCGCTGCGCATCGACGCGGCGAAATTGGCCGGCATGACCGACGCCGCGATTCGTCACGCCGCTCCTCGCGCCGCTGGGTTCACGGTCTCGATCGCGATCGAGGCGCCGCGCGTCTGGTTGGGATCGCACGGGATCAATGACAGAACGCCGCTGCCCGCCAATGCGGTGCCGCCTTCCACGAGGAGGACTGGCGGCCGCGGCGCGCTGCAGACTTCCGAGACGTTGAGCGTCACGTACACGATCACCGATCCGAGCGGCGTGGTGCGCGAGAGCGTTCCGATGGTGCTGGCAGTCGCCCATGGCTCGACGCTCGAGTCGCGGCTGACGGCCATGCGCCGGACTGCCGATGCCATCGCCGCGCGGGTGCGCGCCATCAGCGGAAACTGATCGGGATGTCGTCCATCGTCAGCACGCCGGGGCGCGCGCTGACGACGCGGGGAATGGCATTGACCACCATCGCCGCCGTGGCGCGGTCGCCGTGCACGCCGCCCTTGATGGTCATCTCCACGTCCGGAACGCCGCGGATGACGACGCGGTCCGCGGCGACGTCCTCGGCGCCGACGTACATCCGCAGCTCGAGCCGCACGTCGATCCGCCCGCGCCCCTCGATGGTTTGATGCACGCCGGCCACCTGGCCCGGCGCCACCTTCAGATACTGGGTCACCACCTCGCGCTCGGCGACGATGGGGTCGATCCTCTCGTCGCTGACCTGCTCGAACTCCACGCCGAGGCCGTTGCCGACCATCAGAAGCGATTCGCGCAGACCCATGTGCTTGATCTTGCCCGCGTCGACCGCGGCGCGGAACTCCTCGACCGTCATTCCGGCGCCGACCTTCCGCTGCAACGGCTCGCGCCGCGTGGAGGCGTTCTGGATGCGGATGATGTCGAGCGCCTTGATGTCCTGGCAGACCGAGGTCAGCGTCAGCGGGAGCTTGTCCATCACGAAGCCGGGATTGACGCCCGTGCCGAGGAGCGTCGCATTGTGGCGGCGCGCCACCTGCTGCAGCTCTTCGCGCACCACGCGGTCGATGGGGAAGGAGAGCTCCTCGCAGGTGGAGACGACGTGGCAGCCGCGCTCCAGCAGCGCCTTGAGCTGGCCGGACACCTCGCGCAGGCGCGATCCGGTCGAATGGCACACCACTTCCGGCTTTCCTTCGACCTCCGGCGTGACTTTCACGCCGACCTCGCGGCCGAGGCCGATCACTTCGCCGAGGTCCTTGCCGATCTTGTTGGGGTCGATGTCGACGGCGGCGACGAGCTTGACCCACGGCTTGGTCAGCAGCAGCCGCGCGATCTCCGCGCCGATGGGGCCGATTCCGTATTGCGCGACGCTGATGGTTTGAACGGGACTCATGACGGTACCTCGCGAGCGAAAAGTGCCGCGGATTGTAGCCGCTGCTCGTCCGTTTCATCGATGAAGTTCGACACCCCGATGCCGGCCAGTCGATAGCGGCTGCCGGCCGGAAAGTCGAAGCGGTGCAGCAGCTCGGCGCCGATCGACGCCAGCTCGTCGCCGCTGGCGGGAGGCGCGGCGGGCGTGAGGCGGCGGGTGGCGGTGCGGAAGTCGCCGGTGCGCAGCTTGATCGTCACCGTGCGCCCGACCAGGCTGCGGTTGGACAGCGCGGTCCACAGCGATTGCGCCTCCTTGCGGATGTAGACCTCCACTTCGTCGAGGGTGATGTCGGTGGCGAAGGTGTTCTCGCTCGACCACGACTTCCGCTTGTGGTCGGCGATCACCGGCGACTCGTCGATGCCGCGCGCCAGCTCGAAGAGCCGCGTGCCCCATTTTCCGAAGTGCTCCACCAGCTCCGGCAGCGTGAAGCGGCGGACATCGCCGACGGTGGCGACGTTCATATCCAGCAGCACTCTCTCCGTCGCAGCCCCGACGCCGGGGATCTTGCGCACCGGCAGCTCGACGAGGAAATCGAGCACCTGGTGCGGCCGGATGACGAAGAGCCCGTCGGGCTTGCGCCAGTCGGAGGCGATCTTCGCCAGGAACTTGTTCGGCGCCACGCCGGCCGACGCGGTGAGCTGCGTCTCCTCGCGGATCTCTCGGCGTATGGCCTCCGCGGTCTCCGTGGCGGTGGGGATGCCGGTCAGCTCGGTGGTGACGTCGAGGTATGCCTCGTCGAGCGACAGCGGCTCCACCAGCGGCGTGTGGCGCTCGAAGATGGTGCGGATCTGCCCAGACACCGTGCGGTACTTGTCGAAGTTCGGGGCGATGAACGCCGCCTCGGGACAGAGCCGCCGCGCGCGCGAGGCGGGCATCGCCGAGTGCACCCCGAACTTGCGCGCCTCGTAGGACGCCGCGCAGACCACGCTCCGCGCGCCGGGCCAGCCCACGATGACCGGGCGGCCTCTCAGCGCGGGGTCGTCGCGCTGTTCCACCGACGCATAGAATGCGTCCATATCGACATGAATGATTTTGCGCATGTGACGACGCCGGCGTTCCTCGTCGACCGCAACATTGTCGAACAGAACTGCCGGCGCATGCGCGACAAGGCTCTCGCCTCCGGCGTCGCCTTCCGCCCCCACGCGAAGACGCACAAGACCGTGGAGATCGCGCGCCTGCAGCACGGCGGCGGCCTCGGTCCGATCACCGTTTCGACCTTGGCCGAGGCGGAGTTCTTCGCCGACGCGGGCTTCCGTGACATCACGTACGCGGTGCCCATCGCGCCGGACAAACTGGCCCGCGCGGCGTCGCTGGCGCGGCGCGTGGAGCGGCTGAACATCCTCATCGACAGCTTCGACGCTCTACGCGCGGTGGAGAGCTCCAACGCCGTATTCGACGCGTTTCTGAAGGTCGACTGCGGCTACCACCGCGCGGGCGTCGACCCGAACGATCCCGACAGCGTGCGCCTCGCGCTGGCCATGGCGCGTTCGCCCGCGGTGCATTTTCAAGGCCTGCTCACGCATGCCGGCCATTCGTACAACGCGCTCGACGTCGATGAGATCCGCCGCGTCGCCGCCCAGGAGACGGCTGCGCTGACCCGCTTCCGCGCCTTGCTGGACGGCCTCGGCGACATTCCCCGCAGCGTCGGCTCGACGCCGACGGCGTCGGTGGTCGAGCGCTTCACCGACTGCGACGAAGTGCGCCCCGGCAACTACGTGTTCTTCGACGCCTTCCAGGCCACGATCGGCTCCTGCCTACGCGACGACGTCGCGGTGTCGGTTCTGGCCACCGTCGTAGGCTCATATCCCGAGCGGCAGGAGGCGATCGTCGATGCCGGCGCCCTCGCGCTATCGAAAGACCTCGGCCCCGATCACATCGACCCGCGCTTCGGCTACGGCATCGTCTGCGACACCGCTCTCCGCCCGCTCGCCGCGCGCCTGGTCGCGCTGTCGCAGGAACACGGCAAGCTCGCCACGAGCGAGCCGCTAGCCGTCGGCACGCTCGTGCGCATCATCCCCAACCACTCCTGTCTGACCGCCGCGATGTACGAGCGCTATCACGTCGTAGACGGGGGGGCGGTGGTGGGGGAGTGGCGGCCGGTGCGGGGGTGGTGAGGTTAGACGGCGACCTTCTCAACGAAAGAGTGAGGCGCAGGAACCGGCTCGCCGCTCTCACGAAGGCTGTCGATGTGTAGCTCGATCGCTTCCCGGATGAGCTGCATGGCTTCGTCGCGGTTCTCGCCGATAGCAACGCAGCCCGGAAGGTCCGGCACGTACGCACCCACCGAGGACTCGCCTTCTTCGAGGATCACGACGTATTCCATGCTGTTTACTTAGTCTTTCCTAACTCCGACCTGCTTCCAGACACTTCCGAGCGTACCGATCGGAACGTCAACGCCGAGTCTACTGGCAACGGTCATGTTACCCGCTTGACAGGATGCCAGAACTGGCGAGGAGTGCGGGCGTCCCCGCCCGCACGCGACGGCCGTCTCGGCCGGCGCCATCGCGGCCGGGCGAGGACGCCCGGCCGATGCGGGCGGGACGCCCGCACTCCACTGCACAAGATCGTGTGCAGGTAATCACCTGATCACATGCAGGGGAACCTAGGAGTTGCTACCATGCTCCGAAGCGTCCTGTGGCCGTTCTGCTGACTTTTCCGCCGTTTCATGCGAGCGCGGCCCTGGCCGATGCCGCGCGCATCGCATCGGCGGCAATCCTGATCGCCGGTCTGGCCGTCGTTTTCCGGGCCCGGCGCTCCCCGGTGGCGCGTCTCTTTTTCGTCTTCACCGTCGCCGCGGCGGGCTGGCTCGCGTCCTTCGGACAGATGTTCACGGCGCGCAATGATGCCGAAGCCTTGCAGTGGGCTCACCTCGGCACGCTGGCGGTCGCCTTCGTTCCCGCCGCGGTCTTCCACTTCACCGCCGCATACGTCGGCGCGCGCCGCGCGCTCCGGTTGCAGATCGCCCTCATGTGGGTCGTCTCCACGACGCTGGCCGGCGTCGGGTACGCAACATCGATTCTCACGCTCGGCGTCCGGCACTACGGGTGGGGGTACTACCCGAAAGGATCGCCGCTCAACGCGATCTGGGTCGTCATCTTCGCCGCGCTGTTCGCGCTGAGCGGCCGGGTTCTATGGAATTCCGCGAAACACGGCGACGGTCGCGAGCGGCAGTCCGCGCGCGCGCTGTTGGCTGCGTTCGCCGCCGCCGTATTCTCCTTCTCCGACTACCTCCCATCCGTCGGGGTCGACGTCTATCCGCTCGGATTCATCTCCGTGCTGGCGTTCGTGCTGATCGCCGGATGGGCCGTGTGGCGCTACCACCTGATGGATCTGACGCCGGCGTACGCGGCGGGGCAGATCCTCTCGACCATGAAGGGTGCGGTGATTGTGGTCGACCTGTCGGGACGCATCCGCGTCGCCAACCACGCCGCGGCGACGATGCTCGGCCACGACGAGAGCACGCTGGTCGGCCGGCACATGCGCAGCATTCTGGCGCCGGAGGAGAAGATCTCCACCGGGCGCATCGTGCACAGTGCGGGGACGCTGGAGCAGGCGATGAGGTGGCGCGCCGCCGACGACCGCATCATCGATGTCGCCGTCTCCTCGTCGTACGTGCGCGACTCGGAGAGCAATCCGGTCGGCGTCGTTTACGCCGCCAGCGACGTCACCGAGCGCCGCCGCGCCGAGCAGCGCCTGCGCGAGAGCGAAGAGCGCTACCGCAAGCTCTTCGACGGCAACCCGCTGCCGATGTGGGTCTATGACTTCGAGACGCTGCGCTTCATCGAGGTCAACCAAGCCGCCGTGCGCCACTACGGCTACTCCCGGGACGAGTTCCTGGCGATGTCCATCGCCGACATCCGCCCCACCGACGAGCTGCCGCGCATGCGCGAAGCGCTCGACGCCATCCCGCCGCACAGCGAGGGACGGGTCTTCCGGCACAAGAAGAAGGACGGCTCGATCATCGAGGCGGAGGTGACGTCGTTCGAGTTCGAGTCCGCCGGCCGCCGCGCGCGGCTGGTGATCGCCGTCGACGTCACTGAGCGGCGCAGCGCCGAACAACTTCTCCGCGATAGCGAAGAACGCTACCGGCTGCTCTTCGAGCGCAATCTGGCCGGCGTCTTCCGCACCACCCTCGACGGCCGCGTCCTGGAATGCAACGAGGCGCTGGCGCGAATCTTCGGCTACGACACGCCGGCGGAGCTGGTCTCCCAGCCGGCCGCCTCGGTCTACGAGCACGGCGAGGACCGGCAGCGGCTGATGTCGCGCCTGCGCGAGCAGCGGGTGCTCTCCAACATCGAAGTGCGTATGCGGAAGCGTGACGGCACGCCGATCTGGGTGCTGGAGAACATGACGCTGCTCGAGGGCGACGCGATCGAAGGGACGATCATCGACATCACCGATCGCAAGACCGCGCAGGAGCAGATCGAGTATCAGGCCTATCACGACGTCCTCACCGACCTGCCGAACCGGCTGCTGTTTCGCGACCGCATCGGCGTCGCGCTGGCGCACGCCAAGCGTCACCGCACCGCCGCGGCGGTGATGTTCCTCGACCTCGATCAGTTCAAGATCGTCAACGACTCCCTCGGCCACACCGTGGGCGACGGCCTGCTGCAGGCGGTCGCGGCGCGCCTGGTGGCCTCGGTCCGGGCGCACGACACGGTGGCCCGCATGGGCGGCGACGAGTTCACCGTCCTTCTTTCCGACGTCACCGACTCGAACAGCGCCGCCACCGTGGCCCAGAAGATCCTCGAATCGGTGTCGTATCCGATGGTCATCGACGGCCACGAGCTCTTCGTCACCACCAGCATCGGCATCGCGCTCTATCCCGACGACGGCGTCGACGCCGAGACGCTGCTCAAGAACGCCGACCGGGCCATGTATCACGCCAAGGAGCAGGGGAGGAACAACTTCCAGTTCGCCAGCGTGGCGGCGCTGGAGGCGACGACCGGACGGCTGTCGCTCGAGCGCAGCCTCCATCACGCCCTCGACCGGAGCGAGTTCTTGCTGCACTACCAGCCGATGATCAACGTCGCCACCGGCGCGATGATCGGCGCCGAGGCGCTGATCCGGTGGAACCATCCGGAGCGGGGACAGATGATGCCGGACGACTTCATCCCCGTCGCCGAGGAGTGCGGATTGATTCATCCGATCGGCGAATGGGTGCTGCGAACGGCGTGCGAACAGATGAAGCGATGGCACGACGGCGGGCGGCGCGACCTCCGCCTGGCGGTCAATCTCTCGCCCCGTCAGTTCCAGCAGCACAACCTGGCCAGCATGATCGAGGACGTGCTGCGCGATACCGGCTATCCCGGCGAGTTGCTCGACATCGAGATCACCGAGTCCACCGCCATGCAGCACGCCGAGATGTCGCTGGCCATCATGAACCGCCTCAAGGAGATGGGCATCCGCATCTCCATCGACGACTTCGGCACCGAATACTCGTCGCTCAGCTACCTGAAGCGTTTTCCCATCGATACGGTGAAGATCGATCAGAACTTCTTGCGCGACCTCGGCACCGGCTCGACCGGCGGACCGATCATCTCCGCGGTGATCTCCATGGCCCGCGCGCTGAAGCTGAACGTGATCGCCGAGGGGGTGGAGAACGAGGAGCAGCTCGCGTTTTTGCGGCGCGAGAATTGCGAGGCCATCCAGGGTTTCTTCTGCAGCGCGCCGTTGCCTGCAGCAGAGTTCGAAGCGACGCTGCGCGCGATCTCAAGATGAGCTTGACCGCGCTTCCCTGCGCAGGCAGACTCCCGTCGCTCGAGGGAGAGACTCTTCGATGACGGTGGAGCAGAAGCGCGTTTTGGTGGTGGATGACGATGCCGTTGTACGGGAAATCCTCAGCTCGGTTTTACAGCAGCACGACCTGACGGTCGATGCCGCGGACGGCGGCGAGGCGGCCGTCAAGCTTCTCCGCGAGCATCAATATGCCGTCGTGCTGCTCGATCTCCTGATGCCGGGCATGGACGGCTTCGGGCTGCTCGACCGGATGGCCGGGGGCGACGTCGCCTCGCCGCCTGTGGTGCTGGTGATCACCGCCGCCGACCGCACGGCGATCGAGCGCCTCGACGCGCAGCGGATCCACGGCATCGTGCGCAAGCCGTTCGATCCGGAGGAGATCGCGCGGCTGGTGGTCGCCTGCGCCGACATCAAGAGCCGCAGCCCGTTCGGGCCGATGGCCATCGCCACCATGATCGCGGGAGGGCCGTTCCTGGCGCTGCTGAATCGGCTGCCGTGAACGGCTACATCAGCCGCTGCCGCAGCAGATCGGCGAGCAAGATGATCACCGTGCCGCTGGAGTAGAGGACACTGCCGATCGGACTGCCGTCGCCGCCGGAGACGCACTGCTTGACCGCGTCGCGCAGCGAGTCGACATCGAACGGTTTGGTGATGACGCCGCAGATGTCGAACGCCTTCGCCCGCGAAAGCTCCTTGTCGCGCAACGCGGCCGTGACGATCAGCACGTTGCGAAGCCGGGCGGGCGAGTGCTCCTTCAACCACTCCAGAACCGCGAAACCGTCGGTTCGCGGCATGAGCAGATCGAGGAGGATGGCGGCGTAATGGCCGGTGCGGAGCTTCTCGATGGCGTCGTTCCCGTCGGCGGCCACTTCCACGGTGAACTCCCGCTGCAGCACCGCGGTGATCAGCGTGCAGGTCGCCTCGTTGTCATCAACCAGCAGGACGAAGGGCTTCTCGACGCTCGACATTGGGAACGCGGGGCATTTTACACTGCCGTAGGCATTTGCTGATGCGTGACGACGACGATCTCATCGACCCCGGCGCGGCGGACATCGACCTCCGCGACGCGGCGATGGTCATCTCCGTCTCCAGCGGTCGCTGCCGGCTCTTCCAGCACGGCCGGGAGATCGACTGCATCGTGCCGTCGGAGATCGCGGTGCGGCAGAAGAGCGCGCTGGCGGTGGGCGATCGCGTGGTCACAGAAACGGTCGACGGGATCTGCCGGCTGGCGGCGATCCTTCCGCGCCGCACCGTCCTGTCGCGTCCCGACCCGCTCAATCCGCACCGGCAGCGGCTCATCGCGGCGAACATCGACGTCGTCATACACGTCGTCTCGGTGAAGAAGCCGCCGCTGCGGCCGCGCCTCATCGACCGCTACCTGATCGCCATTCAACGAGGCGGCGCGCAGCCGCTGATCTGCGTCAACAAGATCGACCTCATCGCGCCGGAGGATCGGGCCACCGAACTGGCGCCGCTCGACGTCTATCGCGCGATCGAGGTGCCGGTGATCGTTTGTTCGTCACGCAGCGGCGACGGCTTCGACGCGCTTCGCGGCGCGGTGGCCGGGAAGACCTGCGCGCTCGTCGGCCATAGCGGGGTGGGGAAGTCGTCGATTCTCAATGCGCTCGACGAGCGGCTGCAGATCGCCACGGGCGATCTTCACCGCCGCGGCACCGGCCGCCACACCACCAGCGCTTCGACCCTCCACGACCTGGGCGATGGCACGCTGCTCATCGACACGCCGGGTATCCGCGAGTTCGGGCTATGGGATCTGCAGCCCGACACGCTGCGCGACTACTTCCCGGAGTTCGCCGAGCCCGCCGAGTCCTGCCGCTTCAACGACTGCACGCACCTGCACGAGCCGCAGTGCGAGGTGAAGGAGCGCGTGGCGGCGGGGGAGATCAACGCCGCGCGCTACGGCGCGTACGTCCGGCTGGCGGAAGATCTCGCGCAGGGCCGCCGCAAGTAGCCTCCCGCCACCCTCCCACCGACCCCCGGCCGCCACGAAGGCGGTCTTTTTTTGTCCTTTTTGCGTGCACTATTTTTCTCGCCCGCAGGGGGTAGCAAAAGTCGCATTGGCGTCACGCCGTGTGTGAGGGCGCCCTCCAAACCAACCCGCCGGGCCCGACGGCCCGGCCAAACCAGGAGGGCTTATGCGTCGCTTTTTCAATGGTTTACTCGTTCTCTCTTTCGTTCTTTCACTGACTGCCGCTCCCGCGTACGCCGCCCAGCGCCGCGACGACGGGGATGGCTATCTCAGCCCGATCAAGAAGATCGAAAAGATCATCAAGAAGATCATCAAGAAGATCCCGCTTGATGATCTTTCATGGCCGAGGCCGTAAGCCCGCTCCGGGCTACGCAGTCGATTGGGTCGTGAGGGTTTCTTGGAGAGACTCCAGAAAGGCATGAACCGTTCGGACGTGAATAGCCAGTTCGGGTCCACCGTCTCGAAGATTCTCTTCAAGGCGTTCGAGCGCAGTGACGGCCGCCTTAGACAGCCCGGCGGCCGCCACTTCGCCGGCGATGTGATGCGCAAGATCGCGAGCAGCGACGGTGTCGCCGCGCTGAACGAGGCTCTCGACGATTTCGAGGCCACAGAGCGACGCATCCTCGACCATGTCAGCGGCGATGAATGCCTGTCGTGCGCTTCGAAGGTACGCCATTCCGGCGCTGATCTGCCCTTTTGCAACCAACACGCGACCGGCCCCGCGCTCGGCGCGTGTCGCCTCGAGCGGGTGACCAATGTCATTGAAGAGCGCGATGCTGTTCGAGAAATGAATGTTCGCGGTTCGAAAGTCACCGAAATGAGTCGCGCAATATCCGAGGTTGCTTTCGATCCTTGCGCCGGACTCGGTATCTTGGCTGTCGCGCGCGACGTCGCGAAGCTCCTTGTAGAGCTGCTCTGCCTCGTCGTATCGATTGTCGTTGTAGAGGAAATTGGCCTCGATCATTCCGGCTCTGAGAAGCATCTTCGAGTCGCCGTGCTCCTCAAAGATCTGCCTGCAATTCCGCAAAAGTTCTTTCGCCTCATCGTTTCGGTCGATCTTGTGAAGGATCATCGCCTTAGAGAGGTGAATGACAGCACGATCGAAGGTTGCCGCCGCGAAGTCTTTCAGGCGTTGCTCCGCACTTTCGATGGATTTCAAGGCATCTTCAAATCGGGACAGATAGCGAAGCGCGTGTGCCCGCTCTTTCCACGCCGTGGCGCGGAGCTGCGCGAGAACTATCGCCGGGTACGTCGTCGCCGGAAGCGCCTCGGCGATCGAAGTCGCCACGTTCGCCAGCGTCAGCGCGTCGGCCGGCGTCCGCTCAGCGCGGTTCCGGATCTCCTCGATCAACTGCTCCACCGCGGCGCTGCTCCGCAATTCGGGCGACGCGGCGAGCGAGCTCCAGTCGGCTGGTGGGGTGGTTCGGAGCAGCCGCGCCACGACGTCCTGGACGCCTTCGCGCTCCCGCTCGAGGCGCCGCGCGGTCTCCAGGAACTCGCGCATCCGCTCCGGCTGGCGGGGGCGGTCCGCTTCGAGATTGACCGCGTTGTCGGCGGTGAACCGGTCGCGGCAGGTGCGGCATGACGCGATGTGCAGCAGGTCTTCCGAGTGCTCGGTCATCGCTTTCCTTTCCTGCGGTAGTTCCGCTCGGCGCGCCGGAGGACCTTGGTCAGCAGCTTCTGCGCGTACTTCGATTTCACGCCGAGCCGCTGGCCGATCTCGATGATGCTGCATCCTTCGAAGTAACGCATCTTGAGGATCTCCTGGTCGCGCGGCATGAGACCCTCCAGCGCCTCGCGCGCGGCGAGCTGGTCGGGAAGGCTGTCGAGAATGCGCGTGGTGGCGGGGTCGGGGCGCTCGAAGGCCTGATCGTCGTCGAGCGGCTCCACCATCCGCCCGTTCTGCCGCCAGTAGTAGCGGCTGGCGTTGCAAATGGCGCCGAGCATCCACGAATGGATATTCAGCACTTCGTGCGACCTTCGCAGGTAGCTGAGAAAGACCTCGTGCGCCAGCGCCTCGGCGTCGCACTCCGGGACGCGGAACTTTCGCGCCGCGACGGCGACCAGAAAATCGAAGTGCTCCGCATACAGCTCCTCGAAGAACTGATCATCGCGCTCGGGAAGCGCCGCTTCACTCACAGCAGTCATGGCGGGAATTGTTGCGAAACGTTAGCACGAATGGGGAGGGATAGATGGAAATTCGTGCAACACCCTTGCAGTAAGGGCGGGGAGAAGGCAACCGTGAGACACCGATAAGTGATTTCATGCGAATCGTTTACGTACTCCTAGTGTATCAGCCCGGAAGCCGCACCGACATTCGCTGGCGCAGGAGCTCAGCGCGGCCGTGGATAGGAATTCGCCGAGGACGCTCCATCGGCGATCGCCGGCACCGTCTGCGCATCGTCGGCCTCCGGCGCAGCACCGCGTCGGGGGACGACCGCGTCGAGCGCATTCTTCACGCCTACACGCGCTCCGCTCGACTCCGCGGCGCGCGGCCGTCGAACGTCGTCGCGCTGCCAGCGGGGCGTTCATCGGCGACCGGCGATTTCCTCCGCTACCAGGTGCTCGTCCGCGTGTTCGACGGCGACGCCGATCGCTGGCTCGACCATCTCCGCGCCCAGGGCGACTTCGCCGACGAGGACATCCGCTTCGTGCGCTGGATCCGCGGGCGGCTGCGCCGCGATCCGGAGCTGATGGACGACATCCGCCGGATGGTGGAGCGAACGCCGCTGTGGCGCGCGTGACGCCCTATCATTCGCCTCCGTGACCGAGGAACAACTGGTCGTCAATCCCCGCGACAGGGGCCTGGTCCGTCTCGACCTGGCGCATCTCTTCGGCAACACGAATCGCGTCGTCCTGGAGATCGGATCGGGCAAGGGCCGCTTTCTGATCTCCTCGGCCATCGAGCAGCCGGACGTCAACTTCATCGGCATCGAGAAATCACTCCACTACCATCGCGTGATCCGCGATCGGGTGCTCAAACGCGGACTGCCCAACGTCCGGCTCATCAACTTCGACGCCTTCGTCGTCCTGCGCGACATGGTCCCCGACGCGTCGCTCAGCGAGATCCACATCTACTTTCCCGACCCCTGGCCGCGGAAGCGCGAGCAAAAACGGCGCATCATCCGCGCCGAGGCGCTGGCGGAGATGCGGCGCGCGCTCGTGCCGGGGGGCAGTGGGATCTACGTCACCGACCATCGCGAATACTTCGAGATCGCCGCGCCGCTGATCGCCGAGCTCTTTCGCGCGGAGAGCCGCATTCCGGGACCCGACGATCCGCCGCGGACGAACTATGAGGCGAAGTATCGGGAGGAGGGGCGGGAGATTTATGAGGTGCGGTTCTGGAAGGATGAAGCTTCTCCGACACGCTAGAATCGTTCGGTGCGCATCCTGGGCGTCGATCCCGGCTCCATCACCACCGGCTTCGGAGTGATCGACTGCGAGCGCGGCCGGCTGACGCTGGTGGAGCAGGGGTCGATCACCACGGCGCGCGGCGCGGAGCTGGCCGATCGCCTCTGCCGCATTCACGAACAGTTGTCGGCGGTGATCGCGCGCAATGCTCCCGAGGCGGTGGCGGTCGAAGCGCCGTTCGGCGGGGCGAACGTCAAGAGCCTGATCCAGCTCGCGCACGCGCGCGGAGTCATCCTGCTGGCGGCGCGTAGCGCGCGGCTGGAGGTCTTCGAATACTCGCCGCGGTCGGTCAAGAGTGCGGTGGTCGGTTTCGGCGGGGCGGAGAAGGAGCAGGTGGCGAAGATGGTGCGGATGCTCATCCCCGCGCTGGCCCACCTGGTGATGTCCGCCGACGCCGCCGATGCGCTGGCCGTTGCCATCTGCCACGCGCACACCGCGTCGACCGCAGCGAGGCTGAAGATCGCCCGATGAGCGATTCGGCGATCGAGACCGACGCGCTGCCGCGCACGCGCCTCGGCCGCACTTTCAGCGCGCTCCGCTACCGCGACTACCGGCTGGTGTGGTTCGGCGCCTTCATGTCCACCACCGGGACGTGGATGCAGACGGTGGCGCAGGCCTGGGTGGTCTACTCCTTCACCGGCTCGGCGCTGCTGCTCGGCTTCGATGCCTTTCTCAGCACCGGCCCGATGCTGCTCTTCTCGCTCTTCGGCGGCGTCATCGCCGATCGGATGGAGCGGCGCAAGATCATGCTCGCCTCGCAGTACCTGCAGATGACCTTCGCCCTCGTCCTGGCGTTTCTGCTGTGGACGCAGACGGTGAAGATCTGGCACATCTTCCTGTTGTCGTTCCTCACCGGCAGCGCCCAGTCGTTCAGCGGGCCGGCGTACGCATCGCTGCTGCCGCTCTTGGTCAAGCGGGAGGACGTGCCGAACGCCATCGCCATGAACTCCATGCAGTTCAACCTGGCGCGCGTCATCGGCCCGGTCCTCGGCGGGCTGGCGCTCACCGCCTGGGGAGCCGCGGCGTGCTTCGCCCTCAACGCGCTGTCGTTCGTCGCGGTGATCATCGCCTACCTCATCATCCGCACGCCGATCATCCGCGGCCGCGGCGAGACGAAGGGGCTGATGGAGGAGATGCGCGAAGGATTCAGGTTCGTCATCAGCCGTCGCGCGCTGCTGCTTCTGACGTTCCTCTCCTTCGCCGGGACGTTCCTCGGCATGCCGATCATCACCTTCCTGCCGGTGGTGGCGAAGGTGATCTTCGCCGCCGGCCCGAAGGCGTACACCTACTTGCTCAGCGCGTACGGCGTCGGCTCGGTGTGCGGGGCGCTGTTCGTTGCGGCGAGCGGACACGTGCCGAAGAAGGGGCGGCTCGCGCTGATGCTGCAACTGGCCTTCGCCACGCTGCTCGTCGCTTTCGCCCTTTCGCGTGTTTTTCCGATCAGCCTGTTGATCGCCTTCGGCGCCGGCGCGTGCATCGTCGGCGTGATCTCGCTCTACAGCTCGCTGGTGCAACTGGCGAGCACCGACGCTATGCGCGGGCGGGTGATGTCGATCTTCATGCTCGCGTTCCGCGGCGGCATGCCGCTCGGCAACCTGCTGGCGGGATACGTCGCGCAGCGGTGGTCGATCACCGCAGCGCTGCTGATGAACGGAGTCATTCTTGCCGCCGTAGCGTTGACGTTCATCATGCGGCGCACGGACCTCGACGCGCACATCGCGCCGGCCACCTGAGCCCCACCGCACGCTTTTTGCTTTAGAATCCGACGCCCGCCATGGCGAAGCAGAAGGCGGAAGCCACCGCCACCCTCGAGCAGTCCGCCGCGTGCGCCCCCGAGTGGACTGAGATCCTCCGGCAGATGATCTTCATCCGCCGGTTCGAAGAGGCCACCGAGCGCGAGTTCCGCCGCGGCAAGATCGGCGGGTACCTGCACGTCTACAGCGGGCAGGAAGCGGTGGCCAGCGGCATCATCAGCGCCCTGCAGAAGGACGATATCGTCTTCTCCGGCTATCGCGATCACGCCCACGCGCTGGCCCTCGGATCGGAACCCGGGCGAGTCATGGCCGAGTTGTTCGGCAAAGGGACCGGAATCGCCAAAGGCAAGGGCGGCTCGATGCATCTGTTCGACGTCGCCCACGGCTTCTACGGCGGCTACGGCATCGTCGGCGGCCACCTCACCCTCGCCACCGGCGCGGCGTACGCGCTGCGATATCGCCAGACCGAGCGCATCGCCGTCTGCTACTTCGGCGACGGCGCCATGAACATCGGCTCGTTCCACGAGGCGATGAACATGGCGGGGCTGTGGGGCAAGGAGGGGATGTGCCCCATCCTCTTCATCATCGAGAACAACGGCTACGCGATGGGCACCTCGGTCGAGCGGCATTCGGCGCTGACCGATCTCTCCGCGCGCATCCGCGCCTACAACATTCAGGCGGAGAAGGTCGACGGCCAGGACGTCTTCGCCGTCCGCGGCGTGGCCGACCGCGTGGTGCGTCAGGTGCGCGAGACCGGCACGCCGTACTGCATCGAGGCCATCACGTACCGCTTCTCCGGCCACGGCGCGGCCGACGTCAAGCAGCCGTACCGAACGAAGGAAGAGGTCGAGGAGCACAAACACCGCGATCCGATCCTCATCCTGCGCAATCGCCTCGCGGAGATCTGCGGCCTGACCGACGACGACGTGCAGCGGATGGACAAAGAGGCGGGCGAGCAGGTGGCCAAGGCGCTGCAGTTCGCCGAAGAAAGCGAGGTCCCCGAGCCGGCCGAGCTGTGGAACGATGTGGTCGCGGAGAACGGACCGTCGCCGGAGAATCATGGCTGAGAAGAGCTACCGCGACGCCATCCGCGACGCGATGATGGAAGAGATGGACCGCGACGCGAACGTCCTCATCATGGGGGAGGACATCGGCGTCTACGAAGGCACCTTTCGCATCACCGCCGGCATGCTGAAGAAATACGGGCCGAAGCGGGTGATCGACACGCCGATCGCCGAGGCGGGAATGGCGGGAACGGCGGTGGGGATGGCGATGCTCGGCCTGCGGCCGATCGTGGAGATGATGACCATGAACTTCGCCATCGTCGCCGCGGACCAGATCATCAATCACGCGGCGAAGGTGCGCTACTTCTCCGGCGGGCAGGTCGACGTGCCGATGGTCATCCGCGGGCCGCAGGGCGCGGGCGTGCAGCTCTCTGCACAGCACTCCCAAACGTTCGAGTCGTTCTACGCGCACTTCCCCGGGCTGGCCGTGGTCGCCCCGGCGACGCCGGCCGACGCGAAGGGGATGCTGAAGACCGCGGTGCGTGGGCGCGATCCGGTGATCTTCCTCGAGAGCGCCAACCTGTACGGCATGAAAGGCGAAGTCCCGGACGATCCCGATTTCACCGTGCCGTTCGGCGTTTCGTGCATCGCGCGCCAAGGGCGCGACGTCACCATCGTCTCGTACTCGCGCATGCTGCAACTGTCGCTGATCGCCGCGGAGAAGCTCGCCGCCGAGGGCATCGAAGCGGAGGTCATCGATCTCCGCACGCTTCGCCCGCTCGATCTCCAGCCGGCCTACGCCTCGGTGGCCAAGACGCACCGCTGCGTGGTCGTGCAGGAGCAGTGGAAGCCGTTCGGCGCCGCCGCGGAGATCGCCGCGAGCATTACCGAGAACGTGTTCGACGAGCTCGACGCGCCCGTCATCCGCGTGACCGGCGAAGACGTTCCGATGCCGTATTCGCGCGCACTCGAATTGCTGGCCACGCCGCGTGAGGAGCATGTGATCGCAGCGGTAAAGAAGGTGATGTACGCCAATGGCTGAAATCATCATGCCGAAGATGGGCGACGCCATGACCGAGGGGAAGCTCTTGCGTTGGTACAAGAAGGCCGGCGACACGGTGAAGAAGGGCGAGGCGGTCGCGGAGATCGAGACTGACAAGGTCAACCTCGATCTCGAGGCCGAGGACGACGGCACAATCGGCGAGCTCGCCGCCGAGGAAGGGCAAATGGTTCCGGTGGGCGGCGTGCTGGCGACGCTGCTCGGTCCGGGCGAAAAGGCCGAGCCCGTGCAGCGGCGCAAGACTGACAAGAAGGACAGCATCAAGCACTCCACCGGCGAGTACGGCGAGGCGATGGAGATGAAGGGGCCGCGCGTGGATCGCACGGCCAACGTCGTCCCCATGCCGCAAGGCGACAGCGGCCGCCAGCGATCGTCGCCGTTGGCGCGCAAGGTGGCGCGCGAGCTCGGCGTCAGCCTCGATCAGGTGCAGGGGAGCGGACCCAAGGGCCGCATCATCGCCGCCGACGTGAAGAATGTAGGACGGGCTTCAGCCCGTCCCACCCCCGCGATCGCGCTGGAATCCAAATCCATCCCCCTCACCGCGATGCGGCGCACCATCGCCAAGCGCCTCGCCGAGTCGATCGGGCCGATTCCGCACTTCTTCCTCACCGTCGACTACGACGTCACGAACCTCCTCGCGTTGCGCGAGCAGATCAACGAAGTGGAGGGGGTGAAGACCAGCCTCAACGACTACGTGGTCCGCGCAGCGGCGCTCGCGCTGCGCCACCACCCGAACGTCAACGCCAGCTTCGGCGACGAGGCGATCGCCCAGCATGGCGAGATCCACATCGGCATCGCGGTCTCCACGCCCGAGGGGCTGATCACGCCGGTGGTGCGCAACGCGGATCAGAAGTCGATCGTGGAGATCTCGAACGAGGTGCGCGCGCTGGCCGACAAGGCGAAGAATCGAAAGCTGAAGCCCGACGAATACCAGGGCTCGACCTTCACCATCTCCAACCTCGGCGCGTGGGGGATCGAGGAGTTCACCGCCATCATCAACCCGCCGAACGTGGGCATTCTCGCCGTAGGCGCAGCGATGGCGCAGGCGGTGGTCGTGGACAAGCAAGTGGTGGTGCGCGATCGCATGAAGATCACCATGTCGTGCGACCACCGCGTCGTCGACGGCGTGGCCGGCGCGGAATATCTCCGCACCCTTCGGCAATACATCGAGCAACCCGTGCGGCTCATCCTCTGAATCCTGCTACACTAGCCGCGTCCCCGACATGCCTATCTCCCAGGAGCTTCTCGGGATCCTCATTGCCATCGCGGTCATCTGGGTTGTTTTGAAGGTGATGAAGGTGGCGATCCGGCTGATTTTCTTCGTGATCGGCCTCCTCCTGGCTGGCGGGCTCATTTACTACCTTTTCATGAGGTGATTCTGGTGAGCGATGATCGTAAATACAAGCACCGCGGCTATCAGGACGGCGGCGGCTACGGCTCCAAATCAACGAGCGGCGGCAACGGCCGTCCGCAGGGACCGCGACCCGACCAACGGCCGCAGCGGCTCGAAGGCGCCCCGCGCGGGCGGACGGCGGGGGGCTTCGGACCGGAAGTCTTCAAATGCAACCGCTGCGGCGAGCAGCGCATCAGCCTCGAGCGCCCGACGTTCGACGAGATGTGCGTGAAGTGCGGCGCGGACATCCACTCCTGCGGGAACTGCCGCTCCTTCGATACGACGACGATGTGGGAGTGCCGGGAGAACATCCCGGTGCGCGTGGCGAACAAGCACCTGAAAAACGACTGCACGTTCTTCCAGCCGAAAGTGGTGAAGGACCTGGCGCACGACAAGGCCCGCCAGCCGCAGACGCCAGACGACGCGCGCAAGGCGTTCGACGCGCTCTTCAAGAAGTGACGGCGCTCGCGCCGTCATCCTGACGTTGAGCGCAGCGAAACGGAAGGATCTCGTGCCGCTCCGCATCATTCTCTCCATCGCGTCCGGCGTCCTTTTCGCGCTCGCCTTCCCCAACGCGAGCATCGCCTGGCTCATCTTCATCGCCCTAGTCCCGCTCTTCGTCGCGTTGACGCGGGCTCGGAGCTGGCGCGAGGCGGTCTTTCTCGGATGGCTGTCGCAATTCACGGCGTGGCTGATCATGGTGCCGTGGGTGGTGCGGGTGATGTCGCACTACGGCGGACTGCCGTACGTCACCGGCGTGCTGCTCTTCGTCGCCATGTGCGTCATTCTGGGCCTCTACGGCGCACTCTTCGCGTTCGCCTTCTGGCGCATCGCGCCGGGGGAGCGTTTCGGGCGGTGGCTGCTGGTGCCACTGGCGTGGGCGGCGGTGGAGTACGCGCGGACGTACCTGCTGACCGGCTTTCCCTGGAACCTCATCGCCGCGTCGATCATCGACTACGCCCCGCTGGTGCAGTTCGATCGCGTCGCCGGTCCCTACGCCCTCGGCGTGCTGATCCTGCTGCCGTCGATTCTCATCGCCTGGCTGATCATCGCGCGCCGACGCGGCATCGCGCGGACGCTGGCAATCGCCGGGGTGGCCATCGTCTGCTTCGTCTGGTGGACGACGGGTATCGTCGCGGCGAAGCTGTTCGTCCGTCCCACCGGCGCGCCGACGGTCCGCGCGGCGCTGCTGCAACCGAACATCTCGCAGGAGATGCGCTGGAGCGAGTCGAGCCTGCTCGACATCTTCAACCGGATGATGACCATGAGCCGCGACGGCGTCGCCGCCGGCGCGCAGGTCGTCGTCTGGCCGGAGTCGACGGTCCCTCTCTCGTACGCGACGACGGACTTCTACCGTCAGGCGATCGAATCGCTCTCCGCCGCGAACAACGTCGACGTCATCCTGGGATCGATTGCCGAGGATCCGGAGAAAGCGGACCGACTATGGAATGCCGCGTTCCTGGTGAGCGGCGGCCGAACCATCGGCCACTACGACAAGATCCGCCTGGTGCCGTTCGGCGAGTACGTGCCGCTGCGCAAGATGCTGTTCTTTGCCAAGAAGCTGGTGCGCGCGGTGGGGGAGTTCGAGTTCGGGACGAAGGACATGCCGCTGGCGGGGCGGCTTCGCTACGGCCCGGCCATCTGCTACGAGATCGTCTTTCCACACGTCGCGCGGCGGCAGGTCATACACGGCGCGGACGTCCTGGTGACCATCACCAATGACGCGTGGTACGACGGCACCTCCGCGCCGCGGCAGCACCTCAACCAGGCGCGCCTGCGCGCGGTGGAGACCGATCGCTACCTCCTGCGCGCGGCCACCACCGGCATCTCCGCATTCGTCGACCCGAGCGGCCGCGTGGTGGAAGAGCTGGCGATGAACCGGCAAGGAACGATCTACGCGAACTTCGAGCCGCGGAAATCGATCACACCTTATGTAAGATTCGGAGACTGGTTCGCGTGGGCCGCGTGTGTGGCGGCGGCTGTGGCGATGATGAGAAAGCGATCATGAACGAAAACGTCCTCTCGAGAATCCCCGAACTACGCGACCGCCTCACCTCGGTCCGGAGCTATCTTTGACCTAGCCTCCGCGCGCAAATCGCTGGACGAGATCGAGCGGGAGATGTCGGCGCCCGGCTTCTGGGACAAACCGGAGTCGGCGCAGGAAGTCGGTCGCAAGCGCGCCCGCGTCGAGAAGCGCATCCAGACCGGCGAGTCGATCGAGAGCAAATTCGAGGAGCTCGACGTCCTGCTGGAGCTACAGCGGGAGGGAGAGCACGTCGACGCCGACATCGAGAAGCTCGTCGATCAGCTCGATGCGGAGATCACCTCCATCGAATTGACCATGAAGCTCTCCGGCGAGCATGACGATCGCGACGCCATCGTCGCCATTCACCCCGGCGCCGGCGGAACGGAATCGCAGGACTGGGCGGAGATGCTGCTGCGGATGTACCTCCGCTTCTGCGAGCGGCGCGGCTGGTCGACGGAGATGGTCGAGTATCAGGCGGGGGAGGAGGCGGGGATCAAGAGCGCCACCATGATGGTGCGCGGCGACTACGCGTACGGGTACCTGAAGTCCGAGCACGGCGTGCATCGGCTGGTGCGCATCTCGCCGTACGACGCCGCCAAGCGCCGCCACACGTCCTTCGCCTCGGTCTACATCTATCCCGACATCGATGAGAAGATCGAGATCGAGATCAACGACAAGGATCTCCGCGTCGACACCTACCGCTCCAGCGGCGCTGGCGGGCAGCACGTCAACGTCACCGATTCCGCGGTGCGCATCACTCACCTCCCGTCCGGCATCGTGGTCACCTGCCAGAATGAGCGGAGCCAGCACAAGAACCGCGACGTAGCCATGAAGCTCCTCCGCGCCCGCCTCTACCAGCAGGAGGTGGAAAAGCGCCAGGTGGCGCAGGAAAAGCTCGAAGGGGAGAAGAAGGACATCGCCTTCGGCTCGCAGATCCGGTCGTACACGTTGCAACCGTACCAGCTCGTGAAGGACGTGCGCACCGGATTCGAGATGGGCGACGCGCAGCGCGTGCTCGACGGCGACATCGACGGCTTCGTGGAGGCCTATCTGGCGCAGCGGGCGCGGACGACTGCGGATTAGTTCGTGAAAGTTCTCTTTCTTACGCCGTTGCCCCCGACGCGGACGGGTGTCGCGCACTACTCGTCGATGCTCATTCCGGCGCTGCGAAGGCATGTCGAAGTCGACGTGGTGGACGGTCAACGGCCAACGGCCAACGGCGAACGCATCTACCAATTGGGCAACAACCCCCACCACGCCTGGATCTACGAGGAGGCGATGCGCGTGCCGGGTGTCGCCGTGCTGCATGACGTCGTCCTCCATCACCTCATCGTGGAGATGACCCTGGCCAAGGGCGATGTGGAGGGCTACGTCGAGGCCTTGCGGGCCAATCATGGGGAGGCGGGGGCGGCGTGGGCGCGGGGGCGGGCGGCGGGACTGCACAGTGAGATGGGCAACTTCCTGATGCCGGCGTCGGTGGAGGTGGCGAACCGCTCGCGCGCGGTCATCGTGCACAACCATTGGGCGGCGGACCGCCTGCGGTCGCTGGGCGTCGCGACGCCGATCCACGTGGTCGGACATCCGTACGACCCGCAGCCGGACGCGCGCGCGCGCCGCGACGAGATCCGCCAGCGCCACGGCTTCTCTCCCGCCGACCGCGTCATCGGCCTCTTCGGCTTCCTCACCTCGGCCAAGCGCGCCGAGGTGGTGCTCGCTGCCTTTGCCGCGGCGCAGGCGCGCGAGCCGCGTCTGCGGCTGCTAATCGTCGGCGAAGCGGCGCCCAATATCGACGTCGCCACCAGCGGGTATGTGGAGGAGGAGGATTTCGCCGCCTACTTCGCCGCCGTCGATCGCCTCGTCAACCTGCGCTACCCCAGCGCCGGCGAGACCTCGGGCACGCTCATTCGCGCCTTCCAGGCCGGCAAGCCGGTCGCCGTCAGCGACTACGCGCAGTTCGCCGAGCTGCCCGACAACTGCGCGGTGAAGATCCCCTTCGGCGACCACGAGGTCGAGCAGCTCGCGGACTTTTTCGTCCGCGAACTGGCCGACCCCAGCGTGGCGCAGCACGGGTGGCTCGAGGAAAACGCCAATATCGAGAAGACACTGGAGGGGTATGTCGCGGCGCTCAATGTAGGACGGGCTTCAGCCCGTCGGGACGGGCTAAAGCCCGTCCTACATGAGATCCCCCTGTTTCCACAGCTCGAAGCCACGCTGCGCTCCGGCAGGATCGTGATCCGGAATGCCGGCGACTTCACCCTCCGCACCCGCACCTACGGTCAGCCGGGCTATCGCCTGATCGTGAACGGCAAGTGGCTCGAGCTGCCTTGCGACCTCGCGCCGGCCGAAGAGACCGACATCCCGGCGCCGGAGGGAAAGAGAATCCGCCTGGTGCACGGGATCCAAGGCATCCCCGTCATCGACGAGACGCCGTTCGCCACGCTGGAGTTGCCGTGACCCGTTTCGACGAGGCGTCGCTGGCGCGCCTCCGCGCGGTGGTGGGCGATCGTCCGGCCATCGCCATCGACGCGCCGCAGTATCGCCGCGCGTGCGTGCTCATCCCGCTGGTCCGGAGCAGCGGCGGATGGTCCATCCTCTTCTCCCGCCGCTCGGAGAACCTCGCCGCGCACAGCGGCCAGATCGCCTTTCCGGGCGGGGCGGTGGAGGAGGGGGAGTCGCTGGAGGCGGCGGCGGTACGCGAGGCGGAGGAGGAAGTGGGGATTCCGTCCGAGCACGTCGAGCTGATCGGGCGCCTGGACGATCTCATCACCAACAGCGGCTTCCTCGTCGCGCCGTTTGTCGGCATCATCGACGAGCGGATCGATTACGTCCTGCAGGAGGCCGAGGTGGACGAAGTGTTCGAGGTCCCGGTCGATGCCCTGCTGCAGCGGTCGCAGCCGGCCGTCCGTTACGTCGCGTTTCGCAGCCGGCAGTACCCAGCGTACTTTTACCGCTACGAGCAGTATGAGATCTGGGGGCTCACCGGCCGGATTTTGAAGGGGTTCCTCGATCTGGTGTGGCGGGCTATTTGAGCGCCTTCTCCACGTAGTTCGCCAGCGCCTTCCCGTCCTTGCCCGGATCGACGGTGACGCCGTTGACCAGATACGTCGGCGTCGAGCGGACGTCGTTCGTGAATGCCGCCGCGACACCGTCGAGGATCTCGGCCTTCACCGCGGGTGAGGCGACGTCGGCGTCGAACTTGGTCAAGTCGAGGTCGTGATCCTGCGCGAAGCCGCGCACAAAATCGTCGATGGTGAACGTGTTGAGCTTCTCCTGGTTCTCGTACACGTGCTCTTTGTACGTCCAGAACAGCTCCGGCTTCTGGCGGTAGACCGCCCGCCCGGCCACCGCGGCGCTGAAGGCCCACGGATGCATGGCCAAAAGCGGCATGTCAAAGCGGACATAGCGGACCTTGTCGCCGTGCGCGGCGAGGATCGGCTTGAGGTAGCTGGCGGAGTGCTGGCACGACGGGCATTCGAAGTCGGAGAACTCCACCACCGTCACCTGCGGAGTGGCTGAGCCGGTGGTCGGCGATTTGGCCACCATCGGCGCCAGGGCCTTGATGCGCGCCGAGCGCGCATCGCCGGTCATCGGAAGGAAGTGGCCGAGGAAGAAGACCGAACCGGCGGGATCGACTTCACCCTCCATCGGTACTTTTCCCTGCTCGGTGGTTTGGACCAGCGAGACGCGATAGAGGCCATCGCGCGTCTTGGTGCGGTCGACCGTCACGCTGTAGCTCTGCTGCATGTTCTTCCAGGTGAACGCCCGCAGTTTCTCTTCAATCGTCCCCGCCATGCCGTCGAGGAACCACGGAACGCCGAAGAAGAAGCCCCCTTCTTTGGTGGTGATGGCCACCCACTGGCCGCCGCACCAGCTCCGCTTGCTCTCGATCTGGATGACGTTGCCGGTCATGCTCAACGGGAGGGAGTGAACCAGTCCGGTGCGAGTGGGCGTCGCCGCCTCGCTGCACACCGGGAGCAGTTGCTCAATCATCGCCTCCGCCTTCGGACCCAGCGGCGGCGCCGGCTTTTCGTCGGCGGCGAAGACGGCGGTCGATAGCAGGCAGACGGCGGCGAGCAGGAGTGGCTTTTTCACGGGGGAGCAAACGGGCCGGGCCATCAAGCGATTCCAGCAGTGCCCTCACCCGGCGCTTCGCGCCACCCTCTCCCGCTCACGCGGGAGAGGGAAATCAGTTGTCCTTCTCCCGCTTGCGGTAGAAGGTGCCCGAAGGGCGGATGAGGGTCGTTATTTCTGCAGCTCCTTCGCGACCTTCTCCGCGGCGGCGAACACTCGCATGAAGTTCTCGCCCATGATCTTGCGGATGTCGGCCTCGCTGTAGCCGCGGCGTTTCAGCTCCGCGCGGATCTTCGGAAGTTTGCTGACGTCTTCCATCCCCTCGGGGATGGCGCCGATGCCGTCGAAATCGGAGCCGATGCCGACGTGCTCGACGCCGGCGACCTTAGCGATGTGGTCGATGTGGTCGACGATCACCGTCCACGCCACCTTCGGCAACGGGTTCTCGGCCATCAGTTTCTTGACGCCTTCCTTGTACACCTCGCCCTCGGCGGGGTCTTTCGCCTTCAGCTCGGCGATGGACGGTTTCAGCTTCGCCTCGCGCGCGCGGTAGGCGGCCCCCGCTTCGTTGGAGAGGAACACCGGATAAAAGTTGACCATGCAGACCCCGTCGTTCTTGCCAAGGGCGGAGAGCATGTCGTCGGTCATGTTGCGCGCGTGGTCGGCGATGGCGCGCGACGACGAGTGCGAGGCGATAACCGGCGCCTTGGTGGTGGCGATGACGTCGTAGAAGGTCTTGTCGCTAACGTGGGAGACGTCGACCAGCATGCCGAGGCGGTTCATCTCCTGGATGACCTGCTTGCCGAAGGGCGAGAGGCCGTTGTGCTTGGCCTCGTCGCCGGAGGAGTCCGCCCAGCCGTTCGAATTGGTGTGGGTGAGGGTCATGTATCGCGCGCCGAAGCGGTAGAAGGCGCGCAGGAGGTCGAGGGAGTCCTCGATGGCGTGCCCCCCTTCGATGCCGATGAGGATGGCGCGCTTGCCGTCGCGGACCGCCGCGCGGATGCCGGAGGAGGAGTCCGCCCACCGGACCCAGGTGGGGTAGTGCTCGACCATCTCGTGGATGGTCTCCATGATCTTCATGGTGAAGGCGGCGGCGCCCTTGTTGGCGTAGGAGCGCGGCACGTACGCGGCGAAGAACTCGGCGTCGAGGCCGCCGGCCTTCATGCGGGGATAGTCGAAGTGGCCGGTGGAGTTCCAGGCGCCGAGGTCGAAGGGGTGATCGAGATACTCGCTGGGGGTGTCAGCGTGAGTGTCGACGGTGACGGCGCGCGGCGCCGGCTTTTGAGCCGCAAAAAGAGGAAGTGCAATGAAGACAAGAAAAAGCGCGATGCGTTTCTGCATCGCGCTAGAGTAGCAAACACGAGATCCTTCGCCGTCTGCGCGGCTTCTAATGAAGCGTCTTAACAATAACTACTCGATACCATAAACCTAGAATGGCGAAAACCAATGAATTAGAAGGACTAACTAAAGGCAGCCAGCTTCATCACCGCTTCACCGGCGCGCACGCCGTTAACCCGCTCAGGATGACGCGCTTTCGCGCGTCAATTGTTCGGCGGTGCCTCGCTGATGTTCTCCACGGTCTTGCCGACCTTGCCGTCCTGGTTGGTCTCGACGGCGACGTCGCCCATCGACACGATGCCGACGATCTCGTCGCGGTCGTTGACTACCGGGACGCGGCGCACCTGGGACTTGCTCATCACGTCGAGCACGTCGCTCACGCTGGAGTCTTCCTTCACCGCGCGGACATTCCTGGTCATCGCCTCTTTGACGCTGGCGTTCGACGGGTCCTTCCCCTCGGCCACCAGCCGCACCACGATGTCGCGGTCGGTGATCATGCCGACGACTTTCTTCCCGTCGACGACCGGCACGACGCCGGTGTCCTCGCGGGCCATGATGCGCGCCACCTCGCGGATGTTGTCCTTCTCCGACACACACACCGGATCGGGCGTCATGATGTCGCGGACTTTCCTGTCGTTCTGAGCCATTGCTCCTCCTTCGATTACGAAGGAAGGAGGAGCAAGGGGCGTGCCCCCGCAAACTTTGTCCTGGCGCCGAAGGCGTCAGGATAAAGTCATCTAGAACGCGATCCGCAGCCCCGCGCCGAGTGTCACGAATCGCGCCCTCGGGGTGGTCACGTTGACCCAGTGGTACGCGCCTTCGACCGCCACTGCGTAGGTCCGATTGAGCGGGAACAGTGCGGTGACGCCGCCCTGGAAGCCGTAGTCGGTCTCCTCGCGCCCGTTCGTTTTCTGGCGGTAGAGGCCGGCGCCGGCGAAGAGGCCGGTGTAACCGTACGGCTCGGAAAAACGGTACTCGATGATGCCGTCGGCATGCTCGACGCTGCCGTCCTCGTCGATGTCGAAGCCGCCGCCGTCGAGGGGGAGGGCGGTCTTGGCTTTGAAGCGGCCCAATTCAATCCGGAACATGGTCGACGGCTCGAGCTCCATGGCGTAGTAAATCTGGCGCATGCCGCTCTCGAAGCTGCCTTTACCGGCGTCGGACTTCATCGGTCGCGCGTAGCCGAACAGGATCCCGAACTCGTTGTGCTGGGCGGCCGCGGGAAGGGCCGCGAAGGCAAAAAGCGCCAGCAAAATTGCGGTCTTTTTCATGGCGGCCACTATACGCATCTGACTCATCGAAATCGACTCCTTCCAATACAATGTGCGCCGTGTTGCGGACGCTTTCGTTGTTGGGACGCGAGACGGCGCAAATCGTTCTGCACGCCGCGTGTGTCGTCTGTGACCGGGAGCTGCCGTGGCGGGCGCGAACGGCGTCGTGCTGCGCCGAATGCTGGTCGTCGCTGCCCGCCATCACGTCGTCGAAATGCACGTCGTGCGCCCTCCCGCTGCCCGACGGCGACCGCTGCATCGACTGTATGCGCGATCCGCTTCCGGTGGACTGGACCGAGGCGTGGGGTTGCTACCGCGGCGCACTCGAGCGCGTGCTGCACGCATTCAAGTACGAGCGGCACGACTTTTTCGCAGCGCCGCTGGCGGAGCTGGTCGAGACCACGCTCCGCGCGCGCGGCGACGCCACCTTCGACGCCGTCGTCCCCGTCCCCATGCACCGCTCGAAGCTGCGCCGGCGTGGCTACAACCAGGCGGAGCTCCTGGCGCGTGCCGTCGCCCGCCGCCTCGGCACGCGCTGCGACGTAACGCTGCTGACCAAGCGCGGCCAGACGCCGGCGCAATCGAAGCTCGCGCGCGCCGCCCGCGCCGCCAACGTGCGGCACGCCTTCGCGGCGTCCGAGCGCGCTTCGGAGAAGTCGCTGCTGATCGTCGACGACGTCAGCACCACCGGCGAGACCCTCCGCGCCTGCGCCAACGAGTTGCTGCGCGCCGGCGCGGCGCGGGTCTGCGCAGCCGTCGTGGCTAAGACGACTGTGTGAGCCTTCGTCATCCTGAGCGCAGCGAAGGATCTCCGGTTGCGCCGGCGAGATCCTTCGCCGTCTTCGCGGCTCAGGATGACGGGGTGACATCCCACTTCGGTCTCTCGCGCCAGCGGTCGTGAAACCACACCCACTGCTCCGGCGCCCGGCGGATCTGCTCTTCGATGAGCGCGGTGATGCGCGCGGTAAGGGCGACGGGATCGTCGCCTTTGCTGGTGGTGATGGGCGGGAGGATGCGCACCAGGTGCTTGCCCTCGCGGCGCTCGTCGAAGATGACGACCACCGGCACCTCCGCCCGAATCGCCAGTCGCGCGGGGCCGATCGGCGTGAGCGCGGGACGGCCGAAGAACGGCACCTTCACGCTCTCGGCGCGGATGTTCTGGTCGATGAGGAACGCCAGGAGGTGGCCGTCGCGCAGCGCGCGGATCATCTCGCGGCTCGCGGCGACCGAGCCCCGATCGATCGCGCGAACGTTGCTGCGCGCCCGCATTCGGGTGATCAGGCGGTTGATCTCCGGCTCGTTGCGCTCTCGCTGCATCGTGGTTACCGGTGCGAGAGCGCCGATGGCGTGCGCCGCCCATTCCCAGTTTCCGCTGTGCGCCGTGATGGCGATCTGGCCGCTGGTGCGGCCGGTGATGTGTTCCATCCCCTCGTAGGTCGTGGTTCGGGCCAGGGTCTTGGCGTCCACCCTCGGCAACCAGAGAAACTCGGCGAAGACGCCGCCGAGGTGGCGGCAGATCGCGCGAGAGACGGCTCGCCGCTTGCGGGAGGACCAATCGGGATACGCCAACGCGAGATTCGCGCGGGCGCGGCGGAGCGGGCCGGCGGCGACGAACGAGCCGAACGCGCCGAGCAGCACGCCGAAGCCGCGGGCTACGGGGAGAGGGAGGAGTCGCACGACGAATCCGAGCGCGGAGACGACGACATAAATAACGCGGCCTCTAAACGCTCTGAGCTTGGGGCTTGCCAATCTCGAATTCCTTGACCATCGCGGCCCACTCGCCGCGCTCGCGCAGCAGCCGCTCGACGAGCTCGCGAAACGCCCCCTCGCCGCCGCGCGCGTCGAGCTTCCACGTTGCCGCCGCGCGCACTTCGCTCGCCGCGTCGGCGGGGGCGGCAGAGATGCCGGCGCGCAGCATGGGGGCGAGATCGGGGAGATCGTCGCCGGCGTAGAGGATCTGATCGAACCGTAAGTCCAGACTAACCAATAGTTGCGAGCACGCTTCGATTTTGTTCGACGCTCCCTGATGCAGCTCGGTGATGCCCAGCTCGCGCGCGCGCCGCGCCAGCGCCGGCGAGTTGCGGCTGGTGAGGAGGGCCACCGCGACGCCGGCGCGTTGCGCGAGCTTGGCGCCGAGGCCGTCGCGCACGTTGAACTCCTTGATCTCCCGCTGCTCGCCGACGTAGATGATCTTCCCGTCGGTCCACACGCCGTCGACGTCGGAGACGATGAGGCGAATGTCGGCGGCGGAAGCCATTGCGCGCGAATGCTATCCGATGATCGCGGCGCGCAACGCGTCGTGATCCTCGGCCGAGGCGAAGAAGTGATCGGGATTCTCCGCGAGCAGCGTCTCCGCCGAGGTTTTCCCCGAGGCGATGGCGATGGTGGTCGCGCCGTGCGGGACGCCGCAGCGGATGTCGTAGATCGAGTCGCCGATGATGACCACATCCCGCCCTTCGAAGCGGTGACCTGCGAGGCGCGACGCCCGTTCCACGGCGATGGGTGGCAGTTCTTCGCGGCGCGCAGAGTCGCTGCCGAAGGCGCCGAAGGGGAAGAAGTCGTTCAGCGCGGCGTGGCCGAGCTTCACCCGTGCCCCCGGCTCGATGTTGCCGGTCAGCAGTCCCAGGACCACGCGAGCATCGCCGGCCAGCGTCTCCACCAACGGGCGGACGCCGGGCAGCTCGCGCACGCGGCCATGCGCGCTGCGCTCGAGCGCGCCGAGGTAGTGCTGCCAGAGGCGCGGCATGGCCGCATCGATGTCCTCGGCGGAGACTCCGGCGTCGCCGAGCACCATGTGCGTGATCTGCGGATCGGTGCGGCCGGAGAAGTCGTAGCGCCGCAGCGCCCCGCGATAGCCGTACACAGCCTCCAGCGCAATGGCGTACGCATCGCGCGCGGCGCCGCCGTCGGTGATGAGGGTGCCGTCGATGTCGAACAAAACGAGGCGCAAGGTTCGCTGTTGACCGTTGGCCGTTGACCGTGAGGACGTTATCGGCCAACGGTCAACAGCCAACGGCGAACCTCTTGTACCATTCGCGCGCCCGTGCGCAAAACCTCTCTTTTCATCCTTTTTCTCATCGTTTTCATCGATCTCATCGGCTTCGGGATGGTCATCCCGTTCCTCTCGTACTACGCGCGCGAATACGGCGCGAGCGGCGTGACGGTGGGGGCGGTGGTCGGGGTCTACTCGATCATGCAGTTCTTCTTCGCGCCGGTGTGGGGGCGGCTGTCGGACCGCATCGGGCGGCGTCCGGTGATCCTCATCAGCCTGGTGGCGAGCTGCCTCGGCTACTTCATGTTCGCCTTCGCCCGCAGCCTGGCGCTGCTCTTCGCCTCCCGCGTCATCGCCGGCGTGGGCGGCGCGAACATCGGCACCGCGCAGGCCTACATCGCCGATACCACCACCCACGAGAACCGGGCCAAAGGGATGGGCCTCATCGGCGCGGCGTTCGGGCTCGGCTTCATCCTCGGGCCGCCGATGAGCGGCGCGCTGTCGCACTTCGGCGGGAAGCATGGGATGGCGGAAAACATGCTGCCGGGATTGGTGGCCGGATCGCTGTCTCTCACGTCGCTGCTGGTGGCGGCGTTCGTCCTCGGCGAGTCGAAGGCGCCCGACGCGACGGTGCGCAGCGGCCTGCCGCCGCAGTTCGACCGGCGCGTGTGGAAGCAGATGACGACGCACGCCATCGTGCTGGCCATCATGTCCACGCTGTTCATCGGCTTGCTGGCCGTGGCGGGGATGGAGACCAGCGTGACGCTGCACGCGCGCGACCGCTTCAACTTCAAGCCGCTCGACCTGGCGTACTTCTTTCTCTTCATGGGCGTGATCGTGGCAGCGATCCAGGGAGGACTGATCGGCAAGCTGTCGCGCAGGTTGGGGGAGAAGTCGCTGGTAGCGATCGGCACGGCGTCGTTCACCATCGGCCTCGCGCTGATCCCAGGCATCTACCAGGTTTCGATGCTGTACGTCGTGGCGTTCTTCCTCGCCGTCGGACAGGGGCTGACCTATCCGTCGTTGATGTCGATGGTGACCAAGGCGTCGCCGGCGCGGGAGCACGGGAGCATGCTCGGGCTGGCGACCGCGGTCGGCTCGCTGGCGCGGTTCGTGGGTCCGATCATCTCCGGCTTTCTGTACGATCTGGCGCAGGCGCGCGGCGCGTTCTACGGCAGCGCCGTGCTGACGTTCATCGCGCTCATGATCGCGCTCTCGATGCGGAGAATGCCGCTCACATCGAAGGGGGGAAATTAAGAACCATGGCCATCCTCAAAGTCGCACGCCTCGGCCATCCCGTCCTGCGCCAAAAAGCTTCCGACGTGGAGATCAAGGACATCAAGGCGGGGAAGTTCCGCCCGCTGCTCGACGACATGATCGAGACCATGCACGAGTACGAAGGCGTCGGTCTCGCCGGCCCGCAGGTGCACTTGCCCCTTCGCATCTTCGTCTTCGAAGTGGAGGAGAAGGTCGCCAAGCGACGCGGCATCGCCAAACTCGGCGCCGGCGCGCTGTTCAACGCCACGTACGAGATCGTCGGCGACGAGCGCATCACCGATTGGGAGGGCTGCCTCAGCGTCCCCTTCCTCGGCGGCGAAGTGGCCCGCGCCAAGCGCGTGCGCGTGCGCGGCATCGATCCCGACGGACAGCCCGCAGAGATCGATGCCACGGAGTTCACCGCGCGTATCTTCCAGCATGAGATCGACCACACCGATGGACAGGTCTACCTCGACCGGATGCCCGACCTGACCACGCTCGGCTACACGGTTGTGCTCTGACGAGCTATGGAATCCAGAACGGCCGCCGGTACTTCGCGTAGAGATCCTCGACCCTGTGCATGAAAAACCCCCACGTATCGCCGGCGAAGGTGAGGCCCGGCGCCGGGTAGGGGACGCAGGCGTTGGTGAAGTCCCACTGCGAGCGCCAGAGCGTCGCGCCCGCGTTGACCCGCGCAGGGAAGGGATCGGTCACGTACAGCCAGGCGTGCGTCGCCGCCCATGGGCCGGGCGAGGCTCCACCCTGCGGCAGGACGACGGCGTAGCGTTTCGACAACGTCGGGTCTCCCAGCGCTGCTACGAATGCATTGCCCGTGCAGTCGATGCTGGTGAAGACCACGGCGCTGCCGCCGAGGCTGATCCACGGGAAGATGGCCTCGGCGCCGACGTTGAGCATGACCGCATCGCCGCCTTTCAGCTCGTAGCGGACCCACGCCTGATGCGGATAGCTCGGCATCCGATCGTCGTAATGCATTACTTCGCCGAGCTCCTTGCCATTTCTGTCGAGGACCTTCGGCGCGCAGCAGCGCCTGGCCGCGGGGGTCGGCCTGTCGGGTGTTGGCTCGGGATTGGGCTTCCCTGGCGGGATTGGCTGGGCGACGGCGGCGGCGGAAAGAGCGAAGACGAGGATTAGTGCGAGTCGGACCGAACGCATGCAATTTCCTCCTGTTTGTTGTTGCCTAGCTTACGACTTCCTGAAAGGCTTCGACGAACCGCGCCATCTCCTCCGGCGTCCCGATCGTCACGCGCAGGTGTCGCGGCATGGCGGGAAAAACGCGCCCGACGTGCACGCGCCGCTCGCGCATGGCGCCGATGACCGCGCGCGCCTCGCGGCGGAGATCGATCATCACGAAGTTCGTTTCCGACGGAATGGTCTTGTAACCGAGGCCATCGAGCCGCGCGACGAGGTCGTGCTTCGTCGCCGAATTCTTCCTCCGCCCCTCGGCGACGTACGCGTTGTCAGCGAGGCTGGCGCGCGCGGCGACCAGCGCCATCACGTTCATCGAGTCCCACGCCTTCTGCTCGTCGAGCTTGCGGATGACTTCCGGCTGCGCGACCGCATACCCGGCGCGCAGGCCGGCCATGCCGTAGATCTTGGAGAAGGTCCGCGCCACGATCAGATTCGGCCGCGTCTTCACCATTGGGACCACGCTCTCGTAGCTCGGATTCGCGGCGTAGTGGTGATACGCCTCGTCGACCAGGATCATCGTCGACGGAGCCGCCGACTCGATGAGCGATCGCATCGTCGCCGCCGGCGTGATGCTCCCGGTGGGATTGTTGGGATTGCAGACGTAGATGACGCCTGCTCCGGCGACGGCGGCCATCTTCGCCGTGTCATGCGCGTAGCTGCCGTCGAGTGGGACGGTGACGGCCTCCGCGCCGCCCGCCCGCGCGTAACGGGCGATGGCTTCGAAGGTCGGCGAAGCCATGACCAGCTTCCGCGACGACGAGGTGAAGGCCGCGGCAACGAGCTTGAGGATCTCGCTCGAGCCGTTGCCGAGGATCACTCCGTCGGTCGAGACGCCGTGCAGCTTGGCGACGTCGGCGGCGAGGAGGTCGGCCTCCTCGTCCGGATAGCGGGCCACGAGGCCGAAGGCGTCGCGCAACGCGGCGATCGCGGCCGGCGACGGTCCGTACGGATTCTCATTCGCGCTCAGGCGGACGATGCCGCTGGGGCGAGCGGCCAGCACGAGGCGCGGCAAAGCCGCAGCCGCCGCGCCGGTGCCGAGGAGTTGGGCGAACGCGCGCCGGGAGAGGGGCATGGGGACCTCCTGTGCGCGAGGAGGATAACCCTCATCCGCCGCTACGCGGCACCTTCTCCCGCAAGCGGGAGAAGGACAACTTGGCCCCTCTCCCGCTTGCGGGAGAGGGTGGCGCGAAGCGCCGGGTGAGGGCCCCTACTTCGGGGCGCGCTTGGCGGCCGCGCTGAGGCGCGACTTGTATCGGTCGGCGGTGTTGCCCTTGATGATGCCGCGCTTGGCGGCCTTGTCGATCTCGGAGAAACCGGTCGACAACGACTTCGCGTCGGTGACCGACGCGCGCGCCCTCTTCAGCGCCGAACGGAGGCGCGTCTTTCCGGCGCGGTTGCGCTGTGCTGCTTTCTCGGCCTGCCGCTGCTGCTTCTCGGCCGAACGGGTATTGGCCATGAACTCTCCTATCTCTCGACCCCGAGTCCCTTCAACCGCTGCCGCGCCACCGCCGCTTCGGGTGAAGCCGGATGTTCGTGCACCACGTACTGCAACTGCACGATCCCCTGCGATCTCTCGCCGAGCGCGATGTACGCGTATCCCTTCTTCAGCAGCGATCCGGCAACCTTGTCGGACTTGGGGAACTTGGTAACGACGCTGTCAAACTGCGCGATCGCCTCGCGATATTTCTTCTGAGAATAAAGACTTTCGCCGATCCAGTAGGCCGCGTTGTCCGCCAGATCCGAATTCGCGTTGCGCGCCACGAACTCCCGGAAGCCGGCGATGGCCAGATCGTAATTGCCCCGCTGGTAGTCGCGGTAGGCCGCCTGGTACACCTGAACGGGATCCTCGCCGGGCGCGGGGACGGGGACCGGGGCGGGGGGAGGGGCGACGTTGACTTCGGCCATCGGCATCGTGGGTTGGGCGGCTGCGGCGGTGGCCGCGCGCGCGGCTTTCAACTCCTCGACGTCGTGCTGGATCTGCGTGACCTGCTGGGCGATCTTGTCGACGCGGTAGTTCGTCTGCTCGATCCCCCCCTGGGTGTTGTTCATCTTCTCGTCGATCTCATTGACCTTCGCCACCAGCGCGGCGTTCGACTTGAGCAGGGTCTGGGTCTGTTCGGCGATGCGCTGGTTGACGCCCTGCACTTCCTCTTTGCCCGCCGAGGTGCGCTTCATCAGCGCCACCTGCTCCTGCAGATCGGCGATCTGCGACTGCAGCTTCTCCATGTCGGTCGAGGTGACACAGGCCGCCGTCAGGAGCGCGAAAAGAGGGAAGAGTTTCTTCATTTTCCGACCAGAACGAGATGCGCGCGGCGGTTCTTGGCCCACGCCGCGTCGTCGTGCCCGTTGTCGAACGGACGCTCTTCGCCGTAGCTCACGGTGCGGATGCGGCCCGAGTCGACGCCGAGGGTGGCCAGGTACTCCTTCACAATGTTCGCGCGCCGGTCGCCGAGGGCCAGGTTGTACTGCTCGGTGCCGCGCTCGTCGCAGTGGCCTTCGACCAGGAGGTTGTACTGCGGGTTCCTCTTCAGCCAATCGGCCGACGCGCTGAGCGCCGCCTGCGCGTCGGACGACAGCGTCGACTCGTTGTAGTCGAAGAAGGCGTCCTGGATGTAGCCGCGCGACTGCGCGACGCGGTTGAGCTCTTCGATGTCGGTGGGGAGCTGCGACGAGGTGATGGGCGGCTGGGTATCGGTCTGCACGAAGTCGGTGTTGGTCGCCACCGGCGCCGGCTGCGTGGTGGTCATGGTCGGGATGCTGGCGGTGTTCGTGGTCTCCGTGACCGTCGGCGTGACCACCGGCTTCTTCTTCGGCCGGCAGGCAGGCGCCAGAACGGCCGCGATGAGGACGAGCCCGCAGACGAATGCTTTCAATGCTTTACTCATTTTTTCCCCTTAGTTCGTTTTGGATGATATCAGGTCGTTCGCCGTTGACTGTTGGCCGTTGACCGATGACCGATCTCGGCCAACGGTCAACGGCCAACGGCGAACTCATTCGGATTTCTTCGACCAATCGGGATCCTTGTTTTCTCTATCGAAGGTGAGCTGCATCAGATCGGTGCCCTCGACGCGCATGCGGTAGATCTGCCACTCGCCGGTGCGGTTCGACTGGAAGGCGATCCATTTTCCGTCCGGCGACCACGTTGGCTGCTCGTTCGAGCCTTCGCCGGCAATGATGCGGCTCTGTTTCGTCGACACGTTGGCGATGCGGATCTGGAAGCGCCCGTTGACCCGCGAGGTGTAGGCGATCTGCTCGCCGTCCGGCGACCAGGTGGCGTCGTCGTTCCAGCCGCCCTCGTCGAACGAAACGCGGTCGACGTTCGAGCCCTCCGCATCCATGACGTAGATCTGCGGCGCGCCGCTGCGGCCGGAGGTGAACGAGATCTGCCGCCCGTTCGGGCTCCACTCCGGGGTGGACTCGATCGACGACGACGACGTCAGCCGGCGCAGGCTCGTTCCGTCGCTCTTGATGAGATAGATGTCGGGGTTGCCGGCGATCGATCCGACGAAGGCGATGTCGTTGCCGGCCGGCGAGAAGGTGGCCGAGGTGTTGAGATTGAGGCCGGTGGGGACGTGAATGCGCGCCCCGCCGCGGCGATGGATGATGAACATGTCGCTGGTGCCGCGGGCGAACGAGGTGTAGACCAGACGCTCGTTGTCCGCCGACCAGCTCGGGAGAATCGACAGCGCGTTGTGGCGCGTGATCTGCCGTTGGTTCGCGCCGTCCCAGTCCATCAGCCAGATCTCCCAATGCCCGGTGCGGTTGGAGGCGAACGCGACCTGCGATTCGAAGATGCCCGGCTTGCCGGCGAACTGCCGCTGCAAATCGTTGGCGATGATGTGCGCCATCCTGGTGAGCGATTCCTTGACTCCTCGGTACTGCTTACCGAATTGCTCCTGCCCGGTGGTGTCGATGGCCCGCACGACGACGACATAGCTCTCGGCGCCGTCGCGCACTTCGGTGGTGATCTGCAGCCGCAGCACGAGCTGCGCGTTGGCCGACTTCGCCAGGTCGGCGGTGGCCGGGATGCCGGGCGGGATGGGGGCGATCGCGAAGACGCCGGAGTAGGCGAGGTCGCGCGTCAGCGGGGCGAAGAAGGGGGTGTTGACCGCCTCCAGCGGCAGCGACGTCTCCGGGCGCGGCACGGCGATGCGGATCACCTGGGCCGCCTTGCTGGCGTCGATCTGGGTCCGAATGTCGGTCTGCGCCAGGAGCGGCGCGGCCAAAAGCGTCAGGAAGATGATCGTTCGTTTCATTTGAATGTGAGGTGGACGCCGAGGTAGGTGCCGCTGTAGCCGAACGGTAGCGGCGGGAGCGGTGACGACTCGAGAATGGCGCGCAACGCGGCGCGGTCGAACGTGCCGTTGCCGCTCTCGCTCTCGCTGCGCGCGTCGCGTACGGTGCCGTCGCGCTCGATGACGAAGTAGACGGTGGTGGCGATGCCCGGCGCCGCCTGCGGGCGGTACCAATGCTGCCCGATGAGGGTGCGCATGCGTTCGATGTAGATCGTGTACGGGAAATCGCCTTCCACGACTGCGCCGGTGCCGCCGACGGGAATCTCTGGTGCTGGGGTTGCGGGGTCTCGCGGTCTCGCGGTCTCGGGGTGTTCGGTGCCTTTCTTCGGCGACTTGCCGAAGGGGGAGAGGGGGACGGTTTTCGCCGGCGGCGTCGCGACCGGTTTTGGCGCCGGCACTATCGGCTGAGGCGTGGGCTGCGGTGGCGCGGCGGGTGTGGGAGCGGGTGGTGCGGCCACCGGCGCCGGCATCTTCGCGAACTTGATTTCGATCACTGGCACGTTCTGCTGCACGGGCGTGCGCAGTGCGGCGTAGACCGCCGCGGCGGTGATGGCGCCATGAACGATGACGGAGAAGGCGATCCCTGCGCCGGCGCCTCGATCGAGCGCCTTGCGCTGGGCCAGCACCTCACCGATTGCGTCGTCCATCGATCTCCTTCGGCTGCGTCACCATGCCCAACTGTTCCACTCCCGCCCGGTTCATCACATCGAGCACTGCAACGACCCGGCCGTAAGGGACGTCTTTGTCCGCCTCGAGCAGCGCGCGCTTGACCCGCCGCGCCCGAAGCATCGGCCCGAGGGTGGTCTCCAGACTGGTCGAGCCGGCGGCGATCCCGTCGAGATACACAGCGCCGGCGGCCGTGACCTGGATCTTCGAAGGGTTGTTCGACGCCAGCTCGAAACTCTTCCCCTCCGCCGACGGCAGGGCGACCGTCAGCCCCTGCGTCAGCATCGGCGCAGTGACCATGAAGATGATCAGGAGCACGAGCATGACGTCGACCAGCGGGGTGACGTTGATCTCCGCCATGTCGGGAAGGTCATCGCTTTCGTATCTGAATTGCATCTGTCGTTAGACGTCTTTTTGCGCTGCGAAGTAACTGGTTCGCCGTTGGCTGTTGGCCGTTGGCCGAAGTGAGAGACGGCGAACGGTCAACCGCCAACGGCGAACTTCACATGAAGTTCCTCTCCGTCAGATTCAAGAACTCCAGCGTGAAATCCTCCATCTCCCCCCGCGCCTGTCGCAGGCGGTTGACGAAGTGGTTGTAGGCGAGGAGGGCGGGGATGGCGGCGAAGAGGCCGGCAGCAGTGTTGATCAGGGCTTCGCTGAGGCCGGGAGCGACCGCGGTGATCGACGTGGTCCCCATCGTGCCGATGGTGGCGAAAGCCTCCATGATTCCCCACACCGTCCCGAACAGCCCGATGAACGGCGTGGCGGCCGCGGTGGTGGCCAGAAAGGGGACGTAGCGGCTCAGCCGCGCGGCCTCGATGCGCGAGGCGCGCAGCAGCGAGCGCTCCACGCTGTCGAGCGAGCGGATGGTCTGAGGGTTCTGCGCGTGGGCGACCTGCGCCTCGATCTCCGCGTAGCCGGCCTTGAAGAGACCGACCATCGAGGAGTGCGCGGCGTGCGCCGTCGCCGCCTGCACGTCAGCGAGGCGTTTGGCGCGTCGAAAGGAGGCGATGAAGCGTCTCGAGGCAGCGGCCGAGCGGCGAAAACGCCGTCCGACGACGAACATCGTGGCCCACGATGCGATCGAGAAGAGCAGCAGGATGCCGAGGACGGCCTTTCCCACCAACCCTGTGTGAAGAAACGCCGACCAAAGTTGCACCCCGGGTATATAGCAGAGGGGTCATGCCGCGGCAACGCTCCGCATCGGGACCAGCGCCTCTGTTTCGAGATAGAAACCGAGATCGTCCGCGTTGAGCGCGTAGAGAATCCTGTTCCCGCCGCGGCCGCTGGCGCTCAGGTAGCCCCGCTCCTTGTCCTGCACGTAGACGACGTCGCCCGTGAACTTCTCGGACAGATTCGCGAGGATATCGAGGAAGTCGGCAGGCGTCGCGGTGCGATCGATGATTACCCGCTCCAGGTCCTGCTTGAAATCGCGGATCGCGCCGTCCAGCGCGTAGCGCAGAATCTTGAGCGAGGCGGCGAAGACGATCCGGCTCGGTGTGTCCGGGCGGGCGTCCCAGGTTGTGCGGTCGATGGAATTGACTAGTGTGATCCGGCGGTCCATGGCGGCTCCCTTCAGTGCAGAAGCGCGATGGCGACGGAGACGGCGAGCGATCCCGACCAGAGCATCGAGAGCACGCGCCAACTGTGGCGGCCGCCGCGGAGATCGAGGGTGGTGTGAGAGACGAACTGGCGAATCTGTGTCATGTTTGGGCTCCTTATCGACGGACGCCTATAGTCCAAGGTTGATACCACTTAGTGTGCTCTTTAGAATCAATAAGTTAGCGCGGAGATCGCCGTCCTTGAGTTTCGCATTCAAACAACCGTATGATTTCCGAACATGGCCGAGAGCTCGAAACGGATTCTCATCGTCGATGACGACACCTCGATCGTCGCCGGCCTCGAAGCGCTGCTGACCGACGAGTGGGAAGTCCGATCGGCTTACACCGGCCGCGATGCCCGCGCCGTGTTCGTCGATTTCTCCCCCGACGTCGTGCTTCTGGACATGAACCTCCCCGACGCGTCGGGCATCGATCTCCTCCACGACTTCAAGATGTACTCGGAATCGGTGGCGGTGATCATGATGTCGGGTGTTGGGACCTTCGACTTGGTGGTCGAGTCGATGAAGCTCGGCGCGGAGACGTTCCTCCCCAAGCCGTTCGACTACGACACGCTGGCGCTCACGCTGCAGACCGTCTCACGCATGATCGCTACGCGGCGCGAGCTCGTGGCGCTCAAGCGCGGCGAAGGGGGCGACTCCGAGCGCCTCGCCGGCATCAGCCCCGCCATCGAGCAGCTCAACCAGCTCCTCGGACAGATCGCTCGTGCGCCGTCGCCGGTGATGATCGAAGGAGAGTCGGGAAGCGGCAAGGGTGTCTTCGCCCGGCTGATCCACAACCGCTCGCCGCGCGCCCGCGCTCCGTTCGTCGACCTCAACTGCGCCGGCCTGTCGAAGGAGCTGCTGGAGTCGGAGCTCTTCGGCCACGAGCGCGGCGCGTTCACCAATGCCATGGCCACCAAGCAAGGACTCTTCGAGATCGCCTCGGACGGGACGCTGTTCCTCGACGAGATCGCGGAGATGGAGATCACCGTGCAGGCGCGGCTGCTCAAGGCGTTGGAGGAAAAGCGGTTCCGGCGCGTGGGCGGGATCCGCGATCTGACCACCAACTTCCGGCTCATCGCCGCGACCAACCGCGACCTGGCCCAGGAAGTCGCTGCCGGCCGCTTCCGCAACGATCTGTACTATCGGTTGAACGTCGTCCGCGTCCGCATGCCGCCCCTGCGTGAGCGCTTCGAGGACCTGCCGCTGCTCGTCGAAGTCATCCTCCGCCCGCTGGCGAAGGAGATGGGGCGGCCGCTCCCGACGATCAGCCCGCGCGCGCTGGGAAAGCTCGGCAAATATCCGTGGCCGGGAAACGTGCGAGAGCTGCGCAACGTGCTGGAGCGGGCGATGCTGACCATGTCGGGGAAGGAGATCCGCAGCGAGGATCTGCTGCTGGAGACGGGCGCCGTGGCGCCGGCGAAGTCCGACGCCGGCATGCCGACGCAGGATTGGGAGATCCGGCCGCTCGACGGCGTGATCAACGATTACGTCGCTGCGTCGGTCGAAGCCGCGGGCGGCAACGTGCGCAAGGCAGCGCGGCAGTTGCAGATCAGCCCGTCCACACTCTACGCGCGGTTGAAGGCCAAATCGCCGGCGTGAGTCACCGGATGTCGCGCGACGGCGCCCTTTCCGTGGGGCGCTGGCTATCGAAGACGTAGACGTCCGTTCCCACCTTCGCCGCGTCGTAGACCTTGGCCATCATCTTGTCGGGAAGACGGATGCAGCCGTGCGATACGCGTTGGCCAATCGACTTCGGATCGTCGGTGCCGTGGATGAGAATCCCTTCGCCGAGGTCGAGGGCGTATTTGCCGAGCTTTCCCTTGACGTTGCGAACGGGGGAGTTGGGCGACGGAACCTTCTCGCCGGCTTCGAGGAAGGCCCAGTCAGGCTTGCGCCAGATCGGATCCTTGATCTTGCCGAGAACCTTGAGGTGACCGCGCGGGGTGTGAAAGAGCCAGATGTCGTTTCCGTAGACAAACTCTTTGCCGCTGCCGGTCGCCGTCCCCGACTTCGCGATGAGCTTGCCGTCGCGGAAGAGGTAGGCGCGGTTGGTGGAGACGTCGATGGTGATGACGACGCCGATTCGCGGCGCCTCGTCAGGCAGCCCCGCGGCCGAGTCGTTGCATTCTCCGAATTGCCACCAGTGGCACTCCGCGCGCGCTTCCGGTACCGCCAGGGTGACGCTCGCCGCCAGGGCGAGCGCAGTCAAGATCGATTTCAAGGACCGCCTCCCGTTCGAATTCACGCTAAATAACTTTGCGAATTCGAAGCCAGGAACGGCGGTTCTGCTAACCTCAACCGCGTGGCCCCGTAGCTCAGCAGGATAGAGCAGCGGTTTCCTAAACCGCGTGTCGGAGGTTCGAGCCCTCTCGGGGCCACCACTTACGTTTATCCTGCGCCGCGAAGACGGCGCAGGATCTGGCGCCACCTGCGTAGGCACAGATCCTGACGCTCCGTGTCAGGATAAAGTCGAGCGCAAGCGGGTCGTATGAAAGCGCGAAAAAAAATCCGACATTCAAGGATGAAGACGCGGAACGCCAGTTCTGGTCCAAAGAAGATTCGACCAACTATCTCGACTGGTCGAAGGCGGAACGCGTCACGTTGCCGAACCTCCGTCCATCGCTTCGCACCATCTCGCTGCGATTGCCCGAGGCGATGATCGCGGAACTGAAGGTGCTCGCAAACAAACGCCATGTGCCGTATCAGTCCCTTCTCAAGGTTTTCCTTGCTGAGCGCATCAGGGAGGAACTGATGGGCGGCAAACCGGCCGACTAGACCTTCGCGGTCTGCGATTGCGTTCCGACCGCGCCGAAGAGCCGCTCCAACGCCTCGCCCCTCTCCTCATCGAAGCGCAGCCGCGACTCGAACAGCGTCGAACCGCCTTCGCCCAGACCGAGGCCGATGACGCGGCAGGCGAGGACGCGCGATGCGGCGACGAAGACTTCGCCGGCCGCTGTGAACGACAACTGAACCTCGCCGCCGAGTTTGAGCGCGCCGGTGTGGCGCACGCACGCACCGGCGGCATCGATCTCCGCCAGGAGACCCTCTTTGCGACCCAAGCGGACCGGGATCGACATCCGCGGCGGTTCAGGAATGCTCATTGCGGTGTTGACGACCGATCTGACAATGTAGATGCGAAACCGGTTACAAGCAAGAGCGCGGACGCACTCCTTTACGGAGTGTAACGGCGCGTAGGAATTCCCTCCGCGCGGCTGATGCTCATCTCAGCCATCCTTTGAATCATGGCGTGCGCGGCGGCGTCGCCGGCCTCCCACGCCGCACGCAGCATCGCCACCTCCTCCGCGGTCTGCGAGGCGGAGAGGGTGAAGCCGTTCGCCGGCTGGCGCGCATCGGTGGTCGGCGCCGCGTGCCACCGGCGGCCCGACCAGACGTGGCGGACGTACTCCTTCGCCTTGCCGGTCTGAAAGGACTGCGCGGCCAAGGCCGGGATGCCGCGGGCGTTCGCCTTCTGCTCGTCGAGAGCGCGCTCGACGTGGCGCTCGATCATCTCCCGCAGCACCTCTTCCGATCCTGGCGACGTCGCCACAATGGTGACGCCGGAGTGGTAGATGCTGCGCGCGTACGCAGCGGTGCCGATGCGCTGCACCTGGCTATGCCGCAGCGTGCACTCCAGAGCGAGGCGGCGGCCCTCCCACTCGAACTCGATGATGCGCTGGTCGCCCGCGGCGCCGATCGTCTCCTGATGCGCGACGCGCATCCCGGTGCGCGAGACGTCGAGGATGAAGACCCGCTGCGCGTCGATCCGCGCCGGCAACGGCTCGAGCAATTTCACGCGCTGCAGGCGCCGGCGTTCCGTTGGTGCGGACACAATGACGCCGACGATACGGACGCTTCCGTCAAGCCGTCGTTCAGGATGGCGTCAGAGATGTGAGAAAACGCCCTTGGTGTACTGCTCGGGGTTGGAGGTGAAGACCCGTTTGTTCGCCTCGGAGGAGAAGTAGAAGATCTTGTTCTTGTACTCGAAGGTCGGCGTCGACGCCCGGATGGAGATCTTGCTGCCGTCGACAGGATCCATGCCGATGGCGGGAGCGAACGGCAGCGCGGCGCGCAGCGCCTCGTCCTGCGGGCTGGCGGCCGGCGGAGCGTCGGTCTGCGCGACGTTGTCCTTCGGCTTCGGTGGAGGCGCTTCGTCGGTGAGCATCGGCGGCGGATCGATCACCGCCGGCCGGACGCCTGCGGAGTCGATGGTCTTCATCTCCGCGTGCGCGCCTTGCGAGACACCGCTCTTCGCTCCGCCGCAGGCGGCGAGAAGGACGGCGGCGGCCGAGATCACGATCCGCTTCATTCGTCGTTCACCAGTGCAGATGACATTCCAGAGACTTCATAGCTCCTCGATGATCCTGGCCTTACACCCCTCCAGTTCCCGCCAGGCCACGCCTTCGTTGGCGCTGCCGTCGACCACCAGCACGAGGTAGTAACCGTCCTTCAGATCGCAGCTCAGCACGTTCCACTTCTCGAACTCCACCTTGAACCGGCGCGGCGCGCCGGCGTTGAGGGTGTCGCAAAGCCGCTTGAGCTGCGAGAGGAAGATGCCCTGGTAGGCGCCGATGACGCGAAGGTCGTGATCGTCGGCCTCGAAGGGGCGCTCGGTGATCACCTCGACGCTCTCGCCCTCCGAGTCGAGGAAGATCGCGCCGAGGGACCCGTGCGTGGTGAGCAGCAGATCGAGGAGGATCTCGCGGAACAGCAATTAGGCCGCGCCTCGCACTTGCTCTTCGATGACGATGTCGCCGCGCCGCACGGCGTTGGCGAACGCCTCCACCACGTGCGGATCGAAGCGCGTGCCGGCGAAGCTCTTGATCTTTTCCACCACGTAGTTGAGCTCCATCGCCTTCTGGTAGGGGCGGTTGGTGGTCATGGCGTCGAAGGTATCGGCGATGGCCACGATGCGCGCCTGCACCGGAATCTGTTCGCCGAGCAGGCCTTCGGGGTAGCCGCCGCCGCTCCACTTCTCGTGGTGGTATTTCATGCCGGGGATGATGTCGATGAGCTGGGCGACGCCGCTCATGATGGCCGCCCCTTTGGCCGGGTGGCCCTTCATCAATTCGAACTCGTCGTCGCTGAGGGCGCCCGGTTTGCGGAGGATGCGGTCGTCGATGCCGATCTTTCCGACGTCGTGCAGCAGCGCGCTGATGCGGAGGTTGCGCATCTCCTTCTCGGAGAGGCCGAGGTTCTTGCCGATGGCGATCGAGTAGCGCGCCACCCGCTCGGAATGCCCGCGGGTGTAGGGGTCCTTGGCGTCGATGGCCGCGGCGAGCATGCGCACGGAGTTGATGAAGAGCAGGTTGTTCTCGTGCGCGGCCTTCTTGAGCTGGTCGACGGCGTGCTCGATGGCCCCGGACATGGAGTTGAAGTTCTCCGCCAGCTCGCCGATCTCGTTGTGCGTCTTCAGCTCCACACGCTGCTGGTAATTGCCGGTGGCGATCTCGCGCGTCTTCTCCGCCAGGGCGCGGATGGGGCGCGCGATCCCCGAGGCGAAGACGATGGCGGCGATGATGGCCACCGCCAGGGCGATGGAGACCCAGGTGATGGTGGCCCGCACCATCTTGTTGACCGAGACGTACGCCTTCGACTCCGGCTTCTGCACCACCACGCCCCAGTCGGGGCGGCCCACCGGCGCGACGGTGCCGAGCACCGTCAGCGGCGTCCCGCCGCGGTTGTCGGTGTACGACTCGGTCAATCGCATCGGCGCCTTGTTGAACGACTGCACGATCTTCAGGTAGCTGAAGTCGGGCCGCTGCACGTTGACCGCGGGCTCGCTGTGGATGAGAACGCGGCCCTTGCGGTCGACCAGGAAGGCGGTGACATCGCCCTTGCCTTCGTCGCCGATCTTCTCCGCCACCCGGCGAAGGCTGACCAGCGCCTCGACGGTGCCGATGACCTGGTCGTCGTCGACCACCGGCACGGCGACGATCACCGCCGGCTGATTCGCCGCTGTGAGGATCTGGAACGTGCCGATGTACGGCTGCCCCTGCGACGCGGCGACCAGCGCGAGATCCATCTCCTTGTTGATGGCGGGGTCGAGATCCTTCGGCAGCGCGGTGGCCCCCTGCCCCGCGCGGTTCAGAATGCGCAGGCCGAGAAGATCGCTGTCCGGAGTGATGTAGTCGGTGATCACGCCGGTCTGCGCGACGTACAGAAAGGGATCGCCGCCGCCGAGCGCCTTCCTAAGCGCCCGCACGCTGCCGGCGATCTTCGTCAACTGCTGCGTGTTGCTGGCGAGCAGGTTCTGGATGTCGGCGGCGATGGTCACCGCCGAGCGGGTGAGGTACTTCTGCTCGAGCGTCTCGAGCGAGTCGCGGTTGATGCCGATGAGGAAGTAGTGCGAGACCACCAGCGGCACCAGGCCGACCAGGACCATGGCGCCGAGGAGGGTCCAGAGGAGGCGGACTCGCTTCTTCGGCTTTTCTTTTTCCGCGGGAAGCTCGGACATGGCGCGATTATACGGAACCGGAGAGGTTCGAAGTTCGAGCTTCGAATGAAGAATTAAGAAGGCACTGAAAACCTTCTTCATTCTTAATTCGAACCTCGAACTTCGAACCTCTCATGTCTGTCGGCATATACATTCATCTCCCGTTCTGCCGCGTTCACTGCTCCTACTGCCCCTTCGTCGTCTCCACCGACGTCGGCCTGCAGGATCAGTACACGGCGGCGCTGCTGCGGGAGATCGATGCGCGGGGGGGCGGGGTGGTGGACACGATCTTCTTCGGCGGGGGGACGCCGTCGCGGACCAGCATCGAGAACCTCGAGCGCGTGGTGGGGCGGTTGCGGGAGCGGTTCGACGTCGCGGACGACGCGGAGTTCTCGCTGGAGGCCAATCCCGAGGACATCACCCCTGAGTCGGTCACGGCGTGGCGGGCGATGGGCGTGAACCGCATCAGCATCGGCGTGCAATCGTTCCACGACGCGGAGTTGCGGCCGCTGGGACGGGTGCACGGGCCCGAGGGCGCGCGCGACGCCATCCGCGACGCCGTCGCCAGCGGCGCGCGGACCAGCGTCGATCTCATCCTCGGACTTCCGCACCAGACCGCCGAGAGCTTCCGCGAGACGCTGGAGATCGCGGTGGCCAGCGGCGTCGGGCACGTATCGCTCTACATGCTCGATCTCGAAGAGGGGACGGCGCTCGCGCGGCAGGTCGAGCAGGGGAAGGTCGCGCTGCCTGACGACGATCTCGTCGCCTCGCTCTACGCCGAGGCGGTGGCCCGCCTGAACGACGCCGGCCTGACTCAGTATGAGATTTCGAATTTTGGCGACGTCTGCCGCCACAACCTTCGCTACTGGCGCCGCGAGCAGTACCTCGGCCTCGGCATCGGCGCGCACTCCTTCATCGGCGAGCGGCGGTTCGCGAACACGCGCGACATGCAGCGCTACATCGGCGGCGCGCTCGAGCCGGAGTTCAGCGAAACGCTCGGGCCCGGCGAGGCACGGCGCGAAACGATCTTTCTCCGGCTGCGTCAGACCTGGGGGATAGACTATGACGACGTCGTGCGATTGTGCGGCGCGGGAGGGACGGAATGGATCGAGCGCGGTTTGACCGATGGGTGGTTGCGGCGGGAGGGTGCGCGCGTCGCCTTTACTCCCGCGGGGTTTCTGCTCAGCAACGACTACATCTCGCAGCTCTTCTGATCGCCTTCGCGGCCATGCCCCTTCGCGCGCAGAGCGGCGACGACATCCAGTTCGACCTCGCCACTACCCAGGCGGAGTTCTCCGAGTTCGCCCGGATCGTGGGGCAGGGGATCTTTGCCACGCCGGTGACGCCGGCTCGCGCGACAGGCATCCTCCGTTTCGACGTCGGCATCGCCGCCACGCTGGTCGCGGTCGACACCAAGGCGTCCTACTGGCGCCACGCCGTTCCCGCGGGCAACGACTTCACCCGCAACGGCTACGCGGCCGTTCCGCGGCTGGTGGTGTCGAAGGGCTTCGGCGCCGGGACGATCTCCGCGATGTACGCGAAGATCAACGACAGCGGCATCGCCACCTGGGGTGGCGCACTCGACGTCCCGATCTTCCGCGGCTCGGTGGCCACGCCGGAGATCGCCGTGCGCGGATCGTACGCCACGCTCACCGGCATCGACGTCTTCAAGCTCAAGACCTACGGCGCGGAAGCCTTCATCAGCAAGGGATTCGGGCCGATCACACCGTATGCGGCGATCGGACGGCAGAAGATCGATGCGCGCGGTGAGTTCCCGCCGGTCGCCAGCCCCGTCGCGCTGCCGGAGCTGCGCGAGACCGGCAGCTTCAATCGCCTGACCGCCGGCGTACGCATCTCGCTGCTCGTGCCGAAGCTGGTCATCGAGGCCACGCAGGCGGAGGTGCGGAGCTACGCGGCGAAAATTTCGGTGGGGTTCTAGGTGTCATCCCGAGCGTAGCGAGGGATCCCCCGCGCCCGGGCGATCAGCGCGCATGAGCAGGGGATCCTTCGTCGCTACGCTCCTCAGGATGACGCGTCTGCGCGCGTCATTTGACCCCGATGGCCTTTTTGATCTGCTCGATGGTGTACGTCCCCTCGGGTCCGAAACCCAGCACCTGCCCGTTCACGATGTAGGTCGGCGTGGAGTTGATGCCGATGTCGAACGAGCGGCTGACCTGCTCCAGCAGTGCGGCACGCTCGGCGGGGCTGTGGACGATCTTCTCCACCGCGCTCCAGTTGATGTCGTGGTCTTCGACGAAGTTGCGCAGCGTCTTTTCGAAGGGCTGCTTGCCGTCGACGATGGAGTCCTGGTTGTCGAAGACGAAGTTCACGTAGGTCCAGTACTTCGCAGGCGCCACGCGGGCGACGGCCCGCGCGCCCAAGGCGGCCTCGGCCGACCACTCGTGATGCTCGAAGAGCGGGAGGTCGAGGCGGTAGTAGTCGATCTTGCTCAGGTTCTTGGTGATGATCGGCTCGACCTTCTTGTGCGCGCGCGCGCAGGTCGGGCACTGGAAGTCGGAGAGCTCCACGATCTTGATCTTCGACTTCGGATTGCCGCGCCGCACGGCGGACGACAGGTTGATCGACTCCAGCAGCGACTGCGCCGGTTCGGTGCGCAGGTTGCCGCGCGAGCCGACCATCATCCAGCGCTGCGAGGCGTCGAGAAAGCCGTGGTAAGAGAAGGAGCCGTATGCCGTTTCGCGCGCCATGTTCACCGCGCGAAGTCCGTCCGGGAGGGGGAAGGGGGCAATGGTCACCTTGACCGGTTTCTTCAACGCCTCCATCACGACCTCGGCGATGCGATCGGCGGCCGGCCTCGCGTCCGCAGGCAGAGGGAAGAGCGAGGCGATGACGATCTGCTGCGACGACGGCGAATAGAAAAAGTACGTCTTCCTCCCGCACGTCGAATCGCTGGAGGTGTGCGTGAGCCCGTACGCGACGAATCCCGACGGCCCGGCGCTCGGCAACGGCTCCAGCGTGACCACCGACCCGGGGCAGCGCGGCATGGCCTTCGCGGCGTAGGCCCGGAGCGTGTTGAGATCCGCGGGCTGCGCGGTGGCGCAGAGAGGGAGGATGAGGGCCACGGTGGTGGCGATCAGAAGTCGTTTCATTGATTTTCCTGAATTGAAGTTCGCGGGTCACTGCGCCTTAACAGTCCGATATCCCCGTTCAATCCACGCCTTGATGCCGCCGTCGACATGCACCACGTTCCGGAAGCCGGCGATGATGAGGAGCTTCGCCGCCAGCGTGCCGTCGGTGGAGGTCTCGCCGTACACCAGCACGGTCTGGTTCTGGTACGGCAGCAACTCGGGCAACTGCCGCTCCATGCTGTCGAGCGGCGCGTTGAGCGATCCGGCGATGTGGCCTTCGGGGCCGCGGAAATCGGCCTCCGGGCGGACGTCGAGGACCACGACCTGATTGGTGTCGAGGATCATCTCCGCGGCGACCGTGGGAGCGACCTCCGCGAAGCCCCCCTCGGTGCGGGAAACGCCGACGGTGCGGCAGGCGCAAAGCATGGCGCAGAAGGCAAGGGGCAGCAGCACTCTCTTCATAGGATCTCCAGTTCGAATTCGGCGCGAACGTCGCCCACCAGCGTCCCGGCGACGTTGCGCAGCGGCCACTCACGGTAACGCTGCAGCTCGGGAACGCCGGCGACGTCGACGCCGAGGAGCTCGAGCGTTTTGAGGATCACCGGGTCGCGGCCGCGCGTCATCGATCCGTCGTTCACCTTCAACGCGATGCCGACCGCGGCATCATCTGCGAGCTGCAGCCGCTCGGTCAACGTCGCCGCCATCGCCGGCGTCATCGCCATGGCATAAAGCCCCTCCGCCCCCTCCTTCGCCAGCAGCCCGCCGTCGAACGACTGCATCAGCGGCGTGGTGATGCTCCACGATCCCGCGACGTGATACGGAAAGGTGGTCATGGCCTCCACCACCTGCGCGCTGCTGTCGGCGTAGCGCTCGATGCCGCCCGCCATCAGCCGCGCGTACGCCAACGCGGTGCGGTAGAGCGAGAGGAAGAACGCGGGAACGCCGCAGCCGTCGATGGCGATGGGAACTTCCTCGGACGGGACGCCGGCAAACTCCGCGATCGTCGAGCGCATCAGGACCTGGATCGGATGATCGGCGTCGATGTAGCGCGCCGACGGGACGTCCATCACCCGCGTGGCCAGAAGCATCCCGGCGTGCTTACCCGAACAGTTGTTGTGCAGCGGCGACGGCTCTTCGCCCGAGGCGCGCAGCTCGGCCGCGGACTTCTCGTCGTACGGCAGGTGCGCGCCGCAGAGAAGGTCGGTCTCGTCGAATTCGCCCTTCCGCAGCATGGCCGCCGCGGTGGAGACGTGCAGCGGCTCGCCGCCGTGCGAGGCGCAGCTCAGCGCGATCTCCTCGCCCGACAGCTCGAACTCCTCGATGCCGCCGTATTCGAGGAGCGGGATGGCCTGGAACGGCTTGGCCGAGGAGCGAAGGGAGGTGGGGAGGGCGGGATCCCCGGCGAAGGCGAGGAGGCGTCCTCGCGAGTCGACCACGGCAATCGATCCGGTGTGGAACGACTCGACGTGCGGGCCGCGGTACACGCGGGCGAGGAGTGTCACCCGTCGAGTTTATGCGATCAGGCGCGTGCGGCCGCGCTGGTGCTCTCCGCGCCGATGGCCTCTTCCTCGCTGCTGTAGATCTTGAACACCGCGTCGAGCTTGGCCAGCTTGAGCAGCTTCATGATCCGCTCCGAAGGGTTGACGAGGATCAGCTTGCGGTTCTGATTGGAGAACTTTCCGAGGTAGCCCACCAGCTCGCCGATGCCGGTGGAGTCGATGTAGTCGATCTTGGTGAAGTCGATGATGACGTTCGTGCTCTCGTTCTTCAGCACGTTCTCGAGCGCCGCGGAGAAGAATTCTGCGCTCTCACCGAGCTTGATCAAGCCCTCGACATAAAGAATGGTGAAGTTGTCGGTGTGCTTCTTTTCGACGATCAATGCTGCCCCCCGCGGTTCAGCCTGGATGCTAGCAAATCAGAGGCCATGAACCGTCCGGACCGCCAGCACGCCGTTCATGCCGCCGAAGCCGAATGAATTCGACAGAAACAGTCCCACGCGGGCGGGCCGCGCGGCGTTCGGCACGTAGTCGAGATCGCACTCCGGATCGGGCGTGGCGAGGTTGATGGTCGGCGGCAGGAAGCCGTCGTTGAGCGCGATCAGCGAGCAGACGACCTCGATCGCGCCGCTCGCTCCCATGGCGTGGCCGTGCATCGACTTGGTGGAGCTGACCGGGATTCGATGCGCGGCGTCGCCGAAGACGCTCTTGATGGCGGCGGTCTCCGTGACGTCGTTCGCGCGCGTGGCCGTGCCGTGCGCGTTGATGTAGCCGACGTCGTCGAATGCGAGGCCGTCGAGGGCCATGACCATCGCCCGCGCCGCGCCGTCCGCGGAGGGGTCGGTGAGGTGCCCGGCGTCGCTGGTGATGCCGAAGCCGGCCAGCTCGCCGAGGATCGGTTGGCCGCGGCGCTCGGCATGCTCGAACGACTCCAGCGCCAGCACGCCCGCGCCTTCCGCGAGCACCAGGCCCTTGCGGTCGGCGCTGAACGGCCGGCAGGCGGCGGCGGGGTTGTCGTTATCGACGGCCAGCACGCGCATCGACTCCCACGCCCGGATGGCGCCGAAGCTGAGCGGGGCGTCGGCGCCGCCGGCGAGCATCACGTCAGCCTGCCCGGAACGGATGGCCTGGTACGCCTGCCCGATGGCGTGCGCGCTCGACGAGCATGCGGACACCACCGCGTACGCCACTCCCTTCGCCCCGAAGCGCGCCGAGACCGCGCTCGCCGCCGCGTTGTACATCGACCAGGCGATCACCGTGGGGGGGACGCGCGCCTGGTTCTCGCCGTAGATGCGCTTGTAGCTGGAGTCGAGCGTCTCGCTGCCGCCCATCCCCGTCCCGATGATCACTCCGAACCGGTGCGGATCATCCGCGCGCAGCTTCGCCTGCTGGGCCGCCTCGTCGGCGGCGACGAGCGCGAAGTTCGTGAAGCGATCGAACTTTCCCGGCTCGATCGCTTCCGCCGGCACCTCGCCGGCGATCCGGCAGTTGAGCGCCGACGCGTCGATCGACTCGATGAGCCGAATGCCGCTACGGCCGTGACGGAGGGCATCGCACGCGGCGCTCTTGCCGCGGCCGAAGGGGGAGATGAGGCCGATGCCGGTGATGGCTACGCGACGAGGGGACATGAATTTCAACCGCCCGACAGCAACTCCTCAACGACACTCACCATGTTTCCCAGAGTCTTTATGCCTCGCGCTTTTTCATCAGAGATCGAAATGTGAAACGTCTCTTCGATGGCGAAGAGGATCGACAGCGAGTCCAGCGAGTCGATTCCAGCCTCGGCAAGCGGAGTGTCCAGCGCGAGCTTGTCGTCGGGGAGCGACTTTTCGTGGCGCACGATCTCGATCAACTTCTCGGTGATCTCGTCGCGGGTCATGGGGCGGCTATGATACCAACGGCGTGCGACGACACCGCTGGCTGCTCTACCCGTCGTGGATTCTGTTCTGCGCGGCGCTCGTCTTCGCCCTCCGCAACAGCGAGGATCCCTCCCGCCGCCGCGGCCGCATCCTCAGCAACGACGCCGCCGCGCGCGCCGTCGCCGTGCTGCGGCAGAGCGACGGCGCGAAGTACCGCGACTTCGAGGCGGTCCACGTCGCGTGGGAGCGCAACCGCTGGATCGTGCTCTGCGACCGGGTGCCGCACACCGCGCTCCGCGAGGCGGTGGTTTTGGAGCTCGACGGACGGGATGGGCGGGTGCTCGGGATTCGAAAGCCGATACACTGACTGGGTTACGAAGTCTCGCGGTCTCGAGGTCTCGCGGTGCTTCCCTTCGAGACCCCGAGACCTCGAGACCCCGGCAACCTCATGAACCGCCCATCCAAGCTCACCCCCATGCTCGAGCAGTACTTCGAGATCAAGCGGCAGGTTCCCGACGCCATCCTCTTCTATCGCCTCGGGGACTTCTACGAGATGTTCTTCGAGGACGCGGAGAAGGCGGCGCCACTGCTCGACCTGGTGCTCACCGCGCGCAACAAGGGGCAGGACCACGAGGCGCCGATGTGCGGGGTGCCGTACCACGCGGCGGACGGCTACATCGCCAAGTTGATCCGTCACGGCCTGCGCGTCGCCATCTGCGACCAGACCGAGGATCCGGCGACGGCGAAGGGGCTGGTGCGCCGGGAGATCGTGCGGGTGGTAACGCCGGGAACGGCGACGGAGAGCGCCATCGTCGAGCGCGAGAGCTGCTATCTGCTCTCGCTGGTGCCGAACGGAAGCTCGATCGGCGCCGCGTACCTCGACGTCTCGACTGGTGATTTCTTCGTGACCACTTACGGCGACCCCTCCGACGCCCGCCTCGGCGACGACGTGGCCCGCTTCGGTCCGCGCGAGGCCATCGTGCCGCGCGACTCGCCGTTCCGGCTGACGATTCCCATGACGGCGGTGGAGCCGTCGATGTTCGACGGCGCCGGCGCGAACGAATACCTCACGCGCCATTTCGGCACGCAGTCGCTGCGCGGCTTCGGCCTGGAAGACGGCGACGCGCGGGTGGGGGCGGCGGGGGCGGCGCTGCGCTACGCGGCGGCGAGCCACAAGCGAACCCTCGACCACGTGCAGACCCTTCGCGTGGACGACGACTCCGACTACCTGCACCTCGACGCGGCGACGCTCGAGAATCTCGAGGTGCTCGACTCCCGCGACGCCACCCGCCCGCGCGCGTCGCTCTGGAGCGTCGTCAACGCCACGAAGTCGGCGATGGGCGCGCGCACGCTTCGCCGCTGGATCACCCGCCCGCTGAAGTCGCGCGACGCGATCTTCGACCGCCACGACGCCGTCGACGAGCTGACGCGCTCGCGCGCCATCCTGGAGCAGATGACCGCCCGGCTGGCGAAGATCGCCGACCTCGAGCGACTGGCCTCGCGCGTCACCCTCCGCAGCGCGACGCCGCGCGAGTGCCTGACGCTGGCGGACTCTCTGTTGATGAGCGAGGAGCTGCGCGGTGTGATGCGGCCGCTGCAGGGGCCGTTGTTGCGGAAGCTCGCGGACGGGCTGGAGAGCCCGTCCCACATCGTTTCGCGCATTGCGGCGACGATTGCCGACAACGCGCCCCTCTCGATCCGCGAGGGGGGCGTCATCAAGCCGGGCGTCGACGCGGAGCTCGACGCCTTGCGCGCCATCGCCCGCGACTCGAAGTCGGTGCTGGTAGCGATCGAGACGCGCGAGCGCGAGCGCACCGGCATCGGGTCGCTGAAGATTCGCTTCAACTCCGTGTTCGGCTACTACATCGAGGTCTCGAAGACGAACCTGGCCAAAGTTCCGGCCGAGTACATCCGCAAGCAGACGCTGGTCAACGCCGAGCGATACATCACGCCCGATCTGAAAGAACTGGAAGAGAAGATCGTCGGCGCCGAGGAGAAGGGGAACGCCATCGAGGCGCGGTTGTACGAGGAGCTGTTGGAGACGGTGTCGCGGTCGAGCGCGGCGATCCTTTCGACCGGCGCCGCGGTGGGGGAGGTCGACGCGCTGGCCTCGCTGGCCACCGTCGCGGTGCGCAATCGATACGTCCGCGCCACGCTGTCCGAGGCTGCGGAGATCTGCATCGAAGATGGGCGGCATCCGGTGATCGAGGTCATCGGCGCCGAGCGCTTCATCCCCAACCACACCGACGTCGAGCGCGCGCGCAACGGCATCCAGGTCATCACCGGCCCGAACATGGGTGGAAAGTCAACCTATCTACGGCAGGTCGCGCTGATCGTGCTGCTCAACCAGATCGGCGGCTTCGTCCCGGCGGGGAAGGCGCGGCTGGGCATCTTCGACCGGATCTTCACCCGCGTCGGCGCGTCCGACCAGCTCGCGCGCGGCGAATCGACCTTCATGGTGGAGATGCACGAGACGGCCAACATCCTTCACAACGCCACCAGCCGCTCGCTGATCATCCTCGACGAGGTCGGCCGCGGCACGGCGACCTTCGACGGCCTCTCGCTGGCGTGGGCCATCATCGAATACCTGCACGACAGCGACGGCGGCATCACCTTCTTCGCCACGCACTACCACGAGGTCACCGACCTGGCGAAGACCAAGCCGCGGGTGGCCAACTACAGCGTGGCGGTCAAGGAGTGGAACGACCAGATCATTTTCCTGCGCAAGGTGGTGCCTGGCGCCGCCGATAAGAGCTACGGCATCCAGGTGGCGAAGTTGGCCGGGATTCCGCTGAGCGTGATCGAGCGGGCGCGGGAGATCCTGGTCACCCTCGAGCGTCATGAGCGCGACTTGGTGGAGGAGACGCGACGCAGCGGGCCGTCGCTGCCGCCCGCGGCGCAGCTCGGACTCTTCAGCCCGCGCCATCAGGACGTGATCGACGCGCTGCGAGCGATCGATCTCGACACGCTCACGCCGATCGAGGCACTGAATGAGCTGGCGAAGTTGAAGGGGAAGCTGTAGGGGCGGGGGGGGGGGGGGGCGCGGGGGGGGGGGGGGGGGGGGGGGGGGGGGGGGGGGGG
>JBBPII010000001.1:0-147433 GCA_038040385.1 Candidatus Gilichinskyi gelida
GCGATCAGTCTCGGGAGCGCGCCGAAGCGACCTCGGCTAATTTGGACAGCAGTGGCCGCGGCTCCACGTTCGTGATCAAGCCATTTGTCAGACTGGCTTCGATTCTGAACGGTATCACGCAGCCGTTCTGTTGGTACCTGACCTCAAACGTGATTGCGTTGCCCGATCTCGCGACCGACGCGTTAGAGTCCAATCGCGTCGAGCCAGCGATCAAGTTCTCGCTCCCGATCCCCGCTGCGTGCGCTGCATTGTAGCCAGCACCCTGTGTCTGCATCAGATATTGCTCGCGAACTTCGTGGCCTAAGATCGCGGCACCAGTCGTGCCCGGACCAGGCCCAATCCGCGCCATGTCACCAGCATCCATCGTCTGAGGCGAGGCCACCGTGCCGTCTCTGTTGATTGATTTCGCAATGAAAAAGCTCGGGTGATCGCTAACAACCGCAGTTGTTGTTGTTGCGCTGTCATCGATAACGCCCGACAATGTATCGGCAAGTGCCTGCTGTTCTTGCGTCTGGGGACCTTGCATACCGTTCGAAGCCAGCGCTGCCGTTCCATTCGTGACCGTCAGCTGTTGCCCAAACAATCCCGCGTTCGCAACAGCTTGCAACTTCCGTATCGCACTCGTGTCTCCTACCAGGTGCCAGACTTTTCCGGTGGGATCAGTAAGATTGATCGGGTTGTTCATGACGTACGCATACCGATTCCAACTCTGCGGTCTACCGATATCCGCACTGGCCCAGGTTGGATCGACAGACAAAAGCCGCCCCATACCCGGGTTGTAATGCCGCGCGTGCATGTAGTCGAGCGAGTTGCCGTACGTGCCATTTTCGTCCCGCTCGTGCCCGGTGAATTTCAGCCGCTGGGTGGCCACCTCTCCCAATCCGAGGCTCAGCTCGTCGCCGAACGGATAGTAGGCGTGAACCCCGAGCTTGACGCCGCCGTTGCCGGTGACAAGTTTCGGCGTACCGAGGTGGTCGAGGTGGTAATGCTGGGTGACAGCGGAAGGCATCACGGTGGCCAGCAGCAGTCCGTCGCGGAAGACGTGATCGCGATTCCAGCTCCACAAAGTCGGGAAGCCTTCCGAGGCAGTCACCTCGCGCAGCACCTTGCCTTCGACATCGCGGACGGTGAACCGCCACTGCCCCGGCGCGGTGAAGGTCGCCAGTCGCTCCTCGTCGGCGGTGTAGATGTACTGCGAATCGATCACCGTGTTGGGCAGCCGCATCCTCGACATCATCTGCGCGGCGTCGTAGTTGTACTGGAACCCGTCGAACTGCTTCAGATTGCCGCCGCCGTCGTAACTCGCGCCGTGCGAAGTCGTCTTGATGTGGTTGAGCTCGTTGATGTCGAGGTTCACACCGCAGCCGCCGATGCATGCCGTCCCCGTGGTGGTCACCGTCAACCGGTTCCCGAACTTGTCGTACGTGTAGCTCTGATAGTTGTCGACACCGCTGCGTTGTTTGTCGGCGGATCCCCGAATCAGCCGGCCGGCGGGGTCGTAGACGTAATAGTCGGAGCCGATCCCGGAGATGTTTCCGGCTCCGTCGTACGCATACGTTCCGCTGTTCCACGGCGACACCTGAGCGCGGGCCACGGCGGAGTGCGCGAGCACGCTCAGCGTGAGCAAAACTCCAGCAAACGATCTCATTTCAATCGCTCCTATCGTAACGCGTTGCGCAATGTGTCGCGCAGCTGTTGAACGTGTTCGGACAAGATGGGAACGCACGGTTGACTGACGCAGGGCGTGGGGGCCGCGACGCCTGCGTATCCAAACGATGGCCATCCGAAAGCCTGCAGCGCGGTGTTGAGCGGTGCCTGCAACGAGGTCAGACTCGACGCGGTGATGGCGCCGGTCGGCGCGGCGCCGTTCCACACCGGCGGCAGCGGATTGGACGTCGTGCTGGCCGCTGCGCGCAACGCATCGATCGCGTTGCGCAGCTCGCCGATGTCCGCTCCGCGCACGGGACTCAGATTCTTGCGAAGCGGCTCGTCGATGGCGTGCCCGATGGCGAAAAGCTGCGCGCCGGCGACCGCGTAGTCGTAGCTGCTGATGTTGTTCGACACGTTCCCGTTGGAATCGACGCTCCTGACGCGGTAGACGTAGGCCACCGGAGAGGACGTCGCGGACACGACGTGCGTTCGATTGGTCTGGGTGGTATTCGGATTGGCCGGATCGATGGAAGAGAACGGTCCGGCCACGTTGGTCGAATACTCGACGCGATACGACGACGCGCCGCTGACCGCGTTCCACCAGATGAGCACTGCCGTGTTGATGCGCCGATCGAGCTGGCGGCGCTTTATTTCATTTCGTTCATTTACGAGAAGAACTGGAATCATGGGTCGGCTGTGGCCATCTATGGGCCGCGCGGCGTGAATACGAAGGCGACGATCACGGAGGCCTACGACGCTTACGAACGATGGTTCGTCCAGGTGAAACGTCATGGCATCGCCGCGGCTCGGGAGCAGGGCCTCGCGCCGCTGGCCGGCACGGGGCTTCACTGGTACGGCCAGAATCCTCGCTAGATCGGTGAGCGGGCTCGCTCAGCGGGCAGCAGCATCTGGATCACCAGCGCCGCCCCAAACCCCCACCGCGCAGCCGATCACGTTCCACCACAGCCAGGCGAGGTTGGTGAAGATCGCGCACCACACCACCGCCGTCTCATGGTCCGCTGGACGCGCGACGGGTAGGCGCTGGGCATCTTTGACCAATCATGGCGACGGAGGCCGGATGGGCAGAACACGAGAAGAAACGATCAACGTCGCCGAAGCCAAAAAGCGACTTTCGACTCTGTTGGGGCGTGTCGCTTTCGACAAAGAGACGATCCTGATCATGAGGCGAGGCCGTCCGATGGCCAGGCTCGTTCCTCCCGACGATGAATCTGTCGAGCAGGGTCTCGGGACGGTGCGAGGCTGGCGTCCGACGACGATCCTTTTCTGGAGGCCGTGGACGAGATTGCCCCACGGTGCGTGCCTGCGGGAATTGAGTTCTGAGTCGCGTCGACATCCTTCCGCTGGGTGAAGCCGAAGCGCTTCGTGCCGAACCGATTGGGATCGAAGACGTCTGGATCAGCGCCACAGCCCTCGAGCACCGCCTCAAGGGAAGGCCGCTGCGTCCGTACCCTACCTTGTGAAATCGCTACGTATGAATCAAGTGTTACGATACGTACATGTCAAAGCTGACGTTGAGCGTCAAGGAGAAGGTGGTGCGCGGCGCCAAACGGTACGCCGCAGCGCGGAGCACATCGGTATCCCAACTCGTCGAGCGGTATCTGGCTTTGCTCGCGGAGCCGGCGGATGCCGCAAGGCAGCCGCCGGTGCTGAAACTTCTCCGCGGTGCTGCACGTGGCGAGTCCGCCGAGGCACACCGCCGTCATCTCTCCCGGAAGTACAAGTGAAATCGCTGCTTCTCGACCTGAACGTGATCTTGGACGTGATCCTGGACCGGCGACCAGGTGCCCATACTGCCGCTGCGCTATGGGCTGCAATCGAAGATGGTGAGGGACGGGGAGTGATTCCGGCTCATGGGATCACGACGATTTTCTACTTGATCGAGAAGGCACGCGGCGGAGCGTTCGCCCGGAAGGGCGTCGAGCGCCTGATCAGCGTGTTTGGCGTCGCGCCGGTGAATGAGGATGTCGTGCGGCGGGCGCTGGCGTTCGCATGGCCGGATTTCGAAGACGCCGTCTGCGCGGCGGCCGCGGAAGCGAGCGGCTGCGAAGCGATCGTGACCCGCGATCCAAGCGGATATCCGGACGCACCACTCCCGGTGGTCGATCCGGCGGCAGCACTGATCTGGCTGAGGGGCTGACGTCCCCGGCTTAGCTCTCGGCTTCCGACCCTCTTGACCCTCATGGCCATCTTGACCATCATGGCGAGGCGATGAACAAGACACGAGAAGAAGCGATCAACGTTGCCGAAGCCAAAAAGCGACTGTCGACCCTGTTGGGGCGCGTCGCTTTCGGCAAAGAGACGATCCTGATCATGAGGCGAGGCCGCCCGATGGCCAGGCTCGTTCCTCCCGATGACGAATCTATCGAGCCGGGTCTTGGGACGGTGCGGGGCTGGCTATCCGACGACGATCCCTTTTTGGAAGCCGTGGAGGAGATCGTCACCGCGCGCGTGACGCATCGTCCGAGGGCGTTGCGCAGGAAGCCAACCCGTAAGCCGTGAGGTATTTGCTCGATACCAACGTCCTTTCTGAAGTAATCCGGAAGGAGCCGAACCGCGGGCTTCTGCAGCGTTTGAGTGAGGTCCCGGCGCGAGATGCTGTGACGTCTGTAGTCTGCGTCGCCGAGCTTCGCCATGGAGCAGCCCGCGTTGCCCACGGTGCGCGCCTGTGGGAACGAATTGCCCGTGAGGTTCTGACTCGCGTCGAGATTCTTCCGCTGGGTGAGGCGGAAGCGCTTCGTGCCGGGGATTTACTTGCAACACTGGAGGCGGAGGGCGAACCGATCGGGATCGAAGACGTTTGGATCGGTGCTACAGCCCTCGAGCACCGCCTCACCGTCGTTACCCGGGACCTGAAGCACTTTCGACGGATCCAAGGCCTTGCATGCGAGTCGTGGTGGGTTTGATGAGCAGCTGGATCACCAGCGCTGCTCCCACCCCCACCACACAACCGACCACGTTCCACCACAGCCAGGCCATGTTGGTGTAGGCGGCGCAAAGCCCGACCGTCGCTTCGGCGATGACGGCCGCCCAGAACATCGCCCGGCCGCCGATGCGCGGGAGGTAGAACGCACAGAGGAAGATCGCCAGCATCGTTCCGTAGAAGAGCGAGCCGACCTGATTGACGGCCACGATCAGGGAGCCGAGGCGGTTGGCGTACATGGCGAAGCCGATGCAGAAGAGGCCCCAGAACAGGGTCATGGCCTTCGACGCGTTGACGTACTGGTGATCGGTCGCGTCGCGCCACAGCAGGCGTTTGCCGATGTCGACGACGCTGGTTGACGCCAGTGAGTTCAGGCCCGACGCCGTGGCCGACATCGCCGCGCAGAAGATGGCCGCCATGAGCAGACCGACGACGCCCGCCGGCAGGTTCTGCGTGATGAACGTGAGGAAGACGTAGTCGTTGTCCGTGCGGTCGGCCTTCGGATCGTTCGTTCGGATGAGCGCCGCCGCGGTATCGTGCGTGGCGGCCGCGCGCGCCCGAATAGATATCTACCTGTAGATGTAGATATCTACCGGCGTATGCTTGCATCTACCGGTAGATAGATCCTGCCGGGATCGAATACAGAGTTGGGCGGACGCAATGGCGAGTCTTCCGATCACACAGCATGGCAAGTTGTCGTTCCGATGGTGACGCGCTAACATCCCGCGCTCCATGACCGATCCATTCAGCGATCCTCGCTGGAAAACGATATCCGTGATGAGCGGCGCGGAGTTTCTCTCTGCTCTCTCGCCGGGCTCACCACATTTTTCCGCATTCCAACCGAACGACTGGGTCTTTCGCGGACATTCAGATGTGTCATGGGGGCTGTCGCCATCAGCGTTTCGAGACCACTGGCTGCTTCATGACGGGTTAACGAAATCGCCATTCATGAATTGGTCAAACCGTGATCAGATCTTTGCGGAGGTGCATGCCCTCGGCCGCTTCTTCGATCGCGCCGACACTGCGGGCCTTCCTCTTCCAGAGGACTCGCAACGTCTGCGTTTTGTTCTACGCGGAATTCAACATCGCCGCTTCGCCCAGCCGTTCGACAGTTTCCCGTGGCCACCGCGCGAGTTCTGGTCGCTATTAGCGTTAGCACAGCACTACGGAGTCCCGACGCGCCTCCTCGATTGGACCCGGAGTGGCTTTACGGCGGCGTATTTTGCGGCCTTGGGTGTCGTTCGGAATCGCGTGACGTCGACGCACATGGCGGTGTGGGCATACGGTGCGAAGTACGACAGGATGGGTGTTCTGGGAACCTCTGTTTCTGCATATGTTCATCCCGTTCAGTTCATTACTGCCCCCTACGCTGAGAACCCCAACCTACGAGCGCAGCGCGGCGTTCACATTCTCAAAAATCCTGAGCTGTTGACCATGATCGAGCCAGCGGATCGATACGACGTCACAGATGCACTATCGGAGGTACACAGAGTTTTGGGTGATGAGCCGCTGCTAAAGTTCGTTGTGCCGGCTACCGAGGCAGGAGCTGTGATGCGTCTGCTAGCCAAGCATGACGTTGATGCGGCTACTCTATTCCCTGGCTATGATGGCGTTATTACAGCGCTCGCAGAGGAGGCGCTATGGGTGTGACTGCGCCGCCCAACGCAGCAGCCGACACGCGGCCGTACGCTGGCCCGGCGCTTCCGCGCCTCGTGCTTCGTGGGTTCAGGTGTCAGCGTGGCCGGCACGTGAAGGCCGCGTGCGCCTGAGCGAACGAACGTTAGCCGGGCCTAGTCCCGCTCGTCGACATGGCTGCGCAGAGTCATGCGTCCGCCAAATCGCTGCCGACGCAATCTTGCGCTCGGCTGCTGATACACTCCTGCACTCATCGCATGGAAGTAATTCAGCTAGTCTTACAGGCCATCGACAGGCTCATAAATCTCGTTCAACGTCGCGACGTTAGCGACCGTGCAGCATTTGAACGGGTTGCAACGCCGATTTTCGAGCAATTGGAGATCGTGCATCGCGATTACATGGCGATATTCAACGATCTCGATCAACGCTTCCGTTATCTCAGAGCGAAGCGAGCTGAGTGGCTGCGGGAAAACTCTCCGGCGCTCGTGCCGCTCGACGAGACGATGCTCGAGGCAGAGCCTCCGTTCGATGTGGCGATCATCGAGACATCGACTCCAGAAACTGACGCGTGGCTGCAGCGGGCTAAGATGGAACTCGGTCTTCTGGATCCGCGCGACCAAATCATGCGCCAACAAATCACGGACCTGCGCGCAGTAGCCCAAGACTTCAGAGCACGGCGCCTGCAGTTTGAGCCCGTACGTCAACGGCTTCGGGAGATGGTCCGCGTCGCATCAAACGCGACGTTGCCGCTGCACGTCCGAGCATTCGTGAACGAAGCAGTCGACTACCTACCTGCTGGTGCGCCGCGTCTTGACAGTCGCAAATACAGCGAGCGATACGACATGATCACGCCGTCCATGCACGCGTTGGATCGCTTTGAAGAGGCAATACGTCAACTCGATCTGGAGCGGGTAGGTGTGGGCCCTATGCCGACAAAGTGGTACTCAATAGCACGCGAGATCGAGATAATCTTGCAGTATCATCGCGAGCATTGGGCTCGCGTATGTCAAGCATACGAGCGGGCGCGCCTGTTCGTGTGGCAATAGCCGCCGGCTAACGCAGCAGCAGGCGACACGCGGCCGTTCGCTGGTCCGGCGCTTCCGCGCCTCGTGCTTTGCACATTCACGCGGCAGTTTGGCCGGTACGCGGAGGCCGCGTGCGCCTGAGCGAAAGAACGTTAGCCGGACGAAGGTGACCCGAACTGACAAAACACCAGTGCGGAGGCTTCGACCCCGACTGCTACCCGTGGTGCAGGTACGACGAGCCTATTTCACGATCAACGAACCGAGCGACGGGAAGTTGAGGATGCTGAGCACCTTGTAATACGGCGTTAGCCAGTACTGAATCTGGCCGAGTACGATCACGTGCTTCCAAAGGATGTAGTTCAACTCGCCCGACGTGTAATCCTTGAGCAAGCGCTTCGAAAACGTCGCGTCCGAATGCTGAAGCACACCGTTGTAAAGATAACCGTATTCCAGCCGGTTTAAGATCGTCGCGATTGCCTTCGTGTTCTCCACGAGGTACGTCGCGTAAGCAGGGGTCACTTCGTTCTCGGAATCCCCTTCAAAGACCTGGACTCGCAGGCCCTGCGTCGTCTCAGTCCGCCGAAGCCGCTTCTGAATCGTCGCGTTGACATGCGTGTAGAACGTCGAGTCCTTCTGATTCTGGATGATCGGCCGCACATCGTTCAGCATGTGCCGCAGTTCCCACAAGTTCTTGATGTGCCAATCGCCGCCCGCGTCCGGCCCGATATGAACCTTCAAATCGTCCCGGAGATGCTGGTAGCGGACAACGAAGCTCACCGCCTGCGCCCGTTCCTCGGCAGGCATGAGATCACCATCCCACGACACCGAAGAATTCCGCGAAACCTTGAAGGAGATGCGTCGCGGAATCTCCGTCGCGAAGTTCGCCATAGCCGCGTCGTTGATCGCGTCAACCTCTTCACGTAGCTGCCGCACGCGCAGCCGAATGGGCTCTGGTACCCGCTCATCGATGACTTCGAGAAACCCCATCGCCCACTATTGTCCCTGCTCGTCGAGCCCGGCGAGCTTTGCCCGGATAACCTGACGAATCTCCTCGTCGCTCACCTTGATCACATGGATGTCTTCGAGAGGAATGATCGCCGCGTCGTACTTCCCGTCCTTCCGCCGCAGGTTCACGCGTACATTTCCCCCACGCGGCCCCATGTGCCATGACCGATCCGGATACTGCGAAGCCGCCACCTCCATCTTCGCAAGTTGCTCGACGCGCCGCGTATCCCAATCCACGCCGCCAACCTTTCCCTCGATCGACGGATCAACGACCGGGTCACCGTCCACCATCTCGTATGTGCCTTCAGCGATCGTCTGCTCCGACTGATCGACCACGACCCACGGCCCGGCCGTCCAAGCGTCGATCGCCGGACAAGGCTCGTACGACCCCTTGAACAACTCCCGCGAAATGGGAGGAGCGAGATGATGCCACTGCATCGCATGTTGCACGGACGCCGGCGTTTGAATCCCCAGCACGAATGGTCCCTTGATGTGCTCTTTCCGGCCGCAGAAGCCGCACTCGACAGCATGCTGATCGCCAATGACTCGAATCGTGAACATCGCTCGTTCCTCTTCGCCGATCGGCCAGCTTACCACCGGCCCTTCACGGTTCCCGCAGGTGTTTCTAGGCTGAATGCGTGTCCCGCAAATTCGACCGTCGCGAACAGATCGAGGGGGCAGCCTTCCGCACGCTCCAGGAACCGTCGTGGAAATCGCCGGCTAACTCTCGCGTGCAGCGGAGGTGGCCCGCTGCGTTCCTGTGCTCCAAGTGCGCTACCATCTCTCGTCGCGGGCCACGCCGCTGACGCGTGGGCCGTTGGGCGCACCGAACGCCGAACGCTTGTGATACTTTCTGACCGTCGAGGGTAGGGATAACCCGGCTACGAGACACTCCTCTACAAAAGAGATCGGGGAGGCGCCGATGGCCGATGTGCCGGACGTGGAACAACTTGCTAAGCGCGTGAGCGCGCTGGAAAAGCATCCCAAAGATAATTGGGATAGGGCCTCAGTGATCATAGCGGCGTTGGTGCCGGTTACAATCGCGGCGCTTAGTGCCGTCGTGACGCGGCAGGGCAATCAAATCGCGGCGGCCCAGGTAAGAGTCGCGGAGGCGCAGGTTCAATTGGGTAAGAATCAGCATGCGGCGCAGCTCGAGTCGGCGAACATTGCCGCACGCGTCGAGAAGGCGAAGCTCGTCCGGGATTACGTTGATATCTTGCTTTCGAAGAAGGACCGAACCAGGGCGGCCTTGGGCGCCCGTGGCCTAGTTCTAGGTCTGCCGAGCGAGGGGCCCGAGCTCATAAAGGAATTGGACGTAATCAACAGCGAAACTGCCAAGCCCGCTATCGGCCATGGAGATAGGCCGGCGGTATTTCCGATTCTTGTCGGTACCGCCCATCAGGTTACGTGCGTCAACCGGGGTGGTGTGGGCACAAAGTGTGTGCAAAGACCGGGCGAGATTATCACCCCACCCCCAGAGCGCGGGGTCGGAATTTTTCAGGCCACGATACCCGTCGGCGCTAGATGGCTGACCGGAACTCTCACTGAGTACAGCGGCTCGTCTTGTAACGGGGGCGCTGCGATCGCCGAGATTCTCATCGACGGTGTGAGCATGTGGCGGGAAGAGCTTCTGGAGACCAAGCTACATCCCTTTAAGGTTCCCATTCCGGCGGGCGCGAAGCTTCTTGAGCTACGTACAGATTCGGCGGATCCCTCGCCCTTTTGTGATGACCCTGATTGGCAATCCGTTACGTACCGTCGAGACCTGTGAGCACCAGTGTCACCTGAACGGGCGCCCAACTCCTGGCAGCACCCGACGCGCGGCCGTAGCTGGCCCGGCGCCTGCGGCGTCTCGGTTGACGCGACATGTTGCGTGGCGCCACCGCGCGCGGTGAGGCCGCGCGCGGGTGAGCCAAGGAACGTTGGGCGGCAGAAGCGCGATCTTGTAACCTGCACCGGTGCAGGTTGAATTTGAGCTGATCAGCGAGATTCGAGCGGTTGAAACGATCGCGACTGGTCACGGCATTCGCATCCTTGAACGCCTGAATCGTGCGTACGGCAAAGGCAACTGGCGGAAGCTCAAAGGCTTCGACGGCGGTTCGGCTGCCTGATGGGACGGTGGCCGAAGCCGAGATCCACTGGTTCGAGGCGCACGGCATCGGAAAGCGTAGAATGAAGATCAAGCGACTGATCGAGTGACCATGTCTGAACCCAAACGATTCGCCGTCTGTATCCGAAACGAAGGGAATGAAGCTTCCCTCGAACTGCGAAAGATCTACGAGGTCCTCGAAGACACCGAAGCGGAGACCCATCAGATGCTTCGCGTCATCGATGAGGAGAACGAGGACTATCTGTACCCCGCTGTATGGTTCGTCCCGATCGATCTGCCCACGAACGTCGAGCAGGCAATTCTCGAGTTGGTCGAGCATTGATCTGCCGCCCAACTCGGCCGCCAAGCCGTTAGAGCGCTAAGGCAAGGTAGGCTGCGCGATGCTTGGTAGCGCAAATCGCAATGCGACCTCGACGCAAGCGTAGAGGTAGGAGTGAACAAGTGGCTGGGACGTCTGATGTGCCCGAAGCTATGCGGGAAACTTACGAATGGCTCCGACACGCGACCGATGATGTGTGCGCCCATCACCTGAGCGAAGAGTACGCCGTCCTCGGCCGCCAGATGGCGGCGGCTCTCACCCGGAAGCGGCCGTCGCCGCTCGCAAGCGGTTCGCTCGAAGCGTGGGCTTGCGGGATTCTCTACGCCTTGGGCAGAGTCAATTTCATGTTCGACCAGACTCAGACTCCGTATCTGTCGGCCGAGCAACTGTGTTCCATCTTCCGGGTGAGCAAGAGCACGGGAGCAGCGAAGGCAAAGCGCATCGAGCAATTGCTCCGAATTCGTGTCATGGATCCGAAGTGGTCGCTACCGAGTCGCCTAGCCGACAATCCGGTGGCATGGTTGATCGAGTTCAACGGTGTCGTGTTGGATGCGCGCACTCTTCCCAAGGACATTCAAGAGATCGTGTATCGCAAGGGTCTCATTCCTTACGTGCCCTGAACAAGGGCACGAAGCGGAGCGGTCTAACTCGCTGAAGCTGACGAGCCGCCGCCTTGGAACCCGGGGCTGAAGCCCCTCGTTCACCTCCAAGCGTCACGGCGTCACGCCGGTTGGTGCGCCAGGAAAGCTTCGAGGAGGAGGAAACGATGTGAGTTGAAGCACAGAGTGGAAACCTCCTGAAGCAACCCAGCGGGTGAGAGTCCTGCCCCATCAAGGTTGGCCGCCAGTGGGAAGCGAGTCTTGCGTGGTGTTCGATCGGAGTAATCCGAGCTGCGAAGCGTAGACAGCGAGCGAACAGGCTATGTGATTGAGCCTCGAAAGGTGACTGAATGCGGAGCCGACGCCGTCAACTGAGCGGAAGGCAACATCTGGTGCATCGCAATGGCCTGATGCACGAGGTCCGCCGGGGTCGAAGAGCAGGGCATGTTCGCAAAGGGGTTGCCGAGGAACCTGGGAGATCCCGCAGTCTCCACGAGTGCAAATCGAAGGCAGAGGATTGAGGCACCGGCGCAGTTCCGATGAGGAGCCGGCAACAGCAATTCCCCGTCGCCTCGCGACAAGCAGCAGTCCGTGGTACCGCCCGGCGAACGAAAGGGAGCGAGGCGGAAAGGACGGTGGGAAGTCGGAGCGTCTTGAAGGTACCGATGAAGCTGGAGAACCGAACCCCGCGGGATCCAGCTGAGGGAAGCGAGGCGCCGGGTCACGGAACTGCTGAAGGGAAACATGAGCGAGACATCGGGCTCAAACGGAGTGTCAACAAAACTCCAGCAGATAGCGGAACTGTCGAGACGGATGCCGGGAGTGGTACTGACCACGCTATCCCACAACATCGATCTCGAGTTTCTGCGCGAGGCGTATCGAAGAACCCGTAAGGATGGAGCCACAGGCGTCGACGAGGTGACGGCAAAGGAGTACGCGAGCAAACTCGATGAGAATCTCGCGCTGCTGCTGGAGCGGTTCAAGTCTGGGACGTACTGGGCGCCACCGGTGCGGCGCGTTCACATCCCGAAAGGCGATGGAACGAAGACCCGGCCCATCGGCATCCCGACGTTCGAAGACAAGGTGCTTCAGCGTGCGGTGACGATGGTGATGGAGGCGGTCTATGAGCAGGAGTTCAGCGACTGTTCATGGGGCTTTCGGCCGGGCCGCAGCGCACATGGGGCACTGGACACGTTGCGTGCGGGGCTCATGAAGATGGCAGGGGGGTGGGTGGTCGAAGTGGACATCGAGCGGTTCTTCGACACGCTCGACCACGGCCAGCTTCGGCAAATGCTCGACCAGAGGGTGTGCGATGGTGTGCTGCGACGCATGATCGACAAGTGGCTCGCCGCGGGAGTCCTCGAAGAAGGAGCGGTGCACTATCCCGACGGCGGAACGCCGCAGGGCGGTGTGATCTCGCCTCTTCTGGCGAACGTTTACCTGCATCACGTTCTCGACACGTGGTTCGAAAGCATGGCGCGTCCGAAGCTTCGAGGAGAAGCGTTTCTGGTGCGGTATGCCGACGACTTCGTGATCGTCTGCGCGATCAAGAGCGACGCGGAGAAGTTGATGGCCGTATTGCCGAAGCGCTTCGGCAAGTACGGTTTGAAGCTTCACCCCGAGAAGACTCGTCTGGTGCGCTTCACAAAACCGTCCTACACGTCGACCGGCAAAGGCGGCGGCGCTGGAGGATCGGGAACATTCGATCTGCTGGGGTTCACTCATCACTGGCAACGGTCATACCGCGGCAAGGGCTGGGTGATCCAGCGAAAGACGGCCAAAACCCGTATGACGCGAGCGGTCCGGAAAGTGTCGGAGTGGTGCCGGAAGAACCGGCACCGCCCGGTGGCCGAGCAGTTCAAAGCTCTCGCTTCGAAGCTGCGCGGCCACTATCAATACTTCGGCCTGACCGGAAACGGGCGCGCGTTGAAGAACTTCTTCTTCGCCGTTCGCCGCGAATGGCATCGGTGGTTGAACCGTCGTTCGCAACGCAACAACACGAGATGGGATCGCTTCGAAAAACTTCTCCAGCACTATGTGCTGCCGAAGCCGATCGTTGTGCATTCCGTCTACGTCGCACAGCGAACCCGTGATCCGAGGAGCCGGATGCGGTAGTCCCGCACGTCCGGATCTGAAGGGGGGCCGGGGCGAGTAATCGCCTCGGTCTACCCGACCAGATCGGCAGTCGCTGTGGCCAGCTTCTCGCCGGCAACCGTCGTGCCGCTCTGGCTCTCGCACCTGGTGTGCGGCTCGCAGCTTAGCGAGAGATCCGTTGGGCGGCTGAAGCCGTGTCGCTCACCGTGAGTTCGTCTGGTCCAGTGGTGTAGTAGCCCTGCGAAACCATGAAGACATTGCTTGTGCGGACACTCGACCAGTGGCGCGAATGGCTCACCGAGCATCATGCATCGGCGTCAGAGGTCTGGCTGATCTTTCACAAGCGACACACCGGCGTTGCGTCAATCGACTACAAGGACGCGCGCGACGAGGCGCTGTGCTTTGGCTGGGTAGACAGTCTCGTCAAGCGCCTGGACGACCGGCGGTACGCACTAAAGTTCACGCCGCGCAGAGCGAACAGCCGATGGTCCGCCGTGAATCGGCAACGCTACGCCGAACTCAAAGCCAGCGGGCGATTGAAACCGCCAGGGATCGAACGGTCCCCTACCGACCGCGGCTATGGCTCTCGACCACCGCGGCTTCCGATGCCTTCAAAGCTTCCGGCCTACATCCAGGCAGAGTTGAGGAATCACCCGAGAGCCTTGCGCCACTTCGAAGCGTTGGCACCCTCGCAACGCCGGCGGTATCTCGCCTGGATTGAGGCCGCCAAGCGCGAGGACACGAAACTCAGACGTCTAAAGGAGGCGATTCGCCTCCTGGCTGGCGGCAAAGTGCTGGGACTGAAGTAACAGGCCGCCCTTCACTGGTACGGTCAGCGTCCTGACCCGATCGGTGAGCGGTCTCGCTGGTCGGGCAGGAGCGCCTGGATCACCAGCGCCGCCACCACCCCCACCACACAACCGACCACGTTCCACCACAGCCACGCCATGTTGGTGTAGGCGGCGCAAAACCCGACCGTCGCTTCGGCGATGACGGCCGCCCAGAACATCGCCCGGCCGCCGATGCGCGGGAGGTAGAACGCACAGAGGAAGATCGCCAGCATCGTTCCGTAGAAGAGCGAGCCGACCTGATTGACGGCCACGATCAGGGAGCCGAGGCGGTTGGCGTACATGGCGAAGCCGATGCAGAAGAGGCCCCAGAACAGGGTCATGGCCTTCGACGCGTTGACGTACTGGTGATCGGTCGCGTCGCGCCACAGCAGGCGTTTGCCGATGTCGACGACGCTGGTTGACGCCAGTGAGTTCAGGCCCGACGCCGTGGCCGACATCGCCGCGCAGAAGATGGCCGCCATGAGCAGACCGACGACGCCCGCCGGCAGGTTCTGCGTGATGAACGTGAGGAAGACGTAGTCGTTGTCCGTGCGGTCGGCCTTCGGATCGTTCGTTCGGATGAGCGCCGCCGCGGTATCGTGCGTGGCGGCCGCTCGCGCCTGCAGCGTCCGCAACTCCGCGGTCGTGCGCTCGATCGCGGAGTCGTCGCGCGCGTTCATGGCGCTCACCAGCGCCGCCGCGCGGGCCCGCTTCTCGGCGAACGTCTGCCGGTGCTCGGTCTCGAGGCGCTCGAACTCCGCGGCGTACTGGCTCGACGCGATCTTCGCGCGCTGCACGGGATTGAACGACAGCGGCGGCATGACGAACTGGTAGAAGACGAACACCATGGTGCCCACGAAGAGGATGAAGAACTGCATCGGCACCTTGACCATGCCGTTGAAGAGCAGGCCGAGGCGGCTCTGGGCGATCGTCTCGCCGGTCAGATAGCGCTGTACCTGCGATTGATCCGTTCCGAAATACGCAAGCGCGACCATGAGGCCGCCGAAGAGACCGGACCAGAAGTTGTACGGCGTCGAGACGTCGAACGAGAAGCTGATCACGTTCATGCGCCCCATCCGCCCTGCCACGCGCACCGCATCGACAAAGCCCACCTCGTGCGGCAGCGACCGGATGGCGATCGCGAGCGCGGTCGCCATTCCGCCGAGGGCGATCAGAAGCTGATGGGTGTGCGTCCAGCTCACCGCTTTCGTCCCGCCGGTGGTGGTGTAGACGATGACCAGCGCACCGATGGCGATCGTCGTCCACTGCAGGTTCCAGCCGAGGACGAGCGAGAGGATCAGCGCCGGCGCGAACATCGTCATCGCCGTGCCGAGGCCGCGCTGCACCAGGAAGATGATCGCGGTGGTGGTGCGCATCCGGTTGTCGAAGCGCGTCTCGAGGTACTCGTACGCGGTGAAGACCTTGAGGCGGTGGTAGACCGGCACCGCGGTGATCGACAGGATGACCATGGCGATCGGCAGGCCGAGGTAGAACTGCACGAAGCGCATGCCGTCGGCGTAGGCCTGGCCCGGCGTCGACAGAAAGGTGATCGCGCTGGCCTGGGTGGCCATGATGGAGAGGGCGATGGTCGGCCACTTCAGCTTGCGGTCGGCGAGCAGGTACTGCGCCAGCTCCCGCTGCTTGCGCCCCTTCCACACCCCGTACACGACGATCGCCAGCAACGTCGCGCCGAGAACGGCCCAGTCGATCGTTCTCACGCGAAGACCTTGGTGAAGGCGTAGAAGAGGGCGATGGTCAGGATCAGCTCACCGATGACGAGCGAATAGAGGAGGCGCCAGTTGGGTTCGTTCGCCGTTGGCCGTTGGCCGTTGGCCGAGCCACCTTTTTCGGCCAACGGCCAACGGTCAACGGCGAACGGGTTCTTCATCGCGCCGAAACGAGATTCACGAACATCTTGTACGCCCCCGGAACCCCCGCCGGTAACTGCCTGAACCACGCATAGCTCGTGTAAACGAACACGCCTTTCCCGTAGCGGGTATACAGCTCTCCGCCCGGTTTCGACGGCTCGCCGGGATCGTTGGTGGCGACGAGGGTGTCGTACTTGGCGTCCCAATCCTTCGTGAAATACAGGCCGCGCTCCTGGACCCAGTCGTTCCAGTCGGCGGGGGTGATCTTGTTCGGGACGTTGAGCAGCGGATGGTCGGCCTTGAGCACGGTCACCGGTGCTTCCTCCACCGTCACGCGCTCGTTGGTGACTTTGAACGGGTACGGGCCGGGCGGGTCGACCAGCAGCGGCTGCGGGCTGAGGCTGTTGTACTGCACCACCAGCGTCCCGCCGTTTTTCACGTAGTCCATCAGCTTCGCGTGCGCCAGCTTCATGCGGGGGCGCGCGTTGTAGGCGCGCACGCCGGTGACCATGGCGTCGTACTTCGAGAAGTCGCCGCGATCGAGGTCGTCGTCGCTGACCATGGTCACGTCGTAGCCGACCTGGCGCAGGGCGTTGGGGACTTCGTCGCCCGCGCCGGCGATGTAGCCGACGCGCGTGCCGCGCTTCTTCACGTTGACGCGAACGACCTTGGCGAACGAGTCGCCGAAGACGCGCTGCGGCGGAAAGTGCGGGTAGTCGATGTCGGTGATGCCGGCCATCAGCTTCTTGCCGTCGGCCAGTTCGATTTGCGCGCCGAGCGTGCCGGTGCTCTCGTCCTTCGGCGGCGTGACGCGGAAGGTCACCCGCGCTTCGTCGCCTTTGCTCTTGAACGTCACCACCTGCGACGCCGGCTCCGCCGTCCAGCCGCGCTGCGTCACCAGCCGCACGCTGACGGGTCCCGTCGCCCCGAAGTTGCGCATCCAGACGGTGACCGACTTCGACTGCGTGTCCGGGAACAGATAGACGTGCGCTCCCAGATTCGCGGTCACCTCAGGCACCACATCGACGGCGCGCACTCGCTCGCCGCGCACGGCGTCGGTCCAGCGGTACACCGCCGGCACGCTGTAGAAGATGGTGTGCATGGAGTTGTCGCTGAGGGTGACGATGATGGGAATCGCCGGCGGGTTGTCGCCCAATCCGGCAAGCTTCTGATCAGGGATGGCGAACGATCCCTTCTGCGGCGGCTGCTGCAGCCAGTAGGGCTGCGAGATCGGGAAGTCGGGCGGCAGCTTGATGGAGACCTCGGTTTTGACCGGCACGTTGTTCTTCAGCGCTGCGCCGACGCCCTTGCTCGGGTCGGCGTAGCGCGAGCCGACGGTCTGCAGGGTGAACGGGTAGTCGGATCGATTGATGACCGTGACGCCGACGTTGATCGCCGAGCCCGGCGTGACCGAGGAGTCGGCGGCGGCGACGTCGATGGAGAGCCCGGCGCAGCCGCGGATGGCTTCCAGCAACTCGCGGCGCTTGACGTTGATCCACGGATTGCGCGGCGACCAGGCTTCCGTGGCGCCGAGGCGGTCCAGCAGGTCGTGCGCCTGCAGCAGCAGCGGCAGGGTCTTGGCCGGATTGTTGGGAGCGAACGTATCGGCTGCCTGCTGCAGCACTGCGCCGATGGCCTCGCCGCCGGGATAGCGCGACCACGAGGTGTCGATGCCGTCGAAGAGGTCCTTCTCCGCCGGCGCGCCGCCGAGAAGGTCGAAGTAGTTGAGCAACGTGCCGCGCCGCTCCGCCGCGCCGAAGCCCTGGCTCTTGTGCATGCTGCGGCTCTCCGCGGCGATCTCGGTGTACGCGCGGCCGAGGACGGGGTTGTACGTGCCGAGGTCGACGCGCTGCGACTTGGCGACCGATGGGTCGTCCGGCGCGATCGCCTGCCGTCCGAACGAGAAGCGATTCCAGAAGATCCGCTTCGGCTGCCAGAGGCCGACGTGCTGCAACTGCTCGGGGAACTTCGTCGGATCGGCAGCCGCCGCGAAGGCCTCGGTCGCCAAGATGGCCGAGGCGGTGTGATGTCCGTGGCCCCCTTCGCCGGTGGTGGGGAAGCGGGTGACGATGACGTCCGGCTGGAAGCGGCGGATGTTCCACACCACGTCGGCGAGGATGAGGTCGTGGTTCCAGATCGCCAGCGTCTCCTCGGCCTTCTTCGAATAGCCGAAGTCGATGGCCCGGGTGAAGTATTGTTCGCCGCCGTCGATGCGCCGCGCCGAAAGCAGCTCCTGCGTACGGATCACGCCGAGGAGCTCGCCCTTCTCGTCGCCGATGAGATTCTGCCCGCCGTCGCCGCGGGTCATGGAGAGGTAGCCGGCGCGGTAGAGGCGCCCGTTGGAGACGTAGGAGATGAAGGCGGTGTTCTCGTCGTCGGGATGCGCGGCGACGTAGAGCGCGCTGCCGAGGAAGGTGAGCTTCCGCAGCGCGAGCTGGAGCTGGGCGGCGTCCTCCGCGCGGGCGGCAGTGGAGACGAGGAGGATGGCGAGAAGGGCAAGGGCTCTTTTAGTTCGCTGCATGGCGGCGGGGAATGTTAAATGTTGAATGTTGAATGTTGAATGAGGTTTTGAAAACGTTTGATGTGGCCGTGGTCGGCGCGGGCGCCGCCGGCCTGATGGCCGCGATCTTCGCCGGGCGGGCGGGGGCGCGGGTGATCGCGCTCGACAGCGCGCCGAAGATCGGGGCCAAGATCCTCATCTCCGGCGGCGGGCGCTGCAACGTGACGCACGACATGGTCACCGCCGCCGATTTCAACGGCAGCCGCAACGCCATCGCCAAGGTCCTCCGCACCTTCGACGTGCCGGAGACCGTGGCGTTCTTCGAATCCCTCGGAGTGCGCCTCAAGCGGGAGGAGACCGGGAAGCTGTTCCCGATGAGCGATCGGGCGCGGGATGTGGTGGAGGCGCTGCTGCGCGCGGCGGCCGATGCTGGGGTGGAGATCGTGACGGCCGCGAGAGTGTTGGCCGTTGGCAGTTCGCCGTTCGCTGTGGAAACGGCCAACGGCCAACGGCTAACGGCGAACCGGGTGGTCCTGGCGGCGGGGGGCAAATCCGTCCCCAAAACCGGCAGTGACGGCTCCGGCTACGCGCTCGCCCGCGCCCTCGGCCACACGGTCACCAAGACCTTCCCCGCGCTGGTGCCGCTGGTGGTGTTGCGCGATCACTGGATCACGGCGCTCAGCGGGACGAGCGTCGATGCGGAGCTGTCCGTGAAGTCGCCGACGGGTCGCGTGCTGCACCGCGAGCGCGGCTCGATGCTCTTCACGCACTTTGGCATCAGCGGGCCGGTGGTGCTCGACATCAGCCGCCATTGGATCGCCAACCAGCCCGCCACGCTCGCCGCGAACTTTCTGCCCGGCGAGACCTTCGACTCGCTCGACGCCGCGTTCATCGCCGGGACGCCGGCCGCCGTCCTGCGCCGCCGTCTCCCCGACCGCCTCGCCGCGCAGCTCGCGCCGCCCGGGCGGCTGACGAAGGAAGCGCGCCGCCAGGTGGTGCACGACGTGGTCGACTTCACCATCCCCGTGGTGCGCGACCGCGGCTTCGATTACGCCGAGGTCACCGCGGGCGGCGTCCCGCTGTCGGAGGTGGAGGTGTCGACCATGGCCTCGCGTGTGCGCGAGGGTCTCTATCTCTGCGGCGAGATCCTGGACGTCGACGGCAAGATCGGCGGGTACAACTTTCAGTGGGCGTGGGCGTCGGGGCGTCTGGCGGGAATCGCCGCGGCGACGAACGCTCCGGCGTAGAACGCGCCGACGACGATCGGAAACGCGAGGAACGCCCAGCGCAGCGCCTGCATCGAGCGGGGCATGGGGAAGGGGATGAGAATCTGGTAGATGGCGTTGATGGCCCAGAAAACGCTCATGCCCAGCGGCACCAGCCTCGCGGCCTCGCCGGAGTCGATGCGCAGGCGAAGGCTCAACAGCGCACCGAGGATCAGCAGCACGCTGAAGAAGCAGTTGATGGAGTACACCCCCCAATGAACGGCGGGCGGCAAGCGGTTGACGTACGGCCCCCATCCGAAGACCTGCGGCAGGAAGAGATGAAACGTGCCCATGGACAGCGACGCGATTCCCGCGATCCAGGTGCAGAGACGGTAGCGACGCGCGGGAGTCATCGCAGAGTGGTACGCGCCCCTGCGGCGAATGTTGCCGCCGAGGCCGGCTAACCTGTTGCATGGGCAAGCGTCAGAAGGCCATGAACGCTCGCCTCGCATTCGCTGCTCTGCTGCTCCTCGCATCCTGCGCGTCGTCGGGGAGCTCCGCCCAGCGCGCCATCCGCGCTCAATACGACGTGCTCGAACGGGCGTTCGCCGCGCGCGATGTCGCCGGAGTCATCGCCATGCGCGATTCGAAGTTCGAAGCGTTCGGGCCGCAAGGGCAGCACGACGACTACGAGAAGATGGCGGAGTACACCCGGCAATGGTTCGTGACCAACCAGGCGCCCATCAAGACTCGAATCACCATCGAATCGATCGAGATGCGCTCGCCGGACGAAGCCGCGGTGCGCGTGCTGCAGTGGGCCAGCCGTTACCAGGAACGAGAGGGCAAGCTTCGCCGCGTCGAGCACGAGGTGCGGCAGCGCGAGACCTGGATTCGAACGTCCGCGGGATGGCGTCTGCGGAAGGTGGACGAGATCGATCTCGCGAATCGGAAGCGCTGGATCGACGGCAAGCTCGAGGCGCCGCCGCCTGGGTAGGGAACGCATCGTCTGCCGGTCCTCCTCAACATAGGAGGACCTATGCACTCTCGCCGCTTCATCCCGATTCTCTCTCTCCTCTTCGTCGCCGCCGGCGCGCGCGCCGAGGTGGAGATCACGCTGAAGAACTCATTCATCGCCAAGTTCAAAGAGCGGGCGACGATCAACGCGAAGTTCATCTTCGACAAGGCGCATGCCAGACCGAACACGCCGAAGAAGGACGGAGACCTCCACGCGGCCGGACGCGCGCCGGAGATCGGCCTGGCGACGGTCGCCGAGATCATGAACGCGAAAGACGAGGTGGCTGGCGTCGGCGCCATTCATGACGTCGAAGGGACGAACGCGTCGCGCGACGTGACCGGGGCGTGGCGGATCTGGGCCGAGCACGGCGGGGGTGAGCCGCACGTGCAGGGGAAGCCGCTGCCGAAGTTCAACTCTACCAATCCCGATCACGTTTTCCAGATCCATCCGCTGACCAGGATCGGCGACATCGACATGGGCGACTCGCTCCGGGCCACCGACGGCTTCACGTACAAGGACGCCGAGGACGCGTTCACGCGCTACGAGAATGTCCGCTGCAAAATCACGCCCGGCGTGACGACGACCAAGCTGACCACGAGCATGGCAGGCTTCAACTACGTCGAGTTCATCATGGAAGTGCTCGAAGATCCGATCGCGCTGCCGGACGGGAAGAAGGTCTTTGCCTCGGTTCTTGATCTCGACGGCAACATGCTGATCCGCAAGCGACGAATGATGTTCATCAGCGACACGCCGCCCGAGCGCGCGGTGCGCAACCTGCACGCCGGAGATCAGCTGCATGTGGTCGGCATTCCGCGCATCAACCTGGCGCTGGTGGCCTGGCGCGTGGCGAATGCGAAGGTGAGGCCGGAGGTGCTGACCTGGAACCTGCCCTACGAGATCATCGTGGTCGCGGCGTTCGCCGAGTGAGTTGCGGCAGGGCTCAGTCCTTGTAGATCAACACGTGCGGTACGCCGTCCGGGCCGATCCACCCGCGGTACATCCCCTCCGAATTGAACGGCATGGCGAAGTTACCCTTCCCATCGAGGATGATCGCCCCTCCCTCCGCCCCCTTCACCGGCTCGAGCTTCTTGTGGATCACTTCGTCGCCGGCGTCCTTGACCGACAGGCCGCGGTATTTCACCAACGCAGCGATGTCGGAAGCCACGGTCCAGCGGATGAAGAACTCGCCCGCGCCGGTGCAGGACACGGCGACCGACTCGTTCTCCGCGTACGTCCCCGCGCCGATGATCGGCGCGTCGCCGATGCGGCCGTAGCGCTTATTGGTCGTGCCGCCCGTCGAGGTGCCGGCGGCCAGGTCGCCGTTCTTGTCCAGCGCCACGGCGCCGACGGTGCCGAATTTCTTTTCGTCCGGGACGTCGAGGTACGCCTGCGGCTTCCCCTGCTCTTTCATCAACTCGTTCTGCAGCGACTTCCAGCGCCGCTCGGTCCAGAAGTACGACGGGTCAACGATCTCCATCCCGGCCTGGGTGGCGAACAGCTCGGCGCCCTTGCCGGCCATCATCACGTGCTTCGACTTCTCCATCACCGCGCGCGCGGCGGAGATCGGATTGCGGACGATGGTCACCCCGGCCACGGAGCCCGCCATCTTGTCCTTGCCGCTCATGATCGCCGCGTCGAGCTCGTTCTTCCCCTCGTGGGTGAAGACGGCGCCCTTGCCGGCGTTGAACAGCGGCGAGTCCTCCAGGATGCGGATGCTGGTCTCCACCGCGTCGAGGCTCGCGCCGCCTTTCATCAGCACCGCATGCCCGGCGCGCAACGCCTGCTCGAGCGTCTCGCGATACTGTTTCTCCATCTCCGGCGTCATGCTGGCGCGGGTGATGGTGCCGGCGCCGCCGTGCATGACGAGCATCGGTTTCGTTTGGGCCAGGGCGGTGGTTGCGAGCATCATCAGGAGGATTGCTGCTTTCATGACCGCAATTCTTGCATGATCCGCCACCTCCTCCTCTGCTCTCTCTTCGCAGCGACGGCGATGGCGCAAGCGCCCCACGAGGATTGGCGCACGATCACGACGGCGCATTTCCGCGTGCACTATCCCGCACCCTTTGAAGCGTGGGCGACCCGCGCGGCAGGGCGGCTGGAGTCCGTCCGCGACGCGGTCGTCGCCGAGGTTGGGTTCGCCCCGGAGCAGGTCACCGACGTCCTGGTCGTCGATCCTGTGGCCGAGGCGAATGGGCAGGCCATCCCGCTGCTCGACACGCCGCGGATGATCCTGTTCGCGCAGCCGCCGGGGCCGGAGACGCAGATCGGCGAGTACAGCGACTGGATCGACCTGCTCACGGTCCACGAGACCGCGCACCTCGTCCACCTGCTGCGGCCGTCGCGCAATCCGTTCGAGCGATTCGCGGAGCGCTTCCTGCCGCTCAACCCGATCGTCCTGCGCGCGCCGCGGTGGATCTTCGAGGGCTACGCCACGGTGATCGAAGGGCGCATCACCGGATCGGGGCGGCCGAGCGGCTCGATGCGCGCGGCGATCCTGCGCAAGTGGGCGCTCGAAGGCCGCCTCCCGACCTACGCCCAGATCGACTCCGACCGCCGATTCCTCGGCATGTCGATGGCGTACCTCATGGGCTCCGCGTTTCTGGAATGGTTGGAACAGCGCAGCGGCCCCGACGCGATGCGCCACATCTGGGCGCGGCTCACGGCGCGGCAGCGGCGCAATTTCGACGAGGCCTTCGCCGGCGTGTACGGCGAGAGGCCCGACCGTCTGTACGGACGATTTGTCGCCGAGTTGACGGAGCGCGCCGTCGCGCTGGCGCGCAGCGAGGCGCCGCGGGAAGGGGAGCTGTGGCAGGAGACCTCGCGCGGTAGCGGCGATCCCGCGGTGTCGCCGGACGGGAAGTCGTTGGCGATGGTGGTGCGTCCGGAGAAGGGCGACGCGAAGCTCGTCGTCCTGTCGACCGAGGAGAACGAAGAGGAGAAAAAGTACCAGGAGCGCATCGAGAAGATACTGAAGCGCGACCCGCAGGATGTCGCGCCGGTGCGCGGCAAGCCGCTGCCGCGCAAGCCGAGGCACACGCTGAAGGCGCTCGACGGCGGCGACCTCGCCGACCCGCGATGGACGCGCGATGGCGCGTCCATCGTCTACACCCACAAGCAGCCCGACCGCGACGGCGTGCTCCATCACGACCTCTTTCGCTGGACGCCCGCCGGCGGCGAGAACACGCGCCTCACGCACCTTGCCGACGTCAAGGACGGCGATCCGCTGCCCGACGGCAAGCGCGCCGTCGCCGTCCGCGACCGCTTCGGCTTCTCGCAACTCGTCTACGTCGACCTGGAGACCGGCGCGGTGACGCCGATGAACGAGCCGTCGCTCGACGTCGTCTACACCCACCCCCGAGCCGCCGCGGATGGCCGCATCGCCTGGTCCGAGCACCGCGGCGGCGTCTGGCGCGTCGGCGACATCGAAGGCGCGTTCTCGCCCGAGTGGGGGAAGGACGGCGCGTTGTACGCCGCGGTGGCGAAAGGTGGCTTCATCGACATCGTCAAAGTGGACGGGCTGGAGAGCCCGTCCCACATCACGCAGACGCTCGGCGCGGCGATCGATCCCGCCCCATCGCCCGACGGATCGCTCTACTTCATGTCGCTCGAACCGGACGGCTTCGTCGTGCGCCATATCGATGTGGGACGGGTTCTCAACCCGTCCAGACCGGCCGAAGGGCGGTCCTTCGTCCCCGCACTGCCCCCCCAACCCTCCCAACCCGTCGCTCTGCGAACCGATCCCGTGACGCAGCGCCCTTACGGCCTCGGCCGCCAGGAGATCTCCACGTTCTTCGGCGGCGTGCACACGTCGTTCGAGAACGACTACGAATTTGGCGTCCGGCTCGGCGACGTCGTCGGCCGCCTCGACACGCTGCTGATCGGCTCCACGCGCGGCGCGGCGCTGGCGAGCGTCTGGCGCGGCTGGCCGGTCGACGTCGGGCTGCACCTCTTCCGCGCGGACGGCGAGCGCGGCGCGGAGGTGCGGGGGAGATGGGACGCGACGTATCCCCGCTCGCGGCTGGTGGTCGAGGGTGGAACCGGCAGCCGGTCATTCCTGCACGCCTCCTTCGCCACCCGCCAGCGCCGCCTGGCCTACCAGCGCCTCGACGTCGCCGCCGACTCCGACCGCCACCTCCGCGTCACCGCCCGCGCCGCACTCCGCGCCGGCGGATTCGAGGCGGCCGCGCAGCTCACCCACGGCCGGCGCCTCGCCGTCGGCGGCGCGGCGTCGTCGATCGAGCCCGTGTCTCTATTGATTGCACGGGTGCTCGATCCGGCCCTCGACCGCGGCACCCTCGACGGCGAGCGCTATCGCGGCGAGCGGGTCGAACTGCGCAGCGGAGCCGTCGCCGCCTTCTGGCAGCGACATAGTACTAATCGTACTATTGACCTCTTCGGCCTGGAGGCGACGCTGTCACGCGATCCGCTGCCCATCGTCAAGGCCGCGGGGCTCGATCTCACCGCCGGCATCGCGCGCGTGCGGCAGCAGCGGAAGACGCGCGCCTGGCTGGCGATGCGCTGGCGGCCATGACGTATCATCCGCGCCCATGATTCACTTCCACAACGGCGACGTCGTCACCGCGGCGGCGCTCCGTCTCGGTGTGCCGGGCCGCCACCTCCCATTCCGCGAGACGCTCATCAGCGGCCCCGTTCGCCCCAACCTCGGCGCGCAGGAGTGGATCGAGGAGCGCGCCCGCTTTCTCTCCGAGCAGTACGGCGAGAACCTCCTCCGCCTTCGCAACGAGCTCCTCGAGCAGGAGCAGACCCTCGACCGCGCCCGCGACGAGGAGGAAGTGGTCCTCTGGTTCGAGCACGATCTCTTCTGCCTCATCAACCTCCTCTATCTATTGACGCGATTCGCCAAGTGCCGGCGCCTGTCGATCATCTGGTGCCCGCGCCCGCTCGGCACCGAGGACGACGAGGAGCTGTACAAGCAGTACCACTCCCGCTATCCCGTCGCGCCGGCGATGATGAGCGCCGCGGCGCTGGCGTGGCGCGCGTACACCTCGGGCGACGCGCTCGATCTCAACCGGATGCTCGACGCCGACTTCGTCGACTTCCCCTTCCTGCGCGAGGGCTTCCTGCTGCACGCCGCGCGATTTCCTTCGACGCGCAACGGCCTGGGGGAGGTCGAGCAGCGCGCGCTGTCGGGAATCGAGGCGGGAGCGACCGATTTCATGTCGCTCTTCGCGCGCTTCGATCAGTCGCCGCCGCGCTACGGCTTCGGCGACGGCGAGTTCCTCCGCCACCTTCGCCGCCTGGCGTCGTGCGCGGTGCCGATGATCACCATCACCGAGGCGGAGAACGAGACGCCGCCGAAGGCGCTGTTCGCGCTGACGCCGGCGGGGAAGAACGTGCTCGACGGCAAAGTCGACTTCATCGAGTTGAACAACGCCGGCTTCTGGCTCGGCGGCGCGCACTTGACGCGCGAGAGGTTGTGGCGATGGGACGGAGACCGACGGCAGATCGTGAGCCACCCTGCCGCCTCGTGAGGTTCGAGGCGACCGACGGGGTTGGCCTCGCCGGTTTGCTCTACGAATCACGAACCGCGCGCGCCCTCATCTGGCTGCACGGAACCGGCGGCGCATCGGTGTTCCAATCGCGCCGCACCAACCTCCTCGCCGCGTCGCTACTCGCGCACGGCATCGCCTTCTTCCCCTTCGATAACCGCGGCGCGCATCTCGTCCGACGCGCCGGCCGCAAGCTCGGCGGCGCCGCCTTCGAGCGCATCCGCGAGTGCGTCTTCGACATCGACGGCGCGGTCCGCGAGCTGCGCCGCCGCGGCTACCGCGAGCTCTTCCTCGCCGGCCACTCCAGCGGCGCGAACAAGGTCGCGGTCTACGACCGCCTCAAGCCGCGCAACCGCTTCAAGCGCTACGTCCTCCTCGCCGGCGGCGACGACACCGCGCTGGCCTACGACCGGCGCCTCCTGGCCAAATCGCGCGCGATGATCAAAGCCCGCCGCGGCGATGAGCTGATCCCCGGCCGCCTCATGAGCTGGCGCGCGTACTACGACGTGGCCAATCCGCGCGGCGACTACAACGTCTTCGGCCCGCCGTTCCGCCAGCTCCGCCGCATCCGCAAGCCGTCGCTCTACATCTACGGCGACCGCGACGAGTACGCGCCCGACATCCCCGCCATCGCCCAGAACGTCGGCCCCAACGCGGAGATCGTGGTCTTCGAAGACGCCGACCACGGCTTCAGTGGACATGAAGCCGAGGTGGGGGAGGTGATGGGAGAGTGGCTTACCGCATAGGAACGCCGCCGTCCCGGCGGCTGGCCGGGCGGCGTCCCGCCGCCGCTCCACACACCGAAGTTCGAAGTTCGAGGTTCGAATGAAAGAATGAAGAAGCAGACAGCGCGGCGTCGTTTCTTAGTTCCTCAGAGGGTGGCTGCTATCATCGTCTCTGTCATGAGCGATTTCAGACATCGAGCGTGAAACGGACGGCCGTTGGATCGGTGAGATCACCGAGCTGCCCGGTGTGCTCACGTACGGCGCCAGCCGCGCCGGTAGGCCCGACGTCGTTTTGCCTTCCACGACTCCGAAGAGATCGGTCCGCGGATGCTGGCGCGCGTGGCGAAGCGCACCGGATTGCAGCCGGGCGATCTATGAGGTCGATCGGAGGATGGCTTACCGCATAGGAACGCCGCCGTCCCGGCGGCTGGCCCGGCGGCGTCCCGCCGCCGCGGGCGAGGACGCCCGCGAGCCAGCCGGCGAGACGCCGGCGCTCCGCCGAACAGCTCGTCCAGGTTTCGCCCCAGTGTGCTCGCCATCCCGCAGTACCTGCACGCCGTTGACGAACACGTGCACCACACCGGTTGCGTACTGCATCGGCTTCTCGAAGGTCGCGTGGTCGGTGATGGTCTGGGGATCGAAGACGGCGATGTCCGCAAAGGCGCCGGGGCGCAGGACGCCGCGGTCGGCGATGCCGAGGTTTGCGGCGGGGAGGGTGGTGAGGCGGCGGATGGCCTCGGCGAGCGCGATGACCTTCTCGTCGCGGACGTACTTGCCGAGCAGCCTCGCGAAGTTGCCGTAGGCGCGGGGGTGGGTGCTCGACTTGAGGAACACGCCTTCCGGCGCGGACACCTCGGCGTCGGAGCCGAACGAGACCCACGGCTGGTTGATCTGCTTGCGGAGGTTCTCCTCCGACATCAGGAAATAGATGGTGCTGACGCGGCTGCCGTCCTCGATCACCAGATCGATGGCCGCATCCTCGGGTGACACGTTGCGCATGCGCGCCACCTCGGCGAGCGTTTTCCCGGTGAGCGGCTTGAGCGTCTCGTTCTTGAAGCCGGAAAACAGGACGTTCTCCGCGCCGCCGGCGAGCATCAGCAGGTTCTCCCACTGATCGCTCGGCGCTCGCATTTCGGCGATCACCCGCGCGCGCGTGGCGGGATCCATCAGCCGCTTGCGCCACTCCTCGTAGCCGCCGGCTTGCACCCAGGTCGGCATCGCGGCGTCGAGTCCCGTGGCGCCGGCGGTGTAGGTGTACATGTCGGCGGTGATGCGCAGCCCTTCGGCGCGCGCGGCGTTGATGCGGGCGAGCACCGCGTCCATCTTCGGCCAGTTCGGGCGGCCGGCGGCCTTGAGGTGATAGATCTCGGCGGGGACGTTGGCCACCCTCGCGATCGACAGCAGCTCTTCGACCGCCGTCTCCAACCGATTGCCCTCGCTCCGCATATGCGAGATGTACATGCCGCCGAACGGCCGCGCCGCCTTGCACAGCTCGATGAGCTCCTCGGTGGAGGCGTACGCGCCCGGCGCGTAGATCAGCGCCGAGGCCACGCCGAACGCGCCGTCGGCCATCGCCTCCGTGACGATGGCGCGCATCTGCTCGAGCTCCTCCGGCGTCGGCGCGCGATTCGCGCGGCCCATGACGTTCACCCGCGGCGTGGCGGCGCCGAGGAACGAGCCGACGTTGGGCGACACACCGCGGCGGACGAGCGACTGCAAGTACTCGTCGAGCGTGGTCCAGTCGACGTCGTATTTGATGTCCGCCTGCCCTTCGGCGAGCTCTTTCTTCATTGCCGGCGACAGCGGTCCCATCGACTCGGCCTCGCCCATGATCTCGGTGGTCACACCCTGCTTGATGTCGGACATCGCGCGTCCGTCGGCGATGAGCGACTCCTGCCCCTGGCTCATGATGTTGATGAAGCCGGGCGTGACCGCCAGGCCGTGCGCGTCGATCTCGGTCCGTCCGCGGCCCTCCACCACGCCGACGGCGGCGATGCGGTCGCCGCGGATGGCGAGGTCGCCGCGAACCGGATCGCCGCCGCGGCCGTCATAGATCACGGCGTTGCGGATGACAGTGTCGTATGGTTGCGGCGCCGTTGTGGCGCAGGCGGAGAGAATCAGCAGCGATGCAGCGAACAGCGAACGTCTCATGGATAGAGGATACGACGCTCGGCCGCATCGTCATCCCGGAGCCGTTGCCCGAGGGTTTCGCGCTGTTCTATACCACCGCCGATTTCGACGGCCGCACCGACGACCCCGAGCTGCTCGCCGTCCTGAGAGACCGCTTCGGTATCGAGGCGTCGCTGGAGACGTGCAATCAGATCCACAGCGCGCACATTCACCGCGCTCCCGCAACGCGCGAATGCGACGCCCTCTTCACCGATCAGCGCGGCGTGGCCCTCGGCATCAAGGTCGCCGACTGCCTCCCGATCTCCCTCTGCGATCCCGCGCATCGCGTCATCGCCAACATCCACTCCGGCTGGCGCGGCGCCGCGCAGCAGATCACCGCCGCGACCCTCGACACCCTCGCCCGCGAGACCGCGTTCCACCCACCATCGTCGTACGCATACCTCGGCCCCTCCATCCGCGTCTGCTGCTTCGAGGTGGGGGACGAGGTGGCCGTGCAATTCGACGGACGGTGGATCGATCGCACCCGCGGCCCGAAGCCGCACATCGATCTGGTGAGGATGACGGAGGCCGTGCTACGCGACAGGGGAGTGGCGAACGTAATTGACACCGGATTGTGCACCAGGTGCGACGCCCCGCAACCGCGAAACCCCGCAACCGCGCAACCCCGTTTCCACAGCTATCGCTGTGACAAACGATCTGGACGAAACCTTGCAATCGCCGCGCAGTAACTGATGCCCAATTTCACTCCACGCATGCCGCGGCGGCGCACGGTCTTCAAGATCATCAGCATCACCGTGGGCGTTCTCATCGCCCTCTTCCTCATCCTCGCACTCTGGGTGTACCGGCAATCGGTGAAGACCTTCGAGGTCCGCCGGCTCTCGCTCCCGACGCGCCTCTACGCCGACTACACGCCGCTCAAGCCGGGCATGGTGCTGTCAGCCGACGACCTGATGGAAAAGTTCGAGCGCCTCGGGTACCGGCAGACCGACTCGCTGGCGCAAGCCGGCGACTTCATTCCCGCCAAGGGGGAGATCGACGTCTTCACCCGCGAGTTCACCCATCCCAGCGGCAAGTACCCGTCGCAGCCGATCCGCATCGCCTTCCGCGGCGCGACCATCGAGTCCGTCGTCTCCCTTCGCGATTCCGGCAGCATCGACGCCGCGCTGGAGCCGGAGCTGTTGACGTCGATCCTGAGCGACCAGCTCGAGAATCGCCGCCCGGTGACGCTCGATCAGGTGCCGAAAGTCCTGCAGGACGCCGTCGTGGTCACCGAGGACGTGCGGTTCTGGCATCACCCGGGCGTCGATCCGTTCGGCGTCATCCGCGCGTTTTTCAAGAATGTGCGCGCCGGTGGCGTGACCGAGGGAGGGTCGACGCTGACGCAGCAGCTCGTCAAGAACTACTACCTGACGAGCGAGAAGACGATGAAGCGCAAGATCGTCGAGGCCTTCATGGCCGTGATCCTCGAGGCGAAGTACAGCAAGCGCGAGATCCTCGAGGCCTACCTCAACGACATCTACCTCGGGCGCAACCGCTCCATCTCCATCCTCGGCGTCGGCGAGGCGGCGCGCTTCTACTTCGGAAAGCCGGTCTCCGAGCTCAACCTCGCGGAGTCGGCGCTGCTGGTGGGCATGATCCGCAGCCCGAACAACTACTCGCCGTTCGTCCGCCCCGACCTGGCGCTGTCGCGCCGCAATCTCGTGCTCGGCATCATGCTGCGCAACAACAAGATCAAGGAGTCGGACTACGAGAAGGCGTTGAAGACGCCGCTGCCGCGCAAGCCGTACCGGCAGCGCAGTGGACTGTCGTCCATCCCGTTCTACGTCGACCGCGTGCTGCAGGAGATGTCGCGCGACTACGGCATCAAGGACGTGAAGGGGCGCGGCCTGCAGATCTACACCGCCATCGACCTCAACACCCAGGACGCCGCCGCCCGCACCGTGGAGGCGGGCCTCGCCGCGCTGGAGCGCTCGAGCCGCCTCCTGCGCCGCCGCGACCAGCCGCTGCAGGGCGCGCTGATCAACGTCGACGTCGCCGCGGGGGAGATCCGGGCGCTGGTGGGGGGCCGCAACTACGACGTGAGCCAGTTCAACCGCGCGCTCAACGCCAAGCGGCAGATCGGATCGCTGGTGAAGCCGTTCGTTTACGCCACGGCGTTCGAGCCGAGCCTGTCGAGTCAGAACATCACGCCGGCCACGCTGGTCAGCGACACCCGCTTCATCCTCAAGCGGCGCTTCGCGGACGACTGGTCGCCGCGGAACTACGAGGACAGCTATCACCAGACGGTCACCGTGCGCATGGCGCTCGAGCAGTCGCTCAACTCGGCGTCGGTGCGCATCGGGCTGGCCTGCGGCCTGGAGCCGATCATCCGCACCATGCACACCCTCGGAATCGTCTCCGAGGTGGACGAACAGCCGGCCATGCTGCTCGGCGCGGTCGGCATTCCGCCCATCGAGATGGCCGACGCGTACGCGACGCTGGCCCGCATCGGCTCGCGCCTGCCGCTGCGAACCATCCGCTTCGTGACCGACGATCGTGGCCGCGTCGTCGCCGCGGCGGAGCCCGCGGAGCCGGTGCAGGTGTTTCCGGCGCGCGACATTTTCATCCTGGTCAACGTGATGAAGGGCGTGGTCGACCGCGGCACGGCCGCCGGCGTCCGCGCCCTCGGCTTCCGCCTCACTGCCGCGGGGAAGACCGGGACGACCAACGACAAGCGCGACGCCTGGTTCATCGGCTTCACCCCGAAGGTCCTGACGCTGACGTGGGTCGGCTTCGACGACAACGCGCCAACCGGCCTGTCAGGCGCGCAGGGGGCGGTGCCGATCTGGACGCGCTTCATGCAGGCCACCACCGCCGGGCAGCCGAACCTCGACTTCCCGATGCCGGGCGGCATCTCGCTGGTGGAGATCGACGAGACCAGCGGCGGCCTGGCGACGCCGACCTGCCCCCCGAACCTCATCGTCACCGACGCGTTCAAGTCGGGGACCGAGCCATCGATCCCCTGCCCCCTGCACACCCCGCAGCCGCTACCGTTCCCCGCCCTCGACCAGTTCGGCAATCCGATCGCCCTCGACACCACCGGCCTCTTCCCCCCGACCGACACCGGCGGCTTCTCGATGCCGCCGCCCACCGACACCACGCTGACGGGGGGGATCTTCCGGACGGATACCGCCCCGCCGCCGCCCACCCCACAGCCCGCGCCTCCTCCGACGACCACCACGAGCGAGCCGACGAGGCAGCCGCCGCCGACCACCAGCACGACGACTGAGCCTCCGCCAACGACGACCACGACGACGGACACTACCGGGACGCAGCAGTAGATATTGTGGCGGGTGGTGGTTTGGTTACCCGCATTTACATCGGGACGTTGACTGTGGACTGCTGCGTAGGTCTAGAAACATTTCAGACTGGTAGAGAGTTGGGCTAAGTGCCCGAAATCCAAGTTGGGCACACGAAGGCACTGCTAACATTGGACGATGAGCAAGCGGGAGGTTCTCGAAGAGATTCTCGCCAAGAAGCAGCGCGGCGAGCACGATGGAATGCGTGCCGTTGGGGGACTTGATCAACTCGAGAGCAGTATCGAGCGAAGTCCACGCGATGAAGCGACAAGATCGCTTCAGGTGGTTGGGATCGTCGCGTGCATCGAAGTCGCCGCTCGCGATGCCATTTGTCATCTGATCGATAGCGGCCCGCCCTACGCGGACAGAGTCGGTGAGTTGCTCAGAGGCGAGCTCCGGTTCAGTATCGAAGTCATTCGCGCATTCCAGGACAAGAAAGTCTCTCTCGGCGAGTTTGTGACGCATCTCTTGCCCATCTCAAACGTGGCCCACATCATCGGGCACCTCGACGTTCTGTTAGGTGGCCGCTTCCATCAAGTACTTGCTGCCGTGCGCGAGTACGCGCCACCGCCAGATGTGGCATGGTACGTACCGCAGGATGACGCCGACGTCGAAGAAGCTACACCACCACCACCGCTCCTCGTGACAGACGTCAATAGTGTTATAGCGAGTATCGCTAGAGCGTTTGCCGCGCGCCACATCGCCGCGCACGAAGCGAACTTTAGCGCGGTCGCTGAACTTGAACTTCGCGAGTATCTGGCGGCAGCGAAATCCTTCGCAACCGCCCTTCACGAGTACGTACGCCAAACGCTCGAGCCGAATGTCCCTCGCTCTGCGCACGGTGAATCAGTTGCTGCGATGATCGAGGCCGGCGAAGCCTCGCAGGATATGATGACTGCATATGGGGGCCTCTTGGCGGAGTTGAGGGGCAGATCGTCGGAGTACGGCCGATCTGATGCGGCCGACCTCCTTCAGGCGGCACAAGTGTCCTTTGATAAACATCTGGAGGACGAGATCTCATTTAACTTCGCGCTATATAGCCCAGTCTCCGGCAATGCGATGCGTCACATCGAGGCACGTTCAACCAAGGCGCTCTGCACGATACGCGGCGAGGCACTCAAGGATGCGTTGAATACGGTTGTTGAATGGCAAGAACTCACGAAGAGATACGGCGCCTAGGGTTAGAATGGCGCCCGTGAAGATCGCTACCGGAACCGTCATGCACGGGCAGATTGTGGTTGAAGGGCAACCCTTCTCAGAAGGTGAGAAGGTTACGATTCTGAGCCATGACAACAACGAGTCGTTTCACGTTTCATCGGATGAGAGGCGCCTGCTTCTGGAGTCCATCGCTCAGGCGGAGCGTGGAGAGTTTGTCGATGCCGATGAGCTCTTGGCCGAACTAGACGAGTCGAACTGATCAGTGTTGCTCCGCGTCAACCCCCACCCCTCGCTTAGTAAATCCGTCGATCCGCTCGCCGGTGACCCGCACGACCGCGACACCTGCAGCGGGCGCAAAATGAATGCGTGTTGTGGTCGTCTGCCATGAATCCACTTCCAGGAACTTGGAGGTGGCAAAGTCCGCGGCTGTTTCGTGCTCAGTTAGAATGTCGCGGTGCCAGTCATCAGCCGGTTCTTCGGAATCATCATCACGATCAACTACCGCGACCATGACCCTCCGCATTTCCACGCATGGTACTCGGGGAAGGAGGGCACCATGAACATCAGGAACGGAGCTGTCAACGGTGATCTGCCTCCTCGGGTCGTTGCTCTTCTACTCGAATGGTGGCATCTTCATCGCGACGAATTGGCTGCGAACTGGGACCGCGCGAGGGCGCGACAGACAGTGCAGCCGATTCAACCGCTGGAGTAAAACATGTACTACACGGTAATCGATGCTCGGTACGTTCGAGACCATGTCATTTGGGTGAAGTTCGAAGATGGCACCGCGGGCGAAGTTGACTTATCTGGCGAACTTTGGGGCGAAGTATTCGAGCCATTGAAAGACCCGGCGTATTTTCGCCGATTTGAAGTCGCGGAGTACGGAACCATCGTCTGGCCGAATGGCGCTGACATTGCTCCAGAGTTCTTGCATCAACACGCACAAGTTGTGTCACGTTAGCCGATCGTGCTCAGGGTAGGGAAGTCTTCTCGGCGGTCACTCCTATAGGGAGATGGAAATGCTGCCGAAACGAGGCGACGCGAAATCGCCGGCCATCATCGCCCTGGCGCTCGCGTGCTATCTCGCGTTCTGGTCGCTCCTCATCTGGGGGCCGATCGGCGCGTTGATCGCGGCCGTTCTCACCGGGCACTCCGTCGCCATCGCGCTCGCCGTCTGCGCCGGATGCGTCATCGCCGCGGTCTTGGTGAGAGTGGTGGGCCACGGAATCCTGTGGGGACACCGCGTGGCGTACGCCGTTGTCTGCCTCTTGATGTTCGCGGCGACGGCGTTTCACGTATGGCGCGCGTTGGCGAGTACGTCCAGCACGGCCATTTTTGCCGCGTCGCGGGCAGCGGTGTTCTTCTGCCTGGCGCTGTTCGTCGTGGTGTTGACCGTGCGCAAGGGGGCGGCGAGTGCTTAAGCGTTGGCTGGTCGCGATCGCCCTTTCATTCGTCGCGACGCTTTTCGCCTACTTGACCTACGGCTTCACCGCAAGGAACGTCATCATTTACGTCTCGTTGGTTGTCGCGCAATATGCGGCGTTATTCGCCGTGGTATGCGCCGCTCATTGGGGCTTGCGTGTCTACGGGCTGAGATCGAAGTTTCGGGAGACGGTCAACATCTATGGCATCGTCGTCATCCCGATTGCGCCGCTGCTGACGTTGGTGTCGCTACCGGGCCTGCAGCGCACGAGTTTGCCCGAGACACTCTCCGAGCTCTATTCGAGATTCAGCACGCTCGACGACACCGCGCTGTCGATGGTCGTCGCCGTGTTGCACCCGCTGGTCGTAGCGATGGCCTTGTTCGTCTTCGGCGCGTTCGTCGTGAGAATCTCCGGCCATTACGGCTTCGACGCGCGGCGAACGGTTCGTGCCATCGGCTTCGGCGTGGCCGTTCTCACGCCGATCGCGGCGCTCACCTTCTGGTAGGCTTCGGCCGCGTGCTCGAACACCTGTTCGCGAACAACCGTGCGTGGGCCGAGGAGGTGGTCCGTCAGGACCCTGAGTTCTTCACCCGCCTGGCGACGCAGCAGGCACCTCAGTACCTCTGGATCGGATGCTCCGACAGCCGGGTGCCGGCCAACCAGATCGTCGGCCTGCCGCCGGGAGAGATGTTCGTGCACCGCAACGTCGCCAACGTCGTCGTTCACACGGACCTGAACTGCCTCTCGGCGATCCAGTTCGCCGTGGAGGTGGTGCGGGTGGGCCACATCATCGTCTGCGGCCACTATGGCTGCGGCGGTGTGCTCTCCGCGCTGCACGACGATTCGCTGGGCCTGATCGACAACTGGCTGCGCCACGTCCAGGACGTGCGGGCGAAGCATCACGCGGAGTTGTCGGCGATCGAATCGGACGCCGCCCGCCACAATCGTCTCTGCGAACTGAACGTCGTCGAGCAGGTGGTCAACGTCGCCAACACCACGATCGTGCGCGATGCGTGGGCCCGCGGGCAGGCGCTTGCGGTGCACGGATGGGTCTACGACATCCGGGACGGGCTGCTGCGCGACCTCGGGGTCACCGTAGAGGCAAGAACCGCACTGTGACCGAACTGCAAGTGATGGCCCTCGTGGCAGCGTTGGTAATCCTCGTAGTGGTGACCGGCGCGGTGCAGCTCGGCTGGCTCTCGGGAACGACCAAGACGGTGGCGGTCTTTGCCGGCGGCGTCGGCATCGGTCTGCGTCCAACAGGCGCTCATGAGGAGTTGCGAGGTCTCGGGGTCTCGGGGTCTCGCGGGGCTCGCGCCGAAGCGTTTCGCCCCGCGAGACCTCGCGACCCCGAGACTCGTAACCCCTACTTCGTTGTAGTACGTCAGGCTGTTGCCGACGAAGAGAACCGCCAGGGCGAGCGTCTTCACGCTTGGGGGACGCGGTAGACCACGGCGTTGATGTGCATCCCCGCGCCGACCGAGGCGAACACCACGTTGTCGCCGGGCGCGATGCGGTGGCCGTCGAGCTCCCCCCGGAGAATCAGATCGAGCATGGTCGGCACGGTGGCCACGGAAGTGTTGCCGAGGAATCCGATGGTCATCGGCATCACCTCGTGCGGAGGATTTTTGATGCCGTAGAGGTGGTAGAGCGCGGCGAGGATGGCCTCGTCCATCTTGCCGTTGGCTTGGTGGATGAGGATCTTGGCGACGTCGCCGATGCCGATGCCGGCCTTGTCGAGGCTTTCCTTGATCCCGCTGGCCACGGTGCCCACCGCGTACTTGTAGACCTTGCGCCCCTCCATCTTGAGGAAGAGCGCCTCGAGGAAAACCTCCTCGTTGTACGACTTCCCCATGAACAGCATCGACGAGTGGTGCAGCGTATCGGAGCGCACCGCGCGCGAGAGGATGCCCACCGCCTCGTCGGTCTCGCGGGCTTCCAGGATGGTGGCCGCGGCGCCGTCGGCGTAGATCAGGCTGTCGCGGTCGTGCGGATCGGAGATGCGGGAGAGCGTCTCCGCGCCGATGACCATGATGCGCTTCGCGTCGCCGGCCCGGATCTGATAGTCCGCCTGGATGACCCCCTGCAGCCAGCCGGGGCAGCCGAAGAGGAGGTCCCACGCCACGGTGCGCGGCGTGTGGATCTTCAGTTCCGCCTTGACCCGCGCGGCGAGCGCCGGAACCTGATCGGTGTGGCGGCTTCCGTGTCGCAGGTCGCCGAAGTTGTGGGCCACGATGATGGCGTCGAGCGACTCAGGGTCGGTGCCCGACGACTCCAGCGCCTTGCGCGCCGCGTCGGTGGCGATGTCGGAGGTCACCACGTCGTCGGGAACGTAGCGCCGCTCGCGGATGCCGGTGATGGCCTCGAACTGCTGGACGATCTCCGCGTTGGACTTGTGGATCCTCTTGCGGTCGGGACCCCAGAACTCGTGATCGAGGAACTGGTCGTTCTTCACGCAGACGGCGGGGATGTGGCTTCCGGTGCCGGCGATGACCGTGCGAATCATGATCGAGGTGCGTATTGTAACTATCCGCCATGCTGAGCGCAGGTTCGCCGTTGGCTGTTGGCCGTTGACCGAGGGTTTTTCGGCCAACGGCGAACGGCCAACGGCCAACGGCGAACGTGGCCTCAGTGCCGCACACTTCGTCGACGGGGAAAGGGGGCGGGGACGAAGGCGTCGTTGACATCGGTCGTCCCGAACCCCTGCACCGGCGAACCGGCGGGGATGACGATTCCGCGGCTGGTGGCCGCCGCGCCGATGCCGTGGCGCGGCGTCGCCATCGGCAACTCGCTCCGCCAGGTACCGGACGCCAGGTCGTACGACTCGTTCTCCGCGAACACGCCGAAGGGGCTGGCGGGGTTGCCTTCGCCGCCGAAGACGTGGATGCGGCCGTTGAGCACGGCGGCGGCGATGCCGCTGCGCGGCGTCGGCAGCGGCGGGAGCGACGTCCAGCGATCGGCCGCCGGATCGTATGACTCGAACGCGCCGGTGTTGGCGGCGAACCGGCCACCGGCGGCGTACAGCTTTCCGCCGGCCGTGACCGCCGCGAGATGCTCGCGCGGAGTGAGCATCGGCGCGAGCGCGGTCCAGCGATCGGCGAGCGGGTCGTAGACCGTCAGATCGCTGCCGCCCGGGACGCCGCCCGTGGCGTAGATCTTCCCGTCGATCGCGGCCGCGGCCATCGCCGCGCGAGGCCGGGGCAGGTCGGCGACGCGCGTCCACCGATCTGCGGCGACATCGTATCGATAGACCGCCGCGGTTGCCGTGAACGTCAGGTCGGGGTAGCCGCCGATGACGTAGATCGCGTCGCCGGTGCTCGCCGCGGCGGGGTGGTGGAGCGGCTGGGGGAGTGGCGCGACGAAGCGCCAGGTGTCGGTCAACGGGTCGTACTGCTCGACCGAGGGGAGCGTCGTTCCGTTGCCGATGCCGCCGATGACGTAGACCTTCCCGCCCGCTTCGACGACCGCCACCTCCTGCCGCGCGACGGTGACCGGCGCGAGAGGGATCCAGACCGCGAGGGTCAGCGCCTTCAGCATGCCGCGGGCGGCTACACGAAGAGTGCCATGCGAAGATGAGGCGTGGACGCACTGTTCGACCTGATCGCGGCGGTGGTCATCGACGCCGTCGCCGTCGTGGTCCGCTTCTGGCCCAGCCTGCTTCTGGCGGCGGCAATGCTGGCCATGGCGCGGAAGGGAGTGCGGGCGCCACGTCTTCCGCTTCCTCCACCGGCGCTCGCATACGCGATCGTCTGCCTGCTCTCGCTGGCGACCAGCGCGGTCACGCTGAACCTGCGCGGCGAGCCGCGCATGCCGGGCTACGAGGATGATTTCGGTTACCTCCTGTCGGCGGACACGTTCACGCACGGCCGGCTGACCAACCCGCCGCATCCGCTGGCGCGCCATTTCGAGACGCTCTACACCCTGCAGGAGCCTACGTACTCGCCGATGTATCTCCCCGGAAACGGCGCGGTGCTCGCCCTCGGGCGGCTGATCGCCGGACGGGCCATCGCCGGGATGTGGATGGCGACTGCGCTGGCGGCACTGGCGATTCTTTGGGCTCTGCGCGGATGGGTGCCTGCGGGTTGGGCCTTCGCCCTCGGCTGCCTCGCCGCGGTCCACCCGACCATGGCTTCGTGGAGCGACAGCTTCCATGGCGGAGGTCTGACCGCGTGCGGCGGCGCGCTGGTCGCCGGGGCGGCAGGGCGTCTTCGGCGCGAACCGCGCACGATCGACGGCCTCGCCTTCGGCGCGGGGGCCGTGCTGCTCGAGCTCACCCGCCCCTACGAGGGCTTCATCGTCGTCGCTGCTTTCGCCGTGGTGGTTATCGCCTCGGCGCGCTGGCGGCCCCTCCTCAGACCTGCCGCCGCGGCGCTGCTGGTCGTCGCGGCGGGCACCGCCGCGCTGATGGTTGTGAATCACAGCGTCACCGGCCACGCCCTGAAACCGGCGTACGTGGCGTACAACGACCGCTATCTCTCCGCGCCGAACTTCATCTGGCAGCGCGCCGGCGCGATGCCGAGCTACGACCACGAGGAGTTCGCGCGGCTCTACCGCCAGTTCCGCAACTACTACCTGCGAAATCGCCAGCCGCGCGAATTTCCGAGGACTGTGTATGCGGAGACGCTCGCCCTGCTCCGCGCCGCGATCCCGGCGCCCGAGAACGAGCAAACCAGCGCTCGCCGCGCGGTGGCGTCTCTCTGGCTGCTCGAGCTCATTCCGTTGGGTGCCTTTTTTTTCGCCGCGTTGCGCGACCGTGCCGCGACGGCGATCGCCGTGGTCCTGGCGGCGGCGCTCGCGTCGCTGCTGGCGATTACCTGGTTCACGCAAACGCATTACGCCGCCCCCGCGGCGGGGGCGTTCGCCGTGGCCCTCGGAATCGGATTCGCTCGGCTCGACGCGTGGCGTCCCTCCGGGGAGTGGCTCGCCCGCGGCGCGTTCCTCTCGATGCTCGGCGTCTCCGCCGCCACCATCGCCTTGTGGCAGCCGTTCGGAGTCGGCGTGCGGACGCGGATGATCCAGTCGCTCGAGGCCCGGCCCGGCCCTCACCTCGTTCTCGTTCCCGACAACTGCTTCGGCCTTCTTCGCAACGGTGCGGCGATCGACCGCCAGCGGATCATCTGGGCTCACGACCTCGGCGACAACGACGAGCTCCTGCGCCGCTACGCCGATCGCAGTCTCTGGACCGTTCGCTGCAAAGACGTAGACCGGCTCGTGTTCGTCCGCCCTCCGCTCCGCAACGGCGTCCCGCAGATCTACGAGCGCGATCCGTACGTGCCGTAGCGCCGTGCCGTGTCATCCCGAGCACAGCGAGGGATCCCCCGCGCCTGTGAGCGTTGCGCACACTTGCGGGGGATTCCTCGCCTGCTTCGCGGCTCGGAATGACACCCCCCACCGCTGAGCGCGGCATTCTTTTCGCATCGTCGGCCCCAGCCGCTTCACCCGACACGAGACGACGAGGAGACCCTCCCATGACGACCGACATTGGTATCGACAAAGCGTCCGAATTGACGCCGCGTGATTTCGAGCGCCTTCTGCTGCGCACCCTTACCTCCATGAAAAAAGGCGACTTCAAAGTCCGCATGCCGGTGGAGTTCACCGGCACTCACGGCAAAATCGCCGATACCCTCAACGACATCCTGGAGCTCAGTGAGCGCTCCACGCAGGAGATCGACCGGATCGCCACCGTGGTCGGGAAAGAGGGGAAACTCAATTCGCGCGCGCAGGTGCCGGCGGCGGGCGGACAGTGGATGGTCGTCGCCGAGTCGGTCAACTCCCTCATCGGCGACCTGGTACAGCCGACCAACGAGATCTCCCGCGTCATCGGCGCGGTGGCCAAGGGCGACCTGACGCGGGCCATGGCCACGGAGTTCGACGGGCGTCCACTCCGTGGAGAGTTCCTCCGCACGGCGAAGACCGTGAACACCATGGTCGACCAGCTCGCCTCCTTCGCCTCGGAAGTCACGCGCGTGGCCCGCGAGGTCGGCACGGAAGGAAAACTCGGCGGGCAGGCGGACGTCAAGGGCGTCTCCGGAACGTGGAAGGACCTCACCGAGTCGGTCAACTCCATGGCCGGCAACCTCACCGCGCAAGTGCGCAACATCGCCGAGGTGACCACCGCGGTGGCCACCGGCGACCTCTCCAAGAAGATCACCGTCGAAGTGCGCGGCGAAATCCTGGAGTTCAAGAACACCATGAACACCATGGTCGATCAGCTCCGCTCCTTTGCCTCTGAAGTCACACGAGTTGCGCGCGAAGTGGGCAGCGAAGGGAAGCTCGGCGGGCAGGCCGACGTGCAGGGCGTCAGCGGCACATGGCGCGACTTGACCGACTCGGTCAACTACATGGCGGCGAATCTGACGAATCAAGTCCGCAACATCGCCGGCGTCACCACCGCCGTCGCCAACGGCGACCTCTCGAAGCAGATCACCGTCGACGCGCGCGGCGAGATTCTGGAGCTGAAGGAAACGATCAACACCATGGTCGATCAGCTCCGCTCCTTCGCCTCGGAAGTCACGCGCGTGGCGCGCGAGGTGGGCACCGAGGGCAAGCTTGGCGGGCAGGCCGATGTCAAGGGTGTCTCCGGCACGTGGAAAGACTTGACGGATTCCGTGAACTACATGGCGGCGAATCTGACCTCGCAGGTGCGCAACATCGCCGAAGTGACCACCGCGGTGGCCATGGGCGACCTGTCGAAGAAGATCAGCGCCGAGGCGCTCGGCGAGATCCTGGAGTTGAAGGAAACGATCAACACCATGGTCGATCAGCTCCGCTCGTTCGCCTCGGAAGTCACGCGCGTGGCGCGCGAAGTCGGCACCGAGGGACGGCTGGGCGGGCAGGCGGAAGTGCCGGGCGTCGCCGGCACCTGGAAGGACCTCACCGACTCCGTCAACGCCATGGCGTCGAATCTCACCGGGCAGGTTCGCAACATCGCCGAGGTGACCACCGCGGTGGCCATGGGCGATCTGTCGAAGAAGATCACCGCCGAGGCGCTGGGCGAGATCCTGGAGCTGAAGAGCACCATCAACACCATGGTGGACCAGCTCCGGGCGTTCGCTTCGGAGGTCACGCGCGTGGCGCGCGAGGTGGGCACGGAAGGGAAGCTCGGCGGGCAGGCGGACGTCCGCGGGGTCTCCGGCACCTGGAAGGACTTGACCGACTCGGTCAACTCCATGGCCTCGAACCTCACCGGACAAGTGCGCAATATCGCCGAAGTGACGACTGCCGTTGCGAACGGCGACCTGTCGAAGAAGATCACCGCCGACGTCCGAGGCGAGGTCGCGGAGCTGAAGAACACCATCAACACCATGGTCGATCAGCTCAACTCGTTTGCGGCCGAGGTGACCCGCGTGGCGCGCGAAGTGGGCACGGAAGGGCGGTTGGGAGGGCAGGCGGAGGTGCCGGGCGTCGCCGGGACGTGGAAGGACCTGACCGACTCGGTCAACGCCATGGCCTCGAACCTCACGGGCCAGGTGCGCAACATCGCCGAGGTGACCACCGCGGTGGCCATGGGCGATCTCTCGAAGAAGATCACCGCCGAGGCGCTCGGCGAGATCCTGGAGCTGAAGAGCACCATCAACACCATGGTCGATCAACTCCGGTCGTTCGCCGCCGAGGTCACGCGCGTGGCGCGCGAAGTCGGCACGGACGGAAAGCTTGGCGGCCAGGCTGATGTGAGAGGCGTGGCCGGCACATGGAAGGACCTCACCGACTCGGTCAACTCCATGGCGTCGAACCTCACTGGACAGGTGCGCGCCATCGCGGACGTCACCACCGCGGTGGCCATGGGCGATCTGTCGAAGAAGATCACCGTGGAGGTCAAGGGCGAGATCCTGGAGCTGAAGAACACCATCAACACCATGGTCGATCAGCTCAGCGGCTTCGCCTCGGAAGTCACGCGCGTGGCGCGCGAAGTGGGCACCGAGGGGATGCTGGGCGGGCAGGCGGAAGTGAAGGGCGTGGCGGGGACGTGGAAGGACCTCACCGACTCGGTCAACTACATGGCCTCGAATCTGACGGGGCAGGTTCGCAACATCGCCGAGGTGACCACGGCCGTGGCGCTCGGCGACCTGTCGAAGAAGATCACCGTGGAGGTCAAGGGCGAGATCCTGGAGCTGAAGAACACCATCAACACCATGGTCGACCAGCTCAACTCATTCGCTGCCGAGGTCACCCGCGTGGCGCGCGAGGTGGGCACGGAAGGGAAGCTCGGCGGGCAGGCCGAAGTGAAGGGCGTGGCGGGGACGTGGAAGGACCTGACCGACTCGGTCAACTACATGGCGTCGAACCTCACCTCGCAGGTTCGCAACATCGCCGAGGTAACCACCGCCGTGGCCCTCGGCGATCTGACCAAGAAGATCACCGTCGACGTGCGCGGCGAGATCCTGGAGCAGAAAAACACCATCAACACCATGGTGGACCAGCTCCGCTCGTTCGCGGCGGAAGTGACGCGCGTGGCGCGCGAGGTGGGCACGGACGGGAAGCTCGGCGGGCAGGCGGACGTCCGCGGAGTCTCCGGGACGTGGAAAGACTTGACGGACTCGGTCAACTCGATGGCCTCGAATCTCACCGATCAGGTGCGCAACATCGCCCAGGTGACGACCGCGGTGGCCATGGGCGACTTGTCGAAGAAGATCACCGTCGACGTGCGCGGCGAGGTGCGCGAGCTGAAGGACACCATCAACACCATGGTCGATCAGCTCAACTCGTTCGCCGCCGAGGTCACCCGCGTGGCGCGCGAGGTCGGCACGGAAGGCAAGCTCGGCGGCCAGGCGCAGGTGAAGGGCGTGGCCGGGACGTGGAAGGACCTCACCGATTCGGTCAACTCCATGGCCTCGAACCTCACCGCGCAGGTGCGCAACATCGCCGACGTGACCACCGCCGTGGCCATGGGCGACCTGTCGAAGAAAATCACCGTCGACGTGCGCGGCGAGATCCTGGAGCTGAAGAACACCATCAACACCATGGTCGACCAGCTCAACTCGTTCGCCGCGGAGGTCACCCGCGTGGCGCGCGAAGTGGGCACGGAAGGGAAGTTGGGCGGCCAGGCGCAGGTGCGCGGCGTGGCCGGCACGTGGAAGGACCTCACCGACAACGTCAACTTCATGGCCTCGAACCTGACCAATCAGGTGCGCAACATCGCCCAGGTGACGACCGCAGTGGCCATGGGCGATCTGTCGAAGACGATCACCGTCGAGGTCAAGGGCGAGATCCTGGAGCTGAAGAACACCATCAACACCATGGTCGATCAGCTCAACTCGTTCGCCGCGGAAGTCACCCGCGTGGCGCGCGAAGTGGGCACGGAAGGGAAGCTCGGTGGCCAGGCGCAGGTCAAGGGCGTGGCCGGCACGTGGAAGGACCTCACCGACAACGTGAACATGATGGCCGCCAACCTGACGAACCAGGTCCGCGGCATCGCCAAGGTCGTGACCGCGGTGGCCAACGGCGTGCTGCGGCAGAAGCTGACCGTCGAGGCCCGCGGCGAGATCGCCGAGCTGGGCGACACCATCAACAACATGATCGACACCCTCGCCACCTTCGCCGATCAGGTCACCACGGTGGCCCGTGAGGTGGGCGTGGAAGGGAAGCTCGGCGGACGCGCGAACGTGCCGGGAGCCTCGGGCACGTGGCGCAATCTAACCGACAACGTCAACGAGCTGGCCGCCAACCTCACCTCGCAGGTGCGGGCCATCGCCGACGTGGCCACCGCGGTGACCAAGGGCGACCTGACGCGCTCCATCGCCGTCGAGGCCCAAGGCGAGGTCGCCGCGCTCAAGGACAACGTCAACGAGATGATCGGCTCGCTGCGCGACACCACCCTCCGCAACAACGAGCAGGACTGGCTGAAGACGAATCTGGCGAAGTTCACCCGCATGATGCAGGGGCAGAAGAACATCACCACCGTCTCGCAGGCCATTCTCAGCGAGCTGGCCCCGGTGGTCGGCGCCAAGCACGGCGTCTTCTACGTCCTGGACAACGGCAACAACCCGCAGGCGGAGCCCATCCTCCGCCTCGCGGCGACGTACGCGTTCCGCGAGCGGAAGCACCTCAACAAGGAGTTCCACATCGGCGAGGGGCTGGTCGGCCAGGCCGCATTCGAGAAGCAGCGCATCCTGCTGCAGAACGCCCCAGGCGACTACATCACCATCAACTCCGCCCTCGGCGAAGCGAAGCCGATGCAGATCGTGGTGCTGCCGATCGTCTTCGAGGGACAGGTGCTGGCGGTGATGGAGCTGGCGTCGTTCACCTCGTTCAGCGACACCTACCTCTCGCTGCTCGACCAGCTCACCGAGTCCATCGGCGTGGTGCTCAATACCATCCAGGCCAACATGCGCACCGAGGAGCTGCTGGCGCAGTCGCAGTCGCTCGCCGAAGAGCTGCAGACGCAGCAGGAGGAGCTGACCGAGACCAACAAGCGGCTCGAGCAGCAGGCGAAGTCGCTGCAGGCCTCGGAGGAGCTGCTCAAGACCCAGCAGGAGGAGCTGCAGCAGACCAACGAAGAGCTGGAAGAGAAAGCGCGCCTGCTGCAGACGCAGAACGAAGAGGTCGAGCGGAAGAACATGGAAGTGGAGAACGCCAAGCGCGCGCTGGAGGAGAAGGCGCGGCAGCTCTCCCTGACTTCGAAATACAAGAGCGAGTTCCTGGCGAACATGTCGCACGAGCTGCGCACGCCGCTCAACTCGCTGCTGATCCTGGCCAAACTGCTGGCCGACAATTCGGAAGACAACCTCTCGTCGAAGCAGGTCGACTTCGCCAAGACCATCCACGCCTCGGGGCAGGACCTGCTGACGCTCATCAACGACATTCTCGATCTCTCCAAGATCGAGTCGGGGATGATGACCATCTCCCTCGACGACGTGCCGTTCAGCGAGGTCTCCCAGGCGATGCAGAAGACGTTCGGCCAGGTGGCGGCGGACAAGAGCATCACGTTCGACGTCGATCTCTCGCAGAGCCTCCCGCGCTCGATCCACACCGACGTCACCCGGCTGCAACAGGTGTTGAAGAACCTCCTCGGCAACGCATTCAAGTTCACCGAGCGGGGCGGCGTCACGTTGCGCGCCGAAGCGGTCGCGGGCGGCTGGACGCCGGGCCACGAGACCCTCGACCGCGCCTCGAGCGTGATCGCCTTCAGCGTCATCGACACCGGCATCGGCATCCCCGAGGAGAAGCAGCGGATCATCTTCGAGGCGTTCCAGCAGGCCGACGCGTCGACCACGCGCAAATTCGGCGGCACCGGCCTCGGCCTCTCCATCAGCCGCGAGATCGCCCGCCTCCTCGGCGGCGAGATCAAGGTGTCGAGCGAGGCGGGCATCGGGTCGACGTTCACCCTTTACCTGCCGCAGACCTACGTCGCCCCGCCGCGCCGGCAGGATGAGGAGAAGACGCTGGAGAAACCTGCGCCGAGCGATGTGGGACGGGCTCTCAGCCCGTCCGGTCGGGTTGAGAACCCGACCCACATTGGCGTCCGCGTCGAGGAGCAGGCCATCGACGACGACCGCGACGACGTGGCGCCGGGCGACCGCGTCCTGCTCATCGTCGAAGACGACGTCGCCTACGCCGGCATCCTTCTCGACGTCGCGCACGGGAAGGGCTTCAAGGGCATCGTGGCCACCCGCGGCGAGACGGCGCTGACTCTCGCGCAGCGCTACCAGCCCGACGCCATCACCCTCGACATCAACCTCCCCGACATGGAAGGGTGGACGGTCCTCGATCGCCTCAAGCACGACAAGGCCACCCGCCACATCCCGGTGCACATCATCTCCGCCGACGAGGAGAGCGGCCGCGGCCTCAAGCTCGGCGCATTCGCGCAGGTGCAGAAGCCGGTGACCAAGGAAGGGCTCGACGAGGCCTTCGCCAAGATCAAGGGGTTCGTCGAGCGGCAGAACAAGTCATTGCTGATCATCGAGGACAACGCCGATCAGCGTGGGGCGATGGCCGAGCTGATCGGCGGCGAGGGCGACGTGGAGATCAGCGCGGTGTCCAGCGGGAAAGAGGCGCTGGAAACGCTGCGCCAGCGCCGCTTCGACTGCATCGTGCTCGATCTCGGCCTCCCCGACATGAACGGCTTCGAGTTCATCAACCGCCTCAAGAACGAGCTGCACATCGAGGACATCCCCATCATCGTCTACACCGGCCGGGAGCTGACCAAGAAGGAGGAGACGGAGCTCAAGCGGATGGCCGAGGCCATCATCATCAAGGACGTGCACTCGCCCGACCGCCTGCTGGACGAGACCGCGCTGTTCCTGCACCGCGTGGAGTCGAAACTCCCCGAGCACAAGCGGCAGATCCTGGAGCAGCTCCACGAGTCCGACCCCGTGCTGGCGGGCAAGAAGGCGCTGATCGTCGACGACGACATGCGCAACATCTATGCGCTGACCTCGCTGCTCGAGCGGCACAAGATGGAAGTGCTGTACGCCGAGAGCGGCGCGGAGGGCATCGACGTCCTCCGCCGCAGCCCCGACGTCGACGTGGTGCTGATGGACGTGATGATGCCGGAGATGGACGGCTACGAGGCCATGCGCCGCATCCGCGGCATGGACGAATACAAGAGCCTCCCGATGATCGCCCTGACCGCCAAGGCCATGAAGGGCGATCGCGAGAAGTGCATGGAAGCGGGCGCCAGCGACTACATCACCAAGCCGATCGACGCGCAGCAGCTGGTGTCGCTGCTCAGGGTGTGGCTGTATCGGTAGGAATCACTTTATGGCGCAAGTGTCATCCTGAGCCGCCCTTCGTCGCTGTCGCTCCTCAGGGCGGGCTCCGACGGCGAAGGATCTGGAGCCCACGAAGGGTAGCCGATACAAGTGGGCGCCAGATCCCTCGCTTCGCTCGGGATAAGCCTGAAGTCACGCCGGCCACGCCAGCGCCGCCTCGAATCCCGGGATCACCGCCGCCAGCTCCTCGGCATGCGCGCAGGCGACGTCCTCCAGCTCGCGCGCCAGCACATCGTCGACCGTCGTGCTATGCCGCCGCGCGAGCACGTGCAGCATCTCCCGCTGATACCGCGGCACGCGCGCCCGCAACTCGACGAGCCGAATCGCCTCCGGCAGCACCCGGCTCGCATCATCGCCAAGCGCATCCTCGATCTGATCCTGCCGCCACATCCGCATCGCCGCCGCGATCAGCTCCGCGCGCGCCACGCGCAGCCCGACGCCGGTCGAAACCGCTACAATCGCCCCATCCGCAATCTCGCGCTTCAGCACCTTCAGCGGCATTCCGAGCAGGTCCGCCGCAGTCAGAAGGGCGGCGTGAGGGCGGGCGGTGAGGAAGATGCGGCGGATGCGGGCGGGGGTAGGATCGTCCATGTTTTTCCTCTCACTCGGTCTGACTGAACTTAAATGAAAAGATAAGTCGACGACCGACGGTTGTCAAGGTGTCGAGTGGCCGCGAAGACAACGAAAGCAGGCGAGACGTTCGGCGCGCATCTTCGGGAGTTGCGTCTCGCTCGCGGCCTCACGCAACCACAGCTCGCCGAGCGCTGCGGCTCGAACGTTCCGTTCATCAGCAATGTAGAGCGAGGCGTCATGCTCCCTGGTCTTGCGATGATTCTCCGGTTCGCTGATGCTCTCGAATGTCGTGTAGGCGACCTCGTCGAAGTCTTCGACAGGAAAAAACCGCGCTCACGGAAATGACAACGGCGGTCGGGACGGCCGCGCGCGAGGCGATGTGAGGGTGGCTCTTGGCCTGTTGCCGTCACTCCACATTGAGCGGAGGTCGGTGCTAACCTACGAGGGCCGTCCTTCAGCCGAAGAAATCTGGGTCCTCGGACCGTTGTCAACGGCGTCCGCATGGGGGTTTGAGAGCAGATGGCAGAGCTTCGGTATCAAGCTAAACCGCAGAGCGTCATCGAGCCAATCTTCGAAAGGATGGACGGCAAACGACTCTTCACACCTGAGCAAAGACGAATCCTTTGGAAAACGGCGGAGTCAAGGAGTTGCCGGCCATGCCGCCGAGCTCGCGGATTGGATGACTTCACAGCGGATCACATCAAACCTTACTCAAAAGGCGGTCGGACAGAGCTTCTCAATGCCGCGATCTTCTTCCAGTCGTGCAACGCGGCGAAGGGGAATCGGAGCCGCCGGCTTCGTCGCTCTCGGAGACGCGTCGCGTGACCGACACCTTCTTCGAAAAGCCGATCCTCAACTCGCCCTACGAATACCCGGCCAAACACTGGGAGCTCGACGAGAATCGTCAGCCAACCAATCACATCATCGAGAAGCGCCGGCGCGCCGACTTCATCACGCCCATCCCGAGGGCGAAGAAACAGAAAAAGGAGCAGAGAGATCTCGTCTTTGACGAAGGAAAGGGACTCTCCACTGAGCAGCAGCAGTACGAGGCGACGTCCGCGATCATCAACGAGCTTCGGGTCCACGTGGAACGATGGCGAAGTCTGCCGAGTCCGAACCAGTGGAACGTCACGCCGGAGACAGCGAGGCTCCTTCAGCACTGGCGGCACCACAAGTTCGGCGACATTCGGCCGTTCTTCTGCCAGGTGGAGGCAGTTGAGACGGCGATCTGGTTGACCGAGGTCGCACCGAAGCTCGGCAAAGAGGGTCGCAAATTTCTCGACTACCTCGACGCGGCAAGAGAAGCGGCCAATCCAGGCCTGTCGCGCTTGGCCCTGAAGCTCGCGACCGGAGCAGGCAAGACCACCGTGATGGCGATGCTGATCGCCTGGCAGACGATCAACGCGATCCGGCGGCCGAACAGCACCAAGTTCGCGCGCGGGTTCCTGATCGTCGCACCGGGGCTGACCATTCGCGACCGCCTGCGCGTCCTGCAGCCGCACGACCCCGACAGTTACTACCGCAGTCGCGAGATCGTCCCTGCCGACATGCTCGCCGATCTCGATCGCGCGAAGATCGTTATCACGAACTTCCACGCATTCAAGCTGAAGGAGACCCTCGACCTTTCGAAGGGCGGCCGACAGCTCCTTCAGGGGCGTGGAGGGCCTGAGCTTCAGACGCTCGAGACCGACGGTCAGATGCTCCAGCGGGTCATGCCTGATCTCATGGGCCTGAAGAACGTCATGGCCATCAACGACGAGGCTCACCACTGTTATCGGGAGAAGCCGCCGGACGAAAGTGCCGAGGGGGAGCTGAAGGGCGAGGAAAAGCAGGAAGCCGAAAAGAATCTCGAGGCTGCGCGGCTCTGGATCTCCGGACTCGAAGCAGTCAGGAGAAAGATCGGGCTTCTGCCGGTCATCGACCTCTCCGCCACGCCGTTCTTCCTTCGCGGTTCCGGTTACGCCGAGGGGACGCTGTTCCCCTGGACGATGAGCGACTTCTCACTGATGGACGCCATCGAGTGCGGCATCGTCAAGCTTCCTCGGGTGCCGGTTGCGGACAACATCCCCGGCAACGAGATGCCGAAGTTCCGCAATCTGTGGGACCACATCGGCAGCAAGATGCCGAAGAAACGCCGTAGCAAAGCCGCAAACCTCGACCCACTCAGCATTCCCGTCGAGTTACAGACGGCGCTCGAAGCGCTCTACGGTCACTACGAAAAGACGTACGAGCTGTGGAAGACCGCGGGGATCACCGTGCCTCCATGCTTCATCGTCGTCTGCAACAACACCTCGACCTCGAAGATCGTCTACGACTACATCTCCGGTTTCATCCGAGAGAACGAGGACGGGACATCGAATCAGGTTGATGGCCGGCTCCCGCTCTTCTGCAACTTCGACGAGCATGGGAACCAGCTCGGCAAGCCGCGTACGCTTCTGATCGACAGCGAGCAACTCGAGTCGGGCGAACGTCTCGATGACAACTTCCACGCCATGGCCGCCGTCGAGATCGAGCGCTTCCGCCGGGAGAAAGGCGATCGCGAAGGTGGAGTCGTTCGGACGGAGGACATCTCGGACGAGGAGCTCTTGCGCGAGGTCATGAACACCGTTGGCAAGAAGGACAGACTCGGCGGGGCCATCCGATGTGTGGTGTCCGTCTCGATGCTCACCGAGGGCTGGGATGCGAACACCGTCACGCACGTGCTTGGCGTGCGTGCGTTCGGTACTCAACTTCTCTGCGAACAGGTGATCGGTCGCGCGCTGCGCCGGCAATCGTACGAGCTCAATGAGGAAGGTCTCTTCAACGTCGAATACGCCGACATCCTCGGCATTCCATTCGACTTCACCGCAAAACCCGTCGTCGCGCCGCCGCAGAAACCGCGCGAGACGATTCATGTCCGGGCCATCTCGCCGGAGCGAGACGCATGCGAGATCCGTTTCCCGCGCGTCGAAGGCTATCGCGTCGAGCTTCCCGAGGAGCGGCTGGAAGCCGAGTTCAACGACGACTCGACGCTCGTGCTCACGCCGGATCTCGTCGGGCCCTCGGTCACCAGGAACGAAGGCATCATCGGCGAAGGCGTCGATCTGACGCTCGTGCATACCGGCGACTTGCGGCAGTCGACGCTGCTAATGAACCTCACTAAACGGCTCCTCTACACGAAGTGGCGTGACCCGGGCGACGAACCGGAGCTCCATCTCTTCGGTCAGCTCAAACGGATCACGCGTCACTGGCTCGACAACCATCTCGTCTGCAAGGGGCAAACGTTTCCCGCGCAGCTCATGTACCTCACGCTGGCTGACATGGCCTGCGAGCGGATCACGGCGGCGATCACGCGCAAGCATGAGCACGAGCGCCCGATCAGGGCGGTTCTCGATCCTTACAATCCCACGGGTTCAACGAGGCACGTGAACTTCAACACGTCGAAGCAGGATCGCTGGCAGACCAGCCCCCAGAAGTGTCACGTCAACTGGTGCATCCTCGACAGCGACTGGGAGGGAGAGCTCTGCCGGGTCGTCGAGTCGCATCCCCGTGTGCGCGCCTACGTGAAGAACCACAGCCTCGGGTTCGAGGTGCCGTACCGCTACGGCTCCGAGGCTCGGAGGTATCGGCCGGACTTCATCGTGATCGTCGATGACGGTCATGGAGACGACGACCCGCTGCATCTCGTCGTGGAGATCAAGGGCTACCGGGGTGAGGATGCGAAAGACAAGAAGTCGACGATGGAGACGTACTGGGTGCCCGGCGTCAATAACCTCGGCGGCTACGGGCGATGGGCATTCGCCGAGCTCGCGGATGTCTACGAGATCGCATCCGGCTTCGAGTCTCATGTCGAATCGCACTTCAACAAGTTGATCGAACGCGTGATCACACCCGGCATCCCCAGGCATACTCCAGACTCGAAAGCCGAAGGAATCCCCGCCTGATGGCGAAGCAGAAGAAGCCGCCCACGCTGAAGAAGGTCGAAACGCTGAAGCACGACGAGGCTTCGCGGAAGAACATCCCGACGGCCGAGTATCAGTCGCTGATCGAGAAAGAGAACCAGACTCCGATTCAGGTTGCGTACGAGCGTCGCAACCGCGATCTCGATCCGCAGCTCGTCTGGCGCGGAAAGGACGAGCAGGACTGGTCCGACCTCGTCGTCCCGGCGCCGCCGCTCTACATCCAGGAGAAGGTCCAGCCCAAGGTTCTGATCGATGATCTCGTGCGGCGCAGCAAAGAGAGCGTCGCCGAGGCCATCGGCGCGCAGACCGACCTCTTCGCGGACTTCAACGGCTTGCCCAGCCCGGAGGCGAAGACCGAGTTCTACCAGCACGATCAGAACTGGTCGAACCGGATGATCCTCGGCGACTCACTCCAGGTGATGGCCAGCCTCGCCGAGCGCGAGGGACTGCGAGGGAAGGTGCAGTGCATCTACATCGACCCACCGTACGGGATCAAGTTCAACTCGAATTTTCAGTGGTCGACCGAAAACCGAGACGTCAAGGACGGTAAGTCGGATCACATTACCCGCGAGCCGGAACAGGTGAAGGCCTTTCGGGATACGTGGCGCGACGGGATCCACAGTTACCTCACGTACCTCCGCGATCGTCTGACAGTCGCGCGCGACCTATTGACGGACTCTGGTTCGATCTTCCTGCAGATCGGCGATGAAAATGTACACAGATTGCGATCGCTTCTCGACGAAGTCTTTGGTGAAGCAAACTTCATATCCTCGATTCTTTTCCGAAAGACCGGCGGCCTGACGGCCAACTTCATTCCGACTATCGGTGATCATCTGCTGTGGTACGCGAAAAGCCGTAACGAAGCAAAGTTTCGTCGTGCCTTTCGAGAAAAGCAGCCGGGCGATGTCGGCGCAACTCAATACCGGTACTTGATAGCCGACGACAGTTCTCTAACTGAGATTAAAGGATCACTCAACGAGGATGTGGCCGAAAGACTTTGTGCACACGCTGACCTTACTTCTCAAGGGAACCAAGTCTACGAGTTCATGTTTCAAGGTCGAACATTCAAAGGAGGGTTCAAGCCCTCTCCGGACAATCTCGTTCGGCTCGCGAAGTCAGGCCGTGTCACGTCCATTGGAAATACTCTCCGGTATATCCGTAAGCTAGTTGATTACTCTGTTTACGAAGTCAATCACCTATGGGAAGACGTTGGCATCAGCGGATTCGCGGATCAGAAGGTCTATGTCGTGCAGACCTCACCGTTTGTCGTGCAACGCTGCCTCTTGATGGTCACAGATCCGGGCGATCTTGTGCTCGACCCTACGTGCGGGTCAGGTACTACAGCCACCGTCGCCGAACAATGGGGACGCCGATGGATCACAATCGATACCTCTCGAGTCGCGCTGGCACTCGCACGCGCCCGCATCATGGGCGCGCGGTACGCGTACTACCTACTCGCCGACTCGCGCGATGGACAGGTCAAGGAAGGGGAGATCAGGCGCGCGGCCCCGTCTTCGCAGCCAGTGAGCGGCAACATCCGTCAGGGCTTCGTCTACGAGCGCGTCCCACACATCACGCTGAAGTCGATAGCGAACAACACCGAGATCGACGTCATCTGGGAGAACTGCCAGAAGACGCTCGAGCCCCTGCGCGAGAAGCTCAACGCCGCGTTGAAGAAGCAATGGGAGGAGTGGGAGATCCCGCGTGACGCCGACGCGAAATGGCCTGACGCAGCGAAGAAACTTCACGCGGAATGGTGGGAGGCGCGCATCGGACGCCAGAAGGAGATCGACGCATCGATCGCCGCGAAGGCCGAGTTCGAGTACCTCTACGACAAGCCGTACCCGGACAACAAGAAGGTTCGCGTCGCCGGCCCGTTTACCGTCGAGAGCCTCTCGCCCCACCGCGTCCTCGGGGTCGACGAGAACGACGAGCTGATCGACAGCATCGCCGACCGCAGAACCGGCTACGAAGCAAAGCGCGACTTCCCCTCAATGATCATCGAGAACCTCCGAACGTCGGGCGTCCAGCAGGCGCACAAAGAAGACAAGATTGTCTTCACTTCGCTCACTCCGTGGCCCGGAACGTACGTCTGTGGCGAGGGTCGTTATGTCGAGGGAAGCGAGGGTTCCGGCACCGAGAAGCGCGCCGCGATCTTCATCGGCCCCGAGTTCGGCACCGTATCCCGGCCCGATCTGGTCACCGCCGCGCGCGAAGCGGCAGACGCCGACTTCGACGTCCTCATCGCCTGTGCTTTCAACTTCGAGGCGCACGCTACGGAGTTCAGCAAGCTCGGACGCGTCCCCGTGCTCAAGGCGCGCATGAACGCCGACCTCCACATGGCCGATGACCTGAAGAACACCGGGAAGGGAAACCTCTTCGTCATCTTCGGCGAGCCCGACATCGACATCCTCGAAGCGGAAGGCGACCAGATCCAGGTCAAGATCAACGGCGTCGACGTCTTCCACCCCAATACCGGCGAAGTCCGCAGCGACGGCGCCGAAGGCATCGCCTGCTGGTTCATCGACACCGACTACAACGAAGAAAGCTTCTTCGTGCGCCACGCCTACTTCCTCGGCGCGAACGACCCCTACGGCGCCCTGAAAACCACGCTGAAAGCCGAGATCAACGAAGAAGCATGGGCAACCCTCCACAGCGACACTTCCCGCCCCTTCGCGAAGCCGGCATCGGGCCGCATTGCAGTGAAAGTCATCAACCACCTCGGTGATGAGGTGATGAAGGTGTTTCGTGTTGACTAGGCGCGGTTCCGGTTGTTGTTTGACATTCTCCACAAGGCCATACCATACGCCCGACGACGTAGCCGGAGTTTCCAACGTCAGACGAGCGCGTGCGCGCGAACCGCTTGCGAATTCACAAGTCAGAGCTGCCAGGACGGTGGGTACCTCCGGCGAGGAGACCTGAATGCCTAAACGAAGAATCCCCGTTTACTTCACCTCTCTTGAGATCGAGAACGTCCGTTGCTTCGGCGAGCAACAGCGGTTGGATCTCACCGACAGGAAAACTGGCCGGCCGGCACGGTGGACCCTGATTCTCGGTGATAACGGGGTCGGGAAGACCACGCTGTTGCAGTGCTTGGCTTGGACGCGCCTTGTGCCCGACGACGACCCAGCGCTGCTTGCCGAGGAGAACGAGGTCCTGGAAAGCCTCTTGCGAGAGGGCTCCGTTAGACAGCTCGCACTAGGACCGAAGCTGTCCGTCGGTACGCCACTCTCCCCTCTCCCTGCGAAAGCGAGAAGCTCGAGCGGCCGCGGCAAAACGATCGGCACTCGGGTGCAAATGTTCTTCGATACGAAGAGGCGACTGTCGGATACCAAGCCGAAACCCGGGACCACCGCCAGCTCCAAACTCTCGGAGCCCTTGGTCGTCGCATACGGCGCCAACCGCCAGCTCGGCGTGCTGAATCTTGCCACGGCCAGCTTGGACGACCCGATTGCCTCTCGGCTATCAGGGCTAACAGAACTCTACGACGTTCAAGAGATTCTTAGCGGTCTCGACTACGCTTCTAGGAAGAAGCGCGGGAAAAACCCCGAAGCCAGGCATCTGAAGCGATTGAGAGAAGTTCTCACGAGGGTCTTACCGGGCCATTTCGAGCCTACTGACATTCAGATCTTCCCGCCCGATGTCCTGGACCAAGGCGAGCGAAGCGGCGTGCATCTGAAAACGTTTACCGGACTCGTCCCGATGTCATCCTTGAGTCTGGGTTACCAGACGACGCTCGCCTGGACGACGGACCTCGCGTGGCGACTGCTGAAACGGTACCCTAAGAGCTCTAATGCCCTCGCTGAGCCAGCCGTCGTGCTGATCGACGAGATTGATCTACATTTGCATCCGTTATGGCAGCTGAGGATCATTGACGACCTCAGTGCAGTTTTCCCGTCAACGCAGTTCGTCGCAACTGCGCACAGCCCGCTAATGGTGCAGGTTGCGGAGACGGCCAACGTCGTTTTGCTGCGCTCACGAGAGACTGACGTTGAGATCGTAAACGACCCAGATCGTGTGAGGAGCTGGAGGGTTGATCAAATTCTCACTAGTGAGCTCTTTGGCGTGCCACGTGCGCGCAACAAGCAGACTCAGCGCCTTTTCGCGCGACGGGAAGAGCTGCTGGATAAGACGTCGCTGACTCCCGCAGAGAACGCGGCGTTGAAGAAGCTCCGCGTTCAGATCTCACAGTTGCCAACGGCCCAAGATCCCAGTGACCAGAAGGCGATGGACTTCATTCGAGAGGCGGCGGCGCTTCTCAAGAGACAAGAGGTTGTCAAATCGTGATCCGCATTCGACGAGGTGAGGCGCCTGCCGTCTTGAAGGGCCTGGGCGAAAAGCAGAGGCTCCTCGACTGTGCCGCGTACGACTCTTGTCCGGCCGACTACTGCTCGGGCAAGACGAGCTTTACGAATCGGAAGTACTACAACAGGAGGGCTGTTAAGGATCTCCTCATCAAGATGCATAACTGGAAATGCTGCTACTGTGAGAATAGATTCCGGTACCGCGCTGACTTGCACGTCGAGCACTTTCGGCCGCGGAGCGGCGTTCGACAGACGCATTTCCAGAAGAATGATGAATTACCGGGCTACTACTGGCTCGCTTATGATTGGGAGAACCTCCTCCTCAGCTGTGGCGCTTGCAATTGCACATACAAGCGGACCTTATTCCCCTTGGCGAACCCGAAGAAGCGAGCCAGATCGCATCGCGACGATGTCACAAAGGAGCGTCCGCTCTTCGTCAACCCGGTGGCGCAGGAACCGCGCCGGCATATCCGGTTCGACAGAGACCTCCCAAGAGGGATAACCTCGCGAGGCCGCATGACGATTGATGGGATAGGCCTTCGGCGAAGCGAGCTCACAGAAGCCAGGCTCGAGTTGCTCAAGCAGATCGACACGGCCTATGTGTTTCTGAACTGTCCGACCAACGCTTTCCGAGCCGAGCTCCGGGCCAAGGCCGCCGAGCTCCAGGCCGAGGCGCGCGAGTTCATAGATGCTGCGGTGAAGCCCGATGCGCAATTCAGTTCAATGGCGAAAGACTATGTCGAGAGCCTCGTGCTTTGAGGCAGCATGCATTGAACTGAGTAACCGATCGACGAAGGCCGCGCCGTCCGGTGTGAGGTCCGCACATTCGCGGAAGTCACGCAGCTGTCTTACCTGGCCCGCGATCATCGCCCTGCGCTGACGCGCGTGCGCTCGTAACGGGCCGAGCGCTGCACCTTCAAATCGCGAGGCAGCGAGAAACCCGTCGATCGCCCGAAAGACGTACAGCGCGTGGAGGACTCCTTGCGCCGTGCGGTACTCATCTCGCCAGGGTGAGAAGTAGACTTCCTCGCTGGGCATCACCAGAGGAACGACGGATTCAGCAATCGTCAGCTGAAGGTGCATCGCCTCGTGGAGGATCGCCTCGGCGACCCTGAGCGGGCCGGCGAGTACGCTTGGTCCGGGAATCGAGACGAAAGCGGAAAATGGAAGTTCAGGATCACTGAAGCTGACGTCGAAATCGTCATCCTGTGGGTCGATCAGGTGCAGGGCTCTTACGAGCGAGCCAATCGTTGGCAGAACGGTCGGCACTGCCGCCAAAATCCGGATGGCTTCTTCGAGGCACTCGGAGACGCCCATCTTAAGGATCTCTGAAGCGCCGAAAAACCGCACCCCGCTCCCGGCGCATTGGTGCGCTAGATCGTCGGGTAGCAGCTCCACGAGAACGGTATCGCGTGCATCCCCATCGGGCGACGGAATGTCGAGGGAGATCACCACCCGACGGGTCTCGCCAGGGTCTTGGCGCAACAGCCTTGCCGTCCCGTACGACGCTCGAGTCAGACCGCAGTTCCGATCGAGGTTGTGCCATGCGGTGTTCGCGAGATCTGCCGTAACTCCCGGAAGCCACGGCAGCGCCATTGCGTCACTCATCGCAGCACGAACGCGGGTAACGAGGTTATCGTCAGGCGCCGGTTCTTCCATAGAACGAAAACACGAGCGTGAATCGCTCGCCGCCGTGGATTGTCGAGACCGCATGGTTTGAGTTTTCCGAAATCGCGAAACCGACAACGGTGTCATGAACCGGCGAGAACACCCTGTGAACGTCGTTGGGATCTGGGGTGTTGAAGAACATGAGAAAGCCTCCTTGATCGGCGTGCCACCCGCGGTTCAATTGCACAAGCACGCGGTGCGTCTCCTGGTCCGGGATGAAGTCGTTGTGAATCCGGATGCGCTGGCCCGGGAGCAGCTTGTGGGCAGTGCAGTCGGTAAGATCTCCGAGTCGGACGTCGAAGATGCGCTCAACCTTCGAGCGGAGGTCCTCGAGAAACGGACGTCCCGTGAGGAATTCGATGGCTGGGGGCAGTGATTCGCCCGAGAGGCTAAACTCGTACTGCTCGTAAAACTCCGTCTCCACGAGTTCCCAGTCCGCTCGGGCCTCTAGCCATTCGAGAATTGCCGAGCTAACACCCTCGCCGAAAGCCTCGACCGAGCTGAAATACGGAAACGGTTCGACAGAGACCTCAAGCGAAGTGAGTCGAACCGTCGGCGCCACGCTCATGCGCTCGCGACGACCGAAGCCACTGTCTCACGGATACGCCCGATGAGCAGCTTCTGGTCCTCACAGTAGACCGAAGGGTTGTCGTATCCGTTGTCGTCACGCCAGCGCTGAAGAGTCAAACCGCCGCCGCAGACCCTTAGCTCGGGACAGGCGAGGCAGGTGGGACTGCTGGGCCGTTGCATCGCCCGATATGCGGCGAAGTCGGCGGACCGGAGAATATCGCCCAAACTATGCGTATGAACGGACCATGGTAGGGGGAACCTGTCAGCACCGTCGAATGAGCTCTTGAGCGTGTCGTTCTTCGTCACGGAACCGTCGGTGTCAATGATGACGACTCCGTAATCGGTCAGTCCAACCCCATCCTTTGAACCGGTACCTCCGAGAACAAGCTTGATCATGTCATCCAAGACTCGGATGCGAATCGGATCGTCGTCCGCCAAGTAAATATCAAGAAGCGTAGCCATCCAACGGCCGTATTCGGTGGTCGACGTCGATGCCTTGCCCGGGGGCAGCCGAGAGTGGTTGCCATCCCTATAGATGAAGTCGACGCTAGGCGGGCCGAGCTCCTTGAAGTAGGCGTAGATGTCGCCGGGACTAGACCCCGGATCTATGACCGCCAGCAATCCCGAGAAGAGAAACGCGGAGTCTGGGTGGGTTCGCAGTCGCTCGATTCCTTCGATAACCTTGTCGAAGGTCCCTTCACGAGCGAAGCCTATTCGGTTGCTATCATGGACGTGACGAGGCCCGTCGAGACTCACAGATAACGTTACGCGTCCGCGCGCGCATAAGTCGAGGATCTCGCGGCTGATCAAGATCCCGTTTGTCTGAATACTGATCGCACACTCGGCAGGGAGTGATTCGCGCAACGCCGAGATCAAGTAATCGAGGTTCTCGGTGCCGAGAAGTAGCGGCTCGCCGCCGTGGAGAACGACGGCGAACGGCCGGCCCTGCTCGCTTGCAAGACTCCCGAGCGCTGTTGCAGTTGCTCGGACGGTCGCGCGCGACATTAACTTCGGCACCCGCGACCAGCCGTTGTCGCCCATGGTGTAGATGTAGCAGTAGCTGCAGTTGATGTTGCAGCGGCTTGCCGCCTTGAGCAGGACTGTGTCGACCTGGACCATGCTCGGGATAGGACCTGGCTTACCGAGAGCGGTTGTGACGGTTGTGCGTCCGGTTGTAAGCGTTCGGGCCTTCGATCTGCTCGTTGCGCACCTCTTCGATCAGCCTGGCTAGGGCCGGGCTGGGCGCTACCTCGGCATCGGTATCCCTAGTCTTCTTCTCGGCGGAAGGGGCGTTCACCTCTTCATGGCAGGCCGTCTCACCCATGTTCTTCACCTCCAGATGGTGGGACTATATTCGCACGAAGGCGAACTCGAAGGGTCAGGTCGTTTGGATCGAGGAAGTTGCGAGGGTCTAATTCCAAGGACCGGAGGTCGCTTGCGGCGAATCGAGCTGACAGGGGGAGGGCAATCGGCCAGTGGAGTTCAGAATCGCCGATACATTCACGGATAGCCTCGCGAAGTTGACCGGCGAGGAGCAGAAGGCTGTGAAAACGACGGCCTTCGATCTTCAGTTGAACCCGGCGAATCCGGGGATGCAGCTTCACAAGCTCGCAAAGGCGAAGGACCCGAACTTCTGGTCAGTCCGCGTCAACTCCGACGTGCGGCTCATCGTCCACAGGACCCCTACCAGTCTGATGCTTTGCTACGTCGACCATCACGAGGCGGCGTACCGTTGGGGGGAGCGACGCAAGATCGAACGCCATCCGACGACGGGTGCCGCGCAGTTGGTCGAGATGCGAGAGAGCGTGCGGGAGATTGTCATCCCACGCTACGTCGAGGCGGCGCCGGAAGTTGTTCCCCTGAAACCGCTCTTTGCGGATCTCCCCGAATGGGTTCTGCTGAGCTACGGCGTCCCGGTCGAGTGGATGGGGACGGTCCGCGCGACAACCGAGGCGACGTTATTCGATGTCGCGGAGCACCTCCCGACAGAGGCCGCCGAGGCACTGCTCGATCTGGCCACCGGCGTGACGCCGCCGTTGCCTCCTCCATTCCCGCTGAAGGTTGACGCATTCCAGCATCCCGACGCGCAGCGCCGATTCCGCGTGATCGCCAACGTCGAGGAGTTGGAGCGCGCGCTCGATGCGCCGTGGGAAAAGTGGACGGTCTTTCTTCATCCCGCGCAGCGGCAACTCGTGACGAGGGACTACGGCGGGCCCACACGAGTCTTCGGCTCCGCCGGCACCGGCAAAACGATCGTTGCGCTGCACCGAGCCGTCCATCTCGCTCGCGCCGATCGTGACGCTCGAGTGCTGCTGACCACGTTCTCCGACACCCTCGCTAACGCTCTTCGTGCGCGGCTGAAGCTGTTGATCGGAAATGAACCGCGGATCGCTGAGCGCCTCGAAGTGCAATCGCTGAGCGCGATCGGGACGCGCCTTTACGAGGTGCACTTCGGCCGCGCGAACGTCGCGACCGCGCACCGGGTCCAGGAGCTTCTGCGTGAAGCAGGAAAGTCCGTTGAGGGACATAAGTTCACTCCGCATTTCCTCTGGAGCGAATGGTCGAGCGTTGTCGACGCGTGGCAGTTGGACAGTTGGGAAGAGTATCGGGATGTCAAGCGCCTCGGTCGCAAGACGCGGCTGCCCGAGAATCTTCGCCTGGTGCTCTGGTCCCTCTTCGAGAAGGTGAAGGCGAAGCTCGACGCGGAGAAGCTGATCACGGAAGCCGCTGTCTTCAAGCGCCTCACCGAGAAAACGACTCAGCTCTCGCGGCCGACGTTCGACTTCGTGATCGTCGACGAAGCGCAGGATGTCAGCGTCGCGCAGCTCCGCTTCCTGGGCGCCCTCGGAGGCGGACGTCCGAACAGCCTCTTCTTCGCCGGTGATCTCGGTCAGCGCATCTTTCAGCAGCCCTTCTCATGGAAGGAGCTAGGCGTGGACATTCGCGGCCGCTCGACGCGACTGCGCATCAACTACCGTACGTCGCACCAGATTCGACGAGACGCCGATCGCCTCCTCGGTCCCGAACTGTCGGATGTCGACGGGATCACTGAAGAGCGAAGCGGGACGATCTCCGTTTTCAACGGCGTCCCCCCTGAGATCGCGATTGCGAAGACGGAGTCGGATGAACGAGAACACGTTGCCCGCTGGATCGAGGAGCGCCTGGGTGACGGCCTGAATCCGCACGAGATCGCCATCTTCGTCCGTTCCGAAAACGAGCTGCCGAGAGCTGAGGCCGCAGCGAAAAGCGCCAGCGTTGCCATCCTACGCATGGACGACAGGATGGAGACCCGACACGATCAGTTGTCCATCGCAACGATGCATCTCGCGAAGGGCCTGGAGTTCCGAGCCGTGGCCGTGATGGCCTGCGACGACGAAGTAATTCCGCTCCAGGAGCGCATCGAGGCCGTATCCGACGAGTCCGACCTCGAAGACGTTTATCAAACGGAGAGGCACTTGCTCTATGTCGCATGCACCAGGGCGCGTGACCATCTTCTGGTGACGGGAGTGCAGCCTGGTTCAGAGTTCCTGGCCGATCTCGGGAGTAGGCAGGGATGATTGATCGAGGCGTAACGGATGAAAACCCTCGCGGGAGCGGTAAAGAAACTTGCTTGAGTCCATCGCGGCCCATCGCCTCGGTCACATCGATGAGAGAGCCTGGGGTCAGGTCTCCAGTGGCCTCTACTGGTCATCGAGGACAACGCCGATCAGCGGACGGCGATCACCGCGCTGATCTCCGGCGAGGGCGATGTGGAGATCAGCGCGGTGGCCAGCGGGAAGGAGGCGCTGGAAACGCTGCGCCAGCGACGCTTCGACTGCATCGTGCTCGATCTCGGCCTCCCCGACATGAACGGGTTCGAGTTCATCAATCGCCTCAAGAACGAGCTGCACATCGAGGACATCCCCATCATCGTCTACACCGGCCGGGAGCTGACCAAGAAGGAGGAGACGGAGCTCAAGCGGATGGCCGAGGCCATCATCATCAAGGACGTGCACTCGCCCGACCGCCTGCTGGACGAGACCGCGCTGTTCCTGCACCGCGTGGAGTCGAAACTCCCCGAGCACAAGCGGCAGATCCTGGAGCAGCTCCACGAGTCCGACCCCGTGCTGGCGGGCAAGAAGGCGCTGATCGTCGACGACGACATGCGCAACATCTATGCGCTGACCTCGCTGCTCGAGCGGCACAAGATGGAAGTGCTGTACGCCGAGAGCGGCGCGGAGGGCATCGACGTCCTCCGCCGCAGCCCCGACGTCGACGTGGTGCTGATGGACGTGATGATGCCGGAGATGGACGGCTACGAGGCCATGCGCCGCATCCGCGGCATGGACGAATACAAGAGCCTCCCGATGATCGCCCTGACCGCCAAGGCCATGAAGGGCGATCGCGAGAAGTGCATGGAAGCGGGCGCCAGCGACTACATCACCAAGCCGATCGACGCGCAGCAGCTCGTGTCGCTGCTCAGGGTGTGGCTGTATCGATGACCCTCACCCGGCCCTTCGCTTCGCTCAGGGCCACCCTCTCCCGCTCACGCGGGAGAGGGGCTTTGTAGTTCCCCTCTCCCGCGTGCGGGAGAGGGTGCCGCGAAGCGGCGGGTGAGGGTCACCCCTACGACTTTTTCTTCATCCAATCCGCGTACCGCTTCTTCGCCCATTTCATGGCGTCCTTGCCGTGCGCGAACTTCGGGGTCTCCTGCGGATTCACGTGGCCCTTGGTGTCCGGCACGGGGAGCCGGGCCACCGAGTCCGCGTAGACCTGCGCCAGGTGGTGGGCGCCGGCCGCCGCGGGCGCCGCGCCCTTGCTCTGCGGCGCCTTGACCTTGGCCAGCGGGTCGTCGGTGCGCGCTTTAGCCAGCGTGAGCACGGCGCCGAAGTCTGGCGCCGCGGCGTCGCGCGCCGTCAGCGGCTTCACGCCGAAGCGCTTCTCCACCGTGGCCAGGATCGAGGTGTGGTCGAACGGCACCGCGCCGGTGGGGCGAAGCACGGTTCCGGCTGCGATCCACGGCGAGACGAAGACGGCCGGCACGCGCACGCCGAAGCGGTGGAAGTCGAAGCCGAACTCCCCGACGGAGTTGTCGGGCGGCGTGGCGTTCGACGGCGGCGCGACGTGGTCGTAGCAGCCGCCGTGCTCGTCGTAGGTGATCACCAGCAGCGTCGTCTCCCACACCGGTGAGCCGTAGAGAGTGCGGTAGACCTGCAGCAGGTACTGCTCGCCGACGGAGACGTCGTCGTTCGGATGCTGGCTGTTTCCCTGCGACGACCACATCGGCTCCATGAAGACGTAGTTCGGCAGCTTCCCGCTCTTCACCGCGGCGGCGAAGTCGGAGTAGAGGCCGAAGTTCGCGTTCGGCGCGTTGGCCAGATCCGAGAGATCGGCGCGCGTGAGGGGCTGCGCGTCGTAGCCGTAGATCGCCCACGTCGCCTTGGCCTTGGTCAGCGCGGGATAGATGCTCGGCGCGGTGTACGACTTGGTGTCGTCGTCGAGATGTCCCTGCGAGGTCGCCATCTGCACGAAGGCGCGGTTCGGTAGCGTCTCGGTCGGCGCGGAGGCGAACCAGCGGTCGCTGACCGCGTAGCCGCTGGCCAGCGTCGAGAGCACCGGCAGCAGCTCCGGCGTGTACATCTTCATGATGTTGGCCGCCGTGGTGCCGGGAAGGATCTGCTTGGCCCAGCTCGGGTCCTTCTGCTGCCAGCCGAGGGTGTAGTCGAAGTTGGTGACGAAACCGCCGTTGGTGGGTTGTGCCCCCGCCTTCGGCTGCGTGGTGCCGAAGAGCTGCGCGTTCGTGTTCATGAACCCTTCGCCCGGATCGCTCCCCGGCGTGAAGTAGGGATGGGGGTCGGCGGCGGCGATGGGGGAGACCGGTATCGTCTTCCCTTTGCCGTCGCTGTTCGACTCCTTGCCGGTCAGCCACGGTCGCCGCGCCGGGTGCGTTTGTTGGCCCAGCCTCCTGCTGCCTTGGTTTATTTCAAGGCCACGCGACGCCAAACGGAAGTTCGAGACTCCGCCCGTCTCGGCCCCGGCTGTTTTCGAGTCCGCTGAATCTCAGACTTACTTCGGGGCGACTGACAGGGTTCGAACTCTGTGCATTCAACCTTCACGGTTGGTTCTCTCCTCCCCCAAGCTGCCGCCGACGCTCGATAACATCGTTTCTTGCTTACAAGGACTGACTGCCGATTTTCACCGGCAATTCCTCGAGGCCGCGCAGCGCAAGGCTCTTGCGCCAGCGAAGCGAGTCCGGCGGCACGGCCAGATGCAGGCCTGGAAAACGGCGAAACAAAGTGGTCAGGGCGATCTCGCCCTCCAGTCGGGCCAGCGCTGCACCGAGGCAGAAGTGAGATCCCATTCCAAACGCAACGTGCCTATTGGGTTCGCGGGCAATGTCGAGTGTTTCGGGATCGGGGAACTGCGACTCATCGTGGTTTGCCGATCCCAGACTCACGCCGACAAGTTCGCCGCGCGGAATCGTGACAGACCCGATCGTGACGTCCTCGAGCGTGATTCGCGGCGTTGCAAACTCCACGGGGCTGGCATATCGCAGAATCTCGTCGATTGCAGATGCACGAAGTTCCGGGGTCTCCTGCATCCGCATCCTCTGCCCGGGATACTGCATCAGGGTCAGCGCTCCGCTGGCGATCAGATGGACGGTCGTCTCATGCCCAGCGAGCAGCAGAAGGACGACCATACTCACGATCTCGTCTTCCGTGAGCCGGTCTCCCGACTCCTCGGCACGAACCAGCGCGGTCATCAAATCGTCCTGCGGCGACGCGCGACGCAGGGTGACCAGTCCGCGAATATAGCGGGACAGTCTCGTAAGTGAGGGAAGGGCGCGCAGGAAATCGACAACCGAGGCGGAGGCGCTGGCCGCAGCGACTTTCTTCGTCCATGGCCCGAATCGACGGCGATCCTTGAGCGGAACACCCAGCAGGTCCGAGATGATCGTCAGTGGGACAGGCAATGCGTAGGCCTCGATGAGCTCGATCGTCTCACCATCGCCAGCGCGATCGAGGAGGTCATCGCAGATGCCCTGGATGCGCGCGCGCAGCCCTTCGATCAGACGGGGCGTGAACGCTTTCTGCACGAGTGATCGCAATCTGGTGTGATCGGGAGGATCGATGGACAGGAGATGGCGGAACATCGCCCGCATCGAAGGAGGGATCCAGGGATACGCTCGGATGTAGTCCTTGGAAAACCTCGGGTCCTTGAGAATCGTCACGACGTCGTCATAGCGCGTAACGATCCAGATTGCCGGGAGCCAGAAGGCGACGTTGGTGCGATAGACCGGAGCTTCGGTCCGCAATCGCGCGTAAACCGGATACGGATTCGCTTTGAACCGAGGACTGTCAAGTCGAGGATGCTCGTTCTTCGGCACTGTCGACGATCATGCTAGGTCATTCCAGCGGTCGGGTGAAACGTCGCCACGATGGGGAGCCGGCAAGCCACATCGTCGCGCTGCGCTTCCGGCAGGTCGCACTCAAACTGCGCGGGTGAATTACCGGCAAGCACAGCGGTTCGATACTCCGCCAGTACTCCCAGGCCGTCGAAGAGCTGGCCGGCGGGCGAGCGGTTGCCGTGGGCGGCGTAGAGATAGCCGAGCATGTGGTCGAAAGAGCGGTTTTCGAGCATGACGACGACGATCGAGTCGATCGCGGCAAGGCCGGACCGTTTGGTAGCCATGGCGGCATCCCTTCTGTTTTTGCGGAAGTCCGCCCTGAAGATACTCTAGATGGGTGCGCCATTTGCTCTGATTCAGGTCAATGTCCGCCTCGAACGCCCCCGGCCTCGCGCCCGACGACTCCGGCAAACAAGACCTGGAGTGGGTGGAGATCAAACTGCTGACCGAGGGGATCTTCCGCCACTACGGGTTCGACTTCCGTGACTATTCGATGCCGTCGCTCAAGCGGCGGGTCTGGAAGCGCGTCTACGCCGAAGGGTTGAGCACCGTCTCCGGCCTGCAGGAGAAGATCCTCCACGATCCGGCGTGCATGGAGCGGCTGCTGCTCGATCTCTCCATCAACACCACAGCCATGTTCCGCGACCCGACCTTCTACCTGACGTTCCGGCGGAAGATCGTGCCGATGCTGCGGACCTATCCCTTCGTTCGCATTTGGCACGCCGGCTGTTCGACCGGCGAAGAGGTCTATTCGATGGCCATGCTCCTGCACGAGGAGAAACTGCTCGATCGCTGCCGCATTTACGCCACCGACATCAACGAAGCGGTGTTGCAGCGCGCCAAGGACGGCATCTTCCCGCTCAACACCATGCAGGAGAACACCTCGAACTACATCGCCGCAGGCGGTACCGGCACCTTTTCCCAGTACTACACCGCGCGCTACGACTACGCCATCTTCCGACCTGCGTTGCGCGAGAACGTCGTCTTCGCCCAGCACAACCTGGTCACCGACTCCTCATTCAACGTTTTCAACGTCATCTTCTGCCGCAACGTGCTGATCTACTTCAACAACGCGTTGCAGGACCGCGTGCAGAGCCTCTTCCTGGACAGCATGGAGATGTTCGGCATCCTCGGCCTGGGCAAGAAGGAGACGATTCGCTACTCCGCCGTCACCGATCACTATGAGGAGATCGATGCGGAGGAGAGGTTGTACAGGAGGGTGCGATGACGAAAGAGGTTGCGAGGTCTCGGGGTCGCGAGGTCTCGGGGCGGGACCGCGAGACCGCGAGACCGCGAGACTCCGCAACCACTTACGAACTGATCGTCATCGGCTGTTCCCTCGGTGGCATGCACGCCTTGCAAACGATCATCGGCGCGCTGCCCAAAGACTTCTGCATTCCCATCGTCGTCGCGCAGCATCGCCACAAGAATTCCAATGACGGACTGCCGGCGTACTTCCGGCGCAACACGCAATTCAGCGTCGTGGACGCCGAAGACAAGCAGTGGATCAAGCCGGGACACGTCTATCTGGCGCCGGCCGACTATCACCTGCTGGTCGAGCGCGGCGAGATGCATCTCTCCGTCGACGAGGCGGTGCGGCACTCGCGGCCGTCGATCGACGTCCTCTTCGAGTCGGCGGCCGACGCCTATGGCGCGCAGCTCATCGGCGTGGTACTGACCGGATCGAACGAGGACGGCGCGCTCGGCGCGAAGCGGATCAAGGAGCGCGGCGGTCTTGTGGTGGTGCAGGACCCGGCCACCGCCGAGGCGCCGGTGATGCCCGCCGCCGTCGCCGCCATGGTCGACGTGGATCGGATCTTGCCACTGGAATCCATTGCGTTATTTCTCGCCGACGTGTGCCCAGCGGCGGTGAGCGGCAAATGAGCTCAGCATCGGACGAACGGGTGAACATCCTGCTGGTCGACGACCAGCCGAACAATCTTCTGGCCCTGGAGTCGATCCTCGGCGAGATGGGCGAGAACCTCGTCCGCGCCGAGTCCGGTCGCGCCGCCCTGCGCGCTCTCCTGCAGGATGAATTCGCCGTCATCCTCCTCGACGTCCAGATGCCCGATCTCGACGGCTTCGAGACCGCCACCCTTATCCGCGAGCGCGACAAATCGCGCGACACCCCCATCATCTTCCTCACCGCCATCAACCAGAGCGAGACGCACGTCTTCCGCGGCTACGAGCTCGGCGCCGTCGACTACATCTTCAAGCCGCTCAATTCCGACGTCCTCCGGGCCAAGGTCAGCGTCTTCGTCGAGCTGTTCCGCAAGCGCGAGGCGTTCAAGCGGCAGGCGCTGACCCTGGCGCGGCTGATCAAGCAGAACCAGCTCATCCTCGACGCGGCGGGGGAGGGGATCTTCGGCGTCGACCTCGACGGCGCGGCCACCTTCGTCAACCCCGCCGCGGCGCGCGCGATCGGCCGTCCGGCCGAGGAAGTCATTAGCCGCGAGGTCCATCCGCTGCTCCATCCGTCGTTTCCCGGCGTGGCCACCTGCGACGTGAAGCGCTGCCGGCTCAATCGCGTTCTGCACGGCGAGTTCATTCGCGGCGACGTCGAAGAATCCTTCTTCCGCGAGGACGGCACCAGCTTTCCGGTCGAGTACGGCGCGTCGTCGATGCAGGACGAGGCGGGACGGCCGATCGGCGGAGTCATCCTCTTCCGCGACGTGACCGAGAAGCGCTCCGCGGCGCTGGCGGCGGAGAACGAGAGGCGCTATCGCGAGGCCGAGGCCCAGAATCGCGCCAAGGACAATTTCCTCGCCACCCTCTCGCACGAGCTGCGCACGCCGATGACCTCGATCCTCGGGTGGGTGCAGTTCCTCCGCTCCGGCGAGTACACGCTGGACGAATTGCAGGAAGCGTTGCACATGATCGAAACCAGCGCGCAATTGCAGAAGCGCCTGATCGACGACATGCTCGACGTCTCCCGCATCATCCTCGGCAAGTTCCAGGTCGATCTGCGGCCGACGCATCTGGCCGAGGTCGTGGAGGCCGCCGTCACCACCGCCCGTCCCGACGCCGCCGAGCGCGGCGTGCGCCTCACCTCGGCCGTGGAGACGGCGAAAGGCGATCTGGTCGACGCCGACGCCGCGCGGATGCAGCAGGTGATCGGCAACATCCTCTCCAATGCCATCAAGTTCACGCCGGCCGGCAAGCAGGTCGATCTCCGTCTGGAGCGCGTCGACCATGAGGTGCGCATCAGCGTCAAAGACGAAGGGGAGGGAATCGACCCGACATTCCTCCCATTTGTCTTCGACCGCCTGCGCCAGGCCGACGCCTCCGCCAAACGGAGCGGCCTGGGCCTCGGCCTGGCCATTGCCCGCCACATCGTCGAGCTGCACCACGGCGTAATCAATGCCGAGAGCGAAGGCCTCGGCAAAGGAGCGCGCTTTACAGTGACGCTGCCGCTCACCGAGCAGGCGCGCGCGCTGGAGCCGGCGCAGCGGGCGGGTGTGGCGGGGGGATAATTCCGTTTTCCATCACTCCCTTAATAGTGCGGAAGGAACTGATCGTAATCGGTCCGGCGGACGTGTGGCGCTCCATCGTCCGGAGCGTCGACGTCAATTGCCGCGTCGTCGCCTTCAGCACCCTCGAAGAGCTCGACCGCTGGCGGCAGAACCAGGGCCTCGAGGATCCCAGCATCTATCCCGATCTGGTCGTCGCCCTCATCGAAGCAGGCTGCCGTCTCAGGTCGCTGCCGCGCAGGCTCCGCAGCCTGATCGAGTCCGTCGGGCAGCAGACGTACGTTCCGCGCCTGCGCGAGCTCGAGGACCGCTGGCCTTCGCGCAGCTCGTTCTACCGCGTCTGGCACCAGCAGATCGAGCCGGGGCCGGCGACTTTCCTGCGCAGAGTGCGCTCGCTGCACGCGCGGCGCCTGATGGCGAACGGGCGGACGAAGAAAGAGGCCGCCCTGTTGGCCGGCTACAGCTCCGTCGACCAGATGCGGCGCAACATCAACACGGAGTCGTAGCACCGCTATCATGTGCCCGTGCACCCCGACACGGAGCAGCGCGTCTTCGCCATCAGCCGGCCCGCGCCCGTTCTGATGAAGTACTACGTCATCCTGTCATTCGCCGCCGGCCCGTTTTTCTTCATCCCGCTGATCCCCCTCTACTTCCGCTACCACACTTTGAAATACGAGTTTGATCAGGAGGGGATCTCGATGAGCTGGGGGATCCTCTTCCGGCGGCAGGTCTCGTTGACGTACGCGCGGATCCAGGACATCCACCTGACGAGCAACTTCGTCGAGCGCTGGCTGGGCCTGGGGCGCGTGCAGATCCAGACGGCCAGCGCGAGCGCCGGCGCGGAGATGACCATCGAAGGCCTGCGTGAATTCGAGATGGTGCGCGACTATCTCTACACGCGGATGCGCGGCGTCAAGCCGGCCGCGCCTCCGGCTCAACCGGCGGCGGACGGCGCCGGCCTGGCGACCGCTCTCCTGGAAGTGGCCGGCGAGCTCAGGGCAGTGCGCCAAGCCATTGAACCGCTGCTCCAGAGACGCGAGCCATGAGCTGGCGTGCGCTCGTCCTGGCGGTCATGCGGGTCCCGCACGAGCCGGAGCCGCCGCCCGGCTCGCCGCCGAAGGTCTTCCGCGCTGCCCGCAACTACTTGACGCTGCGCATCGTTCAGTGGGCCTTCATGCAGGTGATTCTCCTCGGTATCCCGGTGGTCCTCACCGCAGCCGCCGCGGCCATCACTGTGAAAGACGCGCCGCGCGCCGCCGTGATCTTTGTGCACCTGCTCGAAGTCGTCGCCTGGGTGATCTACCTGACGCAGTTGCTCTTCGCCTGGGTCGTGCTCCGTCTCAATTATGAGCTGCGCTGGTACATGCTCTCAGACCGGGCCATCCGCGTCCGCGAAGGGATCGCCACGGTGCGCGAGAAGACGATGACGCTGGCGAACGTGCAGAACATCGCCATCCGGCAGGGACCTCTGCAGCGTCTCCTCGGCATCGCGGACGTGGAGGTGAAGACCGCGGGCGGCGGCGCCTCGGCCGGGGGCCCTCACGGCAAGGGGAAGTCGATGAGCGAGCCGATGCACGTGGCGTTCTTCCGCGGAGTGGACAACGCCGAAGAGATCCGCGACCTCGTCCGCGAAGGCGTGCGGCGGCAGAAGGACGGAGGCCTGGGCGATCCCGACGAGGCTCGCCACGACCGCGGACTGGCCTCGGCGCACGCCGAGAAGGCCGCTGCCGCCGCGGTCGGCGAACTGCTGCGCGAGGCCAGGAAGCTCCGCGCCGTGATCGAAGCCGCCGCGTTGCGCTGAAGAAGCCCACTACCGCCCCCCCGCCCTCCGCCGCCCCACGCCTGCCTGCGTCACCGTGTACGGCTGCCCGGCGATGGTGATCGTGCCGGTGCGCGAGCTCGCGCCCGGATTCGCGGCGAGGCGGTAGCCCACGTTCCCGTTCCCGGTGCCGCCGGCGCCGGAGGTGATGCTGATCCAGGCGTCGGCGGTGGTTGCGGTCCAGGCGCAGGCGGAGTCCGTCAGCACGTTGACGGTTCCCGTCGCCGACGCGGCGACGGTTTTCAGCGCGGTGGCGGAGAGCGTGGAGCTGCAGCTTCCGTCGAGCGTGAGGTTCGCGCGGGCGCGGCCGCCGGTCTCGCGCCAGAAGCGGCTCTGCCATTTCCACAGCACCGTCTGGAGCTGCTGCAGTTGGGTGTCGTTGACGGCTTCGCTCTTCCGCTTGACCACGAAGGTCGGGACGCGGAAGACGCGCGTCTGACCGGCGGCGTACGCGGGCGTGCGCGGACCGTTCGCGGCGATCACCTGGTCGATGGTGATGGTCTTCGTCGCGCCGCTCTGAACGAACGTGATCGGCGTGACCTCGGCCGGCGCCGCCAGGCCCATGAAGTACATCTCGACACGGCTCATACCGAACCGTGGCGTGGCGAGGTTGAAGACTCCGGTCAGGCTGCCGCCCATCACCGACATCGTCGACACCGGCGTCTCGGCGTCGGGGAACATGCTCGGATTGGCCAGGCCGTTGTCCGGATGCGCGCCGCCGAAGCAAGGGATGCCCGCGCCGCGCCAGAGGCCCGTCACCGTCCCGTCGATGTCGCGGTAGTCGGCGTAGAACGCGTACTCGTGCACCAGCTCGTGTGTCAGCGCCACGTGGGTGATCGCTTCGTCGTTGAGCGACTCGCCGAGGGCGGAGAATTCGGCGCCGTAGTGGCAGTCGCACTCCGTCCGGGCCGGGATCGTCCCTGTGCCGCTGACGCTCTTCTGCCGGGGATACGTACCGGCATAGTTGGAATGGCGCAGGCCGTCGTCGTAGACCGTAGGGAAGAAGCGGAAGCTGTCGACGTTGGTCTGGCCGCGGCTGACCAGATACGCGGCGATCGACTCCCGGATACGGTCCGTATCCCACACGCCCGGCAGGTATTGGAAGACCTCGGCTGGCACTTCGACGGCCGGCCCGATCTGCGACGGAAGCAGCGAATGACGGATGGACATGGTGATCGGAAGGGTCTGGGTGACCGTCCGATCGAGGAAGCCTGCCCCGCCGAAGCGCGTGCTCTTGATCGACCAGGTGTTCGTGGCCACCGGACTCAGATACGGCTCCAGGCTGGTGGCCGGGAAGCGGAACGACAGCGTCTCGCCGGTCTGCTTGACCTCCCATGAGTTGATCTGCGCCGCGGGGAAGTCGGGAATCTTCGCCGTCGAGATCACCGTGTACGGCGCCTGATTCGGGCTGACCTGCAGGCCGATGGCCTCCACGCCGTTGATCATCAGCGAGTAGCGGAAGGATTCGGTGCCGGTGGGGGCGGGGGTTGCCTTGAGGGTGAGGGTCACGCCGGCGATGACGCCGCCGTAGTCGTCGAGCGACGCGCTCGCCGCCTGCATGGCCAGCGGGAGGTCGGTCGCCGAGATCGCGCTCGCCGTCTGGTGCGTCGCGGTCTCCGTCCCGGTGCTCATGCCGACGATGCCATGATCGACGGGAAGCGATTGGTAGGAGAGCAGGATCTCGCCGTTGTTGAAGAGCTCCACCTGGAACGTACAGCGGGTCAGCGTGTGCCGGCTGAGGAGGTTCTGCCAGGTGATGACTACCGACTGCGGCTTGGCTTTGGTGATGATGCGGGCGTCGCTCGGGTAGTAGAACAGCTCGTACCAGACGGCGACCATCGGCACCCGAAACATCGAGCTGACCACGGTCGGGTCGTAATTGACCTGCGTGCTGTCGGCGTTGCCGAAGGCGACCGCGCCCCAGGTCGAGACGCTGAGGGTGGTGTACTGCTTGCCGGCGAAGCTGAGCGGCGAAGGCAGGTTGTAGCGAATGTAGTTGGCGTCGAGGAAGTTGAGAATCGGCCGCACCGCGCCGTTGAAGAGCAGGCTTCCGGTCGACGGATCGTCGAACTGAAACGCGACGTGTTGCACCATGAAGGTGTTGTTCGCCGCCGGCGTCAGGCGGAACGTCGCCGGCCCCGTGAAGTTCGACGGAACCCCCGGCCAGTAGGAGTTGCCGTCGTCCTCGACGATGCCGATCCCGCGCGAGACCGAGAAGTTCTGCACCGGCAGCGGCGCCGCCTCGCCCCGCGGCGTCAGCGCCTCGGTGGCCCGGACATGAGCGGCGGAGACGGCGTTGACGGGCTCGACCGGCTGCGCCGCGAGCGAGGATGCCACTACGAGCGCTGCGACGAGCGCAAGGAATACACGCATGGCCACTCTCCTGAACTTCAGATGGACGGGAAGACGATAGCCCATCCGCGCGCGGGGAGGCGGCTTACTTCCTGAAAGTAGGCGCTCCACAACGGGTAGAACTTCGGCTGCCTCGGCCGAAAACTGCTAGCGTTTTCGTGTGAAGAAAACTGCACGAGTCGCCCACGAAAAGGTACTCCGCGCCATCATCCTGGTCCGCGGACAGAAGGTCATTCTCGATAAGGATCTCGCCGAGCTCTACGGCGTTCTGACGAAGGTCCTGATCCAGGCGGTCAAACGGAACGTCAACCGATTCCCGGCCGACTTCATGTTCCGACTGACAACTGACAACTGACAACCGTCAACCCCACCGACCTCGCAACTCGCAACCTCTATTGATATCGTCATCGCACTACGATGACGAACACACCTCTTTCCGACGATGACGTCCGCCGCATCGACGCCTACTGGCGCGCGTCGAACTACCTCTCCGTCGGGCAGATCTATCTGCTCGCCAACCCGCTACTGCGCGAGCCGCTCCGGCTCGAGCACACCAAGCCGCGGCTGCTCGGCCACTGGGGCACCACGCCGGGACTCAACTTCATCTATGTCCATCTGAACCGCGTCATCCGCGCGCGCGGCGTGAACATGTTCTACATCGCCGGGCCGGGACACGGCGGGCCGGGCCTGGTGGCCCACACGTATCTGGAGCGGACGTACACGGAGATGTATCCCGACATCACCGAGGATGCCGAGGGGATGCGGAGGCTGTTCAAACAGTTCTCGTTTCCGGGCGGGGTGCCGAGCCACGTCGCGCCGGAGACGCCGGGATCGATTCACGAGGGGGGCGAGCTCGGCTACGCGCTGGTGCACGCGTACGGCGCGGTGTTCGACAACCCGAACCTCGTTGCCGCCTGCGTGGTCGGCGACGGCGAGGCGGAGAGCGGTCCGCTCGCGGCGAGCTGGCACTCGAACAAGTTCCTCAACCCGGCCATCGACGGTGCGGTGCTGCCGATCCTTCACCTCAACGGCTACAAGATCGCCAATCCCACTGTGCTCGCCCGCATCCCGCACGAGGAGCTGGAAGATCTCTTCGAAGGCTACGGGCACAAGCCATACTTCGTGGAGGGCGACGACCCGGCGACGATGCATCAGGCGATGGCGGCGACGCTCGACGCGGTCTTCGACGAGATCGCGCGGATTCAGAGCGAAGCGCGGACCAACGGAGCGACGGACCGCCCGCGCTGGCCGATGATCGTGCTCCGCACGCCGAAGGGATGGACCGGACCGAAGGTCGTCGACGGCCAGCAGACCGAAGGGTCGTTCCGTTCGCATCAGGTGCCGTTCGGCGAGCTGGCGAAGAAGCCCGAGCACCTCCCGCTGCTCGAGCAGTGGCTGAAGAGCTACCGGCCGGAGGAGCTCTTCGATGACGGCGGCGCGCTCCGCGAGGATCTGCGCGCGCTCGCGCCGGAAGGCGAGCTGCGGATGGGCGCCAACCCGCACGCCAACGGCGGGCTGCTGCTCAAGGACCTCCGCATGCCCGACTTCCGCGACTACGCCGTCGCCGTGGAGAAGCCAGCCAAGACCTTCGGTCAGGCCACCCGCATCCTCGGCGCGTTCCTCCGCGACGTCATCAAACGGAACCCCGACAACTTCCGCCTCATGGGGCCGGACGAGACGGAGTCGAATCGTCTCTCCGCGGTCTTCGAGGCCACCAATCGCGTCTTCACCGGCGAGATCCTGCCGACCGACGAGCACATCGCGCGCGATGGGCGGGTGATGGAAGTGCTGAGCGAGCACATGTGCCAGGGATGGCTGGAGGGCTACCTCCTCACGGGCCGCCACGGGTTCTTCTCCTGCTACGAGGCCTTCATCCACATCATCGACTCGATGTTCAACCAGCACGCGAAGTGGCTGAAGACGACGCGGCACATTCCGTGGCGGCGGCCGATCGCGTCGCTGAATTACCTGCTCACATCGCACGTCTGGCGGCAGGATCACAACGGCTTCAGCCACCAGGATCCCGGCTTCATCGATCACGTGGTCAACAAGAAGGCCGAGGTGGTTCGGGTCTATCTGCCGCCGGACGCCAACACGCTGCTCTCGGTCGCCGACCACTGCCTCCGCAGCCGCAACTACGTGAACGTGATCATCGCCGGCAAGCAGCCGGCGCTGCAGTACCTCGACATGGACGCGGCGATCAAGCACTGCACGGCGGGCATCGGCATCTGGGAGTGGGCGTCGAACGACGAGAACGCCGAGCCGGACGTGGTGATGGCCTGTGCCGGCGACATCCCCACCCTCGAGACCCTCGCCGCCGTCGACATCCTGCGGCAGCGCATCCCCGACCTGAAGGTCCGCGTGGTGAACGTCGTCGACCTGATGACCCTGCAGTCGGCGGGGGAGCATCCGCACGGACTGTCGGACCACGATTTCGACAGCCTCTTCACCACCGACAAGCCGGTCATCTTCGCCTTCCACGGCTATCCGTGGCTGATTCACCGCCTCGCGTACCGCCGCGCGAATCACGAGAACCTGCACGTCCGCGGCTACAAGGAGGAGGGGACGACCACCACGCCGTTCGACATGGCCGTGCTCAATCATCTCGACCGCTGCCATCTGGTGATGGACGTCATCGAGCGGGTGCCGGGTCTCGGATCGCGCTGCGCGTACGTGAAGCAGGACATGCGCGAGATGCTGGTCGAGCATCACGAGTACGTGTGCGAGCACGGCGACGATCTTCCGCGGGTGAGGGATTGGGTGTGGCCGTACTGACCCTCACCCGGCGCTTCGCGCCACCCTCTCCCGCTCACGCGGGAGAGGGACATCTAAGGTCCTTCTCCCGCTTGCGGGAGAAGGTGCCGCGAAGCGGCGGATGAGGGCATGAACGTCCTCGCCCTCAATCCCGGCAGCTCCACGCTGAAGTTCGCGCTCTACGACGACCATGAGCTGATTACCAAGGGCGTGGTCGAGGTGACGGAGGGTATGGGGAAGGCCGCCGCCGCGGTCATCGCCCGGCAGACGGTCGACGCGGTCGGATGCCGCGTGGTGCATGGCGGGTCGCGATTCGTGACCCCGGTCCTGGTGGACGACGCGGTGCTCGACGAGATCCGTGCGCTCGTGCCGCTCGCGCCGCTGCACAACCCGCTGGCCATCGAGGTGCTCTCCGAGGCGCGGCGCGCCCTTCCGAGTGCGTCGCTCGTGGCCGTCTTCGACACCGCCTTCCATCAGACGCTGCCGGCCGTCGCATCGACGTACGCCGTCCCCCGCACCCTCGGCGTCCGGCGCTACGGTTTCCACGGCATCTCGCACGGCTACATCGCCTCACGCCTCCGCCGCCCGCGCCTGATCAGTTGTCACCTCGGCAACGGCGCCAGCGTCTGTGCCATTCGCGACGGCAAGAGTGTCGACACCAGCATGGGCCTCACGCCGATGGAGGGGCTGGTGATGGGGACACGCTCCGGCGACGTCGACCCCGGCCTGGTGCTCTACCTCCTGCGTCGCGGAATGAGCGTCGATGAGGTCGACCATCTTCTCAACCATGAGAGCGGCCTCCTCGGACTCTCCGGCGTGAGCGGCGACATGCGCACGCTGGAGAAGGAGGGTGCGGAGCCGGCGATGGACGTCTTCGCCTATCGCGTGGCGAAGTACATCGGCGCGTACGCCGCGGCGCTGGAGGGCCTCGACGCCGTCGCTTTCACCGGCGGGATCGGCGAGCACTCGTCGTCGATGCGCCGGCGGATCTGCGCGCGGCTCCGATTTCTCGGCATCGTGCTCGATGAGGCGAGCAACGCGGCGGTGAAGGGGGAGGAGGCGCGCATCAGCGCCGGCGACGCCGCGGTGGAAGTGTGGGTGGTGCCGACCGATGAAGAGGCCGAGGTCGCGCGCGCCACGCTCATCGTGGCGCGCGCGGGCTGAAGGCTAGTTGTTCACGTCGCGCACGAGGATGATTCGCTGCGCGAACGGGCTGGAACCGGTGCCGGTCACCTGCACGTCGACCACGTCGCCGCGCTCGAGGTTGGTGATCGGGTGGAGCTGACCCTGGTAGTCCACTCGGGTATTGGTGTCGTACTGCACGGTCATGGTGTTGCCGCTGGTCGACGACTTGAAGCCGGAGATCCAACTGGCGCTGTCGAGAGAGATGGTGCGGTTGTAGGTGTCGATGGAGCGCACCGTCCCGCGGATCGTCGAGGTTGAACTGCTCGGCGACGACGTGTTGCCGCTGGCGTTGCGGGTCACGGTGATGTCCTGCGCGCCGATCCGGTTGCTGCCGAGGTCGGAGGTGCGGATGTCGATCTCATCGCCGACTTCGAGGTTCGTCACCGAGTACGTCTTGTTGTTGAAGTACACCGGCGTGTTCGCGTTGTAGGTGATCACCACGTTCGAGCCGAAGCCGCGATCGACGGTGATGGTGCGGTTGTAGGTATCGATCGAGCGGACGGTGCCGTGGATGGACGAGCCCGACGGAATCGTGCTGCCGCTCGACGAGGTCATGCCGCCGCGGGCGTTGTAGGTCACGTCCATCGACTCGGCGATGAGCTGGTTGCCGGACTCGCCGGCGCGGATGCGTACCTGATCGCCGCGCTCGAGGTCCTGCGGCCGGTAGGTTTTTCCTTGATAGGTGACGGTCGTCTGATCGTCGTAGTAGACCCGAGCGGTGTTGCCACCCGTCCCCATCAGATTGGCGGTGTAACCGCTGACGTTGGTGAGATAGATCGAGCGGCTGTTGAGGTCGACCGAATCGACCGTACCGCTGATGTCATAGTTCTGGTTACTCGTCGTACCGCCGCCGCCGAGGATGTCGCCGATGCCGGTCGACCCGCAAGCGGCCGCGAGCACGAGAGTAAGTGCCGCTGCTGCAATAGTTTTAGCTATTCGCATAGTCGTTCTCCTTCGGGGTTATTTAGAGCACGTTGCGTGCCCTTCGAAACCTTTCACCCTCCTGGCACGTAGAAATGACCAGAAAACTAATCTGGTCATCCAGTCATGTCAGAAGCCACACGCGAAAAGATCCTCGACGCCGCCGAACGCCTCCTCGGGCGCTACGGCTACCGCAAGATGACCGTCGACGACATCGCCGCCGAGGCGGGGATCGGGAAGGGGACGGTATACCTGTCGTTCCCCAGCAAAGAGGAGGCGGTCCTCGGCACGGTCGATCGCCTCATCGACACGGTCTGCGACGCGATGGCCACCATCGCCGCGTCGGATCAGCCGGTGCCGGCGCGGATCCGGGCCATGTTGCTGGCGCGGGTGCTGATCCGCTTCGACCACGTAGCGGAGTATCGCGAGAGCCTCAACGACCTGCTGGCCGCCATCCGCCCGCGGTTGCTCGAGCGGCGCGCGCGGCACTTCGCGCGCGAGACCGACATCCTGGCCAAGCTCGTCCCGCGCCGCACCGCGCGCGCGCTGGTCATGGCCACCAATCACTTCCTGCCGTACGCCCTCAGTCCCGCCGAGCTGGGAGACCGACGAACGCTGCAACGCGACGCGGCCGACGTCATCGACCTGCTCGTAACCGCCATTGCCACAAAGGAGAAAGCCGATGAAGAAAATGCTGCTGTTGCTGACGCTGATGCTCGCCACGCCGCTGTTCGCGCAGATGGGTGAGCGAAAGGACTTCACCATCACCGCCGCCGAGCGCGAACAGGCCATCAAAGGGACCATCGCCAAGCTGAACGAGAACTACGTCTACCCCGACGTGGCCAGGAAGATGGGCGAGGCGGTCGCCGCGCGGGCCGCGAAGGGCGAATACGCCTCGATCACCACGGCGAAGGCGCTCGCCGAGAAGCTGACCGCCGATTTGCGCGAGGTGAGCAAGGACAAGCACATCCACCTCAGCTACCAGGAGGCCGGCATCCCCGACGATACGCCGGACACCGGCAGCGAAGACACCACCTCGGCCGAGGAGCGCAGCTACATGGCCCGCGTGAACTTCGGATTCGAGAAGGTGGAGCGGATGCGCGGCAACGTCGGCTACATCGACATCCGCGGCTTCGTCCCGCCGGCCATGGGCGGCGAGACGGCGACGGCTGCGATGAGCTTCGTGGCCAACACCGACGCGCTGATCATCGACCTCCGCCAGAACGGCGGCGGCACGCCGGGCATGATCGCCTACGTGCTCAGCTACCTCTTCGACGAGCCGGTGCACGTCAACGACATCTACACCCGCACCACCGACGAGACGCGGCAGTGGTGGACCGCGGCCTCCGTCGCCGGCTTGAGGTACGGCGGCAAGAAGCCGGTCTACGTGCTGACCTCCAGCCGCACGTTCTCCGGCGGCGAAGAGCTCGCGTACGACGTGAAGAACCTCAAACGCGCCACGCTGATCGGCGAGACCACCGGCGGCGGCGCGCACCCGGTGCGTCCGTTCAAGGTGAGCGCACACTTCGCGATCGGCGTCCCGTTCGCGCGGGCCATCAGCCCGGTCACCAAGACGAACTGGGAGGGTGTCGGCGTGACGCCGGACATCAGCGTCCCCGCCGATTCAGCGCTCGACAAGGCGTATCGCATGGCGATCGAGAATCTGCGCGACACGACCAAGGACGCGGAGCGGAAGGCGGCGCTGCAGCGCCTGCTGGATCAGAAGGGCTAGAACAGGAACGCCGTCGTCCCGACGGCTGGCTCGGCGGCGTCCCGCCGCCGTCGAGAGCGAGACGCTCTCGGGCCAGATGAGATGAGAAGGCCAACCTCCTTACGCAGTCGCAGAATTTGCGCTGCAAAGGTCAACGTGCTCGAGGCACAGGAAGGAGATTGGCCATGAAGAAGTCTACACGTCGCTCAACTCATCGGAGCATCGAAGTGGATTGGACAACGGTGGTCAGCATCGGAATCGACTTGGGAGATCGGGTCTCGCACTACGTGGCGCTCGACAGCGCAGGTGAGCGGGCGGCCGAGGGACCGGTGCCGACCACCTCCGATGGGTTTGAGAAACGATTCGCATCGATCGGCGCGAAGGTGATCGCGATCGAGACCGGAACGCACTCGCCGTGGGTTTCGCGGCTGCTCAAGCGGCTCGGTCATTGCGTGACGGTGGCTAACTCGCGCAAGCTGCGGTTGATCTACGAGAACCGCAAGAAGAACGACGATGTGGATGCCGAGTACCTGGCGCGGCTGGTCAGACTGGACCCGAAGCTGCTCAGCCCTGTGGAGCATCGCAGCGAAGACGCCCAGCAGCAGGTGGCCGTGTTTCGGTCGCGTGATGTGCTAGTCAAGACTCGTTCGCGACTGATCGTACACGTGCGCGGCGCGGTCAAATCGACGGGAGTCCGCGTGCCCGTCTGTTCGGCCGAAGCGTTCGTGAAACGCGCCGAGCCCGTCATCCCTAGGCAGTTGCGACCGGCTCTCGAGCCGATTCTGCTCTCGATCAAGCAGCTCGACGCACAGATCAAGATCTTCGATCGACATATCGAAAAACTGGCGAAGGACGAATACCGCGATGCGCAGATCCTCACCCAGATCACAGGGGTGGGCGCACTGACGGCAGTGGCATTCATGGTGACCATCGGAGATCGCAGCCGCTTTGCACGCAGCCGAACCGTCGGTGCATGGGTCGGGCTCGTGCCAGGACAGCGGGCCTCCGGACAATCGGACCCGCAACAGAGGATCACCAAAGAAGGCGACAACTATCTGCGGCACCTGTTGATCAACTGTGCCCACTACATCCTCGGGCCGTTCGGGCCGGACTGCGATCTACGACGTCACGGCCTGGCCATCGCAGCTCGTGGAGGGAAGAATACGAAGAAGCGAGCCATCGTCGCTGTGGCCCGAAAGCTCGCTGTTCTGATGCACCGGCTCTGGACTACGCGAGCGATCTACGAACCGCTCCGGAATGCACCGTTGCCGCTGATAGCGGCATAGGAAGGACCAAGAAACGATCAGCGAAGAAGAGGACGAAGAGAGATGACCGAAGCTTGATGCCTCGTTCGGGTGACTGCGACCGGCGGCTTGGTCGGTCTGCGCATCGGCGCGGACAAGACCGTGGGCCAGATGGCAGCACCCACCGATCGGACCTCAGCATGCACCGAGCTCAAACGAGCTCACCAAGAGTGCGAATGGAAGCAAGGTCAGGACGAGCTTCGGAAAAAAGGTGGGCGCCGCCACGGCGGCGCCACTTGACATCAACTGGCCTTCTCATGGAAGCCGGCGAGGACGCCGGCGCTCCGACGTTAGACTTGTCGGGTGAAGCCCGGCCTCCCTGACATCTACGACGACCGGCCACTGCGCGGCCCGCAACCGCCGCGCACGTGGCCGTTCGTGCTTTCGGCGATCGCGCTGATCGCCCTCGGCGCGGCGGCATGGTTCTTCCTCCAGCCGCGCACCGCGCCGCCGCCGGCGCCGGTGCGCGTCGTGCGCGGCCGCCCGCTCACCCAGGGCGAAGCCGCGCGCCTCCTTCGGCGGCACCTCGGCCCCGACGAGTGCGTGGTGGTGATGGGGAAGGGCTCCGCTGGAAGCACGTTCCTCTTCACCGCGGTCAACCGCTGCGAGAACACGCGCCTCGGCCAGTGGAAGGTCGACGCGAAAACGCAGGCCGTGTCGCGATGATGCCTCACCTGTTCGGAATGCTCCCCGAGGAGTTGGCGTCGCACCTGCGCGCGAGCGGCGTCGCCGTTCGCGACGCGGAAGCGCGCAGGATTCTGGCGCATGCGATAGCGAAGGGGCGGGACGGCTATCCGGCTTCGCGCCCGGTGCCGAAGAGCGTGACGTCAGCGGTCGATGCGCTCGTCGACCGCTGGCTGCCGGAGATCGTCGAGCGGGCCACCGATCCCGCCGACGGCTTCGTCAAGTACCTGTTCCGCCTCCGCGACGGCGCGTTGGCCGAGGCGGTACGCATTCCTCTCGAAGCGGCGGGGCGCTTCACGGTCTGCCTCTCGTCGCAGGCCGGCTGCGCCATGGGATGTACGTTCTGCGCCACCGGCCGCCTCGGGCTGACGCGCAGCCTCGAGCCGTGGGAGATCGTCGCGCAACTCGTCGCCGTCCGCCGCGAAGCTCCCGGCGAAGTGACCGGCGCGGTGTTTCAGGGCCAAGGCGAACCGCTGCACAACTACGACGCGGTGATGCGCGCGGCGGCCGTCCTGGCGCATCCGTGCGGCGGAAGAATCGCGGCGAAGGCCATCACCATCTCGACGGTCGGACTGGTGCCGGCCATCCGCCGTTTCACGCGCGAGCGGCAGCCCTACCGTCTCATCGTCTCGCTGACCTCGGCCGTGGACGCGCGGCGGCGATCGCTGATGCCGTCGGCGTCAGCGTGGCCGGTGCGCGAGCTCGCCGATGCGATCCGCGATTACCAGCAATCGATTGGCGGACGCGCCACCGTCGCCTGGGTGGTCCTCGGCGGGATCAACACCGGCAGCGATGAGGTGGAGGCGCTGCGCGCCCTCTTCGATGGCGTGGCGCTGCGCCTCAATCTGATCGACGTCAACGACGCGCGGCCGGACGGCTTCCGCCGCGCGAACGATGCGGAGCTGTCGCGCTTCCGCGACGAGCTGCGCACCCTCGGCATCCCCGTCGTCCGCCGCTACTCCGGCGGCGCCGCGCGCCACGCCGCCTGCGGCATGCTCGCCGGGGTGCGGGCTACGCCGTCATCTCCGCCAGCGCCGACTGCCCTTAAGTAAACGCATCCATCAGGAATGAGAGATGACCAGGGGGAGTTCTATGCTCGGAACCAAATAACTTTTAAGGACACCGGTCTTCATGAGACGCTGGCTTCGTCGTGCAGGCTTTCCTCTTTCAGTGTTGCTTTTATTGACCAACGTTCCCGACGCCGCCGCGATGATGGCCCAGTATTGCTACGGCTACCAGACCAGTACCACCACCTGCAACGACTCCGGTTGCGAGATGACGGTGGAATGGCACCAAGCCTGTTATTGGTGGGACGACGGCCGCGGAGGAGGGTACACGCCCCCGCCCGATCCGAACGGCGACCCGTATCCGGGCAGCCGCTACGGCGATTACAACGACAACGGCGTCATGGACGACTGGACGGACGTAGTGGAGACATCCGATCCCTGCGCGTTCAATCTCGATTATGGCGACCGATTGGGCTCTGACTACGGCGGACCGAACGAGACCTCCCGCGCGCCGGCTGGAGAAACCGGCCGTTCGAGCCACAACGGCGTCGATATTCAGGGAAACCTTGGCGACGCCATCCATTCGATCCGCAATGGTTACGTCGAGCGCGCAGGTGACGACGGCACCGGCTGCGGCTACAGCATTCGTATCCGTCACGACGACAATTCCACGGCGACTTACTGTCACATGACCCTTGGCTCGGTCCCCACGGAGTTCCGAACGGTGGATGCGCGCGTGCGGGGCGGCGCACAAGTCGGTCAGGTCGGCGACACCGGCAGCCCGTCTGCCGGCGCCTATCACCTTCACCTCATCTACCACGATCCGCAGGGCAACGTCCGTGAATACTTCAACGGCGGCGTGGAGACCGGACCGGCTTCCGACCAACTGAATTTTCAGGGGTGCTGAAATGACTTACACGAAAAACTTTCTGATTCTTTGTCTGATTGCATCATCCGCGGTCGCAGCCGTCGGCAAAGGGCGAACGGTTCCGGTTGCCGTTTCTTCGCGCGAGCACATCGCCGCTGTACACGTGAACGAGGACGGTTCGACCGTAGTGGCGATCACATCAAATGCTCCAGCGCGCTCACGCATCCTCGCGGTTTCCGCCGCGGGCATCACGACCGAAGTGAGCGTTCCCGACTTGCGCGTCAATCGCGTCACGCCGCTGCCCGGGAACGCCTTGTTCGTCGGCGGCACTCCGGTGAGCGGCGCTGAAGCGGAGTACCGCTACCGGTTGCTCAACGTCGGTCCGTCCGGAGTCACGGTCGCGTGGGACTCGATACACCTCGGTGATGGTGAGCACGTGGTCATGCCGAACGCCACGGGGAAACTTTGGGCGGCAGCGTTCCCCGCGAAAGACAAACTCGTACTGTCCGTCGGCATGTTTCCGGACTACGCCCCTCGTTTGAAGGTCGAGATTCCGGCGCCGGCCGGCATCGCCAAGCAACTCCGTCTCGATCCGGAGTACGCCTCGATCGTGTTCCTTAACGACGAAACCAACGCGCCGTTGCTGGCGGTTCAGTGGCTCGGCGCCTCGTTCATTGTGGAGGGAGCAGCCTCCGGAAAGTCGGGAGGCGTACGCCAAGTCCTCACTGCTCCTCAGGGTACGGTGTCGTTCACGCGACGGGACTCAATTTCCGATTTGCTTTGGCTGAAGAGCGGCGCAACATGGACTGCTTTTGACGTACAAGCTGCCCGCCAGGGGAAAAGGCGCGTCGTTGCAGAGATCGACAAAGCCGCCGTCGGCGGGGAGCCGGTGGAACTAACGCCCGCAGGCGTTGGGAAGGTCGCCGTGACAACGGTGGATTCGACCGGCCGTTGGCGCCTGCACACCGTTCGAATCGACACACGCACAGTGGTGCAGTCCGAAACACTGCCGGCGTACCAGCATTGGATGACCAGTCAGGGCGGCCATGCGATGGCGGCTCTCCCTCAAGGCGCCAAGAGCAAGGCCGTAGTCGTCCACACGATTTGGTGATTTGGTGATGATGACGGCGTGGCTTCCGCCGCTACGCCGTCATCTCCGCCAGCGCCATCTCCAGCGCCGCGCTCTTGAGCTGTTCCTGTTCGGTCAAATGCTCGACCTCGGCCTGGCGCATTGCGGCGGCGGCCGACTCGCGGCGGCCGAGCACACAGCCCCAGATGAGCCACGTGTCGCAGAAGGCCACCCATCCGGCGTGCTCGAGGAAGCGCCACCACTCCGGATTGGCGATCCCGTACACCGACTCGGGCCAGTAGATGCCGCGGAGGAAGTGGTCGGCGGCGACGACGATCGTCGCGGTGATCAGCACGGGCCAGTCGAGATAGAAGGCGAGGAAGGCGAGCGAGCCGAAGACGTGGAAGTGGGTCTCGATGCGGCCGCCGGTCAGGTGAATGAGCAGCGCCGAAGAGAGCATTTGCGAGGCGGCGATCACGTGGCGCGTGACCACCCAGCCCGGACGATAGATCGCCAGCAGAATCGGGAGGAGGATGATCCCCGCGCCGCCGAGCACCGCGACCCACACGTGGACGTGCAGCACTTTTTCCTTCGCCGCCCAGGCGAAGGGAGAGAGCCAGAGCGCGGCGGCGATTCCCGCGATCCATTGAATGATGAGGAGCACGGCGAAGGCGCGGTCGACCTTCGCGTAGCGAGCCTGACGCTGCGCGGTGTCGACCTCGGCGGCGCGCGCCGCGATCGAAGCAGGTCTCGAATCGATGTTCATGGAGCCTCCTTGCTCACGATGGCGCAGCCGAAGACCGGATGCACGCCCGGACCCCTGCCGCCGTTGACGAGGCGGATCACTTCGGCGCGGCGCGAGTTCAGGCCGGCGTGTCCGCGAAGCAGCGTGATGCCGCCGCTGTAGCGGCGGTTTCCGTCCGGATCGAAGAGGAATGTCTGTCCCGAGGTGAAGCCGCCGAAGCGTTTGGCCTCCCGCGCGTCGACGTCGGTCAGCACCCGGACGCGCGGAATCCGCGTGGCGGCGGTCCAGACGTCGCTGCGGCTCCAGGCCTCGCCGAATTCGTGCGGCCGGTAGGCGAGGACGTAGGTCCGCACGTTTCGCGGCGCCGTCTCGACGACCGCCGCCAGCTCGGCCACGCTGGCGCGGCTGCACGAGCAGTGCGGGTGGACCAGCATGACCAGCGTCCAGGTGCCGGGCTCGGGCGCGATCGCGGCCGAAGACGGCCAGCGGTCGGGCGCGGCCGCCGCGCGGCCGGGCGTCGACTCGAACGCCCGGATGGAGCGCACCGCGGCGGCGACGGTCACCACCCAGACGGCGCCGGCGAGGGCGAAGGCGGCGATGAGAACGGTGCGCTTCATTTTTTCTTCATTGCGTCGAGTGGGGAGATGAGCTGCTTGTCCTTCTCGAACTTGATGCGGCTGGTGACCATCAACTCGATCCGTTCGCCGAGAGGGATGGCGAAGAAATCCGCGGGATTGAGCCGACGGACGTTGCCATCCGGGGACGTGACGATCGCCGTGTCGAAGTTCATCGCGCTGCTCTCACTCTTGGGATTCAGTGAGTGTAGGGGCGAACGCCGCGACCTGAGGAATGCTGTCCGGTAGGAAAGAAGGGTGGGGAAAGCGACCCGCCGTCCTTGAGGCATTTTGGCTGGCCCGCCGCCTGTTGAAAAGCGACGCATGATCACCCGCCGCGAAATGCTCGTCCACAGTCTGACCGCCGCCGCCGGAGTTGGCCTCGGCGTCGGGTCGCTGCCGATCTTCGGCGCGCAGCCGACCGTCTGCACGCTGACCTGCCAGACCACCCTCGGTCCCTGCTACTACGCCGGGACGTCGATCCGCTCGAACATCACCGAGGGGAAGGCCGGGCTGCCGACGCTGCTCGGCTTCCTGGTGGTCAACGCCGACACCTGCCAGCCGGTGCCGAATGCATCGATCGACATCTGGCACACCGACGCGCAGGGCATCTACTCCGCGCCGATCAACACCTTCTGCAATCCGGGCGACGCGCTGGCGCGCACGCAGACGTTCTGCCGCGGCGTGCAGGTCACCGGCGCCGACGGCTGGGCGCACTTCAACACCATCTACCCGGGCTGGTACTCGGGGCGCACCACGCACATCCACGCCACCATCCGCGTCAACGGCAACGCCATGGTCACCACGCAGTTCTTCTTCGACGACACGCTGAGCGACGCGATCTATCACGCGCACGCCAGCTACGCGAATCGTCCGGTGAAGGACACCACCAACGTGCGCGACAACGTGATCGGCGGGAGCGCGGCGCGCATCGCGCCGTATCTGTTCAGCACGAAGCTGGTTCTCGACAAGGCGCTCGTGGCGCGGAAGGTCATCGCCATCCGCACGTCGGCCACGGCGTGCAACGCATGAACGGGCTGCTCTTCGTCACCCTGCTCGAGTGCGGGCTGCGCCTGGCGGGATTGACCTGCCCGGCGACGACGCTGGCCGGCGCGGTCACCAGCTCCGACTGCCCGGCGTCCGACGGCAGCGGCTACGACCTATGGCAATTCTCCGGCGCCGCCGGCGACACCATCACCATCGACATGCGCACGAGCGAGTTCGACGCCTATCTCGTGCTGCTCGATCCGTCCGACGTGCCGGTGACGGAGAACGATGATGCCGCGGCCGGCTCGACCGACGCGCGCATCACCTTCACCCTGACGTCGACCGGGACGTGGACGGTGGTGGCCAACAGCCTGGCCGCCGCGGGGAGCGGCGACTACGCGCTGTCGATTTCATGTCCCGGCGCGGCCAGTCCGGTGCGGCGGCGCGCGGTGCGGGGCTAGTGACGCACTGCGCGCCGTCTCGGGTGCCGGGCGATCCCACCGTCACCAGAAACGGGCCGTTGCCCGACACGATGCCGTAGAGCGTGGTCGACGTGGCGGTGTTGTTCGAATAGGCGAGGCTCAGCGGCGAGTTCTGGTTCGTCTGGTTCACATCGCCGGCGGCGAAATCGACCGGCGTATCGACGATGGCCGTCGCGTCGTTCGGATTCACCCGCAGATTGATTCCGACGTTCGAGATCAGGCGGATGCGGTCCACGACGGGATTGAAGTCCATGCCGATCGGGCTGGCGCCGATGAACGAATGGAAGGTGCCGCTGCCGACCTGCGTCGCCACTCCGGTGGTGGTGTTGAGCGTGTAGAGCCGCGCCGGTCCGCTGGCCAGGACGCCGATTCCGTAGAGCAATCCGTTCGACGGGCGGTAGTCGATCGCGCCGATGGTCTCGTTCGGTTGGAGGCCGGTGATGGTCACGGAGCGGTAGGCGAACGAAGGGGCGATGGTATCGATGAAACGAAGGATCGTTCCGCCCGCGTCGAGAAGCGTGAGCGGCTCTGCCGCGAGGGGGAGTGTGAACAGCAGGAGGGCGACGGCGAATGTGCGGTTCATTGCGGCGCAGGGTACACGTCTCGGGAGGGCGAGGGACCATAAGTGGGGATGGGCGTCATCCTTGAGCGAAGCGAAGGATCTCAGGTTGTGCCGCCTGAGATCCTTCGCCGTCTTCGCGGCTCAGGATGACGCGGTGATCGGCTCCAGCTTCTTCTTCGCCAGCGCGGCGTTGATCCCCGGAAGCTCCTTCTTCGACCAGGCGTCGAACGAGGCCACCACGTCGGCGAGCTCGCGGGCCAGGGCGTCGGTGCGCGTCACCTGCGGGTCGGCCGGGCGCCCTTCGTAGAAGACGACGGTGCCGTAAAGCTCGGTGAGGAATTCGCGGAGGCGCTCCTCGCCGGTGATCATGCCGCCTTCCTTGGTGGCCACGATCTTCTTGCGCAGGTCGTCGACCTGCGACGACGCGGTCTTGAGGCGCTTGACCAGCGCATCGTTCGGCTTCAGTTTCGACGCGCGGTCGTCGAGTGCCAGGCGGACGGAGTTGATGCGGTCGACCGCGGTGCTCATCTCGCCGAGGTTCTGGTAGAGCTTCATGGCCAGATCGAACTGCGCCTTGCGATCGGCCGCGGTGTGCTTGGCGCGCGGGTCGGGGACGACCTCGAGCGGCGTGGTGTAGACGTTCTTGTCCTTGGTCAGGCGCACGCTGTACGCGCCGGGGAGGACGCGCGGGCCGAAGGCGGCGCCGAACGCCGCCGAGGCCGCGGGCGGCACCGTCGGCGCCTTGAGGCGCATTGACCAGCTCACGCGCGACAGTCCGCGCCGCTTGCTGCTGGGCATCGTGCCGACCACCTTCCCGCTGGCGTCGGTGACGTCCATGGTCAGATCGCCGAAGATGTGCCGTCGGCGCTGGTAGTAGGTGATCACCGCGTCGCCCGGCGGGTTCGGTCCCTCGAACGCCGCGTCGCCGTTGACCCATCCGCCCTGCGCCAGCATCCGCTGCACCGCGGGCTCGGTCTGGAGGAACACCGCCTCCTTCTGCAGGACGTCGGCGGTCAGAGCGCGGAGCGGCGTGATGTTGTCGACGATCCAGATGCCGCGGCCGTGGGTGGCGATGACCAGGTCGTGGTCGCGCGGATGGATGGCCAGGTCGCGCACCGCCACGTTCGGCAGGTCGCCGCCCTTGTACTGCGCCCACTGCTTGCCGCCGTCGACGGTGACAAAGAGTCCCAGCTCAGTGCCGAGAAAGAGGAGGTCCTGGTTGACCAGGTCCTCGCGGATGACGTGCGCGTAACCGCGCACCGGCGCGTCGGCGGCCACCAGCGCCGTCCACGACTTGCCAAAATCGGCCGTCTTATACGCATACGGTTTCATATCACCGAATGTATGCATATCAAATGTGGCGTATGCCGTCCCTTCGTCGAAGTGCCCGGCGTCGATGTACGACACCCAGGCGCTCTTCGGCAGGCTGCTGATGTTGCCGACCACGTTGCTCCACGACTTCCCGCCGTCGCGCGTCACCTGCAGGTTGCCGTCGTCGGTACCGGCCCAGATCACGCTCGCGTTCTTCGGCGATTCGGAGACGGCGTAGATCGTGGTGTGCATCTCGGCCGAGGAGTTGTCGACGGTGACGCCGCCCGACTGCTCCTGCTTCTGCTTTTCCGGATCGTTGGTGGTGAGATCGGGCGAGATCTTCTCCCACGTCTGCCCGTGGTCCTTGGTGCGGAAGAGGAATTGCGATCCGAGGTAGACCACGCCGGTGGGGCTGACGTGGATGGGGGCGTTCCAGTTGAAGCGCAGCTTCCCTTCCTTGTAGCCGGGGAGCGGCTTGATGTCGCGTGCCTCGTGCGTTTTGCGGTTGATGCGGCCGATGTAGCCGCCCTGCGACTCGGCGTAGATGTAGTCGTTGTCGGTGGGGTCGACGAACATCCAGAAGCCGTCGCCGCCGTACATGTTCTCCCATCGCGCGTTGGTGATGCCGCCGGGGTACTGCGAGTCGCCGACCCAGGAGCTGTTGTCCTGCAGGCCGCCGTAGACGTGGTAGGGGCGGTCCATGTCCACGCTCACGTGGTAGAACTGCGAGACCGGCAGGTTCTCCCCCTTCCACCAGCGATTGCCGCCGTCGTAGGAGTACCAGACGCCGCCGTCGTCGCCGACGATGAGGTGGTCGGTGTTCAGCGGATCGATCCAGAGGTCGTGGAAGTCGCCGTGCGCGCCGCCGGAGATGCCGGTGAAGCTCTTGCCGCCGTCGCTGGAGGCGATCAGGCCGCCGTCCGGCTTGTAGATCTTCTCGGGGTTCTTCGGATCGACGATCAGGTTCGCGAAGTAGAAGGGACGCCAGACCATGTTCTGGCTGCGGTCGCGCGCCTGCCACGTCTTGCCGCCGTCGTCGGAGCGATAGAGCCCGTTTTTCGGCGGCTCGGCCTCGACGAAGGCGTAGACGATGTTGGGATTCGACGGCGCGACGGTGACCGCCACGCGCCCCCACGGCTTCGACGGCAGGCCGGTCGCGGACGAGATCTCGTTCCACGTCGTGCCGCCGTCGGTCGACTTGTAAAGTCCGCTGCCGCTCGGCTTGTCCGGGCCGTCGCCGCCGGAGCGGAAGGTCCATCCCTTGCGGCGGAAGTCCCAGAGGCCGGCGTACAGCGTCTTCGGATTCGAGGCGTCCATCGACATCATCGAGCAGCCGGTCGAGGCGTTGGATCCCTTGAGTACTTTGCTCCAGCTCTTGCCGCCGTCGGTGGTCTTGTACACGCCGCGCTCGTCGCTGTCGCTCCAGAGTTTTCCGGGGACGCAGACGTAGACGGTGTTGGTGTCGCCCGGATCGACCGCGATCTTCACGATGCGTTCGGAGTCCTTCAGACCGACGTTGGTCCAGTTGTCGCCGGAGTCGGTGGACTTGTAGATGCCGTCGCCCATGGAGACGCTGTTGCGGGTCCACGATTCGCCGGTCCCGACCCACACCACCTTCGAGTTCTTCGGATCGATGGCGATGGCGCCGATGGACTGCGTGCCGGCCTTGTCGAAGATGGGACGGTAGGTGGTGCCGCCGTCGCGCGACTTCCAGACGCCGCCGCTCGCCGCGCCGATGTAGATCGTCAGCCGCTGCCCTTCGTGGACGGCGTCGAGGGCGGAGATGCGGCCACTCATCGCCGCGGAACCGATGTTGCGGGCGCCGAGGCCGGAGATGGTCTCCGAGTCGACGGTCACCGGCTTGTTGGACTGCACGACGGGGGCGCTCTCGCCGGCGGTGACCGGCTGCTCGGGCTCGGCCGTCGCCTTTGCGGCGGCGGTCTCCGAGGCGTCGGGCGCGGCGGGCGACTCGGCCGACTTGCTCCCCGGCATGACGAAGCGCGCGTCGGCGATCGGAGCGTTGGCCTCGATCTTCGTGTAGGTGAACTTCTGGCGGTTCGCGCTTCCCTTGCGGCCGAACTCGAGTGCGTGCGGGATGTACCAGCCGTTGACCGACTTGTAGTCGCCGAGCGAGGTCTCGAACTCGCGCTCGGCGCCGCGCACCACGCGCTTCGTTTCGATCTTGATGGGCACGAAGTAGTCGGTGTCCATGAAGAAGTGGCGGATCTCGCCGTCCGGCATGGTGACCTTCAGCTTGTAGGTGTCGGTGCCCTCGACCGGCTCGGTGCCGGCGAATTCGATCTTGTTGCCCTTCGACTGATAGTTGACCAGCGGGCCGTCGAAGTCGGCGTCCTCGACGATGCCTTTCAGCTCGTCTTCGCCGAGCGGTTCCGGATCCTTCTTGCCACCGAACGGATCGATCTTCCAGCCGTTCTTGCCGTCGTAGGCGTTGATGCCGGCCATGCCCTGGATGATGAACTCCTCGCGGACCATGGCCGGCCGCTTGTTTTCATAGAGCAGATCGGCCTCGAAGCCGCCGCCGCCGGTGAACTTGCCGGTGCGGCGGAGGGTCTTGACCGCCTGGATGCGCTCCATGCCTCCCACGGTCTTGATGTACTTGGCGACGATCTCCTCGGCGGTCTGCGCGGACAGGGGATTGGTGAGCAGCGCGAACGCTGCCGCGAGCATCACGGCTTTACGCATGTTCTCTTCTCCTCCGACGTTGGACGGGGATCATAGTTGGGATGTTAGGAGGTTAGGATGTTAGGAAGTTGAAACGGGAGGAATCCGTCAGATCGTGCTCAGCCCGAGCGCATCCTCCGGCAGCGCCGCATCGCGCCGGTCGATATTCGTCACCCACCACTCTTCGCCGCGCCGCTCGATCTCGATGACAACCGATTCCCACCGCCCGCCCGGCGTGTTCTCGCCGTGGCGGATGCGCATGCCGGGCCACGACGCCTGCGGGATGGCGCGGGCGGCGAGCCATTCTTCGGCGCGCTTCATGACATCGGGAGGATCGGAGTGAGCGCAGTTGCCCATGGCGATCAGTTTATCCTGAGGCCGCGAAGACGGCCGAAGGATCTGGCGCCCATGTGCGCAAGTGGGCGCCAGATCCTTTGGCGCTTCGCTCCTCAGGATAAATTCGCGTGACTTCTACCCGCATCGAGATCGTCGGCGGCATCACCACCTTCGTCTCGATGGCCTACATCATCATCGTCAACCCCGCGATCCTCGCCGCGGCAGGGCTGCCGATCGGCGCGAGCACGGTGGCCACCATCGTCGTGGCCGTGGTCGGCTCGCTGCTGATGGGCCTCTACGCGAACCGCCCCATCGCCGTGGCGCCGTACATGGGGGAGAACGCGTTCATCGCCTTCGGCCTCGCGGCGCTCGGCATCACCTGGCAGCAGCGCCTCGGCGCGGTGTTCGTCAGTGGCGTGATCTTCCTGATCATCACCCTCGCCGGAGTGCGCACCTGGCTGGCCGACGCGATCTCCACCAGCATGAAGCACAGCTTCGCCTTCGGCATCGGGCTGTTCCTGGCCTTCATCGGACTCAACGAGATCGGCGTGGTGGCGTCATCGACCGTGCCGGGCGTGCCGGTGAAGATCGGCAACCTGCGCAGCCCCGAGGTGCTGCTCGGCATCGCCGGATTCATCGTCATCATGGTGCTGCTGCAGCGCAAAGTGCGCGGCGGGATCATCATCGGCATTGCGGTGACCGCCATCGCCGGCGTGCTGCTCGGCTACGGCCACGCGCCGCGCGGCATAGTGGCGCTGCCGTTCGTCGGCGACTACTCGCTGGCGCCGATCGCGCTGAAGCTCGACATCCTCGGCGTGCTCCGCCTCAGCTTCCTCCCCATTCTGCTAACGCTGGTGGTGATGAGTTTCCTCGACACCCTCGGCACGCTGGTGGGCGTCGGCGCGGTCGCGGAGATCGACGACCTGAAGAAGCCGATGATGGTCGACGCCGTGGCCTGCATCGTCGCCGGGCTGGTGGGGACGTCGACCAGCGGCGCGTACATCGAGTCGGCCACCGGCATCCGGGAGGGGCGCGCACCGGACTCGCGGCGATCACCACCGCCGCGCTTTTCGCCCTGTCGCTCTTCTTCATCCCGCTGATCGAGCCGCTGCAGCAGTTGCGCTGCGCCTACGCCCCGGCGCTGATCGCCGTCGGCGTGCTGATGCTCGGCTCCATCCGCGCTATCGATTTCGACGACCTCACCGAGCTCGTCCCAGCCTTCGCCACCATCGTGGTGATGGTGTTCACGTACAACATCGGCAACGGCCTCACCGCGGGTCTGGTGCTCTACCCGGTGATCAAAGTGCTGACGGGGCGGGGGAGGGAGGTGGGCGGCGGATCGATCGTTCTCGCGCTGATCTGCCTCTCGTACTACCTGTTCGGACTGCCGCACTGACGACGCATATCGTGCTGCGTAGCCCGTCTCTTCGACAAGCCGCGCCAACTCCGATCGGCGACGTCGATGAGAGTACAGTCAGAACAAAACGTTTTACGCGACACGAACGAGTTGAGTGTTGGAAGGGTAGGTTGGAGTTGGCGGATCGGGGTTTGACGCAGGAGTCGAGACGCGACAACATGTTCGCTCATGTCAGAAGACACCACGTCGGAGCAGAAAGCCACCGAGGCAACGGAAATCCAGCCGTTTCTGGAGAAGACGCCTCTTTATGAGCCCCTATCAATTCGCGCGTGGGGCATCAGTGGTAAAGGTCCCTTCTTCAAGGAGCAGCTCGAGAAGCAGCGGATGTATCTTCCGCGGGAGATATCACTCTACTGCGACCACACGAAGTGCCAGCGTCACATGGATTGGGAGCTGTATGGGGCGGGAACGACGCGCCACAGCGAGGCAGCAGGCGTCCAGCTCCACCTCTCGGCCGGCTTCCATCAAATTCGCTACTCGTGCCGACACTGCGCACAGAGATCGGTGACGTTCTTCTTACTGCTTCGCCAACTCAAAGCGCCGTCGTGGGTAATCGAGAAAGTGGGCCGCTCGCCGCGTGCGCAACCGATCCTGTCGAGCGAATTGCTCGTAGGACTCGGCGACGAAAGCCAGGAGCTCTACAGAAAGGCGGTGGAATCTCGTAACCAGGCAATGGGGCTGGGCTCGCTGGCCTACCTGCGACGAGTCGTCGAGAACGCGATGAATGCGCTTCTCGATCTAATGAAGAGCGCAGTAGGCGGTTCAGATCGCGAAGCTGAACTGCTGTTGGCAATTGACACCGCTAAACTGGAGAAGGCCTTTACAAATAAAGTAGCTTTAGCCAAGGCAATCCTTCCCGCACGCCTTTTTCACGGCGGGCACAATCCGCTTGAACGACTCCACGATTGGGCGAGTGCCGGCATTCACAATCGCGACGACTGGGAATGCGTCGAGATTTTCGATGAGATCCGAACTCTATTTGAGCTGTTGTTTGAGCGACTTGCTCGTGAGGCCGCTGAAAAGAAGTTGTATGAAGAGAAGTTGATCAACCTCACGCGCAAGAAATGACCGCCCAACTTTTGGGACAAATATGCTTGACTCATCACGGGTCGGGCGGTATATTTCCACCCTCGGCCAGGCGGTGCCGTGATGGGCCGCTGTCTCTTCAAGCCGAACGGAGGCGGGATGGCAACGCACGTAAACCTAGATGCCCTCATTCGGCGCGAGGATTTCGAAGCCGTCAGCGACGCGGACGACACCCAGGTAAAGGACTCCAGTCCGATCACAGATTTCACGTCAGACGCCTTCTTCTACGGCGCACTGCGTAAGCCAGACTTCCAACGCGAGACGGCAGAGTGGGACCCCGCGCGCGTCGTCGGGCTCATTCGCAGTTTCGTGGACGGTGAATTGATTCCCGGCGTGATCGTATGGAAAAACAAAGGCCTCGTTTTTGTCATTGACGGCTCTCATCGGTTAAGTGCTCTGATCGCGTGGGTTCAAGACGACTACGGCGACGGTATTGCCTCCCAAGAATTCTTCAACCACGACATACCCGATGATCAGCGAAAGATCGCCGACCGCACCCGTAAACTCGTCGAGAAGGAATTCGGCTCGTATGACAGCCATCGGAAGGCGATAGCTGACCCGGCCGCCTATGGCCCAGAAATCGTGTCGCGCGCGCGTCGCTTCGGGAGTATTTCGCTGCCGCTCCAGTGGGTCAATGGGGATGCCGTGAAAGCTGAGGCGTCTTTCGTTCGGATCAACCAACGTGCGGCGATGATCACGCCGCAGGAACTTGAATTGATAGAGAGCAGACGCAAGCCGAATGCTATCGCGGCGCGCGCGATCATCCGCAAGGGAACGGGGCATCAGTACTGGTCCAAATTCCCCGCAGAGACGCAACAATCCCTCAAAGATATGGCGACCGAGTTACACGGCATGATGTTCGAACCGGCGCTTCAGTACCCGATAAAGTCGCTCGACATGCCTGCCTGCGGTCCGGTGTATTCCTCCACCGCGCTTCGTCAGGTGTATGACTTCATCAATCTGTGTACGAGCGCGCCATCGCCGAAGGACGACACTAGCGGCGGCGCCGTGACTGTTGATTACCTGAAACTTTGCCGAAGGGCCATGTGGCTGTTGTTGAGTAATCACAAGTCGTCGATTGGATTACATCCGGCTGTCTATTTCTATAGCTGGACGGGCAAACAGCAGCCGATTCTATTCTTAGTGGTCGCCGAGATGCTCATCGAATATGACCGCACCAATCAGATACCGCAATTCATCGCGTCTCGGAAAGCATTCGAAGATTTTCTTATCAACAATCGCTCCCTAGTGGCTCAAGTCGTCAGGAAGTTTGGCACGAAGGCATCGGGCATCGGTCATCTGAGGACTTTTTACGAATTAACGCTGTCGATGATTGGCGGAGGTCTGGCGGGGGCGGGTCTAGTTGAGGCCATTACCTCTAATGCCGCGTATTCCTATCTTCAGCCAGCCGAATCACCTTACGACGGCACCGCGCCGACGCGGTACTCGACGCAGGTTAAAGCTGGGCTCGTGATGCGGGAGCTATTGCCGACAGCGATACGCTGCAACATCTGCGGTGGCTTCGTGCCGTCTCAGGCGATGTCGATTGATCACAAGGAGCGGAAAGAGGATGGTGGGCCGTCGACCGTAGAGAACGCCCAAGTGTCACATCCCTATTGCAATACAGGTTACAAGGAAGCACAGCGGGCTAAGTCAAAGAAGGGGTCGGCGTAGTCATCTCGCCGGAGCCAACATGGAGAAGCTGTACTACCAGCCGCGCGAAACGCGTTCAGAAAGCGGGGAGAATCCGTTCCTTCCGGATGACGCGGTAGCCTTTGAAACTTTCCCGGTTTCGCTCACGGTTGTCGCCAATCATCAGGGCCAGGGAATCCCGGAGATTCCGCCGCGTCTCCTCGATGGTTATGCCCTGAGCGTGCGCGCCGATGATCTCCTCGACGTACCCGACGATCCAGCCGTCTTCAGCCTCGACGTAGACGGCAGTGAAAGACATCGTCGCTACCGGCGCCAGCGTACGGCGAGGTTGAACAGCGTCACGACCTTCACGCGCCGACCGAGAAGTACCGAGCAGCCGGTGGCAATCTTCACCATGACTCGACGGGTGGGGTCCATCGTGCCCTTGCGCATGCGGAGTAGGTGTTGCCTGCTGATGCCTGACTCGCGGGCGATCTGCGCAGGTCGCAGGCCGTTGGCCCTGATGAACCGTTCAAGTCTCGTCAAAGTGTCACTCACAATATTTTGGGTGGTGAGGACACAGGATAGTGTGAGATTCAACCCGTGGCAAGATGGCAGCGCCACGGAATCGGAAGGCCATGAAACGCCTCGGCTCTCGCGTGAGGGAGCTACGGCTGGCGCGCGGGCTCTCGCAAGAGGCGCTGGCGTTCGATGCCGGGATTCACGTCAACCATCTCTCCTCACTCGAACGCGGAGAGGCGAATCCCTCCTACCTCGTACTGCTCTCGATTGCCGGCGTCCTCGGAGCGAGAGTTGCCGACCTGACAGACGGTTAGGAGTCAACCATGCCGGATAATCCGAGCGAGTTCGACGCTTTTACGCGCGTCGTGGACAAGGTTCTATCGGTTCCGAAGGCGGAGATTCTGAGACGTGAAGCGGAGTACCGGAAAGAAGCGGACAAGAACCCCCGGAAGCGCGGACCGAAACGGAAGGCTAAGTGATACGCTTCCGCTTCCCGCGCCCCTGCCGAGGCTTAGAAGGGTTCCCACGGCTGCTCGACCGGCCTGGCTTCCGTGACCGTGGGTTCGATCCTTTCTCCCACCTTGCCGGTGAGTTCCGCGTAAGTCAGTCGCTTCCCGGCGATCTGCGAAACCACGGCGCTAAAGCGGTCCCCGTCGTTCATGTCGCGGCGGTTGTTGAACCGAAACGCCTGCTCATCGAGATAGCGGAACAGGTGGAACGGCTCGGCCGACACGTAGGTTCCATGAAGGCCACGCTTCAGCAATGCCCAAAAGTTCTCGATGGTGTTGGTGTGAATGTTCCCGTTCACGTATTCGACCGCGTGATTGATGACGGCGTGCCGGTAGTCGGCGCTCAGACCTTGGTAAGACTTCAGTTCGTCGGTAAAGATCGCCGCGCCAGCTTCGACGTGCTCGCGGATGGTGGGTTGAAGGTCCTCCGCCTGACGAGACAGAGCAGCCGACGCACGCACCCGGCCGCCGCGCTCCACCATACCGAACGCGATAGCCTTATCGGTCGGTCCGCGGCCGTGAATCTTCTCGCGCCGCTTAGAGGCGTGCATGTTGCGCGCTTTGCCGCCGATGAAGGTTTCATCGATCTCGACTTCCCCGCTCAGCATCCCGCCGCTGTCCTGCATCGCCAGGCGAATGCGGTGCATCATGTGCCATGCGCACTTCTGACTGATTCCGATTGCGCGGTGGATCTCCCACGACGAAGTGCCGTTCTTGCAATTGGTCAGCATCCACATCGCCATAAGCCACTTGTCCAGGCCAAGCGGCGAATCCTCGAAAATGGTCCCCACCTTGACGCTGAACTGGCACTTAGGGTGACGAGTCTTGCACTGCCACACACGACGCGCAGGTATGGCGGTAACGTCTTTGCGTCCGCAGGTAGGACACACAACGCCATCCGGCCAGCGACGCGCCACGATGTAGCTGACGCAGTTGTTAGGATTAGAGAAGTAGACGATTGCCTGTTGAAGGGTCTGCGGATCGGTCGCGCTCATGCAGACAATATAGGTTCAAAGGGCTGATGAGTCAAGCATATTCTTACCCAACTTTTCGCGGCAGCCGACCACATGTCGTTTCTTGGCCCGACGCTTCGTGCGCCAGGAGAAGCCTTGAGGAGGAGGAAACGATGTGAGTTGAAGCACAGAGTGGAAACCTCTTATTATAAAGCAACCTGGCAGGTGAAAGTCCTGTCCCGCCAAGAGTGGCCGTCAGCTTAGGTGTAGATGTGCCGACCGACCCACTCCTCGTGGCGTCGCTCGAAACCTTGGTGGCAATGAGGCACGAGTGGGCTCACCAAAGCCGATTCGGTGCCAAGACTCCGAAGGGCGCGCGCGACGTTAAGAACATATCCGATGACTGTTTAGTGCTGGCCCAACAGCTTTCTTCCAGGGTGTCGGGACTGCGCCTATGAGGCCGGCGCTCGACCCCCGCGTACGACGTTCAGCCTTCTCCATCTGGTAGGTTGAGCCGGTCCCGCGGTTCTCATCCGCGTGACGGTAATGTACACTGATTGTCGGCGGACCACCGCGCCCAGGCATGCCATTGCGGCACCGAAGAAGAATGGATAACAGTTCGTCAAATGTCGCTCCGGACCGAGCAACCGATACCGAGGCCACCGCGCCCGACGCGAGGGGGCCTGGTGCGAGCGGTGTGCTCGAGCCGCCCGGTACCGAAGCTGCCGCAACTGCTTTGACCCCGTCTGAAAGAACTCAGGTTATTCAATTCCTTTATGACAAACGACTTACGCTTTTCAATGTCCGCCGAGAGCACGAGTGGAAAATCTATTTCGGCGCAATAGCTCTACTCGCAGGTCTGGACGCGTCGCTTCTCACTGGCCGCATGCACATCAGCTCTTGGCAGACATGGGCGTGGTCTGCTCTAGCGTTCGCAATATTTCTCGCGTGCTTGGGATACGAGGTCCAGCTTCAGATCAGGAACGCGGCAGATCGTCTAGCGATGGATACTCTCTACAATGACCTTTATGATCAGGCCAAGCTTCCGCGAGGCGGCTCGGCGCGTGAGCGGACAGGCGCACTACCGTCGGGGTCGTTTGGCTGGTCATTTCGCTGGCAAATGCTCTTGCTTGCTGCATTCGCGTTAGCATCCATCCTGCTGCCCTTCACCATCGCGTCTCCCTAACCCGTCTGCCTAACCCGGATCATTCATGAAGGCGCCCCCACGCGCGGGATCGTGGCGCTGCCGTTCCGAGGCGACTACTCGCTGGCGCCGATCGCGCTGAAACTCGACATCCTCGGCGTGCTCCGCCTCAGCTTCCTCCCCATTCTGCTAACGCTGGTGGTGATGAGTTTCCTCGACACCCTCGGCACGCTGGTGGGCGTCGGCGCGGTCGCGGAGATCGACGACCTGAAGAAGCCGATGATGGTCGACGCCGTGGCCTGCATCGTCGCCGGGCTGGTGGGGACGTCGACCAGCGGCGCGTACATCGAGTCGGCCACCGGCATCCGGGAGGGGCGCGCACCGGACTCGCGGCGATCACCACCGCCGCGCTTTTCGCCCTGTCGCTCTTCTTCATCCCGCTGATCGAGCCGCTGCAGCAGTTGCGCTGCGCCTACGCCCCGGCGCTGATCGCCGTCGGCGTGCTGATGCTCGGCTCCATCCGCGCTATCGATTTCGACGACCTCACCGAGCTCGTCCCAGCCTTCGCCACCATCGTGGTGATGGTGTTCACGTACAACATCGGCAACGGCCTCACCGCGGGGCTGGTGCTCTATCCGGTGATCAAGGTGCTGGCGGGGCGGGGGAGGGAGGTGGGCGGGGGGTCGATCGTGCTGGCGCTCATCTGCCTCTCCTATTACCTCTTCGGCCTTCCGCACTAACGGGATGTATTACCGTGGTAATATTCAACCATGGCACGACCGCAATCGAGAGTTACAGCCCAAGGTCAGATCTCCGTTCCGGCTGAGATTCGCCGGAAACTCGGCATAGGTCCGGGTGCGCTGCTCGAGTGGGAGGAAGACGGTGAGCGCGTGATCGTCCGTCGAGCAGGCCGGTACACGTTCGAAGACATTCATCGAGCGGTGTTTCCACGGAGGCCGAGACCGCGAAAGCTCGGCGAGCTGAAGCAAGGGATCGCGCGCTACATTCGAGCGAAGTATGCGCGCGATTGACACGAACGTCCTGGTGCGTCTCATCACTCGAGATGACGCGAAACAAGTTGATGTTGCACAAGCCTTCGTTGCAAAAGGAGTATGGGTGTCACATGTCGTTCTCGCAGAAACAGCGTGGGTTCTGAGCGCGACATACGATCTGCCGCCCGCGGAGATCGGTACAGCGATCGAAATGTTGCTCAATCACCAGCAATTGACGCTGCAAGACGCCGATGTCGTAAGCGCGGCGCTGAGTCACTACCGACAAAGGCCAGCACTCGGCTTCTCGGATTGCCTGGTCCTGGAGATCGCACGGAAGGCCGGCCACCTGCCGCTCGGTACCTTCGACAAGCGTCTCAGCAGGCTCGACGGAACCGAACACCTTTCGTAACGGCTGGTGACTACCAGTTCATGTCGCGCGAGGCGGCCACCTATGAGCATCTATGCCACCTACTGGATCCTGCAGTTCCCCAGCCTCGGTGATGCGCATTCCGGTTGCGAGTGGGTGCGCGTCCTAAGCCGAGGGCGACTACGCGCGCATTCACGTCGCCGATGGCAGGAGCTTCCTGGTGACGCGCACCCTCCGCGACCTCGAGCGCCGGCTCGATCCGCGGGTCTTCCTTCGCATTCAGCGCTCCGCCATCATCCGCAGCGACAAGATCCGCGAGGTGAAGGGGGAGGGAAGCTCGCGGCTTCGCGTGGTCCTCGAAGACGGGACGGAGCTAATCGTCAGCCGCGGCCGCGCCGCGGCGCTGCGGCGGTGGATGGTGTAGCGTTGCCCCGGCCGATGCGCACCCCGATCATCCTTCTGGTCATCGCCGCCATCCTGATGGCGGTGGTGGTGTGCGCGCCGTTCGTGGCGCTGCCGCTGGTCATCGCGACGACAGCGGTCGCCGCGCGGCTCCGCACCATCGTCGCCAGCGACGCGCAGCCGCTCGCGCTCGCCGTCCTCGTCCCCTTCCGCGCCCCTCCCGCCTAGCCACTGCGTGCGGAACGCCGGCGTCCCCGCCGGCTGGCCCGGAAGCGTCTCGCTTCCGGCGGCGTGACGCCGCCGCGCCAGCCGCCGAGACGGCGGCGTTCCCTTTCCTTTCGCAGCCGCCGAGGGGAGGTCCCATGCGCAAGCTTCTGGGGAAGCTGCTGATTTTCGCGGTGCTGGAAATGGGCGTGCTGTGCGGCGTGCCGATGAGTCCCGAACAGATTGAGAAGTTGATGGAGGTGATGAACCGCGTGGAGGTGGTGCGCGTGGTCAAGAAGGATCGCGACCATTCACAGCCAGACTCCTGAAAGCGTCTAGATACGGAAGCTCCAGCCACAACACTCGGAGACCGAACGACCGCCACCGAACGACCGCCACACGAGTGGAAGGGAAGCATGATTCCTAAAAAGTACATCGAAAAACTCCGCGGCGAGCTGGCCGGCAGGCTGCTCGAAGCGGGACAGCCGGGTTACGACCAGTCGCTGGTCATCGACAACGGCCGCATCGATCTGCGTCCGGGCGTGGTGGTCATGTGCGCGAACGCGCAGGACGTGATCGCCGCCTACAAGTTCGCCGTCGAGCACGAAATGCATTTCACCGTGCGCGGCGGCGGGCACAGCGCTGCCGGCTACTGCCTGAACCAGGGCGGCATGGTCATCGACCTCACCAACATGACCGCCAAGCGCCTCGACGTCGACCGGCAGGTCTGCTGGGCGCAGACCGGCAACCGCTGGCACGACCTCTACATCTATCTGCAGAACACCAACACGGGGTTCATTCCCATCGGCGGCGGCTGCCCGACGGTGGGCATTCCGGGATTCATGCTCGGCGGCGGACTCAGTTTCGTCTCTCGCTCGTACGGCCTGAGTGTCGACAACCTCCTCTCCATCGACATCGTCACCCCCGACGGCAAGCTGCGCACGATCTCGGCCGATTCCAAGTCGAAAGAAGAGAAGGACCTCTGGTGGGCGTGCCGCGGCGGCGGCGGCGGGAACTTCGGGATCGCCGTGGCCTTCGAGCTGCGGGTGCACAAGCCGCTCACGCCGACCATGCTGGTGGGGCAGATCCGCTATCCGACCGAAGCCGCGCCGGAAGTTCTCGGCTTTTACAACGAGTGGATCGAGTCCGCTCCGGACGAGCTGGCGGTGTACGGCTACATGGGGAAGGTCGCGCTCCCCGCGCACCCCGACACCAAGGTCAACGCCATCGGCCTGACTCCGATCTTCAACGGCGATGCGCGCGCCGGGATGGACCTCATCGCGCCGATCCTGAAGTTCCCGACCATTTTCATCAATCTCTACAACATGTCCCTGCCGGACTTCGAGATCTACAACGGTCTGCTGACGGTCGTGGGCGGGAAGTCGGCCTACATCCGATCCGGCTACATGGCGCCGCGGGCGATGACGCAGCCGGCCATCAGCACCCTGACCGGCTTCATGACCACCGCGCCGTCGCCCGACAGCCTCCTGGTGTGGACGCACACCGGCGGCAAGGTGTCGACGGTGCCGAAAGACGCCACGTCGTACTGGCACCGCGACGCGCGCTTCCTGTGGGAAGTGAAGGCCATCTGGACGGAGGCCGACCAATTGCTGCAGAACGTCAACTGGGGCTACCAGCTCGGCGAAGCGATGCGGCCGCACGACATCGGCGCCTACTGCAACTACATCGATCCGCTGCAAACCAATTGGCAGCAGGAGTTCTACGGTGGCAACTACGACGAGCTCGTTCGCATCAAGAAGGAGTGGGACCCCGACAACCACTTCACCTTCCAGCAGGCCATCGGCTCGCCGTTCGAGCCGACCCCCGGCAATTTCTCGCCGCTGTTCCATACGTTCATCGCCTGATTCGACAGGGATTCGGCAGGGAGGACCCATGAGAAAACTGATCATCATCGCGGCGGTGCTGCTCGTCGCCGCCGGACCGCAGACGCCCGATCCGGCCCCGGCACCCCCGTCGAACGCGCCGCCGCCGATCGTGCTGAGCCCGGCCATTCCCGGCGACGCCAACGTCACCGCCACCACCGTCTCGGTGGAGGCGTTCCAGCCCGACTTCGACGTCTATTCCTGGAACACCTTCATCGCCCTGAACTGGCCGCCCGGCAAGGACGGCAACGGCGATCCGAAGAAGATCATCGGCAAGACCGGCGACAACGACACGGTGTGGGAGAACTACCGCGACGTGGTCGACGTCTTCCTCCCCGGCGGCGCGAAGCCGGCGTGGAAGGGCGCGACGGAGGTGCCGGCCGAGTGCAAGAAGCTGTACAAGCCGGGGATGCGCGTGATGAGTCAGGTCGGCAAGACGCCGACGGTGCTCACCGACTTCAGCCAGCCCTTCAACACCGGCCCGATCATCGACCAGAACGGCATCTACACCCGCTTCGAGATTCTGATCAACAAGCCGATGTTCGACTACATCGTCGCCAACTCGCTCTACTCGAAAGTGGGGCAGAAAGCCTTCACGCCGCCGGTGAAGTTCACCTGCGGCTCGCTCGGCTCGGGCGGGAAGCCGGGCGTCGAGGGAGCGATCATGGTCAAGTCGGGATGGAAGGTGATCAACGCTTCCGAGAAGCCGCGCTTCCACACCGAGGACGTGCTGGTGTACTCGCCGGCATCGAAGAATCCGACATACCCGGCGACCTGCACCATGAAGACCGTGGGCATGGTCGGCCTGCACATCGCCCACAAGACGCAGCATGCCTCGCAGTGGCTCTGGTCGACCTTCGAGCACGTCGACAACGCGCCGACCGATCAGGCCGTCAAGAGCGGGAAGCTGAAGGCGAAGTACAACTATTACAACCCGAAGTGCTACGCCGCCACCTGCCCGCCGAATCAGATCCCGCCGCGGCCCTGGGACCCGACCAAGGTCAGCAAGTTCCACAGCCAGGTGGTGCGGATGAATCTGTTCAATCTGCCCATCTACGCGGACAGCGCGGCCGCGCGCAATGCCGACGCGCACAAGCTGCTGCTCAGCGTGAGTCGCAAGTCCGTGTGGGCGAACTATGAGCTGATCAGCACCATGTGGCCGACCAACCCCGGCAACTGCGGGGCAGCGCCCGGCGATCCCCTCGGCACGCCCGCTCCGACGTTCCTCGCCAACACCACGCTCGAGACGTACCTCCAGAGGGTGCCGCCGCAGCCGAACGCTTCGTCGCAATGCATCGAGTGCCACCTCAACGCCACCATGACCGTGCCGGTGGCGAGCGACTTCACGTACATCCTTCAGCGTGCGAAATAGACCCTCATCCGCCCTTCGGGCACACAACCTGGCCCCTCTCCCGCCTGCGGGAGAGGGTGGCCCTGAGCGTAGCGAAGGGCCGGGTGAGGGAGTGACTCGAATCACAGAAAGGCCCATACCATGACCGACATACCGACCCCCGCACCCGAGGCCGACGTTCAGGACTTCGCCAACATGTCGGCGGCGCTGACGGGATTTCAAGCGAGCGTGCTGAAACCGAAGCTCGATCCCGTCGGATTGGCGCGCACGTACTACGAGTTCGCCCTGGCGCAAGTCGGCGCCGCGTCGATGTCGGCGCTGCTCAACGCCTACCGCTCGATCCAATCGCAGCCGCCGCAGGCCGTCGCCGATATGCTGCTCGAGACAGTCAGCCCCACGCCGTCGAATCAGGCGCTGATCTGCCAGAGCATCATCGCCATGTGGTACCTCGGCGCCTGGTACATCCCCGGCGTGAAAGGCGACTTCGGCTTCCCGCCCACGCCGCTGCAGATCATCTCCTCGCAGGCCTATACGAATGGGCTGGTGTGGAAGGTGATGCAGTCGCACCCGATGGGCTTCAGCCCCTTCACCTTCGGCTATTGGAGCCAGCCGCCCGGGTCGTTGTCGACCTTCGGCGTCAATACCGGCAGCGGAGGTGGGCAATGAGCGCGAGCACGCCGAACACTCCGGGCCGTCCGCAATACGACGTGGTCATCGTCGGCGCCGGCGTCTCCGGCAACACCATCGCCATGCAGCTCGGATTGGCCGGCAAGAAGGTGCTGATCCTCGAGGCGGGCGTGGCGGTGCCCGACAGCCGCGAGGAGTACATGGAGAACTTCTACCTCGCGCTGGCGAAGACGCCGGAAGCGCCGTATCCGACGATCGCCGGACGGACGTCGGTCAATGGATCGATCACCCAAGCCGACCCCGCCACCCTTCCCACCCCGCGCGCGACGGTGCTGGGGCTTGGCCACAAGCCGAATTTGAGCTACCTCGTCCAAGCCCCGCCGGAAGCAGACGACAAGAACAACAAAGACCCCCAAAACCCGAAACCGTTGCCGGACGGCAGCGTGCGCGGTCTGCAGTTCTCGAGCACCTACGAGCGGATCGGCGGCGGGACGTCGTGGCACTGGCTGGGGACCTCGCTCCGCGAGATGCAAAACGACATTCAGATGAAGACGAAGTACGGCGTCTTCTATGACTGGCCGGTGACGTACAGCGAGATGCAGGAGCTGTGGGCGCTGGCGGAAAAGACGATCGGCGTCGCGGCGAGCGTGGCGCAGCAGGAGCCGCTGGAAGTCGTCGGCCTCAAGTTTCCGCCAGGTTATCAATACCCGATGGGTCCCATCCCGATGAGCATCGTCGACCAGACCGTGAGCACGGGAGTGGCCGGACTGCAGGTGCCCGGGATGCTCGACGGCGACGGCGACAAGCGCATGTACGACGTCTTCGTCACCCCCACTCCGGCCGGCCGCAACTCCGAGCCGTACCAGGACCGCCGGGTCTGCGCCGGCAACACCAACTGCATCCCCATCTGCCCCATTCAGGCCAAGTGGGACCCGACCGTCACTCTCGGCACCGCGCTCGATACCGGCAACGTGACGGTCAGCTATCAGTCGGTCGCCGTCAACGTGGCGGTGCAAGGGAAGAGCGCCACGCGCATCGACTACCTGGTGTGGTCGCGCGACGCGAACGGCAAATTGACCAGCGAGAAAAAGTCGGTCACCGGAAAGATGTACGTCCTGGCGGCCCACGCCATCGAGAACGCGAAGCTCCTGCTGATGTCCCAGGACGACAAGGGCAACAAGGGAATCGCGAACAGCAGCGACCAGGTCGGCCGCAATCTCATGGACCACGTGCTCTATCTGTCGTGGGCGCTCATCAACCCGAACGACGATCCGATCTGGGGATATCGCGGGCCGCTGGCAACCTCGGGGATCGAGTCGCTGCGCGACGGCGACTTCCGCAAATATCGCTCGTCGTTCCGCATGGAGATCGGCAACGAGGGGTGGAACTTCTCGGCCAGCGATCCCTACAACACCACGATGGATTACATCCAGGGCGCGAACAACGCGCTGCTCAACCCGAACAAGCAGCGCCTCGGCGGCCTGGCGCTGGTGCAGAAGCTCAACAGTCTCTTGACGCGCCAGTTCCGCATCGGGGTGATGTTCGACCAGGCGCCGCTGCCGGAAAACCGCGTCACGCTCGATCCGACCTACACCGACGGCCTCGGCCTCCCGCGGCCGCACATCGATTACGGCCTCGACCCCTACACCATGGAAGGCTTCCGCGTTGCCGCCGACGTCTGTTCCAAGGTCTACGAGCGGATGGGCGCCCAGGAGTTCACCACCACCGGCAAAGGCGGCACCGGCGACTTCACGTACAAGGGAAAGAACTACCACTACTACGGCGCCGGACACGTCATGGGAACGCACCGGATGGGAAACGACTCGGCCTCGTCGGTGGTCGACGGGAGCCAGCGCTCGCACGACGTCCCGAATCTCTGGATCGTCGGAAGCGGCAGCTTCCCGACCGTAGCCACCGCAAACCCGACGCTGACTCTGATGGGGCTGGCGTTCAAATCGGCGAAGAGCATTCTCACCGAGCTCGGTTCCTGAGGAGGGATCATGTACATCATCAACGCGTTCTTTTCGATCGTCCCCGGCAATGAGCGGAAGGCGTACGATGCGCTCGGCCAGCTTGCCCTGCAGGTCCAGCGCTCCGAGCCCGACACCTGGTTCTATCTGATCCACACCCCGAACCTCGATCCCGGCATCAACATCTACCCGCCGCCCGCCCCGGTGCAGGTGGCATTCGTCGAGGGCTACAAGGACCGCGACGCGTTCGTCGCCCATCACACCGGTCCCAACCTGAGGAATTTCATCACCAACTACGGGTCGCTCTTCCTCAACATGTACGGGCCGACGTCGCCGTTCGTGATCGTGCAGACCCTCGAACTGGCGGTCGGATTCATCCGCCCCGAGGAGGTGGACCCCAACGTGTTCCAGGTCGAGGCGCGCTGGGTGATGAAGCCGGGCAACCGGAAGAACGTCGCGGCGGCGCTCGTCGACTACGTCAAGGCGGTGAAGGACAACGAGCCCGGGACCTACATGTACACGGTGAGCTTCGCCGACGAGTCGCCCGACTCGCTGGCCATCCCTCCGATGCAGCTCGACCAAGTCACATACAACTCGGCGTGGAAGGACCACGAGGCGTTCGTCGCGCATACCAAGGAGCCGGTGTATCAGGACTTCCTCAAGGCGCACGGCGACCTGTTCGTTCAGGCTGTTCCCGGGTCGACCATGCATCCGTACATGACCACGTCGGTGCTCAAGCGGCTGGCCGGCTTCCTCCGGCCAGAGGCCTTCGTCGGATGAGCGGACAACTCCCGCCGGTCACCGGCGGCACCATCCCCGCCGCCGTCGTGGCGCAGTTCGTCCGCTCGTCGGGCATGACCATCGAACAGTTGATGCTCGCCCTCATCCCGCAGGCGCAACAGGCAGCCATCCCGCCGATCTCGAACTTCTTCGTCGGCGCCGTGGCCCTCGGGGCGAGCGGCAGTATCTACTTCGGCGCGAATTACGAGTTCGTCGGGCAGGCGCTCAGCTTCACCGTCCACGGCGAGCAGGCGGCGACGGCGCACGCCATCTCGTACGGCGAGACCGGCATGCTGAAGCTCGCCGTTTCCGCCGCGCCGTGCGGCTACTGCCGGCAGTTTCTCTACGAGCTGAGCACCGCGTCGACGCTCGAGATCCTGCTGCCGGACACCCCCGCCGCTCTGCTGACCACGCTCATCCCCGACGCCTTCGGCCCCGCCGACCTCGGCGTCACCGCGGCGTTGATGTCGCCGCAGTCGCACGGCATGGCCGTTCCATCAGCGCCCAGCGATCCCGTCGTCCAGGCGGCGCTGAAGGCGGCAAACGCCTCGTATGCCCCATACACCTTCGGCTATGCCGGCGTGGCGCTGAAGACGGGGGACGGCGGCATCTTCAGCGGCTCGGTCGCGGAGAACGCCGCGTACAACCCGAGCATGTCGCCGCTCGAAGCGGCGGTGGTCAGCCTGGTCATCTCGGGCGGCAAGTCATACGCCGACATCGTCGACGCCGTGCTGGTCGAGGCGGGCTCGAAAGCCAGCCAGGTTGGCGCGACGCGCACGGTCCTCGGCACGATCACACCGGTCACACTCCGCGCCTATCAGGCGCAGTCGTCCTGAAGAAAGAGGAGAAGCGCGATGCGGAACGTTTGCCGTGTGGTCACCACGCTCGTAGGGCTGGCGGGAGCCGCCACGCTCTCGGCGCAGCAGGCATTGCCGGATCCGGTCTTCTGGTCGGCTGCGGACATCCGCAACAAGCCGCTGGTCATCGCGCCCGGCACGGTCACCATCGGTTTGCAATCGATGCAGACCAATCTCTACAACGGGATGTACATCCCTCCTGTCTTTCGTCTGTCGCCCGGCGATTCGCTAGACCTCACGGTCATCAATCAGATGCTGCCGGAGGATGCCGGCGGCGTCATCGTTACGCCGTCCGTGAACACCAGCGCCGTGAGCGCTGCAAAAGCGCCGGCCGCGAGACCGGCTGTGGTGCAGGCGGTTCCCAGTCTGTTCGAAGGCCTCGGCATGGAGAAGCGGGCCACGACCGAGTCCATTCGCCAGACCATGGCGGCCATGATGCACGTTCCGGACTTCTACACGAACGTGCACTATCACGGGTTCGGCGTGTCGCCGCTCGGCAGCGGCGACAACGTCTTCGTGGTGGTCAAGCCGCGCGAGACGTTCAAGTACAGCGTGGCCATCCCCGCCGATCACCCGACCGGACTCTATTGGTATCACCCGCATCCGCACCAGATCAGCGAGGCGCAGGTGCTCGGCGGAATGTCGGGCGCCATGATCATCGACGGAATCGAGCAGCAACGCCCCTTTTTGCAGGGAATGCGGCAGCGGGTGATGATGCTCAAGCACATCAGCTTCCCGAGTCCGCCCAATACTCCGGCGTCCAATACCTACTCGATCAACGGCACCGTCGGTGCGCGCATCGACATCCGTCCCGGGGAACAGCAGTTCTGGCGGATTGCGAACGTCGGCGCGAACGCCAACTTCCATCTGACGCTTGGCGGACCGAAGTTTCTCCTCGTCGCCCAGGATGGAAATCTGCTCGAGCAGCCGACCACGATGAGCGATCTCTTCATTCCGCCGGGTGCCCGATTCGAAGTGGTGGTGACCGGCCCGCCGGCGGGCAGCTATCCACTGAAGACCCTCGCCGTGGAAATCATCGAGAACATCGATTTCCCCACCGAGACGACGCTGGCCACGTTGGTCTCGAGCGGGGCGGCTCAACCCGCGCGGGCCCTCGCGGTGCCTGCCGCGAAGTCCGATGACCGGCCGGGCGTGCAGGCCATTCGGGACGCGCCGGTCGCGCGGCGCTGCACATGGACGTTCACCCAGTTGCCGGACGCATCGAAGTTCATGATCAACAACAACGTGTGTGACATGAACCGCGTCGACACGCAGGTGAAGCTCGGCACGTACGAAGAGTGGACGATCGTCAACGATTCGCCCGAGCTCCACACCTTCCACATCCATCAGACGGACTACCTGGTGACGGCGATCGACGGCAAGCCGGTCACCATGAACCACACCCAGGACACCCTGAACCTGCCGTTCAAGGACGCCGCCGGGACCCACTCTGTGACGATCAAGATTCCGTTCGTCAATCCGCTGATCGTCGGCGAGTTCGTCTTCCATTGCCACGTCCTCAACCACGAGGATCGGGGGATGATGGCAAACATCGTCGTTTCGAAAGACACCGCACTGCCGAATTCGGCCTGCAAATGACGTCCTGACGAAGAGGAGAAAACCATGCCTGACTTCTTGATCAAGATCGTTTCCCTCGGCGGGGGAGTGGGGTTCCAGCCCGACATCCCCGGACTCGAGGCGGGCGACCCGCTGTACGTTGCGCCGAACTCGCTGGTGTGCTGGAACAACCACACCAACGATCCCCACCAGGTGGCGACGGACGACGGAAAGTACACCTCGGACGAGATCCTCCCCACGCTCTCGTCGAAGATGGACTACTACGCCCCTGCCACCGACGGCGAGGTGCCGTATCACTGCGCCAAACATGACGGCGAGATCGGAAAGATCATCGTCACGGCCGTGGTGAACATGGCTCCTCTTTCCACGGAGGAGAACCAATGAGCCGAGCTGAGATGACTCTCCATCGTTTCGCCTTCGCGCTGACGCTGGCGGCGCTTCCCGTGGCGGCGCAGACTCCGGCTCCGCAACCGGCGGCGAAGCCCACCACCAGCCAGATCCAATGTCTCCCGCGGCAGCAGGCGCTCCTCAAGGTGCCGGAGATCATCTCCAACGGCGGCAGGCTTCGCGCGACGCTCATCGCCGGCACCGAGCAGCAGCGCATGCCCAGCCGCTATCCGATCAGGCTCGGCAACCGGCCGTCGCAGCCCGGCGATCCTCAAACCTACTCGGCCTGCTTTCCCGAATGGGTGCGAACCTTCCGCAGTCCGGACACCACGACGCCGTATCCCGGTCCGACGCAGGGCTATGCCGATCCGATGTCCGGGCCGACGCTGCGCGCCAAGGTCGGCGACGTCATCGAGCTCCGTTTCTTCAATCAGATCGACCCCGCGAAGTTCGGTCTCTCCATCGACCGCGGCGACAACGCCGACTGCGATAGCACCAGTGCCGGCTACCCCGGCGACGACACGTTCCCGAACTGCTTTCACGGATCGACCACCGCGAACATCCACTTCCACGGCACGCACACCAATCCCGGATCCACCGGCGACAACGTGTTCCTGGAGATCCTTTCCTCGAAGAGGCTGAGCGGCGATCCGGGGCCCACCGAAGAGATGGTCCGCTCGTCGTTCGATCAGTTCTTCCAGCGATGCGAGGCAGAGCTGGCGAAGGGCTCTCACGTCGAATGGCCCGTCACCTGGAGCGACCTCCCCAGCACCTGGACGGACAAGCAGAAGGAACTGCTGCAGAGATTCGACCAGCAGCCGAACATCGGCAAGAAGCTGTGGCCGGTCAACGAGAAACAACTGCAGAAGGGCCAGTGGCCGCAGTACTACTTCGGCAACTATCCCTACTGCTTCAAACTGCCGACGTATCCCGAGACCACTGCGGCGCCCCACGCCACGGGCGGCGAGGGATCGGCGGAGCTTCAGGCGCACGCGGGGATGGCCGCGCCCGACGTGGTGGAGCAGGGCGGCGCGCTTCGCATGGGGCAGGCGCCCGGAACGCACTGGTATCACGCGCACAAGCACGGCTCGACCACCATCGATCTCTCCAACGGCTTCGGCGGGGCGTTCATCATCGAAGGGCTGTACGACGACGAGATCAACGCGTACTTCAAGGACTTCGGACCGCAATGGGCGAGAACCCAGCCGGTGCTGGTGATCAATCAGTTCGGAACGTCGCCGAACCTGAAGGCGCCGGGCGCGGGACAGGACAAGGGACCCGACTTCTCCGTGAACGGCCGCATCAATCCTGTGCTGACCATGAAGCCGGGCGAAGTGCAGATGTGGCGCATCGTCAACAGCTCCGCCCGCGCCGGCACCCACTTCATCGGACCGCCGGCGGGCTTCAACTGGCGGCAACTGGCGCAGGACGGCGTGCAGTTCCACAACGACAATTACGCCAAGAGCCTCAACAAGTCGTTCCTGCTCGCGGCGGGTAATCGCGCCGATCTGCTGGTGCAGGCGCCCTCGGCGCCGTGCACCAACAAGACGGGGTGCATGTACTCGGTGCAGGTTCACAACGTGGTCGATTCGTCCGACCTCATCCCCGCCACCCCCCCTTCCCGCGGGCCGTTCAACATCGACCTGCTGACCATCAAAGTGACGGGCGACCCGGTGACGATGACCCTGCCGGATTCGACGCCCGCGACCACGTTCCCCTCGGACCTCGGCGACATCACAGCCGCGGAGCTCAACGGCACCAAAACGATGGAGTTCTCCAGCACGGGGCCGACCAACCCGCCCACGCAGAACGCGGTTCACAAGATCGACGGAAAGCAGTTCAGCGGCGAGGTCGGTGCGGTGGTCCTGCTGAACAAGGTCGAGGAGTGGAAGGTGACCAACACCACCACCAATATCTCGCACCCGTTCCACATCCATATCAATCCGTTCCAGGTGGTGGAAGTGTTCGCGCCGAACGTCCGGCTGGATGGGACGATCGACGGCGCCGGCAGCGTGGCCTCCACGTCCGCCTCGGCGACCGTCACCGGCAGCGGCACGCGATTCCTGACCCAGTTCCACGCCGGGGACAAGATCATGATCGAGTCCGACCCGGTGGCCACCGTCAGCTCCATCCAGAGCGATACGTCGTTGACCCTCAGCGCGCCGGCCACGGTCACCGGAGCCACGCGCGCCTACAAGTACATTCCGCCGAAATACGTCGTCACCACCGACGACACCGTCCCCGTGCTGGCCGGACAGTGCCGCATCAACCCCGACAAGCCCGAAAGCTGGAAGCCCTGCGATTCATCCGCCACTCCGGTTCACGCCGCGTGGTGGGACGTCTTTCCCATTCCTTCCGGGCTGGGGGCGACGAGCGCGACGGGTGCCGTCACCATCCCCGGCTACTTCAAGATGCGCAGCCGCTTCGTCGACTATCCGGGCTACTTCGTCATCCACTGCCACATCCTGGCGCACGAGGATCGCGGGATGATGACGGTGGTGGAGATCGCGCCGCTGCGCTCCCCGTATTCGCATCATTGACGGACACGTCACCCTGAGCCGCGAAGACGGCGAAGGGTCTCAGGATGCGCATTCTGAGATCCTTCGCTACGCTCAGGAAGACGGGGCGGCGCGGCACGTACGGACGTGCCGCGCTAAGATCACCTTATGCCCCTCTCGAGCGGCACGCGTTTCGGCGCGTACGAGATCGTCGGTCCCGTCGGCGCCGGGGGCATGGGCGAGGTCTATCGCGCGCGCGACGAGCGTCTGCAGCGCGAGGTGGCCATCAAGATCCTCCCCGAGGCGCTGTCGCAGGATCGCAGCGCGGTGTCGCGGTTTCAGCGGGAGGCGCAGGCGGCGTCCTCGCTCAACCATCCGCACATCCTGAGCATCTACGAAGTGGGGCGAATCGAGGACCGCGACTACATCGCCATGGAATTGGTGGCCGGCGAGACCCTGCGCGAGCGCATCGCCCGCGACCGCGACCTCGCCTCCATGCTCGACATCCTCGTCCAGATCGGCGACGCGCTGGCCCGGGCGCACGAGGCCAACATCGTCCACCGCGACCTCAAGCCGGACAACATCATGGTCACCCCCGACGGCTACGCCAAGATCCTCGACTTCGGATTGGCCAAGCTCATTCTGCGGCCGCCGGACAGCAATGCGCCGACGCAGGTGGCGACGGATGAGACGCGCATCGGCACCTTCGTCGGCACCGCCGGCTACGCCTCGCCGGAGCAGGCGCGCGGCGAGGCCGTCGATGCCCGCTCCGACATCTTCTCCTTCGGCTGCATCGCCTTCGAGGCGGTGACAGGGCACCGCGCCTTCCGCGGCGAGACGGCGCTGCAAACGTTGACGCTGATCCTCACCATCGATCCGCCCCCGTTGCGCAAGCTCAACCCGCGCACGCCGGCGGAACTGCAGCGCGTCGTCGGCCGCTGCCTGGTGAAAAACCGCGACAACCGCTACGGGTCGATGAACGACGTCGTGGTCGCCCTCCGCCGCGTCCGCGACGGCATGCGCGACGCGGGCGCGCGGCGTCTGCCGGTGCTCACGCAGCTCACCTTCGACAAGGCCATCGAGCAGTTCCCCGCCATCTCCGCCAATGGCGCGCGCGTGGTCTTCAGCCGCGATGTGGGCAGAGTCCGCAAGCTGTTCATGACCGTCATCAGCGAAGGTGGCGAGGAGCCGGTCACCGACGGCGAGCACGACGACATCCAGCCGGCCTGGTCGCCGGCGGGCGACAAATTGCTCTTCCTCCGCTCCCGCGAGCCGGGGCAGCGCATCGAGCCGGGCGACGTCTTCGGGCGCTTCCACGGCGGCGACGTCTGGCTGCTCGATCTCGCCACCGGCAAGACCTCGCTGCTGGCGCGCGACGCGGCGAATCCGTCCTGGTCGCCCGACGGGACGCGCATCGCCTTCGACGCCGGCCTCAGCGGACCGTGGCGGATCTGGATCGCCGACGCGCGCGGCCGCAACCTGACGCAAGCAACCATCGACGACACCGACGCCGTCCACCACGTCCGCCCGCGGTGGTCGCCGGACGGCAAGCGCATCGTCTTCCAGAATCTCGAAGGGACGAAGTTCGACGTGCGCGTCGCCGACCTGGAGACCAAGCGGATGACCTGGGTGACCAACGACTACACCATGGACGTCCATCCCGTCTGGTCGCCTGACGGCGAGGTGATCTACTTCTCGTCGTATCGCGGCGGCGGCATCAACGTCTGGCGAATGCCGGTCGACGACGTCGGCACCCCCATCGGATCGATGGAGCAGGTCACCGCCGGTCCGGGTCACGACGTCGACCTCGACGTCGCGCGCAGCGGTCGCCTGGTCTGCTCCATCCTCAAACAGAACGCCGACATCTGGAGCCTGCCGGTGGATCCGGCGACCGGCGCAGCAACCGGCGCGCCGGAGCCGGTGATCGCCACCACGCGCGAGAACAGCCGCGGCGCCTGGTCGCCCGACGGCAAGTCGATCGCCTTCAGCTCCGACCGCAGCGGGGCGATGAATCTCTGGCTCCTCGACGCTGGCGGCCGCACCCGCCCGATCACCCGCCGGGCGGGCAGCGACTACCAGCCGAACTGGTCGCCGGACGCGCGCGCGCTGGCGTTCTTCTCCGGGCGGGGCGGCGCGCTCGACGTCTGGCGCGTCGACATCGGCACGGGGGAGATGACGCAGCTCACGCACGGCGAGGGCTGCAGCATCAATCCGTTCTTCTCGCCCGACGGCGGGCGCATCGCGTTCCAGTCCGATCGCGATGGGCGGCTGGAGGTGTGGGTGATGAACGCCGACGGCTCGGACGTGCGGCAACTGACCGACGTCGGCGTGGCCGGCCACTTCCTCCGCTGGTCGCGCGACGGTCAGCGGATCTACTTCCGCTCGCCGACCGGAGCGAAGCCGCGGACGATGACCGTTCCCCTGGCCGGCGGCGACGCCGAGCCGACCGCGGAGGTGACCGGCGGCGCGCACATGTCGCTCGCGCCCGACGAGTCGATGATCATGGACGTCGTCGGCCACCGCGTGCTGTGGGTCTCCCCGCTGCGGAGCGGCGCCGCGCCGCGAAAAGTCTTCGAGTTCGACGACGCCGACAGCCGCATCGACTATCCGGTCTGGTCGCCGGACGGGCGGCGGATCCTGTTCGATCGCTTCACGCCGCACAGCGGGGACGTATGGATGGTGGAACCGTGACCCTCACCCGGCCCCTTCGCTGCGCTCAGGGGCCACCCTCTCCCGCAAGCGGGAGAGGGAGATCGACTGCCCTTCTCCCGCTTGCGGGAGAAGGTGCCGCGAAGCGGCGGATGAGGGTTTTCGCTTGATCGAGATCCGCCCCCACTTCCCCGCGCTCGACCGCCTCCACAACGGCCTCCCGGTCGCCTACTTCGACGCCCCCGGCGGCACGCAGGTGCCGCGCGGGGTGGCCGAGACGATGACGCGCTACCTCTTCGAGCACAACGCGAACACGCATTGGGCGTATCCGACCAGCGCGGAGACGGACGCCATCATCGCCTCCGCGCGGCAGGCGTGCGCGCGCTTTTTCAACGCCTCGGCCGAGGAGATCGTGTTCGGGGCCAACACTACGACGCTCGCCTTCCACCTCGCGCGGGCCCTTGGACGAACCTGGAACGCGGGCGACGAGGTGATCGTCACCGAGCTCGATCATCACGCCAACGTCGCGCCGTGGCACGCGCTGGAGGTCGACCGCGGCATCGTCGTCCGCTCGGCGCGGATGATCCGCGAGACGGGGCAGGTGGACTTCGATCACCTCGCCGAGCTCGCCGGGCCGCGCACGAAGCTCGTGGCCATCGGCGGGGCGTCGAACGCGCTCGGCACGATCAACGACTTGGCGCGCGCGCGGGGCATCGCCCGCGACGCCGGCGCGCTGCTCTTCGTCGACGCCGTGCACCTCGCGCCGCACGAGCCCATCGACGTCCAGGCCATCGGCTGCGACTTCCTGGCCTGCTCCGCGTACAAGTTCTACGGCCCGCACGCCGGCATCCTCTTCGTCCGCCGCGAGCTGCTCGAGTCGCTGCCGTTCCCGCGGCTCGCCCCCGCGCCGAACGAGGGTCCGGAACGCGCTGAGACCGGCACACAGAATCAGGAAGGGATCGCCGGCATCGAGGCCACGATCGAGTTCATGGAGTCCATGTCGTGGGCCGCGCTGCACGACGAGGGCCGCCGCTTCACGGTGAAGCTGTGGAACGGCCTGTCGTCGATCCGTGGCGTGCGCCTCTACGGCCCGCCGCCGTCCGAGCCGCGCACGCCGACGATCTCCTTCACCGTCGATGGCATGACGGGCGAAGAGGTGAGCCGGGCACTGGCCGAGCGAGCGCTCTTCGCCAGCCACGGCGACTTCTACGCGCAGACGGTCGTCGAGCGCCTTGGCGTCGAGGCCCTGGTGCGCGTCGGCTGCGCGTGCTACACGACCGAGGAGGAGATCGACCGGCTGCTCGGCGCGGTGGAGGACCTCAGTCGTGACTGATGCGACGCTGATCTGTCACCGCGACGCCGGCAGCGCAGCGGCCGTGGTCTTCATCCACGGCTTTCTCGGCGATCCGCAAAAGACCTGGGGCAATTTCCCGAAGATCCTCACGGATCAGCGGGCGCTGGGTGGATGGGATGTTTACAGCCTCGGGTACCCCACCTCGGCATGGTTCGATCTGCTGGGAGTTTGGAAGGCGAACCCCGACATCGACGGCATCGCCGGATCGCTCAAAACGCGGTTCGCTCACGACCCTGCGCTGAAACGATACGGCGCCGTGGCCATCGTCGCCCACAGCATGGGCGGACTGGCCGTGCAGCGCGCGCTGATCGACGCGCCGGAACTGGTGAAGCGCGTCGACGCGGTGATCTTCTTCGGCACACCCAGCGGCGGCTTGTCGAAGGCGTCGTTCTTCGCGTTCTGGAAACCGTCGTTGCGCGATATGGAGGAAGGACAGCCTTTCATCACTCAGCTCCGCGCGGACTGGACGAAGACCTTCCATCCGCAGCGGCCGTTCCGGTTCATGACCGTGGCCGGCGATCAGGATGAGTTCGTGCCGCGGTCATCCTCACTCAGTCCGTTCGCGAAGGGTGATTGCGAGGTCGTGCCGGGCGATCACCTTTCCATCGTGAAGCCTGTTGACGAGGGGAACCTCAGCGTCCAGGTGGTCATCTCCGTCCTCACCGCCGGATCGGCGGCGGGGGAGGCGGCGCGCGCCGCCGTGGAGCGGCTCGCCTCCCGCGAAACGGTGCAGCAGCGTTCGCCGAATGCCGCCAATCTCGACGAGAAGGAATTGGTCAAGCTCGCGCTGGCATTGGAGGCGATCGGCCAGCAGGATCGCGCCATCGAGATTCTCGAGACTGCCAAACCCGACCGATACGACGCGCGCGGCGTGCTGGCCGGCCGGCTCAAGCGGCGGTGGCTCGTGCAAGGCAGCGCCGCCGACGGTCAACGGGCGTTGGACATCTACCGCGACGCGTTCGAGCGGGCGGAGGCGAACAACAAGCATGCCGCGGCGTTCTACAACGGCATCAACTACGCCTTTCTGACGCTCGCGTACGGCGACGACCGTCACGCGGCGCGCGCCATCGTCCAGCGCGTGCTCGTCCAGTGTGCCGAGGCGCAAGCGGAAACGGGGCTGCAGGAACTGCAATGGCTGCGGGCGACCGAGGGGGAGGCGCAGTTGATCCTGGGGAACGCCGCCGCGGCCCTTCCCAAGTACCGCGAAGCCGCGGGCATCGCGATGTCGCCGCGCGAGCGCGACTCGATGTTCCAGCAGGCCGTCCGTGTGCCGTCGATCTTCGGTGACAAGGCCACCGCCGAGGAGCTGACCCACATTTTCGGCCGCGATCCGGAGTCATGAAGCGATGCGCGATCTCTGCTTCGTGCTGATGCCCTTCGGCCGCAAGCCCGACGTCGCCGGCATGGTCGACTTCGACGCCGTCTATCGCGATCTGATCGCCCCCGCCATCGCCGACGCCGATCTCGAGCCGCTCCGCGCCGACGAAGAGATGACCGGCGGCGTCATTCACAAGCAGATGTTCGAGCGCCTCATCCTCTGCCGCTTCGCGGTGGCCGATCTGACCAGCGCGAACGCGAACGTCTTCTACGAGCTCGGCATCCGCCACGCCGCGCGGCCGGGGACGACTGTCCTGGTGTTCGCCGAGGGGCGCGGCCAGTTGCCGTTCGACGTCGGACCGCTGCGCGCGATGTCCTATCGCCTGGATGCCGCAGGCGTCCCCACCGACCTCGCCGCGGCGCGGGCGAAGCTGAAGGAGCGGCTGCTCGACGCGAAGGAGGCGGCGGAGAAGGACGTGCGCGGCGGCGACAGCCCGTTGCATGAGCTGGTCGACGGCGACTCGTTTCCGGAGATCGCGCGCCTGAAGACCGACGTCTTCCGCGACCGGGTGGAGTACGCCGCCGAGGCCAAGCGCAAGCTCGCCGAGGGGAGAAAACGCGGTGTCGAGGCGCTGCGGGAGATCGAAGGCGCCCTGGGGTCGCCCGCCGATGTCGAGTCGGCCGTGCTCATCGATCTCTTGCTGTCCTACCGCGGCGTGAAGGCGTGGGCGGAGATGATCGATCTGGTGCGGCGGATGCCGGCGCCGCTCGCCGCGTCGGTCATGGTGCAGGAGCAGCTCGCCCTGGCGCTCAATCGCGCCGGACGGGGCGAGGAGGCGGAGCGAATCCTCCGCGATCTCATCGCCAACCGCGGGCCGAGCAGCGAGACCTACGGCATCCTCGGCCGGGTGTACAAGGATCGATGGGATGCCGCGGTGAAGGCGGGCGAAACCATCCGCGCGCGCGCGTTGCTGGAGAAGGCCATCGACGCGTACAGCAAGGGCTTCGAAGCCGACTGGCGCGACGCCTACCCGGGGATCAACGCCGTGACGCTGATGGAGCTGAGAGAGCCTCCCGATCCGCGGCGCGAGCAGATGCTGCCGGTGGTTCGCTACGCCGCGACGCGGCGCGTGGCCGGCGGGCAGGCCGACTACTGGGACTTCGCCACGCTGCTGGAGCTTGCCGTCCTCGCTCGCGACGAACGCGCGGCCCTCGATGCGCTGGGCAACGCGCTCGCGCTGATCCGCGAGAGGTGGGAGCCGGAATCGACCGCCCGCAACCTCCGCCTCATCGACGCGGCGCGCGTCCGGCGCGGCGAGCCGCTGCCGTGGATGGCGGAAGTCCTCGCTGCGCTCGACAAAGCCGCGCGGTGAGGACTACGATGTCGCACCCGCACGCTAGGAGCGCCTCGACGGCGCTCGTGTGCGATGATCCTCGAAGCAATCTCCCTCGCTGCGCTGCTTTCCCGCCGGCCCGTCGACGAGCCGGTGGTCACCTGCCACCGCGGCACGGTGTCGTATCGATTCGCAGGCACGCCCGGTACCACCTTCCACTACATGGGCGGCACGTACTCCGTTCCCGAAAAGGGATCCATCGAGTTGATCGGCCACGGCGGCGACCGTGCGTACCAGATCGGTGACCGCAGGCTGCCGCTCGAAGTGTGGCCGGTAGATGAGTTTGGGATGCGCACGGTGCCGCTGCCGGCACCGTGACCGGAACGCCGCCGTCCCGGCGGCTGGCCCGCGGGCGTCCCGCCCGCGCGTCCTCCCTCGGCGGCGGGACGCCGCCGGGCCAGCCGGCGGGACGCCGGCGTTCCCCTAGAGGAACGACACCGGCGCCTCGCGCACCGCGCGCTCCACGCTCTTCCGTTCCTCGGGCCCGAGCGACGCGGCGGGATCGCCGGCGATGGCGGCGGCGAGGTCGGTTTCGCCGTACGCCAGTCCGAGGCGCGCGGCGGCGAGCGACGCGCGCAGCGCCGACTGGCGCGTCTTCGCCTTGAGGAAGTCGACGAAGGCGCGCTCGAACTCGTATGCCGCCGCCTCGTCATTCTGGAAGCGCGCCGCCTCCTGGAACGTGATCACCTGTTGCGTGGCCGAGCCCACGTTCGCCAGATAGCGCTTGGCCCACATCACGCGCGGCGGAAGCATTCGGGCGCGCGCCGCGGCGCTCGGGTAGTTCTTCTCGGTGAGGAGGGGCGGGATGGGGGCGGCGACCGATTTCTCGTACGCGCGGGCGCGGCTGACCATCGCATCCTTCAAGGTGAAGACGGCGTAGGCGGCCGACGTGTCGTCGAGGGAGTGATGGCTGGCGAGAGCGTCGTCGAATTCCTCCCACGCCTTGATGACCTCGCGCGCGGCGGCGGCGCGGCCGGCGATCAACGCGCCGCGCTGCGCAGGCGGCGCGGTCTCGATCGACGCTTGCGCCTCGACCATGCGGCGATACGCGGGAACGGACTTCACCGTCAGGTCGCGCACCAGGCTGTCGTACATCAGGACGTGCGAGAGCGGCGTCAACGCCCGGCGGTCCTTCGCGTCCGCCTTCGCCTTTGCCACCACCGCCGCCAGCGCGGCCGGCACCAGCTCCTCCGGCGCGCCGGGCTCCGCCTCGACCTCCGCGGCCGGCAGCGGATGGCTCAGATAGTTCTCTACGTAGCTGCGCGCCAGCGGCTGCAGGGCGAAGCCGCTGTCGGACGCCGGGCGCTTCAGCGCCGCGGCGCAGAGCATCGCCGCGTCGTGCTCCCCGGAGCGGGTGGGATTGGTGCGGAAGAGGATCAGCGCCTTCAGCGTGTCGATGTCGGCGTCGCGCTGTTCACCGAATTGCGCCTCCGCCTGTTCGATCCGCGACAGCGTGCGGTTGATGCCCGCCGGGGTCTGATAGAGCGCGGGCCGCGAGAGAACGTCGCGAAGCAGATCGATCTTCAGCGCGATGCCGCGGTGCGCGGTGTTGGCCGGCTCGAGGATCTTCAACTGCGAGGCGTGGTACCGCGCGTCGGGAAGGTCGAGCGCGTCGAGGCTCTTCTGCATCGCCGTCCGATGCATCTCCACCAGATTTTCGGTCGAGCCTCTTGGCAGGACCTTGAAGAAGATGAGGAAGAGGATGGCGATGCAGGCCGCGCCCGACACGAGCTGCCAGCCGAGGCGGTTGTGGACCTTGTTCCACCAGCCGGCGATGCGGCTCCAGAGCGTGCCGCCCGTCGGCCACGCGCCCGCGCTCTCCATGTACACGCGCCACAGCGCCGCGGCGGCGAAGACCAGCAGGCAGGCGAAGCCGATGAGCCACAAGACGCCGCTGAACACAACCGCCGCCGCCTTCGCGGCGAAGGTCCCGACGTTGCCGAGCCGCTGCTCGGTGATCTGGTCGACCTGGTCGATGCGCGAGCCGATGCGCTCGTCGACGTCGGTGATGTTCGCCTTGAGCAGCGTGTCGACGTCGTAGAGGCGCGCGTTCAGGAGGTCGTCGACCTGCTGGATGCGCTTGGCGGCGATGGCGTCGATGCGGGAGATGTCCTTGTCCAGCATCGTGTCGACTTCCTTCAGCCGCGTCGCGGCGATGCGGTCCACCTGCCCGATGCGCTGCTCGAGCAGCACGTCGACGCCGCCGACCTGCCTGGTGATCAGCGCGTCGACCTGGCCGAGGCGCGCGCCGGCGATCTGGTCGGCCTGCTCCAGGATCCTCCGTCCCGACGTCTCCGCAGAGTCGATGGTCGGCTGCGCGATCACGGCGATGCCGGTGCCGACTTCTTTTTTTAGATCGATATTCTTGGCGACCTTGTCGCTGAACCAGCTCGCGCGGGCCGCCGATGACGCCAGGAGCATCGCTGCGAATAACGCTGCACGGCGAGAGATCATGAAGCGAGTGTATCCGAGGCGGTAAGATTGCCGGAAAGAGGCACAGCATGAACGACAACTCATACGGCATCGAAGGGCTGGCGGACGACGACCGTCAATTCAAGGGATCGCGCTTCGCCGAGGTCCGCGACGCGATTTTCGCCAATCCATATCAGAAGGTGTGGGGCGCGCCCAGCGAGGCTGCCTTCGAGCGGTTCGCCGTCACCCTCGGCGGCGCCCTCCGTGGCATCCTTCCGTTCGGCAAGCCGTGGACGCTGCTCTCCGCCGCGCGCCGCGCGCTCGCTTCGCAGGCCGACCTCCGCTGGGGACCGGACCGCAAGGGCTACCGACGCCTGCTGCACGCCAACGCAATCTGCCTCACCGGCAAGTGGGAGATCACCGAGGAGTCGCCGTACACCGGCTACTTCGCGACGGGGAGTCGCGGGCTGGTGATCGTGCGCTACTCGACCTGCTGCAAGGAAACGCGGCGCGGGCACAACCGCTCGCTGTCGATGATCGGGCGCGTCTATCCGACCACCGATCCGAATCATCCGACTCCGCTGCCCACCGCGAGCTTCATCACCCAGGAGGACATCGGCGGCGTGAAGACCGCCAGCATCAATGAGGCGGTGCTGCGCAACGCGCCCGACACTACGCCGCTCCGCCGCGGCCTCGGCGCGCCGATCCTGATGCTCAGCGGCATCGCGTTCCAGATCGCCGAAACGCAGCCGACCATCCGTCAGGTCTACCAGATCGCGGAGCTCGGCAAGCCGGCCGGCACGCCCACGCGCAGTCCGGAGTTCATGCAGGTCACGATCGGGCCGGAGCAACCGGTCATCCCCGGCGACGATCTCGACTTCCGCGACGAGATCATGGCCCAGATCTACGACCGCGGTGACGCCGCGCCCAAGCGCACGCTCACCTTCCGCATCGAGACCTCGGACACCGGCCGGACGCGCGGCAGCGCCGCGTTCAAGGAGTGGCGCGAGATCACCAACTGGCGGCAGATCGGCACGATGACCTTCGACGCCGCCGCGGCGTCGCTCAACGGCGACCGCGTGGTGCACTTCAATCATCCGCCGTGGCGGAAAGACCGCAACGATCCGACGACGTAAGACGGAACGCCGCCGTCCCGGCGGCTGGCTCGGCGGCGTCCCGCCGCCGAGAGCGAGACGCTCTCGGGCCAGCCGGCGAGGACGCCGGCGCTCCTAAGCGAAGCTCTCCATCCTGTAGTCCACTTGACAGAGTGGGCGCACTATCTTGCACGGCATCCGTCCACCTGCACGGCGCGATTCCCCGCACTGTGCGCGCGTGTGTGCAGCATCGATCACAAGCGCCTCGCGAAGCGCGCATCTACACGGAGAAGACAAATCGGACTCCGTACGAGAAGGCGCTAAAACCGTGCGTGCCGGACTACCAAGTCATAGCAGTGAACACCAATTTGTGGTCAGGCCTGCATGGTAGAAACGCGGGCCGCCTTACATAAGTCCGCATGCGAGCGATTGGCCAATGGACCGTAGGATCAAAAGAGTCTTATCTCTGCTCGATCAGCAGTACAAGACGCCTCCATCTGTGGAGCAACTGGCCGACGCCGTCGGGTTGAGCGCTTCGCGCCTCGCGCATCTTTTTCGCGCCGAAGTCGGCCGGTCGATCCAGGGCTACATCGTCGAGCGGCGTCTGCAGATGGCGGCCATGCTCATCATGCAGACCGATGAGCGCATCTCGCAGATCGCCTACAGCGTCGGCTTCGGCGACGTCTCGAACTTCAATCACTCGTTCAAGCGCCGCTTTGGTATGTCGCCCCGGCAGTACCGCGCCAGTCACGATGCGTTGGGAGCCGAGCCCGCGCGGTGAGTCCCATGAAGGTCAGAGAGCACGCATGAACGCCACCAGGTCCTTCTTCTCCTGATCGGCCAGCTTCACGCCGAGGATCAGATTGAAGAATTCGACGGTGTCGTCGAGCGTCAGCAGCCGGCCGTCGTGCAGGTACGGCGGCGAGTCCTTGATGCCGCGCAGCGGGAACGTCTTGATCTTGCCGTCCATCACCGCCATGTGATCGCGGATCACGCGCGGCTCGAAGAACCGGCCGGTCTGTAGATCGTGCATGTTGTTGTCGGTGTAGTACGGCGGCATGTGGCAGGTCGAGCATTGCGCCTTGGCGAAGAAAACCGCCTGGCCGCGCAGCTCCGCCGGCGTGGCCTTGGCCGGATCGAGCTTGCCGTCGACGCCTAGCTTCGGCGCGGGGGGGAAGTCAAAGAGCTCCTCCATCTCCGCCATGAAGTGCACCTGGCTGCCGCGCTCCAGGACGTTGACGCCCTTCTTCGTGGCCATCACCGGGTCGCCGTCGAAGTAGGCGGCGCGCTGTTCGAACTCGGTGAAGTCCTCGACTGACTTGAGCGCGCGCTGCGATCCGAAGAGACGCTGGATGGCGATGCCGCGCAGGCTGGGCGTGTCGATGCGATGCCGGAACTCCTGCGGACGGATGTCGCCGACCAGATGGGTGGCGGCGTTGGTGTGGCCGTTCACGTGGCAGTCGAAGCAGGTGACGCCGAGGCTCGGACGGGTCGACCGGCGGTCTTCGGTCCCGTTGAACTGCTGCTGCGGAAACGGCGTGACCAGGAGCCGGAACCCTTCGAGCTGCTTCGGATTCAGCAGGCCGGCCATCAGCTCGTTGAAGTTCTCGCTGGTGACCAGTTTTCCCTGCGAAACGTCGCCAAGGTCGGGACGGGTGATGAGGAAAATCGGCGGCGGGAACTCGGGGAGGAAGCGGTCGGGGATATCGAACTCGAGATCGAAGCGGTTCAGATCGCGGTCGGTCTGCGTCTTCACCTCATCGATGTGGAACTGCGGGAAGAGCATGCCGCCCTCGGGATGGTTGGGGTGGGGCAGCGGCATGAAGCCGAGGGGCCACGCGTTCTTGCGGCGGATCTCATCGGGGGTCATCGATGCGAGCTGCTGCCAGGTGACGCCCGCCGGCAGGCTGACTCGCACCCCTTCTTGAACCGCTTTCCCTCGCGCCATGGTCACGCCGGCGGCGGGCTTGTTCGAGAGGTCGTATCGGTCGGAGAGGTGAGTGCGGGCGGCGGCCATGATGCCCGCCTTCTCCTTCGACATCTTTGCGAAGGTCTGCTGGAACCTGGTCTTCACGTCGTCGGCGAGCGCCGCGAGAGCCAGCAGGGTGGCGGCGGTTGCGTACGCGATGAATCGGGTTGTTGTCTTCATAACTTCCTCCAGTGCGGGGCTTTCGTGTCATCCCGAGCGTAGCGAGGGATCGGTGTGGATGGGGCGGTGCGACAAACGTGACCCATCGCGCCATACCCCCCCCACCGATCCCTCGCTACGCTCGGGATGACAAGCCTAGCGCCGACCCGCCATGTCGAAACCCACCGCCGCCACCAGCACCGCTCCTTTGATTATGTACTGCGTCGCGTTCTCCACGCTCAGCAGCGACATGCCGTTGTCCAGGCTGGCCATGACCAGCGCGCCGAGCAGGCAGCTCGACACTTTCCCGCGCCCCCCCATGAGGCTCGTGCCTCCGATGACGCAGGCGGCGATGGCGTCGAGCTCCATCAGCGTGCCGGCGTCGGGCGACGCGCTGCCGACCCGACCGGTGTGCAGCAACGCGGCGACGCCGACGAGAGCGCCAAGCAGCGCGAACGCCGCGAGGATGTGCCGGCGCGAATTGATCCCCGACAGCCGCGCCGCGTCGGGGTTGCTGCCGATGGCGTACAGATATCGCCCGAAGGTCGTGCTCTGCGTCAGCAGACTTCCCGCGATGGCGATGACCAGGAGGATGATCACCGGCAGCGGCACGCCGCCTTGTTTATTCATGAGATGGATGAAGAGCGCGATCAGCGCGGAGGGGATGACGATGCGCGCCACCGTCGCGGCGGTGCCCGGCACCGGGAGTCCGTGGCGTCGACGCGCGCGATTCCGGCGGATGGTGAGCCAGACCACCGCGGCGATGGCCACCGCCGCAACCGCGACGCCCGAGGCCGGCGTCAGCAGAGCGACGCCGAGGGTGCGGAACACCGGCAGCCGCACCGGAACCGTCTCGCCCTTGCTGAGATACAGGATGACGCCGCGCCATGTGAGCAGGCCGCCCAGCGTGACGATGAACGATGGGATGTTGAGGTAGGCGACCATCGCCCCGGAGAGCGCGCCCGCGGCGATGCCGACGACGATCGCCGACGCCAACGACGGGATCAGCCCCCACCCCTGCGTCATCGCCGCGATTCCCCCCGCCAGCCCGACCAGCGACCCGACCGAGAGGTCGATCTGCCGCGCCACGATGACGAACAGCATCCCGACGGCGAGCACCCCCGTGACCGACATCTGCTTCAGCAGGTTCGCCAGGTTCACCGGATGGAGGAAGAGCCCGTACGGATAGAGGTCGCTGACCGTCCGCCATTGGAAGAAGATCCAGATGGCGATCAGTGCAATCACCATCGAATACGCTCTGACTTTGGCGTTCACGCCGTGCGCTCCAAGGTTGCTCCGGTCGCGCACGCCATCACCGCCTCGGCCGTCGCTTCCTCGCGCCGGAACTCGCCGGTGATGCGCCCTTCGTGCAGCACCAGGATGCGGTCGGAGAGGCCGAGGACCTCCGGCAACTCCGACGACACCAGCACGATCGCCAGCCCCTCGGACGCCAGCCGATCGATCTGCGCGTAGATCTCCTGTTTCGCGCCGACGTCGATCCCGCGCGTCGGCTCGTCGAGAAACAGAACTGCCGGATTGGTCAGCAGCCACTTCGCCAGCACGACTTTTTGTTGATTGCCGCCCGACAGCGTTCCGACCACGGTGAAGACGGAGGGCGCCTTGATGCGCAGCTCCTTCATCGAGCGCTCGCTCATGGCGGTTTCCGCGTCGACGCCGGCAATGTGCTTCAGCGCCACGAGCGTCAGGTTGACGACGACGGTCTGATCGAGCAGCAGTCCGTAACGCTTGCGATCCTCGGTGACGAAGCCGATGCCCGCGGCGATGGCATCGGACGGCGATCCGATCGACACCCGCGATCCACGGACTAGAAATTCGCCCCTGGTCTTACCCGCATGCGCGCCGAAGACGGCCATCATCAGATCGCTGCGGCCGGCGCCGACCATCCCGGCGATGCCGAGGACCTCGCCGCGCCGGACGGAGAAGCTCACGTGGTCGACGAGCCGCTTGCCCGGCACGTTCGGATCATCGACCGTCACGCCGCGCGCTTCGTAGATCACCTCCGCCGGCGTGCGATGCGGCGCCGGGAACATGTCGGACACCTCGCGGCCGACCATGCGCGCGATCACCCGCTGCGTGTCGAGCGCCGTCGCCGGATCCGTGCTGACCGGCCGGCCGTCGCGCAAAACGGTGATGCGATCGGCGAGGCGGAACACTTCGGCGAGCTTGTGCGAGATGTAGATGATGCCGGCGCCCGATTCGCGGAGCCGACGGAGGATGCGAAAGAGGATCTCCGCTTCCGTATCGGTCAGAGCGGCGGTCGGCTCGTCGAGGACGAGGATGCGCGCGTCGCGCGCCAGCGCCTTGGCGATCTCCACCAGGTGCTGCTGGCCAATGCCGAGGTAGCCGACCGGCAAGTGCGACTCGAGCTTCAGATGCAGCTCATCGAGCACGCGCTGCGCACGGCTGTAGAGCTCCTCGGATTGGATGATGCCGAGGCGTTGCGGCTCGCGGCCGAGGAAGATGTTTTCGGCGATGGAGAATTCCGGAATGAGGGACAGCTCCTGATGCACGACGGCGATGCCGGCGTCCTCCGAGGCGCGCACGCTGCTGAACCGCCGCGCGTCGCCGCCGACGAGGATCTCGCCGTCGTAAGTCCCGTGCGGGTAGACGCCGCCGAGGACGTTCATCAGCGTCGATTTGCCCGCGCCGTTCTCGCCGACCAGGGCGTGAATCTCGCCGGCGTGAAGATCGATCGAGACGCGGTCCAACGCCAGGACCCCCGGGAAGCGCTTGGAGATGTCGCGCATCTCCAGGAGGCATCCGCTCAAACGTCACCCTGAGCGCAGCGAAGGGTCTCAGGTTGCGCATTCGGAGATCCTTCGCCGTCTTCGCGGCTCAGGATGACGGCCGCGTCAGTGTCCATAGATCGCTTCGCGGGTGTGGTAGCCGTCCTTGATCACCGTGGCGTCGACGTTGCTCTTATCGACGGAGACCGGCTCGAGCAGGATGGCGGGGACGTCCTTCTTCCCGTTGTTGATCGTGGTCGGGGCGTTGACGGGCTCCTTGCGCGCCAGCTTCATCGCCGCATCGACCGCGCCGAACGCCAACGGCTGGATGGACTTGTAGACGGTCATGGTCTGCGTCCCTTTCACGATCCGCTGGATGGCGTCCTTCTGCGCGTCCTGCCCGGTGACCAGGACTTTTCCGGCCAGCCCCGCGGCCTCGAGCGCGGAGACCGCGCCGCCGGCGGTGCCGTCGTTGGAGGCGACGATGGCGTCGATCTTGTTGCCGGTGCGGGTCAGGGCGTCTTCCGTAATGCGGAGCGCCTCCTCCGGCTTCCACTCGCGTGCGAACTGTTCGGAGATGATCTTGACGTCGCCGCGGTCGATGGCCGGCTTGAGGATGTTCATCTGCCCCTTGCGCAGCAGGATGGCGTTGTAGTCGGCCGGGGAGCCGCCGATCAGGACGTAGTTCCCTTTCGGCACATGCTTCAGCGCGTACTCGGCCTGCATCTCGCCCATCCGGACGACCTGATGCGACATGTAGAGATCGACGTCGGAGTTGCGGATCAGGCGATCGTAGGCGATGACCGGGACGCCTTTGCGGTGCGCGGCCTCGACGATCGATGCGGCGATCTCGCCGTTGTGCGGCGCGACGATGAGGACGTCGACGCCCTTGGTCAGCATGTTGTCGGCCTGCTTGGTCTGGACCGCGTCGTCGCCGTTGGCGACCTGAACGTCGAGCGTGGCGCCCACTTCCTTCGCCCGCTGCTCGACCAGTTGCTTGTCGCGTTGCCAGCGCTCTTCCTTCAGCGTATCCATGGAGAATCCGATGCGGACCGGCCCGCCGTGCGGCGTCCGCTCGACGGCCGCGGTGGACGTTTCCTGCGGCTGGTTGACGCACGCCGCGGCGAGCAGGATGCAGACGATGGAGACGCTTTTCATCATCGGCTGGTTGTACCACAGGGCTACGGCGTGGAGAGCTTCTTCGTGGCGAATGGGCGGGCGAACGCCGCGGGCGGGTTGTGCGCGGTGGTGGCCGCAGCCTTGCGGTAGAGCGACATCGCCTGCTCCTTCTCGCCCAGCTTCTCGTGCGCCTGGGCCATCAGCACCTGGATGAATGGATCGTTCTGGTTGGCCTTCTGCAGGTCGGCGAGTGCCGTCTTTGCATCGCCCGAATGGAGAGCGACATACCCGGTCAGATAGGGAAAGAACACCTCCTGCTCCTTCGCCATCTCGGGATTGCCATCGAGCGCGGCGCGTGCCGCAGCCACGTGCTGCTTCGCCACCTCCGGCTGATTGCGGCGAGCGGCCAGCCGCGCCAGCGCATGCTCGGTGCGGAACTTCCAGAGCGCCACGCGGGCCGGTGAAATGTTCGGCTCCTTGAGCCCCGCCTCCGCCCCGCGGAGGTACAACTTCTGCGCGACGTCGAATGCGCCGGCCTCGATGCAGACCCGGGCGGCCTCGTTCAGTGCCTCACCCTGTCTGAAGTAGTCGGGCACCGTACCCCAGTAGTCGAACGCCATCTCCTCGTATTTCGCTGTATTCGCGCAGTCGTTGTCGAACGCGTACGACATGGCCATGGCCCGCTGCGCGGCGGCCTTCGCCTGCGGCGTCGCCGCGGCCTCGATGGCCTTGCCGAAATGAACCCTCGCCTCTTGCGTCCGTCCGAGTAGATCCAGCACCACGCCGGCGCCGTTGTGGGCCGCTACGGCATTCGGCGACGCCTTCAGCTCCTCCCGATAGAACGCCAGAGCGTCATCCAGCTTGCCCGCGCGGATGAGCTGCTGCCCCTGACTGACGGGAGGGGGCTGCTGCGCTGCCGCGGGTTGCGATTGTTGCGCCACCGTGGGGGATGCGAGGGTGAGCAGGAGAAGCAGGGAGCGGAGGGGGGAGAGGGTGATCGTACGCATGGACCAATTCTCCCACTCATCCCGTCGCATCGTCGAAGTGAACCGCGTTCCCTCCCGCGAGCTTGGCCCGATACATCGCCTTGTCCGCCGCCTGCAGCAGGCCCTTTGGCTCGATCGCGGCGGCCGGAAGAAGGGCGACGCCGATGCTGATGCCGAGGCGGACCTGCTGCTCGTTCACCACGAACGGGTCGCGCATCGATTCGATCATGCGCTGCGCCAGAGCCGCGGCCTGACGCTGGTCGTCCAATTCGGAAACGAGCACCGCGAACTCATCGCCCCCGATCCGTGCCAGCGTGTCGCCTTCGCGGACGCAGGATCGCAGACGTTTCGCCGCCCACTGCAGCACCTCGTCACCGGCGGCATGTCCGAGGGTGTCGTTGACCGTCTTGAAGCCATCGAGGTCGAGGAAGAGGATGGCGATGGAGTGTCCGCCGCGCCGCGCACGCGTCGTGGCCTCTTCTGTCCGCCGCTCCAGCAGCACCCGATTGGCCAGTCCGGTCAATGAGTCGTGATGGACCTGATGCCGGATCTGCATCTGTCGCAGGCGCAGCGTGTTCAGCCCCACACCCAGCAGGATCAGTCCCACCACGCCCAAGGCGTAAAACCACGGCGTCTGATGGAAGTAGGGGCGAAGGCGAAAGGCGAAGCTCGCGCCGGTCGCATTCCAGAGGCCGTCGTCGTTGGCGGCAATCACCCGGAACCGGTAGCTGCCGGGCGCGATGTTCGTATAGAAGGCGGTGCGACGCGTGCCCGCCTCCACCCACTCGTCGCTGAAGTCTTCGAGCTTGTAGCGGTATCTCACCTTCTCCGGCGACACGAAACTGAGCCCGGCATAATGAAACTCCCGGCGAAGCCCTCCGGCGGACCATACGTGGTGAACTTGCCGTCGCGGAGGCGGTGCAAGCCGCTGGCGTGTGTCCCGATCCAGAGACTTCCTTCCCGGTCTTCGAGAAAGCCGAAGATCTCGTCGTCGGACAGTCCGGCGATGGCGACCGCTTCGCCCCGTCCATCCTTGAAGCGATTCAGACCGCGATTGGTGCCGATCCAGAGCACGCCGTCCCTGTCTTCATGGATCGACAGGATGGAATTGTCCGAGAGGCCGTCGCGCGTGCCGCCGGCGTGTTGTTGCGCTATCGAGACGGCAAGTTTCAGCGCTTCGACCAACGGGACGGATTGGCCGATGTGTCGCCCGAGCCAGAGGGAGCCGTCGCGATCCGCAAGCAGCGTGTAGACGAAGTTGCCGACCACCCCACGGGTATTGCTGGAATCGAACACGGTGAAGCGAAGTCCGTCGAACCGCGCCAGCCCCTCCTGCGTGGGCGCCAAGGGCCTGGCTCGTTTCAAAGATGGAAGGGGCAGCATCCTGACAGTGAATCACGGGCTGTCGAGCAATCAGGTTTACCAGATCCTCGCCGGAAGCGGCGGCAACCTCTGGATCGGGACGGGGAACGGACTCGACCTGCGCAGGACGCGGCGGGCAATCTCTGGCTCGGTCATGGAAGCGACGGGACGACCCATTCAACGGCTCGGTGCGGTGCATCTACCAGGACCGCTCGGGCCGCCTGTGGGTCGGCGGTGCATTCGGACTCAGTCGTTTCGACGGCGGCACGCTCGTCCCCTATCGCCTCGGAGCACTGGCGCACGAAGACATCAACGTGCAGGCCATCCATGAAGACGCCGGAGGAACGCTGTGGCTCGGCACGTGGAGTCAGGGCCTGCAGCGCCTGAAAGACGGGCGCGTCACCACCTTCACCTCGGCGAACGGTCTCTACGATGACGTGGCGTGGTCGATTCTCGAGGATGGAAAGGGTGATCTCTGGATGGGGAGCAATCGTGGGGTCTACCGAGTCTCCCTGCAGGATCTGAACGCCTTCGCCGACGGGCGATCCAGAGGTAGCCGTCCGTGGTCTGGACGATGGCGTTGACCGAGTCCTGCGGCAACCCGTTGTTGGTGGTCCAGACATCGTGCACGTACTGCGACATGGCCTTCCGCGGATCGAGCGCCAGCGCCGGCGGGGCCAACCAGCCGCAGGCCAAGGCGAACGCCAGGAGCATCGGCAGACACCGGCCCCGAAGCTCATGAGGTGCTCGAAAAATCATCCGGCTGCCACTCTCCCTCTCTGCGTCGACCCGCGACAGATTGGACCCGAAGCGGCGAAATGAGAAGAGGTTCCTGCCTGGCCGGCGACGCCTTACTGGTTCGCGAGGAGGCGCTCCGCCTCCGCCTTTCAACCGACGGCCACGTCGAGCGGATGGGTCCACGCTCGATCTCGCATGACCGCGAGCAGTGTTCAAACAGCGATCGAGAGAATAATGTTCGGGAAGTCCTGAGATCGGAGCGAGCAGCATGAGCGCCGTCAATATCGACACGACGCGCGGTCGTATGTGCTTTGACGACGGCGGACCGGCGTACCTCGCGGCGCGGCTTGCGATATCACCAACGATCACAACCGCCGGACCATGACATGACTTAGCGAAAGCGGGAACAGGAAGAACGCGGAAGACACAACGAGATCCTGCAGACAACATTCCGTTGATGATTCGCTTTCTCGGTCGCGATGGTCGGGTCGAACTCGTCAATCGGACGTGGGAGCGAACACTCGGGTGGTCGCTCGAAGAAGCACAACATCGCAACCTCGATCTGCTTCACGAGTTTTATCCTGACTCGCTCGAACGCCAACGGGCGCTCGACTTCATCGCTGCGGCGATGGGTGACTGGGCCGATTTCAGAATCCGTATGCGAGATGGGCGAGTCATCGATGCGACCTTCGCCAACATCCGGCTTTCCAACCGAGTCCACGGAAACATGCGGGGTTGCGGCGTCTTCGTGGCCAAGTATGAGAGTGGTTTTGAGAGTGGCAACCATGACAGAGACGGCTGCTGCTGGCGTTCCGCAGTCAAAGTCGTCGAACATTGTTCCTGGTGCCGAGCGTCCGACCGATCTGCTTGAACTTGGGGTTTCCTCCTTGGCGGTGTTCCAGGACGATCGGGCTCCGCAAGGTTTGCCGCGTGGAGCTTATTGCCTGAAAGACCGATGTGTTGAGCCCATCACGGTGTACAGATCGCGTTTCCGTTCACGACCGTACAGGAGAACGGGAAGCGGCAGCGAGTCGTCGCGCACGGACTGATCAGAGGATCGGTAATACAGACGCCCTGGCCATTTTGGGCGATGCAGTGTGTTCCGCCGAGACAGGGGATGCCAGCGCAAACATTCCGGTTCACGAAGACGACGGTAGATGGCGACGTCCCTTGCGGAACGCATGTGATTTGTACCGTCACGCTGTGCGAAGTCGGAAGTGTCTGCGCCCAGCCGTTCTGAGGCACTTCGAAGATGTCATAGGACATTGGGCCTGGAGGTCGGAAACACACTCGACCGCTTTGGTCGGTCGTGCCCGTGATGATCGGATACGAAGAAATGCCAATCGGTACGCCGTAGATGACCCAGCCCGGAAGTAGTGCTCCCTGGTCATCCTTCTTGATCACACAGAGGTCCCCGACGCATGACCGGTTGCCGAAATCATTTCCTGACAACGTGCCGGCGCCGACCTGGACGTTGTAGCAGCCATTCGCGGCAGGAAGCGTTTGCGTCCAGGAAGGTTGCTGTTGTTCGCAGATCGTGTACGCGCCGAAAGGAAGAGTGAAACAGTAGGTGCCGCCCACGGTCGTCGTGGTGGTCGCAATGGTGTTGCTGCCCTGAAGGGCGGTGATCGTCCACCCGCTTAGGACAAAGTCACCCGGATCGCGGACGCCGTTGCTGTTGAAATCGAAGAACTTCGTTCCGCACACAGTCCCGCAAAGAGATGCGGTGGCCGTGGCGATGTACCGGTTCTCTCCGGTGCCGCTTCCATTGCGCTCCCCGTCCGGCGCACCGCTCGTGCCGGGTGTGTTGTCGGTGGTTGGATTGCCGAACGTGCCGGTGCCCGGAAGACTCGTCCAGGTCGCCGTTGCGGTGTTCTCGAGATCGGCGCACCTGGAGCACGTAGTCGTCGCTGTGTACGTGACGGAGACGGATTGATTCGGTGCAAGGTTCCCGATGGGAAGCGCCGAGACGTTGCCGCCGGCGAAGAGTGGAGGCGCGGTCACGGTCAGTCCCTGGAGACAGGCCGGCTGCGTGTCGCTGAGCACGACGTCGAAGGCCGTGACGGCCGAAACGTTCGTCACCGTGACGACGTAGGTCGCCGTCGTCCCCGACAGGGTCGCCGTCTTCGTGATCTGCACGTTCGGCTCGACGATCGTCACGACGACTTGCGGCGAGTTGATGGTCATGGTTCCGACCTGCAAGCTACATCCGTTGGACTTCGTACCGGGCTGATGGTTGTTGACGCTGTTCGTCACAAGAGCGTTGAGCCCAATGTGGATTTTCTCGCAGTCCGGATCAGAGTCGAGGTTGGTGAACGAAGGGATCTGGAACTGCAACTGCGACAACGAGCTACCCTGTTTGACGATCGACAGGGAGGGCGGATTCGTGAAGTTGGTCGAAGTGACCACCGCAGTCCCGATCATCTCCAGTCCTGCGGGGAGTGAATCGGTGAGGGTCATCACCGGCAGCATTCCTTCAGGAGCGTCGAAGCTCACGTCATAGCGGACGATCTCGCCGATCGTTACATCCGCGCCCGTCGTGTGAGCCTCGGATGTCGCCGCGATCAACTTCTGCAGATTGCGTGGTCCGACACAGACGCTTGCCGTGGAGGTGACGTTCGTCGGAAATCCGGACGTCACGAAGTTCGTCCCGTTCTCGCGGTTCGAGTACTGCTCGAGGATCGCCGTGTTCGGATCACACTGCCCGGCGGCGGTCACGCTCGGTGCCGGGTTCAGGACGACGTCGAAGACGATGAGTCCGATGTTAGCGCCGGTCGTCGAGGGGAATGGCGCGAGCGATCCGGTCGATGAGTCGACGAGCTCGATCTCCCATCCGGTGGTCGAGCTGGCCCTGAGAATGTACGGGATCGAGGCGCCGGTGCCGTTGGTGACGCAGACCGATGAGATGTCCATCGCGCCCGGCACGCTTCCGAGGAGATCCTTGACGACGATATCGTAGGCGCCGAACGGACCAGTACCGATGTTCTCGATCCAGGCTACGAAGGTGATTCGATCGCCGGCGTCGGCCTGTACTGTGCTGGCTCCGAGACCGGGCAACGTGCTTGAGGTGACCGCGTAGCTGATCGACCGGGGACAGCCCGTGGAGCAGGCCTGTTTCCCGCAATCGGGCGCACAGAGGACCCTTTTTCCGATCTTGAGACTCGGTTCCTGTACCTTGATTTGCGCGATGGCGGTCTGGCAGAAGGGCGGCGGCCCGTATGAGTTGGTCTCGCACTCTTGTGCCACGTTCGTGGAGAGCAATCCATCCGCGTACGGATCGTTCGTCACCTCTACCGTGCTCAGGATCTCGATCGTGCGGGGTTGATTGAGCGGATCGTTGAACGTCCCGAGCGTGTACGTGATGCTGTTGTCAGCAGGAGAGGCCGGTTGGGCCGTCACCGGGTTCGGCGCGTTTCTCCAACACGCTTCCCCACCTAGAAGAGGAGAGAAGGTCGGTGATGACGGACATTGTGTGATCGACATTGGGGGGACGGCAAAGAACGGCAGCGCATAAAAGTCTCGGATCGTTACATTCTCGGCATCGCCCGAGGGAATGATCTTTCGCAGCCGAAACGTGACTCGGTTGCCGCGAGTGAGGTTCGGCCCACCGATCTGATTCGGAATCGTGCTCTGCCACACTCCATTGATGGCCACGACCTCCTTGAAGATCTTGTCGGACGGAACGGACAGGCATGAGGTTCCGGAGTCTTTGCAGCCCGCTCCGGTGGGAGGAGGGTTGAGGACTGGGGTGTTCTGGTATTGCTTCGCCGTGATGAGGGCCGTGGCGAGGAGCGGATCATCTTTGTCGACGAAGCCGTCGTCCTGAATGGAGGGGGAAAATGTGTCCCTGACCACGGCGTCGAACGTGATCACTCCTTCCGCACCGACAGAGGGAAGGCCGACACGACCGCCGGTGAGAATCCCGTTGCGTTGCGATGCCGGAAGTAACGGTGTGCGCGCGATCATGGCCTGCGAGACATCAAACTGGATCTGCATGCCGCCAGGGAGCGCTCCGGTGGAGGCGACAGCCGGCGGTCTGCATGGGTCGGCCGGCGCAGGGCAGGTATAAGAGCTGGTGACGCTGTTCGTTATGTGGATGAACGCAGCCGGGAAAGGGAACGGCCCGCTCGATCCAAAGCGGTCCTTCACGGTGAACGTGGCGCTCAACAGATTGGGCTGCTGGCCGGCGGAGAGTGTGTCCGTGATGACGATGCCGCCGAAACGAAGGTAGTCATTGACTTGAAAGCGGATCGTGTTGTGGATGTTCGCGCCGGGAATGGCTCCCTGAGGCGTAGTGACGAGGGCCGACCTCTGAACGGCGAGCGCCTTCTTCGTAATCTTTACCCCCGATGAGCCGCTGAGAACCGGCAGAGGGACGAGGTCGCGTGAATCGGTCGGTAGCCACGAGCCGCCGATGATCGTCGCCGTGTTCGAAAATGTCGCGGAGCATCCGACCTGCGGATTGATCAGCGGCGCATTGTTGATGAAGAACCGCGGAGATGCACTCGCCGTCGGCAGATTGTTGCTGCCCGTCAGTGTCGGCCACCTCAGGGTGAGACAGTTGCCTGAAAACGTCGCGGTCGCCGGCGGGGTACTGGGGACGAGCGGATTCCAGACGCCGCCCGGCGGAAGGCAGTCCCTCACTTGCAGGTTCGTCACGGTCTGGTTCGGCGCGACGTCGACGGTGATGTCGTAGTTTTTCTCGAAGTTGGGCCCGGTCACCGTCTCGTCGTCGGCGAAGGGGAATTGCTTGCGGACCGCCACCGCGAACGGGACGAGGTTCTGCGTGGGCCAGCCTGAGATCGGGCCGGGCGGATTCACCCGCGGCTGATCCGAAAGGTTCAACGGGTCATCGATCGCGTTCGCGCCGTAACGGAAGCCGCCGCGCACACGGACCGGCAACGTGAAGCCGCTGTCTGCGAACGTATGGATCCTGACCGTGAACTCGATTATCGTCTCCGGGTGATCCGGCTCGTAGCTGCCGAACGGCAGCGGCAGCACGACGAGCTGCCCGGCCCGCGACGCATTAGCGGGAACCACCACGGGCGGGACGCCGCTGCCCGCATACGGATGCTGAATCGAAGGCCCTGCACTGCCGCATGGGACGGCCGCCGAGATCGGAGTCTCGGGGAACAACGGGACCGGAGGCGTGGTGCTGGTGACTCGGGCGCTGACGAAGGTCGCGCCATCGCACGGCCCCGATGCCGTGTCGTAGTCCTTGCCGCCGGCCGGGAAGACGGCGTCGAGGAAGGGGCTGAAGCCCGCCACCGTCGACGAAGCGTTCCGAAACTTGACGCAGAACGTGACGTCGCTGCCCATCGGGACAGGTTTTGAAGGCTGAACTATCGTTACCGTCGGAATCGGTTGCTGTGCCGCGGCGGAAAGGGCAAGAACGGCAAGGCAAATAGACACTACGACCGAGCGGTGACGGGTCACGGACAGCCTCCTCTTCACCCGAACGCGAACGGAGATATTTCGGGATTTCAATTAGGAGGGACTTTGCTGGGCGTTTTCCCTACCCGGACTTTTGGACCGTGATGGAGAATGAGGCGCCGTTGCCTGAGCCGCTGATTCCTTCGACCAAGGCATCGCGCGTTGTAGCCACAGCGTAGATCTCGTCGCGCCGGCGCTCGGATCCGTCCGGGCGCCGGCACGGTTCAGTCGCGTCGAAGAACGACTGGCGAACGAAGCCGGCATGCCTGGCGTGCGCGAGATCGTGAATCAGTAGAGCAGTTCGCAGACTCGGATCTCACCTTGCAGGGTGAATGGTCATGAGCTCTCGAATCCGGCTGTTCCTCGCGTGCAGCGCACTGCTTCTCGTCCTGGCTCCTCCGATGCCGGCGGCAGGGCGCACAGTTGTGAAGAAACCGGCGAAGGATGCCGTCAGCGCGGCTGAGGCAAACAAGGCTGCAGGGAATCCAATCCTCATTTCGTCGTCGCGACGCAGCGCCGCCGTCGTCCGCGCGCAGGTTCTCCTCGACCGGGCGCATTTCTCGCCTGGTGAGATCGACGGCCGCTTTGGCGGGACCATGCGCGGCGCGATGTCCGCGTTCAACTCGTCGAGGAACATCAAAGCCGGCGCGCGCGTCACTGCCGCAACCTGGAAGGCGCTGAACCTCGATACCGCTCCCGTGATCGTGCCCTACACGCTCACGGCGGAAGATCTGGCCGGTCCTTTCACCCCGATCCCGGAGGAAATGGCCGACAAGGCGAAGCTGCCGGCTCTCGGCTACGAGAACCTGATCGAAGCGCTCGGCGAAAAGTTCCACGTCAGTCCGAGCCTGCTCCAGGCGCTCAATCCCGGGGAGAAGTTCAACCGCGCCGGCGCGGTCATCCAGGTGCCGAATGTCGCTCGGCCGCCTCTGGCGAAGAGTGCCGGCATGTCCATTCGCGTGAGCAGGCGCGCCGGAGCCGTCGAAGCGGTCGATGGAAACGGTGCCGTCGTGGCGCGCTATCCAGCGACCACGGGAAGCGAGCACGACCCCCTTCCACTCGGGAAGTGGAAGATCAACGGCGTGGCCTGGAATCCGCCTTACAACTACAACCCCGATCTCTTCTGGGACGCAGAGACGAGCGAGAAGAAGGTAAAACTCGCCCCCGGACCGAACGGCCCCGTTGGCGCGGTCTGGATCGATCTCTCGAAGCCGCACTACGGAATTCACGGATCGCCCGTGCCGTCGGCCATCGGCAAGACCACCTCGCATGGTTGCATTCGCCTGACGAACTGGGATGCGATGGAGCTGGCAAAGATGGTGACGCCGGGCATGGAAGCGATCCTCGGAGAGTGACGGCGTCGTGAAGAAGGTCTTTGCACTCCTTGGCGTCGCCCTCATCGGAATGCTCGCCTGGATCGCGGCTGGACCCGACAAGGCGGCGGATGATCCCGCCCGCATGGCGGTGCCGCCGTCTGCGCGCGCTCCGGACCTCTCCGGTGAGCCGCTCGACACGCCACCGATCGATACGCCGCCGCTCGAGCCTGCAGTCCCGCCCGAGGTCATGGCACCGATCGCCACAGCGACCGCTGCAGGGACGTCGCCGCCGGTGATCGTCGCGACGACCGAGACCATCCCGTCGATGCGTGATCCCGACGCTCCACGTCCGATGATCATCCCGGTCGCCGGCGTCGACCGCAGTGCCATGCGCGACATGTTCGATGAAGTGCGAGGCAATCGCCGTCACGAGGCGATCGATATCCTGGCGCCCCGCGGCACGCCGGTCATCGCCACTGACGACGGTGTCGTGAAGAAGCTTTTCACCAGCAAGCCGGGGGGACTGACCGTTTACGAATTCGATCCCGACCAGCGCTTCTGCTACTACTACGCGCACCTCGATCGCTACGCGGCGGGCCTTCACGAAGGGCAGGTGTTGCGCCGCGGCGAGCTCCTCGGCTACGTCGGAACGACCGGCAACGCACCGAAGGACACTCCCCACCTCCACTTCGCGCTGATCCGCCTCGACGCCGAACGGCGTTGGTGGAAGGGAACGTATGTGAACCCCTACCCGCTACTGGCCGGGCGATAGTCCGGAATGTTAGGCTCGCGGCCTCGTATGGAATTCGTCGATCCGAACCTTCCACGCCAGATCGGCGGCTGGCACAGCCCCTCGCTCGGCATGGACATGCCAATCGTCTCGTATGGATACGGCGGGCATCCCTTGCTGCTCTTTCCGACCGCCGCGGCCGACTTCCTCGAGAACGAGCGCTTCTTCCTGATCAAGGCCATCGAGCCGGCGATCATGCAGGGCCGGGTGCGCGTGTTCTCGATCGAGAGCATCAATCGCCACGCCTGGATGGACAACCAGTTGCCGGTGCCGGAGCAGGCCCGGCGACAGGCGCTCTACATGCGCTACATCGAGGACGAAGTGGTCCCGTACATCCGCAACGCCGTCGGTGACGGCGGCGCGCGCATCTTCACCTCGGGCGCGAGCTTCGGCGCCCTTCACGCTGCGAACACCCTGTTCCGCCGTCCCGATCTGTTCGACGGCACGATTGCGATGAGCGGCTTCTACGACCTCGCCCCCGACTATCTCAACGGATACAGCGACGACAACTGCTACTTCAACAATCCGGCCTGGTATCTGCCCCGTTTGGAGGGCCCATCGCTGGATCTGCTGCGGAAGCACTGCACGATCATCATCGCCACCGGCCAGGGCGCGTACGAGGCGCCGGACGCCTCCCGCCGCCTGGCGTCGATCCTCGACTCGAAGGGAATCCCGCACTGGCTGGACGTGTGGGGCCACGACGTCGACCACGACTGGCCGTGGTGGCGGAAGATGCTGCAGTACTACATCGAGACGCTGGGGTGGTAGAGGCGTAGATCGTGCAGCGCGCGGTGCCGAAGCGCCCGGCCCCGCGGCCCGAAGTTGCGCGTCGCGCATGTCGTAGGCGGTGAAATCGCCCTCCGAACGCGAAGTGGGCGGTGTCCTACCGCTTCGGTCAGCAAAAAGAGTTTCGCGTCGGCAGGGTGTTTGTGTTCTAAGGCGGGTTCCGATGTGTTACTCTTTTTTCCGCAATGACAACCGCGCGCGCCTTACGCCTCAGCTGCTGGTCCTATTCATTTCTGTTCAGCAGAGGTGTGCCGATCTAGCGGGTGTAGGCACAAGCAGTTCTCAGAAGGCGGCCCGCGAGGCCGCCTTTTTGTTTCTTTGAACGATGCGGAGAGTTGACCGAGCGGCAAGGTGCCGGTTTGCTAAACCGAGGCCGCGTGTAGCAGCGCGCGGAGGTTCAACTCCTCCACTCTCCGCCAATACGATTTGCCCCGGTGGCGGAACTGGCATACGCGCCTGTCTTAGGAACAGGATCATGAGAGTTCGAATCTCTCTCGGGGCACCAACGCAGGCGTGATGGGAACTGGGATACCTGCTCGGCCCAAACCCGAGCGCTTGTCGGTTCGAATCCGACCGCCTGCACCACCCCGCGCTCATGACGCAACAGGAAGACGTGGCCGAGCTTAAACCTCGCATGTGCCGGTTCGAATCCGGCTGAGCGCATCAACACGGAAGGCGTCCGAATGGACGAGGACACGGTCCCGAAAACCGTCGCCGGTAAAACGGTTCAGAGTTCGATTCTCTGGCCTTCCGCCAAACGCACCGGATGCCGAAGCGGCACGAGGCGGCGGATTGCAACCCCGCTCTTAGTCGGTTCAAGTCCGACCCGGTGTTCCAGGGCGTATCGTTCAATGGCTCAGGACGCTCGCCTCCAGAGCGAGTCATCGGGGTTCGAATCCTCGTACGCCCGCCAGCTTCTCTCGCTCCGTAGCTCAGATGGAAGAGCGGCACGTTGAATGCGTGCGCGTCGGCGTCTCGAAAGCGCCCGGAGCGACCATGCCGTGGTAATCCCGTACGGCGCGGGGGCTGCCTGTAGAGCAGTCGCGCTTCGGCGCTCAGTGGGTTCGATTCCCACCCACGGCACCATTGCTCCACTCCGGTCTCGACAGTCGTTCCTGCATAGCCGATTTGGTAGCTCCGTCACTCTTCCGCGTGGTCGGTCCGAGGATCGGCGCTCACGCTGTAGGCGACGTCGTAGTGCACGACGTTCGGCTCGTACTCGAGGAGGAAGCTGTCGTCTTCGGGGTAATAGCGCGCGCGGTCGATCGGCTGGCCCGCGAAGGCTGCGATCGCTGCCGCGGAGTCCCAAAGCGTGATCAGCAGGAAGTGCGTCACGTCGAGTTCTTTCCGGCGGAGGATCCACGCACCGCGGTTTCCTGCCGTGCCCGTGTAGTCGGGGATTGCCACACGACGCAGGAATGCCTCGTAGTCATCAGTCTTCTCCGATGGCACTCGTCCATGCCAGAGCCTCCGAGCCACCGTCAGTTAACGCGCTTCACAATGCCGACGCCGGGATCGGCTCTTTCGCCGCCACCTCCTTGCTCATCAATGTCTTGCAGCCCGGCGCCGCGTCGACGAAAGCGGCACGATAGTGACTCGCACGTCGTTATCGGCGTTCACATCATCTGCAGACGTCGGCATTGCCGCTACGATTCTGAACGGCGGCGCCAATTTCGCCCTGTCCACCGTCGCGGAGACGTCAATCGATGCGCCCGGCGACAGTCTCGGAATCGAGATCGTGCCCAAAGTTTGAGCGCCGACGTGATCGGCATACAGCTTCATGTCTGTCGCATCGCTGTCGACGGCGCCGCGGTTCATGACGCGCAGCCGTACCATCAGTCCGCTCGAAGTAACCTCGGATGTGAGGAACTCAATAGATCGATCGAATTGGAGGAGCCGGAATGCGGCGGCGTTGTTGGAGAGATCTTCATCGACGAGTTGCCGCTGCGGATCGACGACGGCGGTCATCCGCGTCGCGCCTGCAGGAACAACGCAAGACAGCGATAGGGGCGACGCGCCGTTCGCCGGAATGGCGTCGGTTGTCCGACCGCTAGCCAACAGCTGACCGGCCGACGAATCGCCGACATAGATCGCCACCGGCACAGGCCCGACCGCGGAATCGCCGCGGTTCTCGATCGTCACCGTGACGTCCACCGTGCTTCCCGGAGTGACGTTAGAGGGTTCGACCGCCACGCTTGTACCGACGGCCAAGTCGTTGTGCAGGCGATATCGCAGAATGGACAGGTCCGACGCGTTCGCCGCATTGCTGCTGACGAACACGATCACAAGCTGTCCCTTGTCGTCGAACGCGGCGGTGAGGAACTTCTTCACGTCGCCGTCGGCGGTAACGGCTGCCGGAGAGCCCCAGATATCGCGCGACGAGTCGTAAAACATTACCCAAATATCCGATGTGTTGCTGCCACTGACGTCGGTCCAGACGACGGCGATGCGCCCATCAGAGGCAACGGCGGCGCGGAAGTCGGCTACGCCTCCACCAGGGCCGAGCGTGGCAATTCGCTTCGCTTCGTTCATATTGAAGTCTGAGGCTATCAACAGGTCGCCCCCGCTAAGCCACATCAGTCGGGACTGACCGTTTGGTAGCCGGACCAGGGCCGGCGAATCGTCGGACACGCTGTTGAACGTCAGCTGCTGTGGAACCGACCATTTCGCACCGTCGTAGTGAATGCGATATAGCTCGCGCCCGCTGCCGTCGCTACCCGCGTTGGCATCGACGCCGACAACGACGTCGGCCGCGGCGCCTGAGTAGAGTGTCGCGATCGACGTCGCCCGCCCCGGCAGCGCAGCAATGCGTAGAGCGGGGGTCCAGGCGCTGTTCTTCCAGACGCTCCACCACACTTCGTCCGGCGCCGCGAGGCCGCCGGCAATCACATTTTGCGGATTTGCGAGCCACGTCAACAGCACGTCCGACGAGCTTGCGGCCGCGAGCGTCGGAGCATGGTCGAAGTATCCGTTCGCTGTCAGCCGCGAGACATTCCACTTCTGTGCCGCAGGATCGTAGCGGGCGGCGGAGATTTCTGTCATTGCGGTGATCTGGGAAATGGAGCTGACCGATTCAGGGATGGGCTGCGATTCGTCCTCCCATGCGGCAAACGCCGATCCGTCGGAAAGCGCCTGCACGGCCGGATTCGAATCAGGCGTTCCGTCGTCGCTCAACGACACCGGATCGGTGAATCGCGACCCGTTCCACTTCGAGGTAATGGCCACCCCTCGATTGAGAGCTGAACGCGAGGCGTCGTCGGTAATCCACACCAGTTGCGAATTCGTTCCCGCGTTCGAGAGGCTCGGCTGGGCGAGCGGAAGAATGCCACTCTGGATCGGCGTCGCCATGGAACGCGCAGGCGAGTCGAGCCACATGATGCTGCTCCGCGAGGGAGCTCCGCCAAGGAACTCTCCGGCGTTCGTCCGTTCGAGGTAGTCGCGCGGATACAGTTCGAGGCCGGCGTGTTTCTGCGCAAAAATCGTAAGAGGCGTGCAGGTCAACTGCTTTGTCGCCCAAGGGAACGTGCAATCGACGAGCTTGTGCTCGATCTGGATCCAGCCCATCACAGCAGTGATGCGCCACGCCAGGTAGCCATGCAACGTAGTATCGAATTCAGGGACAAGATCGAATGTCGAGTCGCCGTTGCCATTCACCTCGACTGCAAAGATCTTCTCGTAACCGAACCCAGCGCCGGCGCCGAGTTCGAGCTTGATCGACGCGGACTTCGCCAGCGGCTTGAATGCGAACGGCTTCAATGTGGCGACGTCGTAATCGAGGTCGGCCTTGAGGCCCGCCGTGAGTTTCACGTATACGAGATACAGCAGCGAAGGAATGCGATAGGTGGCCTCGCCAGTCAATCCTCCTGAGAGGCCGACGGCGCCGATCGGTGGGCCCCAACGGCAAGCCGTTTCGTCAAAGCGGGAGCGCAGTTCGAAGCGCGGCGCAAACTCAAAGCTGATGTTCACCGCCTTGACTGGGACTTTGCGGCGGTGTGTCTTGGAAGTCCTGTCGAAGGCCGTCGAGTCCGCCGAGAAATTGAAGCTTCCGTAGGTCACTTCGCCGTCTTTGTCGATGGAGACATCGACTTCGGGCTTGAAGCCGAGCGAGAACGTCTTGTCTTTGTAGTACGGAAGCTTGTCCGGCAGATCGTTCTTGCCGACGTCATTTTCCCATTTGAACGGGAACGAGAGGCTATCGGAGTAATACTCGAAATCGTCGCCGCGATCGATGAATCGAAATAGCGACGAAGTAAGATACGGCGGCGGCGACATGACCACCACCGGCGCGGTCTTCGCTTGAGACGACGTTCCGTCGGCGCTCGTCGCGCGAACGGTGAGCTTCTGACAGGCGCCAATTTCGGTACCAACGTCAAACGACGCCGTGACGCTGGCTCCCGTCGCCTGTACCGTCTTCGTCGCTTTTGGCGTTAGAAATTGAACGGAACCGGGCGTATGGCCGCCCCAGTAGATGTTCACAGTAAACGTAACGTTATGCGAGACGCCGTCGAGGAAATGCGGGTGGTCGCCGTATTTCGACCTGATGCTGGTGATCGCGATCGGCGACAGCGCCGGCGGCTCTTTTGTCAGCAGGAAATCGTGCTCGATGCGCGCGTTCGGAAGCAGAGCCACGTTGTCGTTGTGCATGAGGTATCCATTGGCGGAGACGGTCACGGCGCGGTTGCCGGCGCTCAAGCCGCCGATCTGATATCGCCCGCCGGACTGCGACGTCGCGCTCTGTCCGCCGACAGAGACGTTCGCTCCGGTAATGCCGGCTCCTGTGGCCGCATCCCGAACGTAGCCGGCGAGCGTCGACGAATTGCCGGCACCGACATTGACCGTACCGGAGCTATTGCAACTGCTGCCGCCCGGCGCCGTTGCGGTCACACGCCAGGTAAACGTCTTCGAAGTGACGTACGTGTGCGACGTGACGGGCGAGACCGACGTATCGCCGTCTCCGAAATCCCACACGGCCGTGAGAGGACACGACGAGGATTGATCGATCACAAAGGTGACCGGTACGTTGACGGTCGCCGTCGACGGCACCGAGGTGACGCAGGACACGGAGCAGGTCGATGGCTTCACAATCTGCAAGTCGGGAGAACTGCCGGTATCGTTCGTCAAGTCCGACTGAGACGCCACGTGAGCGTCGTCGACCGTCACGAAGACACGGTACGTCCCGGTCACAGTCGACAAAGGGATCGTCACGGTCGCATTGAGCGAAGTCATGCCGCCACTCTGCAATGGTGCCGTGGCGATATCCCCGAGAATCACGTCCGAAGACGATACTGTCGCCCCCGCGCCCAAGCGCGCACGCGCGGTCGTCGCCGGCGCGCTGGCGGTTCCTTGATTGCGAACTAACAGCGAGATTCCGAGTTGCCCGCCCGCATTGAGCGACGCCTTCGATAACGTCACGTCGGCAGCGACAAGGTCGGCGCGGCTTGCGGGAGCGGTTCCTGGCGTCTGGAAGTAGAGCACCATGGTATCGCTCGAGCAGCCAGCGCTGTTGCATGCAGCCACGTTCCAGCGGTACGGCGTGTTGGCACTCAACGAAG
>JBBPII010000001.1:147533-478082 GCA_038040385.1 Candidatus Gilichinskyi gelida
AGAGGTTCTGCGGTGCGCTCGGCAGACTGGCCGTGACGGGCGTCTGGAAGTAGAGGACGGTCGTGAAGCTCGAGCAGCCGGCGCTGTTGCATGCAGCCACGTTCCAGCGGTACGGCGTGTTGGCACTCAACGAAGCGGTGTATGAAGTGTTGGCTGTTGTCGTGTCGACCACGAGCCCGTTTGTGTTCATGTCGCGCACGCCGAGCGAGTAGTAAGTCGCGGTGTTTGACGCGCTCCAGCTCAGTGCCACGCTCGTGCTGCCCTGCATCGGTCCCGGGCTGCTCGTCGATCCGGGACTCGGGTTCAGCGGCGTGGCCGGAACAGTGACGGGTGCGGTCGGTGTGGCGGTGGCTCCGTTGCTCGGTGGTCCTTGGCCGGCGCTGTTGACGGCGCTGACGATGTAGTAATACGACTGGCCGTTAGTCAGACCCGTGTCGGTGCAGCCGAGGACTGCGCCGAGGCTCGCGCAGCCGCCGCTGGTGACGATGAGCGTGTTGGAGCTGTTGGTTCCGCGGAAGACGCGATAGCTGGTGATCGACGCCCCGCCGTTCGATGCGGGCGCATTCCAGCCGAGACCGACCTGGCCGTTGCCGGGCGATGCGGAGAGGTTCTGCGGTGCGCTCGGCAGACTGGCCGTGACGGGCGTCTGGAAGTAGAGCACCGTGGTGTAGCTCGAGCAGCCCGTGCTGTTGCATGCTGCGACGTTCCACCTGTACGGTGTCCCGGCACCCAACGAGGCGGTGTAAGAGGTGTTCGACGTCGTGGTGTCGACCACGAGCACGTTCGTGTTCATGTTGCGCACGCCTAGTGAGTAGTAAGTTGCACCGCTCGACGCGCTCCAGCTGAGCGTCACACTCGTGCTTCCGAGGGTCGGCCCTGGGCTACTCGTCGAACCAGGACTAGGGTTCAGCGGGGTTGGCGGAACAGCCGCCACGGCGCTCGTCGCGAACAGTGCCATCAACAAGCCGATCATCGAGATTCTCAAGGAACGGGTGCGTGGGAACGACATGAGGCTCTCCTTGGGCTTCCGGCTTAAGCCGCAAGCGGTGGTCATCCTTGATATCTTTTTGTTGTTCGTTGGACCCTGCTCCGCCGCAGCTCGGGCAGGCATTCACGAAGCTCTAATCACGCAGACGAACCAGCGGACCGCTGGTCGTCATTTGCGGGATGTCATCAGGAATGTGGATGCCGAAGCTGACGCTGGTCTACTTATACACCTATTGATAGACGGATGCGCTGATGGATTTTTTCAACTACGACACGCTTTCCGTAATCCGGTGCTCTGCATACATGGATCACCTGAAGTAGTGACGTCAGAATTCGCAAGAGTTGTCGGACAGGCGAGTCGACCGCGGCAGGAGGCAAGCGCAATGCCGGATGTCTGCGTAGTGTTCTGGGCTTCTCGTTACGGGTTGTACGGCCGGACTGTCGATGCTAGTTGCGCTTCTCCTCGCTTTCTTCAACTCAGCAGGCGAAAAAACGGACAGAGGTGACGCCGGCGGAAAATTCGCGAGCGTGAGAATGCGCCGTAAGTTGTTGAATCTGAGTTGGTAGCGCATACGGGATTTGAACCCGTGTTACCGCCGTGAGAGGGCCAGCCAAGAATGGCTATATCTCTCTGATTCCACATACTTAGCGCGATCGAGTCGTTTTCGCGTGTCCACGGAACCATGCGGGTTTGCGCCCACTCGGTGGACAAGTATGAGAGTGGTTTTGAGAGTGGCGAAACGCCGCTCTAAAGGAATCTGGAGAGCTGATGATCCGTCTCTTGTTCGCTGCCGCGGTCGGACTCTTCGTCGTGAGTCTCCCGATCTACGGCACGGCGCTCGGCGCATCGCTGCGGCGCGCGGCAGGGTTCTGCTTCGTCCTCGCGCTCGTGCCGTCGATCGTGATGGGACTCTTCTTCCCGGACGGCGCCGCAATTCATCCGGTTGCACTCAGCGTCGCGGTCGCGGTGCTCGTCGTCGTTGCCTACGTAGCGCTCCGTATCCGCGCAGCGGTGAAGACTGGCGCGAAGGGGAAGTCCGCGCGCATCACCGAGAAGGCGCCGATCGACCGGGCTCGCCGCCGCGAGCAGGACTTCTTCGCCTTCCTCGCAGACCAGCACGCGCCGCCGGAGGATGAGCGCTGATGCGCGACCTCGTCGACTGGTTCCTCGCGGAGCACGCTCCAGCGCACGCGCGCGCCGCGATCGCCGGACTACACCACGGGGACGGCGCGACGTCGCCGCGCGACGCGTACCGGAAAGCGCTCCGCGACCTCGATGGCCCGGACGCCACGCTCGCTGGCTACCTCGCCGAGACAGGCGAGGAAGTGCGGATCGGGCTCGCGAAGGAGAGCCGCCATTCGTACACGGGCGGCATCACCGGCGGTGGGAAGAGCGTGTCGCTCGTGAACACGCTCGGACAGCGCTTCCGCGCCTCCATCGCGGGGAAGGGGATCGAGGCGGAGGTACTCGACCCGAAGACGGAGACCTTCGTCGAGATGAAGCTCTGCATCGCGGCCATCTGGCTCCAGAGCGACGGGGCGACGCGCGCGCGGATCCCCGGCCTCGTCCACGTCATCGACTGGACGAAGGACAAGATCACGCCCGTCGACCCGCTCGACATGGCGGACGACGCGATCAGCCCCGCCTACGCCGCGGAGCTCCACACGCGCATCACGATCGAGACCTCCGACCAGACGTACACAGAGTCGCTGCGCCAGCTCCTCTTCATGTGGGACCTGCTCCTCATCGACCTGGCGTACCCGGACCTCTTCCCGTTCACGCTGAAGTTCCTGCGGAGCGCAGGCTACAGGTCGACCGTGCTCCAGCGCGTGAAGAACCCCGACGTACGACAGTTCTTCTCCTCGCTCGAGCACATCGTGGCGAAGGCTACGGTCGAGGCGTTCCTGCGCCGGAAGTGGGGACTGCACGCGTTCCCCGAGTACCGCTACGCGACGTGCGTCCCGCCCCGCGACTTGGCGAAGCTCGGCATGCCGACGCGACCCACCTGGACGCTCGCGAACTTCGGCACGACCACGTCGCAGCCGGCGTCCCTCGGGCACGCGCGGTTTCGCTGGCACGCCGTGCGGCGGCTCCTCTCGGTTCTTCGACGGACGCCCGACCGTCCGCTCTGGTTCGTGCTCGAGGAGTTCCTGCTCCTCGTCGCGAACTCGCCGGAGATCATCGAGATCGTGAACACCTCGCTGCGGGTGACCAGGAGCGCCGGCGTCTCGCTGAAGCTCGTTTCGCAGAGCCTCATCCCGCAGATGCCGCGTCCGGTCGTCGAGAACGTCCTCCTGAACACGCACCTGTGGTCCATCTTCGGCACGCGGCCGGACGAAGCGGAGCTGCTCTACCCGAACGTCCTCCGCGACCCCGTCGACCGACGAACCGAGGGTGAGCGGAAGCGTGCATTCCTCGCGGAGATGCAGTCGCTCCCGCGGCAGCACTTCTACCTCTTCGCGAAGGGGCACCCCGCTATGCGGTGCCGCACGCCGGACATCGTGCATCCAACGGAGCGGACTCACCGCAGCAAAGAAGAACTCCTCGGCATCTTCGACCGTGAGGTCGCCCCGCACTCCATGATCAGCTTCGACCACGCCGCGCGCCTCATCGCAGAGTGGGAGCGCGAGGTCGTCGGGGAGGAGCAGATCGCCGAGAACCCGCCGCGAGCGCAGCAAGCGAGCGCTCCGAACAGCCTGGATCAGCTCCGAAAGATTCTCGGCGGAGGAGTCGAACGGTGATCGCCTACAACCCTAACGAGGGCCGTTGCAGTGCTGCACGTCGCGCCCCGACGGTCTGCTATGTACCGCTCGCACACTCTCAACCCGTCATTGATCTTGAGTCGAAGGAGGAATGCACTGCCCACCGGGGCCCGAGCCGTCGCCACCTAATCCCTACCACCATGAAGAGCGCGAACAAGGTCATTCTCATCGGCCACGTGGCCGCTAAGCCAGAGCAGGCACAGTCCAAGGCCAGGGAAACACGCGTCACTTTTCCACTCGCGACCCATCGTGACACGACGTCCGACGGCGTGAAGAAGGATGTCACCGACTACCACACCATCGTCGTCTGGGGGAAGCTTGGCGAAACGTGCCAAGCCTACCTCTCGAAGGGACAGGGCGTGTACGTCGAGGGTGCCATCCTGAACCGCGCGTACGAGAAGGACGGCGAACGGAGGTACGTCACGGAGATCCGAGCGGACATGGTGATGCTCACCTGGCAGCAGAAGGCTGGCATCGGACCTCTCAGCCTCAATCCGATTCACGTCGAGTGACACAGCTCATGCGATCAACACCCATCGTAGCAACGACGGTTTCACCTCATTAGACGGCAGGGGACGCCGGAGTGATGCACGTCTTCCTCGTACTCAGGTTTTCCACCCCGGCGGAGCGCAGCGGCGTGCGACCACGTCACGAGCTCGCGCGATTTCGAATCGCACGTGCTCGCGATTTCCCTGCGAGCACGCCGCAGCGCCGCCGGGACTGGCGATTCAACCGGCTCATAAACGCAGAACTCAATCTTGCTCGGAGGGAGGATGACTCGCAGGCGTCGCGCGCTCCATTCCTAACGTCATCTTTATGCGATCTACCGTTCACGTCGACATCCTCGTCCCGCTCGCGGACAACGATGGCCGACCCTTCCCGCACGCAGCGTTCCACACGTTCGAACACTTCCTCGGCGTCCTCGTCGGTGGCTTCACGCGCCACGGCGACGTGGATGGCGCCTGGAGGTCCCCGACGTCCGGAGAACTCGTGCGAGACCGCTCACGGTCCTACGCGATCACGCTCGACGCAGAAGCTGCAGAGGAGCAGATCGAACGAATCGACGGTTTTATCCGGCGCTACTTCCGCCAAGAGGCGGCGTTCCTGGAGCTCACACCATCCCGCGCGACGGCGTTCTGACGGTCCTTCCTCTCCGACGAGCAGGCGTGATGCCGGTGCCACTCCGTGCGATGCCTTCGTAGCTTGCCGCGTCTGCAACGCAGCGCCGCCGCCGCGAAGCCGCGGAGCACGGAGTGGCCCGTCCTCATTGTCTCGGTCACATCGTTTCCGTGCGGAGCGAGCCCGATGACAGCAGCCGAGAGAGCAGTCCTGAAGGCGGTTGGGATCGGACTCCTGTACGTGCTGGCGTCACCGATTCTTCTCCTCAAGCTGCTGCTCTCGATCCAGAAGCAGCTCGGAACGATCGCGAGGATCCGAAGCGGCATGATCGCGTGCGAGTGGTGTGGCGCCGACGTGAACCTCAACCGCGTCGCCCGGTGCGCGACCTGCCACGCCACCACGCCCGGGAGCCTCCTCCGGTGTTCGATGTGCGGGGCTTCCTACAGGACGGTGACTTGCGATGCGTGTCAGTCGACGGTGCGTGTCCGGTGAGTGCGGAAGCGCTCTATCCGCGCGCCGTGGCGCAGCAGGTTCGCAGGGATCCTCGCGAGGCGATTCAGCTACCCGATCGCGACTACTGCGCCTTACGGTACATCATGGAGGGATACCAGGAGACGCAGGCGAACGTGGACTGCGCGATCTTCGGGGGGACGTCGAAGACGCCCGTCTCGCGAGCCGTGCACAGACTGTCAGAGGCCGGCTACGTGATTGTCGACCGCTGGAACGGCGTCGGTATGAACCTCCTCCGCGGCACGAACAGAGGCCGAACCGCCCTGATCGAGCGGGGGATCGACGCGTCACGCCTGTTCGTTCCCGAGCGTCCCGTGGCCGCGAAGGATCTCCCCCACCACATGTGGATCAACGATGTCCGCCTCGTGCTCAAGCAACGCGGCATTGCGGACGCGACGCCGTGCTGGGCGCTCCGGCGGAAACTGGCGGAGCTCCGGCCAGCGGCGATCCCGGACCTCCTCGCGTTCAGGACGAGTGCCGCAGGCGCGACGACCGGCGTGCTCGCGATCGAAGTCGACATGGGCACGGAGCCGCTGAAGGTGTTTCTGCCGAAGACCGACCTGCTCAGGGAGACGCTCGCGTCGTGGGCGGGGAGCGCGCCGGCCGTCGTACTCGTGCTTACGGTCGGCTCGCGGCGAATCCTCGCGATGGAGACGGCCCTCGCGGAGCATCGACATAGTCTCCCACTCGCAGTCCTACCGCTCCCCAAGGCGACCGGTCGCGCGAGCATCGTCGCGCTTGCGGCGTTACTCAAGCAGTTCTCGTAGACTGCATCTTGCAGCGGCGGGGTGGTTCATTTGTGAGCGTTACGATAGTCCGCCGTGGAGGGACAGGGTACTTCCTCATCCGTCGATGAAGCCGATGTGCACCCGCTGCGCTGCGTGATCCGAGTCCTGCAGCCAGAAATTCTCGCTGCTGTCCGCGCCGAGCCCGTCGCTCACGAGCACGTAGTCCAGCCGCCAGAGCTTGCGGCGACTGCTCTTGGATGGTACGCAGAGAGCTGCACACCTGAGTTGGAAAGAGCGCCGCGTCGCGGCGCTCTTTCCCTATGCGGAAACCGGCTGTAGCGATAGGCGGTTATCCGCTTCTACGAGGCTTTAGTCGGCGAAGTAGAGGAAGGGATGGAGAAGGGATTTAGCGGATTGCGCGCAGCCTACGTTAAAGGTTCGTTCGTTGCTCTACGCGGTTTCTAGGGAAGCGATGGACTGCTGGACCGGATGGTGTCCTCGTTGGAATGGGTATGGCCGTATTAGTCGATAATGGTTACCCGGCCTCCCTCCTCATACTCTGTGGGCCGGCTGTCTGCGGCTCCAGCAGGCACGTTGTCGATTAGGAGCTCGGTGTCGGTTGCTTCAAGCGTGTGCGCGCCCGTGAAGAGGTCCGGCCTGTACCCCACATAGTAGCGTTCAGTTCGCCCATCCTCCCACGTCACGCGCGCATCAATTATCTGCTCGCTGAGGCTCGTGTACGTAAGTTGCGCCCTCTTGCCTGCAGGAATGTCGCGGATGGTCATGAGCTGATCGTAGGGCGAGCGCTTCTCCGTCTGGAACTCTCGGCGACCGGATGACGTACTAACGGTGATCTCCGCGGTCCGAACGTTCCCCTTCGAGGAGTTAACGAAGGTGATCGTACCTGTCAGGTTGGAGTCAATCACCGACCCGGGCGCATGGACGACAACGTATGAGCTTCCTGAGACGCAGAGAAACTCGGACGAGAGAACCGCACGGTCCATGCGCGTGACACTCGTGGCTGCGCTCATCGCAGCCGCTGCCTCGCTGGTGAATTTGGCGTTGTTAGTGGTTCGCTCCTTCCGGATCTGACTCAGTCGGATCGGGACCGGGATTAGGCTGTCTGATTTGACGGCGGGCGCGGTAGCGCGGCCCCATTTGCGGGCGATCTACGCCGTGCGAAGAATCCACCATGCCGGTTGCGCTCCCGAGGCACGCAACAGAAATGGGCGATGGCTGAAAGCCACCGCCCGAAAGACGAGAATCAGAAGTGCTCGTTCCGTTTCATCGAGACGTACCGAGAACGACCGAGGACGAGGTGATCTCGCACCTCGATGTCGAGGAGCTTCGCGGCACTTGAGAGCCTGCGCGTGTACGCGACGTCGTCGTCCGATGGCTGCGGATCGCCGGACGGGTGGTTGTGGAAGAGCACGACGCTGTGCGCGTGGAGGTCGAGCGCGAGCCGCACCACATCGCGGGTGCTCACCGTGGCCATGTGCAGCGTGCCGACGTACACCTCTCGCTCGGTGATGACCCGCTCGCGGGTGTCGAGGAGGAGGACGCCGAGGCGCTCCTGCACGTCTAGCGCGTACCGCGCAACGAGCCGTGATCCGTGCAGGTCGACGTGGAAGCGTGCGCGATCGTCGACCGCCGTCAGCGTCGCGCGGCGCGTGAGCTCGAGCAGCGCGGCGAGCCTCGTTCCGTCCTGACGCGGGATGTCCGCTGTGCCTGCGGCGACGCGTTGGAGCAGCGGGCCGAGCCCGTCGCGGAGGAGCGCGCGCGCCGTGTGGAGATCGGCCTCACGACGGACGCGCGTGCGAGTGAGCACGGCGACGAGCTCCTCGTCGCTGAGAGTTGCGGCACCGTGGCGGTGGAGCCGCCGTCCTGGATCGCGATCGTTCCGGAGCTGCCGCTCGGCCTGGGCGGCCGTGACGACTGATGACGGGAAGGGGACGATCGTGGCGCCGGACGTCGGCGGCGCGGGGCTCACGCGCGCCTCCGCTGGGGCGCGACGCGCGTCCGCCGGGCGCGCGGACGCGGCGCGACGCGCACGGTGTCGAGGAAATCGTGCACGATCGCGTTGACGATGCTGGAGAGCGGCTGCCCCGTGCCGCGGCGGAGGCGGTTGAGGCGGCAGAGCGCGTGCTGATCGAGGCACACGGCTGCCGGAGAGCGGCGGTGCATGGAGAACTCCTTTCGTTCTGCGCCGACTTAGTCGGCGCCGTGGTAGGCGTCGTGGCAGGACTTCGCGCAGAACGCGCCGTCGTGCCAGGTAACGCGCGGGCGGATGGCGTCGGGCTCGATGCCGTAGCGGTAGAGGGAGGGTGTGCGGCAGCGCCGAGACGTTCGGACACTGCCGCACCACGAGCAGGTTTGTCCGCGTGCGAGCGGCCGGAGGGCGACGCGCACGAGGGTGTGGCGCGCGAAGGGGTCACGTGCGATCTGGCGCATGACGCACCTTCACGCCGCCGACGCGTGGCGGGCTCGGGCCGGCGCGCGCGGCGCCGCGAGTCGGATCGATGGCGATGCGGGGCCGCGCACCGTGAGCGCGGAGTCCAGCATCAGTTCGAAGCGCTCGAGGAGTGCTTTGCGCGCGTCGGCCGGCAGATCGAGCAGGCCGGCGACGAGCTGCTCTTCGCGCGAACGACGCGAGATCGCGTCCGGGTCGAAGAGCTCCTCGATGGCGCGGCTGAAGAACCGCTCTTCGGTGACGCCGTAGATGGCGAGCAGCTTCGCGAGCTGCGAGAGCTTGAGCGAGCCGGCGCGGTCGCCGGTCTCGAAGGAGCTGATGGTCTTCTCGCCCACGCCGGAGAGGCGTGCGACGTCTTTCTGACTGAGGCCGCGCAGGCGGCGCAGCTCTCGGAGTTTGAGGACGACGTCCATTGATGATCTCCTTTCGTACGGTGGGTTGTGGGTGTGGAATGGAGGCGCGTCAGGTCACGCGGCGGGACGCTTCAGCGCGTCGGCGACCGTGCGGGTCGCGATCGGGAAGTGGAGGTCGCGCTCGATCGTGAGCCCGCGGACGCGGAGGCTCCGGAGCTCCGCGAGCGAGGCGTAGCCCCACTCGTCGCAGTCCTCGCCGATCGGTGAGAGGCAGTAGCCGAAGAGCTGCGCGTCGTCGCCGTCGAACTCCGCCTCCGTGACGTAGAGCGTGTAGCGGCCGGCCGGGAAGAAATACTTCACGACGACTAGGGCATCCATGTCGCGGCCGTCCTGCGAACCGATGGGGAAGCGCGCGAGCGCCGTGCGCACGTCGTGCGGGAGTAAGTCCATGAAGGACTCCTTTCGTTGTTTTGAGTGGGTGTGTGAGGGCACAGGAGGGCCGGAGCGGCCCCCCTGTGCGTTGAGCTGGGAATGCGGCGCTGGCGGGAACGGCTGCGGGCGCGGGTTACGCCAAGAGCTGGAACAACGGCAGCTGCGACGCGGCGCCTGACGCGCCAGTCGCAGCGTCGTCACGACGTGCGTGCTCAACCACGGGTTCGAGCTCCTGCGCGTCGTCGTCCGGTTCCCCGAGCCAGTAGATCGCCATGCGCGGGTCGCGTTGCGGTCGTAGCTTGCGGATGTGGCGGTCGTCGACCTTCACGCGACAGTGACGGCACCACCCGTAGAGCGGTGCGCCACGGAGGCGCTCATCGCGCCGCGCCTCACCCGGCACCGTGACGTGCAGGTGCGCGCAGAACCGCCTGCAGTAGCACGCGCACCTCAGCAGCGTGCAGTAGCCGTCATGCGAGACTTCGGTGGCGTGCCCGCAGCACGCCCGCCGCTCGTTCGAGTGGTGCACTCCTTCTCCTTTCGGGTGGACTTGCGTGCGGCGGTCGCCGCAGGGGTGGGACCTACAGCATCGACGCGAAGAGCGAGAGCTGCACGGCCTTCTCGCGCGGGAGCTGCGGGAGCGACTGAAGCAGCGCGGCCGGCACGTCGATGCTGTCGGGGACGACGACGGGGAACGGGAAGACGTTCAGGGGTGACCTGGGCGCGGCCTCGATCGGGATGGCCAGATGGGACGTCGGCAGGAGGTGGATGCGCTCGATGCGCCTGGCGATCTCCAGCTGCACGTCGCCGGTCGCCTTCTGCAGGATCTCCGCGACGTCGAGGAACCGCGCCTTGCCGTCGATCGCGTGCTTGATCGCTTCCGCCTTCTGCGTCACGACCTCCCACATGATCGGGTCGATCGTGTCGCGCGAGAGGAGCACCTGCACGTAGACGTCTTTCGTCTGGCCAGGGCGGTGGACGCGGTCGCCCGCCTGGTCCGTGGCCTCGGGGCTGTACTCCAGGTCGACGATCAGCACGTGGTTCGCCGCGGTGATGGTGTAGCCGCGGTTGAGGCAGTTGAGGGACGCGACGATGCAGTTGAGCTCCGGGTCGTTCGAGAACTCGCGGATGAGGCCGAAGCGCTTCTTCGTCGCGACCTCCGCGGTGATGGGGAGGACGCCGAGGCCGTTCGCGCGCAGGTGCTTCACCATCGCGGCTACCATGACGCGGAGCCCCGAGAAGACGATCGTCTTCTCGCCGCGCTCGGACGCGCGACGGACGTAGTTCAGGACGTAGTCGAGCTTGTTCCAGCTCGCGACGTCGAGCGCCGGGTCGAGGTAGTCGATCGCGACGGGGCACGTCGCGGCGTAGCGGAGTTTCCAGAGCGCGCCTGAGATCACGCCCATGTTCGGCGTGCCGTCGCCCTCACGGAGTGCCTTCGCGATCGCCTTCTGCGCCCACTCGGCGTAGGAGGCATAGAACGGTGCGTGCGCGCCGTCGAGGGTGAGCACGACGACCTGCTGGTGCTTCTTGGGGAGGTCGTAGATGTCGTCTTTGCGGCGGCGGATGGCGAACGCCGCCATGAGCCGCCAGAAGCGGTTGAGGTTACTGACTTCGGGGAGGAGCTTGGCTCTGCCCTCGTGGAGCGAATCCTCGAACTGCCGGTCCACGAACTCGTAGGTGCCGAACTCGTTGAGGAAGCGCTTCGAGCCGCCGCGGTACGCGTAGGGAAAGAGGGGATTGTCGAAGCCGAGGAGCCAGGCGACGTTCCAGAAGATGTCCGTCGCGTAGCCCTTCATGAGCGTGCCGGTGAGGATGAGGCGCCCCTTCGAGCGCATCGCCCGGACGGCGCGCCCGCGGAGCGTGTTCTTGGATTTCGCGATCTGCGCTTCGTCCACGAGCACGGCCCCGAACAGCTTCTTGATGCGCTTGTAGGCCGGCCACTGGCGCGCGTCGCCCGTGGCCGTCCACGCCTGGTGGTTGCACGCGCGGCAGTGGCCGCCGCTCCACTCGGCGACGTCACCGCACGCGGGGCAGGACTCGACGACCGACGCGTACGCCCGCTTGCAGACGGGGCACGACGCCTTCGTGATGTCCTGCTCCTCGTGGTCGACGGCGCCGTCCTTCGTGAAGCGCCTGCAGGTCCACGGGTCGAACCTGCCGGCGCCGGTGAGGGAGAGGAACTCGAACGAGGTGATGTAGAACGTGGTGTCGTCTGGGAGAAACCTCCTCCGTTTCTCCTCCTGCAGGGCAGCCACGCCGGCGTGCGTCGTGAGACGGTGCGCGCGGAAGCCGAACGACGAGAGCTCGTGCATCCAGTTGTCGATGAGGCCCGAGGGGCAGACGACGAGCACGCGCTTGAAGCCGCGCGTGCGCGCCCACGATGCTGCGGTCACGGTCTTGCCGCCGCCCTGCTCGTAGCCGAGGTAGCCGAAGAGCTTCACGGCCATGCGGGCGACGTCTTCGCCTTGGAACGGGAACAGGAATGCGGACCTGCGCGCGACGGTCGCGCGGTGCTGCGCGATGCGCTCGGGGACGACCGCTTCGAGGTCGGGAACGTCGGGGAGTTCGAATGCCTCGGTGAGGAGCTCCACGTCCGCGGCGTCGACTTCCCGGAACGTGCGGAGACCGGAGTCCGTCATCACCGCGAACGCGAGGTAGCCGCGGTCGACCGAGGTGATGAGCGTGACCTCCTTGTCGTCCTGCGTGACCGTCTCGACCTTCGCGGTCTCGCGGTTCCGCACCCACGACGGGCGGAGGTGGTAGCTCCGGCCGGCCGTGAAGCAGGGCTCGTGATCGGCGGTTACGACGGTGGCCTTCGCGGTGTAGTTGCGATCATCCAAGTACGCGAGGCGTTGGTGCGCTGCCGGTGGGTAGAGGGGGGTGCGCAGGAGCCGGAACTTCTCCTGCAGGCGCGTGATCTTCGCCTGATCCGCTTCGCTGATCGAAGGCTCGAAGCCGAGCCAGGCGAGCGTCTCGACGCCCGCGCGCGGGCCGAGCGTCAGGATCGAGGCCGGCGAGAGCGTCGCCGAGACGATGCCGTGCTCGATGCCGCGGACAGGATCGAAGGCGGTCACGACGTCGTCGAGGAACGCGAGCATCCCGTCCGCGTCGGGCGCGCTCCTCAGGCCCTTCGGCGTCACGCGGACGGTGTTCGAGGCGGTGACGTTGAAGAGGCGCGAGAGCACGGGAACGGGCGAGAGGTCCGCGGTCGGGAGCGTGGAGTTGCGTTCCGGGTCGAGCGCGCGGCGGAAGGCGTAGCGGAGATCCTCCGCAGCGTCTCCCGCGCGGATCGGCGTCGTGAACGGCCGCCACGCCGGCGCGTGGACGCGGCGCGCGACGACGAGATCGACGGAGACATTGATGCCGTACTCCTCGTCGAAGAGCGCCGGCAGCGTGACCTGGAGGATGCCTGAGTAGTTGGCGTAGAGCGTGTCGCGGAGCGCGCGGTCCTTCTTGCTCTGGAACGTCGAAGTGGGGATGATCGCGACGAGCAGGCCGTTTGCGGCGAGCGCGCGCGTGCAGATCTCGAGGGTCGCGCCCTGCGACTCGACCTTGCCGCCGGCCGTCTCGCACGCCCACAGCTCGCCGGGGTCCGGCGGCGTCCACCAGAGGCCGTACGGCGGGTTCGTGAGGACGAGCGAGAAGCCTCTGACGAGATTGCGGTAGTCGAGGACGTCGCCAGTGCGGACGTTCGTGGACCCGAGCGCCATCCGTGCGTGATCGGCCGCGAGCTCGTCGAGCTCGATGCCGAGCACGGTCGCTCCGGCGCGCTTCCACGGCGCGAGGAGCCGCCCCGATCCGCAGGTCGGATCGAGCACGGCGATCTCGCTCGGAGCGCAATGCGGGGCGAGCGGCTGGAGTAGCTCGCAGAGAAGCTCCGCGAGCCAGTTCGGTGTGAAGTATTGGGCGTGCTTCGACGCAGTGAATTGCCTGAATCCGAGTGCGTGGTTGGCATCTCGGCCGGCGTAGGCGGTGCCGGAAGACACGTCGACTGCCGTCACGGATGTGACCTCCTTCTCTGTTCGTGGCTTGTGTAGGAAACCCCCGCGCAAAAAATGCGCGAGGGTGTACTGCTTGGTGTAGCCACACTGGTTTGGGACTTCCGTTTTAGGTCGCTTTCCTCCTTCTCGGGACTCGTGGTCCCGTTCGTCATTTCCGCGAGAAGCAAGGTGGACAGGCCTCTCCTGCGGAGTCTTTGTAGGTTGGTAGTGTTCGGGGGGGATACGAGACGACGCGCAGACGGGCCGGTGCAGCGACTACGTCGACTGCCTCAATCATGAGGAGGACGCGCTCGGTGCGTCGTTCGCGCTCACTGTCCGCGTCGTGCCCGCATGCAGAGCGTTGATTACTGCCACAGCTTCCTCGGGCGAGGACGCGGTGCGTTCGACGGCAGGCTGCTCCTCATCAGGTGCATCGGCGTCTACGACGTAGAACAGGCTCCTGGCTTCGCCGTGCCAAATCACGATCTTGTCGTTCACTCGGGACCACCTTCTCTGCGGTTCTTCTTGGGGATTCGCGAGGGGCGCCCGTGACTATTCGGGAACGACTTCAATGAGCTCCTGGAGCAGTGCCTCTTCGATACCGTAGACCGTCGTCTCGCCGCAGCATTCGCACTCGTAGCCGCGGGCATCCGGTTCCACGCCGCCGTTCGTGATCTCCTTGCAGGTCGTGCAGAAACCGTCGTAGGCCTCGCGCGCTGCGTCGTACGCGGATATCGGGAGCGGTACGGGCGGTGGGCTCATGAGACTCCTCCCTGCTCGGACCGGTGGGGCGTCGGCGCCCTCTTCCTGCCGGTGAGCCATTCGATGACGGAGCGGGCGCCTTTGCGATACACGACGACGCAGACCAGCTCTTCGCCGCAGTAGACCGCCCACTGCCGCCGGCCGTACCGGCGATACAGAAAGGGCGGCGATGCATTGCGCTTCCGTTCCTTCGTGAACAGCGTGGTGTCACCGCCGTGCGTGGGAGCGGCCAGGACTTGAGACATGACTCCTCCTTCTTTTGAACGAAGCGGCGCTGCCGCTCCGCGACCTTGGGGGGTGGGTGCTACCGAGTCTCGCTCTGGCGGTCGTTTCCTTCGTTTACGAGGTCGGCCGGAAGACTCTGCAGCCGTCACCTTCGTGACATGGACCTTTGGCGTGCGCCTTCCTTCCATGACCGCACCTGCAGACCGGTTCCGCAGTGAAGGCGGGGCAGGGGCAGGTGAGGCACGCGCCTTGAGGTCGGAGCTTGGTGCACCAATGGTCGCGCTTGGAGTGCCCACAGGCGCAGACCATGACGACCCGCTTGAGCGTGAACAATGGCCCTCCTTTCAGGTGAACCGTCAGGGAACGGCGGGGTCTGCAGGTTCAGAGTGGTTGGAGCGACTGAGGACTACTGGAAGGGGATGACGACGAGGACGTACGTTTCACCGCGAATCGTCACGGTCTCGAACGGGCCGTCGCCGCCGATCGTGAACGTCGCGTCGATGCTGTCCTCGAAGTCGGGAGCTGCTGCGTGTTGACGACCGTCCTCGTCCTCGATGACGCGGATCGCCTCAAGGTGATGGAACGTGCCGTTGATGACGAGGATCGTCGTGAGGTGGTTGGCGTCGTCCCCGCCGTTCATCCAGTCGTCATCGGGGATCGTGAGATCGCGGACGCGCGTCGGCTGCGTCATGCCGCGTCTCGGATGCCGAGAAGATCTACAACCGCTGCGGCGTCGAACGAGGACGGGACGTCGAGCGTCACGAGCTCCGTCTCCGTGAGCGCGGTGTCGCGCGTCTTCTCGAAGATCGAGCCGTATGGCGCGTCGATGCCACTAGCGAGATCCGATGCGCGTGCGGCGATGGTGACCTCCTCCGTCGTGATGCCGAAGCGGCGGACGAGGTATCGGAGCGCGAGGTAGAACGAACCCGATGTTGATGCGCCGAGGAAGGCGAGCTTCCTGGTCGCGTCGGGTTTGTAGTCGAACCAGGGCTTCCGCCACGCGGTGCTGATACGCGTCACACCAGCGCGGGTCTGGAGCACGATCCAGTCGTCGGTCGGGAGGTCCTCACGCGTGAGGCTCGTGCGGCCTGCGACCTGGATGAAGAGCGGTCCGTGCGGTCCAGGATGGAACCAGCGATACACGGCGAAGTCCTTGCCGTTGATGACGGTGTAAGGCTTTGCGTTCACGGTGATGATCCGCATCTGCGGAGTCCTCCTTTTTGGGGCGCGTTGCGCGTCCCCGCGCGAGCGACGCAGAGGCAGGGCGCGCCGGCACGGTCGATCGGCGGTGACGCGTCGGCGGTCACGCGGAGGGATCGACGGCCGGTCGCGCGTGCTCGTCCGCATCGGCCGCGCGGGAACGCGCACGCGGTCGTTTGGTGGAGGCGCTAGAAAGTCCGCAGCGTCACGCGGTCCACGCCAATGGCGCCGAAGGAGATGCGGTCACGCCGGCTGGCGCTCGCCCTGAGCGTCGCCGAGCTCGCGCGCGAGCTCGGGATGCCGGTGGACCGCGTGCGCGAGATGGAGAGCGGCGAGCGCCCGCTCGCCGAGCCTGCGCTGATCGAGCGGACGTTCGAGAAGCTCGAAGCGCGGCAACGGCGTCGCCGCTGACATCCATTCGGTGTGTGATGTTCGGTGCGTCCGTCGATTGGTTCTCCTGTTCGTGGTCTGCGCTGACGACGCCCTCGGGCGACCGGCGCGGGAGAGCGGGACGAGGCCGCACGATGGGTTCGATGTACTCCGGAAGGTACGGAGCGACCGCATGGCGTGCCTCGGCGGGTAGCGCGCCAGCCGCGCGAGAGCGTCGTCGGGAGACCAGAGACCGGCGCGGCGCGAGGAGAACGCGCGGCACGGACGTGCGGTTGCGCGCCTCGCCGGTGGTCGTGGTGTGAACGTGCGTCGGGAAGTGCCCGAGGAGCGCATTGAAGCGCGCCGCGCGGGCGGCTGGCAGCCATGTCCGAGGCGTCCTGGCGCGGTGCACGGTGTTCGGCGCGTGGCGAAGCGCTGCGCTCGGCGGCGCGGCTGGCACCCGGCCAGTTCCCCTAGCCCTGGAGGAGCGACGCCGCGTGCTGCGCCCACGCGACCGACGTCGACCGCGGCGGATCATCGACCCCGAACCACACGGCCTCCGCCGGGGACGCGAAGAGCCAGCCGCCGAGCGTGACGCGGAAGACCTCGGGCCGTTCGGAGGACCCAGCGGCGTCGAGGAGCGCCCGGAGGCGGGCGATCGGCGCGCGACGGAGCGGATCGGTCACGCTGACGTGGACGCGGAACGACGCGATCCCGAACCGCTGCTCGCAGATCTCCGGGAACGCCGCGAGCGCGCCGTAGAGCGCGACCTTGCGCGCCGTGAACCGGTCGATCGGCTCGCTGCCGCGATCGTGCTCGCCGAAGATCAGCCGCGGCGCGCCGCCGACCTCCTCGACGAGCACGTAGTCCGGCTGCGGCAGCGCGAACGTGCCGGCGCGCGACGGGAACGGGCAGTCCCAGCTCGACGCCCAGCGGACCCGGCGATCCGGGGACGCGAGGATGCTCGTCACGAGGTGGTTCACCTCGCGCTGGTGGGCGAGCCACTTCGGCGCGCCGGCCCCGAGCTCGAGCGGCCGGCGCTCTGAGCGCGGCACCATGCTCGCGACGAGCGCGGCCCACGAGGCATCCGGCGTGAGGGTCGGGAGGATCGCGCGGATCGCGGCTGCCGTCGGGTGCGCGTAGCGCACGTGGCCACCGCGCCGCGACGGCGCTTCCCACGTCGCGAGCCACCCAGCGCGCGCGAGGTGCCGGATGCGGCGGCGCGCGATGGAGGGGTCAGCCGCGGCGAAGGCGAGCCGGTGGAGCTGCTCGTACGTGAGCACGCGGAGGAGGACGACGGACCGGAGGACCGCGACGTCTCGCGCTGTGAGGGACGCGACGTCGTGCCGAGGAGCGGCTGGGGCGGGGGCGCGTCGGACGCCCCAGCGCCCGCCCCGATCCCCCCCGGTCCGCGCGACACCCGCGAGCGCATCTGCTCGCCGCGCGTCGGCAGTCGTGGCGTGCTGATTATTCTCCTCTCGGGGCGCCGCGCTCGTGCCTGACGGCGGGATATCGAGCGGCTGGGGCATGCGTGGTGGGGGAGGTGAGTGCGTGGTGAGGCGCGATCCGGCTCCACGCTATGTCCGTCGGCGGGCGTCGTCGGCCAGGTCGCGAGCGAGAAAGGGCGCCGCGCCAGCGGGGGACGGTTTCGGGGCGCAGAGAACGCGGAGCCGCCGACTGGCGCCCGGCCAGGGGCTTTGCACACAAACCCGCCCCCTGCACATAAAGTCGGCGGGCTGCACATAAAGTCGCGCGGCTCAGACTTGCGCGGCGGCTGCCTCGCAATCGAGGCACATGATTTCCCAGTTTTGAAGGACACCAGAGAGCAAGCCTGCCGACGGACGCCCGTTCGAGAGTAAGCCACCAGCACGGTCACCATGGCGATCCTTCGTATGGCCGCACCAGCAGTCAACCTTTACATGCTCTCGATTTGAATGCGTAGCTTGCTGTTCGTCGCTCATGGCCGAAGTATAGACCCGGTACCGTGGGGTTGGCGTGACAGGCTGGCGTCAGGGAGCATCGTCAGTGACCATCTCGCATTCTTCTAGCGTGACCTGAGTCCCGCTGATCGCCTCAATCTTTCCCATGGCGCGCACGCTGTCTCCGGGGTCCAGAATTCTCGCGATCTCACTTTGCTTCGGGTCACGGAACCGCAGAACTACCATCATCATCATGTGGTTCTTGCGCTCAAGCCAGAGAAACACCGTAATGCTATTGCCGTCGCTGCTCTGGTCATTCAGTTGCGCCGCGTCCCGAAGCTGCTTCCTCTCGGCCTTCGTGAGCCGGTAGTCCTCCTCGCCGAGCAACCATCCGACGCTGACGCCTACCGCATGGGCGATCCGTACAACCGTCTCTAGGCTCGGCCGCTGATGGTGCTTGTTCAGGAACGCGCAGCAGCCAAGGCCAAGCACAAGCGTCAGCTTCGAGACGACGCCAGGGGACTCCTGCTGTTCAATCTGCCTGAATACTTTGCAGCTATAGCTAGGCGCCTGTCGCAGGAAATTGCCGCTGCTAGGTTTCCGCCAGATGTGGTGACGGTTACGCCCGACTATGCAAGTCAGAGAATCGAGATCCCAAAACTCGATTACCCGGATGCCACATTAACGGTGACCATGGTCCCGCCGAAACAAAGCGAGTCGGTCGAGGCGGCGATTCGATGCACGCTCGTTGGCCTGGGCTTGGACAACCAACGGGGTAAGTTCCCAAGCGAATACCGCGTTCAACTGAGCGGCGACACCCTTCGATTCGTCAAGGTCAAGAATAGCGGTGCGGTCGAGGAGCCCATCGAAACCATCGCCACGCTCGTGGACGATATCCTGGGGCCGTTTCGCGGATTGCATCACTCCGACGCCAGAACTGATGCCCTAAAGATGGGTGGTTACCCGGTACCGCTGGACGGCGGCGATCTCCTCTCCCTCGATATGGAAGAACGAAGCGTCAGCGGCGTGATCGCCCCCCCTAATCAAAGTAGACGTCGCGGTACTCCTCTAACTGGCCACCGCACTTCTTGGCTTTCGTCATCGCCGCTTCGAGCTTGCCGGCGTCAAAAGAGTTCACGATGGACCAGAGCAGATCCACGCTTTCTGCCCGAGCATCAACGCCGGGAGGGTGCATGTCATGATCGTGGAGCCAATCCGAGTAATCTTTGGCATCCAGAATCGCGGCGAGCAACTTGTAAACCTGAGCGTCTACGTGTGTGGCTCGCGAAGAATCTTCGAAGAAGCGATGTGCCAGGCGCACGACTTCTATCTTTTCCTCGAACGTCATTTCGTCGTAACTTTTCACCTCTCGCTACCTCCGCGTCTAGGAGTGTCCGATAACTGCAAAGCACCCCGGTGTGTCTCTGATTCTGCTCCGCTGTCGGCCCTGTTATAACTTGCCCGTCAAACTAGACCATTACCGAACGGAGACAATGTATGCCGCAATCTGAAGGCACTATCATGTTCTTTGCCAAGCCCGCTGAGCCTGGGGCGCAAAACTGGTTTGCCGATGCCGAGGAGTACAAATTCCCTCCTGCTGCTGCTGGCGGCATCACCGTCGAGGCGCTGAAGCGCAAGAACGGAACGGTGGCCGTAACCGTTACGGGGCTGCCTGGCGTTACGTCACCGGACGGTCGGCTTCACTTCCTACATGAGATGCCGCGGTGCGACACGCGCGGCCTGCATGTTGTCGTCACCTGGACGCGGAAGGACGTCATCCTCTACCTCAACGCCGTCGAGGTCGCTCGCCGTGAGTTCGCGGTGTGACTCGGCCGGACCCAGCCCTGTTACAACTTTGCCCTTCAAGCTAGACCACCACCCCTTAACCCTGCACATAAACTCCTCTCCCTGCACATAAAGTGAGGTTGGAAGGGCGGTTTGTGTGCAAAGCCCCCGGCCAGCAGCCTTGCTGTCGTAAACCACGTCGACAGGCGCGTGTCTCGATGCCGCGCATCCGGCTGCGCTTTCCGCGCTGGCGAGCGTCGGGAGGCGAGATGTGCCATGGCAGATCCCTTCGTCGTCCGGTACCCTGGAACGAATACCCACACGCCCCCGCTGCCTCCGCCGATCACCCCCGATCCGCCACCGCCGCCACTGGCACGTTGCACGAGCGGTCCGCCAACGGACTGCATCCTGCTGCCGTGCGGCGCTGGCACCACGCCAGGACGTGCCGCCGCCGCGCTCCGGCGCGGGGCACGGGGGTGAGAATGGCGGTGTCCTCAATCCCACCGCATGCATCGACCGCCCCGCCTCATCGCGGACCTCCTCGCCCTCGCCGTCGCCCGCGGCGAGGCGCTCGCGGACGTCGCGCGGGAGATCGGCGTCGACTACACGACGCTCATGCAGTACCGCTCGGGACGGCGGCGGCTCAGCATGCAGGCGTACGCGAACATCCTGAAGGCGTACGGCGGCGAGCGGACGATCCGCGACGCGGCGCTCCACTACGCGCGCGCCGAGTACCACCCGCTGGCGCCGGGCTCCGTCGAGGCGCTCGCCGCCGACCTGCCCTCGTTCACGGTGGAGGCGCTCCGCTTGTACGTGCGGCGGCTGCCGGAGGAGGCGGTCACGACCGGCCGCGGGCTCTACCTCGTCTCGGGGGATGCCCGCATGCTCTCCTCCGCCGCGCAGTTTCTCGCGGCGTCCTTCGAGCACGCCCGCGTCGCGGTCTGCCGCGTCCGCGCCGACCAGCGGCCGAGCGCCGCGGATCGCCGGTTCGCGCTCGCGGCACCGGTCCTCCTCGTCGAGCGGATCGACTTCGCCTGCGCGGCCGTCGCCGACGTCCTGCGCGAGCGCGCGGGCATCGTGCGGCCGATCCTCGTCACGAGCATGCAGCCGCCGAGCGACGTCGCCGACCCGCACCTCCGGCGCACGTTCGCGGCGATGACGCGCCTCATCGAGATCAGCCCTCCGCTCCCCCCACCCACCCATGGACCTGTTCTCGCCCGCGCCGAGTAGCGGGAGGTTCCCGCGCCCCGACCACGCGCTCCAGGACGACACGCGGCTCCGCTTCGTGACGCCGCGCCCCGAGCCGCCCGAGGGGGTGTCCACCGTGCGCGCGGACCTCTCCGCGTTCTTCGTCGTCGTGGACCGCGTGGGCAGGAGCGAAGCGCTCCTCCTCCTGCTCACGAAGGCGCTCCGCCAGCGCACCGGCGTCCTCGCGCTCCGCGTGAACGACCTCGCGTGGATGCTCCGGGTGTCGAACCGGCGCGTCATCCGCTGGCTCGATCGCCTCGTGACGAGCGGCCACGTCGTCTACCACGTCGAGGACCTGTGGGGCATCGACACCGTGCTCGTGGAGATCGTCGCGGCCGGCGTCCAGCCGCACGCGTACGACCGCGCCGTCCACCAGGAGCTGCCCACGCACTGGTTCGTGCAGGTGCTGCCGCTCGTCGGCCGGACGAGCTTCACGGTGTACCTGTACCTCCTCTGGTGCGAGCCGAACCGGCCGGAGACGCACGTCGACCACCTGGCGGCGACGGTGAAGCTCCGCGGCCCTCTCCACGCGCGCTGGCACCTGCGGAAGCTCGAACGGCGATCCCTCCTCACGCGCCATCCCGCGCACGGCGGCCTCGTCGTCCGCGACCCGCGGCCGCCGACCCGCGCGGAACGCCTCCAGCTACGGTTCCTCGCGATCCCGCACCTCCGGCGCTCGCTCGTCCACCTCGCGCTCCTCGCGGGCGGTGTCCTCCTCCTCACGGCCCTCCTCCTGCTGTTCGCCCACGCCACCTGACCTCCCACCCACGCGCATGGCCCAACTCGCACTCACCGTCTCCATCCTCGCGTCGCTCGGTCTCGCGGGCGCCGCGGCGTACGCGCTCCGGCCGCGGCGCCCATCGATCACTGACCCGAATCGCCTGTCGCTGACCTTCGAGACGTCGACCGCGACGGCGAAGCGCGGCTGGGCCGCCTTCTGGGCGCGCGACCCGTTCGTGCAGGCGCAGCGCGTGCGGGAGGGGCTGGCCTTCGGCACGTACCGCGTGCCAGGCGGGGAGGACTCGATCGCGACGCACCTGAGCGCCGCGGACGTCCAGCGTCACACCCTGCTCCTCGGCGCGACCGGGAGCGGCAAGTCGCACCTGCTCGAAACGCTCGCGCTCTCGCACCTGCGCGCGGGGCGCGGCTTCACGCTCATCGACTTGCACGGCGACCTCTTCACGCGGGTCGCCGCGTGGGCGCTCACGACGCGCCCGGCGCGCCTCATCCTCCTCGACTTCACGCGCCCGGACCTCCTCCCCGGCTGGAACCCGCTCACCCCGATCGCGGGCGTCGACCCCGGACGGCAGGTGGACCTCCTCGTCGGCGTCCTGAAGCGGCTCTACGCCGGGGAGGACGTCGCGTCCTGGGCGTGGGGCGTCAAGGTGGAGGAGCTGATGCGCCACGCGCTGCGCGCCTGCATGGAGAGCGCAGCGCCGATGAGCCTCGCGGACCTGCCATCGTTCTTCCTCGTCCCGAGCGTCCGTCAGCGGGTGTTGCAGTCACTGCCTCCGGAGAACATTTCGCGCGCGTACTTCACGACGCGCTTCGGCGCGCGCGAGGAGATGTACGTCTCGGCGGTCCTGAACAAGCTCGAACCCTTCCTCGGCTCGATCGCCGTGCAGCGCTTCCTCGGCCAGACGGTGTCGACCTTCGACCTCATGGGCGCGATCGACCGCGGGGACACGGTCCTCGTGAACCTCGCGAAGGGCTACCTCGGGCCGACCGCGGACGTCATGGGCCGCCTCCTCGTGAACGTGCTCCAGACGGCGGCGCTCCGGCGGGAGCGGATCGCGCCCGCAAAGCGGACGCCGTACGCGCTCCTCCTCGACGAGGCGCACGTGCTCGCCGGCGCGGAGAGCGGGCTCGAAGACTTCCTCGTCGCGGCGCGGAAGTACCGGGTCTCGGTCACCCTCGCCGCGCAGGGGCTGTCGCTCTTCCCGCCGAACTTCCGCGCGCACCTGCTCGGGAACACCGCGCGGCAGTTCTTCTTCCGGCTCCCGCACTCGGAGGCGCGCATGCTCGCGCCGGACATCTTCGAGCCCCTGGGGTCCGTGTGGCGCAAGCAGACGCGGCCGAACGAGCGGATCGAAGACCCGCTCCTCACGGCGGCCGAGGAGATCGCGTGGCGCACGCGCGAGCTCGCGAGCCTGCCGGTGGGCGCCTGCTACTGGTACCTGAAGGACCGGCCGTACAAGGCGCGGCGCATCCAGATCCTACCGCCCGTCGATCCGCCGTTCCGCGGGCGCGCGCTCGCGCAGCGGATCGATGCGGCGATGGCAGCGCAGAAGGGGCTCCCGGCCGCTGCGCCGGAGGAAGCGGCGATCGAACACCCGCTGACGACAGCGATCGCGGAGCGGAGTGCCCGTCGAAACGAGGCGGCCGGCATCGATGAGCCTCTGGCGGCACGCGGCGCATGAGAGACGTGCGACCCATCGAGCTGCAAGCACGGACGCCGCGCCTTCGTCCATTCGCCCTCCGGCGTGCAAGCATTGGACAGGCGCTCCTCCCGTTCGCGTTTCCGACCGTGGAGCATCTGCGTGAGCGGCTCGACGAGGTGGCGGCGCGCGCATTCAGTGTCGAAGGGTTGCAGCCCACAACGCTCGCGCGCTGGAAAGTATCTCGGCAATCGTTTCTCAGATTCATGCGGGACCGAGGGTGCGGGCAGCGCTTCGTCGGAGGGGACTACCGCGTCCAAGCAATACTCATCGAAGACTGGATTGCATGGCTGCGAGAGCGTGGAAACGCCCGAGCGACGATCGCGACCTATTTTCATTCTCTCTCTGCCCAAGTCGCTCGGATCGAGCGCGAGGATGGCATGTTGAGCCCGTTGTCGCTCCTCGACGCGCCGAAGGCGGGGCGTGCGCTGCCGCGATCGCTCACGAAGCGGCAGGCGGAGGAGCTCCTGTCCCTCGTCCGAAATGAGAGCGGGACTACGCTCTCGCGCACACGTAATCTGTGCGTCGTGGGACTGATGCTCCTCGCGGGTCTCCGTCGCGGGGAAGTGCTTGCGATCGAGGTTGCGGATTGCGATGTCGAACGTCGAACGCTCGTCGTCAGGCATGGCAAAGGCCGAAACGGTGGGGCACCGCGCACGAGCTACATGACGTCGCAGCTTGCGGTCATGCTCGCGAACTACGCCCAGGAGCGAGACTGCGCACAACCGGCCCGAACACACGCCGCGCTCTTGACGTCCACCGTAGGGAACGCTCCGCTCACTGTGGACGGGCTACGGAAACTGTTCATGCGATGGAGCACTGCGCTCGGCTATCGCGTCACACCGCACATGCTGCGCCACACCTACGCGCTCCTCCTGCGCCAAGCGGGAGTTCCGGATCGGGTGAGCATGGACCTCCTCGGGCACCATAGCCTCTCGATGCTGCAGCGGTACTCGCACGTGTTTGACGGCGAGCACCGCGACGAGGCAGCAAAGGTGTTTCTCGATCTGTAGCTCCGTGCGATGGCCTGCTTCATTCATACGTGAATCCGCTCAATGCGCGCCGTCGATCCTCATCCCACACGCGGAGGTAACCGGCGGTGGTCGTGATCTGCGTATGTCCGGCGAGGTCGCTCACGGTATGGAGTGGGACGCCGGACCGGAGGAGCTGCGTGATGAACGAATGTCGTAGAGAGTGAAGTGTGAACGGAATGCCGGACGAAGCGCGAACCTCGCGCATGATGCGCCGGAACGTGGTCTCCGAGACTGGCCGGTTGTGGTGGCGTGAACAGAAGAACTCGGGCGGCGCCGCACGCATTTGATCCCGAAGCTGGACGTACCGCCGCAGAAGACGGTCGAGCTCGGGGGCGATGAACGTCAATCGCTGCTTCCCGCCGCCTCGCCCCTTGCCACGCTCGATATTGATTGTCTGCTGTTCAAAATCGACGTCCATGCGTTTCAGTTGGAGCACCTCCCGGCGGCGCAGTCCGGCGAACAGAATGATCGCAAGCATCGCGACAGCGCGAAAGCGCTCGAAGTTGGACGGCCACATCCCGTGCTCGGCAGCGTCAAGGATGCGCGCGCACTCGGCGGGCGTCCGAGCCTTGGGCACGCGCGCCGGAAGAGCAGGGGCCTTCGCATGCTCGAACGGATCGACGATCGCGTGCTTCTCTCCAAGGAATCGAAAGAATGTTCGGTTCCTACTCCAGTACGTGTGGAGCGTTGCATCGCCTGGCGGCGTCGCCTTCATACGGTTCCACGCGAGCCAGGCCAGGGGATCGACGATCGGCGCGGGCAGCGGATCGTCTTCGCCGACACGAGCCATGAGGAACGTGCGGAGGTTGTTGTACGCCACGCGGTGCGTCGCGATCGTGTACCGGCTCTGGTTCTTGCCGTACCGCAGAACGTGCGCGAACAATGCGAACTCGCGATCGAGGATTGCGAGGGTCCAGCGCGCAGAAGCGCCTGAGGGTAGAGGATGGTGGGACATGGGGTGGAGGGGAAAGGGATCGCCCCTTCCAAGGCAGGTGCGGAGACCACTTTCCACGGACAAATGCGGGTAAGGGCACTTAGGACGTGGCTTCTGAAAGCCATTACCGAGATGTAGGCGGCCCGTGTGTCATGGTAAGGATGAGGTCCCCAGTTCGAATCTGGGTGTGGGCTAGAAGCGCTTCAGGAAGCCAGAATCACGATGGAACGCGAATCGTGACAAATGGCCTCGTGACCACATCCGATAGTCGTCGGATGAGGTCACTTGTGGACTGCTCGATGCCTTGGAAGGGACGCTTACGGTGTACACCGAGAGCCAGTACGCGGCAACCGATGGCTCATCAGACAGTGAGAGCGCATCGACTGATCCCAAATCTGGCGCGATTGCGAGGCGTGTTGGATTTACCGCATTAATCTCTGCTCGGTCACGGCGCTACATCCGAACGTCGAGCACATTTCGAGCCGGCCCACTTCGCCCGTGACCCCCAACATCAGCATGCAAAGACGTGATGCCCACCACTAGGAACGATCGTGGTCACGCGCGACGCGGGCCGGTACGATGTGTCCATGCTTTCTGAGACGGACATCCACTACATTTCTGGGTTTCTCTACGTCGCCTCGGGAGGGGCAGTAGAGAGCGCGATCCTTGGCGAGCGAGTACACGATACGGCCTCCAACACTCAGCGGGATGTCGACATCGTCATCAAACGGGCCGGCGACGTAGCCTTCATCGGCGTCGAAGTGAAAGACGAGACGCGGCCGCTGGACATCACGCTCGTGGAGCAACTCTGTGCGAAGTTCGAGGACATGCCGAGCCTCGGGACGCGAGCAATCATCTCGTCCTCCGGCTACACCGCGCCGGCACGACGGAAGGCTGCCGCACATGGTGTTACCTGCCTAACACTCGTACACGCCCCCATTCCACCCTTCCCCTCCGTCGACCTGTCACAGCTTCCAGGGATCACGTTCATCACCGGCACATGGATCGAGGGACCTCACGTTCACTTGGTACCCGGTGTGGCGCTCTCGCCCGAAGAGCGAGAAGCAATCATGACTGCCACCGTTCAGTACCACGTCCCGGACGTGCCACCCTGCACGGTGCAGGAACTCTGTGACCGGATCGCGCAGATGCTTCAGTTGGAGCGCGGGCCCGATAAGGCGTCGCCGACACCCGTCCGTAGCATTGTTCAGATTCCCGATAAGCCCAGCGTGGAGATCCTCGGTCGGGAAATCGTGATCGACGACGCCCTGATTACCGGGGAAGCCGAGTTCAAGGAAGAACTCATCCCGTTCGAAACCTGCTGCCACCTTGCAGACGAAGATGGGAGCCCATTTGCGGCGACTGCGATCGTCGCGATCGACACGGGACTCCTCGGTCTGACCGTGACAAGGGACGGTCGTGAACTCCGCGCCTTCAGCATTCCTTCGTCCGTGCGGAACGTTCGACCACTCCGCGCGAAGATTGCATAGAAAACCGGTCGGAAGCCCTCCCTTGGAGACAGGTTTCAGTGAATCCCGTTGACACCATCCTGTGAACTGCGTTAACATGCGTCTGTTCTTAGCATTCACAGGAGGCAGCAATGGAAAACCTTCTCGGCGTGTACGAAATCGCGGATCTGGCCAATGTAAGCGCCTCGGCCGTCGCGAACTGGCGGAAGCGGTTCGCGGACTTTCCGACCCCGCTCGCGGAGCTGAAATCGGGGCCGGTCTTCTCGGAGAATGCGGTTCGCCTCTGGCTCGCGCGACGGGCGAACGAGTCCGAGGAAGGCGTTGACCTGTTCTACGAAGTGCTCGCCAGCAAGCGGGGCGACACACCCGAGCTACGCGAAAAGGTGGAGGAGGTCGTCGAGAAGCTACAACACGCTTCCACCTCCACGAATAGTCCTGGCATCCTGCTCGGCGGCGTCCAGAGCGGCAAGACCGCCGCTTTTCTCGGCGTCATCGCCCGGGGCTTCGATCGTGGGTTTGATGTCGCGGTCATCCTGACGAAGGGGACGAAATCGCTCGCCGAGCAGACCCTCAGTCGCGTGAAGACGGACTTCCGGGAGTTCATCGCAGCGGACCAGGTCGAAGTGTTCGACATCCTCTCGGTGCCTGAGCTCACGCCCTACGAGCTCACTCACAAGCTGGTCTTCATCGTAAAGAAGGAGGACGACAACCTCCGGCGCCTCCTCACTCTGTTCGAGAAGACCTATCCGGCCCTCCGCCAGAAGAGCGTTCTCATCATCGATGACGAAGCGGACCTCGCGTCGGTGAGTTTTCGAAAGTCGAATGGCGTCGCCGGTGCAGGCGTGATCTCCCAGCAGATCGATCAGCTTCGCGCCTCGGTCGCGAATGCAGCCTTCCTGCAGGTCACGGCAACGCCGTACGCGCTCTACCTCCAGCCCGAAGATGACACGGCCAGCGGCGGGGCGCTGTTCTGGCCGAAGCGGCCGGCGTTCACGGTCCTCCTCCCGCACCACAGCAAATATGTCGGCGGAGACGAATACTTCGAGAAGAGTACGGATCTGGATACACCCGCGTTCTACTTCTACCGCGAGGTTCCGCTCCCCGAGCGCGACGCGCTGAAGAAGGAAGACCGTCGTCGGCTGCAGATCGATCGCGTCCTCACCGAAAAGAACGCAACCATCCTCCGCGACGCGGTCGTTGCCTTCCTCGTTGGAGGCGCCATTCGGCGCCTCCAGCAGCGCGGCCTCGGCCAGCGCCAACAGAAGTACAGCTTCCTCTTTCACACCGAACAATCCCGGGGCTCGCACGAGTGGCAGGAGCGCGTCGCGGGCGCGATCCGTAACGCCCTCGTCGACCAGGCGCGTACCGATAGCCCGCTCTTCAATGAACTGCTCCGCACCGCCTACCAGGATCTCCGTCGGTCGCTTGAGCTTGAAGGTGCGGTTCCCAGCTTGGACGACGTGAAGGCAGCCGTGGTCGAAGCGCTCGAAGGCGGACAGCTGATGATTACGAAGGTTAACTCCGACAAGGATATCTCCGAGCTTCTCGCGGATGATGGCCAGCTGAAGCTGCGGACGCCGTTCAACATGTTCATCGGCGGGCAGATCCTCGACCGCGGGATCACCATCAACAACCTCATCGCCTTCTACTACGGACGGGCGCCGAAACGCTTCCAGCAGGACACGGTGCTCCAGCACTCGCGGATGTACGGCGCACGGCCGCGGGCCGATCTCGCTGTGACGCGGTTCTACGCCCCACAGCACGTCTATCAGGTGATGAAGCGGATTCACGAGTTCGACGCTGCGCTCCGGGAAGCAGTGGAGTCAGGCGCGCACGACGGCGGCGTGTACTTCATCCAGAAGGACTCAGCGCGCGGGCTCATCCCGTGCTCGCCGAACAAGCTGCTCTTCTCCGACGTCGTCAGCATCCGTCCCGGACGTCGGCTGGTCCTGTCCGGATTCCAGACCGTCGCCCGATCAAACGGAGCGAAGACCCTCAAGGCCCTCGACGAGCTCGTCGATGCGAAAGTCGGCGGAGATGACGAGCCCGTGCTCATCGATGTCGCAGAAGCAGTGGAACTCTTGAAGCTCGCCTACGCGAACTTGGAGTTCGATGATGCTGGCGATGATGACCGGGAAGCACACATCGCCGCGCTTGATCATCTCTCCAGGACAACGAAGAAGACAGAGCTCAAGGGGAAGGTCTGGCTGCTCGTCGCACGCGATCGCAACGTGGCCAGGTACCGCGAGGAGGGTCGCTTCTCGAATGCGCCTGACACGAAGCAGCAGAAAGATCTCGCCCGCGAGAAGGCGGAGGACATCCCCGTTCTCATGCTCCTCCGTCAGGATGGCGATGAAGACCGCGGGTGGCGTGGCCTGCCGTTCTGGTGGCCGGTCATCATGACGCCGCGATCGAGCGTGACCGCGATCTTCGCAAGCGCCCAGGCTGTCACACTGACGAGCGGAACGAATGGCGACACGGCTCGGCCACTGAATACGGAGCAGGACTAGCCGGCCGGCAGAGATGCAGCGCGCCTACCCCCTCGCGCTACGGTAGGACTCGGTTTCGGCTAACGAGCCTCCCGATCGGGAAGACCGGAACCCTTGACCTCAAGCTCCGCAACAGTGTGGTCGTCCTGTCAACACCCTGCGTTGGCGTCAGGAAGCTGCGGGACGGCTGCGGAGGGGCGTCGGGCGATCCCAAGCGGAACGCTGTGGGTCACCGAGAGGAAGGAGCGCGCTGCACGTACCTTCGGCTTACAGGATCGCCCGTGGGTGTGCAACGGGGTACCGCGCTATGGAGGGTGGCAGGGATGGGGTGGCTCATCAGCAGCGAGAGTCCTTCGACGGACATAGAACGCATGCTGAATGAGATCCGATGGCTTAGGCGACGGCTACAGCGCGTAGAGGAAGCTATCGAGCCGATGGTCAGCGACTTGCGAACGCGGAGGGGGTAGGATTTCGAACGTGCCCGACTGGAGAAGTGCCCGACCTGTGACGCGTGGTTCAACGTCGCTTCGCTTGACGCGGCGATCTTTTCACGGCTTCGGACGGTGCATCAATCTCGACGCGGAACCGACCGAAAACCGGCATCATCGGCGTGCTGATCGACGAACCGCCCCAGGAGTGATTTGCCCCGCCGGTAAGATCGCTCTGCTAAACTGACGGACGGCCAGAAATGCGCAAGCGGGCCCGCCAGCCCGCTATCTTCGATGGCTAGACTCGCCACGGTGTTGCCGTGGAGGATCTTGTCGTGACGGTAGTGCTGTGTCAATCGCTCACTGATCCAACGACGACCCGAGACGAATACATGAAGGAAAACATCTCCGGACGCGTTGCGCGGATGAACCTCAAAGCGGGTAACGCGCTCTACCCGCTATTTGAGGCGGTGTCCAATTCAATTGATGCGATCGAGGCGCTACATGGCGATCTATCGGCCGGTCGAATAATCATCGAGCTGCTGCGTGACACTACGCAGGATCAGCTTGATATGGAGGCAGATCGCGTAGACCCGATCCGCGCGATTCGCGTGACCGACAACGGAATTGGGTTCACTGCCGAGAACTTTGCGGCGTTCGACGAAGCTGACACCGAATACAAATTGGAATTAGGCGGAAAGGGCGTAGGCCGATTCACGTGGTTGAGGGTGTTTACGCTAACAAGCGTTGACTCCACGTACCGTACCGGTGCAGAACGCCGGAAGCGCTCCTTCACTTTCTCTTTGCCGAATGGAATTGAAAACCACATTGACCGGCCGACGACGCAGTCCGAAACCGGACCCGTCGGAACATCAATCACGATGGAGACGCCCAAGCCTCCATACCAACAAGAACTTAGATATCGCGCGTCAACTGTGGCCGCCGCTCTTGTTCGGCACTTCCTCTCATACCTCATCGCCGATTCCGCACCACAGATTGAAATCATCGACGGCGATACTACGACGGTCGTGACCGCCGCCGATATTACCGCTCGCACTCGAACGCAATTCCAGATTAACGGGCAGATGTTCACAATCGAACACCTTAGGGTGCAATCTCCAAAAAACCCCCAGCATGCCGCCATCTACTGCGCGAGACGACGTGCCGTGAAAGAGGAACGCCTAAAGCATCTGCCGGAAGGGCGGCTGCGCGATGGGGATAACACCTTCTACTATCAGGCTTACGTTACGTCTCCGTATCTCGATACGGCCGCGAACGAATTGAGAACTGGCTTTGATATTGACGACGACCAAACCGACCTTGCCGGCGTGTCGCTCAACGCGATCCGTGACCAGGTAAAGGATGCCGCTAGTGGCTATCTCGCCGAGCCGCTATTGGCGTTAACTGCCGATCGGGACAACCGAGTGAAGCGCGTGATCGCAGAGCGCGTCCCGGACTTAGCTTACGTTCAGGACGAGAACGCCGATGAACTCAAAGCCAGCATTCCGCTCGGCGCGACAGATGCCGCGGTCGAGGAAGCCATCGGCGCAATTCACCTAAGAAACCAGCGGGCGGGGCGCGAGTTGCTGTCGGGTCTTGTGAGTGAGCTACATGGCGCAACGACTCTGAATCTGGCGGCGTTCGAAAGTAGCCTCAAGGATCGGATCGAGCGCATCACTAAGCCAAGCCAAGCTAGCTTAGCGAGCTATATGCTGTATCGGCGCTCCATCATAGACATCTACCGCGAACTAATGAATAAATCCGGCGATCGCTTCCAGCGTGAGGCGGCGATACATAAGTTGCTGTTCCCTATGGGGGCCGAACTGGACTCCGCTACGCATCTTGATCACAATTTGTGGCTGCTGGACGAGCGGCTTACTTTTGCTGATTACATCGCCTCCGACATGCCACTTAATCAACATGGTGCTTTGTTCGCTGTGGAAAGTAAGGATGAGCCGGACATCGCCTGTTATTTCAATATGGGCTTTTCCGAGGATGACCCGGCTGAAGGCGACCTGAAGAACGTAGTGATCGTGGAGTTGAAGCGCCCCGGTCCTGTGGCATCGAAGCCTGAGAGTCCTTGGACGCAAGTAATTCGCTATATCGGCGACATACGAGAGGGGAGATGGTCCGAGGGTGGCCGCAAAATCAAAGCGTCGAGCAACACGCGCTTTTATTGTTATATCGTCTGTGATCTCGATAATCCGACCATCGACCTAATGCGCCTCTCGCATCAATTCAAGCCTATATTTGACGGTGCCGGCGGGTACTACCTTTATCACGATGACCTGAAAGCTTACGCGGAGTTGGTGCCGTTTGAAAGAGTGCTGAGGGACGCTGAACGAAAGCATCGCGCTTTCTTTGCGCGCTTAGGGTTGCCCCGGTAATCGGCGCTAGCCGTCAGATCGCTTTCGGCGCCTAGCCTGTCACGCCGAGTCCGCAGTAACCTGACCAAGGACAACCGGACGGAGTTCCAGCGCTTCGCCGACCTCATGCGGGCGATCGTGAGGGTTTCAAAAAAGGAAGTGGCCGCGCAACGGAAGCCCGCCACGCGGCCAGGGAAATCCAAGCGGCCTAAGACCTGACTGGAAGCCTACGCGGTCGCCACGGGCGCGACGGTCGCGGAGGAGGCGGAATCTTCAGGTACGGCCAATGCCGCTTTGGGCGGCGTTTCCGGCCTGATCGTGAGCCGAAGTAGACACACGGCCAGCAACCCATTAAGATAGTCATTGTTAAACCTCGCTTATGGCTTGTAGAACACCACGCCCGCCGCCCTTAACGGCGGGTTTCGTGTCTCTGGGTGGTAGCTGTTGGTGTCGTTCTACATCGGTCCGCCGGTTCGGTTTCGAGAAAAAAAAAGGCGAACCGGGGGTTCGACCCCGATTCGCCGCTAAGCGCTAGAAGCGTGAATACTAGTTCAGCTACCGTAGTGCGTCAAGTCTGTTCATGGAGGAGTCATGGCAGAAACGATCAAGGACATTATTGGAGCCCTCGCCGAGGCGGCCAAATCGCCCGCCAAGCCGATGTATGGTGCCGTGACAGAAACGCCGCTCAGCGTCGATGCCGCGAACGTCCTGGAAAAGCTGAAGAACGCCAACGTTGCGGACGGCTATCACCGGGTGTACGAGAAAAGCGCAGGCGAGACGAACCTTATCGACGTACTCACGGATCGCGACATCGAAATACGCGGGTACCAGCCGACGAACGATCCGCCGATTCAGGCGAAAGGCAACTCCCCGCTGAATAGGGATGTCCTTCGCCGTTACGCTTCTCCGAACGCCCTGTATCCAACGGTGTGGATCGGCGAAAAGCTCGGGTAGCATCTCGTGACTGACTTGTGTGCAGCCCTGCGTCGCCATGCCGGGTCTATACTTCGGTCATGAATGACGAAGGGGCTACCGCGCCCGAAGAGCGGGAACATCTTTTTAAGGATTGCTGGTGCGGGCACGGAGATAGCGATCACGGCTCGTCCATGGGCGGCTTGGACGGTCTTCGTGATGCGGCTTCGCGAACCGGTTCCGGCTTGGTGCCAGTCGCCAGGCTTACGGCCAGGTGTCGCGTGTGTGACCGCGAGCGCCCCTGACTTTGTGTGCAGCCCTCTGACTTTGTGTGCAGGAGAGGGTTTGTGTGCAAAGCCCATCGGCGGCGTGCCAGAGGGCGATGAACTCGTCGAAGTCGAGGAAGCCGAACTTCTCCGTAATCGCAGCAGCAGCGGTGCGATCTCGGCTGGGTCATCGACCACGAGATCGATATCGGAGAACGGATCGACGAGCTGCGTGATCGATGAACGGCGGCAAGATCCCTTGTCTCCCCAGCGATCGGGCCAAGAAGTTTCGCGCGACGCCGCCACGGATCGCGAAGGACTTGTTCGTGCGCGTCGCGATGTCCGCGAGGACGCGGAAATCGGCGATCGATAACAGCCTCTCTCGCGCCGGATCAGCCGGGTAATCGGTCATAGATCACCCGACTTAGATGAGGTATGCCTGGCAAGAGCGGTGAGCGTGAGCATGAAGAAGGTCTCGTCCGGTGTTCAGCGAATGGCGACGTCGCGCGACGCACAGCTAAGAAGCCTTACGGTGACATTAATGGCGGCTGGTGCCGACCGCGCTGGGTGGTTGTGTTCCTTTGGCGACCATAGCTCTATAGCGGCCAACGTACTCGAGAGCTAACTTCAGATCTGCAGCCAAGAGCCGCCGAACCTCCTCATCGTGAGAGGCCGCGTACTCGAAGCGTTCAATTCTTGCTCGTTCTTTGACTCCGATCGCCGCATCTTCCGCTTCGGTCGCAGCCAGACTCGCGAGGGACTTGTCGGCGCCAGCCAACGCGAGGGCCAGTGCCGGGTTTACGTGTAGTTGCGTTGACAGCGCGGCCCGCGCATCGGCCACCGCTGCGGCCGCTCGATCGAACTTGCCAGCGTTCAGGGCGATTCTTGCTCGTTCGACTGATGCCAAAGCGGCTGCCGAGTCTTCTGACGCGATAAGAATAGATCGGGCACTCCTTATCGCTGTCGACGCCGCCTTCGTTTCGGTCACGGCTAGGGCCGCCTCGGCCCGACCGAGTTTGCCCAACGCAGCCCTAGCCGCAGCGCCCCGGCCAACACTTCCTCCGGCTCTGGCCAACATCCCCATTACGAGCAGGATGGCGATCGCTCCGCCAAGCCGCTCCTCAGGCGTTTCCTTGTGGTACTTCTTATAGAGCGCCTCGCGCTCGCGCTCTACCTTGCGCTCAGCGTCCCGCGCCACCGCCAGTGGATAGTAAATATCGTCCGGCTGATAATCGCGTGCCGTCTTAAACCAATAAAGGTTCGCCACCTTTCCCGGATCGGACTTGTTGCCATGTCGAGTTCTGAGGTTGTTCTCCTCCTCGCTACGACGTCTGCTCGCAGCCGCCAACCGCTTCTCAACGTCACTCCTCTCCGCTTCCCACTTGTTGTTGGTCTCAACAAAGATTCCCATGTCGCGTTTAGCCCCGTTTGAAGGCTCTATCTGAAATGCCCTCGCGGTCGCGATCTCTGTTCGTGCCTTCGCGACGAGCACATCCGAGCCGTGCTTCGCGAACTTCTCGAATAGTTGCTGCTCGACCCAGAGGAAGGCGTCGACATCCTCGCTGGACAGAGCGCGCCTCTTGGACTGCGCTTGATCGTCGCTAGGTGCTGCGACACGGTCATGCTTGCGACCAGCCTGGCCATACACAGGCGGGGTTGCGATCATCGAGATCGCGAGCAGGAGGGCGCTTGACTTCCTCAGCATACGTTCGGCTCCCTGGTTGCGAGTCACCGTGTTAACTCGAAGTCACCCGCTTAGAAGGCGCAGCCATTTTAGCGGATCGGCGGCATCGGCGCGGTCCTCGGTCTTGCGGTCCTCGCATCGACGGCGGGTGCGAATGCGAAGGGGCGCGCGTAAGGTGGCGCTTTAGCGCGATGCGCAGGGCTCGCGGTGACGAATCGTTGTCTGGAGCCGCTGCACTCTCGCGCTCCGCTCGCTCCGCGAGACACAGAGGCTGCTGGCCGTCCCGAGTTGCACGATGCAGTCATTCGAGGCATCCGCGAGCGTTCCCCGGAAGCGGGTGCTGCGAATCGCTCGCTGCGTCACGATGCAGTCATACACGTCCTGGTTGGCACCTCCCAGGCGATACCACTGCAACTTCGCGAGGATCCGATCCGCGTCCGCCCCCTGGAGATCACCGAGGACGTACAGCAGCGGCTGGAGCGCGTCCTGCAGCTCGCGGAGCCTCTCGCACGACTCCGCCTCTCGCAGGACACCGACGATCACGCCCATCGCCTGATCGGCGGTCGGCGGAAGGGTCGGTCGAGCCGGGGTCGCCGCGAGGACGGCCATGAGAAGGGGAACGGACAGTATCGGCATGTTCATCTCCCGCCGCATTCGGCGTTGAGCGTTTAGCTCCTCGACCGATGGAGTGACGGAACGGCGGCTCACCCCCCCTTCGGCGCGCTGCGCTTCCCGCCTACTCGGGAATGGTGAGGAGGAGGTCGGGAACGTCCTGCGGCTCCAGCCCTACTTCTAGGCCGGACGCCATCAGCGCATCAGCGGCGTGCCAGAGGGCGATGAACTCGCCGAAGTCGAGGAAGCCGAACTTCTCCGTCATCGTGGCGTAGTCGAGGAGGACCTGATTCGTCGTCGGGTCGATCTTCACAGTGGGTACTCTACCTAGAGGAGTGTCTGAAACGCCCGCAATCCTACCCGTCGTAGAACACAATCGAGGGCAGTTCGCTCGGACCCGCGAAGAATCAAGGTTCCTCGCGGGCGAGGCGTCTCTTTTCTGTGGAGTTTTCCGCAATGCCACGGAAACCTCGTACTCTCCAATGCATGGAGCTGAGAATCGGCGCGACGCGCATCGGCAGTATCTGGCACGGCTACATCGAAGGCCGGACGGTTCCAGACGAGGACATTCGCGCACTCACCGAAGGGATCGCGGTGGAGAAGGCCGAGCGCGCTGCGCGCACGCTCGCTGAGCGAGAGGGATTCGCGGGCATTCTGAAGATCGTCCGCGTCCCCGGAGATCGCGCCTGACAGAGTCCGCACGTACGAACGTCGGAGTGTCTAACCCGGCGGGAAGCTCCCTCGAATGTCGTCGAGAATCCGAACGATTCGGTCCCTGACTCGCGAAAACAGATCGGACCCGCGACCGTTTCGAGAACCTTCGTCTCGCGATGCCGCGACTGCCGTGCCGTTCACGCAGAGCACGACCAGTAGCGTCAGCGCGAGCGCATACTTCCGATGCTTGGACATAAGCCCTCCTGTCGCGCCGGCGGTGAGCCGGCGAGTTTCGGGAGGGCGCCCTCAAGACACACCAGTATCTAGGGCAGGACGATTCCGGACAGCGGCAGCGAGAAAAGCGGCTACGCCGCGGGCATGAAGGGGATGTTCGGCCGGCGCGGAAGTCGCGCGAGGTACCCGCGAACGTCGCGGATGAGCGCCGGGGTTGCCCGTTTCGCGGCGAGTGCCTGGTGCACATAGCCGAGCGCGACGCGTGCGTTCTGACGCATGCCTTCAGCTTCGTACTCCATCATGACCTCGCGGCAGGCCTCCGCGACACCCTCGGGTTGGCCGAGCTGGAGCCGCCCTTCGGCCCAATCGAGCGTGGCGAGGGCATGGTCGTTCTTCAGACCGAGTTGCAGGAGCTCGCGCCGGTGGAGATCGAGCGCGGCGACGCCTTTCGCGAGATCGCCGCGGCGCACCGCGATGCGCGCCAGATCCCACGCGATGACCACCTTCTCGGTTTCGACCGCGAACTCGTCGAACAGCGCGACTGCCTCGGCGTTGTACCGCTCTGCTTCATCCAGCAGGCCGAGGTCGGTGTGCGCCATTGCCGCGTTGTGGAGACCGTGGGCGAGGATGAGCTTCTGGTCGAGACGGCGTGCCTCACTGATGAGGATCTCTAACGCGGCGAGCGCCTCGGTCGCTCGGCCGAGGTGATGGAGCGACATGGCCTCCACCAGCCGCGCGCTCAGCTCGCGCGATTCGTCCGCGTAGTCGCGAAAGACGTGGATCGCGCGGCGGCTGACATGGAGTGCGTCCTCGGTCGTCTCGTCGAACTGCACGAGCACGACCGATCGGATGTAGTCCACAATCGCTAGTTCAAACGGCGCTTCCGCCGGGCTGCTCGCCTCGAAGAGCGCCGTCGCGTCGTCGAGCGCCTTCATCGCCGCCGTCAGCGGCCCGAGGTAGCGAAAGGCGTTCGCCTGCTCTCGCCGCGCAATGGCCCGGAGCAGGTTGCGCGCGGGGGCGGGGGCCTCCACGTGCTCGGCAATCTTGTACGCAGCGGTCGCGAGTGCGAGGCTGAACTTCGGCCACTGATTCAGTTTCGCGTTCGCTGCCCCGCAGAGCATCCGCACTGCGGCGGGTGTCCGCAACGCCGGGTCGTTCGCGACATCGGCGTCGAGGAAGCGGAGCGGTGTCCGCAGCAGCGGACCGAGGCGGCGAGCGGCATACAGGTTGTCTGCTTCGATGGCCGCCTTCGCCCCAAGCGCTTCGTCGAGGCGGCGCGGCGGGACGAGGAGGCCGTCGACGTCGTCCCAGAACGAGCGGTCGCGCGCCATCGACTCCAGCTCTCCCGCGCGCGCCACGTACTCGCGGCACTCTCCGCACTGCGCGACGTGCGCCTCGATGACGGCGCGGCCCGGCGCGCTCGCCGGATCGGCGGCATACGCGTCCAGCTCGATCTCAGCGGGGTGGGTCATACGCGTCTCGGCTGCACCATCTGGCGATACACCTCGATCGCGCGGCGACGGCACCTGCTGATGAGCCGCTCGACGTACGCCCGCGAGATGAGAAGGCGGTCGGCGATGCAGTCCATCGACTCCTCCGAGAGGAAGTGCCCGCGGAGGGTCTCGCGGCACTTTTCGCCGAGCTGCGCGAACACCGCCGCCGCGCTCAAGCGCCGGATGCACGTCTCGATGTTCGATTGCGCCGCCTGGTCGATGGCGTTGCCATCGTTCGCGGTCAGCGGCACGTTGTGCCGGCGGTCATGCCGGTCTCGCAGGTAGGTCATGCAGCGGTTGCGAACCGTCGCCGAGAGCCAGCCTTTCACGTTGCGGATGTACGTGTGGCGCTCGAGGAACGCCATGAAGGTGTCGTGCACCAGTTCTTCCGCGTCATCAGGCGGGATGTGGTAGCCGCGGATCGCGATCGCGCGCAGCAGCACGCCGTACTCGGTGTACAGCGTCTCGAACGCGTCGATCGTGGACGGAGCGCTCTCCTCGGCCACCAGTACCCTCCAGATTCGGGACAGCACGCCCGCCGGCGAGAATACCGGAACGGATACTTTCCTGCCATGGGCCGCGTCCGTCACTCCAGACGGGAGTGACGGAAACGCCGACGTTCCCCCCGCCACTGCCGGCTGGAGGCGAAACAGGTCCGACGCCCGGATCGGAACGCCCGAGATCTCCTGAACCGCGGCGGTCACGATGAAGATCTTCTCTTCCGTGGCCGCACCCTCACCGGTGAGGAGCCGTCCGAAGTGCCGGCGACTGATCGAATCGATGCCCAAGGACTTGGCGATCGCATCCGCGGCGCGAACGACGTCCGCAGCCCTCAGACCTAACGCCTCCATGATGCCGCCGAGCGGCGTGCGACGCGCGTCCCCGTTCGTCATGACTCCAAAAAGACACTTGCCCCGCATAGGAGTGTCGTGCCAGCCATTTTTCCCTACCTCCTGACACGCATAAGTTCCTTCTGCGATGCGACCAGTGAATGTCGACGCCTATAAGAGGCAGTTTGTGTTCGCCGAGGCAGTAATCTTGGTGCGTGGCGCGACAAGCTGGCCGCATCCGCCCACCGGCGCCGCGGTGCACGGACCCGCGCATCGGGCGGGTCATCCGCGCGGTGCGGATCGGGAGTCAGCTCACGCAGGCGCAGCTCGCACGCAAGTGCCGGGTGAGCCTTCGGCACGTGATCGCCATCGAGCACGGCCGCAACTGCACGGTCGCCGTCCTTCTTGCGATCATCGAGCACTTGCCGGCCGCAAAGGTCGGCCTCGCGCGACTGCTCCTGCGACGACGCGATCCGGCGTCCGCCTAGCACCCGTCGCCCGCGAATCGCGGGCGTATGCGGCTACGTTTTATTCGGGGGTGTGAGTTTCTTTCTGTCGCGGCTCGCCTCGCGCAGGAGGAACACATGGATCTCGTCAGACAGGAGCACGAGCAGTCCGCTTCATCGCTGAAGCAGCATCAGGTCGCCGGCTACGCGTACAACACCAAACTGGAGCGCTGGATCGTGTCGCGCGGCGTTCGACCCGTGGATCTCGCGCGCGAATCCGGCTACAGCAGGCAGCATCTTGTCCGCGTGCGCGCCGGGCGCATGGAGCCGACGCGGCGCTGCATGAAGGCAATCATTGTTGCGTGCCGGCGGCTCGCGCGCGTGCGGGTGAAGGCAGGCGATCTCTTCGACCTGGGTTGAGTGACCCGAAGGACGAGAGCCGGTCATGACACTCCTGACATTTCACGCAACGTACTTCGAAGGCGACGACGGCTGGGTCATCGGGATCGTGGACGAGCTCTCCGGAGCGCTCACCCAAGGCGACGACCTCGACGACGCGCGCCTCATGCTCCAGGACGTCACGAGGATCATGCTCCGCGTCCTCCACGAAGGGCCGCGCATCAAGGAGATCGTCGGCGAGCATCGCATGGTGAGCCGGGAGCTGATCACTGTCGACGATGCGGAGCCGCTCGCGCTCGTCGCGTCGAGCTGGGCCGACGGTGCGACGGAGGATGCGGAGGACGCCGAATTCCTCCCGCTGTTCCGGTTCCCCGATCACCGGCGGTTCATCGACGACATGCGGGCCGCGCGTGTGCCGGTGCACGTGTACGACGGGAAGTCCTACTACGACAAGGTGCTGTACTACGGCCCCGCGGTGACGACCCGCGACCGGATCGCGCTGCAGGACGTGATCCGCGCGACGACGGTACGGCTGCAATGGCACTACGTCGGTAGGTACGGCGCGATGGTGTACCCCGCGGTGAACGATCTTGAGCTGCGCAGGCGACGTGTGAAGGGGCCGGCACACTAGGTCTCGCATGCGAAGACAGGAGAAGCGGACGGTCCAACCCGGAAGGCCGATGCGACAGGTGATGCCGTGGTCGCAGAACGCGCAGACCTCCCCAGCGCCGGCGCAACGGATCGTCCCCAAGATCCGCACGCATCCGCGGTACCGCGTGCGCTTCGGCGCGGGGCATGTGCTTGCCCTCGTGCTCTTGGAGCTCGGTCTCACGCGCCGGATGGATGGCTGGGATACGGAGTGGTACGAGGGGGAGGTGCTGCGGCGCCTACGAGCGCGGCTCTTCGCGCACCCGGTCTACAAGGCGTTCTTCCCGGGTGCGCGACATCGGCGGCCGTACGAAGACCGCTTCGATTGGCTTGCGAACACCTACCAAACGGATGCCATTGATCTCGATGCCGTGCTGATCATCGGGAAGCGTCGCTACTACAGGCTGCTGCTCGCCGTCCTGCGGAGCATCTATCGCGAGGAAGGGATCACCGGCGAGGTGACCGCCGACGTGCTCCGGCGTTATCGATTCAGCCGGCGCGAGATACGGTTTCGAGGTCTGCCGCGATCCACGGGGGCCGCGCGCACTCGCGGCGGCCGTGCCCCTCGTGCGCGGCGCGCGGTGGGCGGAGGACCAGCCACGTGACGAAGAACGAAACAGGTGTCCCCCTCGGGCCACCCGACGAGGAGATCCTCGCGTACCACGAGGCGGGGCACGCGGTCGCGATGTGGCGGCTCGGCTTCGGCATCGCCCGATCGACCGTCGAGCCGACGAGCACGACCGCCGGCAGCACCGAGCCCGCCCGTGCGTGTCGCCCCGTGATCGCGACGGACACACGCACCCGCCGCCATGCCGTGGAACAGACCGCGATGGCCTACCACGCAGGGTCGGTCGCGGAGCGGCTCGTCCGGCCACACGACACCGTGACGTACGGTCGCGACGATCATGCCTACATCCACCGGATGATGCGCGAGGTGGAGTACGACGGTTCCGTCGCGGTCCTCTGGTGCAACTACCTGTGGCAGCGGACCTACGCACTCCTCGCGTGGCAGCCCGACTGGATGCTCGTCGTCGCGTTCGCGGATGCGCTCCGGACGCACCGGTCGCTCGACGGCGACGTCGCCGAGCAGTACCTCGCGCACGTCGCGGGCGTGTTGGAAACCCATCCCTCGACGCCGAATGCGCAGCTCGTCGGGGAGGTTACGAACGTCTGCTCGCCGTGGCATCGCGCGTGGCACGACACGGCCGTCGCGACCGTGCTGCCGCCGAAGCGGATCTGCCTCCCCGAGGGCATCCCGCTCATCGATGCGGTGATGGATCTCCGACCGCTCGCGTCGGTGTTGTCCCTCTCGCCGCGGGCGCAGCGCGGCCTCGCGCGCGCGAACATCCGAACCGTGTTCGATCTCTCGTTCTGGAGCGAACACGCACTGTCCTGGATCACGGGCGTGGGCCAACTGACGGTTCGTGAAATCGTCGCGGCCGTAGCCGCGGCCGGCGTGCGCCTCGCCCCGCCGGGCACGCCGTATCCCTGGTCGAGACGGGCGGCGCGGTCGGACGCCAGATGGGAGAACGCATGACCTACACCTTCACCGCCGTCTACGCCGAGAGCGAGGGATGGATCGTCGCGCTCGTCGAGGAACTCTACGGCGTGCACACGCAAGCCAGGACGATGGCCGAAGCGAGACGGAACCTCCGCGAAGTGATCCAGGCGGACCTTGAGTTTAACCGGCGCCACCACGCGACCCCCTTTGGCGGCTGCCGGATCATCGAGCGGAGCGTCATTACCGTGACCGTCGACTGGACGCGCTTCCCCCCACGACACTCCATGTAGGCGCCGCAGTCAGTTGCACTCTTGAGGAGGACTCGATGCTGCTCACCTTCCACGCCGTCTACTTCGAGGGCGACGACCCACGCAACATCATCGGCATGGTGCCGGAGCTTTCAGGAGCCATCACGCAGGGAAGCGATCTGGACGACGCCCGCGCGAGTCTTCGGAGCGTGGTGCGCTTGATGCTCCACACGCTCACGGAGTGGCCGCGGGTCAGGGAAGTCGTCGGCGACCACCGGGTCCTCAGCCGCGAGCCGATCACGGTCGACGACGAGGAGCCGAATACCTACTGCGCCGACCTGCCGCTGTTCCCTGACCCGGAACCCGATGAGATCGACGCCTACCTGGAGCTGATGACGCCCACAGCGTTCGACATCGAGGTCATGTTCCCGCACGACACGCGCGGCGGCGATCTCCCGACGTTCCACCTGCCGGACCACCTGCGATTCATCGACGACATGCGTGCGGCCGGCATGCAGGTCCACCTCTACGACGGAGAGGGTGGGGACGGCGACCGGCCGTACTACGGTCCCGCCGTCACGACGCGCGACCGAATCGCGCTGCAGGACGCCATTCGCGCCACACGGGTCCGTGTGCTCTGGCACCACCTCGGCGAGATCGGCGCCATGGTGTATCCCGCGGTGAACGATCTCGTGTTGCGCGCCGAGCGCGTGCCCTTGACCTCGGCCGACCAGTCGGGTCGGCTCGACGACAAACGTGATGAGGGGAGGAGCGAGAATTGATGCGGTCCGGAACGCGGCGCGACGAACGCACATCACGAACCCGGATCGTCGGGCTCATAACCCTTCGCGCTCCGGAGCGACGGTGACCTGCCGCCCGTTCGACATCTCCGCGCTCGCGAGGGCGATCAACGCACGGCGAATCGCATGCGCACGCGAGCGCGGTGAGACGGTGCCCATCACCTCGGCGATGTCGCGCATTCTTGAGAACGATCGCGAGTACGTGCCGTACCGATCGCGCATCGCGCGGAAGCGGGGTGGCCCGGCGCGGAACCCTCGCATCGCGACCCTCGTCGAGATCGCGGCGGCGCTCGATACGACCGTGGGCGCGCTCCTCGGCGAGACGCCGTACCGCATGGGTGTCTGGGAGCGGCGCGAGCTTCGCCGGATCGTGCTCACGCTGACACGCCTCTTCGAGCTCGACGCGCCGGAGGTCCGGTCCTCCGCAGCCACACGCGGAATCGCGCATGGCAGGACGGCAGAGTGATGACGCGTGGCGGCGACGGCTTCGTGCCGTCGTGAAGCGCTACTGGAAGAAGCAGTGGGCGGTCGCCGAAGACGCGGGCGTCGCGCAGGCCGGACACTTGGAAGCGGGTACGCCCGGCGTCTGTATCGAGTTTGAGATGCCGCCAGAGCACGAACTCCTCTCCGACTTCGACCTCTGGCATTTCGTCTTCGGCCAGGAGACATCTACTCGGAGGCGGAAATTCGCGCGAGCTGGAATCGAATTTTTGATTTGGATTTCAGCGCGCCAGACATCGCGTCGCCACGAGCGGAGAAGTGGATACAAGGGACAGTATGGGAAGTGCCGCTTACAGCCATATGTGATGTTCAGGCGTTCGCATCAGCGCGGTCCGATCTGGGCGAGACCCAAATGCCCACGGCGCGGCCGGTCTCTTGTCGAAACTCCTAAACCGGCGTACTGTGAGATAAACACACATAAACACCTGCCCCTATGCCGGCCTTCGCCCGGCGGCTCGTCGCGCTCACCCTCGCTGTAGCGACGATCGCAACGTCCTCCTTCGACTTCCGCGTTTCTGCCGTGGAAGCGTCTACCGCGCCGAGCAGTCCTAAGCTGATCTCCGTGTTTTTCGATGATGCGATCACCGGCCTACAGATTGCGGAGTTTGCGACGCAGTACAGCCTCACCATCGTTCAGCCGGTCGGCGATGACCTCCCTATCGCAACGTTTCAGTCCGAAGATCGAGAGGCCGTGCTCCCGCTCCTGCGAAGGGATACGCGCGTTCGCGCCGCATCACGTGTGGAACCAAAACGCGCGACAACGAATGACCCGCTCTACAACGACCAGTGGTGGCTCGCGAACAGCGGCCAGAGCTTCATCCTTGGTGTTGCATGGTCGATCCTCCGCGCCACAGGAGTTGGCGAATTCATTGAGCGCTTCGCCGGGATCGCGGGGAAGGATACGAAGTGGCTGTCCGCGATGGCGATTCCTGCATGCGGCGGTTCTGCGTGCACGGGTCGCGGCGTCACGGTCGCGGTAATTGACTCCGGAATCGACGGCTCACACCTCGACCTCGCGGGCCAGCTCTCGCCCGCGAGCGCGAGTGCCGTAGCAGGCTATGGTCCGGCTGACGACGAAAACGGACACGGAACATTTATCGGCGGGCTCATTGCAGCGCGCGGAGATAACGGGGTCGGCCTCACGGGTGTTGCGCCCGATTCAAAACTTCTCTCGGTGAAGGTGAGCTTGTATGGCGACTATGTCGGCAACACTGCTGAAGCGATCGCCTACGCCGGTGATGCGGGCGCTCAAGTCATCAACCTGAGCTACGGGAGCGAGGAGATAGATGATGTCGAACGAATGATTATCGCGCTGGCAACAGCGCCGCCGTACAACGCCATCGTCGTCGCGTCTGCTGGAAACGGAGGCGATCAAGGCAATCCAGTCCTTTATCCTGCCGCCTATCCGCACGTCATCTCAGTCGGCGCAGTCGATAGTGAGGGTCAAATCGCCGCCTTCTCGCAGATCAACGGCCACGTCGATGTATCCGCGCCGGGGATGATGGTCTTTAGCACGTTCGCAAACACAATTTCTGACACCGACTGCACATCCACCGGCCGGCCTCATTACACGTCACGTTATGTCCTCGCCTATCTCGATAAGTACGACTGCCTCTTCTTTGACGGCGTACGGCAGGACACGCTCTATAAGAGCGGGAGCGGCACCTCGTATGCGGCCCCGATCGTTGCCGGTGCTGCCGCCCTCGCGAAGCAGAAGTGGCCTACGCTCAACGGCGATCAGTTCGAGGGGCTGGTGCGAGCGACGGCCGATGACGATGCCTCGGGCAATGGCTACGATCCTGAATATGGGGCGGGAACCCTCAACATCCATCGGCTCCTCAGCTACAACTTCCCCCCGACGATTGACGCGGCGCACGTCGGATTCACGTCGCCGGTCGTTACAAACAGCGGAACCGACACCACCTCTATCGTGGCGCAGGTTGGTAATCTCGAAGGGATGGCTGACGTTACGGCTGTCACCGCTGACCTGAGCGCCATCGGAGTCGCGGAGCCGGTCACGCTCGCGCCGGACGGCGATCTGGTCTACCGCTCCGTGCCGCAGACCATCAGCGCGAGCGTCCCGGAAGGCCAATACACGGTCGCTGTGATCGTCCGTGACGCCGCGGGTGCAACCGCGACCGCGAGCGCACCGCTACAGGTACTCACGGCCGGCAGCGCCATTCCCTCCCTGCCAGGCGGCGGCGCGAACGTCGCGCCCGTTCAGAGCACGCCTGACCTCGCGCTGGCAATCACATCGCCGAAGGCAGGCCGCAAAGTCGTCACTCGGAAGAAAGCAATCACGCTCTCCGGCACGATCGGCAGTGGCGTTGCCGCCGTCGAAGTGAACGGTGAGTCCGCAGCCGTGGACATCGCCGCAAAGACGTGGACGCATAAGGCCGCACTCAAGAGCGGCAAGAACCGGATTGAAGTCGTGACCTTCGATGTGACACGGAGCTTCCACGAGGACACGACGGTGGAGGTCGTACTCGACCGCACCGCTCCCGGTCCGGTAAAGAACCTTCGTGCCTCTAGTGGGGGAAAGGAGATCGAGCTGACGTGGGAAGCGCCAACGGATCGCGATGTCGCGGGGTATCACATCTACGCTGACGAAGGCGGCAAGTGGAAGGAGGTCGGCACGAGTCGCAAGACCCGCGCGACAGTCTCCGCAACGGGTACGCTTGTCATCATTGCCGAAGATGAAGCGGGCAACGAAGGCGATTTTGGTACCGCACCGCGGGCAGGGGCAGGCTCCATCTCCTTCCTTGACGTAGCTTCCGGTCACTTCGCCGCTCCCGCTGTCTCCGCGCTGCTCTCGCGCGGCGTCATTCAACGCGGCGACCGGTTCCGGCCGGATGATGCGATCACACGCGCCGAGTTCGCGAAGCTCCTGATCCTGGCGCGCGGCGAGAGCGGCACCGCGGTCAACGCGGGGCAGTTCATGGACGTGCCGCCGTCGTACTCGCTTGCGGATTTCATCGGTACAGCAGTGCGGCTCCGATGGGCGTCCGGACAGGGAAACCAGTTCTTCCCGAACCGTGCCATCACGCGCATTGAAGCCGCACGAATGCTGACGCACGCGCTCGGGCTCGAGCCCGCCGATCAGCCGCTCTTTGGAGACGTGACGGATGCGGGAGAGCGGCGTATCGCCGCGGCTATTGCGAAGGCAGGCATCGCTACCGGCCAAGGCGACCGCTTCATGCCGCACCGATCGCTCACCCGTGCGGAGGCGGCGAAGATGGTTGCCAAGACTCTCTGACCGCCGGGGACGGCCGCGACGTTCTCGAAGTAGCCGTCGCAGTTCTTACGCTTCATCCCACGGTTGTGACACTGGTAGCGCCCGGAAGCCGAAGTACCGCTCATGCAGCAACCGGAATACGCCATCGAGCCGCTGCCAGTCCTCCGCGGTGAACTTCAGAAACGGGCCCACGACACCAGACCCTTCGGCGCTATCGCGGAACAAGTCTGCGACGAGGAGCATCCAAAGCGCGCTGTAGAACTCCGCTTGCGTGACTCCAGTAATCGGATCGAGGAGCGCAACAACCGTGCGCCCCGAGAGCAGGAGGTCCGCTGCGCGCACGATTCTGCGCAGCCGCTGCTGATACTCCTTCCGCTTGATGCCCGACCGGTTGATCGCCGCCTGCACATGGCGGTCGATGTCTTCCACGTCCGGGGTCGTTTGCTCGTGTCGGCGGGCACGAAATACACCTCACGCAGCGCGAAAGTAACGAGATCGCCCAGCTTGTCGCACGCACGATGCGGATGAGGGTGCGTCGCGCCGGTAGGGGACTTGCCGCTTTTGAGGATACTCGGCGGTTGGGGCATGGCAAGTCCTCCTAGCTGCGCACGATCTCCGTGGATCGCAGCATTCTTCGATGAATTTTCGCGCGGCGGCGATTGGTGATCTGGAAGTAGATCGCGGTTGAGTTGAGATCGCTGTGGCCGAGCTGTTCCGCCGCGTCCGCGATGTCGAAGCCCTCGTTCGCGAGGTGCGTTCCGAGCGAGTGCCGGAGCACGTGCGAGTGCCCGAGATCAGGCGGCAGTCCTGCCACCGTGGCGTAATGGCGGAACAGCGCCAGAATTGTTCGACCCGATAGGGGCTCGCACGCTCGGCGCCGGCCGCGGAAGAGGTACGGGCAGTCATCGTCGGGACGGATCGCGAGGTAGCGCTTGAGCAGCTTCCGCGTGCTCGGGAACATATCGTACGAGAGCGACCGGCCACCCTTGAGGCGGGTCACATGGATCATGCCTCCCTCGAAGCTATCGAGTGTGAGGATCGCGGCCTCGCCGCGCCGGAGCGCGTGCAGGTACATGACGTTGAAGAGCAGTCGATCACGGATGTTCTCTCTCGGAATCGCCCGGAAAAAGGCGCGGAGCTGTTCTTTCGTCAGGTGCTTGATGGTGCGGCCCAACCGCTGCGCCGTGCGCCGCTTCCCCATCCCGTAGTTCCCTCGTGAATGTGCGATTCTGCCGCTTTTCCTCATTTCAGGAAGTTCAGTTGACGCGCGCACTCTGCGCCTCGCAGGACGCGGCGTAAACCCTCGGTGGTTGCCACGTGTGCAGAGCGGTTCGCGGTTATGCGCGGGGTTCTTCTGGGCGCACGTGATCGCTGTTCTTCTCGCGTTCGTTCTCTCCGTTTCGTTCGCGCATGCGCAGAACCTCGTCACCAACGGCACCTTCGATACGAGCGTTGCCGGGTGGGGGCCGGCAGCGTCCGGCTGCACAGTCACGTGGAACTCCGCTGATGCCAACGACTCGCCTTCCTCGGGATCGGCGAAGGTCGTGTCGCTGGAGTCGTCGTCTGTCACATCCCCCGACTTCTGCTTCGCGCAAACGATCGCTGTCCCGGAGAACACCGCGTACGCATTCACCGCGAAGACGCTCCCGAGCTCCGGATTCGCCAACGTCGACTTCATGGTGCGCGCTCTCGCGTCGGACAACCGGGAACTTGGTTTTCGCCGCTACGTGCTGAGTGGGACAACGTGGACATCGCTGTCGAAGATCTACGTGACGCCGATCGGCACGGCGAAGGTGCAGATCGGCGCCGCGGTCCAGAACTTCGCCCTCATTGATGACGTGGCGTTTCGCCCCGCGTCCCCGGCACCTACACCCGTCGTCTCCGTTTTTGTCGCGAGAAAGCCGCGGCTGTGTACGGGCGAGACGACATCCTTGTACTGGATCAGCGAGTACGCCTCGGCGGTCACCATCGACCATGGACTCGGGTCGCAACCGGTGAGCCCGAAGAGCGACTACACGGGCGCGAGCGTCGCGCCAACGCAGACGACGACGTACACCCTGACGGCGTCGGGGCCGGGCGGCTCGACGACCGCGCAGGTGACGCTCCCCGTGGATGACGGTCCACCGGATGCAGCGTTCACGGCGACGCCCGCCACGATCGGACCCGGGGCGTCGTCGACGCTCGCGTGGACGACCGCACGCGCGACGACAGTCACCCTCCAGCAGGGTGCGGACTTCGCGGACCACGTTTCTTTGAACGGAAGTTTCTCCGTGACGCCCAACGAAACGACGATCTACACGCTGACCGTCGCGGGTGCGTGCGCAACCGTGAAGAAGCAGGTGACCGTCACCGTGGCAGAGCCGACGCCGCAGATCACCTTCATAGCGTCTTCTCGGACGATCGCGGAAGGCGAGACCACGACGCTCTCCTGGACGGTGACGAACGCGACGAGCGTCTCGATCGACCACGGGATCGGCGCGCGTCCGGTTTCTGGCTCAGTCGTGGTGGTCCCCGACGCGACGACCACCTACCGCCTCACGGCGTCGGGGCCTGGTGGCACCTCGACCGCCGACCTCACGATCACGGTTCTCCGCCCGCCCGTGATCGTCTTCACGGCCACACCGAACACGATCACCGTCGGGCAGGCGACGACGCTCGCATGGATGGCCGCAGACGCGACCCTCGTGGTGATCGACAACGGCATCGGGGGACAGGTGCCGAGCGGAGCGATCGAGGTACGCCCGCAGCAGACGACGACCTACGTGCTCACCGCCACGGGGCCAGGAGGGGTTCGCGTGGCGCAGACGATGGTTACGGTGAAGCTGCCGAGTCGCAGGCGCCCGGTCGCGCACTAAGGGGCGTCTTCACGGTGGCGCGGGAGGGCGCAGGACTTCACACAGCACGAGGCTGCGGTCGCAGCAGCCCTTCGAGCGGAGCCGTCGCACAGCTACCAGCGAGTTCTTCGAAAGGCCAGCCGCGTTTCATCCATTCGAAAAAAGAATGCGACGGTCCTCCAACCTGTTGGCGCAACGTACAGCTGGTCGGTGCGGAACGCTGTCGCGACGAGCGGCCGTCTGGACTTCCGGCTCGCCGGAGCCGGCTACGCGACCGTGCGGCTCACCGCCGTCGTCGGTACGCGGAGCAGCGCCGCGGAGGCGACTTTGCTCGTACGTGCGACGCCCGTGATCGAGGACTTCGCCGTCGCGAACGCCGTCGAGGGCGGCGCGGCCGTCGCGACGTGGCGCGTCCTGGGTGACGGCCTCGCGCGGATCGTCGGCAGCGACCTCCCTGCGGAGGGTATCGCGGTGACGCTCACCGACGGGCGCGCCGAGCTGCCGGCCGGTACTGCGGGGGCGAAGCAGGCGACGCTCCTCGTCGAGAGCGACTGCGGGACGGCCTCGCGAGCAGCGCCGTGCAGGAGGCGCCGCCCGAGGTTTCGATCTTCGCGAGCCCCGCGACGCAGCCGCGCGGCGGATCTTCCACCATCACGATCTCCGTCTCCGCGAGCGGGACGACGTCGTTCGCAGTCTCGTCCTCCGCTGGTGGACTGGGGGAGTTCACGAGCCCCCACGACGACCGCGAACGGCACGTCGGGGTCCGGGAGCGGGTCGTACACGCTCACCGGCAGCTACGGCTCGGACGACTGGGGGACTGCCATCATCACTGTCACGCGACCGGCGCGGGCGTGGCGACAGTGCGGAGCGTGAGCGTCGACGCGCGGACGGTGACGCCCTTCGTGCGGTTCAGCTTCGAGGGCGCGGCTGCCGTCGGGCAGCCGATGAAGGTCCACATGACCGTCCACGCCGTCGGCGCGAGCTTCCTGGACGCCCAGTGTCTCGGAGGGGACGCTCAGCAAGACGAGCGGCAGCGGCGTCGACGTGTACACGGAGACGATCACGTACGTCCCGTCCACGTCAGGTCAGAAGGACTTCACCTACTCAGCGACAGGGAACGGCGGGCTGGGCGCAACGGGAGGGACCTCGAACGGCGGGTTCGGCATTACGGTGAACTAGCCGCACTTTCGCGACGCTGACTCCGTTCTTCTATCAGCCCGTGGTCGGCACTTCTCGGAGAATAGTGGTGAAGTTCTCCATCACAGCTGCTCTGATTGTGTCGGCACTCGAACCCACGATATTCGCGACGCGGTCGGCGAGGTCTTTCAAGTCGCGCGGACGCGATGGGCGGCCCTCGACTTGGGAAAACGGCCCATCGGTCTCCGTGAGCAGGCGATCCAATGGCACGCGCGCAATGATGCGGCGTCCGCTCGCGGTCGAGCACATACTCAGATTTACCGAGAAGAAACAGCCCGCGTCGAGGGCCCTATCAAGATTCTGCAGTGAGCCAGAGTACCAATGCAGGACGGGGACGCGAACGCCTGTCGCGCGAATCGCGTCAATGACCTCCTTCTCAGCGCCGCGGCTGTGCATCGTGATGAACCTCGCTGGTCCCGCAGCGCAAACTCCTAAGATCGTTTCGAAGACCTGCCGCTGGATGTCGCGGGATGCCTCCGGTGCCCGTTTGAAATCAAGACCGACTTCACCCACATAGCGCGTGCGCGGGAGGAGCGACTCGAACGTCACGAGCTCGCCCTGGCGTTCCACAGCGAGCTCCGGGTGTAGCCCTAGCGCTGCACGTACGTAGCGCGAACCCTGGGTCAGGGCCTCCATCTTCCAAAACACGGATGGAGTGTTCGTGACCGCGACGGTGTAGACGCGTTCACGCTCAGCCTCTGCAAGGACATCCTCGTAGTCCTCGTAGAGATCCACGTGGCAGTGTGCGTCGACGTACATCACGGCGTCGCAGATTCCGGATGAGCTTTCAGGAACTCGCGCAGTTCGTCGACGCCCCTCCGGTAGACCTCGACGTACCTCGCAATGTCGTCGTCGGGCACGGGTAGCGGTCCTGCGCTGAGGATGTCCCGGACCGTGGGCGGCCGACGCGTGTAGCGGTGGAGGGCGATCCGGAGCGCGCGCAGGTCGGCACCAGACTGCCCCCCAATAGGTCCGGAGAGGTCATCCTGCGCGTACGCCGTCGGATCCGTTCCCCACGCCGTCGTCGCTGCCCGCCTTATGACGCACGGCACGCAGCGTCCGCAGTGGAGGTGCGGATTCTTCGCCCGGAAGCGGTTCGAGTCGGGATGCGAGCAGGACATCGTGACGCTCAACCCTTTAGCGAGGACGTCCTGGTTCTTGGCACCGACAAGCATCTCGCCCTTCGTCGCGAAACGGTACGGGAGCGTCAGCTCCGGCGTGAGGTCGAGGTGCTGTAGTAGCTGTCGGAACAGCGCGATGTAGTGCGGGTGCGTCGTCCGGGTGCTGAAACTCCCGAGGCGCGCGGGGGTCAGCGGCAGGTTCAGCGAGATCACGCCGTTCTCGGGGATCACGAGGCGCTCCGCCCCTGCGGCAAAAGCCACGACGACACCGAGCGCAACGAAGAGGAGCGATCGGCTCCGCGTGCTCGTCTCCGTGACACCCGTCGACACCGCTGGAGGTGCGAACCAGAACTGGAGGAGCCTCACGCGGTCTTCGCCGTACGCTGATGTGAGCACGTCCCTGACGTGATCTTGTGAAGCGCTGGTCGCGCCGCCTCCGCCGCCGTGGTGTGCGACGAACGCGATCTCTCCTTGCTCGACGCCATCGATCGCTCCAATGAACGAGTCCAGCCCTCCCGAGAGGAGCGCTACCGTTGGCACGGACAGTTGGTGAACGGCTTTGGGTTTCTTCGCCGCTGTCGGGACGTACTCGGCGTGCGTTGAGCGGAAGTCCACGGTCCAATGGTCACCCGTGAGGAACGCGAGCATGCGCTCTACGAGGTCGGTCTTCTCGCGCCACCGTTCGGCATCACTCACGAACACGCGTAGAGCAATCTCGCGTGTCCAGCCGTCGTAGCCTGTATCGCGCGCCAGGCGCATGTCGGCGACGTACGCCGTAGACGCAACGCGGAGGAGGTCGAGCGCGAGCGGCGACGGCGCGAGACCGTTCGCGGCGAAGATGTCGCGGGTACGGTCCTCAACGCGGTTCGGGTGACCAGGGGTGTCGTACGGGACGACCAAGGTTGCGTCGGACACTGGGAATGTGTCCTTCGGACCGGCGACTGCGACGACAATTTCAGATCGGCGATTCATAGTCCTTCGATGAATGCATACGCGGTCGTGAACACGCCATCGATCAAGCCCTTCGCCTCGGCGCCGGACCAGTCGAGCTGCGTCAGGTTCTTCCCTTCAAAGTCGACCTTGACGGTCTCTGTAACGACGTCGCGCACCTCAGCGTACAGAGTGTTCGCCTGGGCCGCTGAAACAGCACCTCGGTCGATGCAGTCACCCAGCATTTGGAGGAACCGTTCCGATACGTAGTTCGAGACGAATTCGCGGAGCGTCTCCTCCATCACGGCGAGGTCGACGCGATCGAGCGCGGCGAGCCCACGTGCATCGACTCCGAGTCGCTCGAACAGTGCCTCGAGCGTCATTGCCGCTGCTTCCCGCGCAACGCTCTCTTCAAGGAGGGCACCATCGGGCGTGAGGCGGTCCACGAGTTCAGCGAGGACCGCCGAGATGCTGCGTCCCACGAGGTCAGTGATCCCGAGGCTCCTCGCAGCTTCGGCGAACCCGCCGCTCGCGACGCTCGCGAGGAACCCGCCTAGCCTGCGCGCCGTGGCTCTACCGCTGACGGCCGCTGCCGACGCACCACGCGCCCCGCCGGAGGCAGCGACGTAAGAACGGAGCGACCCGTGGGAATCCGAGTAGCCTGCGTTCCCTCTCGCCCACTTGCTCAGATTCGACTTGGGGACAGCCCATTCAGTTGCGGATGGGGTTTGTGGGTTCGGCGCATCGTCGGCCGGCGGCACATTCTCACCTTCGCCTGCCTTGTCGGGTGCCGGCGGCGCGTCATCACCTTCGCCTGCGGCGTCGGGTGCCGGCGGCGGAACGTCATCGGCCCACGGTGGCAGCAGGCCTCCAGTGCCCTTTGGACCGCCGTAGGATGATGATGTGCCCATGGGTCAGTCTTTCTTCGTGAGACGTTCGAGCGCCTGCTTGGCGGCCGTCCCGAGCGCACCGTCGGCGTTCGACCACGCCTCGAGCAGTGGGCGCGCAGCAGCTCCGCTGCCGTCTTTCCTCGCGACGCCTGCGAGCTTGATCGCCATGGCAGGTACAACGCGGGGAAGCGGTAGCTCTTGAAAGACCGCGATTGTCTGCGGGAGGAGTGCTGGTCGTCTCTCAGCGAGGTCGAGGAGCGTTGATTCGAGGTGTCGCGCTTCGTCGTCTTCAGCGGGGCGAAGGCGCTCCGTGAGGGACTCGAACACCGCGGTGGCGTCGGCGTCCGAGAGGCCGTCGACCATCTTCAGGCCCTGCTGCTGGACCGGTTTGCCGGGGTCGAGGAGTTGGACGAGGACTTCTCTTGCGACGGGGCTCAGGCGCGCCGAGCTCTGCTCGACGTTCCCCACCCGTGCGTGCGCGACGAAGAAGTAGGGCCGCAGGTCGACGTCGGCGAGCGCCGGTTCATCCCGAAGCCACTTCCGCATCCAAGGGTCAGCGAGCCAGGGCACGACCCGGTCGGACACGGTCCCCGTCTCTAAGGCGACAGGGGCAGCGGATCGCTTGGCTCCCGGCTTCGAAGGCTTCGACGCCGCGCCCGTCCCAGCCGGTTCCTCGCGCGCACGAGTCTCGCCCTCGCTAATTTCGGTCGGGTGTCCGTCCTGCACCGCTTGCCACTGGGCGAGCTGCCGGAAGAAGACGGGCCGAATGTATTCGAGCAGCATGAGCTTTGCGAGCACGCGTCGCTTGATGTCGAGACCTCGATCCTCGGCCATCGTGAGGCGGAGCAAGAGCGTGTTCAGGAAGCGCTTCGTCCGTCGCGGACTTCCGCTCAACCCCGGCGCAAGCACGGCGGCAGTCTGCATGGTGAGATCGAGCGCCTCCTCCAGCTCCTTGCTCACCTCCTTGGCGACCTCGCGGCACCTGCTCGCAGTGAACGATCCGGCAGCGATGTCTTTTGAAGTGAACGACGCGACGGAATCGCACGCTTTCTGAAATGTGGCAGGGGACAGGTGCTTCTGCGCGAATAGCAGATTCATGTACGACTCGATTTCCGTGCTGCTCAGCGGAGGGATGTGCACAGGGACCTGGATGAGCTTCTCCAAGTAGTCCCGACCGACCTCCGCTTCTGCCCCCGGTAGCTCCGGGAAATTCTTGCGAACGGCGTACTGGATCAACCGCTCGTCAGCACCGATGACAAACGCTGTGCGTGGCACGAAGAGGAACAGCTTGATCGCCTCAAGTGTCTCGATGATCGTGTCCGGCAAGCAGCGATCAAGGTCATCGATGAAGATGACGAGCGCGTCGATCTCCGCGTCTGCGAGGAGCTTCTCGAAGTCGCTGCGGAACTCGCGGACAGTCTTCCGAACTTGCTCGGGGCTCGGTACGTCCTTGACGAGTTTTCCGACATCATCGACGTCGGTCCCGCCGACCGCATCTCCGACTTTCTTCGCGAGATCAGCGCCGACGCCCAAGAGCGACAGGTAGGGCATGCCCATGAGGAGTGGAACTCCATACTTCACCGCTGCCCCTGCCGTATGCATCACGTTGACACGGCGCAAGAGGGATGCGAGACGTCCCTTGACCTTCTCGTAGACCGTGGTGTTCTTCTTCAGCTTCTCCTCGAGTTCGTCGAGGATCGTCCCCATCAGCACACTCTTCGCATCGTCGTAGCCTTCGAAGAGCCACCCATTGAAAGAGAGGACAATTAGCTTCTCATCACCTTCCAACTGCTTCTGGACGTGCTGGATTACGGTCGACTTGCCGCTTCCCCAGTCGCCGTAGACTCCCACCGTCACGGGTCGGAGCGCCGGGTCCAGGACGAGTCGCTTCACAGCGCTCACGAGGTAGCTGTAGCGGAGGAGATCTACCGACGATTCGTTGTCAGACCACATCTTCGTTCATGAAGTACGTCCGTGCGAGAGTACGCCATCGACGTCATGTTCGGAATAGCGCCTCCGTTAGCAGACGCCGCTTGTGTCAGAGGAGGAAATCCGCGATCCTTGGGCGGTCCAAGGCCGCAGTGCGTCGGCCGTAGCCAAATCACTGAAGTTTCAGCAGTTTCGCGGGTACTTCACAGGCCCGCAGACTGCCAAAAAGGAATCATGTTACGTCTCGAAGACATCACGGCGGGCGCGCGCGTGCAGGGGCTCACCCCACACGGGGTAGCCACCGTGAAATTCGTCGAGTGGTTCGGCGAACAAGGCGTCACCGTATGGTTTGTCGACGAACGCGGCAGACCTGATCAGACTGTCCTCTACCGCGACGACGAGCATCGGCTCGAGATCGAAGCGAACAAGCGACCGTGGTCCTTTGACGCTGATGGCGACCTTCTCCGCCTCGTCTCTGAAGCGTACCGCATTCACCTCGCGTGGCTCTTCGACCCGTACCTCGCGATCTCTACATCGTCAGTTGAGCCGCTTCCACATCAGATCAGCGCTGTCTACGAATCGATGCTAACGCGCCAGCCGTTGCGCTTCCTGCTCGCCGACGATCCCGGCGCTGGTAAGACCATCATGGCAGGGCTGTTCATCAAAGAGCTGATCGTCCGCGGTGACCTACAGCGCTGCCTGATCGTCGCTCCGGGTAGCCTGACAGAGCAGTGGCAGGACGAGCTGCACGAGAAGTTCGAGCTCGACTTCGAGCTGCTAACGCGGGACATGATCGAGGCATCGCGCGTGTCGAACCCGTTCGAGCAGAAGAACCTCATCATCGCTCGCTTGGACCAGCTCTCCCGAAATCCCGATATTCAGGAGAAGCTTCGCGCTGCGCCCGAGTGGGATCTCATCGTCTGCGACGAGGCCCATCGCATGAGTGCGCACTACGTCGGCGGCGAAGTGAAGTTCACGAAGCGCTATCGCCTCGGACAGCTCCTCGGGGAACGGTGTCGCCACCTCCTGCTCATGACCGCGACTCCGCACAACGGTCACGAGGACGATTTCCAGCTCTTCATGGCCCTCATCGATAGCGACAGGTTCGAAGGTCGCTTTCGCGAGGGAGTCCATACAGCTGACACGTCGGACCTCATGCGTCGACTCGTGAAGGAAGACCTCTACACATTTGACGGCCGGAAGCTCTTCCCCGAGCGGCGCTCTCACACGACGTCGTACCCCCTCTCCGATTCGGAGGCAGCGCTCTACCACGAGGTGACGGACTACGTCCGGACGGAGATGAACCGTGCCGAGCGATTCTCAGCAGACAACGAGCAGCGGCGGGTGAACGTGGGCTTCGCGTTGATGACGCTGCAGCGGCGCCTTGCTTCTTCACCCGAAGCAATATTCAAATCGATCGAGCGGCGGCGCGAACGACTCGAAACGAGGCTGCGCGATGAACAGCTCCAGGTCCGCGGGGAGAAAAAGGCTTCAGAAATCAATTACGTCGGGCCCTCGCTCTCGACGGATGACTGGGACGAAATCGACGAAGAGGCGCCACAGGACGAGCGCGAGGAACTCGAAGAGCAGCTCGTCGACAACGCGACTGCGGCACGGACCGCAGCCGAACTGGAAACGGAGATTCTCCGGCTGAAGGAACTGGAGACGATCGCAAAGAAGGTGCGTCACGCAGGCGTCGACGCGAAGTGGAAGGAACTCACGTCGATCCTCGACGACCCGCTGATGAAGGACGAGAACGGCAATCGCCGGAAGCTTGTCATCTTCACCGAGTTTCGCGACACGTTGACGTACCTGGCGGAAAGAATCAGGACTCGGCTTGGACAACCAGAGGCCGTAGTCGAGATCCACGGTGGGATTGCGCGAGAAGACCGGCGGCGCGTCGTTCACGCATTCATGAATGACCCAACCGTATTAGTTCTGGTCGCGAACGACGCAGCGGGAGAAGGAGTCAACCTGCAGCGCGCGCACCTCATGGTGAACTACGACCTTCCGTGGAATCCGAACCGGCTGGAACAGCGCTTCGGACGAATCCACCGAATCGGTCAGACCGAGGTGTGCCACCTCTGGAATCTGCTTGCGAAAGATACCCGCGAGGCCGAGGTGTACACCCAACTCCTGCACAAGCTGGAAGAGGAGCGCGAGGCACTCGGTGGCAAAGTGTTCGACGTCCTCGGGCAGCTCTTCGAGGGTCGCCCGTTACGCGAGCTGCTCATAGAAGCGATCCGGTACGGCGATCAGCCCGAAGTACGAGCGCGCCTGAAGGAGCAGGTCGCAAACGCTGTCGATCGAGAGCACCTCGAGGACTTGCTTGCACGGAGAGCACTCGTGCAAGACAGCATGGATCTCTCGCGCGTGCAGGCGCTCCACGAAGAGATGGAGCGCGCGCGAGCGAGGAAGCTGCAGCCCCACTTCATCCAATCGTTTTTCCTCTCGGCATTCGAACGTCTCGGCGGCCGCGCACAACGGCGTGAGGCCGGCCGCTGGGAGATCACCCATGTGCCGCAAGCCATCCGAGACCGTGACCGGATCATCGGTACGGGAGCGCCAGTGCTTCGGCGGTACGAGCGGGTCTCCTTCGACAAGGCATTTCTGGAGCCGCAGCCGCGGGCGATGCTCGTCGGTCCGGGCGTTCCACTGCTTGATTCCACGATTGACCTGGTGTTGGAGCAGCATCGAGCGCTCCTGAAGCAGGGTGCCGTTCTCATTGATGAGCAGGACGCGAGCGAGACGCCACGGCTTCTTTTCTACTTGGAGCATGCTATTCGCAACGGTCGCCGCCTCGCATCCGGGGAGGCGAACGTCATCTCGCAACGGCTGCAATTCGTGGAAGTGGTACCTGACGGCACTCAGCGCGACGCCGGCACGGCGCCCTACCTCGATTACCGTGGAGCTTCAGCAGACGAGCGCGTAGCTCTCGCCGAAGTCCTCAATGCATCGTGGCTTGCTACGGACTGGGAAGCGAAGATCTCCGACTTCGCACTGCGCTCGATCGTGCCGCTGCACGTCGACGAGGTGCGACGGCTGCGGTTGCCGCTCATCGACAAAGTCGAGCGCGAAGTGAAAGCCCGCCTCATGAAGGAAATCAACTATTGGGATCATCGAGCCGAAGATCTCAAGGCGAGGGAGGCAGCTGGGAAGCCAACGCGTCTGCCCGCCGCGGACGCGCAGCGCCGCGCGGAGCTTCTCGCTGAGCGGATGCAGCGGCGTGTCGATCAATTGAAGACGGAGCGCGCAATCTCGCCGATCCCGCCGCGCATCGTGGGCGGGGCGCTAATCGTGCCGCTCGGACTTCTCAAGAAAGTTGCTCCTCAGGTTGCCGCTGATTGGTCGGCAATGGCTGACGCGGACCTGAAGTCGGAGACGGAGCGTATTGCGGTCGCCACCGTAATGGAGGCGGAGCGCGCTCTCGGTCGTGCGCCACGTGACGTCGGTGCAGAGAAACTTGGCTATGACATCGAGTCTCACGATCCGGCGACGGGCGATCTGTACTTCATCGAGGTGAAGGGGCGACTTGCTGACGGCGACACCGTTGCACTCACCAAGAACGAGATCCTTCGTGCGCTGAACGTCCCCGACCGGTTCCGTCTGGCAATCGTGGTGGTAGAGGACGGCCGCCCGACGCCGCCCGTGTATCTAAGTGGTTTCGACTGGGGGCAACCTGGATTCGGCCAGACGCACTCCACGTTCACTCTGAACGCACTCCTGGCCGCCGGAGGGCCGCCACGATGATGCGCCATCGCAAGAAGCTGATCGAAGTCGCCCTGCCGCTCGACGCGATCAATCGCGCCGCCGGCGCCGAGAAAACTATCCACGTCGGGACTACTTCGAATCTGCATGCATGGTGGGCGCGACGTCCCCTTGCGGCGTGTCGGGCGGTGCTCTTTGCATCTCTTGTGGATGACCCTGCCGAATACCTTTCCGGTGATGAAGCAGAGAAGAAACGTCACGATCTGTTTCAACTCATAGAGCGCCTTGTTCAGTGGGAATCAAACGCTGACGAGAAGGTGCTTGCTGAAGCGAAGGCTGAAATAGCGGCATCGCTCAACGGCAATTTTCCGACCGTCATTGACCCGTTTTGCGGCTCTGGCAGCATCCCGGTCGAGGCGTTGCGGCTCGGGCTCGATGCCGTCGGCTGCGATCTTAACCCTATCGCTGTTGCGATTTCGAAGGCAGTCGTCGAGGTTCCCGCGGCCGTTCAGCGGCACATGGCCGTGCCCTCTTCGGGCGACGAACGTCTCTTTCCAAGTGACGGCTTCTCATCGTTTCGACTCGACCTAGAGCGGTTCGCCAAGGTGGTGCTCTCGAAGGCGGAGCAACGCGCGCGGGGACTGTACGGCGATTCAAGCAACATCGTGGCGTGGCTATGGTCCCGCACGTGTCGATGTCCGAATCCTGGCTGTCGCACGCGTGTTCCGCTGCTTAGCTCCCTCTGGTTGTCGAAGACTCCGAAGGATAAAGCGTTCCTCCGCATCGCCGGATACGATCGAGAGACTGACCGTGTGGTCTTCGACGTCGTTGAGCAGTCCGACGCAGTCGGTGAACCGACGATCCAAGGCGCTGGTGCCATCTGCCCGGTCTGTACGACACCGATTCCGTTCGCCGCACTCAGGGAGCAGGGTCGAGCAGGCGATCTCGGCTTTCAGATGAACGCTGTCGCAACAAAGCGCGGGACGACGATGAAGTTCGAAGTTGCCTCGGCGGAACACGAGCGGGCTGCACTGGCAGTTGAGCCAGGTTGGAAGCCTGAGACGCCCCTCCCCGAGGCCGCGTTGGGTTTCCGCGTCCAGAACTATGGCCTGAAGTGGCACCATGAACTGTTCCTTCCACGGCAGCTTGCAGTTCTTGACTACTTTTCCGATGCGCTCACCGAGACGCTAGACGAGATTCGAAGCAATCCGAGCTTCAGCAAGGAGTACGCGGACGCGATAACCGTTTACCTCGCGCTGTTCTACGATCGCTTCGTCCAAACGAACAACTGCTTGGTTCGGTGGTTCGTTCACAGCAAACGACCATCGAAGGCGCAACCCACCTTCGACAAACAGACCGTGCAGATGGTGTGGGATTTCGCTGAAGCGAACCCGCTAAGCAAATCGACGGGTGGCTGGTCGACATGCTTTAAATACCCCATGACTGCGCTCGACTGCCTCCCGCGAACGGCCGCTGTCGGCCGCGTCATGCATGGGGACTCATCGCGTCTTGTTCTGGGTGCTGGCGAGTACATATTTTCAACAGACCCACCGTATTTTGACAATATCGGGTACGCGGATCTATCAGATTTCTTCTACGTGTGGCTTCGTCGCGTTTTGCGCAACGTGTATCCCGAGGTGTTCAGCACCATCGTTGTGCCGAAGGACGACGAAATCATCGCTGATCCTTCGCGGCATGAAGGCGATCGTGATAGCTCGCGCAAGTTCTTCTATGAGCGACTCGGTCTCGTGTTCGCCTCGATGCGTGCACTTAGTTCCGATGCGTTCCCGGCAACGATCTACTACGCGTTCAAGCAGGAGGAGACGACAGAGGGTGGTGGTTCGGTCTCTACGGGATGGGAGGGAATGCTGCAGGCGCTCGTCGATGCCCGCTGGAGCATCACGGGTACATGGCCGATCCGTACTGAGCACTCGAACCGGCCACGGGGGATTGGCTCGAACGCGCTCGCGTCCTCTATAGTCCTTGTATGTCGCAAGAGGTCCGACGACGCAGAGACGATCACGCGGGGCGAGTTTCAGCGTCTCCTGCGTGGGGAATTGCCAAGCAGTCTCCGGGCGCTCCGTCACTCCAACATTGCGCCAGTCGATCTTGCGCAAGCGGCGATCGGTCCCGGGATGTCGGTGTTCTCCCGCTATGCGCGCGTCCTTGATTCGGGCGACCAGCAGATGAGCGTCCACGCCGCGCTCGAAGTGATTAACAGCGTCTTAGACGAGTTTCTCACCTCGGGCGAAGCAGACGTCGACGCTGATACGCGCTTTGCGCTCACCTGGTTTGAGACGCACGGCTGGAACGGTGGTCCGTACAATGATGCGGAGAATCTCTCGAAAGCGCGAAACGTGTCGGTTTCGGGAATCGCTGAAGCCGGGATTATCAGTGCGGGTGGCGGAAAGGTCCGTCTGTTCCGACGCAGCGAGCTGGATGCTGACTGGAATCCTAAGACGGACCGGCGGCCGACGGTGTGGGAGGCGACGCAACAGCTCATTAAGCGCCTCGATGAGCAGGGCGAGGTCGCGGCTGCGGAACTCCTCGCTGCTCTCGGTGGTGCAGCGGAGCAGGCGCGCGATCTCGCGTATCGGCTCTATCAACTGTGCGAACGAAATGGATGGGCGGAAGATGCGCGTGCCTACAATGGCCTCGTGACGGCGTGGCCGATGCTGGAGTCTGCTGTTGCGAATCGCGCACGGTCCCCTGAACAGATGACACTCGATAATGCCGCGCCCGCACGGAGTCGGCGCACAAGCCGGAAACGACGTACCTAACAGCTAAAAGACTATGGCGCTTACGAACCGAGAACGCATCGTAAAGGCACTGGACATCCTGCGCGAGGGGCTCCGCCCGTTCGTCGAGCGGGAGCTGAGAGCGCGCCTAGGCGAAGACTGGGAAGCTCAGATCGCCCGTGACCTTCGTCTCGTGCAGGAGCGCGACGGTGGCATTAACTGGGATACCGCCGCTCTCCTGAAAGCCATGAGCGATCGCTGGCAGGAGGTGTTCCGGATGACGCTCGGACATGCCGAGCGCTCCTACGTTGGAGAGCTGCGCGAAATCCGTAATGCCTTCGCACATGAGAAGCCGCTCTCGTCCGAGGACGCTGACCGGGCGATGGATACCATGACACGCCTTCTCACGTCAGTGAGTGCCGGTGACCAAGCGGACGAAATCCGAAAGCTCCGTGTTGACCTGCAGCGGACGATCTTCAGTGAGCAAGCTCGAAACAAGACACGCTACCAGATGACCCTGGAGGGAATGCCGTCGACAGGCCTCAAACCGTGGCGCGACGTCGTTACGCCTCACCGCGACGTTTCGTCGGGCCAGTACGCACAGGCGGAGTTCGCAGCTGACCTCGCGCAAGTCCATCGAGGCGAAGGGAGTGACGAGTACCGCGATCCGGCCGAGTTTTACCGCCGCACCTACATCACTGTGGGGCTTCGCGATTTGCTTACGGGAGCGCTGACACGGCTCTCGGGTGGCGGTGGTGATCCCGTCATCGAGCTGCAGACGAATTTCGGAGGCGGCAAGACGCACTCGATGCTCGCGCTCTACCACCTTTTCGGTGGCGCGCCTGCGTCGACCCTGCTCGGCGCTGATGAGTTGCTTGAGGACGTCAAAGTCAATGCGCCGCCACACGCGCACCGCGCAGTGCTCGTCGGAACCGATTTGTCACCGGCGCAGCCGCACAAGAAACCGGATGGGACGGTCGTCCGGACGCTCTGGGGTGAGCTCGCGTGGCAGTTGGGAGGCAAGGCGGGGTTCGCTTTAGTCGAAGACTCCGACGCGCGCGGTGTGAGTCCCGGCGCGAATGTCTTCGCAACATTGTTTGATGCTTACTCGCCGGCGCTGATCTTGATTGATGAGTGGGTTGCCTACGCTCGGCAACTCGTAGGGAAGACCGACCTCCCCGGCGGCACGTTCGAATCTCAGACGTCGTTTGCACAGGCGCTGACAGAAGCAGCGAAGCGTTCGAAGAGGACGCTGGTCGTGGCGTCGATCCCATCATCCAAAATCGAGATCGGCGGTGACAGCGGCCAGCTCGCACTCGAAACCCTCCAGAACATCTTCGAACGTGTTAGTAAGCCGTGGAGGCCTGCAGGCGCGGACGAGGGATTCGAGATCGTGCGGCGAAGACTCTTCGAGCCCATTGCCGACAGGGACGGGTTCGCGCGCCGTGACGCCGTGGTCGAGGCGTTCATGAAGCTCTACCGCACAAGCAAGGCTGAGTTTCCGGATGAAGCTTCAGAAGAGAGCTACCGGAAGAAACTTTTGGCGGCGTACCCAGTCCATCCCGAGTTGTTCCGCCGCCTCTACGATGACTGGTCGACTCTCGACAAGTTCCAGCGCACACGAGGTGTGCTGCGCCTGCTTGCGAAGGTCATCCACTGGCTGTGGGAGAGCGATGAACGGAGTCTGCTCATCATGCCGGCGTCGATCCCGATGGCGGACAGTCAGGTGAAGTCGGAGTTGACGCGCTATCTCGAAGACCAGTGGGAGTCGATCATTTCGAACGACGTCGATGGCGAGAACTCGCTTCCGCTCCAACTCGACCGGAGCACTGACAGATTTGGCCGCGTCTCAGCGGCGAGGCGAGTTGCTCGAACACTGTATCTCGGCACGGCACCGGGCTCGGATGCGAAGAATCCCGGTGTCGACGATCGGACCGTTCGCCTCGGCTGCGTGCAGCCGGGGGAGACAATCTCCGATTTCGGTGACGCGCTGCGCCGATTGAGTGACCAGGCGAAGTTCATTCACCAGGATGGCAACCGCTACTGGATTTCGACGAAAGCGAACCTCAACCGGATTGCTGAAGACCGGGCCGCAGCCAAGCTGCGCGAATGTGAAGATGTCTACGCCGAGATCGTCAGACGGCTGAGAGACGAGCAGAAGCAGAAGGCCGATTTCACTGCGGTTCATGCCTGTCCTGAGTCGACGTCAGATGTTCCCGATGAACCAACGTGCCGGCTCGTAGTGCTCGGTCCGAAATACCCGCACCGACGTGCGCAGGCCGATAGCGCGGCATTCGCATACGCGCGCGAAATCATTGCCAGCAAGGGGTCGGGACCGCGGGTGGAACGGAACTGCCTTGTGTTTGTCGCGGCGGACAGTAAGGAACTAGAACCACTCCTCGACGCGACCGCGAGACATCTGGCCTGGAAGTCGATCGCTGACGACTACGAGGGCCTGAACCTTGACCCGTTCCGGAAGAAGCAAGCGGATGCGAAGGTGAAGGAATTCGACAAGACTGTCACGCTAAGGATCGCTGGCACTTGGGTCCACGCAATCGCACCTGCACAGGCCACTGCTACCGACGAGGTTCGATGGGATGAGTACAAGATCACCGGGAACGACTCGCTCGCAGCTCGCGCGAGCACGAAGCTCGAGAATGAGGAGGTCTTTTTCCCCAAGATGGGTGGTGTGCGGCTTCGCATGAACTTAGACAAACACCTGTGGAATGACATGGATCACGTGTCTGTAGGCCAACTCGCAGAATGGTTCGCGCGATATCTATACCTTTCTCGGGTTCGGGACCAGAAAGTGATAGAGCGTGCCGTGGAGCACGGGATCGGACAGCTCACCATCGCCGACACGTTCGCAGTCGCGGACGCGTACAACGAGGGGAAGAAGCGATACGTGGGACTCAAGGCGGGAGGCGGCGGTGTCATCCCCGTGATAAGCCGCTCGACGCTTGTTGTGAAGCCGGACGTTGCCATCCGGCAGCGGTCTGAAGACCTCGCTTCGGCGACGACGACTGAGCCGGTGAGCGGCGACGAGATCCACCAGGGCGAGGTTGTAGCTCCTGCTACGACGGAGAAAACATCAGCGCCGAATGTGTTTGTCGGCGCAGTGAGACTCGATCCGACGCGCGTCGGCCGTGACGCCGGCAAAGTCGCAGAGGAGGTCATTCAACACCTAACAACGTTACCTGAAGCCGAGATGGAAGTGATTCTGGAAATTCGCGCGAAGGTACCAGGTGAGATTCCCGACAAGACCATCCGGACAGTGTCGGAAAACGCAAGGACTCTGAAGTTCACCACGAGTAACTTTGAGCGCGACTGATGCTTCACATTCGTAGTCGGCGATTTGAATCAAGAAAGCCTCCGTGTCGAGCGTGACCTTCGACGAGATTCTGCGGTGCTCGCGATCGCGGCTTCTACCGAGCGTGGATTTGCGGTGTGGACTCGAATCCACAGTCCAGCAGGCGCAATATGAAGACGTCAAAAGACTTGCGCGTTCGGTCTACCCCGGCCTTCTCGGTTCCGAGTTATCGGAAGAGGGCTGGCGAGCGTTCACGTCGCCGGTTACAGTGACTAGCGGTGAGAGACATCATTTTCATTAGCCACGCGAACCCGGAGGACAACGAATTTGCCCGTTGGCTCGCCCTGCGGCTCGCCGCTGAAGGGTACGGCGTGTGGTGCGATCTCACGAAGCTCCTCGGTGGCGAAGCGTTCTGGTCCGACATCGAGACAGCGATCCGGACGCGCTCCGCGAAAGTTGTCTACGTACTCTCAACGACGTCGAACCAGAAGGCCGGGCCGCTCGCGGAGCTGCAGGTCGCGCAGAACGTCGCCCGGGACGAGAGCATCCAGGATTTCGTGATCCCGGTCGCGATCGACGCTCTCCCCGCGCGGCAGGCGAACATCGCACTCGCGCGCATCAACGCGATTTCGTTCCGTGACTCGTGGGCAGCAGGGGTCGCGCAGCTCTTGAAGAAGCTCGAACAAGATGACGTTCCGCAGCATCCTGACTTCAGCGCGTCCGCGGTCGCGGCGTGGTGGCGCGAGCAGTACGGCGCCGACGCGGGTGTGCGGGATGTGCCGGAGGACTACATCTCGAATGTCGTGGCGATCGACCAGTTGCCGGAAACGATCTTCGTTCACCGCCTGCGCGGCCGGGCGCGGCCGACTACCGCCGTGGCAGCGGCGTCGAGCCCACTGTTTCCCGACGGCACGTTCGCGGCGTCGCCCGCGGAACAGGATGCCTTCCTCTTCCCCGAGCTCTGGTCAATGAAGTTCGCATCGGCGCGCAGCGGCTCGCGCCTCATTTCCTTCGCGGGAACGGATGATCTCTTTTCCGGTGACGAAGACTTCCTCGTGGAGTCGATCTCTCTCCCACTGGCCACGTACCTCGCGGACGGCTCGCCGGAGGATGGTTTCACGCCTGTGCACGCGAGGAACCACGTCACGGACCTCCTCCGCGTAGGGTGGGAGCGCGTTGCGAAGACGCGCGGCTTGTGGCGCTACAAGATGGCTACAAAGCACGGGGCGATGTACTTCCCACTCGCGGCCACGCGCCACGGAAAGATCGACTACGTCAACATCAACGGCAAGCGCACCTACCGCAAGGTCGTTGGTGAGAAGAAGCGCCCGAAACGGTACTGGCATTTCGCGGTGTCCGCGCGACCGCTGCTCGCGCCTTCGCCAGTATTCGCGCTGCGGTTGCACGTCACGTTCTCGGACAACGGTCACACGATCTGGGACAGTCCGTCGAAACTCCACAGCGCGCGACGCAGCCAATGCAAGAACTGGTGGAACGAGCAGTGGCGTGATCGCATGCTCGCCACCCTCCAGTACCTCGCGAACGGTGCAACCACCATCGTGGTGCCGCTGTCGTCGACGCAGCGCGTGCAGGTCGATCCCGCGCCGATCCGCTTCCAGAGTCCCGTCTCCTTCGTGGACCCGAACACCGAGGAGTTCGTCGAGGGTGGAGCTGACGAGGACGACGACGCATGACGCAGCTCCTGCGCATCCCGGAACCGCAGCTCCTCTTCCAGCACGGGCAGACGATGGAGGACCCGCGCGACGGCCTGACGCTCTTCGGCCCCCTCGACCGCGAGAAGGTGTACGGGATTCGCGCGGCGGTCATCGGCACAGCGGATGGGATCGACCATTTCCAGCGCTGGTGCACCTCGATCCAGCGTCCTGTGGCCCCGGGCGCGAACCCGAACGCGCGGCCGCACTTCCCGGGTTTCGAAGCCGCGTTCCGCGTCCCGTGGAGCCCGCAACCGGTGCTCACGCGAACGGTCGATGGGACGGAACTCGACCGGCGCCTCCACATCGCCGACAAGTACCAGCGCGTGTACGAGACGGTCGACCTCTTCGCAGGGGTGATCCTGACCGCTGCGAAGAGCGAAGAGCTCGCACCGGACCTGTGGATCGTCGTCGTCCCGGACGACGTGTACCGTTACTGCCGGCCGCAGTCCGTCGTCGAGACGAACCTCCGCGTGCAGCCGCAGACACGCCTCACGAAGCGCGAGGCGGATCGGCTCCTCGTCGAACCGTCGCTCTTCGCGTCGCTCAACCAGGCGGCGGAGTCGTACCGCTACGACGCCCACTTCCACCACCAGCTGAAGGCGCGCCTCCTGGAGCACCGCATCACGACGCAGATCGTCCGCGAGAGCACGATCGCGCACCGCGAATTCCTGAACGCGCGCGGCGAGCCGAAGCGGAACCTCGACGCCGTCGTCTCTGACATCGCATGGACGCTCCGACCTGAAGCTCTTCCGGGCCGGGAAGATGCCGCCGCTCCGTGGCGTCGCGTACGTCGAGAGCACCTCGCTCGGCTACCTCTGGACGAAGGGCTACGTCCCTCGGCTGCTGACGTACCCCGGACGAGAGGTCCCGAACCCCGTGCTCGTCGAGGTGAGCCGCGGCGTCGCGCCGATTGAGACAGTGCTCGCTGACGTCCTGGCGCTCACGAAGCTGAACTACAACAGCTGCGTGTTCGGCGATGGAGATCCAGTGACGCTCATCTTCGCAGACGCGATCGGTGAGATCCTCACCGCCGGCCCGGTCGAAGGTATTCCGCCGCTGCCCTTCAAGTATTACATCTAGGCGCAGCGACCTGATGCGCCCCAGGAGCCCTCGGGGAGTCTCGCTGTGCAGGCCCATCAACATTTGAGGAGCGAGCTGATAGTTGGAGGCTCGGCGTCTCTGGAAGTCTCTGCTTTAGCGGATGCGCGACGTTCGCTGCTGCTTCCGGTAGGCGTCATCGAGACTGAACGCCGGCGGCGGTTTCTGAATGAACGCCGAGGGGATTTCCCACGTTGGCGATCCGACGATCGGCGGAGTCGTCAAGGAGATCCGTACGGTCTGGCGGACCGCGATGTCGCCGTATTTCGGGCTCTTGATTGTCACAAGCAGATGATGATCGCCTGGCGCGAGTTCCTGCGCTGCGCGCGTCAGGTAGACGTTCATCCTGCCCTCGACGACATCAACCGCAAGTTTCACAGGTGTGTCGCCGTCGACCGCGAGGGAGGAGGACGCCGCCATCGTGTCCTTGAGCGTCATGCGCATCGGCGGCACGACGAGGAAGCCAACGACGTTCGATCTCCCCGCTACACTCTGCGCCGCGATGAATGGGCAGAAGCGATTCTTGTCGTCCTTCGGCAGGAAGAATGTTGTTTCATGCTGATTGGCGATGTCCGTTCCGGTCACCCAGGTCGTGAGTACCTCGACCTCTTCAGGGCCGTGCGTGTGGCCAGCAGCGGCGTGCTCTCGGATCAGTCGCTCCCGTAGTGTGCTGAGGTCCGCCTGCACAGTGACGGTGCTTGGCGTCGGGCCGGGGCTCACCGACACCCGCGCGCCTGTGTCGGGATCTCGGAGTTCAGTCTGAGGGTCTGATTCTCTGCCTGTCGCGGAGTCGGTAGCAACGAGGCGGCCGTCCGTGGTTGTGCGGAAGGTGGACTCATAGTGGTCGTAACCAACCTTGCGAAATAGCCCGCTCACATACGCGTAGGTGTAGTAGACGCCAACGCATGCGCCCGCGAGGAGCACTACGAGCGCCGCCCACCGCCACGAGCTCGGCCCTTCGCGCTTCGCCTCGCGGAGTAACTCTTTCGCCTCTCTCCTCCTTCGAGGGTCGAGCTTGCGAAACTGCGCGCGCGCCCACTCGCCCAAGGTGCGCGAAACCTCCTCGCTGTCAGCATCAGGGCTTTGCGCCAATGAACTGTGGGAATCCGCCTGCAGGAGAAGGCGCGAGATGTCGAGCGCGCGACCGGTCCGGCGAGCGTCCGTGACGTCCGCGGCGTGCGCGCAAAGCTCATCGATCGAGAACGTTTCGAGCACGCGTTCGTAGGCTGGCTCTCTCACGCCGCGTCCGCACCACGCGATCAGGAGCGCACGTCCGCGGTCCTTGGCGCCCGCCGGGCTCTCACGAGGAACGAGCGTTCCTAGTCCCGGAAGCCTCGCTTCTCCAGCGGCCACGGGTCCGGCGTCGTTCTCCACGCGGACGACGACGTCTTCGGCCTCGACGATCTCAATGCTGAAGCGCAGTCCTGCGGTCTTCGTTGAGAACGTTCCGCCCCATTGCGTAACGGTTCCCTTCCAGTGCGAGCGCAGGATGCGCACCGTGTCGGCCTTCGCGTGCGACGCGGCCGCGTCTGGATCGTGTGCGTAGACGAGGCGCAGGAGCTCCTCGTTACTCGCGCGTATTCCCCCGAGCCCTTGGCGCACGGCGTCGACCACGTAGCGCTTGAGCGCGTAGAAAACGCGGTGCTCCCACCCGTCGCGCCCGATCGCAGGGGCCGAGCCGCCCGGACCAAACACCGCGTGCCACTGCTTCTCGACGTCGACGGCGAGCTGCGGGGTCGTCACTGCCATTCATTGTGCCCCAGGCACGACGCTTCTCGTCAGCCGCAGCGCGGCCGCAACGCGTTGCGACGAACCCATGCGCCGACCGACCGTCTCGGAGATGCAGCGTCGCGCGGTGGCGTTGCGGGTCTAGGCGTGGCGGCCGCGTATGGGCCGTAGCTCATGAGCGAACGACACGAGATCAACTGCCGCCACGGGTGACGTGCAGATCAACCCCGCGAAACCGTCACAAGCGGTTCGCGGGGTTCGGAGGCGAGCGCCTCCGGCGCCTCCACACGTCCATCACACATCCACTTTGAGGAGAAGAATCTGATGAACATGCTTCAGCGCATTGGTAATCGTGTACGGGACGCGGTCGCTCCCGTCAAGTGGCAGCGGCGCGTCACGTGGCAGTCCACGACCACGCTCCCGAGCGCTGCGCCGTCACCGAAGCCGCCCGCGATCCAGCAGCCGCAGGCGCGGTTCAGGCGCTGGGTCATCGCGGCCTACTTCGCCGCCCGCCGCGCGGTGCTGTCGAATCTCCCCGAGGTCGACCACCTCAAATACCGGCTCGCGGAATACTGGCGGCTCCGGCCCCGCGTGAGCTACCCGCTGCCCGACATGCGGATCTCGGAAGCCGCCGAGCTCGAGGTCGTGCTCCCGGCCGATACCCGCCATCCGGTCGAGCGCGTGCTCGACCAGGCGGGCGCCGACCTCGGCGACATCGAGCTCGCGCGCGACCCCGCCGCGGCGGAGACGCAGTACGTCCTCGCGGAGGCCGCACGGCGCGCCTCGCTGCTCGCGAAGGAGCTCGAGGAACGGGAGGGGGACGAGCGCGAGATCGAGCGGCAGATGAGCGAGACGCGCGAGAAGCTGGACGCCCTCACGCGCGAGCGCGAGGAGGCGATCGCCGCGGGCACGCGGAAGCTCGAGGACGGTGCCGCGACGCCAGCCACGCCGCGGACGGCGACGCAGGTCCCCTCACGGGTGCGCGTCGTGCTCCACGCCATCGGCCAGTGGGCGCTCCTCGTGACGGAGGGCATCTTCATCTTCGTCCCGCTCGCGAATTCGCAGGGCATCGACCCCACGGCGATCGACCTCGAGCTCCAGCGGAACCCCACCGGCGTGCTGATGGCGGCGCTGCCGGCCCTGCTCCTCGCGTCCGTGACGTTCCTCCTGCTGCGGTGGGCGTTCAGCCGCACGCAGAAGCTCATCGAGCAGGGTGACCCGGACAGCCGGCGGCCGCTCTGGGTCGCGGCGATCGTCTCCGCTGTGCTGCTCGCGACCTCGGTCCTCTGGGTCACCTCGAGCATGCGCGCGCAGTTCAGCGCTTCCGCGAGCGGGTTCAGCACCGCGCTCCAGGGCGCCGTCGCGCGGCCGACGACGTCGACGGTCGCGTACTTCCTGATGGCGCTCGCCGCGGTCGTCGGTGCCGTGATCCTCCACGCGAACGGCCACCGCCTCGCAGAGCTGCGCGAGGAGGCTGCGCGGAAGGCGGCGATCCCCACGACGGAGGAGGCGATCGCCGGGCGGCGCGCCGGACAGCTCGCCGAGTTCGAGGACGCACTCGCGAAGCTCCAGGAGCGCCGCGAGGTCAACAACGTCAGGATCTCGGTGCTCAGCGCGCAGGAGCAGGCAGCGCGGCAGCAGCTCCGCGAGATCGCGCGCGCCGAGCAGCACGCCGTCGAGATGTTCGTGGACGACGTGCGCGCGGCGGTCGGGACGGACAAGTACCACTTCCGGCTGCTCGCCAAGCGGAAGCAGCGCGAGGACCTGCTCGCGCCCGCCGCGCCCGCCCCCGGCGACGCGGTGGTGCAGACGGTCGTCCGCATGCCGCAGGCACGGAGGGCCGTGTGAGGACGGCGGTGCTCTGCCTCGCGCTGATCCTCGCATCCGCCTGCCGCCGGCCGACCCACGTCGCGCCGGCCGCGACGACAGTCGTCGTCGTCGCGCGTGCCGACGTTCGTCGTGCCACCGCGAGCATCCAGACCTTTGTGCGCGACTGGGCCCGGGATGCGACGCGAGATCCCGGCTGCGTCGCGCGCGTGGTGGTCGCTGGGAGCGGACGCGATGGCGCCCTGACGACCTTCGCCGCCGAGGTCCCGCGCTCTTGGCCGGGCGGCGACGTGCTGGCCGAGAAGCGCGTGTGGCAAGAGACGGCATGGTCGTCGCTGCGGACCGCGGAGCAGCGCGGGTTCGCAGTGGACGCAGGCGTGAGGGCCGACGTCGTGACGACCGACGAACGCGTCACCGTCATCCCGACCCGGAACAGCCTCGCGCAGCCGTGGGCTTTCCGCTCTGGCACGGTCACGCACACGGCCGTCGTCTGTGACGTCTCGCCATCGGCCGAGAGCGCGTGCGACAGCACGTCCCTCGTTCGCGCCTACGACGCGTGGATGGTCGCCGGGGCCGAGCCTGCCTCGACCTTCGAGGTCTGGCGCGTGGGGAGATCGATCAGCGACGCGCGCCGCATCTTCGCGATCCAGACGCCGCCCGCGGGTCTCGGCGACCGCGTGGCGTTCCTCTTCGGCGGCCGGAACGAGCTCGCCGTGCCAGCGCTCTTGACCGCGAACACCGATGAAGTTGGGAGCGCGATCGCCGAAGCCATGGCGGTCGCGGTCCGGTCGCTCCACGACAAGCGCGGCGGCGCACGCTCGCTCACGGTCATGTCCGACATGCGCCAGCTCAGCGCGCGGGAGATCGACCTGGAGCAAGGGACCGTCCCGACCCCGGCACGGTTCGCGGACTGGCTCGCATCGAACCGTCTGGCGCTCGACCTCTCGGACGTGGACGTCACCGTCTGCGGCATGCACAACCGCGCCTCGGCCGGCGCCGGGCCGCTGTCGCCGCGGCGCTTCGCGGAGCTCCGCGACCTGTGGGTCGCCACGTTCCGCTCGACGCGCGTGCGGGCCATCACCATCTGCGGGACGTGCGACGTCGCCGCATTCACGGAGAGGAGGACGCCAGTGGCGAAGGGAGCACGGTTGAACGTTCTGGAAGTGGGCGCACACCGCGGTGCGCAGGCCCTCGTGCGCGCGGTCCCGGATGACACGGGCCGCCTGATCGCGGGGTGGGGGTTCGTCGATGCGAAGCCCGGCCGCGCCGAGGAGGCCGCTGCGTACGCGCGCGAGCGGTTCCCCTCGATCCGCTCCGCGGGCGCGCTCGGCGACGGCGTCGCGGCGGCGGCCGCAGCGGGCAAGCAGGCGCTCGTCGTGGCGACCATGGACTCCGTCGGCGCGACGATCGACGTCATCGAGCAGCGCCGGAACGACCGGTCGCTGTTCCAGCTCGTGGGCCGCGGGCCCGGCGGGTCAGCGACCGGCAGTCGCGTCGGCGTCGCGGGCGCGGTGGAGGACGACCTGGGTCGCCACGAGGCGCTCCTCTTCCTGCGCGGCCTGCAGAGTCTGACCGCGCGGGAGTCGACGTCGTCCGGCGCGTTGACGCGCGGCGGCGATCCGCTGACGGCGACGACGCTCGGCCCGATGCGTGACGCGGCCGCGGTGCAGACGTCGCGCTACCTCTCGGACATCGCGAGCGGCTGCGTGCCGTCCGACCCGCCGCTGCATTTCTTTACGTCCGGCGCGCAGTACCCACTCGCGGTCCTCCGCGACGTCGACGAGGCCGACAGCGCTCGTTCCGCGCGGGCGCTCGACACGTCGGCGCGGTTCGCGATCCCACGCCCCGGTCACGCGGTGGCCGTGGCCTTCGTGAACGTCGCCGACCGCGCCGTCCGCCTGTTCTTCGTCGCGCGATCGACCCGCGATGCGCGTCGCGTCGCGGGGATCACCGAGCTCCGCATGCCGCTGCGGCAGATCGTCCCGGCGGCGGCCTTCACTGACTAGTGCGTGAACTGAAAAGGAAAAAGACAACGCCATGGAGCAACTCCAAACGATCCCAATCGAGACACGGACAATCGATGTGAAGGGGACCCGCCATGCGTGGCTGGTCCGCGTGACGATGAAGCTCACGGAGAGGCAGAAGGACCGGCTCCGGCTCGCGCTGTACTGGTACGAGCACATGCCGGTCGACGACAAGGAATCACTCGTCGAGGGGACCGAACAACTGTTGTGCGCCTATGACTACGAGGTCTTCCTCCTGAAGGCGGCGGCGGAGAGAGCAGGGCTGCTCGTCGAATTCCAGCGTCTGCCCGACGACGAGCAGATCGCAATGATCGAAGTGACGAAGGTCGCACGTGGAAGCCGTTGATGTCGTGATCCGTGCCGGTGGCGACGAGCTCCTGTCGATCTCCTTCGCGGCGGGGGATCGGACGCTGCACACCGAGCAGCGCCTGCGCCTCCTCAGCTGGATCGTGAACGCGGTTACGCGCGAAGAGCGGAAGCGCTCACTGCGCGCCGACCGCGCGCCATGTCCTGATGGCGAGACGGATGCGAGCAACCCCGGGGCGTCGTGAGCTGAACTGAGAACGACCGTGAGAAAGATGATGCAAGAGTCGAGGACAACGGGAGCCGATCAGGCTTCGACCTCGGCTCCACGTAATGTGGAGTCGACGCCGGCTGGTGCGCCGGCGTCGACCGATGCGGGAGGCGCAGTGGTGGTGTCGATGGACATGCATCGCCGCATCTGCCGGATCGAGCAGCTCCTTGAACTACTGCCACTTCTCCTCGCGCAGATCACCGACCCGACGCACCTGTCCGTCGAGGCCGCGGCGCGCGCGCTGGGCGTCAGCACGAAGACGATCCGGCGGCGCATTTCCGCGGGGACGCTCGGCCTGCACACAATAGCGGGCACACGGCGCTCCGGAATTGCGATCGATGAGCTGTTCTCGCAGTGGGTCGACCTGCGTACGGCGCGGAGAGCATTCGAGCGAGAGCGTGCGAAGGAGCGAGCCTGATGGCGCGAACGAAAGAGCCGGACTACGTCGTGAAGGGCAAGGGCGGAGGCTACGACGTCCAGGTCCCCGTGCTCCACCCAGCCTACTGCGTCTGCACGCCCTGCAAGAACCCGAAGAACCGGCCGCAGGATTCGTGTGGGAAGGAGATCACCGTCCGGACGCGCCGCAAGTCGCGGTACCCCAAGAGCCACAAGCAGTCGGTGCTGTTCGCGGTGACGTTGAAGGCGCAGATCGAAGCGGAGCTCCGCGATGCGGTCGCCGCTGCACGTGCGCGCCAGGAAGCGCTCGCGAACGCAGTCTCCGTGGGTGCGGTGTGCGCCTTCTACGACTCGTGGCAGCGCGCGCAGAACAAGGACTGGCAGCGCGACCAGTACCGCGTGAAGCAGATCCGTGAGTTCCTCGGCGAAGGTCGTGACGCAACCACGGTGAAGTACGACGACTTCACGCGCTTCTGCGCGCACCTCGAGAAGCGCGGATGCAGGCCCGCGACGATCCGGCGCTACGCGAACACGCTCATCGCCGTCTTCAACCGTGCGGTGAAGGCGCGCGTCCTCACGGCGCACCAGCTCACGAACATCGAGCGGCCCACAGTCGTCACGACGAAAAAGCCGGTCATCTTCACGAACAAGCAGGTCGCGACCTTGCTCGGGTCGGCGATGGTCCGCTACGAACGCGAGCAGGCTGCTGCGCACGGAGCGTTCGAACCCGACACGAATCGGAAGCCGCCGAGTGTCGTGCCGCTCCGGGGCTTCTGCATGCTCGCGTACACGACGCTCATGCGCCCTGAGACGAACTTCGAACTGCGTTGGGAGCAGCTCACGATCGACCAGGACCGCGACCGCGGTCGGTTCCGCTTGGACGCGCACAAGAACGCGGGCAAGGGCGTGAACGTCGACGCGCCGCTCAAACCCGAACTCGTGCGCTACCTGAAGAGCATCATGCCGTCCGACGAGCCAACGGGGCTCGTGCACCCGAACCCCGAAACGGGACTGGCCTACGTGAACATCAGGAAGCAGTGGCAGCGCTTGGTCGAGATCGCGAATGAAACTCTCGGTCCCGATGAGCAGCTCACCGGCGTGCGGCAGCACTTCTACACGTGGCGGCACTCGGGGGCATCGCACCTGGCCGCGAGCTCGAAGGACCCCGTGCTGGTGATGCGCCTGATGGGCGACACGCAGCTCGCCACGGTCATGAAGCACTACTTCGACAGTGACTTCGAGCACATGCAGGTAGAGGTGGAGAAGTGGATGCTCCCGGTCGAGCAGGGAGTAGCGCAGCTCCCGCAGGCGCGTTCTGAGAGTGCTATTGAGAGTGACCCGAACTAGGGTTCGAGGCAGTTCTTTGCTAAGTCGCTGAGTGGGTGGGAGTTAGGTTGGTAGCGCATACGGGATTCGAACCCGTGTTACCGCCGTGAGAGGGCGGCGTCCTGGACCCCTAGACGAATGCGCCAGCGAGGGTGGGGGACGTGAAGATACGACGAGGTAACTTCCGCAGTCAAGGCGGGTTAAGCCCTACTGCCGCGTCGAAATTCCCGGCCGGAGTCCTACCAAGTGATGGCTGCGCGCACCAACTCGCCGCGCCTCCGGGCGTGTAAAAAACAACCTCACCTCGGCAAGGTGGGGAAAGACTCGGAGGCCCTCTCCTGCTCCTCGGGCGGGAGAGGGTTCTCGGGCCGCGAGTATCCTTCCCACCCATGAAAACCCTCCTCATCACCGGCGGTACCGGCGGCCTCGGAAGTGTCGTCGTCGCGCGACTGGCGCGCGAATATCGATGCGTGCTGCTCTACCACTCGACCGTGCCGGACCTGGTGGAGGGCGTGCGGGCGGACCTCGGCGACGAGGCGAGCGTGCGCGCGGCGGTGGCGCAGGTCGACGCGCCGTACGGACTGGTGCACCTGGCGGGTGGGTGGGCGGGGGGGAAGGTGAGCGAGACGACGACGGAGACCTGGGAGCGGATGATCGGGCTCAATCTGACCAGCGCGTTCACCGTCATCCGCGAGGTGCTGCCGCGGATGGCGCGGCCGGGGCGGATCATCACCATCAGCTCCGAGGCCACGCGGAAGAAGCTCGCGGCGTCGGCGGCGTACACCATCGCCAAGACGGCACTCAACACGCTGATCGAGATGACGGCGGCGGAGGTGGCGGGGAGCGGGATCACGGCCAACGCGCTCCTGCCGGGGACGCTCGACGACGTCCTGCGCGAGCGCGTCGCGGACGCCATCCTTTTTCTCCTCTCCGACGCTGCGGCAGGAATTAATGGGTCCCTGATTGCCGTAGAATCACGGTCATGAAAAAACTTCTGATCGCCTCTGCATTCGCGCTCGTCGCTTCCGCCGCCTACGCCCAGGACTGCAGCACCCTCACCTACGTCACCGAGGCCGTGGCAACCCAATTCGTCGGCGTCCCCGCGCACTTCGACTTCGAAGCCGTCGGGGGGAATCCGCCCTATACCTTCACCATCACCAGCGGCACGCTTCCGGCCGGCCTCCACCTCAACGCCAACGGCAAGCTGCGCGGCAAGCCGACGCAGGAAGCGGATGAGACGCTGTTCATCACCCTCACCGACTCGGCGGGATGCTCGCTCACGCAGGCGTTTCCGGTTCGAGTCGATCCCTGAGCACCACATCCATTGACGCCGACCTGGTCGCCCGCCTTCAGGCGGGCGACAGCGGCGCGTTCGAGGCGCTGGTCCGCCAGCACTCCATGCCGCTCCTGCGCGTCGCGCGCCGCTTCCTCCGTTCCGAGGAGGATGCGCGCGACGCCGTGCAGGACGCGTTCATCTCCGCGTACAAATCGATCGCAGCCTTCGCGTCGAATTCGCGCCTGTCGACGTGGCTGCATCGCATCCTGGTCAACGCCTGCCTGATGCGGCTGCGGACGCAGCGCCGGCATCCCGAGGAAGCCATCGAGGCGTATCTGCCGCGCTTCGCCGAGGACGGACACCAGGTCGAGCCGAGCGCGGCGTGGGACGAATCGGCCGACGCGATGGTGGAGCGCGAGGAGGTGCGGGGCATCGTCCGCGCGGCCATCGATCGTCTTCCCGAGCAGTACCGTATCGTTTTGCTCCTCCGCGACATCGAAGAGATGACGACCGAGGAGACCGCGGAGGCGCTCGGCATCACGGCCAACGCCGTGAAGATCCGCCTCCACCGCGCGCGGCAGGCGCTGCGCACACTGCTCGATCCGCACATGAGAGGAGCGACGCGATGAGCAAACGGCCGTACCTGCCTTGCCGCGAGATCATCGCCTTCCTCGCCGACTACCTCGACGGCGCGCTGGCGTTGGAGACGCGATCGAAATTCGACCGCCACCTCGCCGTCTGCCCGTCGTGCGTCGCGTATCTGGCCAGCTACCGCGACACCATCCGGATGGCGAAGGGGGCGTCGCGCGACGCGGACGCCGGCGATCCGCCCGAGGAATTGGTGCGGGCCATCGTGGCGTCGGTGCGGCGGGAGTAGAACGCCCTCATCCGCCCCTTCGGGGCACCTTCTCCCGCCAGCGGGAGAAGGGCATCTGATTTCCCCTCTCCCGCGTGCGGGAGAGGGTGGCGCGAAGCGCCGGGTGAGGGCCGCCGCTACACTATGGGCGTGCTCGCCGCCGCCCGCTTGGCCAATAGTACTATTCGTACTATTGGCCGCGCCGCTGGTCGGGGATGATCGGAGGTGCCTGTGAAAACCGTCTTGTCCGCAGTGCTGCTTAGCCTGTCGCTCACCGCATGCATGACCACGACCGGGCGTGCGGCTCATATCACTTCGTGCAGCGACGACTACGCCCTTCTCGGATCGTGGCGCAGCTACCGCATGAGTCAGCTCGGACCGGGATGGATGGCCATTACCTTCGAGGACGGCTGCCGCTATCACACCGCTGCTCAATTACTGTTCGCGCGAGTGAAGGAACGCGGCAACTATCACGTCGAGGACGGCGTGGTCATCCTCACCCGTTCGTCGGGCGCCGAAACGCGCTGGCCGTACCGGCTCGAAGGGGGGAAGCTCTTCCTTCAGGAATCGCCGGACGAAACGCACGCGTACGAGCGGGTGAGGTAGTGCGGACTACTTCGCCGCGGGCTTGGAGTCTTCGATCGACGTCACTTTGATGGAGTCGCCCTCGGCCTCGCCGGTGACGGTGACTTCGCCACCGACGTGCTCTTTGGCGACGTCCTGCTTGTCGAGCTTGTAGAGCTTCTGATCGGCGTTGTTATAGAAGACCAGTGCCGCGCCGTGCTCCTTGGCGCACTTGAGCGCGCAGCCCTTGTGGCCGGCGTTGTTGCCCTTCGCGCCGCAGTGCTCGTCGGTGATCCAGCCGGTCCAGCTCGCGGCGTAGAGACCGGGGGCGACGATGAGCACAAGAATCATGAGTAGGACGATTCGCTTCATTTTTCAGCTCCTTGGTTGCGGAAGTATAGACTGGGCCGGGTCTATAGCCACTTTGCGAGTCCCCCTGGTCGTGGCCGCCGTTGTCCTCCTCACGATCTGTCCGCCGGTTTTCGCGGACAAGGCGATGACCTACATCTACCACCCGCCGGAGTCGCCGCTCGACGTCCGCTACCTCTATCACTGGGAGATCCTCCGCACCGCGCTGGAGAAGACCAATCCGAAGTGGGGCGCCTATCGCATGACTCCGTCGGCGTTCATGACCGAGCAGCGGCAGGCCTTCGAGCTGAAGAACGCCACCGGCAAGCTGACGGTCATGTATCTCAGCACCACGCCCGACTTCGAGAAGACGCTGGTCCCGGTGCGCATCCCGGTCGACAGGAACCTCGGCGGCTACTGCGTTTTCCTCATCCGCCGCGAGGACCAGCCGCGCTTCGCGTCAATCCGCTCGCTCGATGAGCTCCGCCGCTTCAGCTACGGCCTCGGCCTCGGCTGGATCGACGTCGACATCCTCCGCGCCAACCGCTTCAACGTCGTGACCGGTTCCAGCTACGACGGCCTCTTCGAGATGCTGATCCACCGCCGTTTCGACATCTTCCTGCGCGCCGCGGTGGAAGTCCTCGACGAGTATGATCGGCGGAAGGCGTCGATGCCCGACCTGCACATCGAGGACGGCATCATTTTCTATTACACGCTGCCGATGTACTTCTGGTTCCCGCGCACCCGCGAGGGACGGCGCCTCGCCGCGCGGGCCGAGGAGGGGATGCGGATGATGATCGCCGACGGGACGTACGACGCGATCTTCGACAAGCATCAGCGGCAGAAGATCCTGCGGCTGCGGCTCAAGGAGCGCCGCATCTTCCGCATCAACAACCCCTTCGTCGGCCCGGAGACGCCGCTGAGCGACAAGCGCCTATGGTTCGATCCGCAAACGTACAAATAGCGCCCATGCTCCGCCGCAGGTTCTCCGTCGCCACGATCGTCGCTGCCACGCTGGTCACGGTGACCACGCTGCTGCTGGGCGCGTTCGGCGTGGCTAAGTACTTCGCCGACCGGACGGAAAAGTGGGACCGGCTGCAGCGCGTCGACGCCGCCATAGCCGACGTCCTCGCCGTCTCGCTCGCCCTTCCGATCTGGAACATCGACCGCGCGCAGATCGACAAGATCATCGGAGGCATGAGCGCCACTCCGTCGGTGCAGGCGGTGGTGGTGACGGCGGCCGGGAAGACGCACTCGCACGTCCGAGTCGGGCCGTGGCTGATGCCGACGGACCGTCCCTTTCCCACCGAAGGGCTGCTGGTCGAAGAGCGGCCGATCGTCTTCAACAATCAGAGGATTGGAACGGTCCGGCTGTACGCGACGCCGAAGTACGTCCGCGCGGAGCTTCGCCGCACGCTGCTGACGATGGTGGGCGCCTTTCTCCTGCTGGAGCTGATGCTCGTCCTCTCCGTCTACTTCGTGCTCTGGCGCACCGTGCTGCGGCCGCTGGCGAGCGTCCAGGAGTACGCGACCGCGGTCAGCGAGGGGCGGGCGGTAGCCGAGACGGCCGGCCGCGCAGGCTTTCCCGCGGAACTGGAGGCGCTGTACTCCTGCATCGAGAGCATGGTGGCCGCGCTACAGGAAGGGGAGCAGCGGTTCCGGACGATCTTCGATTCGGCGAACGACGCCATTTTTTTGACCGATCCGGCGACCGGACGGATCGCCGACGTGAACTCGCGGATCGCCGATATGTACGGCTATTCGCGCGAGGAGGCGATGAACATGGAGATCGCCCAGCTCAGCTCCGGCGTTGAACCGTACACGCAGGAAGGGGCGTTGGCGGTCATCGAAAAGGCGCTCTCCGGCGAGCCGCAGGTCTTCGAGTGGCACGCGCGGCACCGCGACGGGCACCTCTTCTGGGTGGAGGGGAGCACGCGCATGGCGACGATCGAGGGACGGCCGCGCCTCATCGTGGTGGTCCGAGACATCACGCAGCGCAAGGAGATGGAGAGCGCGCTCAAGGCCGAGAAGGACTTCATGGACGCCGCGATCAACACCATCATGGGCGTCTTCTTCGTCCGCGACTCGGCCGGCCGATTGATTCGCTGGAACAAGACGATGGAGGCGGTCCGCGGCGTTGGCGGGGATGAGTTGGAGAACGACACCGGCCTCCCGGCGATTCATCCCGACGACCGGCCTCTGGTCGAAGCGAAGATCGCCGAGGTCTTCGAGCGCGGCTATGCCGAAACGGAGGCGCGCGTGGTGGTGGGGAGTCCTCTGCAGACGCGCCACTTCCTGCTCAACGGAAAGCGGATGATTCGCGGCGGCGAGGCCTTCATGGTCAGCACGGGCATCGACATCACCGACCGCAAGCGCGTCGAAGCGGAGCGCGAGCGCCTGCAGACGGCGATCGAACGGTCGGCCGTCGAATGGCGCCAGACCTTCGACAGCGTGCGGACGCCGATCATCATCACCGACGGAAAGGGCGTGGTACGTCGGCTGAACGACGCGGCCGCGGAGCTCGCCGAGCGGGTGATGAAGGAGATTCCCGGGACGCCGCTCTCCGCGCTGGGCGATGGGCCGTGGCGCATCGCCGCGGAGCTGATCCCCTCCTTCGACGGCATTCAAGCCAGCGCCGAGGCCCACGATGCCTTCGGGCGGACGTGGGACGTCCACCTCGGCCGTCTCTACTCGCCCGGCAGCGACGGCTCGCTGATCGTGGTGTTCTGGGAGATCACCGGCATCGTGGCCCTTCAGGACTCACTGCGGCGCAGCGAGCGGATGTCGGCCATGGGCGCGCTGGTGGCCGGCGTGGCGCACGAGGTCCGCAATCCGCTCTTCGGCATGAGCGCGCTGCTCGATGCGTACGCCGAGGAGATGAGCGATCCCGATCTCGAGCAGTTCGCGGCGGGACTTCGCCAGCAGGTCACCCGCCTCACGCATCTGATGCGCGAGCTGCTGGAGTTCGGAAAGCCTGTCGCCATTTCGCTCTTCCCCGAAGCGCTCAGTGGGGTGGTGGAGGAGGCGGTCATCGGCCGCACGCACGCGGCGTCCGAGGCGCAGGTCACGCTGCGCAACGCGGTCGATCCGTTGCTGCCGGCGGTGCCGATGGATCGCGGGCGCCTCCGCCAGGTCTTCGAGAATCTGATCGACAACGCGCTGCAGCACGCCCCGGCGGTGCGGACGGTTACCATCAGCGCGCGCGGAAGCACTTCGATCGAGTGCACGGTGGAAGACGACGGCGCCGGCTTCGCGCCCGACGATCTCCCGCACGTCTTCGAGCCGTTCTTCACCCGCCGGGAGCGCGGCACCGGCCTGGGGCTGTCGATCGTGCACCGCATCGTCGAGGAGCACGCCGGCCGCGTGAGCGCCTCGAATCGCGTCGCGGGCGGGGCGGTGATCACCATGCACTTCCCCGCCGTGGGGCCCTCATCCGCCGCTTCGCGGCACCTTCTCCCGCTCGCGCGGGAGAAGGCCATCTAAGCGCGAGGGAGCGCCGCCGTCCTCGGCGGCTGGCTCGGCGGCGTCCCGCCGCCTTCGAGAGCGAGACGCTCTCGAACCAGCCGGCGAGGACGCCGGCGCTCCACTCGCTGCTTGGGGCCCCCCTACGTCGGAAGCGTCACGTCGAACACCGCGCCGCCCCGTTCGGGATCGTTCGCCACCGTCACCGCGCCGCCATAGCCCTCCACGATGGCCTTCACGATCGACAGGCCGAGGCCGGTGTGGCGCTGGCGCTGCGTCTCGGCGGGGCGGTAGGTGAAGAAGCGGTCGAAGATGCGCTCGAGGTTCTCAGGGAGGATGCCGGGTCCCTGATCGCGGACGCTGACCAACACCGCGCGGTCGCCGCCGGACGCGGAGACGGCGATGCGGCCGCCGGCGGGGGTAAAGCTGACGGCGTTGTCGAGGAGGTTCTCGAATACCTGGATCAGCCGATCGGCGGAGGCCTTCACGATCAGCGGCGCGTCGGGGACGGCGACGTCGAAGTGCACGCGGTCGCGCTCGCGCAGGCGAAAGCCGTCGACGATCCGGCGCAGCAGCGCGCCGACGTCCACCGCCTCGCGTTCCTCGGTCTGGATCTCGGTGTCGATGCGGGTGATCTCCCGCACCTGCGCCAGGAGGTTCTCCATCCGGGCGATCTCCATCTCCGTGATGCGCAGGAAGCGCGCGCGGTCTTCCGGCGACTCGACGGTGGAGAGCATCTCCGTCGCCGTGCGGATCGACGCCAGCGGGTTCTTGAACTCGTGCGAGACGTCCGACGCAAACGCCTCGGTCAACTGCTGATGCTGCTCGACGCGGCGCGTGAGCCGCTCCAGCGCGCGCGACAGGTCGCCGATCTCGTCGCGCTTCTGCACCCCCTTGAACCGTTTGCGCAGACGGCCGCGCCGGTCGAGGATCTCGCCCGCCTCTTTGCGCAGTTGCCGCAGCGGCCGGACGATGGTGGTGCTGACCATCAGCGTGAGGACCAACGCGGCGGCGACGCTCAGGGCGAAGATCTGCAGGATCGACAGCCGGATGGCGTGCAGGTCCTGGCGGATGTCGGCGGTGGTGCGGGAGACGAGGATGACGGAGGTCACTTCGCCGCGCTGGTAGACCGGCACCGCGGCGTACAGCGTCACCGGCCGCCCCGCGTCGGACGACACGCGCTTCTCCACGCTGCTCCGGCCTTGAAGCGCGTCCTGCACTTCCTTGCCGCGCAGAACGGCGGAGCGCTCGTACGCGTCGCTCGAGGTCAGCGGGCGCAGGACGGGGCGCAGCCAGCGCAGCGGACGTTTGAGGATTGCCGCGCCGAGGCGGTAGAGCCAGTTGTGGCGCGGCGCGGACTCGCCCGCTTCGAGCTGCGGTCCGTGCGGCGAGCCGGAGTCAAACACCACGCGGCCGCGGCGGTCGACGATGCGGTACCGGGTGTCGCCGGCGTCGATGGTGGGACGCGCGTCGCCGCCCGTCTGCATCATGGCCACCACCAGCCGCGCCTGCCGGAACATCGACTCGATCTGCGCCCGCTCGAGGTGCTGCTCGTACGTGCCGAGGAGGAGGAAGCCGGCCACGGGAACGAAGACCAGCAGGGCGTTAAAGAGCATCAGGCGGAGCGAGATGCGGGAGAAGAGGCGGGTTACGGCGCGCATTGGGCCCCCGCCCTTCCGCGGGAATGTTGAATGTTTAATGTTGAATGTTGAATGCGCCGTCGCGCAGCCGGCGCCTTCCATTCAACATTCAACATTAAACATTCAACATTCCACGTCATCCCCCGCCCTCCGGCTGATACCGATAGCCCATCCCGTACACCGTATCGATCCGATCGAACTGCGGGTCGACGGCCTCGAACTTCTTGCGGATGCGCTTGACGTGGCTGTCGATGGTGCGCTCGCTGACGTAGTTGTCGTGCGGGTAGCCCTCGCGCGTGAGCTGCCGGCGGGTCTTGACGTGGCCGGGGTGGCGGACGAGAGCCTGCAGCATCATGAACTCAGTGACGGTGAGCTCGATGGGGGCGCCTTTCCAGCGGACGAGGAAGCGCAGCACGTCTAGCTCCAGCGAGCCGACGCGCTGCACTTTCTCGTCGTCGCCCGGCGTCTCGGCGCGCCGCGCGGAGCGGCGGAAGAGCACCCTCACCCTCGCGATCAGTTCGCGCATGGAGAAGGGCTTGCCGAGGTAGTCGTCGCCGCCGAGCTCGAGGCCGAGGATGCGGTCGACCTCCTCGTCGCGGGAGGTGAGGAAGATGATGGGGACGGTCTCCGACGCACCGCGGATCTTGCGGCAGAGCTCGAGCCCGTCCATCCGCGGCATGAGGATGTCGAGGATCACCAGCTCCGGCAGCTTGGAGCGGAACGCCTCCCACGCCTCGGCGCCGTCGGCGTAGACCGCGACCTCGTATCCCTCGCGCCGCAGGGCGAAGGCGACGGTCTCGCGGATGTTGGCTTCGTCATCGACGACGGCGATGGTGGGCACGCGGCGATCGTACGTCATCCCGAGCGTAGTCGAGGGACCTGGGGCGCGGGCGGCGCGCCACCCGACCGCCCAGGTCCCTCGACTACGCTCGGGATGACACCTGCATGATTTCGCCACATTCGCGCCGCCACATTTCCGTATCGGCGCCCTGCGCACGCCGCGAGCGCAGCCCAACCTCCTCATCCAGGAGGAAACCGATGACCACCCGCCGCACGCTGTTCGCGCTCGTCTCACTTCTCTTCATTTCCGCGCTGCACGCCCAGGATCTCGTCAAGCTCGACGACGTCTCGAACGGCATGCTGCTGTTGAAGACCACGCAGCCGGGCGTCTACGTCGCCGCGCCGATGGTGGACACCGACGTCAAGCTCCGCGTCCGCGGGCTCATCCTCCGCGGCGAGGTCACGCAGCGCTTCCGCAATCCCGAGTCGACGTGCGCGGAGGCGGTGTACGCCTTCCCGCTGCCGGAGACGGCGGCGATCGACCGGCTGCGGATGATCGTTGGCATGCGGGTCATCGAAGGGGAGATCAAGAAGCGCGAGGAGGCCAAGCAGGTCTACGAGCAGGCGAAGAGCGAAGGGAAGAAGGCGTCGCTCCTCGAGCAGCAGCGGCCGAACCTCTTCACCGTCTCCATCGCCAACGTCGGCGCGGGCGAAGAGGTCGTCGTCACCATCAACTATCAGCAGAGCGTGGAGTACCGCGACGGCGCGTTCCGGCTGCGCTTCCCGATGACGGCGGGGCCGCGCTACAGGGCGGGGGACACGGGGCTCGTTTTCAGCGGCCGCCGGGCTGAAGCCCGGCCTACCAGGTTGACGGTCGATCTCGATTCCGGCGTCTCGCTGCGGCGGGTGGAGAGCACGTACCACAAGATCACGAACGCGACGCTGTCGGGCTCGCGCACCACGGTGACGCTCGACGACGCGCGCTCCGACCACGACTTCGAGCTGGTCTGGCACCCCGACCTCGGCAAAGAGCCGAAGTCCGCGCTCTTCACCGAGTCGGGGAAGGAGACCTACGGCCTGCTGATGCTGATGCCGCCGCAGTCCACGGAGCGCGCGGCGTTGCCGAGGGAGACGATCTTCATCATCGACACCTCCGGCTCGATGGGTGGGCCGTCGATCGACGAGGCCAAGCGCGCGCTGGCGCTCGCGCTGGAGAAACTCTCGCCGCGCGACCGCTTCAACGTCATCGAGTTCAACTCCGTCACCCGGCCGTTGTTCAGCGAAGCGCATCCCGTGACGCCGCAGGCGCTGGAAGAGGCGACGGCATGGGTCGGCAACCTGACGGCCGACGGCGGGACGGAAATGCTCGGCGCGCTCGACGCGGCGCTGCGCCAGCCCGGAGAGCGGGGCTACGTGCGCCAGGTCATCTTCATGACCGACGGCCAGGTCGGCAACGAGTCGGAGCTCTTCGCCTTCATCCGCGCGCACCTCGGCGACAGCCGGCTCTTCACGGTCGGCATCGGCTCCGCGCCGAACTCGCACTTCATGCGCGAGGCGGCGCGCTTCGGCCGCGGCACGTTCACCTACATCGGCAACACGAACGAAGTCGAGGAGAAGATGCTCGCGCTGTTCGCGAAGCTGGAGAGCCCGGTGCTGACCAACGTCGCCGTGCGCTTCGACGATCCGGCGGCCGAGGTGTGGCCGCAGCGGATTCCCGATCTGTATACCGGCGAGCCGCTGATCGTCGCCGTCCGTTTCTCCAAGCCCTCGGGGCGGGTGATCGCCTCGGCGACGCGCGGCGGTTCGGAGTGGAACGACGTGCATTCGATCGCCGCGACGGCCGAGGAGGCGGGCATCGGCAAGCTGTGGGCGCGGATGAAGATCGACGCGCTCGCCGACTCGCCGGAATCGAAGCCCGAGGAGATCGTGGAGATCGCGCTCGCGCACCACCTGGTCACCCCGCTCACCAGCCTCGTGGCGGTGGACGTCACGCCGGCAGGCACGCCGCTCGCCGCGTGCGAGACGCGTCCCGTTCCGCTGAACCTGCCGGCGGGGTGGGGGGGCGGGGCGGAGGGGGGCTCGCTGCCGGGGACCGCGACGCCGGCGCCGCTGCTGTTGCTCGCGGGAATGCTATTGATGGTTGTTGCCGCTGCCCTCATCCGGCCCTTCGCTACGCTCAGGGCCACCTTCTCCCGCTGACGCGGGAGAAGGCCATCGGCGTCCCTCGCCCGCGAAGCGGGAGAGGGTGGCGCGAAGCGCCGGGTGAGGGTCGAGGTCTCTATGCGTAAACATGTTTTCATCGCCGCCGCGCTCGCCCTCGCGGGCGCGGCGCTCTTCGGCAACGGCGCGTACCTCTACGCGAAGGCGGAGCTCGCGCAAGTGCTCTTGGCGCGCGCCTGGGCGCGCACGCTGGCAGGGGAGCGCGACGTGAAGCCATGGGGGTGGGCGGACACCTGGCCGGTGGCGAAGATCGAGTTCCCGCGGCAGCGCGCGTCGGCGATCGTGCTGGCCGGCGCGAGCGGACGGACGCTGGCCTTCGGACCGGGGCACGTCGACGGCACGGCCATGCCGGGCGAGAAGGGCAACTGCGCCATCTCCGCGCATCGCGACACGCAGTTCGCGGTGTTGCGCGAGTTGCAGATCGACGACGAGATCGTTCTCTCGACGCGCACGGGACGGTTTCGCTACCGCGTGGCGGCGGCGCGCGTCGTCGACCATCGTGACACCTCGGTGCTCGCGCCGTCATCCGAATCGAAGATCACGCTGATCACCTGCTACCCGTTCGACGCAGTCGTGCCGGGCGGGCCACTGCGGTACGTCGTTGTGGCGCGACCCTCATCCGGCCCTTCGCTTCGCTCAGGGCCACCTTCTCCCGCAAGCGGGAGAAGGACATCGAATCCCCTCTCCCGCGTGCGGGAGAGGGTGGCGCGAAGCGCCGGGTGAGGGTCGTTATTTCTTGCGCACTGTCACCGACAGGTACTCGCGAATGTGCGCGTGCACGTCCGGGCGCGACCACACCACGAGCGCCTCGCGATCGAGATCGGCGCGGCGGCGGAACTGCAGCTTCGTGATGCGGAAGGCGTCGGCCGGCGCGGCGGCAAGCCGCTGCGCCATGTCCATCGCCCGCGTCATGAGGAGATCGGGCGCCACTACCTCGTCGATCAATCCCCGTTGGCGCGCCTCCTCGGGCGCGACGGTCCCGCCGGTGTACGAGAGCCATTGCGCGTCGCGGCCGGCGGCGAATTGCAGAATCTCGGCGGCGATGGCCGGCAGCGGGACGCCGACCAGCAGCTCGGGCACGCCGATCTTGCCGCCGGACATCAGCCGATAGTCGCACGCGGCGACGATCAGGCATCCGCCGGCGATGGCGTGGCCGTTCGCCGCGGCGATCACCGGCCGCGGGAAGGTGAACAGGACCTCGAAGGCATCGCGCAGCGCGGGGAAGAAGCGCTCCACGTACGGCGCGCCGCCATCGGTCAGGCGGAACAGGTCGACGCCCGCGGAGAAGATCGCGCCGGTGCCAGTGAGGATCACCGCGCGCGCGTCGCGCGACGCGTCGAGCTGCCACCGCAGCTCGTCGCACAGCTCGATGTCGAGCGCGCTGGCCTTCCCGTGGGCGAGGCGCAGGGTGACGATGCCGTCGGTCTCGGAGCGTTCGATCATGGTTGAAGTGTAACGTCCTGCGGCGCCCGCGGATGCGAGGACGAATAGCAGCGTCACGGTGGCCGCGAGCTGCAGGACGGTCATGGTCCACTCTCGAACCAGCCGGCTTCTCCTTCCCTTCTCCTGCGCCGCCGAACGGATCTGTTGCCCAAGATGTACCTTCGGAGACTGGATTGGGCCGGCGGCGCCAAGGCGTTCGTCGACTGCCTACCGCGGAATCTCGAATGGATGAGACTCAGAGCACTGGACCAGATAGCCGCTAACCAACAAGCATCGCTCATCGATCTCCAGTTTTGCTGTGGCAAGAGCAGTACTCCTGGCGGACCACGCCTGAAGTGTACCCGTCAGATCCCGGAAAAAGCGGTCACGCTCAGCAAGATCGGGGAACACCAACTGCGTTCTGTGGTCGTCTCGCCAGTAAGGAGCCAGCACAACTCTAAAATCCTTGTAATCCTTGCTTCCACCGTCATAATTCGCACGTACGAGCCTCATCACAGCATTAGCGCGGCGTCCCTCGTAGTGCTCAAGCGTCGCCGCGAATAGGTCTGTAAACGCAAGCGTCAATGGCTTCGCTGTGCCGTCCGGCTGTTCGCCTGACAGCGACAATCCTACATTAGTCAGCGTGATGGTTCCGTTGATTGGCGTATCCGGCCGCCGGTACATATTATCCCGATATGACGAGATCGAGCGGTAGGTGCCGATAGTCTCCGTCGCCGACGTTGCATCCTGTGCGGCCTTTTGCCAGTCGGCCGACGTGACGGGTCCGGCTGAGGCTCGAATCGGCAACGAGCCAAGTTTTGTAGTGAGAGTGTCGTCGTCGAAGATTTCGACAGAATGAATCACCGTTCTAAGCGTAGACGCACGACCGGATGTGTCATTGCCGGCCGTGCCCTTTAACGGCAACACCGAATACACAACCCTAGCCGCGACACGCCGCTCCGCTCCTGCGCGACTCTTCACGAACGCCTTCGCTTGTTGTTCGCTCATGGGCAGCAACCAAGTAACGTCGTCCTCATTCACGGCGTCCTCTCGCTTGAATATATCGAGATGCAGCACCGTGCCCGTACAGTTGCCAAAGAACGTTCGACCAGCATCTAGGCAAAAGCCGATCGTCGGCATGTTGCGAACTGGAAAAGAATGGCTATCGAACGAGTACTCACCAAGCGAAGTGTAACCCTCGTGCGCCGTTGAGCCAACGAACATGAACTTCTTGGCGAAGTTTAGCGAGCTGATCTTTTTCGCGATCTTCGCACTCAAGCGCTCTCGATACTGCGCCCTCTGGAATTCGTCCGCCATCGCCTCCGCGTAGTTCGACGCATCGAAGTATTTCCCATACCGATCAATGACGTCGCTCGGGCTGCCAAAGAGCGCACAGTAGTAGAAGAATGCTTCTTCTTTCGACATCGGTGCCAGCGGCGTCTGCTGACTGGCATGGCTGATTGGCTTTGTCGTGGCCTGAGTCGAGGAGCGGGGTGTCGAGGATCGCTTGTGTGATGATTGGTTCGCCAACCCACCCGCGGCCGCGAACAACAGCATCAAAGTAACGAGGCATCGCTTTCCCATCTAACCCTCCGGCTCGCTCGTGATCCTCAAAATGTTTTCTTGAAATACTGCACCGACGGGTCCTGCGTCTTGTTGTCCGTCTGCGCACCATAAAGGATCGCTTTGCCTGAGTTCATGGAGATGGTGATCGTATCGCTGCCGGCCAGTGTCACGCCGACGTAGGCGTTAGCGCCGACCTGTTCAAAGAAATTCGCCACGTACGTCTTATTCACCGTGTTACGCACAGCGCCATTCTTATCTCGCACCGTGATGAGGAACGACGCCCCTGTTTCGAGCGATCGGACACCGAGGTTCAGGCGAGTCTGTACCGGATCGGCTGGGGCGATGAGCACGGCACTTTCGCCCGCCTGCAGTGCAACTTGCGGCGCTAGCGGCTCCATGAAGAATCCCGCCGTGCCGTTCAAGCCTCCATCACTGAAGATACGTGCCGCGATGATTGGAACTGGATCGCCCGATGTCGTTACGTCGAGAGATCCGAGCCCGCTCGATATGCCCATCGCTGGGAGAAGATCGACGTAATTGATGGTCGCCCCTCCTTGCAAGGTGTAGCTCAGCGACGGATCGTTCGCGCTGGCGCCTGCCCCCTGCGTATGAAAGATGAGTCTTCCGGAAATAGATGTAGTTCTCGTGTTGTGAATCTGCACGCCCGTTCGGAAGAATGCGCCATTTCCCTGCGCTGAACCGACAACGGCGAGAATCGCAGCCACCACTGAACCTTGAGGAGGGGCTGTCAGGCCAGTCACTGTCAGCATGTAGCTTCCCGGACCGACCGCGTACATATCGCCATTCGCGACGAGTATGGCGTAGATACCGGCGGTCGGTGCTCGAACGTTTACTTCTGGTGAATTGCTAAGGTAGGCTTGGTCTAGCAGCGCACCATCCGGCCCAATGAGACGAAGCTCAGGATGAAAGCCAGGATCGGAACCGCCAGCCGCTACCTTTCCGAGACGGACGGTAATGTTGTCATTGAGGGCAGCTTGGAACGTCCACGGATCGAGATCCGCATGAGCGATCACTCCGGCATAAGTGCCGTTGGCGATCGGCCCTCCCTCATCTCCCGCTGAGAAGGTGTATGAGCCCGGTGATTTTGCCAGCGTGAGCAAATAGGTGGCTGCGCCGGCCTGAAAGTCGCCGGCATTCGTGACGAGCACGGAGTAGGTACCCGTAGATGGCGCACGCACGTCGATTTCTGGGTTGTCGGTGAGCGCTTGGGAACCCAACGATGCGCCATCTGGTCCCCGCAGCCGAATCCACGGCCTGAAGTTCGGGTCGGCCCCTGTACTTTGCACCTCGCCCGCACGCACGACAATTCTGTCTTTGTTGGTCGCTTGGAAGGTCCACGTATCCAGCCCTCCCACCTGAATGACTCCGGTGTGGTTGAGACCGTTAATGAGTGGGCCGCCTTGCGCAAAGGCTCCGTTCGTGTCGAGCGCTAGTACGATGACGGCTGAGAGCACGATGTGCAGTGGTGCGATGCGTCGCATGGACGTTCTCCCTTGATGCCTCTGACGTTCAATTGTTGATCTACGGGCTCCCAGCAAACGCGCACTCGTTTGGGATCGTGCTAGCTGGGAGCGTCTATCCTCGACGCTTTCACGTTTGAGTCGACGACCCGCCAACCTTGCTCGGTATTTTGGAGCTTCGATTCTCCTAACAAGACGGTCGCACCCTTGTTTAGCTGTCTTGGCGTGACGCCAAATACCGCGCTCTCGAACGCGCTGGGTGGTGCGGCAAGTACGCTGAAGTCACTCCAAGCAGCTTTCCAAGCGTCGGTCTGAACGGCGAGTCGCGCCTCCCATTCAAGCGTGTACAGTTTCATCCCTCCCAGATCCTGATCGTAACCATTCGTCTTCCGCAGACTGGAAAGCAACAACGCGCCACTTGATTGCTCGGCGATCTGCTGTTTTAGATGTTCCTTTACAAGCGATTCGCGTTGATCGGCGCAGGCTGCAAGCAGAATCACCAGCAGAACAGTCGCCGGGACGGCTGCCAAGCGCACAACACCATGAAGGAGTGGCTTCCGAATCGGCAGATGTCGCTTGTTACCATCGATTCGCGCCGCAGGTCGCTCCGATCCGGGACTGCTCTTCATGCGGCCAAAAACCACGTACCGCAAGAGGAAGGACAATTGAGACACGCGGTCGCCCGCGACCACGGTTGTGATCTCCATCGATGCCTCCCTCTGCTGGTGGGAATTGTTTCCGTACCATATTACGAAACCGTGCAGTCAGGGAAGGAGCAATTCCGGAAAGACACCGATGCGAGTCAGCGGCTTCTCGGCGACCAAAAAGTGTCGCTGAATGAGCTGCTGTCCGCCGCTTGACGTTGCCGACGGCGGCGCAAGTGCACCGTGCTGACTGAGCAGGGTGTCAGATCGTTCGGGCGAACTCTTCAGAATTCAGAATGCGGTGAAAGTTCTCCTCGCGGAGCCCCGCCGGCGATGGCGTGGCCGTTCGCCGCGGCGATCACCGGCCGCGGGAAGGTGAACAGGACCTCGAAGGCATCGCGCAGCGCGGGGAAGAAGCGCTCCACGTACGGCGCGCCGCCATCGGTCAGGCGGAACAGGTCGACGCCCGCGGAGAAGATCGCGCCGGTGCCAGTGAGGATCACCGCGCGCGCGTCGCGCGACGCGTCGAGCTGCCACCGCAGCTCGTCGCACAGCTCGATGTCGAGCGCGCTGGCCTTCCCGTGGGCGAGGCGCAGGGTGACGATGCCGTCGGTCTCGGAGCGTTCGATCATCCGCGAATCATGACAGATCGATGCGCACCGAGGTCTCGTCCGCCTTTCGCTGCACGACCTTGTACTTGCGGCCCTTCTTCTTTTCCGCATCGAAGAACGCGGCGATCGCCGATCCGACCTCGGGTTTCACGAATTCGTCCGTGGGGTTGGTCATGTAGATGGTGAAGGCATCGTCGGGCCGCGCGGCGGAGATCAGTTTGAGCGTGGCGAGGTCGGGATTGTCGAACTTGCCGTCCGCGGAGATGACATAGCGCGGCGTGCGGATGCGCTCGAAGTACTCGGCCGCGACGTCGCGCACGCTGCCGTGGTGCGGCACCTTGAGGATGTCGACGTCGATCTTGCCGCCCGGGGTCATGAATCCCCGTTTTTCCAGCCCTTCGAGGGTGTGATCGCCGCGGCCGTCGCCGGTCAGCAGGATCCGTTTTCCATCGAACTCCACGAATACGATGATGCTCGCCAGGTTCGGCACCGAGTTGTCGATGAACGCCGCGGCGTCGGTCTTCGCCTTTTCCTTGGCCAGGATCGCCTTGAGCTCTTTGTCCCATTCCTTCTGCAGCGCGTCGAGCTTGTCCTGTGCGGGGCCGACCACGGTGAGCTTCATGCCGGCGAGGGTGGCGGGATTGTTCTTGGCGTCGAGCGTGGCCATGCCGCCGAACGGTTTGTTGCCGTCGAGGCTGAAGGCATCGATCAGTTTTCGCAGATCGCGGCCCTGGCCGACGCTGGCTCCTTCCGCGCTGTTGGACGCGGCGAGGACTTCGCCGGCCGATGCGGTGAGCGAGGCCGAGCCGCCGAGCGACGCGCCGCTCGCAGGGCCGATGATGTCGTCGAACGAGTTGTGCCAGAAACGCTTGACTCGGTAGGGGAGCGGCTTCTTGCCGTCCCGGAGATCCTTCTGCTTGCGCATCATCTCGATCAGGCCGGTGATGTGGTCGGCGTCGATGTGGCTGACCATCACCAGCTCGATCTCCAGCGGCTGCTCCGGCGCCAGACCGCGCTCGGCGCGCAGCGCTTCGAGGCGCGGACGAAGGGTGTCGTTCCAGACGCCGGGTGGGCCGCCGTCGATGACGATCAGCTTCGGATCGTTCGCGTCGCCGTAGTGGAGGAGGAGGGAGTCACCGAATTTTGCGCGGAGCGCTTCCAATACCAGCATGTTCGTCTCCTTCAGACCGATTGCAGGGCGCGCAGGACGTCGAGCATCCCCGCCCCTTGAAAGTAGCGCTCGCGGCCGAGGTCCGTGGCCGTCTGGCAGAGGATCTCCTTGATGCGTTCCGGCTGGCCGAGAAGCTCGTCGTAGCGCGCCATGAGCAGCGCGGCGGCGCCGCTGACGTGCGGCGCGGCCATGCTCGTGCCGTCCTTCAAGCCGAAGGTGGAGAGCGGCAGCGGCGCGGTGATCTTTTCGCCGGGGGCGACCAGATCGGGCTTCAGCCGCCCGTCGCCGGTCGGCCCGCGGCTGGAGAAATAACTCACCCCGTACATGTGCGGACGGTAGCGGTGCGTCGCGCCGACGGTGATCACCAGCTCGGCGTTGCCCGGGTCGGTGATGCTGATGCTGTTGTAAGCCTCGGCGGCCATCCCCTCGGCGGTGGTGTACTTGCGATATCCCTGATTGCCGGCCGCGGCGACCACCACGATCCCCGCCGAGACCACCCGCTCGCACTCCTCGCAGACGGGGGTGCGGCCGCAGGCGTAGTTGGAGATGTCGTGCGGGATCGAGAGGCTGAGGTTGACGCCATGCACGGCCATGTAGTCGTTGGTGGAGTTGAGGTAGCGGGCGAACTGCAGCGCGGCCATCACCGCGAATTCGTCGCCGCGCCCGTCGGCGTTGAGCACGCGGAAGTCGTAGAGCTGGAGATCGGGACAGACGCCGATGAGATCTTCCTCGAGCAGGCCGCTCGACTCGCCGCTCCTCCAGTCGCCGGCCAGGATCCCGGCCACGTGCGTTCCGTGATCGTTTTGTGGCGGCACGTAGTTGCCATCGTGCGGCACGCGCAGAAGCGGCGCGACGATCTTCCAGTCGATGGAACGCCCGTTCTTCAGCCCTTCGTTGAGGGAATCCAGCTCCTCCTGGAGTCCCGGCGCGAGCTGCAACGCGGTCTTCACGCGCTCGGGCTGCTCCTTCGTGTCGGGGTCGAACAGCAACTCGATCTGCGTGAAGTCGTACGTCTCGCGCACGCGCGTGTTGTTGACCGGCTTGCCGGCGGGGTCGGCGAACGGCTGCCCCTTGACCGGCGCGCTGGCGGCGTCGCGAAGGCGGAACGCCGGGTGCGTGGCGTCGACCCCGGCGTCGATGATCACCCAGTGAACGTCCTTGCACGAGATGTTGAAAAGCCGCCGCGCGGCATCGGCCTTGATCGCCAACGTCGAGCGGGCGACGGTGAGCGTCGCTTCCCGGTTCAGGCTCACCGAGTGGATGCGGGCGCCCGGCGGTCCGGTCTGCACTCCCTCCACCAGCCGGGCGACGGCGCGGACGAGAACGATCCAATCGTCCGGCTTGGCCGTGGCCACGCGCGGCTTGGGACCGGCAAACGGCGCCGGCAGCGGCTCATCGCTCCGAACCAGCGCCAGCGCTCCGACGACCCGCATCATCCACAGCAAGTCCGGGGGCAGCCGGCGCTTGCCGTTGGGGTCCTTGGGATCGTCGACGATGGGGGGATGTTCGGGGTCCATGACCGCCTTCGCCAGATCGGCCTGTCCCTCCTCGGTCTGCAGCGCGTCGAGAGGCCAGCGAGCAGTGATGGTCGCCCACCACTGGGTCATGGGGAGGACGTCGCGAATGAGCTCCTCGAAGTAGAGCGTCGCGGCGATGGTCGATTGGTTGTAGACCACACGCGGTTTATGTCTTCCCTCATCCTCCAGACGTTTCCGCAGAACTTTGCGCACCTCGCCCGCGGTGGTCTCTTTGTACGGCGTGAGGAGAAGCTTGACGGGGGGAAATCGCTCGCCCGTTTCGACTCCCGCCGTGAGGCCCGTGTCGTCGTCCGATTCCTTCGCATATTCGAGCCAGACGTCGGGCAGCACCGGCGAGTCCTGGGTGAACCGGCGCACGCGGCCGGTGCCGAACATCAACTGCTCCATCACATCGCGCGTGAGGATCATGCCGTCGCTGCCCCGATGCCGCGCGGGTAGGGGAAGGCGGCGGCCTTGAGCGCGGCCGTATCGACGTAGCTCCGCAGCGCACGCTCCGCCATGCCGTAGCCGAAGTTGATCAGGCGCTCCTGCATCTCGTCGGGCATCGCGGCGAGGCGCGTCGGCGTCTCCGCCAGCTTTCGCGCCGGATCAACCGGCAACGCCAGCGCGGTGGCCGCCGCGTATTCGCGCGGATCGGTGAACATCCCCCAATACGCCCCCTTCCGCACGCCGGCCACGAAGGCCGAGACCACCTGGCGTTTGCGGAGGCTGCGGACCTGGTTGTCGATGAGCGAGTTGATGCGCAGCGCGTGGCGCGCCCAATCGCCCTGCGGGTCGTCCTCCGGCTGCAGCTTCGCGCCCGCGTCGCTCACCAGAATCGTCCGGCAGCGCTTCCACGCCGTCTCGATGCCCATGTTGTCGTAGACGCCGCCGTCGGTGAGGATCGCCCGGGTGGTGAACGGCGGGCGATGACAGGGCCCCGGCTTCTCCGAGAAATCGTTCGGGCCGAAGTCGATGCGCGCCGGCGAGAGGATCGGCGGGAACGCCGACGACGCGGCCACGGCCTGCGCCACCGCCAGCCGCGGATTGGGAAAGATCCCCACTTGCCAGTCGGCGATGTACGGCTTCGAAAAACGCATCAGCGATCCGGTCTGCACGTTGGTGGCGTTGATGACGAAACGCGGCCGGTCGGGGAAGTTCTGCAGCGTGGCATCGCCGAACAAGACTTTCTTATAGCTGGCGGTGACGCGGTCGCTGATCGAGCCGCGGCCGAAGATCCCGCCGAGGACCGAACCGACGTCGATGGTGGTGGAGGCCATCTTCCGGAGCGGCGCGGTGATCTGCTGATCGAAGTTCGCCGCAACGCCGTCACTGAACGCCAGGCTCTTCCAGCGCGTTGCCAGCACGGCCGACGTGATCGAACCGCCGGAGACGCTGGAGATGCGGTCGAGCTTCGGAAGCCATTTCGCATCATTGAGATACTTCAGCGTGCCGAGGTGAAACAGCATCGCGCGGTATCCGCCGCCGGAGAGGCAGAGAGCGGTGGTGTCCTCTACCTGTTCGGGCTCCGGATTGGAGACGAGAGGTATCTGAAGCGGCGGTGCGCCGTCGGTCATGGTCTCTCCTTTGTGTGAGTAGTGCCGAAAGCGAGCGATGCGTTGCATCGCCCCACACTCAGGAGTGACCGGGCAGGCGTTTCCCCTACCCTGGGAGGTGCATCGACTGCAGGGTCAGGTCCTGCGGCGCGCGCGGGTGCGACAGGAAGCCCTGCGCGTGCTCCACGCCGGTGGCGCTCAGCACGTCGAGCTGCTCGGGGCACTCGACGCCCTCGGCCACCACTTGCAGGTTGAGCGCGTCCGCGCCAGCGAGGTGATGGCGCGCACCATCTCCCGCTGTTCGGGGCACTCCGCGATCTCGGAGATCAGGCTGCGATCGATCTTCAGCGACGTGAACGGCATGCGGAGGAGTTGGGCGAGCGACGAGTAGCCGATGCCGAAGTCGTCGATGCAGAGCTGGATGCCCAGGCCGGCGATCTGGCGGAGGATGTACGCGGTAGCGTCGGGCGTGGCCACGATGGCGCTCTCGGTCACCTCCAGCCGCACCCGCCGCGGGTCGACGGCGTGGCGGCGGACGATGGTGTCGATGCGCTCGATGATGTCGTACTGCCGGAGCTGCACCGGCGAGAGGTTGACGTTGACGGAGATCTCGCCCATGCCGCGCGACTGCCACTCCACCATCTGCGCGCAAGCGCGGTCGAGGACCCAGTTCGTGACAGCGGACGCGACAGGAATGATGGAAACGCCCTCACCCGGCGCTCCGCGCCACCCTCTCCCGCACGCGGGAGAGGGGCGAATGAGGCGGATGAGGGTTTGTCTTTGTCTTTTATCGGCGAGGTGCCGCGGACGCCGACTTGGACGACGGCTTCGCCGGGACGCGCTTCTTCGCCACCATCGTCTTCTTCGCCGCGGCCGGCCGCTCGCGAAGGGCGACGCGGTTGAGGTGGGTCACGAACTTCGTGAAGAGCTGCTCGCTGGTCTGCTGCGAGCGGATCTCCGCCGACAGGTCGTCGGTGTGCGCACCGGTGACGAGCTGGAGGTACGGGTCGCGCGTGAGCATCTGCACCAGCATGTCGGAGACGGCGAACTCCTTTGGCAGCGCGACGCCGCGCAGCTTCGCGGCGGCGGCGAGGGCGCGGCGGGTCGAGGGGCGGAGCTCGGCGACGGTGCCCACCAGGGTCGTCTCGATGTGGCTCGACTGCGGGCGGATGAGCATCACCGCGCTGAGGCGCGGGTCGAAGTCGTCCGCCGCGTTGACGATCCCGTTCGTCGGCGGGAGGAAGAGCTTGTCGCCGCAATACGGATCGAGGCGGTTGTAGATCGCGGGGCGCAGCAGCCGTCCGGAGTTGCAGGCGCTGATGACGACGTGGAAGACGCCGTCCGCCTCGAGCCGCTCCTGCAGCGCGCCGACCGAGATGTACGACCGCGGGGAGTCGGGCTCGTAGCCGGCCTGTACCTTCAGCCCGTTGCCGTTGGTGCCATGCGTCTCGAGGATCAGCGTGCCGATGCGGCGGTCCGGATTGAGCAGGTTGAAGGTGTGCACCCCGGCGAGGATGTTGGTCCAGTCGGCGTCCTGGAAGCAGGCAAATCCCAGGGCTTCGTAGAAGTGGCAGTTGTCCTTCACGCTCAGGTCGGGACTGAAGACCACGCCGATGCCGCGGCCGATCTCGCTCACCTTCTTCGTCTGCTCGCCCGGCCAGGCGTTGAGCAGCAGGCGGTTGGTGCTGGTGTCCGCGGCGACGCTGGCCGCGAACGCGAGCACGAAGGCGAGGGATACGAATCGGCGGAGCATCAGTCTTTGCGGACCTTTTTATGAGTGGTGGTCGTGGTTGATTTCGTGGTTGTCGTCGTGGTTGCGTCCTGTGCCGCGCTGGCCATCGGCGGATTCTCGGTCTTGACGTTGAGCTCAGGCGTCACGGTCGGCAGCGCGGCCGATTGCGGCGCGGTCCCTTTCGCCTCGACGACGGTGCCGGTGGTGTTGTTCGGGTTCACCGGGACGGTGGCGGCGGGGGTGTTCGTGACGCTGGTCTGAACGTTCGGGTCGATCTTGTCCGAGCGCGAGGAGCGGCAGCCGAACAGCGCGACGACTGCAAGCAGGGCGAGAATCGTTCGCATCATCTTCGACTACGCAAGAAGCGCGCTAAGTCCCGTCATGCTGAGCCGCGTAGACGGCGAAGCATCTCAGTCTGCGCATCCTGAGATCCTTCGCTGCGCTCAGGATGACGACCACCCGTGGCTGGCGCGACTCCTGAAAGCGTTTTGCAAAAGAGGTGTTGCATGATTGAAGTCATCGGTCGTTTCACGCCGCAGACGTTTGCTCTTCTGCGCATCGTCAGCGGACTCATGTTCATGATGCACGGCACGCAGAAGATCTTCGGATGGCCCGGCGAAAAGATGTCGGGATTGCCGCCGATGATCAAAGTCGCCGGCTGGATCGAGATCATCGGAGGGGGGCTGATCCTGGTCGGCCTCTTCGCCGGCATCGCCGCCCTCATCTGCAGCGGTGAGATGGCGGTCGCCTACTTCATGGCCCACGCGGCGAAGGGAGGCATGAACCCGCTGGTGAACAAAGGCGAGCTGGCGGCGCTCTACTGCTTCGTCTTCCTCTACATCGCCGCGCACGGCGCGGGGATCTGGAGCATCGACAACATCCTGCGGAAGCGAGTCCCGGTCACCGCGTCAACTGGCGCAGCGCGCGTCTGAGGAGGGCGGAGAGCTCGGCCTCGCCGCCGAGCTCCTTGCGCGCGACGTCGAGCGCCGCGTCGGCGTCCTTCGGGCGGTAGCCGAGGTTGATGAGGGCGGAGTGCACGTCCTCGTCGATCGAGGTGCGCGTCGTCGACGGCGCCGCGGCCGCCGCCTCGGGCAGCACGAGCTTGTCGCGCAGCTCGAGGCACATCCGCTCCGCGGTCTTCTTGCCGACGCCGGGGATGGAGGAGAGCTTGCGCGTGTCGCCGCGGACGACGGCGTCGGCGAGATCGGCCGGCTCGATGCCGGAGAGGATCTTCTGCGCCAGCGTCGGCCCGATTCCGGAGATGGCGATCAGCTTTTCGAACGCGAACTTCTCCTCGGCCGTGGCGAAGCCATACAGCGAGAGCGCGTCCTCGCGCACGTGGGTGTAGATCTCCAACTCCACGTCGCGGCGATTCTCGAGGCGGTAGTACGTCTGCAGCGAGATGTGGACTTCGTAGCCGACGCCGGACGTCACGATCAGCGCGCTCGTCGCGTCGAGCTTTTTCAAAATGCCTTGGAGGTAGCCGATCATCGGGGTCTCGGGGTCTCGGGGTCTCGGGGTCTCGCGGCGCCTCCACCCCGAGACCGCGAGACCGCGAGACCGAGAGACCTCATTTGCGGCGCCATCTCGTACCTCCCGGAGTGTCCTCCAACAGAATCCCCCGCCCGAGGAGCTCGTCGCGGATCCGATCGCTCTCCGCGAAGTTGCGCGTCTTGCGCGCGGCGTTGCGGGCTGCGATCAATTGCTCGACCTCGGCGTCGAGGTTCTCCTCGCGGGTGGGGAAGATGTCGAGCACCGGATCGACCTTCAGCAGCGCGGCCTTGATGCCGGCGGCGTCGCCGGCGCTGATGCGGCCGGCGTCGATGGCGATGTTCGCGTCGCGGATCAATGTGAAGAGCGCGCCGAGGGCGCCGGCGGTGTTGAGATCGTCATCCATCGCCTCTTCGAAGTCGGCGAGGAACTTCCCGATCAGGGCGTGGCCGCCGTCGTCGGCGTGCGCGGCGTCGTGCGGCGCGGAACGGGAGACCTCGTCGAGCCGCAAGAGGAAGCTCTCGATGCGCCCGAGGGCGTTCTTGGCGTCGTCGAGCGATTGCGTGGTGAAGTTCAGCTTCGTCCGGTGCGGCACCGACAGCAGCGCGTAGCGCAGCGCCAGCGTGTCGTAGCCCATCTCCTTGATCTCGTCGAGACTGTAGATGTTGCCGAGCGACTTCGACATCTTCTGCTGATCGATGTTGAGGTGCTCGCCGTGGATCCAGTAGCGCACGAACGGCTTGCCGGTCGCTCCTTCGCTCTGCGCGATCTCGTTCTCATGGTGCGGGAAGATGAGATCGACCGCGCCGGTGTGGATGTCGAAGGTCTCGCCGAGGAGCTGCATCGACATCGCCGAGCACTCCAGGTGCCAGCCGGGACGGCCTTCGCCGATCGGCGTCGGCCACGACGGCTCGCCTTCCTTCTTCGCCTTCCAGAGGACGAAGTCGCGGGCGTTCTCCTTCTCGTATTCGTCGCTCTCGATGCGGCTGTACTCGCTGGTGGTGTCGACCTCGATGCGCGAGAGCTTCCCGTAGCCCGGCATCGTCGACACCTTGAAGTACGTCGACCCTTCGACGACGTAGGTGTGCCCGCGCGAGTCGAGGCGCTCGACCAGCGCGACCATCTGCGGGATGAACTCCGTGGCGCGCGGATAGGCGTCGGCGGGCTGGATGCGCAGCTCGCCGATCGCCGCGTGAAAGCCTTCGATGAACGGGGCGGTGTAGGTGCGGATGTCCTGTCCCGCCGCATTGGCGTTGCGGATGATCTTGTCCTCGACATCGGTGATGTTCATGACCTGCGTGACGCGGTAGCCGCGCCAGGCGAGGTAGCGTCGCAGCAGATCGCTCCAGACAAAGGTGCGCAGGTTGCCGATGTGGGGGTGGTTGTAGACCGTCGGGCCGCAGGAGTACATGCGCACTTCGCCCGGCGTTTGCGGGACGAAGAGCTCCTTTTCGCGGCTCAAGGTGTTGAAAAGCTTTAGCTCCGACATTGGCGGCGCATTATAGAGTCCTGAGTTCCGAGTGCTCAGTCCTGAGAGCTTTGCAGCGCGGTTCGGCCGCCCACTGTTCGGGATGGTCCATCTCGACCCCCTTCCCGGCGCGCCGCTGTTCGGCGGATCGCTCGATGCGGTCGTCGACGCGGCGCTTGCCGATGCGCGCGCGCTGCTCGAGGGCGGCTGCGACGGTATGGTCTTCGAGAATTTCGGCGACCGGCCGTTCTTCAAGGATGGCGTGGGGGCGGAGACGGTGGCGGCGATGACGTGGGTGATCGCGGCGGTGACCTGACTTTATCCTTGCGCCGCGAAGACGGCGCGAGGATCTGGCGCCCACTTGCGCGGCGCACATGGGCGCCAGATCCTGAGCCGTCTTCGCGGCGCAAGGATAAATGTGAACCCGCGGCCGACGCCATCATCGTCAGCGGGAGGGAGACGAGGGCCGAGCCCGACGCGGCGCGGTTCGCGCTGGTGCGGGAGGCGGTCGATGCGCCGCTGCTGGTCGGCAGCGGGCTGACCGAGGCCAACGCCGCGTCGTTCGCCGCCGCGGACGGCGCGATCGCCGGCACCTCGGTCAAGCGCGACGGACGCGTCGACGCGGCGCGAGTGGCTCGCCTGGCCGCTGCGTTCAGATCTTGCGGCGGCCGGTGATCAACTGGAAGATCACCACGATCACCGCGATCACCAGCAGCGCGTGAATCAGGCCGCCGCCGATGTGCAGTGCGAAGCCACCCAGCCAGAGAACCACCAGGACTACGATAATCACCCAAAGTATGTTGCCCATGTGGCTCAGCAGTAGCGACGAGCGTGCCAACGGCGACACAGGACGTACGATAGCGTCCGTGGGTAAGTCCGAGGTCAAGACGGTCGTCGTTCCAAGAGCGGTCACTGTGGCGTTGCTGCTGCTGGTCACGGCCATCATCGTCGGGACGATTTATTGGCTCTCCGGCCGCGCGACGATGCACGACCGGCTCACGCTGAGCGAGATCCTGTCGCTGGTGCGCCGCTACGATCGCGGCTCGGTCGGCAACGAGGTGCTCCTCTCCTCGATCGCCCCCGCGGTCGCCGACGCCCTCCTTTTCGTCCCCTGGGGCGTGCTCGCTTTCCTCGCTTTCGACCGCGGAGAGTCGCGCCGGGCCACGACTTACGCCCTCACCATCGCGGTGGGCGTGGCATTTGCGTTGGCGCTGGTCGCATGGCAGAACAGACTACCGACTCGGGTGACAGGCTGGTATGACGCCGTCTGGAACAGCGCCGGATGCATCGCCGGCGCGGTGCTTGGCGATCTCCGAAAGCGAGTTCGGGTCCGGTTCGATTAGAGGATTCGACGACGTGATTCTGGTGGTGGAAGACGACCCGCAGGTGGCGCGCCTCATCGCCCTGGTGCTGCAGCGGCACGGCCGCGATTGCCAGGTCGTCGCCGACGGCGCGACCGCCCTGGCGCGCGTCAGGGAGTTGCGGCCGTCGATGATCTTCGCCGACCTCACCATCCGCGGCATGAGCGGCGCCGCCCTCTGCAATGCGCTCAAGTCCGAGGCGGATACCAAGGGGATCCCCTACATCATCCTCTCCGGCGATCCCGACATCGCGCAGAAAGCGCGACAGTGCGGCGCCGACGATTTCCTCGGCAAACCGTTTGAATTTCCCGACCTCATTCGCCTCGTCGACAAATATGCAACCTCTCAAAGCTGAGAAGCCCGTCGAGTCTCCCGTCGGCAACGATCCCGTGAACCGGTTGATGTCCCGCCTCTCCGAGGAGGGCTTCACCACCGACCAGTCGCAGCAGGATTGGGAGGAATTCGGCGAGATCATCTTCCGCCGCGTCGAGAAGATCTCCTTCGCCGAGGGGGAGACGGTGTTCATCTTTACCCGCGTCGACAATCTCGACGAGGGGATTCTCAAGCAGACCTCCGAGAGCGTCGTACACACCTACAAGGCGAAGGGGACGGCGCAGAAGGCGCTGTCGGTGCTGCAGTCGACCACCGTCTACCACTGCCTGGTGGCGAAGGGCGACCAGCCGCACAACGAGCTGTTGTCGTCGTTCGTCACCCGCGAGCTCGGCGCGACGTTCATCCCCGTGGTGATCGTTCCGGAGATCAATCAGGTGATCTATCCCGACATCGAGGAGAAGGTCGGCAGCTTCAAACCGCGCATCGAGTACCTCCAGTTTCTCCTCGGCGAGCGCCGGGCGAACGTCAACATGCACAAGCCGACCATGCAGGCGATGTGGATCTCGCTGGCGGTGCTGGTGGTGCTGGTGCTGCTGATCGCCGCGTCGCTGATTCCGCACGGCTAGCAGCTAGCAGCTAGCTGCGAGCTAGAATCGGCGCGTGACCGCTTTCGAACCCCGCCCAGTCCCTGATCAGGACCCCAATCTCGACCTCGGCTTTGGCTCGCTCGTGGCGCGCGAGAGCCGCAAGCGGCTCCTCAACCGCGACGGCACGTTCAACGTCCGGCGCGAGGGTCTGGAGTTCTGGCAGTCGCTCTCCGTCTACCACTACTTTCTGACCATCAGTTGGCCGCGCTTTCTGAGCTACGTCGTCGCGACGTACGTTTTCCTCAACGCGCTCTTCGCTGCGCTGTACGTGGCGGCGGGCGCGCACGCGCTGACCAGCTTCGAGGGCGAGCCGGCCGCGCTGCGGTTCCGCGACGCCTTCTTCTTCAGCGTGCACACCCTGGCCACCATCGGCTACGGCAGCATCGCGCCGCAGAACGTCGCGGCGAACGTGCTGGTCACCATCGAGTCGCTCGTCGGCCTGCTCGGATTCGCGGTTATCGCCGGCATCGTCTTCGCGCGCTTCGCACGGCCGACGGCGCAGATCATGTTCAGCGACTGTGCGCTCATCTCGCCCTACCGCGACAAGACCGCCTTCATGTTCCGCATCGTCAACCTGCGGAGCAATCAACTCGTGGAGCTGGAGGCGAAGGTGATGCTGGCCCGCCGCAAGCGCGACGGACTCTCCGCCGCCGACCGCGAGTTCCTGCCGCTCAAGCTGGAGCGCGACCGCGTGGCGTTCTTTCCGCTGGCTTGGACCATCGTCCATCCCATCGACGACTTCAGTCCCCTGCGCGGCATGACCGAGGAGATGCTGCGCACAAGCGACGCGGAGTTTCTGATCCTGCTCAACGGCTTCGACGAGACCTTCTCCCAGAACGTGCACGCCCGCTCGTCGTACACCGGCGACGAAGTGGTGTGGGGCGCGAAGTTCAAGAGCATGTTCAACATGCGGGACGAGGACGGCGAGATGTCGATCGACATCCGCAAGCTTCACGACTTTGAGATCGTGCCGGTCCATTGACACGCACCACTTTTGGAAAACGTGGCCCCCATCACAAGGCATGCGCCGCGCCGACGGTAAACGTATACTCATGTTCCGCGTCAAACCCGCCATGAAACGAAGTTGGCTCGCCGCAGTGGTCATCGCGCCGACCATGCTCCTCGGGGCCGAGAAGCAAACGTGCCCGGCGTCCACCTCCACCCTCCGCTTGAATCGCAGTCTCGCATCGGTCTACCAGCAGCTCTCCGTGACAGCCGAGGCGGTCGCGCCAAGTGGGCGCCGCCGCGCGGTGACGCCGCCCGCGAAGTCCGACGTCATCTACCCGACCGCAGTCAACTTCATCGACACCGAGATCTTCGGGAAGATGCAGAAGGACGGCATCGCGCCGGCGCCCATCGCTTCCGACACAGAGTTCCTCCGCCGCGTCACCCTCGACCTGACGGGACAGATCCCGAGCACGGCGGCGATCAAGGCGTTCCTCGCCGACCCGGCGCCCGATAAGCGGACGAAGATGATCGATCAGTTGATTGCCTCGGACGGCTACGTCGACCGCTGGACGCTGTGGTTCGGCGATCTGGTGCAGAACGTCCGGCAGAGCACGAACTCGCGGGAGAATCCGCCGGGCCGCAACGCCTACTACAAGTTCATCTGGGACTCGATCACGGCCAACAAGGCGTACGACCAGATGGTGCGCGAGATTCTCAGCGCGACGGGCGACAGCTACGCCGACGCCACCGGCGGCACGAATTACTGGGTGCGGCAGATCCAGCCGAACGGCCCGATCCAGGACACCTACGACAATCTCGCATCGCACTCCGGCGAGAAGTTCCTCGGCATGCCGGTGCTCTGCATCTCCTGCCACAACGGCCTGGCGCACCTCGAGTCGGTCAACACCTACCTGAAGGGGAGGTCGCGCTACGACTTCTGGGGCAACGCGGCGTTCTTCACCCGCACGCAGGCCAGGACGACAGTGGGCGCGCAGTCGATGACCGTGAGCAGCACTCCGAACGGCCAGTACGCGCTCAACACCGTGTCCGGCAACAAGTCGCCCCGCGTCGTGGTCAACGGGCAGAACACGGTCCCACCGGTCTTTTTCCTGACCGGTGAGGGTCCGCGGACAGGGGAGGAGTGGCGCGTGGCATACGCGCGCATCCTCACCGCGCATCCGCAGTTCGCGCGGGCGACGGTGAACTACATCTGGAAAGAGATGTTCGCCCTGGGGCTGATCGAGCCGACCAACAACATCGACATGAGTAAGCTGTCGACGCAGGCCACCCATCCCGCGCTCCTCGAGCAGTTGACGACGGAGTTCATCGCCAACAAGTTCGACCTGAAGTGGCTGATCCGCACCATGGCCGTCTCCAACGCGTACCAGCTCTCGACGCGGTACACGGCGACGGCGTGGAATGAGGCGTGGACGCCGTACTTCGCGCGCCACCTCCCGCACCGCCTGATGGCGGAGCAGGTCCTCGACGCCGTCACCGCCGCGACGAGCATGCCGATCACCTACACCGTCACCGGCACCGCGGCCACCGTCGTGCCGTTGGCCATGAAGCTCCCCGACACGCTCGAGGGAGGCGGCAATCAGAGCCGGTTCCTCGACCAGTTCGGCCGCGGGAACCGCGACGACGAGCCGCGCGACACGGACGCCTCGATCGTGCAGGCGCTGGCGATGATGAACGACGGCACCATCGTCATCCCGCGCATCCGCCGCACGACTGCGAACACCACCGTGGCCAAGACGCTCGCGGCGTCGACCGATCCGGCGGTGATCGCCGAGACGATGTACCTCTCGACGCTGTCGCGCTATCCGACCGAAACGGAGAAGGCGCAGGCGGTGGCCTATCTCAGGAGCGGGACGCTCGGCCAGAAGACCGAGGACCTGCAGTGGGCGCTGCTCAACACGCTCGAGTTCTTGTTCAATTGAGAGCACATCATGCGTAGACCGAAGCTTCCGAAAAGCACCATCGAGTGCCCGACCTGCAGCAAGGCGAGCGGACCGGCCCTCGGACCCGGCTTCAGCCGGCGGCGCTTCCTCAAGATCGCCGGCACCAGCGTCGTGGCGTCGTATTTCGCCGACGTCCTCAGCCCCAGCCTCCTGCATGGCGCCACCGTTGCGCCGAACGTCTACCTCCGCCAGACGGCGAAGAACGCCATCTTCATCTTCCTCAACGGCGCCTCGAGCAACACGGATATGTGGGACCTCAAAGAAGGCGCGTGGACGCCGGCGGCGTTCGCGCCGACCAGCTTCAACGGCGGCACGATCCGCTTTCCGCAGGGTCTCTTGCCCGAGACTTCGAAGCATCTCGACCGATTGAGCTTCGTCCGTTCCGGGCTGTCGTGGGCGGCGGTGCACCAACTCGGAGTCGACTGGGCGCAGATCTCGCGCAACCCGAGCGGCGCCACCGGTTCGATCGCCCCGCACATCGGCGCGGTGGTGTCGCTGGAATCGCAGGTGTCGCGCACTGCCGGCGACGTCCTGCCGGGGTTCATCGCCCTCAACTCGAACGGCATCCCGGGCTCGGGCTACTTCGCGGCGGCGTACGCGCCGTTCCTGGTGCAGCCGTCGGCGACTGGCCTGGCCACGCTCAACCATCCCGACGGCGCCGCGCGTTTCAACGATCGGTGGAACCTGCTGCAGACGCTCGACACCAACCGCACCACCGGTGCGCTCGGCAAGATCACCCTCGACACCGACGACTTCTACGTCCAGTCGAAGGCGCTCATGCAGGCGCCCGGTATCAACCAGCTCTTCAGCTTCACCACCGAAGAGCGCACTCGCTACGGCGCGACGGGGTTCGGCGACTCGCTGATCGTGGCGCGCAACCTTGTCGGCGCGCGCAAGGGAACGCGCTTCGTGCAAGCCACCCTCGGCGGTTGGGATCACCACAACAACATCTATGCGGCGGCCGGCAACAGTCTATTCACGCAAGGAAAGCAGTTCGATTCCGCGTTCGGCGCTCTCTTGACCGACCTCCGCGCCCTGCCGGGCGAGGGGAGCGGCAAGTCGCTCCTCGACGAGACCATCATCGTCATTACCGGCGAGTTCGGACGCACCACCGGCCCCCTGAACAACCAGCAGGGACGCGATCACGCCCTCCGCATGACCACCGTGTGGGCGGGCGGGGGCATCCGCGGCGGCCAGGTGATCGGTAAGACCAACGACACCGGCAAGGACGTCGTGGAGTACGGATGGAGCGCCAACCGCGACGTCCGCCCCGAGGACGTCACCTGCACGCTCTACTCGGCCCTCGGCATCGACTACACCACCGTCCGGAAGGACGATCCGCTCGGCCGCGGCTTCGAGTACGTGCCATTCGCCAAGGACGGGACGTACCGCCCGATCGACGAGTTGTTCTAACCCCCTCATCCGCCCCTTCGCTGCGCTCAGGGGCACCTTCTCCCGCTCACGCGGGAGAAGGACATCTAAGTCCCCTCTCCCGCGTGCGGGAGAGGGTGGCCCTGAGCGTAGCGAAGGGCCGGGTGAGGGCGGGTATCATCCGCGCGCCGTGATGATCGCGCAGTTCCTTCTCGCCCTCATCGCCATCTTCGCCGCCGCGAAGCTCTTCGGCGAGCTCGCCAAGCGCATCGGCCAGCCCGCCGTCCTCGGTGAGCTGATCGGCGGCATCGTGGTCGGCGTCTCCGGCCTCCGCCTGGTCGACCCGCACGACACCACCATCCATCTGCTGTCCGAGCTCGGCGTGATCATCCTTCTCTTCCTCATCGGCCTGGAGACCGATCTCGGCAAGCTGTTGTCGGTCGGCGGCTCGGCGGCGGTGGTGGCGGTGGTCGGGGTGGCCCTGCCATTCGCCGGGGGCGCCGCGGTGGGACTCCTCCTCGGTTACTCGAAGATCGTCTCCATCTTTCTCGGGGCCGCGCTCACGGCGACCTCGGTCGGCATCACCGCCCGCGTCCTCTCCGACCTCGGCCACCTGCACGACGACGAATCGCAGGTCGTCCTCGCCGCCGCCGTCGTCGACGACATCATCGGCCTGGTGCTGCTGACGCTCGTCGGCACGCTGGCCGGCGGGGGAGAGCTGACCGTGGCGGGAATCGCGCGCGTTTCGCTGGTGGCGGTCGGCTTCGTCGTCCTGGCCATCGTCATCGGCTCGCGCCTCGCGCCGACGATCATCCGGCTGGTCCAACGCATCAACATGGCGCGCGGCCTCTTCTTCGCCTCGATGATGTTCGCCTTCTTCCTGGCGTATCTCGCGCAGCAGGTCGGCTCGGCGATCATCATCGGCTCGTTCGCCGCGGGACTGGTTCTGGCGCGGTGCGACAAGGCGGACGTGATTCAGCGCGAAGTGCACGACATCGGACAGTTCTTCGTCCCCATCTTCTTCGTCGCCGTCGGCGCGGCGGTCGACCTCCGCGCGCTCAATCCGTTTCGCGCCGAGACGCGCGCGTTCCTGCTGATCGCGCTGGTCCTCACCGCCGTCGGCGTGGTCGGAAAGCTACTCGCCGGCTACAGCGTGCCGCGGCGCGGCCTGCGGCGGAGCGTGATCGGCGTGGGGATGATTCCGCGCGGCGAGGTAGGGCTGATTTTCGCGCAGATCGGGCTGTCGGCGAAGCTGCTGAGCGCGGGACTCTACAGCGCGCTGGCGACAATGGTGATGCTGACGACGCTCATGACGCCGCTGCTGTTGCGCTGGCTGCTGCCGCAGGCGGCGTCAGCGCCCGTCCACGGCGACGTCGACCTGGTGGTCGACGCGCCGATGGACGAACGGCGGCCCTAGCGCAGCCGGTTCTTCACTTCACGGAACTCCGGCTCGTCGGTGATCAGGCCGGAGCTGCTGGCCATTCCGCCGATGCGGCCCTGGATGTCGTTGATGCGGTCCTGCGTCAACGGATGACTCATGAAGAACTGCGCCACCTTGCCGGGCTGGGATTTGTCAGCCGCCATCAGATTGCGGAACATGTCGACCATTCCCTGCGGGTTGTAGCCGGCCGCGGTCATGAATCGCAGGCCGAGCTCGTCGGCTTCCTTCTCGTCGGCGCGGCTGAAGCGCGCCATGGCGCCGCCGGCGATGATCTGCGCCACGAGCGCTTGCAATTGGCCGGGCTCCTGTCCCAGAAGAATGCTCCCGACCGCGCTGATCTGTTGCTGACGCTCGAACTGCTTGACCACGTGCCGCGCTACGTTGTGGCTGATCTCGTGCGCCAGCACGCTGGCCAGCTCGTCCGCCTTGTTGGCCGTTGTGACCAGCCCGCGGTTCACGTAGACGTGGCCGCCCGGCACGCTGAACGCGTTGATGTCCGGGTCGTCGACGATGTGAAACGTGAAGGGCAGATTAGCCATCGGCGTCTGCGCATGAATCCGCTCGCCGACCGCGCGAACGTATGAGCTCGCCACGGGGTCGTTGACGAAGCGGACCTGCTGCGCCACCTGATCCGCCATCTGCTGTCCAACCCGCCATTCCTCCTCGATCGACACGCTCGATCCGCCGGATGACGCGCATCCGGCCAGGCCGAGCACAAAGAGAAGTGCAATAGGAGCAACCAAGAGTCGTTTCGCCATCGGTCTAACCTCCGGCCCTCTCTTGTGCAAAGGATGGTCCGGTTCAGCGGATCGCGCCGTGCGCCCGCAGCAACTCTTTGGTGGACTCGATCGGGAGCGCTTCGACGGTCCGCCCATTGCCGGTGACCGTCGTCGCCCGCAGCAGGGAGTTGACGATCGCCTCCTCGGTGGCCTCGATCGCGGCGAGGAACAGCGGGGAGACCGCGTCGTTGGGGAGCAGCGTCAGCGTGCGCGGCTCCGTCTGCCCGTGGCGGAGGCGATGGGCGGTGGAGAAGGCGATTGCGTAGTCGCCGCTGCCGTTGTCGCCGGACGCGCCGGTTCGCGCGAAACCCATGATTCCGCGCTTGGCGATGCGCTTCAGATTGCGCGCGTCGACCGGCGCATCGGTGGCGATGACGATGACGCACGAGCCGCCCGTCGATTTCGACACGGGGCCTGGGATACGCACGCCGGCGATGGTCAGATCGCCGCCGAAGTTCGTCTGCACCAGCACGCCGACGGTGTAGCCGTTCGGCATGCGGCGCGATGACGTCCCGATGCCGCCCTTGAATCCGAAGGCGATGGTTCCTGTTCCCGCGCCGACCGCCCCTTCCTCCACCGCCCCGCCGCTCGCGGTCTTGATTGCGTGCAGGACGTCGTCGCGCGCGATCGGCCGCGCGCGGATGTCATTGAGCCGCCCGTCGTTCGTCTCCGCGACCAGCGGGTTGATCGAGCGCACCTGTTCGTTGCCCGGCAGCGCCAGCATGAAGTCGATGACCGCGTCGGCCACGCGCGGCACGGCCAGCGTGGAGGTCAGCACGATCGGCGTCTCGATCTCGCCCAGCTCCTCGACCTGCGTCGTCCCCGCGATTTTCCCGAAGCCGTTGCCGACGAAGACCGCTCCGGCGACTTTCTCCTGAAAGAGGTTCCCGCCGTGCGGCAGGATGGCCGTGACCCCGGTGCGGACGTTCTCCCCGCGCACGATCGTGGTGTGGCCGACGCGCACGCCGTCGACGTCGGTGATCGCGTTGAGTGGGCCGGTGGGGAGCGTGCCGATCGTCGCGCCGAGGTCGCGAAGCCGAGGGCGCTCCTCGGCGTGAAGGGTGGCGGCGAACAGGAGGGCGATGGCGAGGATGCGCATGGCGGAATCCTAATTGCACTCGTCACGGCGCGCACGCCGATCACGGCGAGAAGAGTTATCAGGGCGCTGGCAAACTGCGCGGTCTGGCCGCCATCATCACCGGCGGCGACAGCGGCATCGGCCGCGCGGTGGCCATCGCCTTCGCCCGCGAGGGCGCCGACGTCGCCACCGGCTACTTCGCGGAGCGCCGCGCCGAATGCCGGCGCTTTCGTCGATAAGGCGCTCAAGCAGTTCGGCCGTCTCGACACGCCGCCACCAAGGGGGCCATCCACGTCTTCACCCGCTCGCTCGCCGCGAACCTGGCGGAGAAGGGGATCCGCGTGAACTGCGTTGCTCCCGGGGCGGTTTGGACGCCGCTGATTCCGGCCACGCTCGATCGCGAGCACGTGCGGAAGTTCGGCAGCGACACGTTCTGGCAGTGGCCCGCGCAGCCCGCGTAGATCGCGCCATCATACGTCTTCCTCGCCTCCGCGGACGGCCGCTATTACAGCGGCGACATCCTCGCGCCGACGGGATCGGAAACCACGCGGTAGGGCGGCGAAGGTTGAAGGTCGAGAGGGCGCGCGGCCGGAAGCGCGATGCGGTCTGTTAAGATGTCCGCGCGACTCCCCGTCCGGTCCGGAACCGTTCCTGTCAGCCGTTCAGTTTTTCAATAGGGATGGACACGATATCCCGGACGGAGGTACACTGTCCCCGTCTTTCCCCAGTGAAAGCATTTAAGGAGAGCGTGTGAATCCAGTCAAAAGCAACCGAGGACGTCCCATCGTACACACCGAACCCTGGGCGAAGATCACCGTCGTCCTTCTGGACCGCCATGTGGCTTATCTCGATCGTTTGGCCATCGACATCCGGCTGAAGCATGGCAAGGCGATCAGCCGGGCCGAAATCATCCGTGGCCTGATCGAGGCGGCGTTCCAGAGCGGGATCGATCTTTCCCAGGCCGATTCGATCGATACGCTCGTTGAACTGCTGACCGGCTCGTCCGGCAAACGTAAAGCGGCGCGTTAGGTCACTGTTCGCCTCCGGGATTGCGCGCGGAGCTCGGCTGCCGCCAGGCGAGCGATGTCTCGTTCACTGCTCGCCTCCGTCAGGTCGATTCCGCTCGCCTCGATGCGGTCGAGGATCGTTCGAATTGCGTGTGGCCATCCGAACACCTCGGGCATCTGTGGGTTGATTCCGTGGGAAACATGGTCGAGAAACGCGGCATGTTGCCGCGAAAGCGTGATGATCTCTGTCGCCGGGTCCGTCCCGGCGACCTCTCTCCTAGCAGACACCAGCTTCATAAAGGTTCCCTATGCTAGGAGTGTCGCCAGACAGGGAAATCCCTACCCCCTTCACAAAAGATTTTTTTACCTTCCAGAATTAGGTGATCAGGTCGGGACGACCATCACCGGCGTCGACACCTGCCGGATGATCTCCTGCTTCAGATCGCTCAGCGTGTGAGCGGCGGCGTTGAGGAACAGCGCGTCGGCCTCCGACGACTCCGTGTAGCGGACGATCTCGGCGTCGATGTCCTTCCCGCGCACGACGGCCCGCTTCGGCGCGGCGGTGAATAGCCGCGTCACCTCGTCGAGGCGCGTCTCGGCGGCGGCTCGGTCGGCATCGCTGCAGACGATGAGGAGGCGCACCTCCGATCCCTCCCTCCCCGCCATCGCCGCCGCCAGCTCCGCCGCGGCGGTCGAGGTCTGCCGCAAGTGCACCGGCACCACGATGCGGCGCAGCGCGCGGCGGCGCGGCGTGCCGTAGCGGATGGCCAGCACCGGCGTGGGCGGTTCGTGCAGGACCTGCATGGTGGTCGAGCCGATGATCAGGTGCGCCACGTGGTGCCGAGCGTGGGTGGCGATGACGATCAGGTCCGCCCCCTCGCTCTTCGCCACACGGCAGATCTCTTCTCCCGGATGCGGCGCTTTGCGCACCACCAGGCGCGCCTGGATCGTGGCGTTGGCGCGGCGCAGGTGGTCGCGCAGCTTTTCGAGCTCGTACTCCTCGGCGTACGCGTAAAGCGATTCATCAGCGGGGAAGCGGAGCTTGTCGGGCTGCGAGCCCCACGTGCTTCGGACATGGAGGATGACGAGCTCCGCGCCGGTGGAGCCCGCCATGTGGATGGCGGTATCGAACGACCATTCCGAGGCCGTCGAGAAATCGGTCGGGATCAGGATGCGGCGCCAGGGGTACATCGCTGGTTACTGCGAACTGCCGGCGGCCACCTGTGCGCCCGCGGCCGGCGGCGTGACGATGTATCGAATCACCGTCTTCGGCTCCGCCTCGGTCTCCACGACCTGCAGCGTGATCTGCGGGTCGCCGGGCTTGAGGGTGTCGCCGGGGATGAACGGATCCTGCATGGCTTGATTGAGCTGCACTTCGAGAGTACGCCAATCCTGCTCGGGAGGATACGGCGGCCTTGCCGGATGCGCCCTGAACTGCGCGAGATACGTCATGTAGTAGTGGTAGACCTGCGGATACGAGTCGTTGGTGGCGAGGGTATAGACCTCCGACTGCGGGCCGTATTGACTGCGAATGGAGACGGCGTCGCGGCGCGTCAGGTCATCGCGATATCTGGCGCCTGCGTAGATGGGGATGGCGCGATTGATCGACTTCAGTTCCTGCCGCGGATCGGTCCGCGGCTGCCCGGCCGGCGCGTTCTCGGCGGCAATCGGGTTCTTCTGCGGTACCGGCTCCTCGGCGGCGCTTCCCTCGGTGCCGCCGGTGCAGCCGGCCAACAGCACGGCCACGAGCGCGAGCGCCGCGTACGAAAATCCCCTCCGCCGGATCATGTGGGGTTCAAACAGCAAGTGGTGTGCCGCTCGCCTTCATCAGTTGTCGTCAGCTTTGCGCGCCGCGGCCGTCGACGTTTTCCGCACCTGTCCGCGGACGCAATCGATGGCCGTTTCCCCGCCGTAATTGGCGACGAGCTTCTCGTCGTATTCGTCGGAGATGGTGGCCACAGTCTGCAGCGACGCGATCAACTGCTCCGGCGGCAGTTGGCGGCCCAGGAAGGAGTGCGAGAAGAAGATGTCCTGTCCGACCATGCTGAAGGCGCCGAGCGGCACCTCGGAGTTGAACCGCAGCAGGTCGCGCATGAGCTCGAACGACGGCTCGACCCCCTGCACGCAGAAGGCGAGCACCTCGATGACGGCGTCGTCTCCCTCGAACGGGTCGATGGAGATCTCCAGGACCGTGGAGCCGTACTTCAGATAGAAGTCGCAATGCTCGGCATCGTCGAAGTGCTCGTCGGTCAGCGCGTCGAGGTGCGATTTGACCTGCCGGTAGACTTCTTCCTGGCAGCGGGTGTGGAACTCTCGGGTACGGGTGCGGGCCATTTCGCCGGATTATAGTGCCGCGCGGCATGAATGAATTCGATTCCCAGCAGCGGCGCATCCTGACGCTCAAGCCGGGCAAGGAGCGCGTGGTCTCCAATCGCCATCCGTGGATCTTCACCGGGGCGATCGGGCGGGAGAGCGGGCCGGAGGATGCGGCGATCGCCGATCTGGTCGACGCGCGCGGCACCCGCATGGCGTCGGGATTTCATTCTCTGCACTCGCAGATCCGCCTTCGTGCGCTGACCTTCGGCGACGACGAGCTGACCGCGGACGTCATCCGCGCGCGCATCGACGCGGCGATCGCCCGCCGCGCGTCGATCCGGAGCGCGCAGACGAATGCCGTGCGGCTCATTCACGCCGAGGGGGATGAGCTGAGCGGGCTGGTGGTCGATCTGTACGACGACGTGGTGGTCGTGGAGATCGCCAACGCCGGCATCGAGCGCATCCGCCCGCTGATCGTCGACGCGCTGCAGCAGCGGCTCGCGCCGCGGGTCATCTACTTCAAGAACGACATCCCGGCGCGGAAGCTCGAGCAGCTTCCGACAGCCGCGGAGTCGATCGGCGACGGCGACCCGACGGCGACGGTGCTCGAGAACGGCCTCCGATTTCGCGTCGAGCCGCCGTCGGGGCAGAAGACGGGGTTCTTCCTCGATCAGCGCGACAACCGCGCCCTCGCGCGCACGCTCGCCGGCGGCCGGCGCGCGCTCAATCTCTTCGCCTACAGCGGCGCGTTCGGCGTCTACGCGGCGGCGGGCGGCGCGGCGTCGGTGGAGAACGTCGACATCTCCGCCGCGGCGATTGAGCTGGCGCGCACGAACCACCAGCTCAACGGCGTCGACGCGAGCTTCGTCGTCGCCGACGCCTTCCAGTACGTCCGCCAGGCCGGCGGGCGATTCGATCTCATCGTTTGCGATCCCCCGGCGTTCGCCAAGTCGCGCGCGGAGGTCGATCGTGCCGCCCGCGGCTACAAGGACGTCAACCTCTTCGCCATGAAGCTGCTCGAGCCGGGCGGGTTGATGATGACCTTCTCCTGCAGCGGACACATGTCGCTCGATCTGTTCCAGAAAGTCATCTTCGCCGCCGCGCTCGACGCCGGGCGCCGCATGTCCATCGTCCGCCGCCTCACCGCCGGCGCCGACCATCCGGTGTCGATCTACTGCCCGGAAGGGGAGTACCTGAAGGGGTTCTTGCTCGAAGTGCGATGAGGGAGGATGATCACCGCAATTCACAAGGAGAACGCATGTCGTCTCTGCTGAAGCGGTACCTCGCCGTGTCCCTCGTTCTCGGGGTTCCGCTGCTCGCCATGCAGGTCGACGGCCCCGGCGTCCCCGGCGCGAGCGCGAAGCTCGACGTGCGGGTGATCAACGTCGACGCGCACGTCTCCGACTCCGACGGGAAGCCATACCTCGGGCTGGGTGCCGCGGACTTCGAAGTGCTGGAGGACGGCAAGCCGCAAGAGGTCACCCACTTCCGCATCGTGGAGAAGGCGGGCGTGCGCTCGTCGCCGGATGGTCAGGCCCAGCCCGACGCCCGCTTCCACCGCCGGGTGGCGATCGTGGTGGACAACAACAACATCGAGAAGCGCGATCGCGACGAGGCCCTGCTGACGTTCGAGAAGTTCGCGGACGAGAGCATCGGGCAGGATGCGGAGTGGTCGGTGGGCATCATCGGCGAGCGCTTCGAACTGCTGCAGCCGTTCACCAGCGACAAGGCCACCCTGAAAGGAGCGCTGAAGAAGGTGCGGAACACTCCGGCCAGGGTCGGCATGACCGACCTGCGGCGCGATCTGCTCTCCGATTCGCTCCGCCGCAATCAGGCTCGCGACGGCTACGACTACGAGGGAGGCGTGGGCTTCGCCAACCGCGAGCAGACCCAGCGCGGCGCGCAAAGCGCGCTGAGCACCGTCAAGGGCATCGTGGAAGCTACGCGCGCGTATGGCCAGAGCACGGGGAAGAAGGTGATGTTCCTCATCAGCGGCGGCATGCAACTCAACACCACCTTCACCGCCTATGAGAAGAAGGGCGGCGACGGCGAGGTCAATGACGCCCGGCGCGAGATCCAGAAGCTGTTGGAAGGCGTGGTCCAGGAAGCCAACGCGGTGGACGTGAGCATCGACGTCATCGCCGCGCGCACCCGTGGCTCGTTGGGTCCGCAGTTCGACGTGGAGAACGGCTCGGCCGGCTTCAACCGCCCTACCCTCCCCAAGGTCCACAGGGATCCCCAGAACTCTCGGCCGCCCGGGTCGGCGATGAGCCAGGTCAAGATGAACGACCCGATCGACGTCGGCGACAACGACTCGTCGAACTTCAAGATCGCCACGGGGACGGGCGGGCTCTATCTCACCTCCAACCGCGTGCGCGACTCGTTCGATCTGGCGGAGACGAGCTCGTCGCACTACTACTCGCTCGGCTACCGGCCGACGCACCCGGAGGACGGTCAGTATCACGCCATCACCGTGCGTTTGAAGCAGCCCGGCTATCGCCTTACGCACCGGAAGGGGTACCTCGACCTGACGCCCGAGCAGCAGCTTCAGGAACTGCTCCAGCTTCGCGTCTCGACGCTGCAGCTGTCGAACGCCGTCCCGGTGTCGCTGCAGGTCTCACCCGCGACCACTCCCGACGGGAAGCCGGCGGTGGGATTCACCGCCTCCATGCCGATGAAGAACATCACCTTCCTCGGCGGCGAATCGGGAGCGGCGTACAACGGCCGTGTGCACGTCTACCTCTCGATCTTCGACCGCAGCGGCAAGAACGTCGGGTTCCATCACTTGACCAAGGACATCGTCGTTCCCGCCAACCTGCGGGAGAAGGCCCTGGCCGACAGCTTCCACTACAAGATGAGCATGAAGCTCGACCGCGGCGAGTACACGCTGGCGGTGACGCTGCGCGACGACTTGTCGCGCGACATCGGCACCGCGATCCAGAAGGTCAAGCTCTAAGGGCTCGGCGCGAGCATCGCGGCGAAAAACGGGACGACCTGCCGCCGGCTCGCCGGCGGGATTTCGCTCCAGCGATGGATCTACGTCTCCGGCTGAATGAGGTAGCCCCGCGTGCTGGTGCCGACCGGCGGCGTCTCGAACGTCTGCATCCCGACGGCTGGCACGCCGTCGAGCAGTCCCTGCATCGCGGCGCACATCGGATGACGGCTGCGGCCGAACTGGAGCGTCGGGCCGCCTTCCTGGAGAAGGGCGCTCTGGACGGCGCCGAACACGTTCCAGCTATACGCGAAGACGCGCCCCTGCGGATCGCGCGTGTACTGCATGATCGGCGACATCGCGCTGGTGGCGAGAGCGGGCGGCCGCGCGCCGGCGTGCAGGGTGAAGATGAACTCTGTTGGATCGCTGGGATCGTTGCAGGCCAAGTCCCAACTCGCCTGCGTCGGATCATTGATGTCCGGAACCTTGTAGGTGAACGTCGTGACGAATGTCGGCTCGTTGAACAGCTCGTTGCCGGCCTTCGCCGCGAACGGGTTGTCCGCCGGGACGTACAGCCGGTAGGCGCCGATGGTCTTGGTCTGCTCGCCGCCGGCCAGAAAATCGGCCAACGAGATCGCCGGCGCCTGCGCCGCGAGCACGGTGGGGTAGGCGACGATATTGAGCTGCACCTTGTTGACCGCCGAGAGCAGACCGGAAATGAATCCCGTGTAGCGCTGGAAGTGAAGGAGCACCATCGCCTGCCCGTCGAACAGCGCCGGCTGGAGCGCGATGTTCTCGAGGTACGGCGCCACTTTCTCCGGACTCACCTTGTAGTAGACCCAGATCGCGTTGACCGAGGCGTAGTTAGAAGGGGAGGGAAAGACCGGACGGGATGGGCGGAAAGATCTTGCTCGGATCGGTTTGCATTTGCATGGCGGAATTCATCCTACATCCTGCATCATTCACCCTGCAGACATGACCGTCACCCCCATCACCTCCCCACGCAAGGCGCGCGAGATCACCGTCTCGTACCTCGGCGAGCTGCTGTTCAACGCCGGCTTCGTCGACGAGAAGCAGCGCACCGACATCGACGCCGTCGACCGCCAGCACCGCGCCCACGCCCGCAGCTCGAAAATGCGCGCCGAAGACGAGACCAGCCCCTTCAAGGCGCTGGCGGCGATGAACCTCACCGACGCCAGCGGCAGCGGCACCCGCATCGACGACTTTCTCCTGGCGCGGCTCATCGCCGAGGACGCCCACCTGAAGTTCTTCAAGATCGACCCGCTCAAGCTCGACGTGGAGATGATCGAGACGAAGATCTCCCGTCCGTTCGCGCGCAAGCACAAGATGGTTCCGGTTGCCGTGCGCGACGGGAAGCTCATCGTCGCCGTCGTCAACCCGTTCGACAACGTCGCCTTCGACACTTACCACCAGATGGTCAAGCAGGACATCGAGGTGGTGGTGGCGTCGGAATCGGACGTCATGGGCGTCATCACCGAGCAGTACGGCTTCCGCGCCTCGGTGACCAAGGCCGAGCGCGACCTCGGCCGCGGCGCCATCGATCTCTCCAACCTCGAGCAGTACGTCAAGCTCAAATCGGGCGCGGAGATCGAGACCAGCGACGCGCACATCGTCAACGCCGTCGACTACCTGCTGCAGCACGCCTACGACTCGCGCGCCTCGGACATCCACATCGAGCCGAAGCGCGAGCACGCCATGATCCGCTTCCGCATCGACGGCGTGCTGCACGAGATCCAGCGCGTGCCGAAGCTGGTCAACCTCGCCATCACCTCGCGCCTCAAGACCATGTGCCGCATGGACATCGCCGAGAAGCGCCGCCCGCAGGACGGCCGCATCAAGACCGAGCGCGAAGGAAAAGAGATCGAGCTGCGCGTCTCCACCCTGCCGACCGCGTTCGGCGAAAAGGTGGTCATGCGCATCTTCGACCCCGACGTCCTGCTGCGCGACCTCTCCGGCCTCGGCTTCTACGAGGACGAGATGAAGCTGTTCGGCGACTGGATCTCCCGCCCGCACGGCATCATCCTGGTGACCGGCCCCACCGGCTCTGGCAAGACGGTCACGCTGTACTCCGCGCTCAAGTCGCTCGCTTCGCCGGAGATCAACATCACCACCATCGAAGATCCGATCGAGATGGTGCACGACGACTTCAACCAGACCGCCGTTCAGGCGAAGGTCGGCATCACCTTCGGCTCCGCGCTGCGGACGATCCTCCGCCAGGACCCCGACATCATCATGGTGGGCGAGATTCGCGACGACGAAACGGCGCAGAACGCCGTGCAGGCCGCCCTCACCGGGCATCTGGTTTTCTCCACGCTGCACACCAACGATTCGGCCACGTCGGTGACGCGTCTGGTCGACCTCGGCATCCAGCCTTTCCTCATTTCGTCGGTACTGATCGGCGCGATGGCCCAGCGCCTGGTGCGCAAAATCTGCGAGGACTGCAAGCGCAACCGGCCGCTCTCGGGCGATGAGGCGGGGATGCTCAACCTGCAGGCGCCGGTCGGGAAGCGGATCATCGTCAAGGAGGGCGCCGGCTGCATCCGCTGCCGCAACACCGGCTACTTCGGCCGCACCGGCATCTTCGAGATCCTCCCCATCGACAATGCCATCCGCGACCTCATCGACCGCTCCGAGGATTTCCTGAAGATCAAGGACATGGCCATCAAGCGCGGGATGCGCACCCTGCGTCAGAGCGCGCTGCGGAAGCTCGCAGAAGGGACGACCAGCTTCGAGGAAGTGATCCGGGTGACGGGGATCTAAGCGCTAGGGCTCGATTTCCCACGGCGTTTCCCACGACCGCAACTCGCCGCGCGCGGACCGCACGGCATAGTCGATTCTCTGCAAGGCGAGGACCTGGCGGATCTTCTCCGGCAGTGGAAGTTCACGCTGGCTGGCGTGGAGGTCCTGCTTCGACTTTCGAAGCGAATCGAGGAGCTCGGGGGTCGGTCGAGATGGCATGATCAGAAAGTCAGTTTGAATCGATTCATGAGTGTTTGCAACGCCGCGGAATCGACCTTGCCCGATTCGAGGAGCGCGGCAGTTCGTTCGCGCCGCTTCAAGGTCTTCGCCGAAGGCTCCAGATAGAGGGCGATCAAGTATTCAGGTCTGACGACCCTTACCTTGACGTCGCCGTATGGCATCGCGACGGCAGTTTCGATGGCTTCATCGGCGATCTTGTTGTGAGCCGGCAGAAACTGGACGGGTATGCCGCCGATTACGATGTGTTCTTTGTCGATGCCATAGTTTCGGTTCCTCGCCCACTCGTAGATCCGTTCGAGCGAAACGATCGGACCGGCCGGCTCGGGGAGAAACACCAGCACGTCGAGGTCATAGGTCGGTACGGGCTCGATCCAAAACACTAGCGCCATCGCACCGGCGATCGCATACTCACTGATCACGCCATCCGCTTTGAGCTCGTTCAGCGCGCGCAGGGTGTCTTCGAACGACGGCACCGACGCAGTATGCGTCAACCGCTCTACCGGTGCCGCCGGAAGTGCCTGCGCCCGCCGCGGAAATGCCCGCCGTAGTAGCGTCCGTAGCCGAACCCGACACCGATCGAGAACCGCGGTCCTGCGTACCACGGGTCGTAGTACCAGGGGTCGTAGTACGACGGACCATACGAGTAGTAGCGCGGTACGTAGACGGGGCGGCGTTCTTCGCGGCTGCGGTCGCCGCGCGCGTCGGCTTCGTCGAGCACGGCCTTGATTACCGTGCGCGGGACCTTGGCGTCGGCCATGTCGATGACGTCGTCGGCGGTGACCGTGAATCGCGCGTCCGCCTTTTGCACGTATTGGATGAGGGTGTCCTCGGCCACGTTGGCCTTCCACATCCGAATGACCTCGTCGACGACGCTGTTTCGTTCGGCGGCGGAGAGGGGGGCGGCAACGGCGACGATCAGGAGAGCGACGAATCCAATGGCGAGTCGTTTCACGTGAACCTCCATGGCTTCAGTCTCGCCCGCATGCGATTGGTGAGCCAGCGATTTCCAGCGATTTCCGCCGGTTTGCGCGCCCTGTTCTCCTCCATGGAGGACAGCGCTGTCCGCGAAATTGGGCGGTGCGCGCTACTCGCGCTCCTCGTGGCGATGCCCGCGAATGCGCAACCGATCGAGTGGCTGCCGGTCAGCAAGGCGCTCGCCGCTGCGAAGCCGGCCGGGCGCCTCGTCCTCCTCTACGTTCGCGGCGGGACACTCGGCGACAAGAAGAACGACGAGTGGATCGCGCACATGGACTCGCACGAGGCGCTGAAGGATCTCCTCGGCGACGTCGTCGTCGCCACGGCGGCCACGTATCGCGATCGCCGCTCGCCGGCGCTGCTGATCCTCGATCCAGGCGGCGAGGTAATCCACGACCTCGGCTTTCACGAGTACGGCGTGCTCGCGGCAACCCTCGCGCAGTTACGCCGGCAGGCTCCGCTCTTCGCGCGGGGGGCGGCGGCGCGGGACGCGGGCCGGATCGCCGAGTCGTTGCTCCTTCGCGGCAACGGCCTGCTGTACGCCGGCGTCGTCCGCACGCCGGAGGATCTTCTGACGAAGGCGCTCGAGCTCGCGCGCGCCGATCACAACGAAGTCATCGTGCAGGAAGCCGCGATCAGCCTCGCCTCGATCGCGGCCAACGACGGCGACTCCGGCTACGCCGTCGAGCTGCTGAATGAGGTCATCGCCAAGCCGGCGAACAACGATATCGCCGCGCGGGCCTGGATCGTTCTCGGCCACCAACGAAAACTGGCCGGCGACAAGCCCGGCGCCGTCGACGCCTACCAAAACGCCTGGCGCGTGGCGGCGAAGCCGTCGCCGCCGGCCGACGCCGCGCGCCGTTTCCTGGAGATGATCGGATCGGCCCCGGAGTCCGACGTGCAGGCCGCCGTCGCCGCGGGCGGCGTGCGCCTCCTCTACCCGCACCGCGCTGTGCTCGCGGGCGTCGTCGAAGTCTCCGCGGTCGTGCCGGCGTCCGCTGCGCGCGTCGAGTTCTATCTCGACGGCGCGCGCATCGCCGAGCGCACTCGGGCGCCGTTCGTGGCCAGGATTCCGCTCGGCGCACTCCCGCGCGTGCGCACCATCAAGGCGGTGGCCTTCGACGCGCGCGACACGCCGCTCGGCGAGGATTCCGCGACGCTCAACGAGCGCTCCAACGCCCTCGCCGTGGAGATCGTCGCCCCGCGCGATTCGAGCGTCGAGTCGAAGACCGTGATTGAAGTGCAGCCGCGGGTGCCGCAGGGCAGCCGCCTCGACGCGATCGATCTCTACTGGAACGAGCAGAAACTCGCCACGCTGACCGCACCGCCCTTCCGTCACGAGCTGACGCTGCCGTCGAAAGGGGCGTTTGGCTACATCCGCGTCGTGGCCCGCGACGCGAGCGGCGCGACCGCCGAGGATGCGAAGCTGATCAACGGGGAGGGGGCGGCGGAGGTGGTGCGCGTCGACGCCGTGGAGCTGTTCGCCATCGTGCAGGACCGCCACGGCCGCAACATCGCCGGGCTGACGTCGAAAGACTTCGTGGTGAAGGAAGACGGCGTTCCGGTTTCGGTCGCGGTGCACGGCAGCGCGGACGAGCCGATCACCGTCGGCATCGCCGTCGACGCCTCGGGCAGCATGCGCGACGCGATGTCCTCGGTGATGGACTACGCCACCGAGTTTCTGCGGCACTCGCTCGGCGAGGGCGATCAGACCTTCGTCGTCTCCTTCGCCGAGTCGCCGTCGCTCTATCAGCCGCTGACGGCCGACCGCGAGCACGTCAGCGCCTCGATCTTCGACATGCGCGCGTACGGCGCCACCGCACTGTGGGACGCCGTCATCTTCTCCCTCGACCAGATCCGCGCCGTCCCCGGAAAGCGCGCCCTGCTGCTCTTCACCGACGGCGACGATACCGGCAGCCGCGCCGCGCCGGCGGCGGCGCTGCAGTACGCGCACGAAGTGGGCGTGCCGGTCTACGTCGTCATGGTCTACACCGGCTCGCGGGCATCGTTCAACGTCACCTCCGGATATGGGAGCGTGCAGATGCCGGCGAGCGTCACGCTCGATCAGAACATCCGCCGCCTGGGCGAAGGGACCGGCGGTGCTTTTATCCGCTTTCCGCGGCAAAAGGATCTGCCGAAGCTCTTCCAGCAGGTGCGCGACGACACTCGCGGCGCGTATACCCTTACGTTTGTTTCGCGAAGCGCAAGGAAGAGGACCGAGCCGCGGAAGATCTTCGTCGCAGTCCCCGGCCGCCGCGGCCTCGTGGTGCGCGCGCCGTCGGCGTACTACCCGCGATGAATGATTGAGAAAACTATGAACCTCTCGACTCGAATGGCCGTCCTCCTCGCTCTGGTCACGATCCTTCCGGCCCGCGGCCAATTCAGCGAGCGAATCGATGTGTCGGCGATCGAAATCCCCGCCGTGGTGCGCGACGCGAGCGGCAAAGTGCCCCACGATCTGAAACCGGAAGACTTCATCCTCCTCGAGGACGGCGTCGAGCAGCAGATCATCGGCATTGAGTACATGCACCCGGTTTCGCTTCCGGTTACAGAAAAGCCGGTTTCGGGTGAGGCAGCCGTCGCGGCGACTCGAGAGCGCGGGCAGATCGTCATCTTTGTCCAGCAGACACTTTCGTCGACATACGGCCTGCGCGCGTCGATGAAGGCGCTCGCAGCGCAAGCGGAGATGCTGGTGCGGCTGGGCGACGTGGAGGTGGTGGCGGACGATCCGACGCCGCACGTCGTTCTTCCGGCCACCGGCGACGCCGCCCGCGTGCGCGCGGCCTGCGAAGACCTCGCGAACGGTGCCGCCGGCCATGCGGAGATCGTTCGCCTTCGAACGGATCTGCTGCAGGACCGGAATTCGGCGGTCGAGGCAGGAACGCAAGCAGCGCGCATGAACAGCGACCCTGCAGCAAAGGCCCGCGCCTCGGCGGCAGTGGCGCAAGCGGCGCGGGCGCGCGCGCTGACGTCCGCGCGCCAGGAATCGATCGTGCTGCGCGCGCGGCAGAACGCGTTGCTGTCGTGGATCTCGCGCTATCCGTCGGCCGAGCAGAAGCGCCTTCGCGCGCTGCTCCTAGTCACCGACGGCTTCGATGTCGGTCTCGAGTTCTATGAGCCGCTGGTTGCCGCCGATCAGTTGAGCTTTCTCCGCAGCCTCAGCGCCGCCCCGTACCAGCAGGAGATCAACCGAACCATCGCCGCCGCCGGCTGGACCATCGTCTCCGTCGCCCCGGGATGGGCCACTGCGGCCCCCGAATTCGATGTCTCGAGCTCCGGCCGCGGATCGGTCGGCGTGTCGTCGTTCACGTCCACCAACCTCCATCCGCTCGACCCTCTCAATGAGCTGGCGCGTGAGAGCGGCGGCAGTGTCGCCACCGACATGCGCCGCCTCCCCGCCGACCTCGGCGCGATTGGCGAGCGCGTCTCCATCGCCTATCAGGTCCGCCGTCCGCGCGACGGCAAGGTGCATCGCGTGGAGATCAAGTCGCGCCGGCCCGGCGTGACCGTGCGTGCGCAGCAGTGGGTCGTCTCCGGCACGCCCGACGCGGTCGACACGGCGCGGGCCACGACCCTGGCCGGGGGGAGAGGGTGAGCGGGGCGAGCTGCCGGTGCAGTGCGTTGTGCGGCCGCTCAAAGGCGACGAGAGCGAGGTCGAAGCGACCGTGAGCCTCGCGCCGATCGACGCCCTGCGGCCGTCGCTGAAGTCGGCGACGCTCCGTTTCGCCGTCGCCGTCACCTCGGAGAGCGCGCCTCCGTTCAGCATCATCAAGCGGATGGACAACCTCGACCTCGCCGCGCAACCGAACTGGCGGATCACCTTCCAGGTTCGCCACCGGCCTGACGCAAAAATCGCCGTCGTCGCCGGCGAGCCGGCGACCGGCGCGTGGGGCGGGGCCGCCTGCGGCGTCGGTATCGCCGCCGCGCCGCCGCCTGCCCCGGTCGTTGCGGTGCTGTCGGCGCCGCCCGGGAAGTTCCTGCCGCTCGATGCCGCGCTGGCCGCGGCGAAAGCCGGCGGCCGCATCATCGTGCTCTATCTCCGCAGCGGCTTTCGCGGAGACGCGCGCGCCGAGCAGTGGTTCGCCGCCTCCGAATCGCATGAGACCCTGAAGAGCCTCTACGCCGACGTCGTGATGGCCACCGCGGACGCGGCGAAAGCGTCCCTGCCCGATCTGGCGCGGTTCCGCGGGAAGCGCTCGCCGCAGCTCCTGATCCTCGATCCGAGCGGCTCCCTGATCGAGGACCTCGGCTTCCTGGAGTACGGCGATTTCGCCGCGGCGCTCGCCGGACTGCGGCGTCAGAACGCCGCCTTCGCGCAGTCGGCGGCGGCCCGCGAGGCGGGACGGCTCGCCGAGTCGCTGCTCCTCCGCGGAAACGCGCTCCTCTATGCCGGCGTGCGCGACACGCCGAAGGACTCGCTGACCAAAGCATTGGAGCTCGCTCAGGCCAGCCACGACCAAGTGATCGCGCAGGACGCGGAGCTTGGCCTCGCCGCCATCCTGTTGCAGGAAAGCCGTGAAATGGAAGGAGCGGGACTGTTGGACAAGGTGGCGAAGAATCCGGCCACGCCGGAGCTTGGCGCACGCGCCTGGATCCTGATCGGAAACCTGCGAAAGTCGCGCAGCAACAACCACGGCGCGGTCGACGCCTATCAGAACGGATACCGCCTCGCGCCGAAGCCGTCGGACTTCGCCACCTTCGCCCGCCGCAACCTCGAGGCGCTCGGCTCCGCGCCTGAGTCGGAGCTGCGGTCCGCCGCGGCCGCCGGCGCCGTACGCCTGCTGTACCCCCACCGCCCGGTCCTCACCGGAACCATCGAGGTGGCAGCCGTTGCTCCGCCGGGAACGGCGCGCGTCGAGTTCTTCCTCGACGACGCGCGCGTCGCGGAGCGCACCCGCCCGCCCTTCCAGGCAAAGCTCGCCCTCGGCGGCGCGGCGAGGGCGCACGGCATCCGGGCGGTCGCCTTCGACGCCAAGGACGTCCGTCTGGGCGAGGACGCCGCGACGATCAACGACCGCGTCGACGCCCTCGGCATCGAGATCGTCTCGCCGCGCGATGCGCTGATCGAATCCCGCGCGGTGATCGAGCTGCAGCCGCGCCTGCCCGAGGGATCCACGCTCCAAGCCATCGATCTCTACTGGAACGAGCAGAAGCTCGCCACCCTCACCTCCGCGCCGTTCCGCTACGACTTGACGCTGCCGTCGAAGAACGCCTTCGGCTACATCCGTGCCGTGGCCCGCGATTCCGCGGGCGCGACCGCCGAGGACGCGATGCTGATCAACAGCCAAGGGGGGGCGGCCGAGGAAGTTCGCGTCGACGCGGTGGAGCTTTACGCCACCGTGCACGATCGCGCCGGACACAACGTCGAGGGGCTGACGGCGAACGACTTCGTCGTGAAGGAAGACGGCGTACCGGTGACCGTCGAGGTGCACAACGCGGCGAACGATCCGATCGCCGTGGGTCTGGCGCTCGACGCGTCCGACAGCATGCGCTCGTCGATGGCCATGGTGATGGACTACGCCGCGGAGTTCTTGCGCCGCTCGCTGGCGCCGGGTGACCGGACCCTCGTCGTCGCCTTCGCCGACACCCCGACCCTCCAGCAGCCGCTCACCGCGAACCTCCAACAAGTCAAGGCTTCCATCCTCGACACTCGCGCGTCCGGCGGCACCGCTCTCTGGGACGCGATCATCTACTCGCTGGATCAGCTTCGAGGCGCCAAGGGGAAGCGCGCGCTGCTGCTCTTCACCGACGGCGTCGACAACGGCAGCCGCGCCAAGCCGAAGGCCGTGCTGGAGCATGCGCGGGAGGTCGGCGTTCCGGTGTACATCGTCCGGATCTACACCGGCGCGGCCGGCATCGGCGAAGCGGTTCCCGGACTCATGTCCATGAACCGCCCGGCGACGACAGCCGAGAACTACATGGAGATGCTCGCCGAGCAGACCGGCGGCGCGGTCTTTTCGTTCCCGCGGCAGAAAGACCTGCCGAAGCTCTTCCAGCAGGTGCGCGACGACACCCGCGGCGCCTACACGCTGAGCTTCGTCTCGCGCAGCGCGAAGAAGCGGACGGAAATGCGGAAGATCTCCGTCGCCGTTCCCGGCCGGCGCGGGGTGGTGGTGCGCGCCCCCTCGGCGTACTACCCGCGATAGCCCTCATCCGCCTTGTCCCTCTCCCGCTTGCGGGAGAGGGTGGCCCTGAGCGTAGCGAAGGGCCGGGTGAGGGTCCGAAGTGTTATTCTTTTCAACACTTCGGAGACCAAAGAATGACTGTACAAGCCACCGCTTCGCCGATCGAGCGCGAGCTGGAGTATCGGAAGAAGCTGACGACGATCACCAACCAGATCAACGCGGCCGAGTCCATCCCCCACATCCTGATGACGCTCAAGGACAAGATCCTGGAGATGATGGACGCCGAGCGCCTCACCATCTACGCCGTCGACACGAAGAATCAAGAGCTCTACTCGGTACAGAAAGTCGGCGACGTCCCGAAGGAGATCCGGGTCCCGAAATCGTTTGCCTCCATCGCCGGCTTCACCGCCCTGGCGCGCAAGACCATCAACATCAAGGACGCCTACGACGCCGCCGAGTTGGCGAAGTTCCATCAGAACCTCCGCTTCGACCAGCGCTGGGACAAACAAACCGGCTTCCGCACCAAGGCCGTCCTCGCTGTCCCGGTGGTTTTCGAGAAGTACCTGCTCGGGGTGGTGCAGCTCATCAACAAGCGCCACGGCCCGTCGTTCACCGCGCAGGACGAGGACACCACCGAAGAGATCGCCCGCATCCTCGGCATCGCGTTTTACAACCAGCATCGCGCGGCGCGGCAGTCGAAGCCGTCGAAGTTGGGCGGCCTGGTCGACAAGGGCGTCATCTCGGAGAAAGACATCGAGGCCGCCGTCTCCAACGCCCGCGTCAATAACACCACCGTGGAGAAAGTGCTCCTCGAGGACTACAACGTCCCGAAGGAAGAGCTGGGGAAATCGCTGGCCGCCTTCTATAGCACCAACTTTTTCAGCTATGACGGCGAGCAGACCATACCCAACGACCTCAAGGAGCGCGTGACCTCCGACATGTGGAGGAAGTACGTCTGCGCGCCTGTCGAGCGGCGGCCGGGCATGCTCGTCGTCGCCGTCGACGACCCTCAGGACCTCACGCGTCTCGACGGCATCCGGGCCATGAACCTCGCGCCGCGCTACGACTTCATGGTGGGCATGAAGCACGAGATCCTGGCCTACATCGCCAACTCGTACGGCGAGCCGCTGGAGACGGCGACGGTGGAGACCGGCGATCTGGCGAAGATCATCGACCAACTCGGCGAGGGCGAGGGGGTGGCGGAGGAAGAGATCAAGGACGACATGCCGGAGATCGATGAGACCGACTCCGGCATCGTCAAGCTCGCCAATCAGCTCATCATCGAGGCGGCCGCCAAGGGCGCCTCGGACATCCACGTCGAGCCGGACGGCTCGAAGAATCCGTGCGGGATCCGCCTTCGCATCGACGGCGACTGCCAGAAATTCATGGAAGTCCCCGGCGCGCACCGCAACGCCCTGGTGCAGCGCCTGAAGATCATGGCCAAGCTCGACATCTCCGAGCGCCGTAAGCCGCAGGACGGCAAGATCCGCTTCAAATACTCGAAGGGCGTCATCGAGCTCCGCGTCGCCACCATCCCCACCGCCAACGGCAACGAGGACGTGGTCATGCGTATCCTCGCGGCGTCGAAGCCGCTGCCGATCGAGAAGATGGGCTTCAGCGAGCACAATCTCACGCGGTTCAAGGAGATTTTGGCGAAGCCGTACGGCATCTGCCTGGTGGTGGGCCCCACCGGCTCGGGAAAGACGACCACGCTGCACTCCGCCCTCGGATCGATCAACACCGAGGACATGAAGATCTGGACCGCCGAGGACCCGGTCGAAATCACGCAGAAGGGACTGCGGCAGGTGCAGGTGCAGCCGAAGATCGACTTCACCTTCGCCATCGCCATGCGCTCGTTCCTCCGCGCCGACCCCGACGTGATCATGGTCGGCGAAATGCGCGATCACGAGACCGCGGCGATCGGCATCGAGGCGTCGCTGACCGGCCACCTGGTCTTCTCGACGCTGCACACCAACTCGGCGCCGGAAACGATCACCCGTCTTCTGGACATGAACATCGATCCGTTCAACTTCGCCGACGCCCTCCTCGGCATCATGGCCCAGCGCCTGATCCGGACGCTCTGCTTGAAGTGCAAAGAGGGCTATCACCCGACACCCGAGGAGTTCGAGGAGATCATCGAGGTGTACGGCCACGAGTGGTTCCCGCAGATCGGCATCAAATACTCGCCCGACTTCACGCTCTATCGCCCGAAGGGCTGCCCGGCGTGCAACAACACCGGCTACAAGGGCCGTATGGGCGTGCACGAGCTGCTGGCCGGTACCGACGAGATCAAACGAGCGGTGCAGCGCCGGGCGCCGATCGACGAGCTGCGCCATCTGGCCATGCAGCAGGGGATGCGAACGCTGATGCAGGACGCGCTGGAGAAGGCGTTGCGCGGCATCACGGACGTGAAACAGGCGCGGTCGATCGCGGTGAAGTAGGGAACGCCGCCGTCCCGGCGGCTGGCCCGGCGGCGTCCCGCCGCCGAGCCGGGGCGCAGGCGGGACGCCTGCGTGCCAGCCGGCGAGGACGCCGGCGCTCCACTGCGATAATCTTCGGCGTATGCCGAAGCGCCCCAACTTCGCAAAGATCGCCGCCGACCTTCGCGACGCAGCCCTCTGCTATCCCGGCACCGACGAACACTTCCCGTGGGGGGAGACGGCGATCAAGGTGAAGGGAAAGACGTTCCTCTTCATGCGCTCCGCCGACGATGAGCTCAGCCTCTCGGTGAAACTGCCGCAGTCGCGCGAGGATGCGCTGGCGCTGCCGTTCACCGAGCCGACGCACTACGGCCTCGGCAAGAGCGGATGGGTGACGTCGAGCTTCAAGCGCGACGATGAAGTGCCGGTCGGCGTTCTAAAGGACTGGATCGACGAGAGCTATCGCGCCGTTGCACCGAAGAAGCTGCTGGCGCAGTTGCCGGCACTCGGCTGATGCGCCGCGCCGCGTATCTCGTTTTCATCCTTCTCTTTCCGGCGGTGGTTCTCATCGCCTACGCGCTGCACATCGTTTTCCCCGGCGTATCGGGGATCGTCTTCTTCGGCGGCGCGTTTTTCGTCCTCGCCGCGGTTTGGGGCGTGGTGGCCGTCGCCGGTCGGAATGGCAAAGGGAACGATTTCCCCGCGGAGCTCGAGGTCGTCGCGGTGAAGCTGCGCGAGCAGGCAGCGGAGATCGAAAACCACAAGTTCGAAGTTTCCGCCGCGCTGCAGGAGTCCCTCGCCGAGCTGCGCGTCAAGGCGAAGACGTTCGATCATCATCAGATTGTCGTCGGCTTCGATCTCGCCGTGCCCGACGCCGGCGAGTTTCGCGAGGCCGCGGCGGAGCTCGACGAATACGCCGCCGACGTCCGCTCGCGCGGCGGCATCCACTGGCGTTAAACCGGCGGAACGGCCTCCCCGCAAACGGCCGCGATTCCCTCGGTGAATTCGTGGACGTCGAACGGCTTGGAGATGACCAGCTTCACGATGTCGAGGTCGAGCCGCGACAGCGCCTGCTGCGACACCGCGGATACCACCACTACCGGGAGCCGGAGTCCGCGACTCTTGATGTAGGCGATGACTTCGTAGCCGTTCACTTCCGGCAGCATCAGATCGAGGATGACCACCGAGTAGTCATGGGCGCCGATTTTCTCGATGGCCTGCTTCCCGTCGTACGCGGTGTCGATGACGATGCCGCGCCGCTGGAGCAGCTTCTCCACCAGCCGGCGGATGGCCGGATCGTCTTCCACGACCAGCGCGCGGTGGCAGATCCCAGGATCGAGCGGCATCCGTTCATGTTACATCGCCGTAAACGCCGCTAACTTCAGTCGCTGCCCTGCGTCTTACCGTACGTGAGACGAACGGCTGCGCTACTCCTCATGCTGTTTGCGGTAACGGCCTGCCGCTTCCCCGAGCATCCCAAGCGCACGGCGATCTCCGCCGCCACGACGTTCGTTCTCCGTTCGGTGTTCGACCTGCAGAGCCGGGTGCGTCTGACGCAAAACAGCGCGCGCCCGGCTCGGCAGGCGACCGTGCAGCAGGCGCCGGCGACCAAGCACCGCGTGCTCGTCGTCGGCACCTACGCCGACGGACGCCTGGTCATCACCCGCTGCCGCACGCTGTAAGCTCCCCGGATGCAGAAGCTGATTCTCGTCGCTCTGGTCATCCTCTTCGCTTCCACCGCCTCCTCCGAAGAATTGAGCGCCGCCGATCTCGACAAGCGCCGCAAGGCGCTCAGCGATCTTCTGAAGGAGCAGTGGGAGTACACGCTGCGCACCAACCCGGAGTTCGCCTCCATCCTCGGCGACCGCCGCTACAACGATCAGTCGTCCGACGCATCCGAGGCGGCGGTGAAGCGCGATCTGGCGGCGTCGAAGAAGTTCCTGGCGCGGGTCGAGGCCATCGACACCACCGCCTTCCCGGAGCAGGAGGCGCTCAACAAGGCGCTCCTCGCCCGCAACCTGCGCAACCACATCGAAGACATCGGCCTCAAAGAGTGGGAGACGCCGGTCACCCAGATCAGCGGTATCCACCTCTTCGCCGCGCAGTTGCCGGCGCTGCTGCCGTTCGCCACGGCCAAGGACTACGACGACTACGCCAAGCGCCTGCGCGACTTCCCGAAGCAGATCGACGACACCATCGCCAACATGCGGAAAGGGATGCGCGACCGGCTGATGCCGCCGAAGTTCCTGCTCGAAAAGGTTGTGGACCAGGCCGGCCGCATCGCCTCGCAGGAGGCGGAGAGGACGCCGTTCGCGCAGCCGGTGGAGAAGTTCGCCGACGCGGTGCCTGACGCGGACCGCGCCAGGATCCGCGCCGAGGTCGTCGGCGCCATCCGCACCGCGGTCATCCCGGCGTACAAGAAGTTCGGCGCGTTCGTGCGCGACGAGTACGCGCCGCGCGGCCGGAAGGACGCCGGCATGTGGGCGCTGCCGGACGGCGCGAAGCGCTACGCGGTGCGCGTGCGCCAGAGCACGACCACCGCGCTGTCGGCCGACGAGATCCATCAGACCGGCCTCCGCGAAGTGGCCCGCATCGAAGGGGAGATGCTGGCCATCGCCAAGTCGCTCGGCTTCGCCGATCTGAAGTCGTTCCGCGCCTCGCTGGACAAGAACGCCGACCTCCGCGCGAAGTCGCGCGAGCAGATCCTGGAGCTCTATCGCCGCTACATCGACCAGATGTACGCCAAGCTGCCCCAGCTCTTCGGCCGCCTGCCGAAGGCGAAGGCCATCGTCGTCCCGGTGGAGGAGTTCCGCGAGAAGGAGGCCTCCGGTGCCGCGTACGAGCCGGGCGCGCCGGACGGCTCGCGTCCTGGGCGCGTCGAGGTCAACACCGGCGACGCCACCTCGCGCAAGACCATCAGCATGGAATCGACGGCGTATCACGAGGGCGTCCCCGGCCATCACATGCAGATCGCCATCGCGCAGGAGCTGACCGGGCTGCCGGAGTTCCGCCGCTTCGGGTCGAGCTACACCGCGTACGTCGAGGGCTGGGCGCTCTACTCCGAGAAGCTGGGCAAGGAAGTCGGCTTCTACACCGATCCGTACAACGATTACGGTCGCCTGCAGGACGAGATGCTCCGCGCCATCCGGCTGGTGGTCGACACCGGGCTGCATTCCAATCGCTGGACGCGCGAGCAGGTGGTGCAGTTCTTCCACGACCACACCTCGGAAGACGAGATCGAAGTGCAGAACGAGACCGACCGCTACATCGTCTGGCCCGGCCAGGCCCTCGGTTACAAGATCGGCGCGCTGAAGATCGCCGAGCTGCGCGAGCGCGCCCGCCGCGAGCTCGGCGACCGCTTCGACATCCGCGCCTTCCACGACGAGATCCTCGGCGCCGGCGCGCTGCCGATGGACGTGCTGGAGAAGAGGGTGGACGACTGGGTGGCACGGACGAAGAAGTGAGGTGAGTGATGGCTACCGTGAAAGAAGAAGCCGCTGCGCTGATCGCGCGCTTGCCAGAAGACGCGACGTGGAGGGACGTGGTGTATGCGATCTATGTGCGTAATGCGATCGCTGCTGGCGAAGCGGACATAGCGGCAGGCCGGACGTTTACGACCGAGGAGGTTCTTGAGTCCCTCGATTTGAAGCGCTGAACGCGCCGAGCGGAACGCCGCCGTCCCGGCGGCTGGCCTGGCGGCGTCCCCGCCGCCCACCCGCGCGCAGGCGGGACGCCTGCGGGCCAGCCGGCGAGGACGCCGGCGCTCCGCTAACCCTTCTTCCACAGGCCCTGCGACGGCACGCGCAGCGCGCGGTTGAACTTCGCCGAGGCGTTCTCCCAGGCGATGGTCTCGGTCAGCTCGACGATGGCGTCGTCGTCGAAGTGCTCGCGCAGGCGGGCGAAGAGGGCGTCGTCGACGTCGCGGCCGGTGATGGTCATGGCGTCGGCGTAGTCGAGCGCGGCGCGCTCGCGCTCGTCGAAGAGTGGAGAGTTGATGTCCGAGACGAGGGCCATGAGCTTCGCGTCCGCGATCCCGAGCGCGCTGCCGACCGCAGCGTTCAGGTCCTGTCAGAACTCGCAGCCGTTGAGATAGGCCACGCGGCGGTTGATCATCGCCACCAGCGCCGGCTCGAGGAGTCCGGACGCATCGAGGCCGCTCCACATGGCGCGCGCGCCGTGGAAGATCGACGGGCGGCGGGCGTAGACCATGTGATTGAGCAACGGCGCGCCCCACTTCTTGCGCTGCGCCTCGAGCACGGCGCGGATGCGCGGCTCGAGCTTGTCGAAGTCGGCGTCGGGAACGCGGGCCATGGCGCACAATTATCCGCCATGCCCGAGCTTCCCGAGGTCGAGTCGTACGCCCAGTTCTTCGCCTTGCATGCGCTGAATCGAACGATCGCCCGTGTGCGCGTGCTCGACGAGCGCATCCTCGCCGTGCGGAAGCCGGCGCTGCGCAAACTGGTCGGACGGCGGTTCACGCGCGTCCGCCGGCACGGCAAACACCTCTTCGCGCAGGCCGGCGACGTCTGGCTCCGGCTGCACTTCGGAATGACCGGCGATCTGACGACGGAAGTCGGCCGCTTCGCGAAGGTGGTCTTCGAGTTCGACGACGGCACGCGGCTCGCCTTCGACGACATGCGCCTCTTCGGCGTCGTCGATCTCGTCCGCGATCCCGACGCCTTCATCCTCGATCGCGGCCTCGGCCCCGATCCGCTCATGATCGGCGTCCGCGAGTTCCGCGCCCGCCTGGCCGGAAAGCGCGGCGCGATCAAGGCGCTGCTGCTGTCGCAGGACGTCATCGCCGGCGTCGGCAATCTTTACGCGGACGAGACGCTCTTCCGCGCCGGCATCCATCCGCGCCGCGGCGCCGACTCCCTCACCAGCGACGATGTGAAGGCGATCTTCACCACCCTGCGCCGCGCGCTGCGGGAGGCTATCGGCGGGCGCACGCTCTTCATGGTCGATCACCGCGAGGAAGGCGAGCGCTGCCCCCGGTGCGGCGGAACCATCCAGCGGGCGGTGGTCGGCGGCCGCACGACCTACTTCTGCGGCCGTCATCAGGCGTAGGCAATGACTGAATGAGGGGGAGTGCCGAAATCAGCGTATCTCGGCGACAATGCCGCGCTGAAGATGGCTTCCCCCGCACGCGCTAAAGAGCTCATCGCGGCGATCAGCGCATCACTCCCTGAAGGCGAGCTCGAACACATCAAGCTCGAGCTCCTCGCCATCTTCGAGACCGCCGTCGTCCCCGCCGAGATCGTCGACGCCCCGCACAGCCCTCTATCGCGCCGCGAGAACGAGGTCATGTCGATGATCCTCGTCGGCAAGCGTCTGAAGGAGATCGCCGCAACGCTCGACATCAGCGTGAAGACGGTGACCACGCACCGCTCGCGGCTCCTCCGAAAGCTCAGCCTCGACGACAACCTCGGGCTGTACCGCTACGGGATCCGCAACGGCCTGATTAGACTGTAAGCCGCATGCGCATCCGCGTCGGGACCAGCGGCTACAGCTACAAGGAATGGAAGGGGACGTTCTACCCCGAGGACCTTCCGGCGGCGAAGATGCTCCCGTTCTACGCCGAGCGCTTCGACTCGGTGGAGATCAACAACACCTTCTACCGGATGCCTGACGCCAAGATGGTCGGCAAGTGGGGCGAACAGGTGCCGGACGGTTTCACTTTCGTGCTGAAGGCGCCGCAGCGGATCACGCATCAGAAGCGCCTCGCCGGCGCCGAGGCGGACGTCGCGCACCTCTTCGACGTCGCCGAGACCCTCGGCGAGAAGCTCGGCCCGGTCCTCTTCCAGTTGCCGCCCTATGCGAAGAAGGACGCCGCGAAGCTGCGCGACTTCCTCGCCGCCCTCCCTCCCGCCCGCAAGGTGGCGTTCGAGTTCCGCCACGACTCCTGGTGCGACGACGAGATCTACGAGCTCCTCCGCGGTCGCGACGCCGCCCTCTGCCTCGCCGATACCGACGAGACGACGAACCCCGACGCGCTGGTCATCCCCACCGCCACCTGGGGCTACCTCCGCCTCCGCCGCACCGAGTACTCCGACGCCGACCTCGCTGCCTGGGCGCGACGGGTGGAAGGGCAGCCTTGGGAAGCGGCGTACGTGTTTTTCAAGCATGAGGATGAGGGGAAAGGGCCGGCGTTTGCCGTCCGTTTTCGCGAGAGGCTGACTAGCGACGATCATTGACGTGCGCATCCCCTCCTGCGTAGTCTTCCCCGCGCCGTGTCCATTCTTCGCAGCCTGACCGTTTTCTCGCTGCTTCTCACACTCAAATACTTGAGCAAGATCTTCTTTCGCCACGACTTCGGGTGGGTGGGGGTGGTGCCGCCGCACCCGTGGAAGAACCACCGCCTGGTGGCCTTCCTCAATCACACCAGCCTCTTCGAACCGGTGTTCCTCGGCGGAGTGCCGAACAGCTTTATCTGGCGCATCGCGGCGCACGGCGTCGTGCCGGCGGCGGACAAGACCACCGGGCGGCCGCTGGTGGGGCTGATCTTCAAGTTCGTCGCCCATCACGTCATCGCCATCACCCGGGAGCGCGACCACACCTGGTTCCAGGTGCTGAACAAGATCGATCCGCATTCCATGGTCATCATCGCCCCCGAGGGGCGGATGAAGCGGGCGAACGGCCTGGATGTGAGCGGCAAGCCGATGAGCGTGCGCGGCGGCATCGCCGACGTCCTCCTGGCCATCAAGGAAGGGCGGATGCTCGCGGCGTACAGCGGCGGACTCCATCACGTGCAGGTGCCCGGCCGCATCCCGAACGTCTTCACCACCGTGCGGCTGCGGCTGGAGATCATCGACATCGCCCGCTACATCGAGGAGATGATGGCGGACGGCGGCGCCGATCAGTTCAAGAAAAACGTGATGCGCGACCTCGATCGTCGCCGCGACGCCTACTGCAATAGTACGAATAGTACTATTATGGCCGCATGACCGAACTGGAGACTGTGGCCCTCGGCGTCGTCTGGCTGCGCGGCCCCTGCACCGCGTACGTCGTCAAGAGCGCGCTCGGCGCGAGCGGCGGCGCGATCTATCCGCTGCTGCGCCGGCTGGAAGCCGAGGGGTTGATCCGCTCGCGCGCCCAGACGTGGGGAACGCGTGGCAAGAAGGAGCTGTCGATCACGCCGCGCGGCACCGAGTCGCTGCAGCGGTCGAAGGCGGCGCTCGACGAAGCGCTCGCCGGGCTGGACGCGCGACGCAAGCTGCTCAATCAGATTTTGCGGCGCCTCGAGCCAGCTCCGCCTCGAAAGCGTCGAGCGGCATCGGCCGGCTGAAGAGAAATCCCTGGATGTAGTCGCACCCGCAGTCGCGCAGCATGGCGAGCTGCCCGCCGTCCTCCACTCCCTCGGCGACCACCTTCATCTCCAGCTCGTGCGCCAGCGCCACCAGCGACCGCACCATCACCGCCGCGCGTCCATTGGCGGCTACCTCCGCGATGAACGCGCCGGGTAGTTTGATGCCGTCGAGCGGGAAGTGCAGCAGATGCGAGAGCGACGAATGGCCGGTGCCGAAGTCGTCGGCCCACAACTGGACGCCGGTCTTCTTCAGCTCTTCCAGGACGCGGCGGGTGTGCTGGATGTCGATGATGTGATGCGTCTCGGTGATCTCCAGGGTGATCTTGGACGGCTCGGCGCCGCAGGTGGTGACGAGCTTTTTCAGCCGCGCGGCGACGCCGCGGTTCTCGAACTCGCGCGGCGACAGATTGACCTGCAGGCGCACGTCGGGCGCGACGCCCTTCTGCCAACGCGCGGCGTCGGCCACCGCGCGCTGCACGGTCCAGGAGTTGAGGCGGAAGAGGTCCGGCCCCTCCTCGGCACCGGCGGCGATCGACTCGCCGCTGCGGATCTCGCCGCTGCGTCTCCGCGCCCGCAGCAACGCCTCGGCCGCCACGATCTTCCGCGACACGGTGTCGTGAATCGGCTGGTAGAACAGCACGAGCTGCTTCTGATCGAGCGCGCGTCGCACTCCCGCCTGCGGTGCTGGCTTCGGCATTGGGCCGGTACAATCCAAAACGAGTGCCGACGGAGATCTTTCGGGTCGAATCGCGCCGGGTGGAGCGCGCCAAACGGGCGCAGATGGCGCAGCATGTCATCGCCGCGCTGGCGCGCACGCAGCGCGGACCTTCATCCGGCCTCCGGCCACCTTCTCCCGCTCACGCGGGAGAAGGCCATCCGGGTCCCTCTCCCGCGTTAGCGGGAGAGGGTGGCGCGAAGCGCCGGGTGAGGGCCATCGCCGCATCGCCGACGTTCAACCTGCGCGGTCGAGGAGCTACCGCCGCCGTAGCAACTGCCAGCCGGCGAAGGCGATGCCGGCGAGCGCCAGCAGGATTAGCAGCTTGTTCTTGCCGAAGCTGTCGGCGAAGGTCGACGGGCGCGGCGCCATCGGCGGCGTGGCCGCCATCTTCTGCTTCCGATCGAGCGACGTGCGCAGCGACTCCCGAACCGCGCTTTCGAACTGCCGCACCGTGCGCAGCTCGTCGCTCGGCGCGACGGCCATCCCGCGCTGGGTGTCCATGATCACCAGGTTCGTCGGCAGCGGGGCGACCACTCGGTCGCCGTGCCCGTCGGTGCGCACCTCGTACGTTCCCTGATCGAAGTAGAGAACCGTGGGGCCGAGGTTGGTGTTCTTGACGAAGAGCACGTGCTCGTCGCCTTCGCGGAAGTCGGGGACGCCGACGGTCGACTGGTGCAACGAGCCGACCGTACCGCCGGGCGTCACCACCGTCATCTCGCCCGCCGCGCCGCCTTTGAACGTCTTCTCCACCGCGAAGGTCGAGTAGGTCACGATCCACCGCCCGCTGGGATCCATCTTCGACTCGGTGCGGATGCAGCGGCCGAGAATGATGGCCGCGGCGTTTTCGACCTTATCGTCGAACGACGCGGCGACGGCGACGGCGGCGTGGGCGGCAGGAACGGCGAGGAGGGTCGCCAGAGCGAGGGCGGCGAGACGGTTATTTGGAGTCATCCTGATGCTGGAACAGAAGCAATCGGTCTGCCATTTAACCGAATGACCCGCGGATGAACTCGCTGACCACCGCCATCGACTCCGGCGTGACGTGGTGACCCATCGGAAACTCGTGATACTCCGGCTCGATGCCGTGCTCCTCGAGAACGTGACGGGCGCGGCGCGCGGCGAGGACGGGGATCATGTCGTCGAGCGTTCCGTGCACGATCAGCACGCGCCGCGGTGGCAGCTTCGGCAGATCCTCTTCATACAAGCCGCCGCTCATGCAGACAATCCCGCGCAGCGGCTGGGCCGTTCGGAAGCCGGCGTCGAGCACCATCAGCCCGCCCTGGGAGAAGCCGGCGAGGATGAGCTTGCCGTCTTTCGGCGGATAGCGGTCGACGATCTGGTCGAGGAACTTCAGCAGCAGGGCGCGTGACCCGGCGATCGATTCGCGCGTCGGGGGCCAGCCGTCGAACCAGGTGAAGCCGAAGGTCATGCCCGGGTACGGCGCGAAGGGCTTCGGCGCGTTGGCGAAGACGAAGCGATACCCCTCGGGCGCGTCGATCATCGGCGCGAGGTCGGCGAGGTCGTTGGCATCCGCCCCCCGTCCATGCAGGACGACGACAAGCGGCATCGGCACGTCGTCGGCCTGGCCGCTCGGCACGTTGAGGACGTAGGGGAGGGAGAGGTCATCGCGGCGCGAGAGGGTCATCGGGTCGCGGATTCTAGCGCGCGGCGCGCCGCCGCTGCGTTTGGGCTAAAATAACCCTTTCCCAAGGAGCCCTCGTGCACATCAACGACCTTCTGAAAATCGCCGCGGAGCGCCGCGCGTCCGACCTGCACATCAAGGTCGGCTCGCACCCGGTCATCCGCGTCGACGGCGAGCTCGTCCCGTTGGTCGAGCTCAAGCGCCTCATGCAGGAGGACACCATCGCCATGGCGTTCTCCATCATGTCGTCGCGCCAGAAGGAGAAATTCAAGAACAACTACGAGATCGACATCGCCTACTCAGTGCCCGGCCTGGGGCGTTTCCGCTGCAACATCTTCCAGCAGCGCGGCACGGTGGGCATGGTCCTCCGCGTCATCCCGGTCAAGATCCTCACCATCCGCGAGCTGATGCTCCCCATGGTCCTGGAAAAGATCGCCGAGGAGCGCCGCGGTCTGATTCTCTGCACCGGCACCACCGGCTCGGGCAAGTCGACCACCCTCGCCGCGATGATCGACTACATCAACACCCACCGCACCGAGCACATCATGACGGTCGAGGACCCCATCGAGTTCCTTCACCGCGACAAGAAGTCCATCGTCAACCAGCGCGAGGTGGAGGTCGACACCAAGTCGTTCTCGCAGGCGCTGCGCTCGGCCCTCCGCCAGGACCCCGACGTCATCCTGGTCGGCGAGATGCGCGACTACGAGACCATCGAGACCGCGCTGACCGCTGCGGAGACCGGCCATCTGGTGTTCTCCACGCTGCACACCATGGACGCCACCGAGACGGTCAACCGCATCATCTCCGTCTTCCCGCCGCATCAGCAGAAGCAGATCCGCCTGCAGCTCGCGGCGGTGCTCAAGGCGGTGGTCTCGCTCCGGCTTCTCCCGCGCGCCGACGGCCTGGGCCGCGTTCCCGCCGCCGAGGTGCTGATCACCACGGCGTACATCCGCGATTGCATCGAGAACAAGGAAAAGACGAAGCTGATCAAGGACGCCATCGCCCAGGGAACGTCGCAGTACGGCATGCAGACCTTCGATCAGTCGCTCTACATGCTCTACAAGAACGGCCTGATCACGCTCGACGAAGCGCTGCGCCGGGCGTCGAATCCGGACGAGTTCCGTCTCAAACTGCAGGGTATTCAATCGACTTCGGATATCTCCAAGGAGGAGATGGAGTCGAAGCTCTCGGTGGCCAGCGACAACGATCCGTTCGCCGACGAGTCGCCGTTCGATTTCTCGAATACGCTTTAGCGCGTGCCGGAAGACCTCGAACGCTGCTACACCGCCGCGATGCGGATCCTCAACCACCGCTTCAACAGCGAGTCGGAGCTGCGCCGGAAGCTCGCCGGCAAGAAATTCGAGCATGAAGAGATCGCCGCCACCATCGCCCGCCTGCGCGATGAGAAGTGGCTCGACGACACGCGCTTCGCGGACGCCTTCGTCCGCACGCGCGTCCGCAAGCGCATCGGACGGCTGCGCATCCGGCGCGAGCTGAGCGCGGCGGGCGTCGACCACGAGGTAGCCGCGGACGCGCTGCGCCGCAACGTCGATGCCGAAGGGGAGCGGGAGGCGGCGACCGCTACGGCCCGCAAGCGCGCGCTGATCCTCGCGCGCCGCGACGGCGAGGAGTACGTCGCCTCCGCCGAGGGGCGGAACAAGTTGAGCGCGTATCTGTTGAAGCAGGGTTACGACGGCGCGCTCATCCGCGACGTGGTCCGTGAAGTCATCAAGGAGATCGCAGTTGCCGACCACCAGTGAGATCCGCAGGCAGTTCCTCGACTACTTCGTGAAAAACAATCATCGCGAAGTGGCCAGCTCGTCGCTCGTCCCGGCCGGCGATCCGACGCTTCTCTTCACCAACGCCGGGATGAATCAGTTCAAGGACGTCTTCCTCGGCCGCGAGCCGCGCGACTACGAGCGCGCCACCTCGTCGCAGAAATGCGTGCGCGCCGGCGGCAAGCACAACGACCTGGAGAACGTCGGCCGCACCGCGCGCCACCTCACATTCTTCGAGATGCTCGGCAACTTCTCGTTCGGCGACTACTTCAAGGAAGACGCGATCAAGTTCGCCTGGGAGCTGATGGTCGACGTCTTCAAGCTCGACCCGGAACGGCTCTGGTTCAGCGTCTTCGAAGGCGACGACACCGTTCCCGCCGACGAGGAAGCCGCCGCACTGTGGGTGAAGGCGGGCGCGCGTCCCGAGCGCGTGCTGCGCTTCGGCAAGAAGGACAACTTCTGGTCGATGGGCGACACCGGCCCCTGCGGGCCGTGCTCGGAGATCCACTACTTCCGCGGCGACGACAGGTCGAAGAACGTCGCGGCGCTCGTCAACGGCGAGGGCGACGACACCATGGAGGTCTGGAACCTCGTCTTCATGCAGTACGACCGCGACTCGGACGGGCATCTGACGCCGCTCCCCGCGCCGTCGGTGGACACCGGCATCGGGCTGGAGCGCATCTCGAGCGTGCTGCAAAGGGTTTCGACGGTCTACGACATCGACTCCTTCCAAACGATCATGACCGCCATCGCCGCAGAGGGTGGGCGCGCGTATGGCGGCGACATGGACGATGAGCTCGATACCGCGATGCGCGTGCTCTGCGATCATGCGCGCTCCTCGGCGTTCCTCATCGCCGATGGCGTGCTGCCATCCAACGAAGGTCGCGGCTACGTGCTGCGGCGCATCATCCGCCGAGCCATCCGTTTCGGCCGCAAGCTGCCCAAGCCGGTGGTGCTGTCGACGCTCGTGGACGCGGTCATCGAGTCGACGGGCGACGTGTACCCCGAGCTGCACGAGCGGCGCGAGGCGATCCTCCTCATCCTAAGCTCGGAGGAAGAGCGCTTCTCGCGCACGCTCAGCGCCGGGATGGAGCGCGTCGGCGCGGTGCTCGACGAAGTGCGCGCGCGCGGCGAGCGTACCCTCGGCGGCGCCGAAGTCTTCCGCCTCTACGACACCTTCGGCATCCCCATCGACCTCATCGCCGAGCTGGCCGAGGAGGAGGGTGTGGCCCTCGACCGCGAAGGCTTCGAGACCATGATGGCCGGCGCGCGCGCCAAGGCGAAGGCATCATCCAAGTTCCAGGCGGCGGCATCCGTCGAGCTGGCGCACGATGCGAACGAGTTCGTCGGCTACGAGACGTTCATCGACGTGCCGTCCGAGGTGAAGGCCATCCTCAGCGGCGACGGCGAAGTGTCGCAACTGACGGCGGGACAGACGGGGAGCGTGCTTCTCTCGCCGACACCGTTCTATGCGGAGAGCGGCGGGCAGATCGGCGACGCCGGCGAGATCGCCTGGCCGAACGGCAAGGCCGCGGTGACGAACACCTACAAGGTCGGTTCGTGGATTCTCTCCGACGTCACCGTTGAGGAAGGGACGCTCGCGCCGGGCGTGCAGGTCACCGCGACGGTCCCGCGCTTCACCCGTCTCGATACCACCGCGAATCACACCGCCACGCACCTTCTGCACAAGGCGCTGAAGGACATCCTCGGCGAGACGGTGCAGCAGGCCGGCTCGCTCGTCGCCCCCGACCGGCTGCGCTTCGACTACACGTATCACCAGCCGCTCACCGACGAGCAGATCCGGCGGATCGAGGACCTGGTCAACGGCAAGATCCGGGAGAACGTCGAGGTGACCAAGACCGTCATGCCGATCGCAGAGGCGAAGAAGAGCGGCGCGGTGGCGATGTTCGGCGAAAAGTACGGCGAGAACGTGCGCATCGTGGCCGCCGGCGATTGGTCGCGTGAGTTCTGCGGCGGCTGCCATGTCAACCGCACCGGCGACATCGGCGTGTTCAAGATCATCTCCGACCGCTCGCTCGCCGCGGGCGTGCGGCGCATGGAGGCCCTCACCGGCCGCGGCGCGATCGACTACTTCCGCCAGCGCGAGACCGCCGCGCAGGAGCAGCTCCGGCTGTTCCAGGAAAAGCAGAAGCAGCTCGAGAAGGAACTGAAGCAGCTCAAGGTGAAGGTAGCGAGCGGATCGACAGCCGCTTCGGCTGTCGACGACGGCGCGATCGACGTCGCTGGCGTGAAGCTGCTCACCCGCCGTGCCGACGACGTCAGCGGCGGCGATCTCCGCAACCTCGCTGACTCGCTCCGCTCCAAGCTCAAGTCGGGCGTGGTGGTCCTCGGCAGCGTGTCCGACAGCAAGGTGACGCTGCTGACCGCGGTGACGAAGGACCTCGTCGACCGGGTCTCCGCCAGCTCGCTCATCGCCAAGCTCGCCCCGATCGTGGGGGGGAAGGGCGGCGGGAAGCCCGACATGGCGCAGGCCGGCGGCAAAGACCCCGACAAGCTCGGCGAGGCGCTCGACCGCGCGCCGGGCGCGCTGCGGGAGCTGCTGGGCGGCTAATGCTGGACCTCGAGGCGGAACTCGACGGCGTGATTGCGGCGCTGACGCGCGAGGGAGTCGAGTACGCGGTTTGCGGCGGCGTGGCCATGGCGGTCCATGGGTTCACACGTGCCACGGAGGACCTCGACCTAATCGTCAGACCCGAAGATGTCTGCCGTTTCGCGGACGCCGTTGCTGAAGTGGGATTCATGAGCGATACGACGTCGCGGCTGGCAAAGGTCGACCGAGTCGATGGAGACCTGCTCGCGATCGACTTGTCGCTGCCTGCCACCGAGCATGTATGGCGGACGCGCCGTGTGATCACTTGGAACGATCGGCCGCTTTCGCTCGTCTCGCGCGAAGGACTGATTGCACTCAAGCGCTTGCGCGCGACCGCTCAGGATCTCGTGGACATCGAACGGCTGAAGAGCGGCGACGGTAATGTCGCGAGGAGCATCCGGCGGGTTTCGCAGCTTCGCAAGTTGTGTTTGTCACTTGCCAGAGCGGCCAGCGCGAACCCTCAAAAGTAAAACGCCCGAGCGTGGCCGCTCGGGCGTTTTCAATTGCACGCTGGTTTGAACGTCAGTGCACGGTCACCGTCGCCGTGTTGCTGTCGACGCTGCCGCAGGGGTTGGTCGCCCGCACCCAGTAGTCCTTCGTCGAGCTTAGGGCGCCCGTGTTGAACGTCCGGTTGATGGCGCCGGCGATCGGGTTCTGCGTGGCGCCGCTCTGGCCGGCGTACCACTGATAGAGGGTCGGACCGCTGCCGATCGTCTTCACCTCCAGCGTCGTGCCGGCGCCGCTGTTGATGGTGACATGGCGAGGCTGATCGATGCCGAGGATCACCGGCGGGTCGCAGAAGACCGATACCTTGATGATGCTGTAAGTGGTCACGCCGTTGCCGGTCGCGGAGATCACGACGCGGTAATCCTGCGGGCGGGTGTTCGCCCCGGCCGCGATGGTGAGCACGGAAGTGCCGGTGCCCGGCGCGGCGATCACCGTCTTCGACAGCGACACCGCCAGCCCTTCAGGTTCGCTGAACGCCGCGAGCTCCACGTCGGCGTTGAAGCCGCTGGGAATCGCGGTCGACAGGTCCACAGTCACGGCCTGCTGGTTGTTCAACTGGATGCCGGAGCGGGCGCTGTCGGGGATGACGATGGTCGGCCCGTTCGATGGAGTGGCCGGCGTACCGCCGGTGCTGCCGCCCGTATCGCCGCCTGTGCCGCCGCCCGTGCCGCCGCCTGTGCCGCCCTCGATATCACCGCTGCCTCCGCCGCCGCCCGTCCCGCCGCCGGTGGAGGGGGGGAAGCCGCAATCGAAGCCGGGATTGTCGCGGATGGTGATCGTCCCGCGGAAGGCGCCCGTGTCGTCGCCGCACTTGGTTTTGAAGTTCACTTTGAGAGTGCGGAGGTGCGGAACGACATGGACCGCCGCCGGAGGAGCGCCGATGTCAGGCGGGAGACCGCCCTCGGCGAATTCGCAGTCGTACGTGTATTCCTCGACGGTGTATACCGATGTGACGCCCTGTTCGCAGAAGGAGAGATTGATCTGCAACTGCATGTGCGGGATGCCCTGGCGGTCGTCGAATTCGAACGCCCCGAGGTCGAGACCCCCCGGTTGAAGCTGCTTGAAGCTGAAGTGGAAGACCCCGGTTTTTTCTTGGGTGGCTACCGGCACGAGAGAGAGCTCGAAGTGATGGGGCGGCCCGCCGTCGTAGTTGAAGAGACCGCCATCCGTTCCCGGATCGCGCAGGTAGGTGAACCACGGCCCGTCGCTGTTGCTGAACCGGTAGGTCTTGCCCGGCTGGATGTGTCCGAGGTCGGCGCCCGGCTCGGCCGTGAGGCTGATGGTCAGGGTTCCGCTGCGCGGCTCATCGGCGGTGGGAACGGGGGGAGCGGTGTCGCAAACGAAACCGCTGGTCGTCGGCCATCCTCCCGATCCATCGCATCGCGCGGTGCCCGCCTCGACGCTCGTGCGCGGCGCGGTCAGGAACTTCGTGGTCGTGGTCTGGTTGATGTTGAAGCTTCCTGTGATCGGCAGTGTCTCTCCGGCGCACTGCGCGGAGAAGGAGCCACCCAGGGTGTAGACGAATATCAGCGACGGCCTGTCCGAAGTGCCGCCGTAGCCGAAGCGTGTCTTGGTGATGTTGAAACTGCTGCGGAACACGTTGCAGAGGGGCCTGCCCGACAGGTCCTGAAGGCTCACGGTCGGGTCGCAGTTCGTTCGTCCGCCGGAGGTCTGACAGAAGCTCCCGGTCGTGATGTTCGACTTCACGCCGAAGAAGACGATCTGGAAAGGCGATCCGAAGAGAGGCGAGACCTTGATATGAAGCTCGTCCGGCCAGCCGTCCCGGCTGCCCTCGAGATCGGCGGAGAGGATGTCGAACGCCTCGGCGGAGATGACCGCGTTCGACGCCGCCGCCGCCGCCGTGTAGGTCACCGCTTTCCGTGCCGTCGGCACGAGGTTGGGGTCGCCGGTGAGCTTGACCGTTCCCGTTGCGGTCACGATCTGCGCGCTCGCCGACACTGCCAACCCTGCCACGATGGAGATGAGTGCTCCCCTGAGCACCGAACGCCACACAGCCACACCCATCAAACGCATAATCGTTTCCTCGTCTGGGGACAGTTCTGTTGAGTATAACATTGCCCGCCGCCGGGCCCGCCAGCCGGGACCATCACGTTGAAATGTCTGACCTCGAGCCGCATACGCACGCCTGGGGATCGCAGCCCGAGATGTTCGGTCCCCGCCACGAGCACCGCCTCGGCATCATCATGGCCGAGGTGCGCAGGCTGGCCGGGGGGGTACGCGTGCTCGACGCGGCCGTCGGACTGGGCCAGCTCGCCGGACGGATGCGCGACGCCGGCTGCCGGGTGTTCGGCATCGACGCCGCCTTGGACGCCGCCGTTCACGTCCGCCGCACCCTCGGTATCCCCGTCGTGGTCGGCGACATGAGCCGGCTGCCGTTCCGTGACGCCGCCTTCGGCGCGGTGACAACGGGAGAGACGCTCGAGCACCTCGACGACGACGCGGGCGCGGCGCGCGAGATCGGCCGCGTGCTCGAGCCGGCTGGGACGTGCATCGCCACCGTGCCGGCGCTGCGCAGCCTCTGGTCGGCCAGCGATGACTATTACGAGCACCGCCGGCGCTACGCCCGCCGGGAGCTCGAGTCGCTGTTCCGCGACGCCGGGCTGCGGGTGGAGAAAGCCGCGTTCTGGGGCTTCCCAGTCGTGCTGGCGTACGACACGCTGTTTCTGCTCCCGATGAACAAGCGCCGCGCGCGGCGAAGCGTCGGCGAGGACGCGGCGCTGCAGTCGGTGGCGCGGGCGGGGCGGTCGCGCGCGCTGGTCAATTTAGTGCGCGCGGTGTTCGCCATCGACCGGCTGTTTTCGTGGATTCCGTTCGGGCCCGGGCTCCTGCTCGTGGCCCGAAAGAAATAAAATCGCTCGCTGGAGGGAACGTTCATGTCCGATTTAGACAAGCCGAGCCGCAACGAGGACGAGTATTTCGCGCGGCAGGAGCTGGAGCGGAAGAAGCAGTGGGCCAAGGAAAACGCCGCGAAGATGGCGGCCGCGGAGCGCGAGAAGCTCAAGCAGCAACACTTCATGAAGTGCCCCAAGTGCGGGAGCGACCTGCACACCGTCGAGCTGCACGGTGTGAGCATCGACACCTGCGCTACCTGCCACGGCACGTGGCTCGACGCCGGTGAGCTCGAACAGATGCTGCAGCCGGGGAAGAAAGACCTCTTCCACCGGGTGATGTCGGTCTTCAAGTAGAGTGGCGGCGGGGACAGGCCAATGGCGGGAACAGACATCGACCAAGTAACGCCGAGCGCGCAGCTGGCAGCTAGCGGCGAGCAGGCAACCCAGCTCCCGCTGTTCGCGCCTGAGGCGCTGGCCGCGATCCGAGAGGACCACGCGCGGTGGCGCGCCGACGCCGCGAAGCGGGCGCCGTGGAAGAAGGACTTCACCACCGTCAGCGGGATGGAAGTGAATCCCCTCGCCGCGCCCGACGACGTCGCCTCGCTCGACTTCGATCGCCATCTCGCCTTCCCCGGCGACTTTCCGTACACCCGCGGCGTCCATCCCACCGGCTATCGCGGCCGGCTCTGGACCATGCGGCAGTTCGCCGGCTTCGGAACGCCGAAGCACACCAACGAGCGCTTCCACTACCTGCTTTCGCAGGGACAGACCGGACTCTCCACCGCGTTCCATCTGCCGACCCTCTACGGCTACGACTCCGACCATCCGTACAGCGCGGGGGAGGTGGGGAAGTGCGGCGTCGCCGTCGACACCCTCGCCGACATGGAGACCATCTTCGACGGCATCGACATGGAGAAGGTGACCGTCTCCATGACCATCAACTCCACGGCGCCGATCCTCCTGGCCATGTACCTGGCGGTGGCGGAGAAGCAGGGCGCCGACTGGAAGAAGATCAGCGGCACGCTGCAGAACGACATCCTCAAGGAGTACATCGCTCAGAAGGAGTACATCTATCCGCCGCGCCCCTCGATGCGGCTGATCACCGACATCTTCCGCTTCTGCGCCGAGAGCGTGCCGAAGTACAACACCATCTCCATCAGCGGCTATCACATCCGCGAGGCGGGATCGACCGCGCTGCAGGAGCTGGCGTTCACCCTGCGCGACGGGATGGAGTATGTGGAGTACGGCGTCCGCGCCGGGCTGGACATCGACGACTTCGCGCCGCGCCTCTCGTTCTTCTTCAACTCGCACAACGACCTGTTCGAAGAGGTCGCCAAGTTCCGCGCCGCGCGGCGCGTCTGGGCCAAAGTGATGCGCGACCGCTACGGCGCCAAGGACCCGCGCTCCTGGATGCTGCGCTTCCACACCCAGACCGCCGGCTGCTCGCTCACCGCGCAGCAGCCGTACAACAACATCGTCCGCGTCACCATCCAGGCCCTCGCCGCGGTCCTCGGCGGCACGCAGTCGCTGCACACCAACGGGCTCGACGAGACCCTGGCCCTCCCCACCGAGAAGGCCGCGCGCATCGCTCTGCGGACCCAACAGATTATCGCCCACGAGTCGGGGGTCATCAACAGCGTCGATCCGCTCGGCGGCTCGTTCTTCGTCGAAGAGCTGACCAACCGGATGGAGCAGGGCTGCTTCGAGTACATCGAGAAGATCGACCAGTTCGGCGGGATGGTGGAGGCCATCGAGGCCGGTTTCCCGCAGCGCGAGATCTGGGACGCGTCGTATCAGTACCAGCGCTCGGTCGACAGCGGCGAGAAGCTGGTGGTGGGCGTCAACTCGTACCAGACCGGCAACGACGACAAGTACGACATCCTCTACATCGACGAGTCGGTGGCCGGCGACCAGTTGGCGCGGCTGAATGCCACGCGCGCCAGCCGCGACGCGCGCGCCGTCGAGCAGGCGCTCCAGGCGCTGCGCAACGCCGCCGCCGACGCGAACACCAACACCATGCCGCTGATCATCGACGCCGTGAAGGTCTACGCCACGGTGGGGGAGATCAGCGACGCCCTGCGCGACGTCTTCGGCACCTACCAGGAGCCCGCGCTTTTCTGACCGGATTGACTTTTCCAAGATTTCTCGTGCATAATCTTCCCTACCTTTGAGGAGGATCCCCATGCACCACCGGTTTCTCATCGTCTGCGCCCTCGCCCTGCTCGCCGCGCCGCTCTTCGCTGCCGGAAAGGACCTCTACCTGAGCATCGGCGGTACGACGGGCGCCTTCCACACCGACATGCGCATCTTCAATCCGTCGACCACCAAGGACATCCAGGTCACGGCGTATCTGCTGGCGGTCGGCAACGCCGACAACAGCGGGGCGCAAACCAAGATCATCAACGTTCCGAAGCGGCAGATGGTGGTCTACAACGACGTTCTCGCCGCGCTCTTCAACGTGGGGGGCCTCGGCGGCCTCCGTTTGAAATCCGACGACGACTTCATCGCCACGCAGCGCATCTACGCCCTGGCGGCGGACGGCAGCACCACCGGGCAGTACATCCCCGGACTCGACAACAGCTCGGCGAAGAAGAAGGGCGTGATCATCCAACTGCGAAACAACGGCGGGGCAGGGCAGGTCGGAACGTTCCGCACGAATGTCGGCGCCGTGAATCCGAATGCCGTCGCGGCGAGCGTGACGTGGCGCCTCTACGACAAGAACAACAACCTGGTGGGGCAGGCGATGACGGAAACGATGCCGCCCTTCGCCGTGAAGTCGCCGACGTCGATCGGCGCGTTCGCCACGGGCGGCGTGCCGGCCTCCGCCGATCTGAGCGACGCGTGGATCAGCTACGAGTCGGACCAGACGCTCTTCGCCTACGCCTCGATCGTCGACAACGCCACCGCTGACGGCACGCTCATTCCGAACTTCGAAGACACGGGCGTCGCGCAGCAGGTGACGCCGCCCTCGGCCACGACCAAGACCTTCGAGGTCACCCTCCGCGCCGGCCAGATCCTCGTCAGTCCGTTGCCGGACTCGATCCAGAACGGCGAGACGATCAAGTTCCGCATTCATTCCGAGGATCTGGAGCACGGCTTCCGGCTCACCAGCCCCACCGGCGCAGTTCTCACCGACCGCATGTACAAGCCGTCGGACGGCACGATCGAGCAGACGGTGACCATCCCGCGGGAAGGAACCTACGCGTTCTTCTGCACGAACCTCACGTGCAGCCCGCAGCACAACAGCATGTACGGGACGTTCATCGTCGGCGACCCGGGCGACTACGAGAAGCCGGGCTACGATTGAGGGTAGGGAAGTCCTGTCCTGCCGACACACCTCTTTCAGCGGAGGTGTGAACATGCCAACCAAGCCGAGTGGTTCGACCAAAGTATCGACGGGCCGTTCGCTGTCGTTCGAAGAATTCGTGGAAGTCGCGGTGGCCGCCGCGGCGCGGGCGACGGAGAAGGCCAAGCTTCCCGGAGGACACTATCCGATTTGGGTGGGGATCATCATTCGTCCTCCAGACCTGAATCCGCAGCTCTTCGGCGGGCAAACGAAGTCGACGTGAGCGACGTCCTGCTCTGTCCGAGCGCGCGTCCGGAGATGCCGGACGCGCGCCTCTTCGGCGTACGGCGCGAGTTTGGCGGCGCGGCGTTCATCCAGCACCTCGCCGATCCGCTGCCGGTCAGCGCGGAGATCCTGGCCTTGGCCGGCAATGCTCCGGTGGGGGAGATCTTCCGCTTCAGCGCGCCGTGCGCCGAATCGGCGTGTCAGCACTTCGACGGCGCGCGATGCCGGCTGGCGGCGAAGATTGCCGCGCTCCCCGACACGGTCGCCGCCGTGCCGCCGTGCCGCATCCGGCCGACGTGCCGCTGGTATGTGCAGGAGGGAAGCGCCGCCTGTTTTCGCTGCCCTCTGATCCTGAGCGAGACCGCGAATCCGTCCGTCCGACTTGCGCACGCCGCCGATCCGTCGCGATGACGCCGCGCGCGACGGCGCGCTTTCTGCTAATCTCTCGAAAGCGCAGAAGAACTGGGCGGGTGTGATGGAGCTGCTGCAATTTGCCAGGAGCAGGCGGGGCGGAGAGCTGATCGGGATCATCATCCTGGCGCTCGGCATCTGCCTCTCCCTCGCCCTCGTCACCTACCATCCCGACGACTCCTCCGCGTTCTACACCTCCACCAACACGGCTGTCGCCAACTGGATCGGCTATTACGGCGCGACCGTGGCCTGGCTGTTCGTCAGCTTCTTCGGTTTCGGCGGCCTTCTGTTCCCCGCCGCGCTCCTGATCCTCGGTTGGAATCGTTTCTGGGGAAAGGACCTGGAGTTCCTGCAGACGAAGCTGATCGGCTTCGCCATGGTGGTGATCGCCGCGCCGCCGCTGCTCGATCTGGCGATCGGGAAGGTGTGGATCCGCCGCGCGCTGCTCCCGTCGGGCGGCTACCTCGGCGCGGAGATCCATCGCGCCGCCGCGGCCAGTCTGAACGGCACCGGCGCAGCTATAGTACTGGTTACTACAGCGCTGATCGGTATACTCCTGGCCACGCGCATCAGCCTCGGTGCGATATTCCTCGGTCTGCACGAGCAGCTCATGTCCCTCGGCCGCGCCATGCGCCTGCAGTGGGCGCGCGTCACCGAGCGGCGCCGCAAGGACAAGATGAAGGTGGCCCTCGTCCGCAAGCATCTGGAGAAGGACGCGCCGGCCTTGCGGCTGGTGGAACCGCCGGACGAGGACGATGCCGCCGGGCCGATGGTTCGCGAAGTCCGCGGGCCCGGCCGCTTCCAGATCCGCAAGGTGACCAAGGCCGATCTGCGCAAGGCCGCCGAGGAGCTGTCGAAGCAGGAAACGCCCGACCCGGCGGCGTTGTGGAGCGGCGGGCTTCAGCCCGCTGAGGGCCGGCTGAAGCCGGCCCCCACACACGATAACGACGACGAGCCGTTCGAGGATCCGCTCTATCTCGACGACCCCCCCGTGGTCCGCGCCATGCCGCCGCGTCCGAAACTGCGACAGCCGAAGGCGGCGCCGAAGCGCGACACGCGCATCACCCACGACCTCCTCCCGCCCGCGAACCTGCTCGCCGCCGGCCCGAAGGTCAACTCCATCGACGACGAGGTGCACAAGAAGTTCCTCGAAATCGGACGGCTGATCGAGGAGCGCTGCCGCGAGTTCGCGGTGGAAGGCGAAGTGACCGCCTACCACCCCGGCCCGGTGGTGACCACGTTCGAGTTCAAGCCCTCCGCCGGCGTGAAGTACGCGAAGGTCGTCAACCTCGGCGACGATCTCGCGCTGGCGCTGAAGGCCGAGTCGATACGTATCGAGCGCATCAGCGGCTCGTCCACCGTCGGCATCGAAGTGCCGAACAAGAAGCGCGAGCTGATCACCCTGCGCGACATCATCGACACCGACGCCTTCGTGGCCTCGACGTCGATGCTGACCCTGGCCCTCGGCAAAGACATCCACGGCGATCCGATCGTCACCGACCTGGCCAGGATGCCGCACCTGCTGGTGGCCGGCGCCACCGGCGCGGGCAAATCGGTCGGCCTCAACTCGATGATCGTCTCGCTGCTGTACAAGGCGCTGCCGAAGCAGCTCCGCATGCTGATGATCGATCCGAAGATGGTGGAGCTGAAGATCTACGAGGACATCCCTCATCTGCTCCATCCGATCGTCACCGACCCGAAGCTCGCCTCCGTCGCCCTGACCTGGGCGGTGAACGAGATGGAAAACCGCTACCGCACGCTGGCCGAGTGCGGCGTGCGCAACATCGACCAGTACAACGCGCTGCTGAAGGACCCCGACGCGCACCGCCGGGCGAAAAAGGCGGCACCCGAGGATGAGACGCCGACGCCCGAGCCGCTGCAGTACATCGTCATCATCATCGACGAGTTCGCCGACCTGATGATGATCGCGCCGAAGGACGTCGAGGATTCCGTCACTCGCCTGGCGCAGAAGGCGCGCGCGGTCGGCATCCATCTCATCGTCGCCACGCAGCGCCCCTCGGTCGACGTGATCACCGGAGTCATCAAGGCCAATTTCCCGTCGCGCATCTCCTACCAGGTGGCGACCAAGGTCGACTCGCGCACCATTCTCGACACCCAGGGCGCCGAGAAGCTCCTCGGCAACGGCGACATGCTCTTCCTTCCGCCGGGCACCGCGCGCATGCGTCGCATCCACGGCGCGTACGTCTCGGAGAAGGAGATCACCGACGTGGTCGACTTCGTTCGCAAGAACCAGGGCGAGCCGAAGTTCCTCGAAGACATCACCAAGACGGCCGAAGAGAAGAGCGGAGTCGACGGCATCGAGTATCTGGAGGATCCGAAATACGACGACGCCGTGCGCGTGGTGCTGTCGACGGGGCAGGCGTCCGCCTCGTACCTGCAGCGGCGCCTGAAGCTCGGCTACTCGCGCGCCGCGCGGCTGATCGAGATCATGGAAGCGAACGGCATCCTCGGGCCGCCGCAGGGCTCGAAGCCGCGCGACATCCTGATCCGCGCCGACGATTACCCGCCGGCCAGCGGACAGATTTGACGTTGCGTCCGTCTAATCGGGCATGACGAAGATCGTTCTCGCTCACGGAGTGCTCGGCTTTGGCGTCCTCGGCCCGCTGGAATACTTCAACGGCGTGGCGCGCCATATCGAGAAAAAGATTCCCGGCGTCACCGTCGCGACGACGCACGTCAATCCGATCGGCAGCATCGCCAAACGGGCGCAGGAGCTCGCGGATGCGATCGTCGACGCGGCGGGGAACGACGCCGTGCACGTTTTGGCGCATAGCATGGGCGGTCTCGATGCGCGCCACGCCATCGCGCGCGACCTCTCCGGCGTAGCCAGGCACGTGGCGACGCTGGTCACGATCGGCACGCCGCACCTCGGATCGCCTGTTGCCGACGGCCTCGCGCACGCCACGATCGGCGGCGGGCCGTCGCCGATCGAGGTCGAGTTGCAGCACAATCAGGAGGCGCTGCACGATCTGACCACGGCTGCTGCAACGAATTTCGACAGGAACACCGACGCCAGGGTGCGTACGCTCTGCATCGCCGGCGACATGACCGGTCACGCCGCGCACGCCTCGCTTAGCTTCCGAGCGATCGCTCACAAGTTCGGCGTCACCGGCCCGAACGACGGTGTCGTCACCGTCGTTTCGGCCACGGCTGGCGGCAAATTCGAGCTCTTCGACACCTGGCCGACCGATCATGCGGGCGAGATCGGCTGGAATCTCGATCTCCTCGTTCCGGCGCGCGTTCCGCTCATCCAGCAACCGCACCTGGAGCGCTACGAGCGGCTCGTGCGCGCGCTCCTGCCGGCCAGCGGGCAGATTTAGGAGCGGCGCTCCATACGCCAAGGTAGGGATTTACCCGCCGGGCGACTCTCCCAGTCATGCTTACCGCACTGCTGTTCGCCGCTGCCACCGCCTTCCCGGCTCTCCCGCAACTGAACACCACCCCCGCCCTCGGCAGCATCTCGTCCACGACGCCATTCACGTTCTTCGTCGCCGGCGACAACCGTCCCGACAAGGGCGACGCCCCCTCGGACGGCTTCACCGCGCTGATCGCCAAGATGGCCAGCGCCACGCCGGCGCCGGCGTTCGTGCTGTGGGGCGGCGACACGATCAAGGGGAAGAAGTCGTCGGACGCCACGACGCAGTACCCGCTGGTCCTGCCGTACTTTGCGCAGTTGAAGGTGCCGGTGTTCAACGTCCCCGGCAACCATGAGCTGGACAAGAAGGGGAGCGGCGATTGCAACGATGCTCCCGACCCTTCGGGCAAACTGCTCACCGCCTACACCACGGCCATGAGCAGCCAGCCGTACGGCTACTTCCAGTACGGCAACTCCGCGTTCATCGGCATCAACACCGAAGACTCACTCGGCAATGTTCCGCCGCCCTCCGGCTGCTACAACGGTTTCGTCAGCAAGTCGCAGCTCTCGCAACTGCAGGCCACGCTCACCGCCCTCCAGAACGATGCCACGGTGCAGAACATCTTCCTCTTCATGCACCGGCCGGTGCGGGACGACAACTCGCATCAGATGCAACCGGACAAGGCCGACAAGAACACAAAGTACGGAAAGAAAGTCGTCGAGTTCACCACCGCGATCAATGCGCTGAACAACCCGAAAGTGGCGTACGTCTTCGCCTCGCACGATCACCGCTACTACCAGGCCACCGCGGGCGGCGCCGGCACGACCGGCTTCGTCGTCACTGGCGGCGCCGGCGCGCCGCTCGCCGGCTGCAGCAAGGGTGGGACGGGGAAGCCGGGCGCCTACTACCACTACCTGCAAGTCGGCGTGAACGGCACGAACGTCACGGTGACGGTCGTGCCGCTGACGAACACTACGCCGTGCGGGGATTGAATCCCCCCTCATCCGCCCTTCGGGCACCTTCTCCCGCTCACGCGGGAGAAGGCACAACCTAGCCCCTCTCCCGCTTGCGGGAGAGGGTGGCCCTGAGCGAAGCGAAGGGCCGGGTGAGGGGTCTCAATCCCCGCTCGGCGTGGTGTAGCCGACCATCGCCAGGCACATCTCGTCGGTCGAGGCCTCGCCCCACCGCACGTCGCGCGGCGGGTTGTTGGGGTTGTTGGCGTTCTGCGCCGAGTTGTCGTAGTGCGCCTCGATGTGGATCTGCGAGCCGCGCGGCAGCGTGAGCGGCGTGCGATAGACGTAGGCGCCCTGCCAGTTGAACTCGTAATTCGGCACGTTGATCATGCAGACCTTGCTGCCGTCGGGGAGGATGGCCTCGATCGACATCCGCTTTCCGAGCAGGTGCATGTGCGGGTAGATGGACACGATCTCGATCGGCTCGTCCAGCGGGACATACGCATCGACCTGCTGGTCGGCGGCGCCTGCGGGGATGAAGAGCTGCGTGTTGGCGGCGAAGTCGTAGTGCATCCGCTTCCGCACTTCTTCTTTCGCCGTGTAGATCCCGATCTCCGTCCGGTCGGGCAGCACTTTTCCGAAGTGCGGGTGGTAGTGCACCTGCATGATCACCCGCGCCCCTTTGGGGATGCGCACCGCGGTCCCCGACGGCAGGGGCGTGGCGCGCGCCCCCGGCGACCAGGCGCCAATGACCTGCGTGTCGTTGACCAGCGGCCCGCCGAAGCACTGGTAGCCGTTGCCGTCCTTGTCGAGCTTGGCGCTCGCGCCGGTCACGTCGAGAAACGGAACGATGTGATGAACCGTGCCGCGATCGCCTGGACGGAAATCGACCGCCGAGACCCACAAGTCCTGCGTGGCGTTGGTGGGCAGCGAGTAGCAGCGGTACTCGTCGCGGTTGGGCGGCGGCGTGAACGTCTTCGGCATGCTGAGCGTGAGGTCGGGCGCGCCGAGGGTCCACGACTCGCTGAAGCTCAGCGCGGCGGGGAGGTCGGCGGCCACGCCTTCCGGAGCGCCGGCGTCGGCCCACGCGGCGATGAGCGCGATGTCCTGCGCCGACATGGCGCGCACGCCGGCGAAGTCGCCGCATCCCTCCGCCGCCTTCCACGGCGGCATCTTGCGCGTCTGCGTCATGTACTTGATCTCGTCGGCGCGCGCGGCGGCGTCGCGGTAGGTGAGCAGCGAGAACGGCGCGATGTCGCCCGGCCGGTGGCAGCTCTGACAGTTTTGCTGAAAGATCCGCACGATCTCCTTGTTGAAGGTCGGCCCTTGCGGCGGCAGCGTCGCGCGGCGGCGGGCGCCGAGCATCGGGAAGACGAGGATCACGAGAAGAAGCAACAAGCCTTTGCGCATAGGATGTCTCCGATTAGAACTCGTAAGTGATGCCGAATGAAGGGACGACGCCGATCGCGGCTTCCGTGATCCGCTGGCCTTTGCTCACCTGGCCGGCCGTCACGCTGAAGCCGTAGCCGGTGACGCCGGTGACGTTGTCGACGCCGAGGGCGTTGAACAGCTCGACGAAGAAACTGAAGCCGCCGTGCGCCGTCGGCACGCGCCGGCTGGCGCGGACGTCGACGCGGCGGTATGCCGGAAGGCGGTCGGCGTAGAGCGGTGCGAGGACGGTGTGGAACACGCCGTCGACGAACCTCCCTTCGACGACGGTCGTGGGCCAGCCGCTGTGATAGACGCCGGCGACGGCGAAGTTCCAGAGCGCGTGCGGGCGCCAGCTCAGGTTGAAGGTGACCGTGTTGCGCTGGTCCCAGCTCCGCGGTACTTCGCGGCCGTCGATCTCGTCGCGCACCGAGGCGCGGGCGTAGCTGATCCACCCGCCCAGCCGCCTCGATTCGCTCTCTTTTCGCAGCAGGAGCTCGCCGCCGCGCGCGCTGCCGCGCTGCGGCGCGACGCGTATCCGATCCCCCTGCACCTCGGGGAACAGCACCATGGCGTCGAAGAGGTTTGCGAATCGCGGCCGCAGATCGGAGAAGCGCTTGTCGTAGACCTCGCCGCGCGCGGTGATGCCGCGGCCGAGGTCGACCTCGATGCCGGCCAGCGCGTGATCGGCGCGCTCCGCCGGTCCGAACGCGGTCTCCCCATCCTGCACGTGCAGCTCCTGCACGCCTTGCGGCTGGTAGAAGCGCCCCCACGCCACGCGCAGCGCGGCGCGCGGGGTGAGGGCGAAGACGGCGTTGACGCGCGGCGAGAGGTGCGTGCCGTCGGGCGCGTAGCTCTGGCGGTCGGCGCGCAGGCCCGCTTCGATCACCAGCCGCGTGCCGAGTGCGAAGCGATCGGCGGCGTAGACGGCGACGTCGCTGCCCGAGGGCCGCAGCGACGCGCGCCGGTGCACCGGGATGGGGGGCTCGTTGATGTGCAGCAGCGACTCGATGATCACGCCGTCGGAGGCGTAGTCGTACGAGGCGCGCAGTTGCTTCGCCGTGACGCCTGCCTTGAGCACGTTGCGGTCGCTGAGATCGAAGGTGGTGTCGTTCTTCAGAGAGATCGACTGAAAGGATCGATGGTCGTCGATGGCGGCATTCACATTGTTGAAGAGCGAGCCGGTGCGCGACGTGTGCGTCTTCCCGATCAACGCCACGTTTTGGGTGAAGAGGCGCGGCGAAATCGCGGTGCGGAGGTTCACCCAGGCGTAGATGTCGCGATACACCGCGTCGGCGTTCCCCTCCGGATCGTCGATGCTCAAGGTGTCGCGGGAGAAGAGCACGTTCGCGGAGACGACGTTCCGTTCATCGAGCGACGTCTGGACCTTGCCGAGGAGGTCGTAGTAGTTCGGATCGATCGTCTCGTTGTCGTCGTTATTGACCAGCTTCAGCAGCTCGCGGAGGTAACCGCGGCGAGCGGAGACCAGCCACTCCGCGCGGCCGTGCGCGAACAGGCCGCTCGACAGCACGCGCGTATTCAGCAGGCTGACGCCGATCTCGGTGTGCCGAGGCTCCGACGGCGTGAGCGAGGTGATGTCGATGACGCCGCTCATCCGCCCGCCGTACTGGGCGGGGAATCCGCCGGTCAGCACGTCCACCGCGCCGACCGCCTCGGAATCGATGGTGCTGAAGGCGCGAAACAGATCGCGCACGTGAAACGGGTCGTAGATCTCGGCGCCGTCGATGAGCACCTCGACCTCGTCCTCTTTTCCGCCGCGGATGTTGAAGCGGGCGCTGACGTCCTGGCCGGCCGTTCCCGGCACGTGGGCCAGGGCGCGATAGAGGTCGTCGGAGAAGTGCGGGGTGCTGCGGACTTCCTCGCGGCTGAGGAACTGCCGGCGCTCGGGCTGAGAGGCGTAGATGGTGAAGCGGCTGGGCGTGACGGTGATCTCACCGATATGTGTAGGTGCCGCCGCTCCCGGCGGCACTGCGCGCCCGGGAGCGGGCGCGCCCACACGGACGATGAGGATCGTGCCCTGTGGTCCGTCGGTCGCGCGGAGGTGATGCTCGCGCAACAGTTCGTCGAGGACGCGCCGCGGCTCGGCGGCGTGCGGCTCGGTGCGGACGATCATGTCCGGCCGCACCACGTCGTTGCTGTAGATCAGCCGCAGCCCCTTGGACTCGAGGTCGTGCAGCGCCTCGGCCAGCGGGCGCCCGGCGTAGCGTGCCTGCGCCGCGGCGGCGACAAGACACACTACGACCGTGAAAAGCGTACGACGCAGCATCATTGTCTCCTTTGGACGAGCAGGCGGTCGCCGTCGGTGCGCGCCACGAGCCCCGAGGCGGCGAGGGCGGCGTTGAGCGCCTGATCGGGGGAGAGCGGCACCGTGCCGTGCAGCCGTGCGTCGCCCACGCCCTTCGCGTAGACCGCGGTCAGGCCCTTCTCGCGGCAGACGCTGTCGACGACGGCGCGCAAGGTGCGGCCTTCGAGCGTCATCGCCGGCGCGGCGCGGACGATCCAGTCCCATTCGCTGCCGCTGCGCGGAATCGGGCGCTGCGTGACGTTGCCGCGCGCGTCGGCGGCGAGCTCGACGCCGGCCGCGGCGGAGTGCGTCGCGCCGTTGCGTCGCAGGTCGACCCGCCCTTCGCGGACCCGGACGCGCACCGCGTCATTGTCGATGCGCACCTCGAACTCGGTGCCGACGTCGTGCACGTCGCCGAGCGGCGTGCTGACCACGACGCGCTCGCCGTTCGAGGCGACGTACACCGCGCCGCGGTCGAGGAACAGCCCGCGTGGGGAGTCGAGGCGGACGTGCGTCCCGCCGTCCAGCCGCAGCGTGGCCGCGCCCCAGTGCAGCGACGCCGTCGCGCCGCGCGCCGTTTCCATCGCGTCGCCGGCGCGGAGCTGGGCGCCCGCTTCCAGGAACCGGCCGTCGCCGCCGATGGCGCCGCCGGACATGGTCTCCACACTGGCGATGATCGCGCGAGGGGCGATGGATTGCGGCGCGACGGTCTCCGTCGACCGGAACATCACCAATCCGCCGGCGATCAGCACCACGACGGCCGCGGCGGCCGCCGCGAAGCGCATCCGCGTGCGGCGGCGCGCGCTCAGTTCCCACTCCTCGCGCACCGCTTCCCGCACGCGCGCGGTGACGTCCGCCGGCACTGCCGGACGGCGTCCGGCGAGCTGCAGCAGCGTGGCGATCGGATCGTTTTCGTTTTCCATCTTCAAGCCTCCACTCCCGTCCAACCGGCGCCGTACGCGGCGGTGAACGCGTCGCGGAACGCCTCGCGCGCCCGGGTGAGCGTCGATTCCGCCGCCTTCGCCCCGATGCCGAGCTTCCCGGCGATCTCGGCGACCGAGAGGCCGTCGATGTACTTCCACTCCAGCGCGTCGCCGTAACGTCCCGGCAGCCGGTCGAGGACGACCTGCACCAAGCGCGCGGTCTCGCTGCGCTGCAGCGCCGCCTCCGGCCGCGTTGCCGCCGCCAGAGAATCGAGCGCTGCGCGCACCTCGGGCAACTCATCCACCAGTTCCACCATCGGCGGCCTCTTTCCCGCTTTCTCGAAATGCGCGCTGATCTCGTGACGGCAGAACGTGCAGAGCCAGGTCAGCAGCGCCGCTTCCCCGCGGAAGGTGTCGAGCTTCCGCACCGCGCGGCAGAGCGCGGCCTGTACCACTTCTTCGGCCGCGTGCGCATCGCCGCCGACGCGCGGCAGGGCAAAGCGGAACAACGCGCCAAAGTTGGCCTCGAAGAATTCGGAGAATGCCGCCTCGTCGCCGCGAATCATGCGGGCCACGAGAAAGCGGTCGGGATGTTCTGCCATTCGTCCCGTTAGAGGGGTGGCCGGAGCGAAATCCTTCTCACCGCCTCACCGCCACACGACCCACGCCTGCACTGCCGTGGCGATCACGAATCCCGACAGCAGCGCGACGTAGGCCAGGCGGAGGAAGCGGTATTTCTTGCGGTAGAGGTAGACGCCGAGGCCGTGGATGTCGCGCGCGGCGGCAGTGTAGAGCGCGTCGTCGGTGGCCAGCGTGCGTTCCATCCGGTCCATGAACTCCGCCTCGCTCATCGAGGCGAAGTGGCCGAAGAAGAAGAGGTTGGGCGCCGTGTTCTTCCGGCGGGTGAAGGTCGGCAGCACGGCAATGATGGCCAGCAGCAGCGAGATCAACGAGCTGACCGCGATGGTCAAAAGCGCCGGCCGGAGCGCCGGATTCTCGGAGCGGCTGAGGGCGATGGTCAGCACGATCGAGGAGATGGTGATCAGAATGCTGGCCTTGGTATCCGCCATCACGCTGAGCTGCACGTGATGCTGCTGGATGGTGCGCAGAATGATGTCCACGCTCGACCGCCCGCGCACGTCCGTGAACCGCTGTCCCGCCTCGTCGCTCATTTTTGCGATCATAGACGGGTTGCGGGGTCTCGAGGTCTCGGGGTCTCGCGGCCCCGCCCCACCGAGACCTCGCGACCGCGAGACCTCGCAACCGCGCCCCGGCTGGCACGGGTCGCGCACTCTCGTGACTCATGCGCTGGACGCCAGGTGGAATCAGCTCGGACGTCGAAGATCGACGCGGATCGTCGGGATTCCGGATGGGCGGCGCGCCCATGGGAATCGGCGGCGCCGTGATCCTGCTCATCCTCAGCCTGGTCTTCGGCCGCAACTTCTTCTCCGACGAGGGCGGCGGATCGGCTGTGCAGCAGCCGGCGACCGGACAGCCTGTTGCGGAGACCCCCGAGGAGCACCGGCAGGCGCAGTTCGTCTCGTTTGTCGTTGACGATGCGCAGAAGACGTGGGACGCGGTCCTCCCCAATCAGGCCCGCACGCCGTACCGCCACGCGAAGGTGGTGTTTTTCCGCGACGCTACCGACTCCGCGTGCGGCTATGCCCAGTCGGCCTCGGGGCCGTTCTACTGCCCCCAGGATGAGAAGGTGTACATCGACCTGGCGTTCTTGGACGAGTTGCACCAGCGCTTCGGCGCGCCGGGCGACTTCGCGCAGGCCTACGTCCTCTCCCACGAGATCGGCCACCACGTGCAGAAGGTCCTCGGCATCGAGCCGCAGGTGCACCAGGCGATGGAAAACGACGCGCAGCACGCGCGCGAGCTGTCGGTGCGCCTCGAGCTGCAGGCCGACTGCTACGCCGGCGTCTGGGGCCACGCCACCCAGCAGCGCAACATCCTCGAGAGCGGCGACGTCGATGAAGGGCTGACTGCCGCCGCGTCGGTCGGCGACGACCGCCTGCAGCGGATGGCAGGCCGCCGCGTGAACCCCGACTCGTTCACGCACGGCTCCTCGCGGCAACGCGCCGAATGGTTCCGCCGCGGATTCAGTTCCGGACGCCTCAGCGACTGCGATACATTCGCCGGTCGGTGAGTGACTCCGTCATCCTGAACATACCCCTCGTCATCCTGAGCGCAGCGAAGGATCTCGTCCGCGCAGCACGAGATCCTTCGCCGTCTACGCGGCTCAGGATGACGGTCATCCCTCTCGTTCTCCTCGTCGTCACCTGCGCGCCCCCGCGCGTGCACGTCGTTCCCGCCGATCGGCTCGCGGCCGTCGCCGCGCGCATCGGCCAGGTGGGGGAGGGTGACGCCATCATCGTCGCCGCGGGCGACATCGCCGACTGCGGCGAGCAGATCGAAGCGGCGCGATCGACCGCCGCGCTGGTGCGGCTCTTCCCTTCGGCGACGGTGATCGTGGCCGGCGACACGGCGTACCCCGACGGTGCGCCGGCTGACTTCGCGCGCTGCTACGACCCGACGTGGGGCGCGTTCAAGTCGCGCACCCGGCCGGCGCCGGGGAATCACGAGCACCACACGCCCGGGGCCGCCGGCTACCACGAATACTTCGGTGTCCCACCGTTCTACAGCTTCGACCTCGGCGGCTGGCACGTGGTGTCGCTCGACAGCATGCGCGACATGGGCGAGCAGTCGGAGCAGGTGGCGTGGCTGCGCCGCGATCTCCAGTCGAGCGACAAGCCGTGCATCCTGGCGTTCTGGCATCACCCCCGATTCAGCTCCGGCGTTCACGGCCGCCAGCGGCACGATCCGGGGCGGCAGACCGGAGTGCTGTGGCGCGTGCTCGCCGAGCATCGCGCCGCGATCATCGTCAACGGACACGATCACCACTACGAGCGGTTCGCGCCCATCGACGGCATCCGGGAGATCGTCGCCGGCACCGGCGGCGCGCGCCTGCGGCCGGTACTCTTTCCGCGCCGCGGCAGCGAGGTCGGCGACGCGCGCCACTACGGCGTGCTGGTGCTGACTCTCCACCCGGCGTCGTACGAGTGGCACTTCCTCGGCATCGACGGCGTGGTGTACGACGCGAGCGGCGCGCCGGAGCCGTGCCGATAGTCGGTTAAAATCGTTCCATCCATGACAGACACCGCGACCGTGACGCGCTACCGCTTCGTTCAATACGGCGGCGGCGTCGAAGTCCTCGACCGCCTCGCCATCCGCGATCGCATCCGGAGCGGCGACATCGAAGCGCACTCCGAACTGTCGGTCGTCGGCACCGAGGAGTGGCAGGCCGCCGCGTCGATCCCGGAGCTGACGCGCTACTTCGAGCTCGCCGCGTCGAGCTCGCGCCGGCCGAGCGGACAGCATGTCGTCATGCCCAGCAAGCCGCGCGAAGTGCAATCGATGGGAGAGCGCCTGCTCCGCGGCCTGCTGTATCCCATCGACGGCGGGCAAGTCTTCACGCTGTTCGGCCTCGCCGTCGGCAGCATCTTCCCGTTCCTCGGCTGGCTGTCGGCCGCGGCGGCCGCGGCCATCATGCTGGACATCATCCGCAAGTCGGCCGAAGGCTCGACGAAGATGCCGGCCATGGTCGATACGTCGAACATCGGCGAGCTGATTCGGGTGTACGTTCGCGTGGGCCTGGTGACGTTCATCGCGCTCGCGCCGATCATCGCCGCCGGCTTCTGGTCGATGGTCGTGATCGCCACCAAGAGCGGCGGACTGCCGACGGTTCTGGCGATCATGGCGCTGGCTTCGATCCTCGCGGCGATTTACTACCCGGCATGCCTGGCGACCGTCGCCGTGTGGGACAGCGTGCTGGATGCCCTCAATCCGGTTTACGTCTTTCGGGTCATCAGCAAGATCGGCGGCGACTACTTCATCGTGATCGCCGCCTGGTTCGTCGCCACCGCCGGCACGTACGTCCTTCGATTTACGTCGTTCGCAGCGTTCTCGTGGATCCCTTTCGCCGGCTCCATCCTCAATTCGATGATCTCGCTCTGGGTTCTCTTCTACGCCTCGCACCTGCTCGGCTACGCCGTCTACCGCCACGCGCGGGAGCTGGGGTGGGAATGACGTTTCTCGAAGCCCTCGTGACTTTCCTTCCCACCGACGCCGGCGGCCGCGAGCTGCCGGTCGCGCCGCGCGAGGGGAGCTACCGGCCGCACGCGCGGATCGCGGCGGACGAGCCGCTACTGCGCATCCGTTTCATCGAAGGGCCGCCGCTGATCGCGCCGGGGCAGAATGCGCGGGTGGTGGTGGAGCTGGAAAGCGACGTCCAGCTCGCGGCCGGCTGCGAGCTGGACGTCGTGGAGCACGGGCGCGTCGTCGGCCTGATGACCGTAACGCGCGTCTGGCTCAGCGCTCCGCAACCTCCTGCCACCATTGTGAGGAAGTCGGCGCGGTAGCGTTCTTCGTCCGATCCGAGCGACGTACGACGCGTCGCCCTTGAATTTCGAGCCGCGCACGCCCGATGAGTGCCGGTAATTTCTCCCAGAGCACACGCGCATGAATAGCCGACGGAAGTCCCGGAACCTAACGCGGAGGCGGCGCCTCCCGCCTCCACCGCTAAACTGAATCACGTCTGCACTCTAGAGGGCTGCCAAATGCGCGCAGCCCAAAACGTTCGCAACGCGCAACGACGCTCGACCACCGTGTTGGGCTGACCAGCCGACATAAGAGTTGGGTGGACGCGAGTACGCGATGCGATAATCGCGGTACAACCATGGCATCGAGACCGCAGTCGCGCTGGGCAGAGACCGACACAAACGCGCTCTTCATTCAAGGTCGCAACGCGGTCGTGTCGTCACTGGATGCCGAGCTTCGCGGAGGCGATTCACCCATCTATGATCGGGAGTTGGAAGAGCAGTTCGCCATCGCGCGCGGCTTGGTCAGGTTCCGCGACGCGGGCATTCGTGATGTCCTCCTCAGCGTGCCGTCACGCGAGACGCTTGCCCGAGCCATCGAAGACTTGGTGACTGCGTCCGCCTTGGTACCGCTAGCCTATGGCGCTTGGAAAACCATGCTCCAGATCGTCGTCGACGCTGTACAGAAAGCGCTGCATCTGCATTCCGCGCTAGGCCTCAAGTTGGAAAGTTCCGGCGATCGCTACGAGGTTCTGCCGACTGGCGTTGAAGAGTTAGACGAAGGCGTCGTACAACCACTCTTCGTTTGGTTAACAGGTCATCCGGCGATTCAGGCGGAGGCCCATGAGAGCCTTCACCTGCTCTCTCATGGCGATTATTCTGGTGCGCTTGATAGCGCACGTAAAGCCTTAGAAATGCTCATGCGAGCGACATTGGGCAACACCAAGTCACTCGAGAATCAGATCGGCGACGGTTCGGTACCTAAGCCGTTCCTTGCCTGGCTCCGTCAGCGTGGCGCCAAAACCGAAACGGTAAACCTAGCAAACCGAGTCATCGACTCCTTCTGCACTCTGCAGAATGCTTGGGTCAAGCATCAGCCTCCCACCGGCGCCGACTTTGACCGCGCGGAGGCCGAGTTTGCGATCTATCTAGCGTTCACGGTAATGCACTTCGTTAGCCGCTCGAGTGAATAGCGCCACCCAACTCTTCACTGCAGCCGACGCGAGGCCGTTCGCTGGCCCGCCGCTTCCGCGGCTGGAGCCGCGCGGCGCTGCGCGTCGCGCTGCTGGCGCGTGGAGGCCGCGCGCGGCTGAGTGAAAGAACGTTAGCCCGCCGCAATTGCCATCGCGGGAACGCTGCGGTGATATCATTTCGGCACGCTTTCCGTACTCTTGGAAGATGACACCGTGGCTGAAGACAACATCATCAAAACAACAGCCGAGGCAGTGCGAGGTGTCGTGGAGGCCGTTCCGGTCTACCAAGACGCACTGCAACCAGCTGCCAAGCAGGTCGGCCGTAGTCTCGAAGTTGTCGCTCGCGCTATCAACGTGGCGCTGGCACCACTTACCGCCTTGGTTTGGGGGTATGACCGCATCTCGGAGTATCTCAATACCCGCCTCGCCGAGCTTTTGAGTCACGTACCTGAAGAACGAATCATTACTCCGCCACCATCGGTCGCCGGCCCGCTGCTCGAAGGCATGCGTTTCGTAGCGGCCGATGCAGAACTGCGTGAAATGTTTGCACGTCTTCTTGCCACAGCCATGGACTCCGACTCACAACCACGTGCGCTTCCCGCATTTGTAGAAATCCTGAAACAGATCTCGGCTGACGAGGCTAGGATCTTACGTTATTTCGAACGGGTAGGATTCTTTCCTGCGCCAATCATCACGGTCCGGCTTGTTGTGCAGCCGGTCAAAACACCAGCCGAACCCGCGATGCTGATATTCGCTCCTCATCGAACCTCGCTAACCGATAAGGCTGAAATTGCCCATCGGCAGCTCGCAACGGTATACATCAATAACCTCTGCCGCCTCGGTGTTTTAGCTACAGATTACACGGCTCGCCTTGCTTCAAGTGCTTATGCGGACATTGAAAATGAGCCGGAAATCGCTAGATATAAGCACACCGAGGTAAGTCCGGAGGTTCGCTACGAAATACTTTACGGGCAGATTGCGCTCACTACACTTGGTGAAATGCTTGTCACCGCCTGTGTTTCGTCGCTGGAGTGAGCGCGGGCTAACACAAAACAGACCGGGAACATAGGTAACAGTTCCGCGCTTCCGCGGCTGGTCCAGCGCGAGCTGCCGGTCGCGCCGCGTGAGGGGAGCTACCGGCCGCAACGCGCGGGTTGCGCCGACGAGCCGCTGATCGCGCCGGGACAGGAGGCGCGGGTGGTGGTGGAGCTGGAAAGCGACGTCCAGCTCGCTGGAGGGTGCGAGCTGGACGTCCTGGAGCACGGGCGCGCGTCTGGCTCAGCGCTCCGCAACCTCCTGCGACTTCGGGAGGCGGGAAGCCGCGGCCACCATGGTGAGGAAGTCGGCGCGGTAGCCCTCGTCGTCCGATCCGAGCGACTTCTGCGCGAGCTGGCGCACTTCGTCGTACGACGCGTCGCCCTTGAACTTCGAGTCGCGCAGCAGCATCCCCAGCTCGGCCACCGCCGCGGCGAAGCGGAGGTTGTCCGAGGCCGTGGCGATCTCGCCGTGCGCGTCGAGCAGCGGCCGGGTGATCAACTTGCTCGTCTCGCTGTCGGGGTCCTTGTAGCGCAGCTTGAGCGTCAGCATCTCGGGTGACGACTTCGCCGTCTGCGCCTGGTACTTCAGCGGGTCGACGCTCGCATCGCCGGGGATCTCGCCGCCCGGAGGGACGATCTCGTACAGAGCAGTGACGGAGTGTCCGGCGCCGATGTCGCCGGCGTCCTTCGTGTCGTTGTTGAAGTCTTCCTTCCGCAGCAGGCGGTTCTCGTATCCGATGAGGCGGTAGGCGGCGACGTGCGCCGGGTTGAACTCGATCTGGATCTTCACGTCCTTGGCGATGGTGAACAGCGTCGCCCCCATCTCCTCGACCAGCACCTTGCGCGCCTCGGACAGCGAATCGACGTACGCGTAGTTGCCGTTGCCCTTGTCGGCGAGCAGCTCCATCTTGGAGTCCTTGATGTTGCCGGTGCCGAAGCCGAGGACGGTCAGGAAGATGCGGTCGCGGCGCTTGGACTCGATGAGCTGTTCGAGCTCGCCGTCGCTGCTGACGCCGACGTTGAAGTCGCCGTCGGTGGCCAGGATGACGCGGTTGTTGCCCTTCTCCAGGAAGTTCTCCTTCGCCACTTTGTAGGCGAGCTGGATTCCTTCGCCGCCGGCGGTCGAGCCGCCCGCCTCGAGCTGCTGGATGGCCGCGCTGATGGCGCCCTTGTTCGATCCCGGCGTCGACGGCAGCACCAGGCCGGCGTTTCCGGCGTAGACGACGATCGCCACGCGGTCCTGCGGGCGCAGCTCGTCAACCAGCAAGTCGAGGGAGCGCTTGACCAGCGGGAGCTTGTCGGGCGACTGCATCGAGCCGGAGACGTCGATGAGGAACACCAGATTGTTCGGCGGCAGATCGGCGGTCTTGATGCGCCGCCCCTGCAGGCCGACCAGAAGCAGGCGGTTCTTCTCGTTCCACGGCGCGCGGGCCATCTCCGTGGTGATGGAGAACGGCTGCGACGCCGGCGGCTCGGGGTAGTCATAAGTAAAGTAGTTGACCATCTCCTCGATGCGCACCGCGTCGCGTGGCGGACGCTGCCCGTCGCGCAGGAAGCGGCGGATGTTGCTGTACGACGCGCGGTCGACGTCGATGGAGAAGGTGGAGAGCGGATTGTCCGCGACTTTGAGGAACGCGTTCTCCTCGAATCGCCCGTACTCCTCGGTGTTGAACTGCCGGTCGGCCATCTGGAGGCCGTTGAGTCGGTAGGCCACCCCAACCGTACCTCCCGCCACGCCGCCCGCGACCTTCCCCTGCATCACCAACGTCGACGGCGGCGGCGGAGGGGGCGGCGCATTGAGAGCATCGACTTCCGGCTTTGCCGTGGGCGGCGGCGGCAACTCGGCAACCTTGTGGCGCGCGTCGCTCTCGCTCTTGCACGACACCAGGGCCAGGGAGATGAACAGCACCGCGGACAGGATGAGCACGACGCTCAGCAGCGTCGAGCGGATGGGGATCATTTTCGGTTTCCTTCGCATGACTTCCTCCATATCGCCGGGTTGGACGCGGAGGTGGGGGGAAAGGAAACCGGCCCTCATCCGCCGCTTCGCGGCTCCTTCTCCCGCTCACGCGGGAGAAGGGCAACGAATCTCCCCTCTCCCGCTTGCGGGAGAGGGTGGCGCGAAGCGCCGGGTGAGGGTCTTCGTGCGACAATCGTTCGTGCGTATGGGACGGGTGGGGAAGCGCAAGCTGGTGCCGCGGCAGACCTCCTTCAAATCGGTCGCCTATCTGATGCTCGTGCCGGTCGCCGGCATCCTCCTCTTCTTCCTCTGGAACTTCCTGCACGGCAGCTTCGAGCCGATCGCCGTGCTGCAGTCGGCCATACCGAGGAAGCAGAAACCGCCGGCGCCGCGCCGCGCGGACATCGTCCTCATCCTCGACGACGTCGGCTTCGACCGGCAGCCGATGGCACCGGCGATGGCCATCGATCCGAACGTCAACTTCGCGGTTTTGCCGAATAGCCGCAACGCGCGCGAGGTCGCCTCGGCGCTGCACGCCCGCGGCTTCGAGGTGCTCTGCCATCTGCCGATGGAGCCGGAGGGTTATCCGGCCGTCTCGCCCGGCGCCGGCGCGGTGCTCACCACCATGAGCGACGCGGAGATCGCCCGCGCCACGCGCGCCAACATCGGCTCGGTGCCGTTCGCGCGCGGCGTCAACAACCACATGGGCTCGCGCGCCACCGCCGACCGCCGGGTGATGACCAGCGTCCTCGGCGCGCTCCCCGACGGCATGTACTTCATCGACTCCAAGACCACCGGCAACTCCGTGGCCGGCGCGCTCGCGCATTCCATGCACGTCAAGACCGCCTCGCGCAACATCTTCCTCGACGACGTGCAGAGCGAGGCCGAGATCCGCCGCCAGCTCGCGTCGCTCACGCAGGCGGCCGAGGAGCACGGGGTCGCCGTCGGCATCGGCCACATGTATCCGTCGACGATCAAGGTGCTCGGCGATGCCGCGCCGTCGCTGCGCGCGCGCGGCGTGCGCTTCGTGCGCGCCAGCGCGGTTGTGGATTAAAATACCTGTCTCCATGCCGACAGCAACGCTTCCACGCACCCGGCGGCTGACGATCATCGCCGAGGATCCTGCCGTCCGCTACACCACCGGCCCGAAGAAGGGTCGCATCGTCACCGCGCGCATCACCGTTCCCGCCGAGCGCCTCGACGCCGGTCCGCGCGGCTATCGCGTCCACTGCATCGACTACGACGCCACGAGCGACACGTACTACGAGACCGGCATCCCCGATGACAAGGATCTCTTCGAAGACGCTTCGGACGAGGTCCTGCTCAACGACCCGAACTTCCACTGCCAGAACGTCTACGCCCTGATCATGTACACCCTGGCGCGATTCGAGTTCGCGCTCGGGCGGCGGCTGGGATGGAGCTTCAAGGGACATCAACTCAAGGTCGCGCCGCACGCCTTCTCCGACGCCAACGCCTTCTACTCGGAGCAGGATCGCGCGCTGATGCTCGGCTACTTCCCGTCGCACGACAGCTCGAGCACCATCTTCACCTGCCTTTCGCACGACGTGATCGTCCACGAGACCACCCACGCCCTCATCGACGGCCTGCGCACGCGCTACACCGATCCGTCGTCGCCCGATCAGGCGGCGTTCCATGAGGGATTCGCCGACGTCGTGGCGCTGCTGTCGATCTTCTCGCTGCCGTCGATCGCCGAGTTCCTCATCGACCGCTACAGCGGCGGCGACGAGAACCTGATCGCCATCAAGTCGCTCAAGCCGGACGCCATCCGCGAAGCGATGTTCGGCCTGGCCGAGGAAGTGGGGCAGGAAGTGTCGGGCATCCGCGGCAAGCCATTGCGGCAGTCGCTCGCGCTGGTGCCCGGCCCCAAGTACCTGGAAATGGACGAGTTCCAGGAGCCGCACCGCCGCGGCGAGATCCTCGTCGCCGCCATGGTCAACGCATTCCTGGAGATGTGGAGCAACCGCATCGCCCGGCTCGGACAGCGCAAGAAGGGGATGGTCGATCGCGCCAAAGTCATCGAGGAAGGCTCCGATCTGGCCGACTGCCTGCTGACCTCCGCCATCCGCGCGCTCGACTACGCGCCGCCGGTCGACCTCTCCTTCGGCGACTACTTGAGCGCGCTCGTCACCGCCGACACCGAGGTGCGTCCGCGCTCCGACGACCGCTACGAGCTGCGCAAGCACGTGCTGGCGAGCTTCCGCGCGTACGGCATCGAGCCGGCGTCGAACTGCGGCACATGCGGTGTGGCTGGGTGTGGGCTGTGGGAGGCGGTGAAAGAGCCGCTCGACTACGGGCGCGTGCACAACGACCCGATGAAGAGCGACGCCGACGAGATCTATCACTTCATCTGGGAGAACCGGACGAAGGACCATCTCGATCTGCACGACGAGGGGTACACCGACGTGCAGTCGGTGCGGCCATGCATCCGCATCGGCGCCGACGGCTTCACGCTGCGCGAGACGGTCGCCGAGTACGTCAACGTCGCCAAGATCCGCGCCGCCGACCTCGCCGACCTCGGCCTCCAGAAGCCCGACGGGATGCCGGACGATCTGGAGTTCTACCTCTACGGCGGCGGCGCGCTGATCTTCGACGAGTACGGCCACCTGAAGTACCACGTCTTCAATCCCATCCACGGCTCGCAGCAGAACAAGCGCCTGGAGTACCTCTGGAAGCAGGGCTTCTTCTCCGGCAAGTCGCTTCAGTTGCGCTTCTCGTCGCTGCACCGCATGCGCGCCGCTCGGGAGGAGCAGCGCATCGAGGAGGTCTGGTAGATGGCCGCCAAGCCGAAATCGCTCGAGGTTCGCGGGTACAACGTCGGCTTCGGCGACTGCTTCCTGCTGACGTTCGTCTACGCCAAGGACAAGAAGCACGTGCTGATCGACTTCGGCACCACGGCCGCCCCGACGGGGAAGATGCCGACGGCGTACATGCTGGAGGTCGCGGAGAAGATCAAGGAAGCGTGCGAGGGACACCTCGACGCCGTCGTGGAGACGCACCGCCACGCCGATCACATCAGCGGCTTCGCCACCGGCACCAAGCAGAAGGCGTCCGGCGACGTCATTCGGGAGTGCACGAACGACGACACCATCATCGTCCAGCCGTGGACCGAGGATCCCGACGCGCCGGTCGACTCGACCGGACCGAAGGCCTCGAAGTCGCAGACGCCGAAGGCCTTCGTGGCCCAGCTCGAGAACATGCATCATGTCGCCGAGTCGATCGTGAACGAGGCGCGGCGGATGAACGCGGAGAAGATGGACGCCGACACCGACTCGCGCGGCGCCGCGGAGGACGCGGCGGAAGAGAGCGCTATCGCCCGCGTCCTCGTCAGCGTCCCCGACGTCACCGGCACCACCGCCGGCAAGCGGCTGACCTCGCGCCTCGCCTTCGTCGGCGAGGACAACGTCAAGAATCTCTCGGCGGTGAAGAACCTGATGTCCATGAGCAAGCCGAAGAACCATCGCTACGTCTACTTCGGCGCCGACTCCGGTCTGGAAGGCCTCCTCCCCGGCGTGAAGGTCCACGTCCTCGGGCCGCCAACCATCAAGCAGTCGAACGCGGTGCTCAAGCAGCGCAGCGCGGACAAGGAAGAGTTCTGGATGCTGCGGCAGCGCTTCTGGGCCACGCAGCGGCTGGCGGCGGGAGACACGGCGTCAGGGGAAAAGGGGACGCCGCTCTTTCCGAAGGCGAAGTCGACCTCCATCCCGCGCACCAGCCGCTGGTTCGTGCGGCGGCTGCGCGGTGTTCGCGCCAAGTCGCTGCTCGAGCTGGTGACCATTCTCGACAGCGTCATGAACAACACCAGCGTGATCCTGCTGTTCGAGGTCGGCGGCAAGAAGCTGCTCTTCCCGGGCGACGCGCAGATCGAGAACTGGTCGTACGCGTTGGAGAAGTCGCTGCCGCTCCTGGAGGACGTCGACGTCTACAAGGTCGGCCACCACGGCAGCCGCAACGCGACGCCGATGACGCTGTACAACAACTTCAAGAAGAAGGGCGGCGAGAACAAGAAGGGCCGCCTGATGGCGCTGATCTCGACCAAGACCGGTAAGCACGGCACCGCGAGCAGTCACAGCGAAGTGCCGCGGGGGACGTTGGTGAAGGCGTTGAAAGCGGAGACCGAATATCGCAGCACGCAGGACGTGAAGACGACGGGCGATCTCTGCTACGTCGAGACGTTCGAGTTCTGAATTAGCGCGTGGAGCGCCGCCGTCCCGGCGGCTGGCCCGGCGGCGTCTCGCCGCCGCCCGACGCAGGCGGGACGCCTGCGAGCCAGCCGGCGGGGACGCCGGCGCTCCGCTACACTCCGCGCGTGCTTCTCGCCCTCTTCCTCATCGACCTCGCGGCGGGCCTCTACCTCTTCCTCCCCCTGGTCGGCCGCCGGAGCGCGGGCGTCAAGTTTTACCGCCTCGTTCTGATCATCACCGGCGGGCTGGCTGCGTTCGCGGCGACGGCGAGACCTTTGCGAATCGACAGCGCCGTCGTCGTCGGGCTGACCATCGTCGTCTACCTCACCCTCCGATATCCGAAGCGGCTGGTGTTCCGCATTCCCGCGGCGTTGTTGGGCGCGTCGTATGTCGTGGCATCGATCCACGCGTGGCGGATCGCCACGCAGGCGCCGCTCGCGTGGGCCATCGCCGGCGCGCTCTCCAGCCTCGCCCTCCTCGGCAGCGTGAACATGGCCATGACCCTCGGACACTGGTACCTGGTGGTGCGCGGGATGTCGATCGATCCGCTGAAGCGCCTGGCGCACGCCACGCTGGCGGCGACCATCGCGCGGCTCATCGTCGTCGCCATCGCCCTTGCCCTCCCTGGCGTGTGGCACGAGGTCGCCGTCCGGCAGGGAGTCTTCTTCTGGATGCGCGCCGGTTGGGGCCTCGTCGTGCCGCTGCTGCTCTATCCGATGGTGTGGGGAACGGTGAAGATCCGCTCGACGATGGCGGCGACCGGGATTTTGTATGTCGAGGTCGTCGCTGTGGTCATCGGTGAGGTTCTGGCCGGTTGGCTGGCGGCGGGAGTGCATCTGCCGGTATGAGGGCTGTCGCGCGGGCGAGTGTCAGCCGTGCGATGATCGTTCTGGCCGATGGAAGGCATTCACTTCGTCACTGACGAGAAGGGGCACAAGATTGCCGTGCAGATCGATCTCGCGCGCTACGGCGAGCTGTGGGAAGACTTCTACGACGCGCTCACGATCGAACAGCGCCGAGAGGACGACCGCATTCCACTGAGGGAAGTAAGGAAGCGCCTCGTACGATCTGGCAAGCTGCGTGGCTGATTACGATGTCGTCGTCTCCAGGCGGGCCGCCGCCGAGATCGAGGATCTGCCGGCCAGCGTCGCGCAGCGCGTATACACAAGGCTCGAAGTGCTATGCAGAGACTTGCAGTGTTGTTGCCGCTAGAGTCGCCGCCCATGCTTCGCTTCCTGAGCTATCTCGCGCCGAGCATCCCCGAGGAGCTGTTCGCGCTCGTGACCCGGCACGTCGAGGAGACGTGCGGCGTGCAGGCGACGCTGGAATTCGAGACGCGCATCTCCGGGCCGCTGGAGGGCGACGACGATCCATTCGCCGACGGACGCGCCGACGTCGGCTTCGTCTGCGCGCCGACCTACCGCTGGATGCGCGACCGCGTGGCGCTGCTGCCCGCGCCCGTGCCGCTCGACGCGCGCGCCGGCGGGCGGCCGGTGTATTTCGCGGACGTGGTAGTGCGAGAAGACTCAGGCATCGAACGCTTCGACCATCTGCGCGGCCGCCGCTGGGCGTACAACGACCGCAACTCGCGCAGCGGCTGGTTCAGCATGATCGACCGCGTCGGCGGCGACACCCGCTTCTTCTCCGAGCTCTTCCACGCCGGCTCGCATCTGCAGTCGCTCGCCGCCATCCGCGAAGGCCGCGTCGACGGCGCGGCCATCGACTCCAACGTGCTCTTCCTGCAGCCGCGCGACGGGCTGCGGGTCATCGAGTCGTGGGGGCCGTTCCCCATCCAGCCGGTGATCGTCCGCGCCGGCGTCGACGACGCGCTGAAGGCGCGCGTCGCGAGTGCGCTGCTCGGCATTCACGAGCGGCACGATCTATCGCCGTTCGGGTTCGCCCGCTTCGCGAGCGTGACGCCCGCCGATTACGACAGCTAATCGCGGGCCGCCGAGGGTCGGGGGAAGTCTAGACTCCGAGCTTCTTATCTTCGTGTGTCGACAAATGAAAACTCTGGCAGGGCTTCGAGGTCGTATGCCTGTAGGGCAAGGCTGTCGAGCTTCCTGAAGTCCCGTGCGCGAAACGCTGTGCGAATCTGCTTCTTGATCGACGCGGTCAGCGACTCGGGCCTCGGAACTCGTATGCGACGAAGATACTGCGCCTGAAAGCGCAGATAGCCTCCTCGCATCTTTACCGCGTAGGACCAGACAAAGAACAGCGCCACCTTCGAGCTTAGAAGTCCACCGAGTACTTCAAGGTCCCACACATCCGAAGTTACGAAGTAGAGGTTGTGGTGCGGATGGTAACCTCCTGAGTCGAAGGCAACTTCGTTCGAGCCAGCGATGTCTGGAATGAGCAGCTTTGGCTTCGCGACCAGTTCAGGGTAGACGCGATCAATGGTCCGAAACCAGAAGCCGTTGCTTCTCTGCGACACATGGCGACGACGCACAGCGGCGGCATGTTTAGTCAGGTAACTGGCGAGCTTGGGATGCGCCGCGAGGTCAACCGCACCGCCATTTGGACCGAACGTGTTGATCACGAATCGTCCGGCCCATTCAATCTTGCCGCCGTGAATGTCAGATCGCATCACAAGCGGAACGAGTCGGTCGCGCTCGACCTCTTCCGTCGTCGCGCCGGAGATGATGAACACGTCGTCGGCTCCCGTGGCGACACCGATGCCGACTCGTGCCACGCCATCACCTTCGAGTGGGGCGAATCGATCCTCAAGATTCCGGAGAGCAGAAACCTGTTCGGGCGTCCCGAGGACCCATGGCTCATCCGATTCGAACCACCGCGGGTATCGGAAAACCTGCACTCCGTCCGTAGTCGAGGTGTCGTTCTCTTCGATGATCGCGGTAAGCGCTCGGCATTCTGCAGCTGATCCTTCACGCAGCTTCGCGACCACGACCTGATCAGGTTTTCGCCGTTCGAAGACGAAGATGGAGGGATATGCGATGACGTCCGAGGCGAACGGCGAGGCTTGATTCAAGTCGACATACACGCGAACGCCGTACTCTCGTGCGATCAGGCTGCGGAGCGGCCCGCCATAGCGATTCATCGTCCAGCGATCAGCGCAGATGAAGGAGAGAACCCCAGTCGCGGACAGGAGCTCGAGCGAACGTTCGATGAACGCAACGTACAAATCGGCGCGGTCGAAGAGTGTCTCGTACATCCGGCGATAGACCGCTTGTAACTGCGGTTCCAGTTGCTCGATGCGAACGTATGGAGGATTCCCCACGACGACATCGAAGCGTTCGTTCATCGGTACGAGGAGAAAATCGCCTTGCCGAATCCATGCTTGGACCAGGGATTCGGCGGTATCGCGATCAAGGTCGCTTTCGACCAGAATCCCACGGATCGCATCCCGCGTATGCAGTACCGAATCCTCGTCTATTTCGTATGCGCGGATCGCGTCGCTGAGTCCGTCGAAAGGGATTTTATGCCGTCGTGCCGAGGAAAGAAGGCGGCGTACTGCTTCGACAAGGAAGGCGCCTTCGCCGCATGAAGGCTCAAGTAGTCTCAACGCCGCGAGATTGTTTTTGGACGTGTAGTTCGCAAGATCGAGGATGAGTTGAACGATGTGGTGTTTCGTGAGTACAACGCCGTGGGTTTCTCCAGTTGCACGCTCCCCATACTCGTAGGTGTATTGCGGGAGCTCGATCGCAAAACTCAATGATTGTTGTTTGGCCATGTCAAGAAGCGATGATGCCGGCGATGTGTCCCGCGAAGCTTGCAAGGAATCGGTGCATTGACAGGTCCTGAGCGGGCTCCGCATACCGTCCGTGGCTGCCTCTGATTCCTTCGTCAGGATGAGCGCTGTCTCATTGAAGAGGTTCTCGAGGCGGAGCTTTCGGAGGAGTATCTCGTATCGGGTCGCATACGAGCTGTCCTTGAACTCAGGGAATACAGGGAAGTGCGGTTCGGCAACGCCTACGGAGTGTTGGGAACCCTCGCAGTCTTCGAGCAGCATCAGCCAGCCAAACCACGGCCTCGGCGCCTGGGTTCCGAACGCACGTTCTCGATACGCGACGAGCGCATCATTCGCGGTCCCTATCGCCTCCTCGGCACGGTTGTTTAGATTGTTTCCGAACGAGGGGCCACGTTGTGACTTGAACTCGATGCCGGCCAAGAGTACCCGGTCATGGAAAATGAGCATGTCCCACTTCTTCGTCGGACGAAAGTAGCCCGGTATCTCAAGGCGCGAGTGTCGATGGATGAGCGGCTTGGTGATGCCGTTATCAGCAAGCACGCCCATCAAGAGGTCACAGAAGCCGTCCATCTGCTTGCCGCCAGTTACTGCGTTTCGATTGCCGGTGTCGAGGCGGCCGCTTTCCGCGCCCTGTCGTCCCGCTTGGCTGTTGAGAGTCGCCCAATAGTGCTTAACGGCCACACGAACGCGGGACTCTATCTTTTTCAGAATGATCGGCATGTTTGAGTCTTGATCGCGTGCAGCCCTCGATCTCGTAGTTGAGCGAGAGCACTTCCAGACCCGCCGCGGATTTCTCGTCGACTTCTGACGCTTGCTTGTGTGAGTCAACGACGGTCACCTCTGAGGGTACGGTGTTGCTTCGTCCGGCGCAAGGCTGGTTGCCACCGTTGCATTACCCTCGCACCGAGGCTACCTCGGAGTTTCATGAATGCCGAGGACTTCTACTCTTGGTGGAATCGCGTGCGATCGGCTACTCGCGTCAGTCGTGTCCAGCTCGTGCGCGGGATGCAGTGCGGGTTCGTGCAGGCGTCAGTGTTCTTCCGCCCCCGGCGGCGCGGCGCCGTACACGTGCCGGTCGTGCGTGACCAGGTCGAACGGCTTCAACGCCGGGTTCGGCGGATAGCCGCGATGCACGGCCTGGCATCGATAGCAGACGATGACGTTCTTCACCATCCGCCAGACGATGTAGTCGAGGATGGTCACGCCGAGCAGCGAGAGGCCGTACGTCCAGGGGACGAAGATCGATCCGAGGACCACCAGCGCGATGCCGGTCTTTCGGTTGAAGTCCTTCTGAAAGTAGAGCTGATCGTGGCCGCAGGCGGCGCAGCGCTCGATGATGCCGGCGGGCGCGACGACCTCGTTCGGCGCGCCGCAGCGTTCGCAGGGACGCGCCGCGTCGCCGGCCTCGCGCGAGAGGCGTGCGTCGCAAGCTGTGCAGAGGAAGTGGACGCTGGGCACGAGAGATGACACTACGGCGCTTTGCGCCTCCGTGTCACTTCGCCCGCTCGAGATACCGGTTCTCCGAGGGATCCACGAGGATCTCTTCCCCCTCGGTCACGAACGGCGGCACCAGCACGGTCACGCCGTTTTCCAGCTTGGCCGGCTTGTACGACGACGACGCGGTGGAGCCCTTCACCATCGGCTGCGTCTCCACGATCTTCGACCTAATCGTCTTCGGCAGCTCGACGCCGATCGGCAGGTGATCGTGGAAATGCACGTTGAGCTTCAGACCGGGCGAAAGCCACGAAGCGGCATCGCCGAGGTCTTCCTCGGACATCTCCACCTGCTCGTAGTTCTCGGTGTTCATGAAGTGGTGCGCGTGGCCGTCGGAGTAGAGGTACTCCATCTCGTGCTGGCGGATGTAGGCCTGCTCGATCTCGTCCTGCGAGCGGAAGCGGTGCTCGAACTGGTTCCCGGTGCGGAGGTTCCGCAGCTTCGCCTGGACCATCGCCCGGAGATTGCCCGGCGTGTGGTGATGAAACTCCATGATTTTGCAGAGGTCGCCATTCCAGACGACGACCATTCCGCGCCGTAGATCATTGGCCTGCATGAACGGGTGAATCCTTTCGAGTTTGAATCACGGCCCGCAAACGGCCGCGGCAGCGACCGATATTCCAGATTCTTCGTGCTTTATGCCGACGGCTCGGTGACCGCGCCGCTCCGCGTGCCGGTCACGCTCTCGACGTATGCGCGCGCGACTGTGTCCGCCGTCAGTCCCGGCGACGGATCCATCCCCAACCCCTGCAGCGTCTCGGTGACCCAGGGAGGGCTCACGACGTTGACCCGAATGCCGCGCGGCGCCTCGAGCGCGGCGGCGCGCGCGAACCCTTCGATCCCGGCGTTGACGAGGCTGATCGCGGCGCTGCCCGCCATCGGCGCTCGCGCCAGAACGCCGCTGGTCAGCGTGATCGAGCCGCGGTCGCGAACGAATCCCAGGCCGAAGCGGGTGAGGTTGACCTGCCCCATGAGCTTGTTCTGCAGCGAGAAGAAGAAATCGGCGTCGGTGAGTTGGGCGAGTGGCGCGAACTTGGCCGCTCCCGCGACGCTGATGACCGCATCGATCTGCCCGACCTTGCGGTACATGGCCTCGATGGAGTCGGGGTCGGCGATGTCGACGCTCACGGGCGTGCTGTTCCGCGTGGCCGCCACGATCTCGTGATCGCGCTCCAGCGCGGAAACGACTGCCCGTCCGATGGTTCCCGTGGCGCCGACGACCAAGATGCGCATGGTTGGTTTGCACTGCAAGATTCTCGCGCATCCGTTCTCTCTTCTATGATGCCGCAGGGGGGCCGCAGATGAGCCGTTTCAGCGAGGTGATCTTCGTGGGAGTGAAGGGGACGGTGGTGGCGCTCGATCGGACCACGGGAGCCGAGCGCTGGCGGACGAAACTCCGCGGCAGCGATTTCGTCAACGTGGTCGTCGACGGCGACGTCGTTCTGGCGACGACCAAAGGCGAGGTGCACTGCCTCGACGCCGCGAGCGGCGGGGTGCGCTGGCTGAACAAGCTCTCCGGCCTCGGCTACGGCATGGTCTCCATCGGCAGTGCGTCGGGCCAGCAGGCGATCAACGCGGCCGAGAAGCGGCGGCAGGAGGCGGCAGCCGCCGCGGCCGCCGCCGGCGCGGGCGCCTGATCACTCCCCGCGCGCGCGCCTGGAGACGTCGTCCCCGGCGACGACGAGGAACTCGTTCTTCGCGCCGGCCATCCGCGCCTCGCGGAAGGGGCGGTACTCGTCGCTCTGGTAGAACGCATCGGCGGCCTCGCGCGACGGCCACTCGACGATCACCACGATCTGCGGACGCGGGCGCTCCCCTTCGAGCTTCTCGACCTTGTTGGTTCGCGCCAGGTAACGGCCGCCGTGCCGCTCGACCATCGCTGTGACGTTCGCGACGTACGCCTCGACCCAACTAGGGTCGGTGATGTCCATTTCCGCGACGACGTAGTGTTTCAACGCGTCCTCCCTCTCGAGAATCGCAGCTTTGCTCAGGGCGTGTTTAGGACTACGACTGCTCCAGCGGCCACCTCATCGATCGCTATTTTCAGCTTCGGCAGGAAACGTCGCAGACTTGCGAGCGTTGTGTCCCACGTCTCGATGACTACGATTCCAATTCCGAACTGAGACACATTCTGTTGGTGTCGCAACCGCTGATCTGCAGTGACCAATACATCGAAGGTCCCTGATGTGCGGCGGAGCAGGGTCCCGTTTTCAAGACCGGTCCAACCTTCTTCCTGAATGGTTCGAATGAAGAGGTCCGGCAAATCGCGCCGGAGCTTACGCGGCATGTTCTCGTCGAAGAGGACCCTTCTCACGCAATCTCTGCGAGGAGCGCGCGACCGGCTTCCTCGAGGAACGCGATCGCCTGTTCACGGCTGACAGTCGGGAAGTTATCGAGGAACTCCTCCAGAGTCTCGCCTCCTTCCAGATAAACGAGAAGAGTTTGCACCGGCACCCGCGTGCCGACGAACACGGGCGTGCCGCCAAGGATCTCGGGATTCGAGTGAACGATTTGTGCGCGGTTCATGGTCTTTCTCGTGTCGCTAGGATACGACACCGCCCTCAGGACTCAAGCACCCTGATCGGCAGCACGATGGCCTGCAGTCCATCGAACTGCAGCCGCCGCTGGATGGCGTTCGGCGTCTCGTTGTGCAGGAGGCGGTAGTACCACTTCTCCTCGCGGAAGATCAGGCGGCCCATGAAGAAGATGGCGCGCGGGAACTCTTCCGCGAGCTCCTTGCAGATGGTGGTGATGGTGTCGACGGCCTCGGTGCCGACGGCCAGGCGGTAGGCGGCGGTCATCCCCTGACTGCGGGCCCACGCCACGTACTGTTCGAGGTTCTCGCGGGTCTCGCGCTCCAGGCTCTCGATCTCGTCGGCGCCTTTGAACGAGCCGGAGTCGACCACCGCGGCGCTGACGAAGATGAAGTTCTTGAACGTGCGCGGAAAGAGGCGGTGGATCGACAGCACCTCGTGGATGCCGAATCCCGAGAACGACTTGACCATGATCGCCGCAGTCTGCGCCTTCGGGTCGAGCGGCTGTGGCGGCGGGACGTCGTGGGCGGGCGGGAGGCCAGTCAGCACGTCGTCGAGCTGGCGCAGGCCGGCGCGCACCGTCTCGTAGTGCTTGCGGATGGCGAAGGCGACGGCGATCAACACGCCGGTGACCACCAGCGTGATCCAGCCGCCCTGAGTGAACTTCTCGAAGATGGTGACCGTAAGGATCGCCACGCAGAGAATCAACCCGCTTCCGTGCAATGCCAGGCGGCGTTTCCATCGCCGGCCGCGCGTCGTGATCCAGTGGCGCGCCATTCCGAGCAGCGACAGCGAGAAGGTCATGAAGACGTTGATGGAGTACATGACGATCAGCGTCGACACGTCGCCGTGCGTGTAGAGCAGTGCCGCCAGCGCCGCGACGCCCATCATCACGATGCCGTCCTGCGTCACCAGCCGGTCGGAGAGCTGCGCGAAGCGGTGCGGCATCCAGGAATCGATGGCCATGTTCGACAGGATGCGCGGCCCGTCGAGGAATCCCGCCTGCGCGGCGACGAACAGCAGCGCCGCTTCGGTGATCAGGATGAAGATCACCAGCGCGACGCCGGCCTTCCAGTGACCGAAGAGGTTCTCCAGCATGACGGCGTTGAGCGTCTTGCCCGGCACGTGGCGAGCGTTGGTCAGGAGGTAGCCGAACAGGATCCCGCCGGCGGTAAAAGCCAGCGAGACGGCCATCAGCGCCATGGTCTTCTTCGCCGTGACCACTCGCGGCTCGCGCAGCATCGACACGCCGTTGGAAACCGCCTCGATGCCGGTGTAGGTGCCGCCGCCGAGGGAGTAGGCGCGGAGGAGCAGCAGCATCAGCGGCAGCCAGCCGAGCGACTGCGCCGAAGAGCGAAGGTCGCTCCCCGCGTCGTGGAAAACGCGCGGCAGGCCGCTGAAGTCGGCGAAGAAGATGTAGCCGATGACGAAAACGTGCATCACCACGAAGGCCACGAAGATCGGCGCCAGGAAATTGACCGACTCCTTCACCCCGCGCAGGTTCAGCACTACGAGGAACCCGAGGATCAGCACCTCGGCCACGATCTTTGAGTGCGACATCGACGGGGGGAGGAAGGACCAGATCTGATCGCAGCCGCTGGCGATGGAGACGGTGATGGTGAGGACGTAGTCGACCAGCAGGGCGCAGCCGGAGACCACGCCGACGCGCGGGCCGAGGAGCTTGGTGGCCACGAGGTAACCGCCGCCGCCGCCGGGGAAGTGCTCGATGAGGTTCGCGTACGCGGTGGCGATGACCAGGATGGTGATGGCGGTCATCGCCGCGAGGATGATGGCCAGATGTTGGTGGCCGCCGAGCGCCTTGTACGCCTCCTCGGGGCCGTACGCGGAGGACGAAAGGCCGTCCGCGCCGAGGCCGACCCAGGCCAGGAAGGCGATGAGGGTGGTGTGGCGGAAGATCTCGGGATCGCCGACGTCGCGCGGCTTGCCGATGACGGCACGGCGGAGTTTCTTGATGCCTGAGGGTTCGCTCAATTCGGTCTCGGGGTATCGGGGTCTCGGGGTCTCGGGGTTGCTTCGAGACCGCGAGACCCCGAAACCGCGCAACCCCGTTTTTTTACATCTCGATCTGCGCGCCGAGCTCGATGACCTGGTTCGTCGGGAGGCAGAAGAAGCCGGCGGCGCTCGACGAATTCCGAATCATCTGCGCAAACAGGCGCTCGCGCCAGAGTGCCATGCCGGGGCGGCGGGTGGCGACGAGGGTCTCCCGCCCGAGGAAGTAGCTGATGGACATGGGGTTGAGGGCGAAGGGGGGCTTCTCGATGCGCTCGAGAGTGGCCGGCAGGTCGGGCTCCTCCATGAAGCCGAAGCGGAGGACGAGGCGGTAGATGCCGTTGCCGAGGGTGCGCCACTCATAGCGCTCGTCGTCGCCCAGGCGGGCGATCTCCTCGATGATCACGGTGATGATGATGACCCGCTTGTGCACGACCTTGTTGTGCTTGATGTTGTGCAGCAGGGTGGTCGGAACGCCCTCCGCGCTGCGCGACATGAACGCCGCCGTGCCGGGCACGCGCGGGATGTTCCCCTTGGCCAGGTCGCGCAGGAAGTCGTCCATGGCCACGCTCTGCTCGCGCAGGCGCTCGGAGAGGATGATGCGGCCGCGGTTCCAGGTGGTCATCAGGGTGAAGATCATCAGTCCGACCGCCAGCGGGAACCAGCCGCCGTCGAAAATCTTGATGATGTTGGCGCCGAAGAACGCGAGGTCGATGATCAGCAACGGGATGACCAGCGCGAGGATGGTGGTCGTCGACCAGCCCCACCGATCGCGCGCCACCACGGCCAGCAGCGCGGTGGTGATGGCCATGGTGGCGGTGACGGCGACTCCATACGCCGCCGCGAGATCGCTCGACTGCTGGAAGGCTATGACCAGCGCGATGGCCGCGATCATCAGCAGCCAGTTGACCGAGGGGATGTAGATCTGTCCGATCTCCCGCGCCGAGGTGTGGCGGATCTGGATGCGGGGGATGTAGCCGAGCTGCACCGCCTGCCGGGTCAGGGAAAAGGCGCCGGAAATCACCGCCTGCGAGGCGATGCTCGCGGCCACGGTGGCCAGGACGATCAGCGGCAGCCGCGCCCACTCCGGCGCCATCTCGAAGAACGGGTGCTCGATGTTCTTCGTGTGCAGCATCAATGCGCCCTGGCCGAAGTAGTTGAGCAGCAGGCAGGGGAAGACGACGGTGAACCAGGCGATGCGGATGGGGCGCGCGCCGAAGTGGCCCATGTCGGCGTAGAGCGCCTCGCCGCCGGTGACGACCAGGAAGACCGCGCCGAGGACCAGGAAGCCGTGGATGTGATTGCGGAGGAAGAAGGTCACCGCGTGAGTGGGAAGCACCGCGGTGAGGACGTGCGGCTCGCGCACGATGTGGATGATGCCGAGGACGGCGAGGATGGCGAACCAGACCAGCATGATGGGGCCGAACATGGCCCCCACTTTGGCCGTGCCGACCCGCTGAACGACAAATAGTACGATTAGTACTATTACCGTGATGGGGGCCACGTAGGGTGTCAGTCCCGGCGCGGCGATCTCCAACCCCTCGATCGCGCTGAGCACGGAGATGGCCGGCGTGATCATGCCGTCGCCGTACAGGAGCGCGGAGCCGAAGAGGCCGAGGGCGATGAGGAAGGCGCGGCGCATGGACGTGCCTCCCGTCTCCCGCGTCCGCGCCAGCGACATGAGAGCCAGGATGCCGCCCTCGCCGCGGTTGTCCGCGCGCATGACGAAGATCAGGTACTTCAGGGAGATGACGATGACCAGCGACCAGAAGATCAGTGAGAGGACGCCGAGGATGTTGTCGGGGCTGGGGGCGACCCCGTGCTCGGCCTTGAAGCACTCCCGCAGCGCGTACAGCGGGCTGGTGCCGATGTCGCCGTAGACCACGCCGAGAGCGCCGAGGGAGAGGACGTAGAGGTACCGGCGGTTGGTCGGTTCCATCGGAAGGGCGGGAAAGTTACCACAAGGTTGCCCTCACCCGGCCCTTCGGGCCACCCTCTCCCGCAAGCGGGAGAGGGGCCAGGTTGTCCTTCTCCCGCTTGCGGGAGAAGGTGCCCCTGAGCGCAGCGAAGGGGCGGATGAGGGTCAGCCCGTCGACGGAACCAGCAAACTCTCGAAATTCGCCGCCGGCACCGGCGCATGAATCAAATACCCCTGCATCTGATCGCACCCGCACCGCTTGAGGAAGCTGGCCTGCTCGCTGAACTCCACCCCCTCGGCGATCACCTTCAGCCGCAGGCTGTGGCCCATGGCGATGATGGCGGTGACGATGGCGGCGGTGTCGGGGTCGTTGGTGATGTCGCGGACGAACGACTGGTCGATCTTCAGCGTGTCGATGGGGAAGCGCTTGAGATACGACAGCGACGAATGGCCGGTGCCGAAGTCGTCCAGCGAGATGCGGATGCCGAGCTTCTTGAGGTCGTACAGCGTCTTGATGCTCGTCTCCGGACTCTGCATGGCGCTCGACTCGGTGATCTCCAGCTCCAGCAGCCGGGCGGGGAGGCCGGTGTCCTCCAGCACTTCGCGCACGCGCTCGAGGAGGTCCGGCGACTGCAGTTGGGTGACCGAGAGGTTCACGGCCAGCGAGAGGTTGCGGAAGCCGGCGTCGTGCCACGCCTTGGCCTGCGTGCACGCCGAGCGCAGGACCCAATTGCCGATCGGCACCATCACCCCGACCGCCTCGGCCAGCGGGATGAACGTCCCCGGCGCGATCGACCCCATCTCCGGATGGTCCCATCGCAGCAGGGCCTCCATTCCGGTGATGGTGCCGGAGCGGAGGTCGAAGATCGGCTGGTAGTGGACGGCCAGCTCGTCGTGGGTGAGGACGCGGCGCAGTCCGTGCTCGATGGCGATGCGCTGCAGGGCGCGGGCGTTCACCGTGGCGTTGAAGAGCTGGTAGTTGTCGCGTCCCACCTCCTTGGCCTGGTACATCGCCGTGTCGGCGCTCTTGATCAGCGTCTCGGCGTCGAGGCCGTCCTCGGGATAGAGGCTGATGCCGATGCTGGTGGTGGTGAAGAATTCGCGCCCTTCGATGTGGAACGGGTATCTGACCGCCTCGAGGATCTTCTGCGCGACGACGGCGGCGTCTTCGGCGCGGACCAGGTTCGGCAGCAGGAGGGTGAACTCGTCGCCGCCCAGGCGGGCCACGGTGTCGCTCTCGCGGACGCAGGCGCCGACGCGCGCGGCGACGGCCTGCAGGAGCTGATCGCCGATGTTGTGGCCGAGCGAGTCGTTGATGATCTTGAAGCGGTCGAGATCGAGGAACAGCACTGCCAGGCGCGAGTGGTCGCGCTGCGCGTGCGACAACGCGACGGTGAGCCGGTCCTTGAACAGCAGGCGGTTGGGGAGGTTGGTCAGGGCGTCGTGGTACGCCAGATGTTTGATCTGCTCCTCGGCGTAGGTCCGCTCGGTGATGTCGCGCACCACGCAGACCATGCTGTTGCCTTCGATGCCGGTGAGTGAGATCTCCTGCGGGAAGGTGCCGGCATTGTGGCGAAGGCCGGTGGCCTCGCCGCGCCATCGGCCGCGCTCCTTCACCATCGGGATGACGGTGGTGACCAGCCGCACCTGTTCGGGCGGCTCATAGAGATCGCACAGCGAGCGGCCGAGGAGGGCCTGGGCGTTGGGCCATCCGAAGAGCTTGGCCAGCGCTTCGTTGGCGTAGGTGAACTCCAGCAATTCGTCGACGATGCCGATGCCGTCCATGGCCGCCTTCATGGCGGCGGCCTGCGTGCGCAGCATCTGCTCGGCTTGTTTTCTCTCGGTGACGTCGGCGGCGACGTGGAGGAATCCGGTGAGGAAGCCCTCGTCGTTGCGCAGCGCGGTCACCGACTGGACCACGGTGATCGGCGCGAGGTCCTTGCGCACCCAGGTCCATTCGCGCTCGTCGAGGCCTTCGATCGCCGCGCGGCGGATCAATCCGTCGAAGCCGCCGACGTGCGCGCCGTAGTCGACGGCCAGCCGCGCGGCGTGCTCGGCGACTTCGTCGTCGCGGTGGACGGCGAGGATGGACTGGAGGCCGATCATCTCCGCGGCGCTGTAGCCGAGCATGCGCTCCGCGCCGCTGTTGAAGACGGTGATGACGCCGTGCGGGTCGGTGGCGATGATGGCCACGCGGGTGGCGGCGTCGAGCACGGCGCGGCGCTGCGCATCGGCGGCGGCCACGGCCTGCTCGGCGATCTTGCGCTCGGTGATGTCGTGGATGATCGAGTAGAGGAGCTGCCGGCCGCCCAGCTCGATGGGGCCGGAGTGGACCTCGACGTCGCGCAGCTCGCCGCCGGCCAGGCGGTGCTGGAAGATGAAGTAGCTGCGCTGCTGCGTCGTCGCCCGCGCCATCTCCCGTCGCAGCCCCTCTTCGCCGAGCGGGTTGATGTCCCAGATGTGCATGGTCCGGAGGGTCTCGATGGGCCAGCCGTAGAACTCGGCCGCGGCGACGTTGGCGTCTACGATGGCGCCGCTGACGGGATCGATGACGAACTGCACGGCGCGGGTGTTCTCGAACATCTGGCGGTAGCGGCGCTCGCTCTCGCGGATGGCGTCTTCCTGCCGTTTCTGTTCGATGGCCGAGGCCACGTGCTGGGCGACGAAGACGAGAATGTCGAGGTCCTGGCGCGTGTAGCGCTTCGTTTCGTCGTAGGACTGCACGCCGATGACGCCCCACGTCACCTCGCCGCTCTTGAGCGGAACGCCGAGCCAGTCGACCGAGGGGGCGCCGATCTGCATCACCTCGCCGGCGGCTTCCAGTTGTTCGAACTTCTCCGGCGTGACCAGGATGGCTTGGCCGGTGCGGAGGACGTAGGAGGTCATCCCATGGCCCGGCGGGCGTCCCTCGGGCGCGGAATCGTACTGGTCGACGAAGTAGGGGAAGGTGAGGATGTCGCGCCCGCGGTCGTACTCGGCGATGTAGAAGTTCGTGGCGTCCATCAGGGTGCCCACGATCTTGTGCACGGCTTGGTAGAACTCGTCGAGGTTGCGCGAGTCGCGGCTCAGCTTCGCGATCTGAAACAGCGCGCCGTGCAGCGTCTCGCGGCGGACGATGTCGGAGACGTCGCGGAAATACCATGCCCGGCCGGTGATCGTTTCCCCCGTCATCACCGGCACCGAGGCGCGCGAGAGCACCCGCCCGTCCTTGAGCGGAACGGGGTCGTTGCTGCGCACTTCCTCGGGGTGGTGATACAGATAGTTCACCAGCTCGATGAAGGACTCCCAGTCGTCGACGCGCTCGGCGGCATAGCCGAGCAACTCGTTGTCGTCGGCGGTCGCCGCCACCTCGGGCGGGATCTCCCAGATCTCCAGGAAGCGGCGGTTGTACGAGAGGATCTTCCCCTCGCTGTCGACCACCAGGATGCCGTCGATGGTCGCTTCCTGCTGCGCCTTGAGGATGCCGATGGTGGTGCGCATCGAGGCGCGCGCACGGCCGCCATGCAGCCAGCGCGCGAGCGCGCGCTTTGCCTTATCGAGATGTCGGGGAGAGACGACGTCCATGCAGGGTTGCTGCTACGAGCTGTTGCGCGACGGAACTATTGTAGCGGACGGCTACTCGTCAGGACGTTTGTACGCCCGAAAAAGCTGCCACTGCTGGTAGCTCGAATGGACGTACCAAAGCATCAGCAGCGACAGGAAAAACTGGCGCGACCAGAGGCCCAGGAGAGCCAGCAGGACGCCGACCACAATTGACGTCCATATCGATATCACGAAGGCCGTCCGCTCCGGAACGAACAGCCGGAGGAAGTTGCGCAGCATGCTCGCGCCGTCCAGCGGCCCCACCGGCATCAGGTTGAAGATCCCCCACACGATGTTCGCCCACACCAGCAGCGGGATGAGCGCGCTGAAGAATGGATCGTGCGGCGGCGGGACCAGCCGCAGTCCGAAGGCCAGCACGAGGCTGGACGCCGGCCCGGCGGCGCTGATCAGCAGGTCCTGCCACGGCTTGGCCCGCCGCTGGTTGATGGTGACCCCGCCGATGCCGCCGAGGACGATGGCGCTGGGCCCGAACCCGAACGCGCCGATGGTCGCCGCATGCGCCAGCTCGTGAATGAGGATGCTGATGAAGAGCACCGGCGCCCACAGCAGCGCGTCGCGCATCCCCACCTGCTGCGCGTAGCTGAAGACGAAGAAGGCGATGAGGATGATGAAGGTGAAGTCGAGGGTGATGGTGGTGCCGAAAATCGTGCCGAGGTGGATGCGACCCATCCGTGGAGTATAGAAGTTCGAAGCTCGAGGTTCGAATCCCTCCTCCGCGTCTCCGCGTGAATCGTTTCTCACGCGGAGGCGCGGAGAGTACGGACTTCGGTGACGCACGTTTCTTGCATCTGGTTCGCGCGGGATCGAGAGGTGCAGAAATGCCAGTCGTTCTGGTTGCGGAAGATGACGCCGCCATTCGCAAGCTCATTTGCGCCGTGGTGCGCAAGCAGGGGGTGGAGGTCGTCTCCGCGGCCGACGGCGCGGAAGCGATCGCCCGGACGCAGGAAGGCCCCTTCGACGCGCTGCTGCTCGACCTGATGATGCCGAACCAGAGCGGGTGGGCGGTGATGGAGCAGTTGAGCGTCGCCCAGTCGCCTCTCCTGGCAAAAACGGTCGTCATCACCGCGGCGTCGGATCGCGAGATCGGCCACCTTCCCGAACAGACCCGCGTGCTGCGCAAGCCCTTCGACCTCCGCGAGCTGGTGCGCACGCTGCGCGAGACGGTCGGCATGCCCACCGACGAGACGGCGCCGCTGGGCGCCCATCCGGGGTAGATCTTTATCGCCCGACAAGGAAAAATCCTTGCTAGAATCCTTGTTCGATGGCCAAAGTTACCAGCAAGCTCCAGGTCACCATTCCGCGCCACCTGGCGCGCGAATATGGCATCAGTCCCGGCGACGAAGTGCAGTGGTCGGCAGCCGGCGACGCCATTCGCATTGCTCCGGCGTCCCTTCGTCATGACCAGCCGCTGAGCGTCGAACTCCGCCTGAAGCTGTTCGATGCCGCGACCGAGCGCCAGAGGAAGCGGCAGCGCGGGAAGCGAAAAGAGCGCCCTCCGCGCGATCGCGGCTGGACCCGCGAAGACCTCTACGACCGTGACCGCACTCGTTGACACGAACGTCCTCGTCTACCGCTTCGATCCGCGCGATCCCGCGAAGCAGTCGCGCGCGATCGAAGTACTTCGTCGCGGGATCGCGGACGAGGCGATTCGGATCTCGCATCAAGCGGTAGTGGAATTCCATGCGGCTGTGATTCGGCCGCTGGCCGGCCGATCGTCGTTGCTCACTGCTGCGGACGCCCGCCGCGAGACGGAAGAGCTGTTGAGTGAATTCATCGTCGTCTATCCGAACGACGCCGTCGTCCGGACGGCGTTGCGAGGAATGGCTGCCTATCAGCTCTCGTGGTTCGACGCGTTGATGTGGGCGCACGCGGAGGAGTACGGCCTCAATGAGCTGATCTCGGAAGACTTCCAGCACGATCGGATGTACGGGAGCGTGCGCGTCGTCAATCCGTTCCTCTGAGGTACCCTCCCGCCATGCATTTCGAGACGAAGGCCATCCACTCCGGCGCGCACATCGACGAGGAGACCGGGGCGGTCGCGCCGCCGATCCACCTATCCACAACCTTCGAGCGCCGCGCGGACGATGGGGAGCCATCACACGGCTACAGCTACATCCGCGATCACAATCCGACGCAGACGCGGCTGGAAGAGGCGCTGGCGGCGATCGACTCGGCCGAGGGGGCCATGGCGTTCGCGTCAGGGATGGCGGCAGCCTCGTGCCTGCTGCAGGCGCTGCCCGGCGGCGCGCACGTGATCCTGCCCGACGACGGCTACTACGCCGTCCGCACGCTGGCATCCGACTTTTTCCCCCGCTGGGGACTGACGCACACCTTCGTGGAGATGGCGGACCTCGGCGCGGTGGAGCGCGCGGCGCGCGCGGAGACGCGCGTGATCTGGGGGGAGTCGCCGTCCAATCCGCTGATGAAGATCGCCGACCTCGGCGCTCTTGCACGCATCGCGCACGCCGCCGGCGCGATGCTCGTCGTCGACGGCACCTTCGCCACGCCGGCGCTGCAGCGGCCGATCGAGCTCGGCGCCGACGCCGTCCTCCACTCCACGACCAAGTACCTCGGCGGACACAGCGACGTCCACGGCGGCAGCGCGGGGTTCGCGCGTCGCGACGCCTATTTCACAGCGGTAGCCCACGCGCGCACCATCACCGGCGGCGTCGCCTCGCCCTTCAACTCCTGGCTCGTCCTCCGCGGCATCCGCTCGCTCGCGGCGCGCATGCGCGTGCATTGCGAGAACGCCATGGCCGTGGCGCGCTTTCTCGAAGGCCACCCGCGCGTCGAGGCGGTGCACTATCCGGGGCTGCCGTCGCACTCGGGACACGAGGTCGCTGCGCGGCAGATGTCAGCCTTCGGCGGGATGATGTCGTTCCTCGTCCGCGGCGGCGCGAAGGAGGCCCTCGGCGTCGCGGCGAAGACGAAGCTGTTCGTCCGCGCCACGTCGCTCGGCGGCGTGGAGAGCCTCATCGAGCACCGCGCGTCGAGCGAGGGGGCGGGAAGCCGCACGGCGCCGAATCTGCTGCGCGTATCGATCGGCCTGGAGCACGCCGAGGACCTGATCGGAGACCTCCGCCAGGCGCTAGAATGACCCTCGCCATGGCCAAGAACTTCGAGATCATCTGCCCCTGCTGCGAGGCCGCCATCGTCGTCGACCGCATCTCCGGCGAAGTGCTGCTGCACAAGCCGAAGGAGCGGAAGAGCGGCGTTTCGCTGGAGTCGATGGTCGCCGGCCTGGAGACGCAGAAGAGCGAGATGGAAAAGAAGTTCGATCGCGAGATGGCCAGCCAGAAGGACCGCAGCCGCATCCTCGAGGAGAAGTTCCGCGAGGCCATGGAGCGCGCGGAGAAGTCGGACAAGCCGGTGATCAATCCGATGGATCTGGATTGAGCCCGCAATTCGATCCCGACGCCGCGGCCGGCGAAGGGTCCGGCATCTACGGCCTCCCGTTCACACCTGATGAGGCGAAGGTGGTCATCGTTCCCGTGCCCTTCGAGGCCACGACGTCGTACGGCGGCGGGACGTCGTCCGGTCCGCAGGCGGTGCTCGAGGCGTCCAGGCAGGTCGACCTCTTCGATCGCGAGACGGGGCGTCCGTACGAGCAGGGGATCGCCATGCTCGAGGTGTCCGAGCAGATCGTCCGCTGGAACGCGGCGGCGACGAAGCTGGCGAAGGCGCACGAGCGCATCGACGAGGTCAACGCCATCGGCGACAAGGTCAACGAGTGGGTCTACGCCACGACGATCGGATTGCTGGCCGAGGAGAAGATGGCGGTGACGCTGGGAGGCGATCACTCCGTCCCGTTCGGCGCCATCCGGGCCTACGCGGAGCGGTTTCCCGGCCTCGGCATCCTCCACCTCGACGCGCACGCCGACCTCCGCGAGGCGTACGACGGCTTCACCTGGTCGCACGCGTCGATCTTTCACAACGTGATGACGCGCATCGACGGCGTCGCGCGGCTGGTGCAGGTCGGCGTCCGCGACCTCGGCGCCGCGGAGTCGCGGATGATCGAAGAGTCCGGCGGCCGCATCGTCACCTTCTTCGATCCCGACCTCGCCGCGCTGAAGGAGGAAGGGAAACCGTGGGCCGCGCTGGCCGATCACATCGTCGCGCACTTGCCGGACACGGTTTACCTCTCGTGGGACATCGACGGCCTCGACCCGACGCTCTGCCCGTCGACCGGCACGCCCGTTCCCGGCGGCCTGTCGTGGAACGAGGCCATCGGCTTGCTGCGCGCGCTGGTGCGGGCCAAGAAGCGCATCGTCGGCCTCGACCTCTGCGAAGTCGCGCCGGGCGACACCGAGTGGGACGCGAACGTCGGCGCGCGGCTGCTGTACAAGATGATCGGGTTCGCGCTGCTGTAGCGAGTGGAGCGCCGCCGTCCCGGCGGCTGGCGCGGCGGCGTCCCGCCGCCGATCGGAAGCGCAGGCGAGACGCCTGCAGGCCAGCCGGCGAGGACGCTGGCGCTCCACTCGCTTCGCGCTGCTCTAGCCGGCTTCGTCCCCGGATGGTCCGTAGATCGACGGCACCTTGCCGCCCATCGGACGGATGTAGCTGCTGAGCTGCCCGCGGTGATGGATCATGTCGAGGAGAAAGCTCCACAGCATGTTGCCCAGCGAATTGGGCCAAGCGTTGTCGCCCATCATGATCTTCACCGGCTTCGCGGCTCTGGCTTCATCGAAGCCGGCCAGCCGCTGGCGCAGATTGTTCGTCGCCTCGTCCCAGGCGGCGATGATCCCGTCGATCGTTGCCGGCTTCCCCCCCATGTCCCACCGGTTCTCGCCCTTTTCGGCCAGATCGCTGAGCGCACGCTGCTCGATCACCAACTGCCAGGCCAGATCGCCCGCGGCGCTGGAGCGCTCGTGCGGGCGGTAGTCGAGCTTGTCGCCGGGAAGGGCGCGCAACACCCTTCCGAACGCAGGCATCTCGGATTCCCAGGTCTGGACGAAGAAATCAGGAACGTTCATCGCAGTCCTCCTCACAACTGTTGCGACGCAGGGTAATGCGAAACAGGCGAGAAAGCCTCAGTCGCGGCCGTCTAACTTAACTAGTTGACCTCGAAGGGAGATCGGTATGCGTACCCAACTCGCAGTCGTTGCGGCCTTCGCAGCAGCAAGCTTTCAAGTTCCAACACCCGCGGTGGCGCAGTGGGTGCCTCGTGGTTCGCTGGCGAACGTTCCGGTCGTAGAGAATTGCGCGGCTACGGGTGGAGACATCGCGGTCGCGAGACCGGGACCGGTAATCATCTACTGCCAAGCGGCAGCCAACCAACTCAATGCGCAGTGGCCAGGCGCCGGCCACTTTTACTATGTTCACGAATTTGGACATGTCGCGCTGCAAACCGCTGACGAGCCGCGCGCGGACTGCTGGGCAGCACAGCAACTTCGCAACGCTCCAAACGGTCGCCGAACGCTCGATGCCGCGATTCGGCATTTCGTCGCACGCCAATATGAACGCGTCAATCCGCGCTACGGCCCAATGCTCCAGAGGGCACAGCGCATCGCAAGCTGCGCCGGAATCCCGATGCCGTCCGGTTCGTCGACGTCCCTGGGTCGCAGTTGCTGTACGCCGGCCGGCAAGTGCGGGCCCTTTTACAACCAACCCGCTCTTCCGATCGGTAGCGTCTGTAACTGCGGCCCTGGGTATGTCGGCCAAGTGTGTAACTGAGCGCGCGTGAACCGCGGCCAACTCTTGCTGAGCGAAGGAACGTCTCAATCGTCGATCGCCCCACCCATGACAGAGGAGAGAACCAATGGCGACAAAAACGGCTGCAAAGAAGAAGGCGAAACTGGCGAAACCCACGGTCAGCGATGTCGTCGACGATGTGTTGAAGCGCCGCGCGCAGGCATTGCGGGCGCGCGCGCAGGCGCTCGCGGAGATGCCGGCACCGGTCGCGGCGATGGCGATGAAAGCCGTGCCGAAGCCGACGCCGCACATGGCGCTCGCGACCGCCGCTAAGGCGGGGACGAAGGGATGGCTGATCGCGGAAGGTGACTCCTGGTTCGATTATCCTGGAACGGATCTCCTTAACGCGCTGCAACAGTCTGCGTACGACGTCGAGTCGGTCGCCCGCGCCGGCGATCGCGTCGAGATGATGGCCTTCGGCCGAGGGCAGCTCGACAAATTCGCCGCTGCCGTGGAGAAAGTCATCGGCAGCGGACACACGCCCAAAGCGATTCTGCTCTCCGGCGGCGGCAACGACATGGCCGGCAGCGAGTTCGGCTTCCTCATCAACCACGCCGGATCGCCAAAGCAGGGATTCAACGATAGCGTCGTACGCGGAGTCATCGAGGAGCGCGTCCGCGATGCCTACGTTTGGATCATCCGGACCATCACCGATCTCTGTCAGAAGATGCTAAAGCAGAAAGTGCGCATCATCCTGCACGGCTACGGCTATCCCATTCCCGACGGAGACGGCGTACTCGGCGGTTGGGGACCGCTGCCGGGACCGTGGCTGCGTCCCGGTTTCATCGAGAAGGGCTTCAACAGCTTGGCGCAGAATACGGACATGATGCGCACGCTCATCGACCGCTTCAACAACATGCTTAAGGGCGTCGCCGCGGACTTCGCGCACGTTCGCTACGTAAATTTGCGCGACGTTCTTCCGGCGACGAAAACACTCTGGGCGAACGAGCTACATCCGAAGGAAAACGGATTCAAACTGGCGGCGAAGGAGCTCGAGAAGGCGATCGAAGCGCCGTAAGAACGGAGCGCCTCCGCAGGATCCAGCACTTTAATCATCCACCGCCCCATCCGGCAGCGCCACGCGCTGACCCCGTATGGCGGCGACGATGCGCGGCACATGCACGTGGCAGGTCTCCACGATCACCGCCACCTTGCGCGGCGGCGTTCCCGCCACGGCGGTGCCGGCGACGAAGACGCCCGGCACGTTGGTCTCCATCGTCTCGGGATCGTGGACCGGCTGGCGCTGCGGGCCTTCGAGCGCGACGCCGAGCATCTCGAACATCGTTGGGTCTTGTCGGTAGCCGGTCATAAGGAGGACGAATTCGGCGGCGATCTCCTGCGAGGGGTCGAGCAGCACCGTGCCGCGGCGGATCTCGATCACGTTGGTGCGCGGGAGAAATCGCACCAGCCCGTCGCGGATGAGCGCGCGCACTTCGGGGAGCAGCCAGAACTTGACGACCTTCGGATCGAAGTCGGCGCCGCGATAGCTGATGGTGACGTCCGCTCCGGCGCGGCTGCAGCGCACCGCCGCCTCGACCGCCGAGTTGCGACCGCCGACGATGAGCAGCCGCTTGCCGAAGTGGACGTGCGGATCGCCGAGGTAGTGGCTGACGTGCGGCAGGTCCTCGCCGGGGACGCCTAGGAGCCGCGGCGCGTGCATGGCGCCGATGGCCAGGACGACGTGCTCGGCGTGCGTGCGGTGTTCGCCGTCGAGCGCTTGCGTGGTCAGCTCGAAGCCGCCGCCGGGGAGCCTGTCGACGTGCGTCACGCGCTCGTAGGTCCGCACGCCGAGGCCGAACTGCTGCACGAGCGCGCGAAGGTAGGCGAGGAACTCCTCGCGGGTGATCTTCTGCTGGTTCGCGGTCTGGATCGGCACGCCGGCGAGCGCCAGGCGGTCGGAACTGGAGTGGAAGAGCATCTGCGGCGGATACCACTCGATGGTCGAGCCGATCTGCCGCGCGTCGAATTGCACGGTGTCGATGTCCGACTGTTTGAGGGCCACGGCGAGCTCGAGACCGATCGGGCCGGCGCCGATGATGGCGACGCGATGGGACTCCATCACATCACTGCTTCGATTACCCATAGAGTCTCGCGTCCTGTGGCGTCATGAATGCGCCGCAATGGCGGCGGAAGGGACATCGTCGGGAGCTCGCCCGGCCGGACGACGAGCAGTAAGCGGTCGGCTTTTCCGTTGGCGCGCAGCAGCTCGAGCTCTCCATCGTCGGCTCCCGGAAAAATGAAGTGGAACTTCCCGTAGCGCAGGCAGATCTGCTCGTATCGGAACCACCCATTGGGGAGCGGGCCCTCCTGAAACCTCTTTTCGTCCATGAGCCAGCGCTGCGGCGGGTACTGAAGAACGACGAGCGTGTAGATGTACGGGTGGGAGATGGCGTTCCCGGTGATGAAGATCGCGTCGTACCGGTCGAGCCGCGGCTTCATCCATTTGGAGGCGTCGACGAGATCGGCTGCAAAGGCGATGAACTTCACCGGGCTCTCGTCCAGCCGCTGGAAGTATGCTCGAGTGAAACCGATCGCTTCGGCCGTCCCCACGATCGCGATCATTGCAGCCACGCTGACGGCGAGACCACGCGATGCGCGGGAGAAATATCGAACGAAACTGACCGCACCGACCGCGGCGAGCAGGGTGAGCGCCACGATTCCGGGGATGCTTCGTAGGCCGTGTGGACCGTCGTGCGCATTGAGAAGGTCGGCGCATGGATAGGTCACGACCAATGCCGCGAGCACGCGCGCCTCGACCTCGCGGAAATGAGCGACGATCCAGGCGACGCCGACGATCATCAACGGCAGCGTGAACCAGAGAAACACGCCATAGTCCGGCGGCGGCCTCATCGCCGGGTATGGATCACCGTGGCGGAAGAGAAAATCGAGTCCGAAGTGCTCGGGATAGCGCGACAGGACCTTCCCGGCGCGCGTGAGGAACGAGTCCTGAGGATTCCACACCCAGGTCACCGCCGCCCGCCGCAGCAGGAGCGGATCGCGCAGCGTGCCCACGATCAGCGGTGCGGCGATCGCCGCCGCCCCGCCATACACGGCAGTCGCGATGCGCCCGCGACGCGACTTCAAGAATGGCAGCCATTCGGGCCAGGTGAAGACGAGTAAACCGAGCAGAAACAACGGAACCCATAAACGGATGGCGTAATAGCCATAGAGGAAGAGCGCGGCGATGCATCCGGCCAACGCGGCTCGAACCATGCGAGGCTGATTCGAACGGGTCAATGGAAGACCGGCCCAGACCATCGATGCGATCAATGCAGCGACGGCGAGCGGAAAGATGTTTGCCATGTGACCCCAACGACTCTGCTGAAGGTGCCATGGCGAAATGCACAAGAGGATCGCTGCTGTCACACCGACGCCGGCGTCGAACATCCGCGTGCCGATATACCAGAGGAGAGCGATGGCCAGGATCCCGCCGATTGCCGCCGGCACTCGAGTGGTGATCGTCGTGAACCCGAACGCCCGGTAAAACGGCACCAGTACATAGAGATACAGCGTCGTCGTCCCCTGTCCGAATCCAACGCTGTCGGTGATCGGCCACGGTTTTCCGTGCTGATCGCGTCCGGTTTGCGCCAGACACCAGGCATTCCATGCGCTGACCGCTTCGTCGACATCCAGACCGGCAGGCGCGCGCTCGAGATCGGTCAACCTCAGCCCCGCCCCGGTCACCAAGGCGATCGCCAGAAGCCCGAGCGGGACCCAGCGGTTAGGCCGAGTCATGCGGTGGAGAGTCCCAACTCCCGCAACACGCCCACCTTCGTATCGATCATCACGTGGTGCTCGAGGCCGAGGAGGTCGGCGAGCTTGCGGACGAGATAGTTCTCGTAGTCGGTGAGCTTCCGGTCGGCGTAGACCATTCGCCACATGGTGCGGACGATGTCGATGCGATCCTCGAGCGCGGCGTTCTTGCGGATGTAGTTGGTCATGGCGAAGTGATCGATGGTGCGGTTGCGGATCTCCTGCGCTGCGTTAAGCAGGTCGCGGGCGTCGTCGTCGCCGAGGTTGAACGCGCGGTTCAGATAGGTGACCAGGTCGACGTTCTCGTCGGGCGTGAGCGTGCCGTCGGCGTAGCCGATGTCGAGGAGCACCGCCGCCGTCGCCAGCCGCAGCGGGTCGTGCGGGCGGGCGGGGGCGGCGTCGTGCATCACGTCGCCCTTGAACCGCTGCATGAGTTTTGCGAGACCCATGAGAAACTGGAGTCTACCTTGCCGCGAACCGACATCAACTCGCTCTCCGACGCCTCCCGCATCTGGCTCTTCGGCATCTCGCCCGCGCTCGACGAGACGAAGCGCGCGCGGATGCTCCAGCAGATCGACCTCTTCCTCGGCGACTGGGCCGCGCACAACGTGCCGGTGACCTCGGCGCGCGAGATTCTGCACGACAGTTTCCTGCTCATCGCCGTGGACCAGGAGAGCGAGACCTCCGGCTGTTCGATCGACCGGATGTTCGGGCTGCTGCGCCAGCTCGAGCGCGACCTCGGCGTGGCCATCCTCGACCCCAATCGCATCTTTGTCCGCCACGGCGACGGCCGCGCCGGCGCCATCACCCGCGAGGAGTTCCGCGCTTCGGCCGACCAGCACACGGTGGTCTTCGACACCCTCGCCGAGCGCCTCGGCGACGTGCGGGGCGGGCGGTGGGAGCGGCCGGCCGCCGAGTCGTGGCACGCCAAGCTGCTGGACGGTCGGAACGCCGCCGTCCCGGCGGCTGGCTAGGCGGCGTCTCGCCGCCGCCCGCCGACGCTCCGTCATACACTTTCCCCATGAGCAAGATCACTCGCCGCAGTTTCGTGGCCGTCAGTGTGGGCGCGCCCGCCCTCGGACGCGCGATCGCGCAAGGCCCCACCATCATCACCCGCGGGCCCGCGAAGCCGGTGGTCGTCGCCTCGGCGAACGGCAACCGGTTCAAGAACGGCGGGACGGTGACCTGCGTGGAGAAGGCGTTCGCCATGATGACGCAGGGGAGCGACGTCCTCGATGCGCTCATCGCCGGCGTGAACATCGTGGAGCTCGACCCGCTCGACGACAGCGTCGGCTACGGCGGGCTGCCGAACGCCGACGGCGTGGTGCAGCTCGACGCCTCGTGCATGCACGGCCCGACGAAGCGCGCCGGCGCCGTCGCCGCGCTGGAGGGCGTGCGCACGCCGTCGCTGGTGGCGAAGGCGGTCATGGACAACACCGATCACATCCTCCTGGTGGCGGAAGGGGCGCAGAAGTTCGCACGCAACATGGGCTTCACCATCGAGGACGACCTCAACACGCCGAACTCCCGCGCGAAATGGCTGGAGTGGAAGCGCCGCACCGATCCGAGGCACTACCCCGATCCGAAGTCGCGCGCCGAGGCCCGATGGCGTGTGACGCTGGAGATGGTGGCCGAGGGGAAGATCGATCCGCAGCATCTGTACGGCACGATCAACTGCGAGGGCGTCAATGCGAACGGGGAGATCTGCGGCGTGACCACCACCAGCGGTCTGGCGTGGAAGATCCCGGGGCGGGTCGGCGACTCTCCGATCCTCGGCGCCGGGCTCTATGTGGACGGCGAGGTCGGCGCGGCGGGGTCGACAGGCCGCGGCGAGACCAACCTGTACAGCCTCAGCTCGTTCCTGGCGGTGGAAAATATGCGCCGCGGCATGCATCCCAAAGACGCCACCCTCGACGCACTCAAGCGCATCAAGGCCAACACCATCGAGAAGCGCCTGCTCAACAGCCGCGGCCTGCCCAACTTCGACGTTAACTTCTACGCGCTCAATGGGAAAGGGGAGTACGCCGGCACGGCGATGTACGAGGGAGAGAAGTACGCCGTCTGCACCGACGGCGGCCCGAAAACGCTCGACTGTGAGCCTTTGCTGACAGGAAAAGCGAGCGGCTGACACTTTATTTGCATCAGGTTCCGTCCGTCATGGAGCAACAGGGGCGGTTGTTGGTCGTCGACGACGATCACGCGATCCGGAAACTTCTCGAACGGATCGCGAAGCGGGCCGGTTTCGAGGTGGAAACTGCGAAGGACGGCGCCGACGCGCTGGAGATGATCGAGGCGCGCGATTACGACGTCGCGCTGATCGATCTGATGATGCCGCGGCTCAGCGGCTACGAGCTGCTGGAGCGCCTCAGCACGCGCGAGCGGCGCCCGGTGGTCATCGTGGCCACGGCTTTGACCAATGGCGACCTGGCGACGGTCGACGACACGATGGTGCGCCGCGTGATCCGCAAGCCGTTCGACGTGCAGGCCGTCGTGACCGCGCTCACCGAGGCGATGCAACACCTGGCGGAGAAGCGCGCCATGCTGACGGTAGCCGACCCTGCGCCGAAGCCGGCGGAGGAAGAGAAACCCGCCGAGGCGACGCCGCCGGTCAATCTCGAGGCGCCGTGCTAGAGCGGAGCGCCGGCGTCCTCGCCGGCTGGCCAGGCGGCGTCCTCGCCGCCTAATCGGAGACGCAGGCGGGACGCCTGCGGTCCAGCCGGCGGGGACGCCGGCGCTCCATCACGCTCCGTCGAGGATGCTCGTCACCTCCGAGGGCAGCGTCAGCGGATCGAACGGTTTGGCGATCACGCCGCGGACTCCCAACGCGGCGTAGCGGCGCTTGTCGGCGTTCTGAACCTTCGCGGTGAGGAAGACCACCGGAATCTCGCGTGTCCGCGCGTCCGCCTGAAGGAGGGCATAGGTTCCCGGGCCGTCGAGCTCCGGCATCATCACGTCGAGCAGGATGACGTCCGGCGGAGCGGCGATTGCCGCGGCGATTCCGTCGCGACCCGAAGGGGCCGCAACGACCTGCCATCCGGCGAGCTCGAAACTGAGCGCAGCGACTTCTCGGATGTCTTCCTCGTCGTCGACGACGAGCACGCACTTAGGCTGCATCTGCGGCCTCCCGATGGTCCGCCGCCGTCACCGCGAAGAGCAGGTGAGCGACTCGCGCTTCGAATTCTTCGATGGACACCCGGCTCTTGGTCACGAACTCGGTCGGTCCGAGGGTGAGCTGCTGCTGCTCGGCGGTACTCACCTCGCGCGCCGAGTAGACCAGCAGCGGGATGTGCGCCAGCGACGCGCGGCCGCGCATCCACTTGACGACTGCGAATCCGTCGAGCTCGGGAAGCACCAGATCGAGGACGATCAGCGACGGCACGTGGCGCTCGAGCGCGGCGATGGCGTCCTTCCCCGTGGCGGCGTGCTCGACGCGGATGCCGCCTTCCTCCAGCGCGGCGATGAGCACGCGGGCCAGATCGAAGTCGTCTTCGATGACCAGGACGTCGACGCCGGCGCACGCCTGGAGCACCGCTTCGGCGACCACCTCGCCGCTGGCGGGCTTCGGCACCCATCGCGCGATCGTCGCGGCCTGATCGCCGATCCACGCCGGCTCCTCGGCCGCGGTGATGATGATCGGCACGTTGAGGCAATTCGACGACTGCAGCGCCTGCAGCAGCGCTTTGCTCGCCGAGGCGATGTGCAAATCGATGAGGATCGCCTCGGGATGCGACGCCGCGGCCTCGCACAGCTCACGCTCGGAGTGGGCCACGACCACGCTGAGGCCGCGGGCCTCCAGTGCGGTGGCGAATGCCGGCACCGACCGCTCGTCCTCTTCGTACAGGATCACGCGGCGCGTTGGCGTGCTCGCCGGCGAGGGCGGCATCGGCAGGGTGAAGGTGAAGATGCTGCCCGCCGATTCCGCGCGGCGCGCCCAGATCTTGCCACCGTGCGCCTCGGCGATGCTGCGGCAGATGGCCAGGCCAAGGCCCGTCCCGCCTTTGTCGCGGGAGTCGGATGCGTCGACCTGCTTGAAGCGCTCGAAGATCGCCTCCAGCTTGTTCTCCGGAATGCCGCGTCCCTCGTCGCGGACGGCGACGATGTAGCGATCGTCAGCCAGGCGGCCGGTGACGTCGACGGTCGTTCCGGAGGGGGAGAACTTGATGGCGTTGCTGATGAGATTGATGAGCATCTGCAGGATGCGGTCGGAATCGACGAGCAGTTCCGCGGGGGCGGCGTGGACCTGAATCCTGACGCCGGCGCGGTCGCCCATGGCCTGCAGCCCCTCCGCTGCCTGCCGGAGCATGTCGGTCGCGGCGACCGGCTTGCGGTTCAGCTCCACCCGGCCTGATTCCATCTTTTCCAAGTCGAGGATGTCGTTGATCAGCCGGCCGAGCCGCTCGGTATTTGAAAGTGCGATTTCCAGCATCCGCTGAGCCTTCGGCGCGGGGGTGCCGAGCAGTCCGGCGCCGAGAAGGCCGAGGGCGCCGCGGATGGCGGTCAGCGGCGTGCGCAGCTCGTGGCTGACAGTGGAGACGAATTCGTCCTTCATCCGCTCGATCGCCAGGCGCTCGCTGATGTCGCGGAAGGTGACCACCACCCCGCTGGCGGCGCCGCCCGATCCGATGATGGTGCTGGAGGTGTACTCGATGGGGACTTCGACGCCGTCGGATTCGCGCACCAGCGTGGCCCGCCCGGTGCGGACGGCCGGCGCGAGCGTGGCGCTGCAGATGCGGCACTCGGCGAGCGGCGTGGCCGCGGCATGCATCTGGGCGTGAAGATTGCGGCCGACGAGCTCGAAGACGCCGGCTCCGAGGATGCCCGCGGCGGACGGATTGATGAAGGTGGCCACGCCGGAAGGGTCGAGGCCGAAGATGCCTTCGCCGGCGGAATCGAGAATGGCCTGGTTGCGCTCGACTGCGGTGGAGAGCTCCGCGGTGCGCGTCTGAACCTCGCACTCGAGTTGGAGCTGGTGGCGCTGCAGCGCCTCGTCGCGCGCCTGGATCTCCGCGAGCATCTCGTTGAAGGCCTGCTGCACCGCGACCAGCTCATCGCCGTCCGATTGGGTCCCCTCGGAAACGCGGACGGCGAAGTCCTTCTCGTGGCGGACGCGACGCGCGGCGCCGGCGAGATCGACCAGCGGTTGGGTGACCAGCCGCTGCAGGCGGGTGGTCATCAGCAATGCCACCAGCAGGGCGATGATCAACACGATGGTGCCGGTGACGATCTTCATCCGCACCCCGCTCCGCACCTCGCGGAGGTCGGAGACCAGGACCAGCGAGGCCACTTCGTCGTTTTGGTAACGGATGGGCTGAAAGACCTTCACGGTCTTTTTCAGTCGCGATGCGACGTTCCACTGTCCGTAGGTGACGAAGGGGCGGCCGTCGTTCGTCAGGATCGCGCCGGCGACGATCGACGGGTCAGCGCGGACGCTGGAGAGGATCTCGGTCGCCGCCTCGACGTCGGTGAACATCACGGCCGCGGCGCTCTTCGCGGCGACGACCGCGGCGAGCATCTCAAGATCGTTGATCTCCGAGCGGCGGAGGCTGATCGAGTCGTAAACGATGAAGGCGCCGCACGCCAGAACGAGGGCGCAGGCCGTGGTCAGCATGATCACGGCGTTGACCTTCTGCCGGATAGGGAGAGTGCGGATGGACCTCATCGCAGCGGCCCCACGATTCGCGCCAACGCCAGGAGCTGCGAGCTGAAGTCGGCACCCTCGGCGCGCGCCTGTGCGAGGTTGACGAATATGAGGGGGCGGTTGCGGCGGATGCCGATCCCCACGGCGAGGCCGGCGTCGACGTACTCCGGGACGCCGGTGATGGTGCGGAATCTCCGGTAGCGGCTGATCCTCCCGATCTCCGCCACGTCGATGGCGCGCAGCGGCGTCACGTAAACCACGTCGGCCTGGGTCTCGGCGAGGCGCCTGCGCAGCAGTTCCTGACTCCCGACTTCAATGGGAATCGCGACGATCCGGAGCTTCTGCCTCTCGATGGCGGCGAGGAGATGGTCTTTCGCGCTCACCGAGTCGTAGAAGTTCTCTTGATAGGCGATCGCCAGCGTGACCGGCTTGTTGCTCTCGAGGTTGCGGTCGAGCTTCCAGGCGTTCACGAAGAGCGCCATCTGCACGTCGACCGGGATGGGCATGGCGGCGGAGACGGCGGAGACCGAGATCCACGGGGCCATCAGCAGGACTACGATCAGCGTTTCGATTAGGGATCTCATCGCGCAGTGCGTCCTTCAACGCTCGTAGGTCATCTTCAGCATGAGGGTCCGCCCGTCCTGGCGGATCGCTTGCGGCAGCAGTTCCGGCCCCACCGGCGTGGAGTAGCGCCCATCGAGAAGGTTGCGAACGGTCAGCGCCAGCCGGAGGCTCTTACCGAGCTGCTTGGAGACGACGCCGTTGAGCAGCAGGAAGGGGTCGGTCTTGTCGCCGTCGCGAGTCCGCCTGGAGGCCTCGAAGATTCCCTCGATTCCGGCATGAAGTGGTGCCCACGGCGAGGTGGAGAGCCCTCCTTTGAGAAGGAACCGCGGTGAGTTGCTGGTCAGCCCCTCGGACGTGGCGGCGCGCTGCGCGGAGCCGCTGAGGTGGGCCCACACGCCGTCAGTGCGCCGCACGTTGAGTCCGAGCTCGACGCCGTTGCTCTTCATCGACCCGACGTTGTTGTACCAGTAGATCTGGTCCACCGGCTCGAGCTCCTCGTCGATGAGATTGTCGGCGTTGATGCGAAAGGCAGATCCGACCAACAGCGTCTCCGGCGACAGCCGCTGCTCCCACACCAGCTCGGTGGTGCGGATGGTCTCCGGTTTCAGGTCCGGGTGCGCCTTCCATGGCGTCAGCGAGTCTTCGTAGAAGGACTCGTAGACGTTCGGTGAACGGAATGCGCTTCCGTACAGGAGTTTGAGGGTCGTGGATCGGTTCGGCGTGAAGAGAATCGCCGCGCGTGGATTGATGGCGTCGGCGGTGGCGGAGAAATGATCGCGCCGTATCCCGGCGACGAATCCGAGCCGCGGCGACGGATGTCCTTCGTATTGAAGGTAGTACGAGGTCACGTCGTAGGGGCGGCGAAGATCGACCTTGAAGTCGCCGGCGACGTAGCCGTATGTGGTCGGCCGTGAAGTCGCGTACTCCCCACCGGCGGTGAGCCGGTGATTGGGGCTCAGATCCAGGTGGAGGCGCGCTTCGCCCCCGACCGTCGACGAGAAGGAGTCCTCGATGCCGAGCACGTCGTACGGGTAAACCCCGGTGCCGTGCCCGTGGTCCCAATAGCTGCGCAGCTCCATGGTCGCGTTCCGGCCGAATTTGCGGCGATACTCGGCGACGACCAGTTCGTCAGTCCACGACGCGCTCGAGTCGGCATTGAAGACGGTGTCGAAACTTGCGGTGGGGAGTCCTTTGGTGCTGGTGCGGGTGGACGCACTCAGTTTGAATCCTCCCTTTTCGAGGGTGAGCCGGAAGCCGTGGAGATCCTCGTAGTCGAGCTTTTCGGAGACGCCATGATTGGTCTGCGGCGAGTCGTACTCCGGGAAGAAGAGGTCGGCGCCGTCGGTCTCCTGCCACGATCCGGACGCCGTGAGGCGAAGGCCGTTCGCCAGGACTTTGCCTGCGCGCACCGCGGCGCCCCGCTTGCCGTGCGATCCGCCGAGGGCGGAGATGGTGACGCCGTCGATGGCATCGGCGTTCTTGGTGAAGACGTTGATGACCGCGAGCATGGCATGGGTGCCATAGAGGGCCGAACCGGGGCCGCGGACGATCTCGATCTTCTCCACCATGCCGAGGTCGAGGGCCAGATCGTTCCCAACCGGCGCGGCACCGAAGATGGTGGAGTTGACCGTCTGACCGTCGATGAGGATGAGCAGGCGCGAGTTGTAGTCGCTCGGCCGGCCGATGCCGCGCAGTCCCGCGTAGATGGAGTTGCGGTCGTTGGTGAGGTAGAAGCCGCGGGTGGCCTGCAGCACATCGGCCAGCGAGGTCCATCCGTACCGCTCGATCTCCTCCGCGGTGATCACGGTGACCGAGGCGGCCACGCTGGAGAGCTGCTGGTCGTACTTTGCCCCGGTGCTGATCGGCGTCTCGAGCAACTGGTCGAGCGGCAGCTTCGATTGGGTACCGTCGTCGGCGCGGGCGGCGGCGGCGAGCGCTACAGTGACCAGGGCGATGGTGCGGATTTGTTTCAGCATTGCGGGCTCCTCGTATGGGTAGTGCGGAAAAGGGCCTCGGGAAATACAGCGCTCAGCGCAACGGCCCGACGATTCGCGCCAGGGAGAGCGGTTGCGAGCTGAAGTCGGCCCCTTCGGCGCGCGCGTTCCCGAGGTGGATGATGATCAGCGGCCGCTTGTTGCGCAGCCCGATGCCGACCGCGACGCCGAGATCGACGTACTCCGGCACGCCGGTCACCGTACGGATCTTCCGCTGCCTCGTGATCTGCCCGATCTCCGACACGTCCACCGACCGCAGCGGCGCGACATAGATGATGCTGGCGTCGGTCTCGGATAGTCGCTTGCGCAGCAGTTGCGCGCTGCCTGCTTCCAGCGGGACGCAGACGATCGGCAGATTGCGCTGCTTGATGGCCGCGATTACCGCGTCCTTCACGCCGATGTCTTCATCGCACTCCTCTTCTCTGTGGTTGAGTGCGTGGGAAGGGTCAAAAAATACAGCGCTGTATTTTTCCGGCCTCTCCGGCGACTCAGAGACGACGAGGCACCCATGAACGAACTGAGATCAGCCGAAGAGAAGTTGGCGGCACTGCGGCAGCGGTTTGCGCTGTCGCTGAATGTCCGCCTGGATGCGATCGAGGCCGCCCTCGAAGGAGAGCCAACCGAGCTGGAGCGGCTGTTCCACACGCTCGCCGGGACATCGGGAACCTTTGGATTCCGCGCGATTTCCGCTCTCGCCCGGCTCGGCGAGGAGAACCATCGTGATGCCGCGGTGACTGCCTCCATGCTGGCCGAACTTCGCACGGCGGTCGGGGAGATGCCCCACACGGCTCCGGTGGTCTACCAGGAGCCGCTGCGCCTCGTCGTCGAGCCGGCGGGGCGGATTCTCTGCCTGGAAGACGATCCCGATCAGGCGGCCTACGTATGCGCCATCCTCGGGAGCGCGAACTACGAGACGCTGGTCGCCCACGACGCGGCGGAGTTCGAGAGGGCGGTGAAGCAGTTCCATCCCGATCTTCTGCTGCTCGACGTCACGCTCCCCGAGGGCAACGGCCTCGATCTCGCCGCCTCGGTGCGGCGCATGAGCGCGCACGCCGCGCTGCCGATCGTCTTTCTCACCGGCCGCGACTCGATGAGCTCGCGCCTCGACGGCATCCGCGCCGGCGGCGACGACTATCTGGTCAAGCCAGTCGACCGCGATCTCCTTCTGGCCACCATCGCCGGCCGCCTGGAGCGCGCGCGATCGGTGCGCACGCTCATCGAGCGCGACGGCCTCACGCAGGCGGTGACGCGCACCGCGTTCCTCGGCAGCCTGGAGGCGGCGGTCGACGAGCACTCCGACTCCGGTCTGCCGTACTGCCTGGTGATGATGGACATCGATCACTTCAAGAACGTCAACGATCGCTACGGACACCCGATCGGCGACCGGGTGCTCAGTCTCTTCGGCCGCTTCCTCCGCACCAACGTGCGGAAGGACGACGTCGTCGGGCGGTGCGGCGGGGAGGAGTTCGGCGTCCTGCTGGCCGGCGTCGGCCAGGACGAATGCCGCACGCTCATCGAGCGGCTGCTCGAACGCTTCGGGCGTACCCCGCACACGGCGCGCGGCGGCGAGCGCTTCTACGTCAACTTCAGCGCCGGCGTGGCCATGCTCGAAGAGGGGGAGGACGCGGAAGCATGGCGGCAGCGCGCCGACGATGCCTTGTACTCCGCCAAGCGCGCCGGCCGGGCCCGCGTGGAGGCCGCATGACCGCGAACCTGCTCGAACTGTTCGAGCGCACTCCCGACCTGATCTGCACCCACGACTTGGATGGCAACATTCAGTCGGCGAACCCCGCTATGTGTGCGGCGCTGGGCTATCCGGCCGAGGAGATCGCTCGCATGAACGTCGCCGATCTGCTCGCCGACAACGCCAAGCGGTTCTTCGCGTCGTACATGCACACGCTTCGCAGTACGGGGAAAGCGGTCGGACTGATGGAGGTCCGCACCCGCCTCGGCGAGGCCCGGATCCTGGAGTACCGCAACATGGTTCTCAGCGGACAGCCGCCGATCGTCGGCGGCGTGGCCCGCGACGTCACCGAGCGCGCCGGCACGTTCCGGACGCTCACCGAAAGCGAGGCGCACTTCCGCGCGCTGGTGGAGAACGGTCCCGACATCATCGGAATCGTCAGCACCGACGGCGTGATCCGCTATCACAGCCCGGCGGCGATCCGCGCGCTGCGCTACGACCCGCAGGAGCTGCTCGGGACGTCGATCGTCGCCCTGGCCCATCCCGACGACCGCGCGGCGCTGGCCGGCGTGCTCCGGCGCGAAGCCGCGGGGGCGGCGGAGGCCGAGCGCGTCGAGATCCGCTTGCGCATCAAGAACGCCTCGTGGCGCTCGTTCGAGGTGGTGGTCAAGCCGATCGCCCGAGGGACGACGGTAACCGGGCTGCTGCTCACCGCGCGCGACGTCACCGAGCGCAAGCTGCTCGAGGAACAGATCGAGCAGTCCCATCGCGTCGATAGCCTCGGGCGCCTCGCCGCCACGGTGGCGCACGAGTTCAACAACGTGCTGATGGGGATGCTGCCGTTCGCCGAGCTGCTGCAGAAGAAGGCGCCGTCCGCCGAGCTCACTGCGCGCGCTACACAGCACATCCTCAACTCCATCCAGCGCGGCAAGCGCGTGACGCACGACATCCTTCGCTACACGCAGCCGGCCCACCCGCAGATCGAGCCGCTGGAGCTCGCGCAGTGGTGGGACGGATTCATCGCCGAGGCGCACGTGCTGATGGGCGATCACATCACCATGACCGCCTCGATCGAGTCCCTCACGGTGATGGCGGACGTGAATCAGCTCTCGCAGGTATTCTCCAATCTGATCAGCAACGCCCGCGACGCCATGCGCGAGGGTGGAGAACTGTCGATCCGCGCCCGCACGCCGCAATGCGACGAGGTCTTCTCGTTCGGCTACGTCCCCGATCCGTCGCGTTTCGTGCAGATCTCGGTGAGCGATACCGGCACCGGAATGCCGCCTGACGTCCTGCGCCACGCCTTCGACCCGCTGTTCACCACCAAGCCGAACGGCGGCACCGGCCTCGGCCTGGCGGTGACGCACCAGGTGGTGATGCGGCACGGCGGATTCATCTTCGCCGAAAGCGTCGCGGGCTCGGGCAGCACGTTCCACATCTTCCTGCCCCAGGGAGTGCCGGCGCTCCGCGCGGCGCCGAAAGAGCGCACGTCGTCCATCGCCGCGCGGTGCCTGCTCATCGTCGAGGACGAGCCGTCCATCGCCGAGGGATTGAAGGACCTGCTCGCCGCGCCCGGGCGGGACATCGTCGTGGCGTCGTCCGGCGGCGAGGCGTTGCGGCTGCTCGACTCGACCGCGCCCGACGTGGTCGTCCTCGACATCGGGCTCCCCGACCTCGACGGCACCGAGGTGGCGCGCCGCATTCATCAGCGGCGGCCGCGGCAGCCGGTCGTCTTCATGACCGGCCACGGCGACACCGGCCACAAGTCGATGCTCCGCAAGCCGTTCGCTGTCGGCGAATTGCTCGAACGGATCGCCGAAGCGGAGCGTGCAGCATGAGCGGCTATTCGCCGAGGCTCCTGATCATCGACGACGACCCCGACATCCGCGAGGTGGTCAAGCTGACGTTCGAGCACCGCGGGTTCGAAGTGGACACGCTTCCCGACGGCATCGACGCCGTGCAACTGAAGAAGGACTACCACGTCATCCTCCTCGATCTGAACATGCCCGTCTTCGACGGCGAGCGCCTCGCCGACTACTGGTCGCTGACCGACCCCGAAGTGCTGCAGCGCGTGATCGTCCTCAGCGGCTACTCACGCTTCGTCCGCGGCCGCCCGCTGCCGACCTTCGCCAGGGTGCGCAAGCCGTTCCACACCGAGGAGTTGGTGGAGGTGGTGGAGCGGTGCCTAGCTGCGAATTGAGCGGAACGCCGCCGTCCGCGGCGGCTGGCCCGGCGGCGTCCCGCCGCCGATCAATCCGGGGCGCCGGGGACGGCGCCCGGCCAGCCGGCGAGGACGCCGGCGTTCCTCAGCCGAGCGCCGCGTCGACTAGCGCCTTCTGCTGCTCCTCGTGCCGGTGGTGCGAGCCGGTCGCCGGCGACGCGCTGATCGGGCGCCCGATGTAGCGCAGGGTCTGCCCGCCTTCGAGCAGCGGGAGGAGGCGCTCGTGCAGGAACGGCCAGGCCCCCATGTTGCGCGGCTCCTCCTGCACCCAGACCACCTCGGTCGCGCCGGCGTACTGGCGCAGCGCCTCGATGATCATCGGCTGCGGGAAGGGGTAGAGCTGCTCGAGCCGGATGACCGGCACGTTGGCGCTCGCTTTGTCACGCGCCGCTTTGAGGTCGTAGTACACCTTGCCGGAGGTGAAGACGATGCGCGTCACCCCCGCCGGATGCACCAGCACGTCGCGCAGCACCGGCTCGAAGCGCCCCTGCGTCAACTCGTCGATCGACGACGTGGCCAGCGGATGGCGCAGCAGCGATTTCGGCGTCATCACGATCAGCGGCTTGCGCGGATCGTTCTTCATCTGCCGTCGCAGGGCGTGGAAGTACTGCGCCGGCGTGGTGGGGTAAATCACTTGCATGTTCCCCTCGGCGCAGAGGGTGAGGAACCGCTCGATGCGCGCCGACGAATGCTCCGGTCCCTGCCCCTCGTAGCCATGCGGCAGCAGGAGCGTGAGGTCGCTCTGCTGGCCCCACTTCTCCTCCGCGCTGGAGAGGAACTGGTCGATGATGATCTGCGCGCCGTTCATGAAGTCGCCGAACTGCGCCTCCCACAGCACGAGCGCGCCGCGGTCGGCGACGGAGTAGCCGTACTCGAATCCGAGGACGCCGTACTCGGAGAGAAGGGAGTCGTAGACGCAAAAGTCGACCTCGGCGGCCGGAGCGGCCGCCGCTACACGCAGCGCGTTGAGCGGCACGTACCCCTTCCCGGTGATGTAGTCGAACAGCAGCGCGTGGCGCTGCGAGAACGTGCCGCGGCCGCTGTCCTGCCCCGACAGCCGCACCCGGAAGCCGTCGAGGAGAAGCGTGCCGAACGCCATCAGTTCCGCGAAGGCCCAGTCGAGCGGCTCGCGTCCCTCGGCCATCGCTTTGCGGCGAGTGAGGATCGGCTTGAGCTTCGGATGCAGATTGATGGTTTCCGGGACGGTGGTGAGCGCGTTGCCGACGGCGTCGAGCTGCTCGCGCGGCACGCCGGTCTCCGGCGACGGCTCCTTCTGGAATCCGGTGATCTCCTCGTCCGTCCAGAGCGGCGTTTGCTGAGTGGGAGGCGGTTCCTCGGCGGCCTGCGTCCGGTCGAACGCCTCCTGCAGCTTCGACTGGAAGTTGTCGAGCCATTGCTCGGCTTCCTTCGGGTCGATGTCGCCCTTGCGCAGGAGCTGCTCGGTGTAGACCTTCCGCACCGAGCGGTGCTCCTTGATCAGCTTGTACATTCGCGGCTGGGTGAGCGACGGCTCGTCGCCCTCGTTATGGCCGTGGCGGCGGTAGCAGATCATGTCGATGACCACGTCTTTGTGAAACTGCTGCCGGAAGTCGTACGCCAGCTTCATGGCCCGGATGCAGGCTTCGGGGTCGTCGCCGTTGACGTGGAAGATCGGCGCCTGCACCGCCTTGGCGATGTCGGTGGCGTAGACCGTCGAGCGCGCCTGCTCCGGACCGGTGGTGAAGCCGATCTGGTTGTTGATGACCACGTGAATGGTGCCGCCGGTGCGGTAGCCGTCGAGCTGTGACAGATTGAGCGTCTCCGCCACCACCCCCTGGCCGGCGAACGCGGCGTCGCCGTGCAGCAGCACCGGCAGGACCCACGCGCGCTTGCGGTCGCCGATCAGCTTCTGTTTCGCCCGCGCCATCCCCTCCACGATCGGGTCGACGGCCTCGAGGTGCGAGGGATTGGACGCCAGAGTCAGCTTCATATGCGCGCCGGCGGGCGTCTGATGCACGCCGTCCGCGCCGAGGTGGTACTTCACGTCGCCGGAGCCCTGGGTGGTGTTGGGGTCGACGTCTCCCTCGAATTCATGAAAGATTTTCTCGTACGATTTACCTAATACATTAGCAAGCACATTTAATCGCCCGCGGTGGGACATCCCGATGACCGCCTCGGTCACACCATCCTCGGTCGCTCCGTTGAAGAGGTAGTCGAGCATGGGGATGAGCGCCTCCGCCCCTTCGAGCGAGAAGCGCTTGTGCCCGACGTACTTGGTGTGCAGAAACTTCTCGAACGCCTCGGCGTCGTTGAGCTTCATCAGGATGCGGCGCTTGGTGGCCAGCTCCAGCGCGCCGTGGTTGCGCGTCGGCTCCATCCGATCCTGCAGCCACTTCTTCTGCACCGTCTCCTGGATGTGCATGTACTCGGTGCCGATCTTTCCGCAGTAGGTCTCGCGGAGCGTGTCGAGGATGTCGCGCAGCGGCGCGGTGAGCTTTCCGCACAAGCCGCCGCAGACGAACTCGCGGTCGAGGTCCCAGATGGTGAGGCCGTAGAACTCCGGATCGAGCTCCGGGTGGCGCTTGACTTCGTACTCCAGCGGGTCGAGATCGGCGAGGAGGTGCCCGCGGACGCGGTAGGCGTTGATCATCCGCAGCACTTCCGCTTCGCGGGCGATCGTTTCGTCCTCGGTCGCGCCGAGGCGGTGGCGGTCCTTGGCCCAGCGCATCGGCTCGTAGGGGATGCGGAGGTCGCGGTAGATGTCCTCGTAGAAGCTGTCGGCGCCGAGGAGCAGCTCGTGGATGCGAGCCAGGAACGCGCCCGACTCCGCCCCCTGGATGATGCGATGGTCGTACGTCGACGTCATTGTCATCACCTTGGAGATGCCGAGGTCGGCGAGGACGGAGGAATCGCTGCCGGCGTACTCCGCGGTGTAGTCGATCTGTCCGGTGGCGATGATGGCGCCCTGCGACGGCATCAGCCGCGGCACCGAGGCGATGGTGCCGATGGTGCCGGGATTGGTCAGCGAGATGGTGGTGCCTTCGAAGTCGGCGATCTCGAGGGTGTTGTTGCGCGCCTTGCGCACGACATCGTTGTAGGCCTTGAGGAACTGCGCGAAGTCGAGGGTCTGGGCGCGCTTGATGTTCGGCACGAGGAGCGAGTGGGAGCCGTCCTTGCGCTCGACGTCGATGGCCAGGCCGAGGTTGACGTCCTCGCGGTCGATGCGCGCCGGCTGCCCGTCCTGTTGCACGAACGCGGCGTTGAGGCGCGGGAAGTCTTTGACCGCCTTCACGATGGCCCACGCGACGATGTGGGTGTACGACGCCTTCGGCTGGCCGTTGAGGGTGAGGTGGTTGTTGATGATGCGCCGGTTCTCTTCGAGGACCTTGACTGGAATGGTACGGACGGAGGTGGCGGTGGGGACGGCGAGCGACGCCTCCATGTTGGTGGCGATCTTCGCCGCTGCGCCGCGGAGGGGGGTTGCGCTGCCCGCGAGTCGGAGCGCCGGCGTCTCCGCCGGCTGGACCGGCGCCGTCCTCGGCGCCGGGGGCGGAGGAGGCGGCGAGGACGCCGCCTCGCCAGCCGGCGCGGACGCCGGCGCTCCATCCCCATAATCCTCAAAGAACTCCCGCCAGCTCGCGCTCACCGAGTCGGGATTGGCGCGATACCGTTCGTGCAACTCCTCGATGAAGGCGATGTTCGCGCCGTAGTTCTGGGGGATCGATGCCATGACTCAGGGCTCTTTGCTTCGATCAACAACCGTGTGCGACAGCGCAGTCAATCCCAGCCAGCCGAACCCGGCGGCGAATCCGCCGAAGACGTCCGACGGAAAATGCACGCCGAAGTAGAGGCGCGAGAAGCCGACGCTGAGGATCGCCAGCCCCACCAGCGTATGCACGGCGCCTTGCGCCGCGATCGACCGGTTCTGCACGAAGTGGTGGGCGACGATGGGATAGGTCGCCGCCGAGAGCAGGGAGTGCCCGCTCGGGAAGCTGTGCGACGCGGGGAGCTTGATCCGCCGCGCCAGCTCCTGCGGCCGCTTCCGCTGGAAAACGTTCTTGAGGATGGTGTTGATGGCCATCGCGCCGCCGGTGGAGACGACAACCGTCCAGGCGTCGTCGCGCCGCCCCTGCTTGAGCATGGCCAGGGCGGTCACGCCCGCCGCGGCGCCGATCGCCGCGTGAGAGCCGAGCTGCGTTACTGCATGGAGGACCTTGGTCACCGCCGGGTCGTCGATGCGGTGGACCGCCTCCATGATCACGTCGTCGTAGCGCTGCGCCTTCCCCTCGACGACGTGCTCCGCCTGCTGTTTGAAGAACCAGAAGGCCACCGCGGCGAGCGCCACGCCGCCGGTGGTCCCGATCGCGCCGGGAAGAAAGCGGTGCCGCCGTTTCGGCTTCGTTGGTGGCGGTTTTTTCACGGCGCGGAGTCTACTGCAAAGGATGGGCGCGGGAATCCGTATACTTACGTATCGATTAAGGATTCCAAATGCGCGCGAAATCGAGCCGGTCGAACGGTAAACGGAGCAGCGCGAGGAAGCGCCCCGCACCCAGGAAGCGGACCCTCAAGACGGCTCCGAAAGCGAACGACGAGATGGACTGGCGGAAGTCAAAGGAAGTTACCCGGGTGCTTAAGGCCTTCCTGGATCATTTCCGCGATTTGTAGGTAGCGATTGCCCGAGTCGTCGCAAGAGTTCATTCGCGACTTTCTTTCCGCTCTTTTCGAGCAGCGCTTCGTTACCGGCGTCATCTCCCAAAGTGCTTACCATCGGACGCAGGCCGACATGGCCGGGCCTGTGTTCGAGCAATTCTCGCAAGACTTGTTGGCGCGATCGCCGATGGCAGTCGCATTTCCGGCCGGAGGCGAGTTCAAGTTCCTCAACCTCCGCGAGATGGACGGCAGCGAGTTTCCGTTCATCCTCGGGCGCTCGCAGCGTCAGAAACGTCCGCTGCACTGCTTCGTGGGCCATCGATTTCTGCCCAGCATCGAGGGGCCGCTCCGATTCAATCTCGCGCACGTCCTCAATCCTTATCGGATTCATCTTCGATGGTCGGCGCAGGATTTGTCGGCGTCAGGCGTGTTCGCGGAGATCGTGAAAGGCATTCGCGGCGCCGCGATGTGCTTCTTCGACACCTACGGCACCTCCGGCAAACCGAACGTGTTCATCGAAATCGGCATGGCCTACGCCCTCGGCGTTCCGATGATCGTCGCGGAGCACATCAGCGATGCGTCCGACACAATTGAGGGTATTCCCTCGGATTTGCAGGGTCTTTTTCGAATCCGGTACACGACCTACGAGGAGCTTTTTCGCAAGCTCTATTTCGGCCTCCCGAACTTCATCGCGAAGAACAAGATTCGCGCCGTGCGCCGGAAGAAGCGTTAGGGTCGTCTCAGCACCACAAACCGCTGCGCAACTCGCGCCCCACAGGCTTTCGCGTAGAAGTGGATGGCGTCGGTCCAGGGGATGACCACGCGCTGGTGGCCGAGGCGGCGGGCGTCGGCGAGGCAGGCGAGGAGCAGCTTGGTGCCGAGGCCTTTGCCGCGCTCGGACTCGGCGACACCGGCGGGGCCGAAGAAGCCGAGGCCGCGGTTGTTGGCCTCGTGCGCGGCGAAGCCGGTGATGGCGCCGTTGCGCTCGGTAAAAAAGAGGATGCCGCGGGAGGCTTCGAAGCGCCAGATCTTGCCGAAATTGCGCTCGATGAAGGCGAGGACCTGTTGCCGGTTGCCTGTTGCAAGTTGCACGTCCGGCGACTGGGAACTTGCAACAGGCAACTGGGTGGTTTCCAGATTCTGAGTCTGCGCAGTCTCGCTGTATCCACGCCTGATGAAAAACCCGGGCTCGATCACGCCGGGCGTGAAGTAGTTGCCGGCCTCGGCAGCGATCCCGGCCGCGCCTCGCGCCTCGGCGTCGCGCAGGAGTGCCGTACCCACGCCCTGCCGCCGCTGCGCGCGGTCGACGGCGAGGATGCGCAGCCATGGTCCGCACCTCACGCTCACGCCGGCGAAGTCGCCGAAGACGCGCACCTCCGGCTCGCCCGCCACGCCCGCCCCGAAGCACTTCTCCTCGGCCACGCGGACGAGGTCGTACGGCATGTCGTTCGCCCGGGCGAAAAGTTCCTCGATACGAGGGAGATCGGCGCGATTCGCGGGGCGGATCATGGCTTGCAATGGTGCAGTGTATGGAAGAAGTGCGCTGCCCCAGTTGCGGGCAAGTCAATCGCGTGCCGCCGCTGGCGAGCGGGAAGAAGGCGGTCTGCGGGAAATGCCAGACGCCGCTCATCGCCGGCGGTAACGGCGTCGCCACCCTGACCGACGCCGATTTCGACCGCTCCATCGCCCAAGGCAGCTGGGTGGTGGACTTCTGGGCCGCGTGGTGCGGACCCTGCCGGATGATCGCCCCGATCATCGAGGAGCTCGCTGAGGAGCGCGCCGACGTCCGCTTCGGGAAGCTGAACGTCGACAATTTCCCCGCCATCGCCGCGAAGTTCAACGCGCGCAGTATCCCGCTGCTGGTTCTCTTCAAGGACGGCGCCGAGCGCGGGCGGGTGGTCGGCGCGGTGCCGCGCGGGCACATCGAAGCGGCGATCCTGCAGCACCTCGGCTGACCATGGCCTACGTTCCACGCGAACAGCCCGCCGACCGCGAGTTGAAGTTCTTCGCGATCAGGATCCTGATCATCGTCGCCTTCGCCGTCGGGCTCGCGCTGCTTTGGGCGGTCCGCGACGTGCTGATCCTCATCGCCATCGCCGCGGTGCTCGCCGCGGGCATCGCTCCCGCCGTGCAGCGCGTCCGCATCATCGGGCGGCACTGGTTCCACCGCAACATCCCGCGCGGCACGGCGGTGCTCATCGTCTATTTCCCGTTCCTCTTCCTGGTCATCATCCTGCTGGTGGTGATGGTGCCGCGGCTGATCGACGACACCCGCGCGCTCAGCGCGCAACTCCCGGCGATGATCGAGCACAACGTCCTGACGCCGCTGGAGAAATACGTTCCGATGCGCGCCATCCGCGAGTACCTGCGGGGCGGCATCGCGCTGCCGAAGGCGAGCGTGTTTCTCTACGTTCGCAGCGCGGCGACGGCCATCGCGTCGTTCGTGGCCGTCCTCTTCATGGTCGTTTACATGCTGATCGACGCGCACCGGCTGCGGAACCTTTTCCTGTTGCTCTATCCGCCCGAGGTGCGGGCGGAGCGGCGGCGGACGGTGACGCGGATGGGGCGGCGCATGAGCTCCTGGCTGGCGGGGCAGCTCTTGCTCTCGGCGATGATGGGAGGGGCGATCTTCGTGCTGATGATCGCGCTGCGGCTGCCGTACGCACTGCCGCTGGCGCTCTTCGCTACGCTCGGGGAGATGGTCCCGGTGATCGGTCCGATCCTCGGCACGGCGCCGGCACTGGCCATCGCCATCCTTCATTCGCCATGGCAGTTCTGGTCGTTGCTTGCGGCGGCGATCGTGCTGCAAAAGCTGGAGAACCTGATCGTCGCGCCGCGGGTGATGTCGCGGAAGGTGAACATCTCGCCGCTCGCCGCATTCATCGCGTTCATGATGGGGGCCGCGCTGCTGGGCATCGTCGGCGCGATCATCGCCATCCCCACCGCGGCGATCATCCAGGTGGCGTTCGAGGAGATGTTCGTGCAGCACCGCGAGCGGCGCCACGATCTCGAGCGCGCCGGGACGCTGCTCAAAAGGGTCGATTGAAATAGAGTTGCCGGCTTGCGAGCTCCCGATCGCATCCAGGCCGTTTTCGAACAATCACCGGTAGGCATCGCCTGCGTCGGACTCGACGGCCGCTTCCTGCAATTCAACGAGCGATTCCGCCAGCTTCTTGGCTACACGCGCGAGCAGCTTTCCCGCATCGCGTTTCATGACCTGACCCATCCCGACGACGCAAAGCTCGAGGCGCCACTGGTGCGGCGGCTCCTCGATGGCACGTCGCCGAGCTATCGGGTCGAGAAGCGGGTGATGGAGAAGCGCGGGAAGTATCGCGAGCTCGAAGTCGTCGCGGCGGCGGCGCGCAACGGCGATGGTCACGTCGACTGCCTGGTCTACTTCGTCAAGGAGGCGCCGGAGCGCGCGGCGCCGGCGCCGCGGCCGCCGCACGACTGCGGCGCGATCGAGCGGCAGCGCGAGGCCGCGGAATGGCGCGCCGTGGAGATGAAGCGGCAGCTCGACCAGCAGATGAACGAGCTGCGGATCATGGCCACCGCGCTGCGCAACGAGATGCATCGGCGCAAGGCCGCCGAGGCGAAGGCGCCGCGCGAGGAAGAGATGGTGCGCGCGCCGCGGCCGCCCGCGCGGGCGTGGAGGCCGCTCGACGGCATCGCGCCCGCGGAGCTGCTGGTCCTGCAGGCGAGCGACCGTCGAAGCGGGACGCTGGTCCTGGCGCGCGGCGAGCAGCGCAAAGAGATCTTCTTCGCCGAGGGGATGATCTTCTCCGTCGCCTCGAACGAGCCGTCGCGTTTTCTCGCGCATCGGCTGATGGCAAAGGGCTACATCACCGGCGAGCAACGCGACCGCGCCCTGGAGATCCAGCGCGAGACCCACCTCGCCCTCGGCCGCATCCTGGTCATCCTCGGCACCATCACCGAGGACCGGCTGCTCGAGGAGATGCGGCTGAAGGCGGAGCAGGAGATCGCCGATCTGGTGGAGTGGCGCGACGCGAACTACGTCTTCGTCGAAGGGCCCATCCCGACCTTGCAGCTCATCCCACTTCGGCTGGACGTCGCCCCGCTGGTGGTGCAGCGGATCGAGATGCGCGCTTTCGACGGCGACGAGGCGGACATCGAGCGCGAGCTGGAGGCGAACTTCGCCGCGCTGGCCGCCGTCGGTATCGAGATCCTCATCGCCAGCCCTGCGGCGAAGACCAAGAAGTTCCACCGCGCGAGCTGCGCCATCACCCGCCGCATCGACGAAGACACCCGCGTAATCTTCACCGCCGCGCAGGACGCGGAGGCGGCGGGGTACGAGCGATGTAGGGTCTGTTTCCGATAGCTCCTGCTACAATCCAACGACTCCCCAAAACACGTACATGTGAGGACGTGATGCGACGAACCGCCGCCCTGTTCCTGCTCTATCTGGCGACCCCGCTCCTCGGACAGACCTCCAACGACTGGACCCTCAAGCACCGGCTGGAGATCCGCGCGAACTACCGCGACAGCAAAGCGGAAGCGTTCAACCTCCGATTCCCCTTCCCAGCGCGCTTCCTTCCCGTCGGCCAGACGGTGGGGAAGATGGAGACCGTCGACCCCGGGACGCACATCGAGTTGAGCGTGGCGCAGCTCCGCCTCGACCTTGGATATCGCGACTGGCTCCTGGCGCACGCGCAGATCCACGCCGTCGACAAGTACCGTCGCAATCCGACCAGCGACGACCGGAAGATCGACGCCGACGAGCTGTGGCTACGGATCGGAACCAAGACGGAGTTCCTCGAGCGGCCAAAGGCGACATCGTTCTTCCTGCAGATGGGGAAGTTCCCGAAGATGGAGCGGCAGCCGATCCGCCTGTTGGAGAGCTACGGCCTGGCGGCGACGGCGTTCAACCGCTTCGAGGACGTCGGTTTCATGGCCGGCGGCTCGGTGGGACGCAACCTCTATTGGCGGCTGCAGGCGACCAGCGGCAATCCGTTCTACTTCCGCGATCCGAACGCGCTGGCGGGCGACAACGGCATCGAGCTGCTGCTGACGCCGAACCCCGATCCGCGGCTCAAATCAGGCTTCCCGATCCTCTACAACACGGAGACGGAAGGCTACTTCTTGAAGACCGATCACGTGCAGACCGGCGGAGGCCTCGGCTACCGCTGGCAGAACGACGCGCAGACCGCCGGCTTCGACGTCATCGCCTTCCACTACCGGCGCAAGCTCGCGCAGCGCGAGCAGCTCAGCGGAACGTTCTACGGGGCGGACCTCGATCTGCTCGACGACGTCAACGGCGTCACGGGCGGCCTTCCGATCCATGGCGATCGCAAGCGGGAAACCGGAGCGCTGATCTACGCGGAGTGGCGGTCCTTGACCGCAATCATTCAATACACCAGGCAGGATGCCGCCGGGCTCTACCGCGAAGGCGAAGAGGCCGAGGTCGGCTATCAGGTGCCGATCGGACACGGCCCACTCGTCAGCGTGCAGCCGGTGGTCCGCTGGAGCGGCCTGCAGAACGACTTCGTGGGGGTGGGAACGCGGTACCCCGCGCCGAGCGTGTGGTGGAACTGGACGAAGTGGGACTACGGCGTGCGGATCGCGTTCGTCCACAACATCGACCTGACCATCGAGCGGACCCATCACAACATCGCCAACCCTCCGCCCACGAAACTGAATCGCAAGGAGACGCTGGCGACGCTGCGGATACGCGTGTAGGGGCGCGCAGCAGCGCGCCCGCAGTTCGGGGGTACCGGGCGCGCTGCCGCGCGCCCCTACGGCCCGGCCCTTGCTCTCCCTCCTTTCAGGAGGTTGCGAATGCGCAACGAAATGATCGGCGCGGTAGTTCGCCGCGCCATCGAACACCCGGAGTTCCGCCGCCGTCTGATCGACAATCCGCAAGAAGCGCTTCACACGCATGGGTTTGCTCTCGAAGACTCCGACATGGCCGAGATCGAGAAGATTCGCACCCACCTCGGCGAGTCGGGCGACACGGAGAAGCAGCTCGTGACCATCGCCGAGCAGTACGGGGTACACCCGAAAACCTAGGTTGCGGGGGTCTCGGGGTCTCGTAGTCTCGGGGCAGGACACCGCGAGACCACGAGACCGCGAGACCCTCCGAGACCTTTCTTCCGGCCCAAACGTCTTAGGTTTCGGAATTTGCGCCGCTATCGGCGCGGTTCGAAGCCATCCGATGAGCGTCCATTTTCCGAAGCGCCGCTTCTTCGTCTCTCTCGCCCTCGTTTTCTCTGCGGCGCCGCTTTTTGCGCTCTACCCATCCGCCCGCAATGAGGCGCGGATGGTGTACTCGCCGTCCCTCCATCGCATGGTTCTTTTCGGCGGCTCGACGCCGGTCGACCGAGGGACCAAAGTGGCCTACGAGCTCAACGATACGTGGGAGCGTACCGGCGTCCGGTGGATTCAGCGCTTCCCGGCCCACAATCCGGGCCGCCGCTCGGCGCACGTGATGGTGTACGACTCCAACCGTAACCGCATCCTCCTTTTCGGAGGCCGCACCGGTACCACCGCGTTCAGCGACACCTGGGTCTACGAGAACGACGACTGGAAGAAGATCGACACGCCGAACGCGCCGTCCCCCCGCTTCCTCGCCGGCGGAGCCTTCGATCCCATCCGCGACCGCTTCATCATCTTCGGCGGCAACGGGTACAGCGCCGACGCCAAGACCACTCCGGCCGTCTTCGACACCTGGGAGTTCGACGGCACCACGTGGACCCAGCGGGGCGGCAGCGGGCCGCAGGTCAACAAGCCGATCCTGGTCTATGACGCCGCGCGCGATCAGACCCTCATGCTCGGCCTCAGCGATACGAGCACGACGCTGATGTACCAGTACGACCCGGCGGCCACCGCGTGGAAGCAGCTCACGCCGTCGCTGCTGCCCACGTGCGCGAACGAAGGAGTGGCGGTCTACGACTCGGTGAACCAGAAGGTCTTCTACACCGGCGGGGTGTGCACTACCTCGACTGGTGCCGAGGAGAACCTGGAGTGGGACGGCACGACCTGGACGAAGATCGAAGTGCTGGCGCCGTCGGGCGACACCTTCGGCGCCGCGGGCGCGTTCGACTCCGATCGCAATCAGGTGGTGCTCTTCGGCGGCACGGACATCACAGGCATCACGCGGCCGAGAACCCTCGTCTTCAACAGCCCCTTCTGGTTCGACTTGACGATCTCCGGCACCGATCCGGCGCCGCGGTCGCTGTTCACCTTCGTCACCGATCCGGTCAACAGCGCGATTTGGATGTTCGGTGGAATCGACGACCAGCAGACCTTCGGCGACTTCTGGAAATACCAGAACGGGCATTGGGAAGAGTTCTTCAGCGGCGCCGAGCCTGTCGATTGCATCTATCCGCTGGCGACATACGACACCGAGCGTAAGACGATGGTGCTGCTCTGCGCCACCTCGACGACCTACGAGTTCGACGGCAACACCTGGAAGGGGATCACCGGACTCAAAGAGACTCCTCCCATCCACCGGTTCGGGATGATGGTCTACGACCAGAACCTGAAGAAGACGGTGTTCTTCGGCGGGTTCAGCGAGAACTACTACGATCAGACCTGGACTTGGGACGGAACGGTCTGGACGCGGGTGAAGAAGAATCCGCCGCCACCGCGCGCGCTCGCCGCGATGTGGTACGACCCGACCCTCAAGAAAACCGTCCTCTACGGCGGCCTCGGGCGCCAGACCACCGACGGCCGACTGGTGCGCTTCGGCGACATGTGGACCTTCGACGGCACCGGCTGGACGGAGCTCAAGCTCACGGGTGCCACACCGGGTCCACGCTACGGCCCGCAGGTGGCGGTCGACCCGCGCACCAACAAGGTCGTCCTCTTCGGCGGGCTGCGCGTCGACACCAGCGAGACCGGCGTGCAGACGCAGGTCTACTCCGACGACACGTGGGAGTGGGATGGAACGGCCTGGACGAAGCTCAATCCGGCGCTCGTGCCTCCCGCGCGCGAGAACGCGGGGCTGACGTTCGATCCCATCCGCAACGAGCTGGTGATGTTCTCCGGCTTCGCCGGCACGTATCACGCCGACACGTGGACGTACACGAACGGCGCGTGGCGCCCGCGGATCGAGAACGTGACGCCGCGGCGGCGCAGCGCGCGGTAATGTGGGACGGGTTCTCTAACCCGTCACGATGACGGACTAGAGAGTCCGTCCCACACCTCGTCCACGATCCCCACCACTACCGAGCGCACCGGCGCGTCGGCGGAGTCGAAGACCTGCCGCGCGCCGTTGCCTTCGTCGAGGACCAGCACGGTCTCGCCGGCGCCGGCGCCGACCGAATCGAGGGCGATCAGGTAGTCGCCGTTCGGCTTCTCCACCACGAGCATCCGCTTGCCATCGTAGAACTTGTGCTTGATGGTCCCGTGGATCTCGCCGATGACGCGCCCGAGGATCATTCGACGTTGACTCCGTCGATGATGGCGATGATGGCGTGGTCGACCGGCACGAACGTCTTCTCCAGCGCCATCGCCGCCTCGCGGCCGCCCTCGTAGGAGACGAGCTCGCCCTCGCCGGCCATGCGCGTGGCGTCGGCGGCCACGATCGCTTTCCCCTTCGGCTTCAGCGTTTTGTCCAGCGGCTGCACGATGAGCAGCGGCACGCCTTCCAGTCCGGGAGTGATGACGCAGGGCACCACTTGCCCGATCACCCGGCCGAGGAGCATCAGCCGGCCTCCCCGTCGAGCTCCAGCAGGGGGGCGGCCTCGAAGCGCGTCGCGGCGGTGATGTCGCGCTCCAGGACGTCGTGCGGCGCGGGGATGAGGCGGTACGACACGCGCGCGCGTTGGCCGGCGAGGGCGGCGGCGGATTGGATGTCGGGAAGGGTGCCGGCGAGCAGCGCGATGCCCTTGCCGGCCAGACCGGTATCGGAGAGGCGCACCTCGATCAACTCGACGGGCGTCCCCTTCATCGCCGCTTCCACGGCGCGCACGATCGACGACGCCGTCTCCGTCTCCAGGATCAGCAGCGAGCCGTTGGCTTTCTTGCGCGTGCCGAAGACAGCGTCGAAGAGATCGGGGTGAATGTCGGGGAGGAAGGCGTGGTCGAGAATCACCGTGCCGGTGAGCGCCAGGGCCTCGTTGAGCGACTCCTGCGTCGAGGCGGTCGATCCACCGAACACGACGAGGTATCGCCCTCGTGTGACCGTGCCCGCGCGCACGAACGCGATCGGCGCTTTCTTGAGAATCGCGTCCACGGCGTAGATCCCGGTGGGGATGTCCTCGAAGTCGAGGACCGCGAGCGCGGAGGCCTTCTTCATCAGGTGATCCGGAAGCTGTCGACCAACGTGCATCGGCGCCAGCGGGAGAAGCTGCGGGGTCCGGTCATTCCCTCCCCGGTGGGGCTGGCGATGGTGAAGGAGCAGTAGCCCTCGCCGTCGAGGCCGAGCCCCGCCTGGGAGCGGCCGTTCTTGACGAAGATCGAGCAGTCGCATGCCTTCGCCATCCGGCTCAGCTTCTCGACGTTGCGGGAGTGCATGGTTGCGGTGTGACGATTACCGCTTTCCACTTCCACGGCGAAGTCGATCGCGCGATCCACGTTCGCCACGCGGCAGACCGGCATCACCGCCATCATCTGTTCGGTCCAGAGAAGCGTGTTGCCCTCGTCGACTTCCACCACCACCAAGCGGACCGAGTCAGGGACGGTGATTCCCAGCTTGGCCAGGATGACGCCCGCGTTCTTTCCGATCAGATCCTTGTTGTGCTTCGACTTCTGCCTCGGCCCGCCGACCTCGGTGAACATCGCCTTCTCCAGCTCCGGCAGGCGCTGTTTCGGCAGCACCATGGCGCTGTTGCGCCCCATGGCCGCGATGAGCTGGTCGGCAACGGAGGCAACAACGATCGTTTCCTTCTCATCGGTGCAGATGATGTTGTTGTCGGTGGAGGCGCCCCAGACGATGTCGTGCGCCGCCTTCTCGATGTCGGCGGTCTCGTCGACCACCGCGGGCGGATTGCCGGGGCCGGCGCAGATGGCGCGCTTGCCGCTGGCCATCGCGGCGCGCACCACGTCCGGTCCGCCGGTGACGACCACCAGCCGGGTCCCCGGATGCCGCATCAGCTCGTTGGCCGACTCGATGGTGGGGTTGGCGATACCGGCGACCACGTTGGCCGGCCCGCCCGCGCCGGTGATGGCCTTGTTGATCAGGGCGATGGTCTGCATGCAGCAGTTCTTGGAGTAGGGGTGGACGTTGAAGACCACCGCGTTCCCCGCGGCGAGCATGCCGATCGAGTTGCAGATGATGGTGGAGGTCGGGTTGGTGGTGGGGGTGATGGCGGCGATGACGCCGAACGGCGCCGGCTCGGTCAGCACCAGGCCGTGGTCGCCGGTGATGGCGGTCGGGGTGAGCTCCTCGATGCCCGGCGTCTTCTCGGTCACCAGGCGGTTCTTCATCACCTTGTCTTCGTAGCGTCCGTAGCCGGTCTCGTCGTGCGCCGCCTTCGCCAGGATCTCGCAGTTCTCCAGCATCGTCTTGCGGATGGCATCGAGGATGCGGGCGCGATGGGCGAGCTTGAGCGCGGCGAACTGCGGCTGCGCGGCGCGGGCGGCGGCGACCGCCTCGTCGACGGTGGAGAAGATGCCCAGTCCGTGCGGAACCGGCGCGGCAGCCGTCGCGGAACCCTGCGGCAGCGAAACGGTGCCGCGGCTGATGTCGGCGGCGATGCGCCGTGCAATCTCGTCGATGTCCCGGTCGGTCAGGCGTGTGGTCATGAGCGCCTCACTTCTTGTACTTCACCGCGTTGCCGACGTACCAACTGTCGACGATGGCCAGAATCACCGAGTCGATGGGCCGCTTGTCGGTGACAGTCGTCTGCCGCGCCGAGCTGCCGGCGGCGATGAGCACGATCTCGTCCGGCCCGGCGCCGACGGCGTCGGCAGAGACGATGGCAGTCCCCGTCTCTTTCCCTTCCTCGTCCAGAGGACGGACCACCAGGAGCTTGAGGCCCTGGATGGACTCCTCCTTGCGCGTGGAAACGACGCTGCCAACCACTCTTGCGAGTTGCATGGTTCCCCTTTGAAGGGACGTGTAGCGGCGGCCGCTCCGGCCGCCGGCGGGCGGAGCGCCCGCCGCTACACTTGTCCCTTATTTCTTCCCCGGCGGGGCGGGCGTTCTTCCCAGCGGCATCACCACATCCACCTGGTCGTGCGGCCGGGCGATCACGTGCACGGCGACCACGTCGCCGACGCGCCCCGCGGCGGTCTGCGCCGCGTCGCACGCCGCGCGCACCGCGGCGACGTCGCCGCGGACCACGATCGTCGTGTACCCGCCGCCCGTCTTCTCGTACGAGACCAGCTCCACGCGCGCGGCCTTCACCGCCGCGTCGGCCGCTTCCACCACCGCCGGAAACGACCTCGTTTCGATCATCCCCAATGCATCCGTCATTTGAATTCCTCCTTAATCGTCAGGCGCGCCCGGCGCGCCCAGAAATTGATTCGATGGCCCGCTCTGCGGCGCGGTAGCCGACGTCGATGTCCCGCTCTTCCCCGCCGAGGAGAACGCGGCCGAAGCTGCCGAAGGCGCGCACCTCGAGCACGTTGATGTGCGCGGCCTTCTCCGCCTCGTTCGCGGCGATCGCCGCGTAGCCGGCCGGCGCGCATTCGAGCACGTAGAGCGTCTGACCCGGCACGATCATGTCGCCGTGCCGCGTCCGGTTGATGAGCTGGGTCTGGTAGTCGTGGATGTTGCGGATCACCTGGCTGGAGGTGATCTCCGGCTTGATGCGCTCTTCTTCCTTCAGATTGAGCAGCTCGAGGATGGCGCGGCCGGCCTGGCGCACGTCGCCCTGCGAGTCGGAGTGCAGCTCGAGCATGCCGTACAACCGCTCGATGATCATCATCCCCGGGCGGACGTCGGTCGCCTTCAGCGCGACGTCGGTCACCCGCATGATGTCCATGCCGGGGGCGACCTCGACGAAGAGCGCCGCCTGTCCCGGCACCGGCAGGAATCCCTGCGCCACCGTGCCGAGGAACGACGCGAATTGTGGTTGCAGGCTGTCGATGAAAACGTAGCAGCGGAGCTCGCCCACCATTCACCTCTTTCCGGAGGCCAGTTGTTTGGCCTCTTCAACGATGTTCACGCTGTTGGAGGAGCCGACGCGGGTTGCGCCCGCCTGGACCATCTTCACCACGTCGGCGTAGCTGCGGACCCCGCCCGAGGCCTTGACCCCGAGCTTGCGCGGCGCGACGGTGCGCGCCATGAGCGCCACGTCTTCCACCGTGGCCCCCGATTTGGAGAAGCCGGTCGAGGTCTTCACGAAGTCGGCGCCCGCCTTCATGGAGAGGAGGCAGCCGCGGACTTTCTCTTCGTCAGTGAGCAGGGCGGTCTCCAGGATCACCTTCGACGCGGCGTGCGCTTCGTCGCACTCCTCGACCACGCCGCGGATGTCACGCGCCACGAGCACGTCGTCCTTGCTCTTGAGGGCGCCGATGTTGATGACCATGTCGATCTCCGAGGCCCCTTCGCGCAGCGCGCGGCGAGCCTCGAGGGCCTTGATCTGCGGCGACTGCGCGCCCAGTGGGAAGCCGGCCACGGCGCAGACCTTCACGCTCGTGCCGCGCAGGAGCTGCCGGGCCTTGGCCACCCACGACGGGTTCACGCAGACGGAGTAGAACTTGTACTCCGCCGCCTCCTTGCACAGTTTCTCGATGTCCGCCTCGGTCGCTTCCGGCTTGAGGACGGTGTGGTCGATGAGCTTGACCAGCTTGTCCGGCGGGATGAACGGCGCGGCGTCGGCGCCGCCCGATCCGCCCGGCTGCAGCAGCTCGCGGACGCGGTCGGCGATGCGCGCGATGTCGTCGGGCGAGAGGTCCTTAGCCGATGGAGGAGTCACGTCGCGGCGTCCTTTCTCGATGTCGCGGATCATTTTGACGCGATTGCGATGGCGGTCGGCCGTGCAGTCCGTGGTGAGGAAGACGTCGACGATCCGTTTGGCCGTCTCCGCGTCCACCTGGCCGGCGCCGAGCGTGAGCACGTTCGCGTCGTTGTGTTCCCGGCTGTTGCGAGCAAGGGCCTCATTGTAGGCGGCCGCGGCGAGAACGCCGGGGACTTTGTTGGCCGCCATGGCCGAGCCAATCCCCGCGCCGTCGATCATGATCCCGAATCGGGCGCCGCCGCCGGCCACGAGCTGCGCGACCTGTTGGGCGATCTTGGGGTAGTCGACGGGGTCCTTGCTGTGTGTGCCGAGGTCGCGCACCGCGTATCCCTTGTCGCGCAAGTAAGTCTTCAGTTGCTCCTTCAGCTCGAAGCCACCGTGATCGGCCCCGAGAGCGAGCTGTAGCGAGCGCGTAGTGGGAGAGGAAACCACGTTCGTTGGACGGGGGCGGAGAATAGCACAGGGGAAAGAAGGGTCCCGCGCCAAAAAAATGCCCGTTCCTTGGCCGGAGGAACGGGCTCGGCTCACTCGAGTGCGCCGGATGGGTCGCCGGCATTTTCAGCGGATCAGCGACGCGCACCAATCTAAGTCCGCGATCGCTTCGCCGCCATCATTTTTTAGGAGACTCTGGAGCGCCGGCGTCCTCGCCGGCTGGCCCGCAGGCGTCCCGCCTGCGGCGGCGGGACGCCGCCGAGCCAGCCGCCGGACGGCGGCGTTCCTCACTTCACCTTCGTGCCCGCCGGGACGCTCGGATCGACGGCCAGCAGCGACGGCTCCCCGTCGATCGACGCGGCGAGCACCATGCCGTTCGATTCGACTCCCATCAACTTCGCCGGCTGCAAATTCGCCACGATGACCACTTTCCGCCCGACCAGCTCCTCGGGAGTGTATTTGGTGGCGATGCCGGCGACCAGGGTGCGATCGCTTTCGCCGTCGAAGACGGTCAGCTTGATCAGCTTCTTCGACTTCTCCACCTTCTCCGCCGCGCGGATCTCGGCGACGCGGAGGTCGATGGCCATGAACTGTTCGATGCTGATCTTCGCCTGATCGGGCGGCGCAGCTTGCGTAGTCTCAATCGGCGGATTCGACATGGTTCCTCCAATGTAGGCAGCGGAATCGATGCGCGGGAAGATCGGATCGGCCACCCGTACCGGCGCGTCGGACGGCAGGCGGCCCCATTCGAGCGCCTCGCGGCTGATGTCGTCGGGATCGGCGCCGATGCGAGCCAGCGCCTCGCGTGTGGTGCGGGGCATGAACGGCGCCATCATCGTCCAGACGATGCGCAGCGACTCGAGGGTGTTCCAGATCACGCGCGACAGCGCGCTGTCGGCGCCGCTCTCCTTGAACATCTTCCACGGCTCGTGGGCGACGATGTAGCCGTTGATGGCCACGACCAGCTTCCACGCCGCGTCGAGCGCGCGCTGGAACGCGAAGTCGTCCATGGCCCGGAGGTACTCCGGCACCGCCTCATTCGCCTTGCGCAGCAGATCGTTGTCGGCGCACCCAACCGGCGGCGTCTTCCCGCCGAAGTAGCTTTCGCTCATCTTGATGGCACGCGAGAGCGTGTTGCCGAGGTCGTTGGCGAGGTCGGCGTTGTAGCGCGCGACTAATCCCTCGTCCGAGTAGTTCTGGTCCTGGCCGAAGACCATCTCGCGCATCACGAAGTAGCGCAGCGCGTCGGCGCCGAAGTCCTCGATAATGTTGTACGGCCGCACCACATTGCCGAGCGACTTGGAGATCTTCATGTTGTCGCGCAGCCACCACCCGTGGCCCACCACCTGCTTCGGCAGCGGCAGCCCCGCCGCCATGAGGAACGCCGGCCAGTAGACGGCGTGGAAGCGCATGATGTCCTTGCCGATCATGTGTAGGTCGGCGGGCCAGTAGCGCTCGAACTTCCGCTTGCTCTCCGCGTCGCCGCTGCCGAAGCCGACCGCCGAGGCGTAGTTCGTCAGCGCGTCCATCCAGACGTAGATGACGTGGTCGGGGTAGCCGGGGAACGGAATGCCCCAGGTGATCGAGGTCCGGGAGATCGATAGGTCTTTCAGTCCCTGCTCGACGAAGGACATCACTTCGTTCATCCGCGTCGGCGGAAAGACGAAGCCGGGGTTGGCGCGGTAGTGGGCGAGCAGCCGCTCGGTGTAGAGCGACAGTTTGAAGAAGAGGTTCTTCTCCGTCGTCCACTCCACCGGATGGCCGCTTTCGTCCTTGCCGTCGCGGACCTGGTTCTCGGGGATGAAGGTCTCCTCGTTCTGGCAGTACCAGCCGGAGTGCTCGCCGAGGTAGATGTCGCCGGGGTTGTGCTCCTGAATGCGCTGGATCAACTCCAGCACGCCGACGCGATGCCGCCCCTCGGTGGTGCGGATGAAGTCATCGTTGCTGATGTCGAGCTTCTGGAGCAGCTCGTGGTGTTTCTTCACCACCCGATCGGCCAGCTCGATGGGGAGGATGCCTTCCCGCGCCGCGGCGCGCTCGATCTTCTGGCCGTGCTCGTCGGTGCCGGTGAGGAACCAGACGTCGTCGCCCATCCGGCGGCGGTGGCGGGCGACTACATCGGCGACGATGCTCTCGTACATGTGCCCGATGTGCGGGTCGTCGTTGACGTAGTTGATCGCCGTGGTGAGGTAGAACTTGCTCATCGCGAAAGGAGCGGGATTGTATCGCTCCTTTCCGCGCTACTGCGCGGGCGCGGGCGGGAGCGTGAAGCCGTGGCGCCGCGCGATACCGGCGACCTTCTCCATGTCGGTCTCGCTGTCGACGTCGTTGAAGAAATCGGCCGCGCCGGCGGGGCTGGTGACGACGATGACCTTCGCCACGTCGGAAGTGATGCGGTACGAGTGGAACGTGCCGGCCGGGATCTGGATGAAGCAGCCGGGAGCGCCGGAGAACGTCTTGTCGCCGATGAAGACGTCGACCGTGCCCTCGATGAGGCTGTACGACTCCGACCAGGGGTGAGCGTGCGGGGGAGGGCCGCTGTCGCGCGGACCGGTCATCTCGAAGACCTCGAACGAGCCGCCGGTGTCGCTCGACGAGGCGAGGACGCGCATGGTGTCGCCGACCACCTGACGCCGCGCTCCGTCCGCCGATCCGATGAACAATTGTCGTGCAGTCATGTCTGCCCTCCCGTCGCACCTACGGGCGGGAGGGGAGGGCGGATTGGTTGTTGCACGTGCAGGGATCTTTCGGCATGAAACGACTTCTCGCCGCCCTCCTTCTCGCCGCTTGCAGCCGAGGCGCCGTCGCGGCGCAAGCCCCTGCCGTCGTGGCCTCGAACCTCGAGGTCCCATGGTCGATCGTCTTTACGCCCGACGGCCGGATTCTCTTCACCGAGCGGCCGGGACGCGTGCGCGCGATCGAGAAGGCGAAATTGCGCGCCGAGCCGCTCCTGAAGCTCACCAACGTGGTGGCCCGCGGCGAGGCGGGCCTGATGGGAATGGCGCTTCATCCCCGCTTCGCCGACAACCGTTTCGCCTATCTCTGCTACGCGGTCGAGAGCGGCGGCCTGCACGACGTGGTGGTGCGCTATCGCGACACCGGCGCGGCGCTGGTCGAGCCGCGGACGATCCTCTCCGGCATCCCCGCCGCGCGCTTCCATGCCGGCTGCCGCCTGAAGTTCGGCCCCGACGCCAAGCTGTACATCACCACCGGCGACGCCACCGATCGCGAGCTGGCGCAGAAGCTCGACTCGCTCGCCGGCAAGATCCTGCGCGTCAACGACGACGGTTCCATCCCCGCCGACAACCCCTTCCCCGGCTCGCCCGTCTGGACCGTCGGCCACCGCAATCCGCAGGGCATCGATTGGGATCCGCGCGGCGGCGCGATGTGGGAGACCGAGCACGGGCCGTCCGGCTTCGACGGCGGCAGCGGCGGCGACGAGGTCAACGTGATCGTGAAGGGGCGCAACTACGGCTGGCCGGTCATTCGGCACCACGAGACCAAGCAGGGCCTCGTCGCGCCGGTCGCGGAGTACACGCCCGCGGTCGCGCCGGCGAGCGCCGCCTTCTGGCGCGGCGACTTCTACTTCGGCTGCCTCCGCGGCGAGCACTTGCACAAGATCGTGCTCGATCCGAAGGACCGCCGCACCATCGTCCGCGAGGAGCGGCTCTTCACCAACCTCGGGCGCATCCGCGAAGTGGCCGCCGGACCGGACGGCGCGTTGTACTTCTCCACCTCGAACAAGGACGGCCGCGGCAGCCCCGCCGCGGCCGACGATCGGATCTTCCGCCTCGCCCCGCCATGATCGCTACGCCGCGTCGTAGGCCTTCTTCAAGTCGGCGATGACGATCTTCTTCATCTCGAGCATCGCCTTCATGACCGCGTTGGCTTTCGCAGGATTGGGATCATTCAACATGTCGCTCAGGATCGACGGATTGACCTGCCACGACAGACCGTATTTGTCTTTCAGCCAGCCGCACGGCCCTTGCTCGCCGCCGGCGGACAGCTTGTCCCAGTAGTAGTCGATCTCCTCCTGGTTCTTGCACTCGACCGAAAACGAGACGGCCTCGGTAAACTTGAACTCCGGGCCGCCGTTCAAGCCGACGAAGTCCTGGCCATCGAGCTCGAATTCGATGGTCAACACGCTGCCCTTCGGCCCGGGTCCGACGTCTCCCCATCGAGTGATCCTGCCGACCTTCGAGTTCTTGAAAATGGAGGCGTAATAGTTGGCGGCCTCTTCGGCCTGATTCTCGAACCAGAGGAACGGGGTGATTCTCTTCATCAGGTTGATTCCTTTCGAGGTGCGGAGCTTGCCGCCCATCCAGGCGCACGGGATGGCCAGCAATACCAGGGCCATTGGGTACCGCGTGGGCCCGAACTCCGACCCGCGCTTCCACGTCGCCACCGTACCGGCGATACGCCCAGCGCCAGGGCGTGCGTCATCGGCCGGTCCGGCGCCAGCCGCGCCGCGAGGTAGCAGCCGCCGATGGAGATGACGACGCAATAGGCCGTGGCCTGCAGGAAGAGCGCGTCGCTCATCGGCTGGCCCCACGGCGGGAAGACGCCCGTCGCGGGTACGACCGCAGGAGTTGGCTATTGCTCGAGCGCTTCGCGCGTTGCGAGGACGGCGAAAGAGCTCCATCGGCTCGGATGCCGAAGTTCGATTTTCGGATCGTGAATAGCCTTCAGTTGACTTGCGCGCAGTGCGTCGGCAGCGGGAACGCCACGCGCGAGCTGTCCGTGCAGGGCCTCGACTATCGGCGCTGCTTCGCCGTCGTCGACATCCCAAAGCGTTCCGATCACCGAAGGAACGCCGGCGAGGAGAAAGGCCCGCGCGACACTTGGTACGCCTTCCACCCCGGCCGTATGACCTCTCAATGTGCTGCACGACGCCAGAACCACGGTACGCGTCCGGCGAAAAGACAAGTGCGCGATCTGTTGCACGGTCAGCAGTCCGCGGTCGCCGCGATCTGACGCCAGCAGCAACGCCGAATGCCACGGCTCAATTGGTCGGATCACCGTATGGCCGGCGAAGTGTACGATGTCGTACGAATCGGCGGTCAACACGAACCGCTGCACCGTGCCTGCTGCGCCGGTAAGTACGGTCCCGCCAGCGTATGCGCGCCGGGCATTTCGGGCTTCCGATTCGGAACGGGGCAGCGGATCCAAGTCTGCGAAGGTGCCCCCCTCCAGGCGGGGATTGGCGACGAGCAACGCCGTCAGCCCCGGCCGAGCGTCTTCGCGCTTCGTCACGCGCCTCACGCCCATCGCAAAGATGGATGCGCTTGGTGTCATCAGAATGACATGGTCTTCGACAAGATAGCGTCGCGTGTTCGGATCGAACAACGCCGCGAACGGCACCTGCTGCAGAATGGCGTCCGGAACGACGACCAGCGTTTGCGCTCCCTCTAGCCGGCCACGCACCGGCGCGAGGAGACGAGCAAACAATCGCGCCGATGAGTCTTCGACGATCTTGGTATCGCGCGCTTCGCGAAGCGCCTCGACGAATGTTCGTACCTCCTGTTCGACGGTGGCGCGTGCCACGGCGATGCGTGTGGCTGTGAGGCCGCCTCGATCGAGTGTGAGAATCACCACACCGTCGTCGACCATCTGATACTCGAGAATCAACGCCTCGGCCGGCAGACTCTTGGCGGCGCTTTGGACGCTGATTGCGCCGACCAATCCGTGCTGATCGCGCGATGCGATTTCTTCGGCGATTGCACGCGCGCGGCCGCGCTCCACATATGCGAAGGCGCGAGCCTCATCGGGATCAGGAGGGGCGAGCGAAAGAGCCACGGCACTAGCGAATAGTTCGGCGGCGTCGTCGAAAATACCCGATCGAAGATCGGTATCGCGAATGCGCGTACGCTGCTGCTCCAGATGCTCGATGCCGCGTTCGAAATCGGCATCGGCCTCGTCGAGGCGGCCAAGCGCTGCATTCGCGCGTCCACGCTCGAGAAACAATTCCGGCAGTAGGAGGGCGCGTTCAGCTTCTTCCTGAAAGTGGATCGCGGCGGAAAGCAGTGCGATCGCGGAGCGAGGATTATTGTGTCGCATCAGCGCGCCCGCCACGGCGTCGGTATCGGCGGTCAGCTTTTCGCGAATGGCCGGGTCAGGTGTGTTTGCCGCTGCGGTTTTCGCGGCGGCGAGCGCACTCTGAAATGCCGCGGCGTGGCCCAGGTGGTATTCGGCCGCGGCAAGGCGAAGGAATGTGTCGCAGTCATCCCTCGAAACCGGAGAGAGCGCGGTGAGCTGTTCGACCTCGATCAGCACTCGCGCTGTTTCCCAGTCGCCGTGGCGGAGTGACGATCGCGACAACCCGCCCACCGTGATGCGTGCCCGTCGCCAATCGCCGGCAGCGGCCAGCGACGCGACGGCATGCGTACCGTACTGCAATGCGAGATGCCGCTGCCCGAGGAAGGCATAGCACTGGCTGATGAGCGCTTCGACGGTGCCCGCCAGGCCGCGCTCGCCCAAACGAGTCAGAATTGAAAGAGACTCCTCTGCTGCGACGAGAGATTCAGTCCAGCTTCCTTCCGCAGCGTCGCACAGTGCAAGGTGATAGAGCGCGAATGCCAGGAGTGCATAGTGCCGCGTCCCGGCCGCACGCTCGTGCGCAATGAGCGCCGTTAGACGTTGCCGCGCCTCAGCTGTCCGATTAAGGTCGATCAAGGCAATGGCGGCATAGCACTCAGTCATAGTCGTCATTGGGTTGGACAAGGAGGAAAACAGCTGCCGCGCCTCTTCGTACTGAGAAAGTGCTTCTGCCGGTTTCTGTTCGTTGCTCGCATATCGCCCGTTGCGATAACGGAGAAACGCACGGGCGATGCGATGCATGCTGTCGTTATTGGCCACGCGAATCGACGCTATGACATCCGCGAGAAAGGACTCTCCGGTGGAAAGCCGCAGGGCGTTTGCGATCGTGGTGATGCGTTGCAGAGCCGCTTTTTCCGCTTTGGGATTCTGCTTGACGGCGTCTGCCCATTCGCCGAGGTACACGGCTTCTCCGAAGGTCCGCGCTTGCTGTGGATACCTGCGCGTCAGAGCTGCCAGCTCGGCGGACGACAGCTGGTCAGCATGCGCCGTCGCGGCGCGCCAGGCTGCGGTATCGTCGGCGATGTTGACCAGCACTGACACATGACCGCGCGCGATTTGCGCCCACGCCGGTGATGGATTGCGGTCGAGGTATTGCCGCCATGCCGCGAGGGCTGCACGGTTCAGCTGGAGCAATTCGAGCGCACGTGCGCGGACGAAGAGTGGTTCGGAGGCATTGGCGTCGAGCGTCGACGCGTGATCAGCGTCGACCAACGCTGTCAGCAGGTGCTCTCGAACACCGCCGGTGGCTGCAACCGAAATCTCGAAGGCGCCAAGATTCGACCAGACGGCAGCGTTGCGGCGAGAGGACGCAATGGTTTCAAGACTCTGGATGGCGTTCAACGGCTTCCCGGTGAGGAGTTGCGCGATCGCGGAGGCGCTTGCCGACGACTGGGGATCGCTGCTGTCCCAGTCGAGGGCGCGAGCTGCGGCATCGGCCGGCGTCCCAGGTGGCACCAGCCAGCCAGCCATCCACCGCGTGAGGCGGCCGGCGTCACTGGCCAGAGGTCCGTACGCCGAATGGTTGTCGTTCGCGCAGCGGACCGCCTGTTCAAGCGCGATTTCCGCCCGCAGCCGAGAGATCGGCCGGCGCAGCGCAAGCATTGCGCCGGCGATCGCTGCGAGAACGGCGAGCCAGACCGCCCCGTGGGTGCGAAAACGTGATCCTGCCGCTTTCATTCTTTTTCTAGAAAAGTGAATGCTAGCAGGACGAGAACCGCCTTTACGTTAGGGCCACTGGGTTACGGTACATGAATTGACGGGGTCCAAGAGTTTTCGCGGAAGCGGCGGGTTGGGCATGACGGTTCCGGGCTTCCCGAGCTTGTAATACAGTTTGAAATGGTGCGCCACATCGTCGCCGGAGCCAAGCTGCTGGATGTCGGCCAGCGGCTGGTTTCCGATGGTGATGAGATCTGCTCCCGGCTCGACGACGACTTGCACGGCATGCGTGCCGTCGTCGAACTTGACGGTGAGGTCGTTAGAGTCGATAGGCACGGTCAGATCTACGTATTGCGGCGTTTGTACCCTCGCTGTCTCGCCGAGTTCCTCGTTCTCGAAGACTGTGATGAATTCGTAGAGCTGACCAGCAGTGAGGATGCCCGACGTGAGGTTGATCGCGCCGGAAATGAGTATGGGATTTGGCGGAGTCACGAAACACTCGGGACGCGGTTGTGGGTACAGACCTGGATGTACGGCGCTCATCTTTGGGACGTGGTTTGTGTACGAACCCAATGCCGCCGGTGAAGAGGACGAGAGGTTTTCGATGGTGATCGTGTGTCCGACCAAGTCGAAACGGCGATAGTCGACTTGTCCCGTGTCGCCGTGCTTGTAAGGTTCAGTGAGAAACTCGTGTCCTGATCTTATGTACTCGTCCGGGAACTCGACGTAAGCGATGTGTCGCTTCTCGCCGGACTCTAGGGTGTCGTTCGGCAGCACAACTCTCTTGAAGGTGCCGCTATTGATGAAGCAACAGGTGCCGGCGAAACGGACGGTGATGTCGCGCATTATCTCTCCTTCGTTCTCAAGTGAAAAACAGATGGGGGCGTCGCGGCATGTTGCCGAGAAGCACCGAATGTTGGCTGACGACGACGCGGTTAACCGCGTCGCATAGCTTTTCGTGTGTGGGAATCACTTTAGCTCTCAGAGCAGGGATTGCATTTCCGCTGAAAGCGAGGTGCGGAGGGGCGCCCAGTGGAACCGGCAACTCCGCCGCCTTTTTGTGACGCTCGCACGCGGCGACCACTAGTGGGTTGATGGTTTCGAATTCCACTCCCCGATCCCACAAGGAGCCGAAACGGTGGACGATTAGCAGTTCATCGAATTCGTCGGCGCTCAGTAATGGTGAATAAAGCGTCTTGCCCTCAGGCTCAGACTTGTCGTCGCTCTCAGATCGATCTTCGAGGGGTTTGACGTCGAAGCCGCCCGAGAAGCAGCAGTCTAGGACGATCGTGAGCAGCGCCTCGGGCGACGGCTTTGCCGCCTTGATGATCGCCGACATCTCGGAATCGGTGAGTGCTGCCACCGCCGCTGCCGCCTTGCCACCGTTATGAAAGAGCTGCAGCGCTTCGTCGCCCATTCTTCCACCGATTGGAGCGACAGTACCGTGGCCGCAGTAGACGAACACGCGTTTCTCCCGCGGTTTTGCATTACTGAATAAGTCGATGAGACGGGCTCGCACTTCGGGCAGTGTGGCAGAAGAATCCTGTCTGACTGTGACATCTGAAATCCCGCAAGGGGGCAAGAGTGCCGCCCAGGCGTCGGCCTCGGCCGCTGGCGCGTCCAGTTTAGTGGTGGGCGGCAGATACTTTGAAATACCGACCACGAGAGCCTTGTCGGGCATGAGGCTCACCTCCTTGTATGAATATGAGTCAGGCGCGCACGGCCGTCGTTCGGTGCAGAAGACGGACGAACTCTCAGATTTCCTAGCGTCTTAGGCAGCCAGCCGGGTGCATGCATGCTTTGCTGGGCAGGTCGAGCTGGCATCGTTCTGAAGGCAGCAGTGTACGCTTTTTGAATCGCGGAGCCGTTGCAGTGCGAGCCTGATTTGAAGTGAGCGGCGGGGCAAACGGGGATCGAGTGCAACCGCCCGCGCCGCCGCGCTCGGAGCGTCGCGAAACTCTGACGCGTTGCTCTTGATGCCCGTAACGGCACGAGCCGCCGCGAGGGTCGCTCCATAGCCTGCCTCTCGTGGCGACAGCGCGATGCCTTGACAAAAAGGGCGGAAGGGTCGTCATCCCTGTATCCGGCGAGCGCCTCGCGACCATGGCACGAATCTACCGGCAGATTCGCGCGATCCGTTTTCAAGGACGTGTCGACGCAAACTACGACGTCGTTCACCGTTCCAGCTTGACCGCGCGTGGTCGCAACAAAAAACGCCGCTCAGGTCAGCGACGTTAGTTGATCTATTTTATTTGGCGGGGCCGACGGGACTCGAACCCGCGACCTCCGGCGTGACAGGCCGGCGTTCTAACCAACTGAACTACGACCCCGCGTGGGAAATCTCGCTAACGGCAGGTCCGCCGAGAGCATTCCCGAGGAAGGGGCGCATCCTACGCGATCTTCCAGCCGCCGTCGAGCAGCGGGACGGTGCCGCAGGCGGGGCCGCCGTCGCTGCCGGTGCCGTTGATCCGGGCCTCGAGAGGAGCGCCTTTCGCGCGCTTGATGAGCGCCCAGGTGATGCCGGCGAGCGGCACCTTCGCGCGGCGCGACCAGGGCGTATCCGCCTGGCCGGCGTAGGTGCCGGAGTTCACGAGACGAAGCGGGCGCCGCGCGGGCCTTGGGCGAAGGGCCCGAGGAAGTTGGGCTGCGCTTCGTCGCGGACGCGAACTGTCAGATCGAAGACGAGCTCCTTCGGCGTGGAACGCGTCGGCGGAACGAGCTCGCTCTTGCCCCGCTGCAGGGCGAAGGTCACGCCGGGCGGGGGGTCGGCTACCACGATGCGCAGCGCCAGCTCAGCGTCCATCGAGAAACTCCTGTTCGCGGAACAGCTCGTCCCCCGCGTCGATGTCGCAGCGGCGCTTGGCCTTGAGCAGCTTTGCGGGTGTGGGTTCGGCGAGGTAAGCGCGGCTTGACGTCCGTGTCACCCTCGCCGCCGTCAGCGGGCTCGAGCGCCAGCTCCCGCTGGTCTCCGGCAGCTCGTTCGCGCCGCACCTCATCTCCGCCGCCGGGACGGGTGTCTTCGCCGCCGCGCTGCTCTCGCGATCGGGGTGATCGCGCTCATTCAGGCGTACGCGCTGGCGTGAACGCCGTCAATGACGGACGGCTCGCCGGTGGGGGGCGAGGGGGTAAAAGGCGGTTGCCGGGATCACCCGGGCAGGCAGACCGTCGGAGGACCACGAGAGCTGCGTGACGCTGCGCATCGGTGTGTCGGCGCATTCGAGAACGAATGTGTAGCGCCGCCCGGCCTCGAGACGCATGGGGTTCGACGATGCGTCGCGCGAGCGGGTGTCGATCACCGTTTGGCCGTCGATGCGCAGCACCCCCGTTCCGTCGGAGCGGAGGATGAATGCATAGATGCCGGAAACGGACGCCGCGATCTCGCCGCTCCAAGTGATGTTGAACGACTCCGCCGTCATGGGCGGCGCGTCGAGCTGCCAATCGAAATTGACTTGCGGATCGATGCGCGAGAATCGATCGCCCTGCGCGTTCGTGTAGAACGCGAGGAGTCCCGAGCCCGACCGATTGAGGAACTCCACGCGTTTGTAGTCTTCGATCACCGTGTTCTGCGCGCCGACCACCGAGAGTCTGACGTCGTATGCACCGTTCGCCGCAAAGGTGTGCTCCGGGTCGAGCTCCCCGCTGGTCGTTCCGTCGCCGAAGTTCCATGTCAGCCCGCTGTACTCCGGTACGGTCAGGATCGCGGAGAAGGCGACCGTGCGCTGCACGTCGTCGGTCACTGCCGCCGCGATGGCCGCCGTTCCGACGTGACGAATGCGGTAGACGTTCGCGCCGTGGGCAATGGGGCTGTCCCGGTCCGGGAAAAGATCGCTGAAATAGAGTCCGTCGGGGCCTGCCGCAAGCGCCGCCACGCTCGCGTATCCGCTCCCGATGTACTCGGCGAATGGCCGGGTGGAGAGGACGTGACCGGAGGGGTCGAAGGCAAACTCTCGGATTCGTTTTCCGATCGAGCTCGTCCCGCTGACCCACGTCGGTCCGGATTCGGTGACGAATGCGCGATCGCGTTTTGCGGCGGCGAAGCCGCTCCCGGCGAAGGTGGCGTCCTGGATGAACGCGATATTGACCGGCGCGACGGACTGCTCCCAGTTATAGGCGGCATTCGCGCGCATGTCGTCGTCGCTGCCATTCCACCGGTAGTTCATGCCGGCGCCGACTTTCGCCAGCCTGTCGACCACTGGGCCGTTCTCCACTTCGTACAGCGAGGCGTCCGCGGCGCGCCACGCGCCGCCGAACGGATTGCGGAAACCGTAGGCGAAGACGTAGTCCGCAGCGGTGATGCCGTCCGAGCTGTCGTAGAACGGGTTGTCGGGAGGGGCCGAGCCGTCGACGTTCAGGCGAAGAATCTTCCCGCGGAAAGAGTGAAGGTCGGTGGCCAGCTCAGTGTGGAATCCATCGCCGACGTGAACGTAGAGCCTTCCGTCCGGACCGATGCTCACGCTGGAGATCTGATGGGAAGGACCGATGTCTTCGCCGGCCATGTCGAGGACCGTCTTCACGCTCGACGCCGTGCGCCCTCCGTCGCTGCTGCGGAGTCGGATGACTTTCGGATCGTGGTCGCCCGTGCCGGAGGCGTAGACGGTGGCGACGAAGAGGTCGCCGCTGTCGGGATCGACGGCCGTGCCGACGCTTCCATGCTCTCCCGATCCCGGAAAGATGCCGGTGGGATTGAAATTGAGCAGTCCCGTCGCGTAATCGCGCATCGCGCCGTTGCGGAGAACGGCGCGAATGGTTCCGTACAGCTCGGTCACGTAAAACAGCGGCGCGTCGGCCTCGGCCATTGGGTTCGGGACAAAGGCGATGTTCACCGGCAGTTGCAGTCCGCTGACGACGCGTTCGACGATATAGCCGGGATCGAAAACCTTCCACGGCGTGCCGGCGCCGCGCGCCACTTTCGCGAAATTCGGCGCCGCGTCGCCCGGGAACGCATCGAACGAGCTGCCGTCCTGCGCGATCCAGAATTCGATCGTGGCGCCGGCGGAGAGCGCGAGCGCCGGGAGAACGATCGCGTGCTGCGCGCCCGTCTCATCGGCGAAGTCGATCGTCAACGGAGGTAGCGAATGCGCCTCCGCGCCGCTTCGTACCACGCATTTGACCAGCGCGTGTGTTCGCAGCGTGGGTGGATTCGTTGCAGCGGATCCCGAAAACGACAGGAGGAGCTCCCCTCGCTCCGAGGTCAAGGCGAGGGACGCGTCCGGCGGCAAGGTCGCGGCGGCGCCGGCCGCGTCGCGCAGGCGCGGCGGCGGCGAGGAGAGGACGTCGTCGATGACCATCGCACGGACCGCCGACCCGGGACCGGTGTTGAAATCGCGGATGCTCCAGTCGCTCCACTCCGTGTCGGGATCGCCGCTGCTGTCGCGGAACCGGATCCGTACCTGGTAATGCATCGAGCCGAGAAGGTGGCCTTCGGCGTTGATGAACGCGCCGTCGCCGATGTGAATGTGAACGGCGAGAACCCCCCCCGCGCAGCCGGCGTACCAGATGAGCTTCCCGGTGGCGGAACGAATTTCCCAGTCGGTGCAGAGGAGGGCGTCACCGGAATCGTCGTCCCTGAATGGCGCGGTCGCCATGTGAACATCGCCCGGATCGATCAGCCGCCCCAACTCCGAAGGCTCGATGATGACCGGCGGCGTCGGCGGCGTATTGGCGAGCGCCCTGGAAGAAACGAGGTCCAGCAGGAGACACGACAGAAGACCGACAGTGCGGATCGTTCCCGGCACTCCTATCGGACGCGTCAGACCGGAGGTCCGTTGACGCGGAAATGGAATGCCATAGGGCGGGACACGGGACGTAAGGAAAAAGCTACCCTCTCCCGGTGAAAGCCATCCTCGCCCTCGACCAGGGCACCACCAGCTCCCGCGCCATCGTCTTCAACGAGCGGGGCGCCATCGAGGCCGTTGCGCAGCGTGAGTTCCGGCAGATCTACCCTCAACCGGGGTGGGTGGAGCACGACCCGCGCGAGATCGCGAAGACGCAGCTCGACGTCGCCGCCGAGGCGGTGGCGATGGTGCCCGGCGTCGAGATCGCCGCCATCGGCATCACCAACCAGCGCGAGACCACGATCCTCTGGGACCGCACGACCGGCGAGCCGGTGGCGAATGCCATCGTCTGGCAGGACCGCCGCACCGCGCCGCTGTGCGACGAGCTGCGCGCCCAAGGCCACGAGCCGCTGTTCCGCCAGCGCACCGGCCTGGTTCTCGATCCCTACTTCTCGGCGACCAAGATCCGCTGGCTCCTGGACCACGTCGCCGTCGATCCCGATCGCATGGCCTTTGGCACCGTCGACACCTGGCTGGTCTGGCAGTTGACGGGAGGGCGCGCGCACGTCACCGACGTCACCAACGCCTCGCGCACCATGCTCTTCGACATCCGCCGCAAGGAGTGGGACGACGACCTGCTGCGCATCCTGAACATCCCACGCTCCATCCTGCCGCGGGTGGTGTCCTCGAGCGAAGTGGTGGGCGAGACCGACGGCGGCGTACCGATCGCCGGTATCGCCGGGGACCAGCAGGCCGCGCTGTTCGGCCAGCGCTGCGTTCGCGCCGGCATGGCCAAGAACACGTACGGGACCGGCTGCTTCATCGTCATGAACACCGGCGAGCACTGCGTGACGTCGGAGCACGGATTGCTGACGACCGTCGCTGCGGGCTCGTATGCCCTCGAAGGCAGCGTCTTCATCGCCGGCGCCGCGATCCAATGGCTTCGCGACGCCCTCGGCGTCATTCATTCGGCGGACGAGGTCGAGGCGCTCGCCGCGTCGGTGCCCGACAGCGGCGGCGTGGTCTTCGTCCCCGCCTTCACCGGCCTCGGCGCGCCGCATTGGGACCCCTACGCCCGCGGCGCGATCCTCGGCCTGACGCGCGGCTCGACCGCCGCGCACATCGCGCGCGCCGCGCTGGAGGCGATCGCCCTGCAGAGCGCCGAGGTCGTCGACGCCATGCGCGGAGACTCGGGACTGGCGATGACCGAGCTGCGCGCCGACGGCGCCGCGTCGCGCAATGATCTATTGATGCAGATCCAGGCCGACGTCGCCGGCGTTCGCGTCGTGCGTCCTCGGATCACCGAGACGACGGCGCTGGGCGCCGCCTACCTCGCCGGACTGGCCGTCGGGTTCTGGCGCGACGAGGCCGAGATCGACGCGCAGTGGCAAGCCGATCGCGTCTTCGAGCCGCGTGAAGGCAATGCCTTGCGGGAGCGCTGGGATGAGGCGGTCGCGCGAGTGAAGACGTAGATCAGGGCCGCCGCCTGCCTCTCCCTCGCCCCGCGGAGCGGGGAGAGGGTGGCGCGGGGCGCCGGGTGAGGGGCCGTGCCACCGGCGCGGTCGGTGCCGCGGCGCGCCGCTCTGCCTTCGCCTTGGCCCGCGCTCGATCCTCTGCTTTGCGCGCGCGGATCGCCGCGATGCGCTCCTGGATCGGGATCTCCAACCTCTCGGCCGGCTTCTGCTTGTAGTCAAAGTCAGGCACGGTCACGCGAGGAAGCCGTTTGCCGACGGCGCGCTCGATGGCGCGGAGATCGGTCTCCTCGTCCGGCGCGACGAAGGTGATGGCGTCGCCGGTCAGCTCCGCGCGCGCGGTGCGGCCGACGCGGTGGATGTAGTCCTCCGGCACGTGCGGCACGTCGAAGTTGACCACGTGCGACAGCGCCTCGACGTCGATGCCGCGCGCGGCGATGTCCGTGGCCACCAGGATCCTGTACTTCCCGGCCTTGAATCCCGCCAGCGCCTCGGTGCGCTGCATCTGGCTGCGGTTGCCGTGAATGCGCGCTGCGTTCACCTTCCGCTTCATCAGTTGCTCGAAGACGCGGTTGGCGCGGTGCTTGGTGCGGGTGAAGACGATGGCGCTGCGGATCTCGCCGCGCTGGAGCAGCGTCTCCAGCAGCTCCAGCTTCAGCTCCTGCGAGACGGGGAAGACCGCCTGCGCGATGGCCGACGGCGGCGCCGCCTGCCGCTCGATGGAGATCATCGCCGGGTTCTTCAGCATCTCCCGCGAGAGCTGCACGATCGGCGGCGGCAGCGTGGCGGAGAAGAAAAGCGTCTGGCGCCTGGCCGGCAGATGCTTCAGCACCCGCCGGATGTCGGGAAGGAAGCCCATGTCCAGCATGCGGTCGGCCTCGTCCAGGACCAGGACTTCCAGCCCGTCGAGGCGCGCGTAGCCGCGCGAGAAATGATCGAGGAGGCGTCCGGGCGTGGCCACCAGGACGTCGACGCCGCTGCGGAAGGCGTGCTCCTGCGGCGCCATGCCGACGCCGCCGTAGATGGCCGCGCCGGAGATCGGCGTGTGCACCGCCAGATCGCGCAGATGCTCGTCGATCTGCGCCGCCAGCTCGCGGGTGGGGGTGAGGATCAGCGCGCGCGTCGTCCCCCGCTTCTTGCCGAGGAGCCGCTGCAGGATCGGCAGCACGAACGCCGCCGTCTTCCCGCTGCCGGTCGCCGCCGCCGCCAGCACGTCCTTCCCCGCCATCGCCGGCGGGATGGCGTCGTTCTGGATGGGGGTGGGGCGGGTGAAGCCGAGCTCTTTGATGCCGCGCAAAAGGTCTGGATGAAGTCCGAATTTCGAGAAAGGCATAGGCGGCGGATAGTAGTCGAAAGTGCTGAGTGCTGAGTTGGAGCGCCGGCGTCCCGCCGGCTGGCCCGGCGGCGTCCCGCCGCCGCAGGCGAAGACGCCTGCGGTCCAGCCGGCGAGGACGCCGGCGCTCCAACGTCAAACTCGGCTACGCCTGGCTATTCTGAGGAGTGCCGGCGTCCCTACCGCGCAACCGCGCCGTAGCGCAGTCTGACCAGCCGCGGCGGCATGTCCGTCGCGAGGGTGACGACGAACAGATCGTCGTACTGCGAGTCGGCGATCGCCGGCGGATTGGCAATGCCGAGCTGGCGCAGAACGTCCGGCGTGGTGTTCGAGTGGCCGACCACCAGGACGGTCTCCCCCGCGTGATCCGCCAGGATCTTCGCTACGACGTCTGCCGGATAGCTCTTTCCGCCGGCGACTTCGATCGGCGTCAGTCCGCGCGCCGCTGCGAGCGGCGCCGCCGTGTTGCGCGTGCGTTGGTACGGAGTGGTGTAGATCGCCGCCACATTGGCGTCCGCGAGCACGCGCGCCAGCTCCGCCGCCCGCGCCGCGCCCGCCCCGCTCAGCGGCGGATCGTTGGCCATCCCCTCGGTGGCCTTCTCCCCGTGCCGGACCAGGATCACGGTCGTGACGTTCGGCGTTGCGGCGAACGACGCAGCGGCGGCGAGGAGGAGGGCAACAGAAAGCGCGGTGAAGCGGTGCATGTACACGCTCACCACGCCGACTTGTACGACGACCCCGCCAGGCCGACCACCATCTCCGCGGCGAACGCGCCATGGGCGTCGGACGAGCCGCTCGCGCTCTGCCCGCCGCCGTTCGGGTCGGGCAGCCCGAGGTTCAGCTCCTGGTTGAAGTTGCGGGCCATGGCAGCCCGCTGCTGGCCGTTGCCCGTGTACCAGAGGACGCGGAGCCCGGCGTAGATCTTCTGCGCGTTGGCCAGCGCGTATTGCATGTCGCCCGGCAGCTCGGCGAAGTGGTGAAGGAAGTGATTGCGGATGAGGGCCACGTTCTCCAGCGTCACCAGCTCCGGATCGCGCCCCGCGGCGACCCACATGAAGTACAGCAGCTCGATGCTGGCGTCGAGGTCGGCGACGCTCATGCTGGCGTCGAAGGCCGCTCCCGCCCATTGCGGCCGCGGCTGCGCCGACTTGGCCACCACGCGATTGCGGCGGTCGAGAGCCTCGCGCACCGCGACGCCCCAGCCGCCCTTTGCCCCAGCGATGCGCGCTTCCAGCTTCGCGCGCACCTGGCCCCGCGCGGCGCCGCCGCCAAGGGCCTCGAGCATCTGCTTCCAATCGCCGGTGAGCGCCTTGCGGCCGTCCGGATCGCTCTGGGCGTAGCTCTCGGCGAACCGTTTGGCGATGAGCTCTCCCTCGGCCTCGGTCAACTGCGCGTCGAAGACCTCGTGGAGCAGGAGCGAGAACGCGGCCACCGTTCCCCACGTCAGCGCCGGCTCGCCGTCGGCGATGACCGTCTCCCACGACTCGCGACCCTGGCCGGCGAGCCGGAGGGTGATCCGCTCGATGGTTTCCGGATCCTGGTACTGCGCCGTCACCGCCGGAGAGCCAGTCACCTCCTGCGCGACGAGCGAAGCGGTAGCCAGAGAAAGAAGAGCGACGAGCACCAACAGTCGTTGCATGAGCACATTATGCCGCGCTCAGGTCGGCAGCGTCGGCGGCTGGAACGCGCCGGTCATTCCGGTCCGCCGCGCCAGCTTGTCCGCCATGTCCTCGGTCAGCTCCGCGTTGAGCACCACCGCCATCGACGGATTGCGCTCCAGGAGGCTCCGCAGCGCCGCCTTCGGCCAGGCGACGTAGCGCGTCGGCTCGAGCACCGACACCGTCGCCGCGGCGGCCGTCCGTTTGACGAAGCCGATCTCGCCGACGAAGTCCCCCGACCGCAGCTCGGCGAGCTTGCGCCCGTTCTTCTCCACGTTCACCCGCCCGCTGAAGATGAGCATGACTTCGGCCGCCTCCTCACCCGCCCGCATCAGCAGCGTGCCGCGCTCGGCGTTCTTCCAGACGGCGATGCGGATCAGGCGCATGAACTCCACCGGCGTGAAGCGGCTGAAGCTGGTCTGGTACAGCTCGCGCTCCTCATCGCTGAACGTCACGCCGCGCCGCTCGCGCAGCAGCACGGCGATCTGCACCAGGTTCAGGAGGATGAACACCACGTTCCACCCGATGATGATCCAGAGCGGCGTCGCCGGCGCGAAGTAGCCGTAGGCGATCGAGGCGATGCTCGCGGAGATCGACAGCACGCGGAGCCAGAGGATGTCCCGCACCAGGAAGGACAGGGCGATGAGGATGAAGGCGATGTGCCCCGCGATGTCGAGCATGTGCGCGGGGGAAGGGTGACATGAATTGGGGTTCCTCGATCAACGCAGGGTAAAAGCTGCTGTGCGCGCGCGTAGAGTGATGGTCATGAAGACCACCAAAAAGCCTCCGCGCGCCAAGGCCGCTCCCAAGCAGGCCTTTGGGCTTTGGGCGCGCCTGGGCGAGCGTCTTTGTCTCGAGAACATGGACAACCGGAAGACGACGGGGCGCACTGTGGCCGAGCTTCGAGAGCTTTTTCGAAGCCTCCCCGCGGCAACCTTCTGCCTCGATGTCGGTCACGCGAAACAGATTGATCCAACGATGGCCACGGCGATTCTTATGCTTCGCGAGTTCGGTGATCGCCTTCGGCAGGTGCATGTAAGCGACGTGGGCGCCAGGGGTGAGCATTTCTCAATCGGCGTTCTGGCTCGACTAGCGTTCAGCCGCCTGGCGATGCATGTTCCTCGAGGCTGTCCAATGATCATCGAATCCGTGATTGAACCCGACGCGATCGAGCGTGAGGTGAACGCGGCGATCGGAGCGTTTGATGAGAAGCCGGGTAGCTGGCGGGTCGGGACGCGAAGTTTGGTTGCCGTTTGATAGCAAGGTACAGCGAGTCGTAAGCCGAAGCAGACCGCCTTAGACGATCTCGACAAATCGGCAGGGTCGATCAGGCTTAATCCGCCATCTCCACGAACCTGCACAGCGCGTTCACCAGCTTCAACTGCTCCGGTGTGGGGCAGGCGACGTCGAGCAGGCGCGGGGTCGGGAGGCTGATCGTCGAGCATGAGCAGAAGGGACGCCGCCGCGCGGGCTATGGCGAGGCTGTGGAGAGCGGAAGTTCCTGCGTGCCATGGCGGAGCTCGGGCCGGGACCACACCGAACCGGAGACATCGCGGACATGCTTGCGGTGAAATTGACAACCATCGGACCGGTCCGAGCGAAGTTGATCAGGAAGGGGATGATCTACAGCCCCGCATATGGCGACATGGCCTTTACCGTCCCGCGCTTCGACCAGTTCATGCGCAGAAGCGCTCCCGAGTTTCACCCGTAGCTCATGACCGACTTCGATTCCATCGCGCTGCGGCGTCTGCACAGCCACCTCCTCGCGGACAACGCCCGCGACGCGCCGCGCGACGTCGTCGCGCACTTTGGCGCCGTGCAGGCCCAGGACTACTTCGGCATGCTGTGGGCGCTGGGCGCCCGCTCGCGCCACGCCGCCGAGAGCGACGTCGAGCGCGCCATCATCGAGCGACGCATCGTCCGTTGCTGGCCGATGCGCGGGACGCTGCACGTCGTCGCCGCCGAGGACGTCCGCTGGATGCTCGAGCTGCTCGCGCCGCGCGTGCTGGCGCGGCGCGCGCGCATCGAGCGCTACTACGAGCTGGATGGGAAGATGCTTCGCCGCGGTCGCGCGTTCGTCGAGCGCGCGCTGCGCGGCGGACGGACGCTGACCCGCGCGGAGCTGTACGCCGCCCTGGAGAAGGGCGGCGTCGCCACCGGCGCCGGACGCGGTCTGCACGTCGTCTTCGCCCTGGCGCACGAGCGCGTCATCTGCTTCGGCCCTCGGCAGGGGAAGCAGCCGACCTTCGTCCTATTCGATGAGTGGGTTCCCACGTCGCGTCCGAAGACGCGCGATGAGGCACTCGCGGAGCTGGCGCGCCGATACTTCCGAAGCCACGCCCCCGCCGGCGTCGCCGACTTCGTCTGGTGGTCGGGATTGACGGTGAAGGACGCGAAGGACGCGATCGCGCTCTCCGGCGCGAGCCTCGACGGCGAGGGCGCCGCCGCGACGCCCTCTGTCCATCTGCTTCCGCCCTTCGACGAATACACGGTGGCGTACAAAGACCGCACGGCGATCCTCGACCCGGCATTCGCCAAGCGCCTCAACGCCGGCGGCGGGATGCTGAACGCCGTGGTGGTCGTCAACGGCCGCGTCGCCGGCAACTGGAAGCGGAGCATCGTCGGCGACTCGGTCGCCGTCACAGTGTCGCCGTTCCACCCGCTGACGAAGCGCGAAGCACGCGCCGTCGAGCGCGAGGCCGCGCGCTACGCCGCATTCCTCGGGCTGTCTTACTTGCGAACGCGATAGCCGAGGCGCTCGAGCTCGGACGCCACGCGGGCGAGGTGTTCGCCCTGAATCTCGATCTCGCCATCTTTCGACGAGCCGCCGGCGCCGCATTTTTTCTTCAGCGACGCCGCTAACTCCGCCAGCGATGCCGCGCTGAGCTGGAAGCCGCTGACGACGGTCACGCTCTTTCCCCCCCGGCGCTTGCGATCGATCGCCACACGGATGGTCTGTTGCGACGGGTCGGCGTCCGTCTGCGCGTCGAGCGCTCCATCCTCGCGCAGGCGCTTCGCCGCTTCGGGATCGCTGGTCCAGACGAGGCGGGATTTCATTTCACGGGACGAACCCTGCCGGCATTGTCGCGCTGAAACGCTGGTGATTAACGCGCTGACTTTTCCTCTTGACGAACAGCGCTCGTCGGAATAGAACTTAGTCCGCTTAACTTAGTTCAACGGAGGTCGTGATGATCAAGGTCAATATTCACGAAGCGAAGACGCAACTCTCCCGGCTGGTTGATCGAGCCGCGAAAGGCGAGCCGTTCGTCATTGCCAAAGCCGGCAAGCCGCTGGTCAGGGTCGCCGCGCTCGACGCTCCAGCAGCGCCGCAACGCCTCGGTTTCCTCGCCGGCGAGATCGTCGTGCCGAAGGATTTCGACCGCATGGGTGAGAATGAGATCGCAATTCTGTTCGGGACCAGCGCATGAAGCTTCTGCTCGATACCCAGATCCTTCTCTGGGCTGCCGGTCATCCCGAGCGGCTCTCCGCCGCGGCGCGTAGGCAGCTGAACACTCCGAAGAATGAGCTTCTCTTCAGCGCCGCGAGCCTCTGGGAGATCGCCATCAAGAGCTCCCTCGGACGCGAAGACTTTCGCGTCGAGCCTCGCCTGCTGCGGCGGGGGCTGCTCGATAACGGCTACACCGAGCTGCCGATCACCAGCGAACATGCCGTGAACATCGATAGCCTTCCGCACTTGCACAAAGATCCGTTCGACCGCATCCTGCTCGCTCAGGCTTTCACCGAAGGGATCACGCTCCTCACAGGCGACGCGCAACTGGCCCACTACCCCGGGCCCGTGCGCAAGGTGTAGGAACGCCGAGGCCGCGCCCGACGCCGCGCTGAAAGACGCCGGCGACCTTCACGCTCTTACATTGACGTGGATGACCACCTTCCCCACATTCCCCCTCTCCTCCAGCACCCGATGCGCCTCCCCGATCTCCTCGAACGCAAACTCCCGCCCGACCACCGGCGTGATGCCGTGTGACTCGGTGAAGTCGACGAGGTCGCGATAATGCGGCGCGACGGCGCCGCCGTCGAGCAGCCAGCCGACGTGGAAGCTGATCACGCCGTACGAGCGGCGCAGCATGTCGAAGATGCTGGCGCGCGGGAGGTTGCGGAGGGCGGCGAGGCGGGCCAGGGGATTGCGGGTGCGGGGGAAGGCGGCGCTTGCGCCGGCGATGACCACCCGGCCCATCGGCGCGATGTGTCTGAGCGCATTGCGGTAGACGTTGCCGCCGGACATCTCCAGGATGACGTCGACGGCGGGTAGGCGGGACAGCTCGCTGTAGTCGAGCGCGAGGTCGGCGCCGAGGGCGCGGACGGCGTCCAGTTTCGTCGCCCCGGCGGCGCCGATCACGCGCGCGCCGAACTTCGCGCCGATCTGCACCGCGGCGGTGCCGACACCTCCTGCGGCGGATGTCACGAGCAGCGTGTCGGACGGGCGCAGCCGCGCCATCTCCATCAGGCCGATCCACGCGGTCAGGTAGTTCACGGCGAACGCGGCGCTTTGCTGCGGCGAGAAGCCGCGCGGCGCGGTCAGCGCGCGATCGGCGGCGACGCAGATGAATTCCGCGTACGTGCCGAACTGCGTGCCGACGATGACGGCGTCGCCCGGCTTGTGCGTCGTCACGCCCTCGCCGACGGCGTCGATCTCGCCGGACGCCTCCATGCCGAGGATGTAGGGGAGCGGCGGCGCCCACCCGTAGAGTCCGCGCCGCGACAACACCTCGGCGAAGTTGATGCCGATCACGCCGACCTTCACCCGCACCTCGCCGGGCCGCGGCACCGGCGTCGGGACCTCAGTGATCCGCAGCACTTCCGGGCCACCGTAGCGGGTGAGAACGACGGCTCGCATGAACGTCAGGTCATCGCTGCTCGCCGACCGGCCCCATCCACCGGTCGGTCCAGGCCAGCATTTCCTTGACGGCGTCGTTGAAGCGCGTCGGGATGTGGCCGCCGTCCAGCACGACGTGGCGCTTCTGATCCGGCGGGGCTCCGAGGAGATCGAAAAGCGGTTTTTGCGCCGTCTCCAGCGGGAACTGAAAGTCGTAGCGGCCGCCGACGAGCAGCGTGGGCGTCTTCACGCGCGGCAGGAAATTCTCCTGCCGCACCTCGGGCAGGTGATCCACGGCCCGGAGTCCGCCGCCGAACAGGATGGCGGTGCGGAACCGGTGGTCGACGGCCAGGGTCAGCGCGGCGTTGTTCGCGCCGAGGCTCGCGCCGTAGAAGGCGATCCGCTGGCGATCGATGTCGTCGCGGGTCATCAGATAGTCGACGGTGCGCCGGATGTCCTTGGCGCGCTGAATGCGCAGTTCCCGCACGCCGATCGGCCCGCGCTGAACGCGAACCTGGCGCTCGTACGTGCCCTGGATGACCGGATAGACCACGGCCCGTCCGCTCCGGATGTAGAACTCGACCATGCGCAGCCAGAGTTCCCGGCTGGAGGTCATGAAGACGGCGTCGCTCCCCGGAAAAAAGACGATGGTCTGATACGGCGGCCGGGCGTTCTTCGGCAAGAAGAGATAGGCGGGAACGCGCTCCCGTCCGTACGCGGCGGCGAACGACACCCGCTCCTTCCTCCAGGCGGCGTGCGAGTCGTCGGCCTGTTCCACGCGGGCCTCGAGCGGCGTGGGGTCGTAGTCGTACATGCGCGCGTACACGGCGAACGTGGCGTCGTCGACCGGCTTCGCTTTGTTGAGAGGCGGCTCCAGCACCTCGGCGAGCAGCGCGCCGGGCGGCGGCGCCGCGGTGCGCATCAGCCGGAAGCCGAAACCGTCGGGCCTGTCCATCGGCAGGGCGCCGTCGGGCTCGCGATATTGCCAGCTGGCGTCGGACCAGCTCCCGCCCAGCGCATAACGCTTCTGGCCCGCGGGGTTGAAGCACCATTCCTTCACGTTGCCGGCCATGTCGTAGGTGCCCCACTGTCCGAGTCCTTCGAGCGAGCCGGCCGGCGTCGTCCCCTTCCCGGCGAAATTGCTCAGCGCCAGGACGTCGGAAAAGACGCTGTCGTTTTTCGCCGCGCGCTGCCAGTGGAACACGGTAGGAAGGCTCTTCCCCGCGAGCTCGGCGAACGCCGCCGCTTCATACCAACTGATCCCTGCCACCGGGTGGCGCTCGGCGCCTTCCGGATAGGAGCCGAGCTCCCATCCCGACGGTCCGGGGCGGCCGGTGCGATCGACGAACGCGCCGATCGCTTCCTCCCATGAAAGGCGGCGGCCGTCGCGAACGAACGGATGCTTCCAGAGCTCCCGGCGACGATAGCCGCCCGCCTCGATGAATCGCTTGTACTCGGCGTTGGTGACTTCGTATCGGTCGATCCAGTAGTCGGGAAGCTCCACGGTCTGGCCGAGGAAGCTGGCCCGCCCGCCGGCCACCGGCACCATGCCGTCCGGAGTGTCGCGAGCTCGAAAGAGCCGGTAGGTCACATCGACGTCTTCGATCTCCGGGGCGGTCTCGCTCGACGCGTAGCCGTCGCGCGTGAGTCGCAAGCGAACGAGCGGAAACGGTATTCGCGCCGCCACCAGCGGTGTGCGGCCGAGCGAGATCCAGTCGCTCGTCGTCTTGTACGAACGGATGGACACCTCGGCGCCGGGCGGATTGCTCCGGATGGTGATCGGAAAGGTGAGATTCGCCCAGGTCTGCTGCACCTGCGAGTCGTCAGGGGCGATGGCCATCGCCTTTTTCGCCACCGCGTACGCTGCGACGGGATCCTCGATCTCCAGCAGGCGCTCGATCTCCTGCCGGGCGGCGTTCCGCGCCCAGCCGAGGCGCGACGCCCGGCGCCACCAGAGCGCGCCGGCGACGATGACGATCAGCAGCAGCGTGATCGCCGCCGCCGCCAGCCGGCGCACGTGCGCGCGCGGGGCGCGGACTTCGCCGCCGGCCGCGTCGCGGATGGAGAGAAGCGCGGCGTGCACGTCGGCGGCCGAAGGGCGGGAGGCGGGATCCTTGGCCATGCAGCGCTGGATCAGCTCGTCGAGGGCGCGCGGGACGCCATCGAGCGGCTGCGGAGTGTCTCGGAGGATGGCGGCGACGGTGGCGAGCGGGGTCGTGGAGCGGAAGGGCGACCGGCCGGCCAGCAGCTCGTAGAACATCACGCCGAGGGAGAAGACGTCGGAGCGGTCGCCGGCGCGCGCGCCCTGGAGCTGCTCGGGGGAGATGTAGCCGGCGGTTCCGAGGATGGCCCCATCGCGGGTCACCGGCTGGCTCATGGCCATGGCCTCGGTCGGATCGTCGGGCGCGCTCCGCACCTCGGCGGCGCCGAGGCGCGCCAGGCCGAAGTCGACGACCTTCGCCGTTCCGGACGGCGTGACCATCACGTTGCCCGGCTTGATGTCGCGGTGGACGATGCCCGCCGCATGGGCGGCGGCGAGCGCGCTGGTGATTTGCACGGCGATGTCGAGGAAGCGATCCACAGCCATCGGGGTCTGCGCGATGGCGCTGAGCGGCTGGCCGTCGATCTTCTCCATGACGATGAAGTCGATCTCGCCGTCGCGCCCGATGTCGTGGATGGTGACGATGTTGGGATGGTTGAGTGCGGACGCCGCCTTGGCCTCGGTGACGAAGCGGCGGATGCCGCTCTCCTCCACGCCGCGCGGCAGGATCTTGACGGCCACCATCCGCCCGAGGCGGACGTCGCGCGCGCCCCACACTTCTCCCATCCCGCCCCGTCCGAGGTGGGTCTCGATGGTGTAGTGCGAAAGGGTGCGGCCGATCATCGGAAGATCAGGGGAGCAGGGCTCCATGGTACCTACAACGGCTGCAGGTACTCGAGGCCGATCGGGTCGAAGCGGAAGAGGACCGACGGGCGCTCGGCGAATCTCCGGCCCCGGACGCGCCAGTCGTCGAACGCGGCGACGGCGAAGTAGATCGCTCCGGCGGCGAGCGCACCCTCGTCGAAGCCGAGGAGCATCGCCGCCGTCATCAGCGCGAACAGCACGAGCGCGGTGGTGATGCGATTGGAGATCAGGGCGCGCGCGGCGATCTTCTCGATCGTCGGACGATCCGGCATGCGCCACAACACGGTCGCGCGCTCGCCGAGGGACACGAGGAGCGGAAGGAAGACCACCAGGCCGCGCTGCCAGGCGAGGCGAAGAACGTCCAGGGCCTCGCCGGAGAAGAGCACGACCGCGGCGACGATGAGCGCGACGGCCCAAATCGGCGGGCGCTTTTTGAGCCGGGTGGCGATGTCGACCAGCGTCCCCTGCATCAACAGGAATCCTCCCTCCACCATCAGCACGAAAATGAGCTCGTCTCGCTGCAGCGAAAAGAAATCGGTCGTCGCGGCCACGGCGAAGATGGCGGCCATCACCGCGTCGGGAATCGGAAAGGCGAAGCGAGGCGTGCTCACCGCGCCGTCAGTTTACCGATGACAGTGTCATTCCGAGCCGCGAAGACGGCGAGGAATCCCCCGCAAATATGCCCTACTCGCCCGGTTGCGGGGGATCCCTCGCTGCGCTCGGGATGACAGCAGCTGATGCCTCTATTATTCATCAGATGATGTACGATTGGTGCATCAGGAGATTTGAAGATGAGAACGACGATCAACATTGACGACGGCCTGATCGAACAGGCGCGGCGGGTGACGGGGACGCGCGAGCGAACAGCGTTGATCCATGACGGTCTTCGTGCCCTGATCGCGCGCGAGAGCGCGAAACGGCTCGCGCGCCTGGGAGGAAGCGATCCGGGCGCCAAGGCTCCGCGGAGACGGCGGTCCGCGTGATTCTCGTCGACACCTCCGTGTGGATCGATCACCTTCACAAATCGGTGCCAGCGCTGGTCGAGGCGCTCGAAGGGGAGGACGTCGTCACCCATCCGTTTGTCATCGGCGAGATTGCGTGCGGAGATCTTCGTGACCGTCGTGAAGTGCTCGATCTTCTCGCTGCGCTGCCCGTGGCGGCAGTGGCAACGGACGACGAAGCGCTCGGGTTGATCGAGGATCGGCGTCTCATGGGAAAGGGCCTCAGCTACATCGACGTCCATCTCCTCGCATCGACGATGCTGACGGGGGAGACGCAGCTCTGGACGACCGACAAGCGGCTACAGACCATCGCGGAGCAGCTTCGGATCGCTATCTGACGAGCATGATCAAACTTCGTTCGCCCCGCCTGATTCTGATCCTCCTGCTGGCCGGTTGCGCATCCGTGGAGGCGCCGCTCCGCATCCTCACGTACAACATCCACGCGGGGCGCGACGCGGCGGGGAAGGACAACCTCGAGCGGGTGGCGGCGGTCATCGCGGCGTCGAAGGCCGGCATCGTGCTGCTACAGGAGGTCGACCGCAACACGGCGCGGTCGGGCAACGTCGATCAGCTCTCGGAGCTGATGCGGCTCACCGCGATGCACGGGCGCTTCGGGAAGTCGCTCGATTACCAGGGCGGCGAATACGGCATCGCCATCCTGTCGCGATGGCCGATCACGGCGTCGGAGGTGGTGCCGCTGCGGGTGGAGCCGCCGCAGGAGCGCGCGGGCGGCTCGCACGAGCCGCGCGTCGCGTTCATCGTGGTTACGAAATCGCTGCGCATCGCGAACACGCACCTCGACGCCTCGCGCGACGATGGATACCGGCTTCAGGAAGTGCCGCAGGTGCTCGCCGCCGCGCGCGCTTCGATCGTCGGCGGCGACTTCAACGCGAATCCCGATTCAGCCGTGCACGAAGAGGTCATGCGCGCCGGCCTGCGCGACGCCTGGAGCGAGTGCGGGCGCGGCGATGGGATGACGTATCCGGCGACGCCCCCGCAGAAGCGGATCGACTATCTGTTCCTCGGCCGCGGCGCGCGCTGCACGTCGGCGTCGGTGCTGGAGACCGACGCGTCGGATCACCGGCCGCTGCTCGTCGAGATGATCGTGCGCTGAGTGACTACCAGATCCTGACCCGCTCCTCCGGCTTCACGTAATTCGCATCCCCTTCCTTCACTCCGAACGCGTCGTACCAGGCGTCGATGTTGCGGAGGGGGGCGAAGGCGCGGACGTGGCCGGGCGAATGCGGGTTGGTGGCGAGGAGCTGGCGGAGCGCGTCGTCGCGCATCATCGACCGCCACACCTGCGCCCATCCGAGGAACACGCGCTGTTCGCCGGTGAAGCCGTCGAGCACCGGGGAGGGCTGCCCCTTCAGCGACAGCTTGTACGCCTCGAGGCCCAGGATGATGCCGCCGAGGTCGCCGATGTTCTCGCCCATGGTCAGCCGGCCGGTGATGTGGAGGCCGGGAAGCTGCGGGAAGTCGAACGACTCGTACTGTGCGCCGAGCCGGGTGGCCTGGGCCTCGAACTTCGCCGCGTCGTCGGCCGCCCACCAGTCGCGCAGCATGCCGTTGCCGTCGGACTTGCGCCCCTGATCGTCGAAGCCGTGCGTGATCTCGTGGCCGATGACCGCGCCGATGCCGCCGTAGTTCACGGCCGGATCGGCGTTGGGGTCGAAGAAGGGCGGCTGCAGAATCGCCGCCGGGAAGACGATCTCGTTGCGGGTCGAGGCGTAGTAGGCGTTGACGGTCTGCGGGGTCATGCCCCACTCGGCCTTGTCGACCGGCTTGCCGAGGCGGCTCACGTCGTGGGCCCACTCGAACTTGCCGGCGCGCTCGGCGTTGCCGACCAGGTCGCCCTCGCGGATCTCGAGCTTCGAGTAGTCGCGCCACTTCGTCGGGTAACCGATCTTCACCCCGAACTTCGCCAGCTTCTCGAGCGCCCGGGCCCGCGTCTCCGGACCCATCCACTGCAGGTTCTCGATGCGCCCCTTCATGGCCCCGCGGATGTTGGCCACGAGCTGCTCCATCTTGGCCTTCGACTCGGGGGGGAAGTACTCGCCGACGTACGTGCGGCCGATGGCCTCGCCCATCGATCCCTCGGCGGCGCCGACGGCGCGCTTCCACCGCGGGCGCTGCTCCTGCGCGCCGTTGAGGAACTTCGCGCGGAACTCCCACTGCGTGTCGACGAAGCGCTTGGAGAGGAGCGGTGCCGCGTCGTCGGCGATGTGAAAGGCCTGCCACGCCTGCAGCGTGGCCACCGGAGTGTCGGCGAAGATCCTGGCGATCTTCGGCAGCGCCGTGTTCTGGCGCACGACGGCGCGGTCGGCCTTGTCGAGCCCCGCTTCCTTGAAGGCCACCTTCCAGGGGAAGCCCGGCGCGTTGGTCTCCAGCTCGGCGATGGTCATCGGGTTGTAGGTCTTGTCGCGATTGCGGCTCTCGGCGCGCGTCCAGTGCGCGTCGGCGATCTTTGTCTCCATGGCCACGATGGCGGCGGCGTTCGTCTCCGGCCCGTCCCATCCGATGAGCGCAAGCATGTCGGCGACGTACTTCTGGTAGCGCTCCTTCTGCGGCTTGTACTTGTCCTGGAGGTAGAACTCGCGGTCGGCCAGTCCGAGGCCGGACTGCGAGAGGTAGAGCGTGTATTTGTCGGGATTCTTGGCGTCGTCGCTGATGCCGGCGTTGAAGAACGAGCTGCCGAACGAGCCCGCGGAGCGCCCCATCAGGCGGGCGACGTCGTCGTGGGTCTTCGCCTTCTTCGCCGCGTCGAGTTTCGGCTGGATCGGCTTGGCGTCGAGCTTCTCGGCGGCGGCGTCGTCGAGGAAGGTGCGGTAGATGGCCGCCACCTTGGCCTCGTCGGAACCGCGCTTGAGGCCCTTGTCGGCGGCCCAGCGGTCGAGCAGCGCGTGCACGCGCGCCTCGGAGAGATCGCTGAGGAGGGCGAAGGCGCCGAAGCTGGTCTTGTCGGCGGGGATCTGGGTGGTGGCCGCCCACTTGCCGTTGACGTACTTGAAGAAGTCGTCGCCGGGCTTGACCGAGGTGTCCATCCCCTCGAGGTCGATGCCCCAGGTGCCGTAGCGTTTGGCGGAGGCGGAGGGGGGCGCGGTGGACTTGGCCTCCTCGGCGAGTGCGACGTTGGTGGACAGCAAAAGCGCGATCAGAGAAATCGCGGAAGCGAAGCGTCTCGATGTCATCAGGTGGTTTCCTCTCGTTGTTGGAGTCCCAGGACGGGAAGAGGGGAGGATAACAAGGAGGGGGGCAGGGAGGGGTCGGGAGGTGTTAACTCGTGGTTACGCTGGGGATTCCGCGGAGACGTAGGCGCGGTGGAGCGTCACGGTCCCGGCGTGGGCGTCTGGCGATCGCCCTGTGCCGGCGGTCGCGGCATCAGGAGCTGAATCGCATTCACTTGGTCCAATGCGTCTCACTTTCTGAGACGTTTTGCCGGTTTGTGGGACGTTTCCGCGTGTCGTCGCGCGTCCGTTCCTCGCTGATCGCGGTAGTCTTTCGAGACAGAGAGATCGATTGGTTGACCGAGTTCTTTTCCGGCAGTAGAGTGGTTGTCTCCGGTCCATAACAAAGAAAAAAATGCGTTCCCGTTCGAACCGTCTGTTCATCGGTGCGGCGTTCGTCGTCCTGTTCGGCTCCCTGCGCGCCTACGGGGATTCCGTGATCGATGGCGGTGTCGACTGGCTCAAGGCACATCAGAATGTGAACGGGACATGGGGCTCGACCCCCGAGCTCACTCCTCGGGACACTGCTCGCGTAGTCATGGCCTTCTCGGCCGCGAACGTATCGGGCGCCGCGGTGAACAGCGGGTTGGGGTGGATCGGCTCTCAATCGTTGGACGCGAATCAGTTCCTGGCCGAGCACGCCCTGGCCCTGGCGGCGGCGAAACTCGATTCATCGGCCATTCTGGCGCGCCTCGCGCAACAGCGCTCCGTCACGGCCGACTATGGCGGCTTTCGCGGTCATAGCGGCGATATCTATGATTCCGCGCTCGCTCTGCAGGCGTTTGCGACGCAACCCAATTCGTACACCACAGACATCAACACCCTGGTCACATTTCTCGCTGTCCGCCAGAACGGCGACGGCGGCTGGGGGATCGATCAGGGGTTCGCGAGTAACCCGCTGATTACCTCCGAGGTCTTGATCGCATTCGGGATGCTCCGAGCGCAGATGGTCTCGCCCGCGGTGATCGCCGCCGCACAGTCGTATCTCGGACAGTTCGCGCAGCCCAGCGGCTCGATCGGCGGGACGCCGCTGCTCACGGCCGTTGCGCTCCGCGGGCTCTTGCTCACCGCGTATCCCGACCTGCGCAAACTCATGGACGCGTTTACTTCCCTGGGGGTGACCCGCTCGGCCGACGGCTCGTGGGGCGGCGACGCGTACGTCACGGCTCGGGCCATCGAAGCGCGCAGCATGAACAAGCCGAATCTCATCATAAAGCCGGCTGACTTCACGGTTCCTCCGTCGTCCGTAACCGAAGGAAACAACGTGACCGCGACGGTCACCGTGACGAACCTCGGTATCGCGGTCAGCGGCAGTACGATCGTCTGGATCCGCCAGAGCACCGCGGACGGGCGGCTGCTCGGCACGGCGTCGATCCAACCGATCGGTCAGGCGGAGACCAGAACGGGGACCGCCACGTTCGCCACCACGAACATGGCGGGCCAGGTGACGCTGGTGGCGGTGGCGGATGGAGATAACAACCTCGCCGAGGTGCGCGAGGACGACAACACCGCGACCACCACGCTGACAGTCAATGGGAAACCCGATCTCCAGGTGTTCCCCAGCGACATCGTCACCTCGCCGCAGCGGCTGCAGCCGGGGCAACAGGGACAGGTGAGCGTGACGGTTCACAACGGCGGCGAGAGCGATGTCGCCGGCGGAAGCGTGTCCGTCTTCGACGTCGTCAATTCCGGCGAGACCCTCCTGCAGAAGGTGACGTTCGGCGCAGTCCCCGCCGCCGGCGCGCAGACGGTTACCATCACCGCCGCGCTCGCGTCCGGCGTTCATACCTTGAAGGCCGTTGCCGATCCCGATGCGCAGGTCGACGAGAAGAGCGAGACGAACAACACCGCCCTGAAGGTGATCACCGTCAGCCCGTCGAGCAGCGTCGATCTGCGGATCGCGCCCTCCAGCCTGACGGTCTCGAATCCTCGCCCCGCGCCGGGAGAATCGATCGCCATCTCCGCCACGGTCGACAACAACGGCACCGATCCGGCGCAATCAGTCATCGCGTTCTTCGACGGGCCGCCCGGCGCCGGCTCGAGGCTGATCGCCACCTTCCCGATCTCACTCGCCGCGCAGTCGTCGCAGCAACTCCAGGCGACCTACACCGTCCTCGCCGATTCGCGCGTCATCTACGCCGTCGCCGATCCCGACGCTCTCCTTCCCGAGATGGACGAGAGCAACAATGCCGCGTACGCGACGCTGACCGACCAGTACACCGACCTGGTGCTGGAAACCGGCTCGCTCGTCATGCCGCGGACGGCGCTTTCCGCGGGACAGAGCGTGACCGCGCGCATCGTTCTGCGCAACAAGGGCTTGGTCGCGGCGTCGCACGTTCAACTGTTGGCCTATGACGACCTGCCGCAATCGGGCGGCGTCAAGGTGCTCGACACCTTCGTCGACGTTCCGGCTCTCGGAAAGATCGTCGTGCCGGCGGCCTGGACGCTGCGCGCGGGCCAACGAATCGCCACCGCCGAAGTGAACACGGCCCGAACGACGTTCGAGCCCGACTACGCGAACAATCGAGCCACGAAGTTCTATACGGCCGCGGGCTCCTTCGTCGACGACATCGCCCTCAACAATCCGATCAGCACGGCTGGCGTCGTCACCAGCGCCAGCGACCTGACTGTATCGGGCATCCTGACATTCGGCGTCCAGCACAACCAGCTCACCAACAAACAGGTGCTGTACACCGTGGCTGTCTTCGACGACGTCGACGGCGACCAGGCGTACAACCCCGAGGTCGACGTGACGCTCGGATCGGTGGTGGTCGATCCGCGCGAGGTGGGCATCCAGAACGTGAGCGTGGCCCTCAATGGGCGGGTGCGGTTCGTCCCGCCGCGCCTCATGTTGTATCTCGATAGCGCAAATGCCGTCGCCGAGACTCGCGAAGACAACAATCTCTTCGACGTTTATGGCGCGTGCTCCATCGTCCCGCAGTTCACCTATACCCCGTCGCTGAAGTGGTCGTCGGTCAACGGCTCGCGCATGCTCGCTCCCGTCGCCCGTGCGTTAGACGTCAACGGCGACGATGTCATCGACCAGAACGATCCGCCGGTGCTGGTGCAGACCTTCGGCGGCAGCGTCGCGCTGCGGCGAGCGAACGGCGACCTGATCTGGCTTCGCAATCTCGACACGCGCGGCACGCAGATCAGCCCGGTCATCGCCGATCTCGATAGCGACGGCAAGCCGGAGATCCTCGCCCACACCAACAACGGCGGCTGCACACATTGCCTCGTCGCGCTCAATGCGAGCGACGGCTCGACGAAATGGACCAGCCCGGAGCTGGAGATCGATCCCACTTGGTTCACATTCTCCGGGAACTACACCTACGTCGGCGCGCCCGCCGTGGCGGATCTCGACGGCGACGGGAGCCCGGAGGTGATCAGCGGACGGTCCGTTCTTCGCGGCAGCGACGGAGCCATCAAGTGGGTCGGCACGGGAGGCCGCGGGCGGGCATTCGACGTCAATTCCTCGATGTACGCGGACCATTTCCCCGATCAGGAGGCCTCCATCGCGGTCGACCTCGACAATGACGGGAAGCTCGAGGTCGTCGCCGGCAACACTGCATACCGGTGGGACGGAACGATTCTGTGGCAGCGCTCCGATCTCCCCGACGGCTACACGGCGCCCGTGTACGTCAATCTGCAACCGCCGAAGATTTGCCTGGTGAGCCAGGGATTCGTCTATCTCCTGAATGGCAACAACGGAACGAACTTCTGGTCCGCTCCCGCCGCCATTCCCGGCGGCGCGGCCCTCGGCGGCGCGCCCACGGTGTTTAGCGGGGGCGGCGCCTGGTTCGTCGGAGTGGCGGGCGACAAGCAATACTCGGTGTGGCGAGTGGGCGACGCTCACTTGATGTGGACCCGCGTCGTCAACGTCGTGCTCGACGATCGGGCGAAAGCGACCAACGCCGCCGCGCTCTTCGACTTCGGCATCGGCGCGCGGCTCGTCTACGCCTCGCGCGACCGCTTCCTCATCCTCGATCCGAACTCCGGGGTCGAGCTCGTCAACGAGCCGGCGCTCGCCAATCCGTTCACCCCCGCCAGCCCGACCATCGCCGACCTCGACGAAGACGGGCACGTCGATCTCGTGGTCGCCAACGACTCGGGATTGCGCGTGCTGTCCAATCCGGCCTGGAACGGCGCGCCGTCGATCTACAACGAGTTCGCCTATCACGTGTCGAACGTCAGCAGCGACACGGCGGCCATTCCCGTGCACGAAACGCAGACCGCGCTCTCCATGTCCGCCTATCGCTTCAATTCGACCAGTGCCGCTCCGCCACAGCTTCACCGAGTACGACAAGTCTGGCCGGAAGACCGTGGAGACCGACGCCAACGGTCGGGCGACGCGCTACGGCTACGACGAGTCGGGACGCCTGCTCAAGGTGACCGAAGCGAGCGGCGCGGTGACCGAGTACACGTATGACAAGGCGGGCAACAAACTGACGCAGAAAGACGCCAAGAACCACGGCTGGTCCTTCCGCTACGACGCGCTCAACCGCCTGATCGAGGAGAAGGATCCGCTGAACCGCATCAGTTCGTACGTCTACGACGATCTGGGCAATCTGAAGTCGAAGACCGACGCGAAGAACCAGACCCTCACGTACACCTACAACATCCGCCGCCTGACGAAGATCACCTATCCCGACCGGTCGAGCGACAACTTCACCTACGACGCGCTGGGGCGGCGGACGGGGCAGTCGAACGCCAGCGTCAACCTTACCTACACCTACGACACCCTCAATCGCCTGGCATCGGAGACCAACCCCACCTTCAACGTGGCCTTGCGCTACGAGTACGATGCCAACGGCAACCAGACCAAGATGACCACCCCCAACTCGGTCATCACCTACTCGTACGACGGGAAGAACCGCCTCACGTCGATCACCGATACCGGAGTGGGCTCGTTCGGTCTCAGCTACGACGCGATGGACCGGCGGACGGCGCTTCGGTATCCCAACGGGGTGACCACAAGCTACGACTACGACAACGCCTACCGCCTCATGGCCATGGTGACGAAGAACAGCGGGGGGACGGTGCTCGACGCCTGGAGCTACGGCTACGACGCGGTGGGGAACCGGACAACGAAGACCGACGCGCAGGGGCGAGTCGACCACTACGCGTACGATGAGGTCTACCGGTTGACCGAGGCGCAGTACGGCGATGGGGGGCGGGAGGGGTTCACCTACGACGCGGTAGGGAACCGGGTGACGCGGACCCACGAGGCGGGAGTGATCACCGCCTACAGCTATGACGACGCAAACCAGATGACCCTGGCCGGCGGAGTGACGTACAGCTACGACGCGAACGGGAACGTGACGGCGAAGGGGACGGCGGCGACGTACACATATGACTTCAACAACCGGCTCAGGACCATCAGCGGGTCGGAGGGAAGCGAGACGAGCACGTACGCCCCCGATGGGACGCGGTTCGCCATCTCCAGCAGCGCGAGCAACCGGAACTTCTCGGCGATCCTGTACGACCGGCAGGGGAACCCGGCATGGGAGCGGGGAGGCCTGAACCGGCTGTACGGCCCGGGAGTGGACGAGCCGCTGGTGGAGTGGAGCCCCGGGGTGGACCGTACGCGGTTCCTGCACCACGACGCGCTGGGCTCGATCACAGCGGTGACCGACTGGAACGGCGCGCCGATGTACAGCCGCAGCTACCGCGCGTTCGGGAAGATGACCGAGACCCAGGATCTGGGCAACTTCCCGAACAGCCGCCTCGGCTACACCAGCCGGGAGATCAGCACCGGCTCGCTGATGCAGTACCGCAGCAGGTGGTATGACTCCGGGGTGGGGCGGTTTACCTCACAGGACTCTTGGCGAGGCGATAACCTCACACCGCCCAGCCTGCATCGCTACGTTTACGTCCATGACGATCCCGTGAACTTCGTCGACGCCACCGGCCACGCGGCGGTGCGATTGGACCCCCATTGGGATGAGCTGCTTGCCCACGCGGTGGAAGTTATTGGAGTCCTCATGGTTCTCATTGCGGCCGCAGGAATCGCGCGATCGCCAGTTGTTAGCGCGGTAGCAGGCTGGCTCGGCGGCTATGCAGAACAACTGTATGTCGGAACAATTGTGTTGAGCCTCGCGATGATCGTCGGTAGGGTAATGTCCAGGTACGACGCGAGTAGACAGGGGCGCGAAGCGTATTGGGCCGCGATTGCATCGACAATTGTTGGCGGGGCGATCGTCGGAATCGGCGAACGCGTGCACCATGGCTTTGCAAGCCGTCTGAAGTCTCTGTCGTTCGCTGATCCTCGAGTAGCCGCGCTATATCTAGATACTCTGCTGCATCTCGCGCAAATTATGATAATACTGTGGATTATCGACGATTCGATTACCGATTATTTCTGGGAGCCGACGTAATAACAATGTATAAACTCGATGAGAACGGCGCCCGCCTGTTGACGAGGCGGTCCATTGAACGCGGCGTTACCTTTGCGGCAATTGGCGCACTCGTTCTTCTTGCCGCTGCACGGCTAGGGGGCTTTTCGCCGCTGGGCACGTTGGGGATGTTCTGCTTTTATGCAGCCGCTACGGCTGTGAGCGTACCGCAAACAGCGTTTCAGAAGAGCAGAAGGTTTCGGGAATATCGTTATGAGCTCACGCCATCGTACGCGAGAGTTTGGAGCGAGCACGACCCAAGCGTTGAGCAGGTAGTCAGGTGGGATGATGTGGCCGACTTTCAGATCGCGCGTAAGCGGAATTATTCATTTGTGTTGCTTTACACTGCGGAGCGAGAGAGTCTTCGCATATGGCATGCAGATCTTCTGGCTTCCGATGCCAACGAGCCATGTTTGGTGATAAAGGCGGCGGCTTTCCTCGGAAACGCGCGGTGACTGCGGTTGACCGTGTCTTACACTCAGATTTTTCCGCCAAAAGCGTGAATGGGGTGACCGAGACCACGACCAACGTCTACGACAGCGGCGGTCAACTGCTCTCGACGACCGACCCCAACGACCGACCCGAACAATGCCACCTCGTCGATGACCTGGAACGCGAACGGCACGCTGGCCACGCGGACCGACGCGGCGAACAGGACCACGACCATGGTCACCGATCCGCTGGGGCGCATCACCGGCGGGGACGGTGATCACGATGCCAGCGGGCGTGAAACCGGGTCAACTCCACAAGAAGCGCGCTTGTGGTTTTCGCAGCCGCTCCCGCTTCCGGGAAGCCATCCTCTTTCACCTCGGGGGCCTCGACCTTTCCCCGGTGTTTCCATCTTCAATCGACACGAAAGCCTGAAGCGCGTCATTTTCTAGCTGACCAATGTCTTCAGCTTGCCGTTCGCGATCAGCACGTCGATGAGGTTGATGGCGGCCGCTAGGCGGAAACGAGCGATCGCGCAGCCTGTATCACCGAACACTACAGCGTGCGATCGTCAACGGGAGGCGCGCGGGAGGCGCGCGGGCGGCACACGCGCGCGGGGGCGGGATAGTCCACGCCAAGTAGAATGATCAAAGTTCTTTGATAGCCGGCAGGCTTGAACGTTGGCTATGTTCGCCGGCTCTCGTAAACTTGTGTCGTGGATCAACGGCAAATCGAGGAGCTAACGACGAATCCGATCGAGATTCTCGGGTTCGAGGTGAAAACATGGATCGACCCTGACGCTCCTGAAGGAAGAGCCAAGATCGTCAAGAGCTGCATTGCGCTACGAAACAACGACGGCGGCGTGCTTCTGATTGGCTTCAACAACCAAACCTGTGTTCCCGACCCCAACGCTCTCCTTTCAGATGTTAGGGGTGCGTTCCATGCCGACAAGATCCAGGCGATGGTGGCGAAGCACGTATCCGAGCCGTTCGAGATCGAAATGCATTGGATCGACCGTGAGGGGCAGGCGCATCCGGTCGTGGTTGTGCCGAGTGGAGTGAAATCACCCGTCGCTGCGCGATCCCCGATCGTTGATGCGCAAAGCAACGTCCTTCTCGCCGAGCACCGCATCTACGTCAGATCGTTGCAATCGAACAACATGCCGGCAACGACGGAGGCGACGTGGCGCGACTGGCCGGCTGTGATGGGACGGTGCTTTGAAAACCGAGAAGCTGACATCGGGAGGTTCATCCGAAGACCCCTCACGCCCGACGTCATTAAGCAGCTCAGGGACTCGCTCGGTTCGCTGCCGCTGCCGCAACCTTCGCTCGAAGAGCAGGCGCGTGCCTTTTTCGATGAATCTGCAGCTCGCTTCCAAGCCGTAGCATCAGCACTGTCTGATCCGCTGCCTGCACACGGTGCATGGGAAGTTGCCGCGGTAGCAGGTGATCCCTTGCAGAGGTACTCCAACAATACGAAGTTCCTCAATCTGATTACTTCGAACAATCCGAAGTACACGGGATGGCCGCTCTGGATGAACAGCAGGAGTTCACGTCCTCAGGTTGTCGATGGCGCATGGGAAGAGCTCATCCTCGCTCAATCATTAGGACACATCGACTTCTGGCGTGCTTCCGGCGCAGGCAAGTACTATCACCGGAGAGCGTTCGAAGACGACACAGCTGCTCTAGCCTCCCGGCAGGCTCCAGAGCCTGGGACAGTGCTCGACTTCGGTCTCGTGATCTATCGAACAGCCGAGGCGATCGCCGTAGCGCTTGCATTCATTCGAGCGATGGGCGGCACCTCTGACGAGACGCAAGTTGCATTCTGGTTCCGATGGAGAGGTCTGAATGGCCGAACACTATCCGACTGGGCGAACGCTAACCGACACGTGTCGGACGGCTACGCAGCGCACGAAGACGAGTTGGTAACTTCGATCATCGTTCCGCTTACCGCAGCTACGTCGTCGATCCCCGCGTATACCTATCAAGTTGTTCAGCAGGTCTTCGAAATCTTCGATGGTGCAGAGATCTCACTGTCGATCGTCGAGGAGATGGTCACTGAGATGCTGATGCGTCGATGGTAACCCTTGCACGCAAATTCGGCCACCGAACGTGGTGCCGCGACGCGTCGCTGTCACCTCCTCCTCCCAGGCGCCTTGACATCGACGCGCGTGTTGATCGCATCGTGACCGCGGTCGTTGCACGCGTCGAGTGTCCTTCATCGCGGACGCGAATGACGTCGGTCTCGCGTAGGTACGCGAAGAGCGACTCTTCGATCCAGTAGGGGAGCTGGCCGTCACCGCTGGCCGGTACTTCGAAAGGCGAGAAGGCAAGGCTGACGCGCGCCACCGAGGTGGATCACGCAGCGTAGCGGCCTGTTCCTCCGCGACGCGTCGCTGTTGGCATCTCGTATGCCGCGCGCAGGTCGGCGCGATCGGGGAATGACCGGCTCGCTCGCATCGCTTAGGATGTGCACCCGCCGGAGCACTGGGGAGTCGCCAAGTGGTAAGGCATCGGTCTTTGGAGCCGACATTCGGTGGTTCGAATCCACCCTCCCCAGCCACATCTAGAAATGGCGCGCCGATGCTGCACGGTGCGCCATGCAGGAACGCGCGGACTTCGACTCCACCCTCATCCGCCGCGGCCGCAGCGCGCTCAGCGTCAGCGAGATGGTGGCCTTCGTGGAGACGCTCGAGGCGCGGCCCCTCATCAAGCTGCTCGAGGAGTTGCCGGAGTTGGCGCGGCCGTCGGACGCGAAGTTCGTGCTGGCCACCAAAGACGCTGCGGCGGCGGTTCCGCGGGGAGACGATCCCCGCTCAGTTACAACTGCGGGCGGCGGCGAATGAGATCGCCGATGACATTCCCGATTCCGAGACGGCGTCGCGAGTGCGCGGGCGCTTCGTTTAGCCTCGGAAGAGCTGCCGGCGGCGGTTGATCCGGTCCTTCGCCCCCCACGCGTACTTGTACTCCTCGGCGCCGCGGAGGAAGTCGAACGTCGTGGCGCCGTCGCGCACGGCTTCGTCGATGGCGTGAGCGACGAGAGGCGTGCCGATGCTCAGCTTCTCCAGCGCGGGGTCGTAGCCGCTGAGGTAGTAGTAGACGGTGTCGCCGAGGGCGAAGCCGTAGAAGACGGCGACGATGCGATCGGCGACGCGCGTGGCGTACATGCGCAGCGCGCCGGCGTCGAGCATGCGCCGCGCGGCGTCGCGCGTGAACTGCTGCACGACGTCGTCCGCCAGGACGCCGGGGAGGCCGCGCTGCTGCCAGCGGGCGGCGTGCAACTCGAAGAGGGCTTCGAGCTGTTCGTCGAGGTTCTCGACGGTCGCCGGTTCGACGCGCACGTCGCCGAGCCGCGCGAGGGCGCGGCGGTAGTAGCGGATCTTTTTCCGGAAGTGTGTGGAAGCGGGAATCTCGTGCAGCGGGAGGATCAGACACACGTCGTGGTCATCGACGGAGTCCGACCAGCCGGCCGGCAGCGGGACGGTGAGCATCGTCGACGACGGGCGGAGCTGCTGCAGGTCCCACATCTGGCAGTCCAGCCTCCCCATCTCATCGACGATGGCCGCGGCGTCGCCGACGACGTCGAGGTAGTCGCTGTTGCCGGTGCCGAGGAACATGCCGAGGGATTCGTCGTCCTCGCGCACGATGTACAGCGGCGCGATGGCCTCGGGCGTGGCAATTACCGCCAGATCGTTCGAGCCGAAGTGCCGCCACCATGGCAGGAGCCACATCGGGGTCTGGAACGGCGTCGCGCCGGGGGTGCGGCGGCAGAGGGCGAGCCATTCGGGCTCCAGCGCGGCGAGGTCGCCGCTGTTTGTGATCAGCGTCATGCGGTGGGGATTGTAGAATCGCCCGATGCGAACGGCGGCATTGCTCCTCTTTTGCGCGACGATGGCGTTCGCGCAGAAGGATCCCGTCTCCCGGAGCTGGAATCAGCCGGTCGAGCCGTTCCGCATCATCCGCAACGTCTTCTACGTCGGCGCTTCTGACGTCACCGCCTACCTGATCGCTACGCCGAAGGGGCTGATCGTGATCGACGGCGGGTTCGAGGAGACGGCGCCGATGGTCCTCGCCAACATCGAGAAGCTCGGCTTCAACCGCGCCGACATCCGCATCCTGCTCAACAGCCACGCGCACTACGACCACGCCGGCGGGCTGGCGGCGATCAAGTACGCCACCGGCGCGACGTTCATCGCCAGCGAAGGCGACGCGCCGCAGCTCGCCCGCGGCGGGAAGGACGATCCGCAGTTCGGCGACGCGTTCCCCTTCCCCCCCATCACGCCCGACAAGCTCGCCCGCGACGGCGACCGGGTGGCCCTCGGCGGGACGATCCTCACCGCGCACATCACCGCCGGCCACACCCGCGGCTGCACGACCTGGACGACTACGGTGCGCGAAGGCGGCCGCAATTTCCACGTGGTCTTCGTCGGCAGTCCCTCCGTGCCGCCGCAGTACAAGCTCACCGGCAACCCGCGCTACCCCGACGCCGTCGACGACTACCGCCGGCAATTCGCCACGCTCAAGTCGCTGCCGTGCGACGTCTTCCTCGCCGCTCACGGCAACTTCTTCGATCTCGCCGGGAAGATGACGCGGGTGGGGAAGAAGCCGAATCCGTTCATCGATCCGGAGGGTTACAAGAAGTTTGTGGCGGAGATGGAGGCGGCGTTCGAGGAGAGGGTGAAGAAAGAAACGGTTGATCGATAAGGATTTCTTCACTCTCGACACCGAGAGGTTTCGCATCGAAGGGCGCTCGCGCTCCGGGCACGAGACGTACTACCGGATCCGCGAGCTGGGGATCGCGCTCGACATGGGGCGCTGTCCCGATCTGATCGTCAGCGCGCCGCAGGTGTTCGTGACGCACGCGCACGTCGACCACTGCGCGGGGCTGGCGTTCTACGCCGCGCAGCGGCACCTGCAGCGGATGCCGGTCGGGCGGATCTACGTGCCGGCCGAGGCGGCGGAGGGCGTGCGCGAGGTGCTCGCGCTGCACGAGCGGCTGGCCAATACGCACTTCGACGAAGTGGAAGTGGTCGGGCTGGCCGAGGGCGACGTGGTGCGCATCCCGCGGGGGCGGGAGGTGCGTGTCCACCGCGCGACGCACCGGGTGCCGACGAACGCGTACGAGGTCCGCGACGCCGAGGGGTCGCTGCTTTTTTACACCGGCGACACCGACCGCGGGATTCTCGAGCGCTGCGAGGCGATGTTCAAGGCGGAGGTGCTGATCGTGGAGTGCTCGTTCATCGCGGACGGCGATCAGGCACGGGCCCTGAAATACAAGCACATGCACTTTGACGACATCGCCGATTTCGCGGAACGGTTCGAGAACAGGATGGTCGTGCTGTCGCACTTCAGCCGGCGCTACAGCCACGCGGAGATTCGGGATGAGATCCGCCGGCGTTGCCCGGCGGTGCTGCGCGACCGGCTATGGCTGGCGTTACCAGAACCGTTCCAGCGGGTCGGTGGTAGCGACTAAGAGGTAGAAGGTATTCTCGATTTGATGACCATTCGCCCCACGCGGCTCCGCGCGACCGCTCTCCTGCTGACCATCGCTCTCCTTTCCGCCGGCGACGCCGGCGCGGCGGCGAAGAAGAAGCGGCGTAAGGCGCCGGCGAAGAAGCCGACTCCCGTCCGCCTGGAGAAGGCGGTCGGCAACACGCTGCAGGAGCGCCTGGCGTCCCTGGCCAACGGCATGGTGGCCCGCAGCGCAGACACCAGCATCCAGATCGTGGAAGTGGACAGCGGGGCGGTGATCGCCGAGCGCAATCCGCACATGGCGCTGGCGCCGGCGTCGAACATGAAGCTCTTCACCACCGCGGCGGCGCTCGATCTGCTGCACCCCGAGTTCGCGGTCAGCACCACGGTCTCCATGCGCGGCGCGCCCGATGCCACCGGCACGCTCGATGGGGATGTGAAGGTGGTCGGGCGCGGCGACCCCACCATCGGCGGGCGCTTTCACGACGGCCACGCCACTGCGGTCATCGACGAGTGGGCCACCGATCTCAAACGCGCCGGGGTGAAGACCATCCGCGGCAATCTGATCTTCGAGTACGGCTACATGGACGCGGAGTACATCCATCCTACCTGGCCGGTGGACCAGCTGGTGAATTGGTACGAGGCGCCGATCTCCGCCTTCTCCATGCAGGAGGGATGCGTCGAGGTGCGGGTGCTCCCGTCGCGCGCGGGGCAGCCGTGCCTGGTGCAGTTCGAGCCACCGACGGCGTACATCGACCTCCAGTCGTCGTGCGTGACCGGGCGCGGGCTGCCGTTCATCACCCGGCTGCGGGGGACGAACACGGTGATCGTGCGCGGCGGGGTGCCGGCGCGATCGGGGCCCACCGAGATCTTCGTCACGGTGGAGAATCCGATCCATTACTTCGCCGCGGTGACCGCTGAGGTCTTCGCGCGCAACGGCATCACCGTGCAGGGGCAGATCGTGATCACCCCGCGCGACGCGCGGCCGGAGTGGAAGCCGGTGGCGCAGCACTCCACGCCGCTCGCGGTCATCGTCTACGTCACCAACAAGAAGAGCCAGAACCACTACGCCGAGCAACTCCTCAAGATCGTCGGGGCGGAGAAGAAGGGGGAGGGGTCGTGGGAGGCGGGAACGGGCGCGATCACCGAGTGGCTGACGGGGAAGCTCGGCGTGGCGCCGGATGAGTTTCATCAGGCCGACGGCTCGGGCATGTCGCGCGAGAATCGGGCCTCGGCCCGCGCGTTCATCGAGCTGCTGCGGGCGATGTGGAAGAGCCCATACCGGGAGGACTTCGTCAGCTCGCTCCCGTTCACGGGCGACCCCGACGCGAAGTTCGGCCACCGCCTGCGCAGCCCGCCGTACGCGCGGCAGGTGTACGCGAAGACCGGCTACATCGCCGGGGTGGTGGGGCTGTCCGGCTACGTGCACGGCGCGAGCGGGAAGATCTACGCCTTCTCGTTCATCTTCAACCGCTACCGCGTGGGGGTCTACGCGGTGCACTCGGTGCAGGATGAGATGTTGAAGGAGTTGATTACGCGGGGGTGACGCGGACCCCGCTCGCGGGTGACACCTGCAACGTATACACGCCGTGGACGTTGCGCATGGTGGCCATGGCCTGAAAGCCCGGGAACTTCAAGACGTCGCCGATGACCTCGGCGCCGCTGTCGCGTATATAGAGGCGCACGGCATCATCGGCCGACTCCGCATCGCAGAGGTGGAAGGAGACGTCGGCTTCGCGCGGAATCGGCTTCCCCGCGGCGTCTGTCAAGTGGCGCTGTTCGATGGAGAACTTCATCAGCATGGACGGGTTACGGGGGCATGCAACTTCGGTGCGCGGGAAGGCAATTCGGCGATGACGGCGGCGGTTTATACTCAGTCAAGATGAGCGACGAACGTGTACTCGACGAGCTTCCGATCATCGGCCGGATCGACATTCACGAGGTTCCCCGCACGGAGCCGGTGCCGTCCGATCGCTTCCTGGAGGCGATCCCCATCGCCCTCACCTTCGACGACGTCCTCCTGCGTCCGGCCAAGTCGGAAGTGCATCCGAACTTCGTCGACGTCTCCGCCCGCCTGACCCGCGACATCCGCCTCAACATCCCGGTGGTCTCCTCGGCGATGGACACCGTGACCGAGGCGCGGCTGGCCATCGCCATGGCGCAGCAGGGCGGGCTCGGCGTGATCCACAAGAACATGCCGATCGACGCGCAGGCCGAGGAAGTCGACAAGGTGAAGCGCTCCGAGGCGGGCATGATCGTCGATCCGGTGACCATGCGCCCGTGGCAGACCATCTCCGAGGCCATGATGGTCATGGAGAAGTACAAGATCTCCGGCGTGCCGGTCACCGACGCCAACGGCCGGCTGGTCGGCATCCTCACCAACCGCGACCTCCGCTTCGAGACCCGCTTCGATCTGCCGATCGCCGAGCGGATGACGAAGGACAGCCTGATCACCGTTCCGGTCGGCACCACGCTCGAGCAGGCGCGCGAGGTGCTGCACCAGCACCGCATCGAGAAGCTGCTGGTCGTCGATTCGCACGGCGACCTCAAGGGGCTCATCACCGTCAAGGACATCCAGAAGGCGCGCCGCTATCCGCAGGCGGCCAAAGACCCGCTCGGGCGGCTGCGCGTCGGCGCGGCGATCGGGGTGGGGAAGGAAGGGCTGGACCGGGCGCGCGCGCTCATCGACGCCAAGGTCGACGTGGTGGTCATCGACTCCGCGCACGCCCATTCCGAGGGGGTGATGGACGTCATCCGCCAGTTCAAGAAGCTCTTCCCGGACACACCGCTCATCGCCGGCAACGTGGCCACCTACGAAGGGGCGACCGATCTGATCCAGCTCGGCGTCGACGCGGTGAAGGTCGGCATCGGCCCCGGCTCCATCTGCACCACGCGGGTGGTGGCGGGGGCGGGCGTGCCGCAGGTCTCCGCGGTGATGGAGTGCGCGCGCGCAGCCGAGAAGTACGACGTGCCGATCATCAGCGACGGCGGGATCAAGTTCTCCGGCGACATCACCAAGGCGATCGCCGCCGGCGCGCACTGCGTGATGATCGGGTCGCTCTTCGCCGGCACCGACGAGGCGCCGGGCGAGACGATCCTCTATCAGGGGCGCACCTTCAAGGCGTACCGCGGCATGGGCTCCATCGGCGCCATGCAGGCCGGATCGAAGGACCGCTACTTCCAGGAAGACGCGGACGAGGTCTCGAAGCTGGTGCCGGAAGGGATCGAGGGGAAAGTGCCGTACAAGGGCTCGCTCTCGGCGATGGTCCCGCAGCTCGTGGGCGGACTCCGCTCCGGCATGGGACTCACCGGCTCGCGCAACATCGAGGATCTGCGGACGAAGTCGCAGTTCGTGCGCATCACCGCGGCGGGGCTGCGCGAGTCGCACGCCCACGACGTGGTGATCACCAAGGAAGCGCCGAACTATCGGATCGAGCGGAACGACTGAGGCCCATCGCATGTCCCGTCTCGCCCTCGGATGCGCGCTGCTCGTTTGCGCGGCCGGCGCTTCCGCCGACACCATCACCGACATCTCATTCACGCCCGGTCCGCTGACCTCGCACACCGCGCTTACGGCGGTTGTGACCGGAACGGCCGGCAGCTCGTGCATCCCGGCCCCCGGAAAGGCGTCGATCAGCGGCACGACCATCACGCTGACAATCGTGCCGCCGCCGCCTCTTCCCTGCGCCGCGGTGATCACTCAATGGTCGGTTCCGCTCTTCATCGGCACGCTGGCGCCGGCGAAGTACGAGCTGGTGACGACGATGGGCGGCGCGGTTCTCGACCGGCGGAGCATCGTGATCGCCGATGCCGATCCGCCGCTCCGCATTCTGGAGAACGTCGGCCCGATCAGCGGATCCGGGGGTGTGGCGATCGAGCTGGTCGACCCTCTTCCCGACACGCTCGACGCGACGGTGACCTTCGATGACGTGCCGGCGACCGTGGTCAGTACGGTCGGGACTCGCCTCCAGGTGGCGCCGCCGCCGCATGCGGCCGGGCCGGTGACGGTGAAGGTGACCATCCCCGGCGCGGCGACACTCACCGCGTTCGGAGGGTTCCGTTACGTCGACCTCAACGGGCCCGTCGACCGCGCCGCTTACGAGGCGATCCTCATCCCGCTGATCTTCGCCGGCGAAGGCGCGTTCGGATCTCAGTGGACGACGGATCTCTGGGTGTACAACGGCAATGCGTTCGACGTGACGCAGCTCGACGGCCCGTTCGTCACTCGCGTCTGTATCGTCGCTCCCTGTCTTCAACCGATCGAGGCGCTCACCACGTTGAAGTACAACGACGCGCTGTCGGCGCCCTTCCCGCACGGCCGCATCATGTACCTCCCGCGCGACGGCGGGGCGGGCCTCCAGTTCAGTCTGCGCGTCCGCGACCTGACGCGCCAGGCGGACGCGCTGGGCACGGAGGTTCCCGTGGTCCGCGAGCGCGATCTACGCGCCGGCGCGTTCTCCCTCTCCGACATCCCCACCGACGCGCGGTACCGCGTGAAGCTGCGGATCTATTCGCTCGAGACGGCGCGGGCGCCGGTGGAGGTCCGCTTCCACCGCATGACTGCTCCATTCACGAAGGCCGGCGAGACCGTGGTCAAGCTGAGCGCGGCGACGCGCGACACGCCGGCGTACGCCGAGGCCGATCTCGAGCAGATCTTTCCGAAGTTGGCCGGGCAGGGGCCCTTCCGCGTGGAGGTTCGGCCTCATGCGTCGAGCGCAAAGCCGTCGTACTGGGCGTTCATCTCCATCACCAACAATCAGACGCAACACGTGACGGTGGTAACGCCGCAGTAGGCGGCTGTCGCGGTAACACGCGGGGCATGCGACGGCCCCCTATCCCTTCTCGTCTGTATCGGCTCCGTTGTCCCGCTGGAGTTCACTCGGCCAGCGCCCGACTCGCGCACGTACGTCAAGATCTTCACGAAAACTCCGTGCGAGCGAACGAAGATCGACGTAGTGATTTAACGCGCGATGACCTGGTGACGAAAGACTCGGGCACTCGTTGAGTCTCTCAATCACGTTTCCCTCCAGGAAAGGCGCCCGCACGATCTGGCCGCACTGATCCCATTGCCTGGCGGCGCGCAACAAAGTATAGTGACGTAATATCGCCCTTACACCCATAGGCGTCGATGAGGAAAATCTCGTGAACAGCGTTTGCGGAAACTCCGGACCTCCCCCGGCGTCGTTCGCGTTCGGATATCCGGATGTGTACAGCGTGCTGCCGAGTGCCACGCTCGTGTTGCACCTCTCGTCGACGGCACCATCCGTCGGCGTGCGGATTTACCAACTAAAGGACTATGCCTCCGATCCCGCGAGTGACCCGAAATGGGTCTCGAAGCCGTTGCTCGACCTCCACCGCGTTGAGGTGAACTGCTCGTTACTGCAGCCGAACAACGACGGCACGAGCGGCATCGAGGACTGGAAGTGGCCGCCGACCGTCGAGGTGACCATTCCATGCTCATGGAAGACTGGCATCTATATCGCCGAGATCGCCGCGTACGCCTCGGACTCATCCACCGAGCAGATCATGACCTCGTGGGTGATGTTCGTCGTGAAGAATCCCAAGCCGACGCCTGGCGCCAGCATGTTGTACAAGTGGAACATCAATACCATTCAGGCATACAGCACGGCACTCTTCCCAATCACGCCCAGCGACAAACCGATTCCGCCTTACGACAACGACTTCTATGAGAATCCCGCCCGTACACCCGGCTCGCCCGACTTCAAAGTGACGCTGCGGCGCCCGGTCACGACCATGTGGTGTGCCAAAGCTCTCATGTATGACTATCCGTTCGTGTGTTGGCTCTCGCAGCAGGGCTACGCCGTCGATTACTGCACCGACGTCGATGTCGAGCTCGACACCAGCCTAGAGATGTTGTCCTACTACCCGCTCGTTCTCTTCCGCGGCCACGACGAATACCTCGGCGTAAAGACGTATGACAACCTCACGAAGTATCGCAACAATGGAGGCAACATCGCCTTCCTGAGCGGAAACAGTTGCTGCTGGCGCGTCAAGTACGGCAACTTCGATGCGAACAACATTCCCACCTCGTTTGTCTGCGACAAGGGTCAGTACCACACTTGCGACATCAATGGGCCAGACGCCTGGTGGGTTCTCGATCAGTTCGGGCAATTCGACAACAAGCTCGTCGGTGTGGGCACGCGGAACTGCGGCATCTACATCGGTGACATCGCGGGGCCGTTTACGATTCCGAGCGGCGGCACGCCGGCGAGTCCTGGCTATACGGTTCAGAACGCCGACCATTGGGTCTTCGACGGAACTAACCTGAATAATGGCGACGTCATTGGCGTGGGCAACGTGGAGGACAGCGGCGGTAAGCCCATTACAGAGAACCTGATCGGGTATGAGGCGGGTGGCGCTCGGCTCGCCGACGATGGATCCGGTGCTCTAACATACATTGACGGCACGCCGGTCAACTTCGCCCTTCTGGGCGTCGGTGTGACGTCGCCTTACGTCCTTGCCTGCGGCAACGGTTCCTCGGGATGGGTGGTATTTTCTCGCGAAGGCATGCTGAACCCGCCGGGCAAGGTTTGCGGCGACTACGCAGCCACAATGGGTTTCTACTCTGCGTACGGGCAGGTCTTCACCGGGGCGACGATTCACTGGGTGATGATTCTGAACGAGTGGGATTACGACGGTTGCTATTACCAGAATAAGCCGGATGGAGGCGGCCTGTATCCGGTTGATTGGCTAAAGATGCCGTTATACGACGCTCAGCACAATCCGATTCTCGGAAATCGCTATCTGCACACCATCACTCGGAATGTGCTCACCGCGTTGATGGTGCAGGGAAAGACGGTCGTAGCAGTCGGTGATTTGAACGGCGACGGAAAACCCGATCTGGTTCTCCAATCGAACGGAACCGGCGAGCCGGCGTACTGGCTGATGAATGGCACCTCAATGGCCGGCAGCGGTTCGATTCTTTATCCCGGGACGGAATCTCCCGGATTGTTACTGCGCATCGTCGGCATGGGCAACCTAACCTCTGCGACGAGTGTCGATCTGGTGCTGCAGAATAAGACCACGGGAGCCATGTTCTACTGGACGTTGCAGTATTCGCTGGACGAGCAGACCATTCAGCGCGTTACGGTCGCGCCGCTGGTTGGTCACATCGATAGCAACTTGAAAGCGGTAGCGGTGCTCGATCTCAATGGCGACGACCGTCCCGACATCCTGTTCCAAAATGAGCAGAATGGCTCGCTGTGGTGCTGGCTCCTGAACGGCACGACGGTTCAGTCCTTCGAAGCCTTCGTGGGGAGCTATACGCCCGGAGATCTGACATGGGTGGTCGTGACGGCGATGGACCTGAACGGCGACGGCAATGACGATCTGGTGTTTCAGAACCAGAACGATTTGTCGCTTTACTACTGGACGATCGATGGAAGAAACCGAACCGCTGAAGGACCGTTGACTGGTCCGGCGGCACCGGGAGTGGTCGTGGGATCCGCCGACTTGACCGGTGATGGAACAGCGTCGATCCTCTTTCAAAACCCGACAAATGGCGATTTGACGTACTGGTCGATCACGAACTTCGCGGAGAACGGCAGCGGCACGCTCACGCCAGCGAGCCCGCGGTGGCTCGGGCCGAGCCCGACAGCTTGAATACGCTCCCGTCCTTCATCACGAGGCGCACATCTTTTAGGGCATTGATGATCTTTCCGCCGGCGGTGGACTCGCACACGTTCGTTCGCGTGCAGTTCTCTTCCGGTGAGTGCGTTCCGGTCGGCCACTTCGCGATATCAGGGTCGACGATCACCCTGACCTCGAGCCTGAGGCCCGGCTTCTCCTGCATCGAGGTGCCGCCGACAGTGGCGACGGCGAATGTCGGCGTGCTGGCGCCGGGCATCTATGAGCTGGTGGCCGGCTCGGATCATTCGACGCTCATCGTCCGCGACGCTGAATCCGGCATTCTCGTTTCACCGGTCGGGGCCGCGATCGACCGGCGACGGACGGTCGATGTCTTCAGCGACAGACCGTTCGATCCGCCGGTGACGGTTCTGTTCGATGGGGTAGCGGGTGACGTCGTGAACCCCGGTAGCGGAGATCGGCTGGTGGTGACGCCGCCGCCGCACGCGGCGGGAACGGTGAATGTGGTGGTGACCGACAGGATCGGGACGCGAACGTCCGTCGCCGCCTTCACCTACTTCGATCCCGCCGCGCCGGCCGACCCGCAGACGCTGGAGCCGGTGCTCTTCCCGATCGGCTATGACGGCCCGGGAGTTTTCGGATCGCAGTGGGCGACGCAGAACCTGATCGGCTCGGGCAACCCGCTGGTGCGCTTCCGGCAGCCGGTGCCGGTCAAATACTGCGAGGGCTCCTGCGACACGCAGTTCAATTGGTCCGCGGCGCTGGCGGAGGAATCGAACAGCGGTGTCCTGCTGTGGGTGGTCCGGCGGCGGCTGCCGGCCGGCGTCGATGACGAATTCCGCGTTTCCTCGCGGATTGCCGAGACATCACGCGCGAGCAGCGGAACGTCGTTACCCGTGGCACGGGAGGGCGATTTCCACGACACCTTCACCATCGACGACGTGGCCATCGGCGGATCGGCCCGTGCGACGCTGCGCGTCTATTCACTGCGCGAGACGCAGCAGACCGCCAATGTCGTCGTCCGCTTCGCCAACGGATCGTCGGTGACGCATCACGTCACGCTGGTGCCGGTGAACGGCGTTGCGTTCGCCGCCGTCAACCTCACCCCGCCGGCCGGAGTTCCGCGCGCCGGGGTTGCAGACATCACCATCGGAGGCAGAAAGGTCTGGGGAATGGTGACCGTCACGGACAATGCCACACAGGAAGTGACGGCGTTCTGGCCGCAATAGGAGTGCCGGACTTGTTCCATCTATTTGAAGACGCTGCCGTCCTTCATCACGAACCGCACCTCTCCTAGCGCCTTCACGTCGCGCAGCGGATCGCCGTCGACGGCGATGATGTCGGCGTAGGCGCCGGGCGCGATGACGCCGAGCTCGCCCGTGCGCTCGAGCAACTCCGCGGCGCGAGAGGTCGCCGACTTGATGGCGTCCATCGGCGTCATGCCGAACGCCGTCATCCGCGTGAACTCCTGCGCCATCGGGTCGGTCCATGAAAAGCCGCCGACATCGGTGCCGAAGGCGATCTTCACGCCGGCCTTCATGGCCTTCTTGAACGAGACCTCGTGCAGCGCGACGCGCGCGCGGTCGCGCTTTCCGGTGGGCGTGTCGGGCGGGTCATTGTGCGTGTAGTAGACCGAGAGCGTCGGCACCAGCCACGTCCCCTGCCGCACCATCTGGGCGATGGCGGCGTCGTCGAGATCGAGGCCGTGCTCGATGGAGTCGCAGCCGCCGTCGAGCGCGCGACGGAGCCCCTCGCCGCCGTACGCGTGGCAGGCCACGCGCTTCTTCCAGCCGTGTGCCTCATCGACGATCGCGCGCAGCTCGTCGACGGTGAGCGTGGGCTGCGAGACGAGGTTGCCCTCCTTGTCCACCCACGAGCGGTGCGTCATGTAGACCTTGATCCAGTCCGCGCCGTTTTCCAGCTGCTCGCGCGCGGCCTTGCGGGCCTCGACCGGCCCGTCGATGATCTGCGCCCCTTTCGGCACGACGATCTCCGGCGCGTAGCCCTCGAGGTTGTAGCCGCCGGTAGTGGAAATGGCGCGGGTGGAAGCGAAGATGCGCGGACCGGGGATGCGCCCCTCGTTCACCGCCATCCTGATGCCGACGTCGCCGTACCCCGCCCCCTCGGTCTCCACATCGCGGATGGTGGTGAATCCCTGCTCCAGCGCGCGGCGCGCGGAGACGGTGGCCCGCGCGGCGCGGTACGCCAGCGGCTGCTTGAGCAGTTGCACGTCGTATCCACCCTCGGCCGGATCCTCACCCTGGAGAAAGAGATGGGTGTGCGTGTCGATCAACCCCGGCAGCACCGTCATGCCGGACAGGTCGATGACGCGCGCGTCCGCGGGGATGGGCATGTTTCCGCCGACGCTCTCGATGCGATTGCCGCGCACGACGATGATCTGATTCGCGCGCGCGGTGTCGGAGCGGCCGTCGATAAGGGTGCCGGCTTTGATGTAGACGACGGGTGGCGGCGCGGCGACCGCCGCGGCGAACAGCAGTGTTGTCAGCATGGCGTAGATTGTATCCATGTCACTGCGGATCGTTCTGGTCGAACCGCGCGAAGCGGGCAACGTCGGCGCCGCGGCGCGGGTGATGAAGAACTTCGGATTCAGCGATCTCTGGATCGTCGGCGAGCATCCGGAGCTGCATCCGCTGGCGTGGTGGTGGGCGAGCGGTGCGGACGACGTCGTCGCGAACGCGCGCTTCGCGCCGACGCTGCACCACGCCATCGCCGACGCGCACGTCACCGTCGCCACGACCTCGGCGCGTGCGCGGACCACGCCCGTCGACCTCGCGCCGGCGGACGTGGCGGGCTTGCACGTCGAGTCGCAGACGCTCGCGCTGGTCTTTGGCCGTGAGGACAGCGGCCTCACGCGCGAGGAGCTCGTGCAATGCCAGCGCACCGCCGTCATTCCGACCTCTCCCGCGTTCCCGACCATGAACCTCGCCCAGTCTGTCGGCGTCTTCTGCTATGAGCTGTCGACGGTCGAGCGGCCCGCCCAGCCGCGGGAGCTCGCGCCCGCCGCGCTCATCGAACGCCTGCACGAGCGCGCCGAGGCGCTACTGCTCGAAGTCGGATTCCTGCAGGCGAACAATCCCGACCGGATCTACGACGACCTGCGCGCCATCGCCGCGCGCGCCGATCTCGACGCGCGCGAGGCGACGATCGCGATGGGAATCATTTCTCAGGTGGAGTGGGCCCTGCGCCGGTAGCTCTTGGCGGCGGGATCACGATGTGCGCCACGCCTGCCTCGTTCATCATCTTGTTCAGCGCCGCGAGCTCGTCCTGGGTCAGCTTCCGGGCGGCGGCGCCGGACTCCTTCAGCATGCCGTCGAGCAATTTGATCTGATCGAGCTGCCAGGCCGAGGGTGTGGCGGTGTAGTTGTCGATGGCGGTGAGCAACTGCGTGACGCGCTGCGTGACGGTGGGCGGCATGTAGACCAGCGGCGGGCCGGCGGCTCCGAGCGCCGCGGCGCGCTCGCCGCACTGCGAGACGTTGGCGAATCTCTTACACGTCTCGTCGACCTTCTTCAGCAGCTCCTCGGTGGCTTTCTGGATGTTGTCCGCCGGCTTCGCGGCGCCGGGCTTCTTCCAGGCCTCGATCTCGGTGTTGAGCGCCGTGCGGAGGCCGGTCAGCGATCGCTGCGCCGTCGACGCGGTGGTCGCCATCTGCGAGAGCTGCGCGATGGCCTGCCGCCGCGCCGCGCGATCCTCGGCGGAGATGACGATGCGCGGGTCTTCGACGACGACGACGTTCTTGGTCTGGTCGTTCTTGCCGACGGTCACTTTGACGGTGTACTCGCCCGGCTCGACGCGCGGCGCGGCCTGGCCACCGAACCCGCCGCCGCCACCACCGCTCGGCTGCTCGGACGATTCGGTGGATTCAGAGGACTCGCCCTCGCGCGGCGGCGCCGCGGTCAGCGACCGAACGCGGAAGTTCCACACCACGCGATTGATGCCCGGCTCCTTGTCGCCGTCCAGCTCGCGGACCATCTTGCCGTCTTTGTCGCTGACGACGATGCGGACGCGCTCCTTCTCGCCGGGCTTGGCCTTCAGGTAGTAGGTGATCAGCGCGCCGTTGGGCGGATTGGGACCGAGGAACTGCCTGTGGCCGGTGGAGCCGCTGCGGTTCTGCAGGTGCCAGATGGTGGCCGGGCGGACATCGAAGAGGTGGAGGTCGGCGGCGAGCACCGCGTCGCTCAACTGCTCGAGCGGCGTGAGGTCGTCGAGGATCCAGATGGATCGGCCGTGAGTGCCGAGGACGAGATCGTTGTCGCGCGGATGGATGGCGATGTCGTCGACGGGGACCGTCGGCAGGTTCATCTTCATCCGCCACCAGCGCGCGCCCTGATCGAGCGACGCGTAGAGCCCGTGCTCGGTTCCGGCGAACAGCAGTTTCGGATTGCGGTGGTGCTCGCGGATCACGTTCACCACGCCGGTGTCGTCGGGGAGGCCGGTACGGATCGGCCTCCAGCTCTCGCCGAAGTCGCCGGTCATGTAGACGTAGACGCCGAAGTCGTTGCTGCGATGCCCGTCGAATGTGGCGTACGCGGTTCCCTCGGCATGGCGTGAGGCGATGAGGCGGCTGACGTAGGTGCCCTTCGGAACGCCTTTGATTCTGTCCGCGACGTTCTTCCAGCTCTTGCCGCCGTCGCGGCTGACGTGCACGTTGCCATCGTCCGTTCCGGCCCACAGCAGGTCTTTATTCAACGGCGACTCGCTGATCGTGGTGATGGATGGGAAGTTCTGCACGCCGTCGTGGCGCGACAGCGTGAACTTGTCGGGTACCCGGCCCATGATGGGGAGCTTGTCGCGCTCCTGGCCATTAGTCAGATCAGGGCTGAGGCGCGTCCAACTGTCGCCGCGATCCGGCGAACGGAAGACGAAGTTGGCGGCGTAGTAGATCGTCTTCGGATCGAAGGCGGAGATGACGATCGGCGAGTTCCACTGGAAACGATAGCGCTCGCCCTCCGGCGCGGGAGGGCGGATGTTCCGCGATTCGTGCATGCGGAGGTCGCGGCGCAGCAGATTGCCGTCCTGCGACTCGGCGTAGACGATGTTCGGGTCGGTAGGATCGATCTGCGCGTAGAAGCCGTCGCCGCCGCCGACGGTGAACCAGTCGCTGTTGGCGATGCCGCGCGGCTCGAACGACATGCTCGGGCCGCACCAGACGTTGTTGTCCTGCAGGCCGCCGCAGATCTTGTACGGCTTGGCCATATCGAGGCCGATCTCGTAGAACTGGCCGAGGGGGACGTTGTTCGTGAAATCCCAGGTGCGGCCGCGGTCGCGGCTGAAGTGGATGCCGCCGTCGGAGCCGGCGACCATGTGGTTGGAATCGCGCGGATTGATCCACATGGCGTGATAGTCGCCGTGGATGCGCTGCACCAGGTTCGTTTTGAACGTCTTGCCGCCGTCGTCGGAGGTGTACATCTGCGCGCCCATGACCCAGATGCGCTGGTCGTTGTTCGGATCGATGCGCACCTGGCTGTAGTAGCTGCCGCGCGGGTTGGTGTCGGACATCTTCGTCCAGCTCTCGCCCTTGTCGTCGCTGCGGAAGATGCCGCCCGCGGCATGCTCGACGAGTGCGTAGAGGATGCGGCTGTCGCCGCGGTAGAAGCTGACGCCGATGCGGCCGATCTCGTTCTTCGTCTCCGGCTCCGCGGGCGGCGTGGTGGGCTTCGCGTTCGGATCCCACGGCAGTCCCTTCTCCAGCTTCTTCCATGTCGCGCCGCCGTCGGTGGTCTTGTACAAACCGCTGCCGTGACCGCTGCCGCTGAAGCCGAAGACAGTGCGGCGCCGCTGGTACGCGGCGGCGATGGCCGTGCCGGGACTCTTCGGGTCGACGTCGATGTCGGTGATGCCGGTGTCCTCGTTGACGAAGAGGACGTTCGCCCACGTCTTGCCGCCGTCGGTGGTCTTGTAGACGCCGCGCTCCTTCGACGGCCCCCACAGGCGTCCGAGCGCCGCGACCCAGACGGTGTTCGGATCGGTGGGATGGACGACGATGCGGCCGATGTGGTGCGTCTCGGCCAGGCCGAGGTGCTGCCAGGACTTTCCGGCGTCGGTCGATTTGTAGACGCCGTTGCCCCACGAGGAGCTCTGGCGGTTGTTGGCCTCGCCGGTGCCGACCCAGACGATCGACGGATCGGACGGCGCGACGGCGATGGCGCCGATGCTCGAGGTCTGCTGGTCGTCGAAGACCGCCTCCCACGTCGTGCCGCCGTTTTCGGTTTTCATCACCCCGCCGGAGGCGGTAGCCACGTAGACGATGTCGGGATCGCTCTCGACGACGGCGACGTCGTCGATGCGCCCGCCCATGGTCGCGGGGCCGATCTCGCGGAACTTCAGCGGCTTGAGGGCCGCGGCGAAGTCGGGCGGCGGGGCGGGCGTGACGGCGGCGAGAAAGAGGGCAATCGCGGCGCTAAGCATCCGCAAACACTAGCAAATCATGTGGGGTGATGGTTGCGGCTCACGCAATCCCTGATCATCTCGATGAATTTCTCGAGATCGAACGGTTTGAGGATGGAATTACAGACGGCGTTGGCGGGGATCTTCTCCACGCCGCGCTTTCCGGCGGCGGTGAAGACGATGATGTGCGGCCGGGTGGTGGGCATCTCCTCGGTGATCTTCTCGATGAACTCGTATCCGTTGAGGCGCGGCATCATGAGATCGAGGAGGATGAGATCGAACGTGCCGTTGCTCCGCACTTTTTCCAGCCCCGCCGCACCGTCCTCGGCCAGCTCGACTTCGAACTTCATCCGCCGCAGCACGGCCTGCAAGAGGACGCGGATGGCCAGGTCGTCGTCGATGACGAGGATTTTTTTCCCGGTCCCATCCAGTCTGTTGACCATGCGATCGCGATCGGCCGCCAGGCCCCCTGATGCGAAAGCCATACCGGGCTGAAGCTTAAGCTATGTGTGTGACAGCGCAAGTCTTTCCGTTCCGGCCGTGGGTGCGCCGCGCCGGCCTTTCCATCGTCCTAGTGGCTGCCGCGGCGTCGCTGACCATCACCTGGATCGGCGAGCGGGCGCTGTGGGTCTACGTCGCCACGCTCTGGCTGGGAGGGCTGAAAGTGTGGCTCGGGACGCTGCGGCCGGTCGCGGTAGTAGATGCCGAGCGCGTTGTGCTCCGGCCGCTCCACAACCTCCGCGCCCGCGTCATCCGCTGGGCGGACGTGCGCGGAACCGAGCAGATGATCGGCGGCGACCGCCTGATCGTCTACTACGACACGCCGCGCGGGATGCGCTTCGCGGCGCTGAATCTCAATCTGGTCAAGGGGCGGCGGGAGTTTCTGGCGCTCATCGACGGGCGGCTGCGGGCCATGGGGTTCACGGAGCGGATCGTTGAACGGTCGCGATATCTTTCGCGGGCATAAAGGAGCGCCGGCGTCCCGCCGGCTGGCCCGTGGGCGTCCTCGCCCGCGGCGGCGTGACGCCGCCGAGCCAGCCGCCGAGACGGCGGCGTTCCGCGCGCCATGACTCCCAAACGCGAAATGGAAAAACTGCGCGCCGACCTGGAGCGCCACAACCGCCTCTATTACGAAGGCAAGCCCGAGATCAGCGACTTCGACTTCGACCGACAGCTCCGCCGGCTGCAGGAGCTGGAGGCGGCGAATCCGGAGCACTTCGATCCGAACTCGCCGACGCAGCGGGTGGGGGGCGCGCCGATCGAGGAGTTCCGCACGGTCATTCACGACCCGCCGATGCTGTCGATCGACAACGCGTACACCGTGGAGGAGCTGCGCGAGTGGGACGCGCGCGTCAAACGCGGCCTCGGCACGGACGAAGTCGAATACGAGGCGGAGCTGAAGATCGACGGCGTGTCGATCGATCTGCTGTACGAGAACGGGGCGTTGGTGCGCGCGGCGACGCGCGGCGACGGGGTCCGCGGCGACGACGTCACGCCCAACGTCCGCACCGTGCACGCGCTGCCGCTGCATATCGACGCGAAGACGAAGCGCCTCGAGGTGCGGGGCGAGATCTACATCGCGAAAAAAGACTTCGCGAAACTCAACGAGGGCCTCGACGACGAGGAGCAACTGGCCAATCCGCGCAACGCGGCGGCGGGCTCGCTGCGGCAGAAGGATCCGAAGCTGGCCGCGGCGCGGCGGTTGAGCGCGTACGTCTACCACCTCGTCGCCGCGGACGGCGTGCGGGTCGAGTCGCAGTCGGCGGCCTACGCGCTGCTGGAGACGCTCGGCTTCCCGCTCAACCCCGAGCGCGGCATCTTTCCCGACATCGCCGCGGTCGAGGCATTCATCGAGCGCTGGCGCGATCATCGCCACGACCTCGGATTCGAGATCGACGGCATCGTGGTCAAGGTCAATCGCCGCGAGCAGCAGATGGAGCTCGGCGCGACGTCGAAGGTGCCGCGGTGGGCGGTGGCCTTCAAATACCCACCCGAGGCGGCGGAAACGATCGTGCGGGCCATCAACGTGTATGTGGGGCGCACCGGCGCGGTGACGCCGGTGGCGGAGTTCGATCCGGTGCGCATCGGCGGCACGAAGGTGGTCAACGCGTCGTTGCACAACTTCGACGAGCTGGCGCGCAAGGACGTGCGCATCGGCGACAGCATCGTGGTGGAGAAGGGCGGCGACATCATCCCCAAAGTGGTCGACGTCCTGAAGGACAAGCGGCCGCGCGGGGCGAAGATGTTCCACCCGCCGGAGCAGTGCCCTGTCTGCGGGCAGCCGCTGCACAAGTTCGAAGAGGAAGTGGCGCTCCGCTGCATCAATCAGGGCTGTCCGGCGATCGTGCTGCAGTCGATCACTCACTTCGGCTCGCGCAAGGCGATGGACATCGAGGGGCTCGGATGGCAACGGGTGCAGTCGATGCTCGACGCCGGCCTGGTAACCGACTACGCGTCGATCTACGAGCTGACCGTCGAGCAGCTCGCGGCGCTGGAGCGGATGGGAGAAAAGTCCGCGCGCAACCTAGTCGAGCAAATCGAACGCTCCAAGACGAACGACCTGTCGCGGTTGTTCTTCGCCATCGGCATCCGGATGGTCGGGGAGCGGGCGGCGAAGCTGCTGGCCGAGCGATTCCAGTCCATCGAAGCGCTGATGAGCGCCACGTCCGAGGAGCTGATCGAGGTGGCGGAGATCGGCCCGAAAGTGGCGGAGGCGATTACGTTCTATTTCTCCGTCCCCGCCAATCGCGAACGGATGGCGAAGATGCAGCGGCTGGGCGTGGCGCCGCGGTTCGTGGCGTCGGCGACCGGCAGTCGCCTGGCCGGCAAGACCGTCGTGGTCACCGGAACGCTCACCCGGTTCTCGCGCGACGAGATCCACAAATTGATCGAGCGCGAGGGCGGCAAGGCGTCGGGGTCGGTGTCGTCGAAGACCTCGTACGTCGTGGCCGGTGACGCGGCCGGATCGAAGCTGGAGAAGGCGAAGTCGCTCGGCGTGGCGGTGCTGACGGAGGAGGAGTTCCTGGCGCTGGTCGAATGATGCGTGTCATCCCGAGCGTGAGCGAGGGATCTGGGCGCGCGGGCGGCGCGATAAATGATCCTCTGCGCACCGCACGTCCTACCAGGTCCCTCGCTACGCTCGGGATGACGGTGGCGCTGGTCCAGCTTTTCCTCGCCCACCGCTATTTCGGCTTCCTCACCGGCGACGAAGTGGAGGTGCTGGGCGAGGCCTTCCGCCGGGCGCGCGGATTCGCATACGGGCCGTGGGAAATCCGGAGTCTGTTCGTGCCGGACTTCGTCGTCGCGCCGTTCGTCTGGATGGCGGGCAGGTTGGGGATCGGCGACACCGGCCGGCTGATCTTCGCGGCGACGCTGCCGTTCATGGCGCTGACGGCGGTCACCCTCTGGCTCGTCTATCGCCTGGGCGGCATTCTGCCGGCTCTCCTTTTCGCCACGCACTGGATTCCGCTCGGCTTCGGCAGCACGACCTATCCGCGCACGCTCGCGGCGTGCTGCGTCGTCTCCGCGGTAGTCGTGGTCGAGCGGTGGCCCTTCGCGGCGGGGCTGCTGGCGGGCGTCGCCTTCGCGGACCGCTTCAGCGAGATCGCGTTTCTCATCCCGCTGCTGATCGTGGCGAAACGCCGGCTCCCTCTTCTGGCCGGCGCAGCTATATCAATCGTTACTATAGTTGGGGCATACGACTGGATCACCTACGGCGCGCCGTTCAGCAGTTTCATCAACTTTGCGCGGCTGACGGTGCTCGAGCCGGACTTCGCCTCGCGGGTGAAGGTACAGGCGCCATGGTGGTATCTCGCGAACATACCGCGATGGCTGGCTCCGACGCTGCTGCCCGCGCTGTGGCTGGCCCGGAAGCATCGCCTTTGGTGGTTCGTGCTCGTCCCGCTCGCGGCATTCTCGCTGGTGCGGCACAAGGAGCTTCGCTATCTGCAGGTGATGATCCCGTTCGCGCTGATCATCGCCGCGTCGGGACTGGCGATCCTCTGGCGCCGGCATCGCGGCCTGGCCATCGCGCTTCTGGCGATCTCGATCCTTTGGAATCTGTACGGAATCCGCTTCGTCGCGCGGAAGTCGCAGCCGGCGGTGATGGCGGCGCGGGCGCTCGGGGCCGACCCGGGCGTCCGCATCGTCGTTCTCTCGCAGATGTGGGCCTACGGCGACCGGCTGTACCTGGGCGATCGCATGCAGGTGCGCGACGTCGGCACGCCGCCGCGCGAACTTGACGCCGCGCTGGACGCCGCCGACGCGGCCGCGCTGTGGGAGGCGGATCTCCGCGATCGCGCCGTCGCCGCTGCGCTGTACCGCCACGGCTTCGCCCCTAGAGGGACGTACCGCGACGGGCTCGCGCGGGCGGTGGTGGTTTTTAAGCGTCGCTAGACGAGGCGGACGACTTTGCGGATCTCGTCGAATTGACGGTCGTTTTCGGTGATGTGCCGGTCCATTTTCTCGTTGAGGTTCTCGATTCCTTCGGCGACCAGCTCGATCTTGCCGTAGAGGCCCTCGACCTGAATGTTTGTCTGATGGATTTGATCTTCGATACGAACGACGTGACCGGCGACGTTGGTAATTCGATTCTCGACCGTGAGCATCTTAATGTTGAGCATTACGAGCCGACCGTCGACGTCGCGCAGACGGCCGTCGACGCTGGTCACGCGCTCGTCGACTTTGCGGATCTCCTCGCGGAGGCCTTCGATGCGCGAACCGAGGTGTAAATTCGTTTCATCGATGCGCGAACCGAGGTGTGCATTCGTTTTATCGATGCGAGTTGCCAGGTCTTTCAGCCCCGTCTGAATCAGCGTCGCCAGCTCTTGCACTTCCATGGCCCGAGGATACCTCGGCGAAAGGAACATCGCGCAACCTCTACTCGCTGTGGAATCAGACCTCTTTCCGGTACTTCGGATCGAGCGCGTCGATGAGGCCGTCGCCGAGGAAATTGAGGCCCATGACCGCGAGCATGATCGCGGCGCCGGGGAAAATGGCCAGGTGGTTGGCGAGGCCGAGGTACCGGCGGCCGGCGGTGAGCATGGCGCCCCATGATGGGGTGGGGGGTTGAACGCCGAGGCCGAGGAAAGACAGCGCGGCCTCGGACAGAATCGCGCCGGCCAGGCCGAGCGTGGCCATGACGATGACGGGGTTGATGACGTTGGGGAGGACGTGGCGGACGATCACCCGCGGCGAGCGCGCGCCGAGGGCCTTCGCCGCGGTGACGAACTCCATCTCGCGCACTTTCAGAACCTGCCCGCGCACGAGGCGTGCGTATCCGACCCACCCGATGACCGCCAGCGCCAGGATGACGTTGTTGAGGCTCGGGCCGAGGACGGCGACCAGGGCGATGGCCAGGAGAATGCCGGGGAAGGCGAGGAGGATGTCGGTGAGGCGCATGATGATGGTGTCCGCCCAGCCGCCGAAGTAGCCGGAGATCGCGCCGAGGGTGACGCCGACGATCGACGCCAGGAACACAACGCTGAAGCCGACGCGCAGCGAGACGCGCGCGCCGAACAGAATGCGGGAGAGGACGTCGCGCCCGAGATCGTCGAGGCCGAGCAGGTGCTGCTTCGAAGGCGCCTCGAGACGCCGCGCCGTGTCCTGCTCGCTCGGATCGAAGGGCGCCAGCAGCGGTGCGGCGACGGCGACGAGCACCAGCACGACCGTCAGAATCAGGCCGGAGGTAAAAGCGAAGTTCCGCAGGAATCGCTTCATTCGAGCTTGATCCTCGGATCCACGACCCCATACAGCAGGTCGCTGGCGAAGTTCACGAAGATGTAGGTCAGGGCGATGACCAGAATCGACGCCTGCACCTGGGGGTAATCGCGCGTGGAGATCGACTGCAGGAGCAGCCGTCCCAGTCCCGGCCACGAGAAGATCTGCTCGGTAATGATGGCGCCGGTGAGCAGCGATCCGAATTGCAGGGCTACGACGGTGATGACCGGGATGAGGGCGTTCTTCAACGCGTGGCGGAAGATGGCCCGCCCGCGCGTGACGCCCTTGGCCACGGCGGTGGTGACGTAGAGCTGCGTCAGCTCGTCGGCGAGGCTGGTGCGGATCATCCGCGTCAGGATCGCGGCCAGCGCGAGTCCCATGGTCAGCGAGGGAAGGACGATCGAGCGGAAGCCGTCGCGTCCGGAGACGGGGAACCATTCGCGGTTGATGGCGAAGGCGATGATCAGCAGCGGTCCGAACCAGAAGCTGGGCATCGAGACGCCGATCAGGGCGAAGAACCGCGCCACGTTGTCGATCCACGAGTTTCGATAGATCGCCGAGATGATTCCGAGAGGGAAGGCCACGAGCAGGGCGATGAACATCGCGCCGAAGGCGAGCTGCAGAGTGGCCGGATAGCGAGTGCGGATCTGCGCTGTCACGCTCTCGCCGGTCTGGAACGACTTCCCGAGGTCGCCGTGGACGAGGCGATTGAGGTAATTGCCGTACTGGGTCAAGAGCGGCTGATCGAGGCCGAGCGCCTTGCGAACGGCAATCACGTCCTGCGGCCGTGCGCTCTCGCCGGCGATCTGCACCGCCGGATCGCCGGGGATGAGATGGATGAGGGAGAAGACGAGGGTGATGATGCCGAAGGTGATCGGAATCATCTGAACGAGCCTTCGAAGGATGTATTGCGACATTGCTTAGGCTGCTCGGAGCTTCAAGAAAAGTTCCAACCGCTGATCTTCATGGTGGGTAGCAACATTCCGCCGACCTCGTTGTACCAGGTTCCGACGCGGCGGCGCTCGCGGGTGAGGCCGTCGATGCGAGAGAAGGCCTCCACAATCGACTGCGTCCAGCGGAGGTTGGGGAGGCGGGCGGCCACCTCTCCGTTGCGGACCAGAAAAGTCCCGTCGCGCGTGGTGCCGGTCATCAGCGCCGCCTTCGGCTCCAGGAGGCCGTTCACGTAGTTGAAGCGCGTGACCCAGATGCCGTTCTTCGTCGAGGCGATCAGCTCCTCCCGCGTGGCGTCGCCGCTGTCGATGGCGAGGTGGAACGGGTGGCCGTGGTCGGCGCCGCCGAGGGACCAGCCGTTCGCGGTGGGGGGGAGGGCCAGGCGGTCGGCGTAGGCCTTGTCGACCACCGGGGTGCGGATCACGCCGCGCTCCACGAGAGCGACGCGGCGCTTCGGAAGGCCCTCGAAATCGAACGGGAAGGGGAGGAAGGACTCGTCGACGGCGTCGTCGGCGATGGTGAGGTTCGTTCCGAGAATCTGCTTGCCGATGTTGCCGACGAAGAAGGAGGAGCCGTCGTCGAACGCCGAGCCGGAAAAGGCAATCATGTCCAGCCATTCGAGGACTTCGCCGACGGCGGCGGGCTCGAGGATGACGTCGTATGCGCCGGGTGCGAGCTCGCTCTCCACGCCGGCACAAAGTGTGGCCTTGACGACGGCCTCGTCGCCGAGGGCCACGACGTCGACGTCGTCACGGGCGGTGGCGGCGGCGTAGCCGGAAGCGTTCGCGCCGATGGCGATGACCGAGGCGCTGGATGCGGTCGCCGTGCAGTAGCGGCGGACGCCATGGCTGTTGCCGCAGGCGTACGACGAGGCGCCGGTGCCGTACGCGCCGGCGAAGGCGACGCTCCTCTCGCGGCCGCGGTCGAACATGGTGCGCAGCGCGCGCGCTTTGTCCGCGGGCGGCATGGCGGCGACGCGCTGGTCGAAGGTGCGCAGCGTCGGCGCGGGCTCGGCGTCGCGATAGAGTCCGGAGAAGTTCTGCAGCGCGTCGCCGTGCCGCGCCGCCTCGCGCGCCAGCGCCGCGGTGCGCGCGATCTCCTCCGCGTCGAAGGCCGTCGTCGACGCGACGCCCACGGCGTTGTTGACGATCACCCGCAGGGTCAGCTCGGCGCTGAGCTCCGACATGTTCTGGTGCACGCTGGAGTTGGCGAAGCGGGTGATGTTCTGGTCGGTGGAGACGAAGAGGGCGTCCGCCTCATCCGCGTTTGCCGCGTTCAGCGCCTCGTCGAGGATTGCGTATGAATCGGGTTGGCTGCGCATTCCTGGTCTCGGGGTCTCGGGGTCTCGCGGTCTCGCGGAGCTCCGCTTCGAGACCTCGCGACTGCGAGACCCCGCAACGCCATCATCCCATCTCGACGTTCCTAAACCGCGCCGCCGGCGCGCCGTGCGCGACGCGCATGGTCTGCATCGGGTCGCCCTTCCCGCAATTCGGCAGCCCCCAGATCTGCCAGCTCGCGCGGTCGGCGACGGCGTCGCACGAGCGCCAGAAGTCGGGCGTCACGCCGCCGTAGAGCGGGTTGCGGAGCAGGCGTCCGAGGCGGCCGTTCTCGATCTCGTACGCCACCTCGCAGCCAAACTGGAAATTGAGGCGCACGTCATCGATGGACCACGACTTGTTGGTGTCGACAAAGATGCCGCGCCTGGTGTCGGCGATGAGGTCGGCCAGCGGCGTCGCGCCCGGCTCGAGGTTGATGTTGGTCATGCGGATGATGGGGATGCGCGCCGCCGTCTCCGCGCGCACCGTGCCGTTCGACGCGCGGCCGATGGCGGGGGCGGTGTCGCGGCCGGTGAGGTAGTCGACGAACATGCCGTTCTCGATGAGGTGGAAGCGCTGGGCGGGGACGCCGTCGTCGTCGAAGGCGAACGAGCCGATGGAGCCGGGGATGGTGGCGTCGGCGACGATGTTCACCAGGTCCGACCCGTAGCGGAAGTTGCCGAGCATCGGCGGCTGCAGGAACGAGCCGCCGGCCAGCGAGATCTCCAGGCCGAGGGCGCGATCGAGCTCGGTGGGGTGGCCGCACGACTCGTGGACCTGCAGGGCGAGCTGCGAGGAACCGATGATCAGATCGAACCGGCCGGCTGGGGCCTTGGGGGCGCGCAGCAGGGCGAGCGCTTCGTCGCGGATCTCCAGCGCCTTGCCGGCGAGGTCGAGGTGTTCGATGAACTCCCATCCCGAGGCCTGGAAGTCGCCGCCGAACGGATTCGGATAGGTGCGGCGCTGGAACTCGCCGTCGTCGATGGCCACGGCCTCGATGCCGGCGCCCATCTCGGTGGTGGTCTGCTCGAGGTAGCTGCCGGCGGTCGACGCGAATACCTTCTCCTGCCGATAGCACGACAAGTCGCCGGAGACCTGGTGGATGCGGGCGTCGCCGCGCATCGGCTCGGTGGCGGCGAGGAGATGTTGGATCTTCGCCTCGAGCGGGATGGACCATGGGTCGATGCGATACGCCGACGACCATGTGGCGACGTGCGGCTCGACGTCGCTGAGGGTGACCTGCTGTGTGGAGGCGATGTTGCTCGCCGCCGCAACCTCCAGCGCGCGTCGCGCCGTCCGCCGCAGCGCCTCCTCGGAGGTGTCGCTGGAGGCGGCGAAGCCCCAACCGTCGCCCACCAGGACGCGGACGCCGACGGCGCGGTCGACGGTCGAGGCGAGGTTCTCCACTTCGCCGTTGCGGACGCGCACGTGCTGGTCGTGGGTGGCGGTGAAGCGGACGTCCGCATAGCGGAGGCCGGGCGCGGCGAGGGAAGCGAGGGCGTCTTCGAGCTGCGCGCGCGGGGGTTTCATGGCGGCGCGAATTATAGGGGGCGCCCGGCGGGCGCCCCTACACATGTCATCCGTTGTACAGCGAGTAGCCGCGTTTCGTGCGATCCAGCCTCTGGCCCAGCTTTTCGCTGATCCGATTCTCGAATCCCTTCACTCCGTTCTGGTCGGTGCCGGTGAGGATGGCTACGAACTCGCCGTTGCGGTTGTGGCAGACGATGTCCTCCTGGCGACAGAGCTGGGCCAGCGAGCGGTTGAGGGTGGCGTCGTCCTCGCTGGCCTTGATCCAATAGAGGGCGAAGGGCTGATCGAATTTCTTTACCGTGTCGAGGTTGCGCTGCAGGCGGTCGTTGAAATTCCGGATCGAACTGTGGAGCGGCTCAAGGACAAGACGATGTTCGGCGTCCGCCTCGCCAACCGCAGCGGCCGCCCCATCGCCAATCCGACCGTGCAGGTGTGGCTCCCCCCCGGCGTCACGGAGGTCGCCCTGGCCGGCGACTGGATCATGAAGCGCGGCGACCATCAGCGGCAACCAGCAGGACGGCGCCTGCGTCATCTCGCTGCCGTCGCTCGGGCGGAACCAGGATCGGGTGATGAAGCTGAGGATCGTCGCTACGCGGCGGTAGTCGTTGCGCAATTTGCATCCTCTTTCTGTTCGACGTAAGGTTCGGCCGTTGCCGGATGCCAACACTTGCGCGGATCGGACCCTATCGATTCCTCTTTGCCAGTAACGATCGGACTGAACCGCCGCATGTTCACGCAAGGCGCGACAATTGCCTTGCCAAATTCTGGCTGTCACCTGTTCGACTTCAGAAGAACACCCGGTTTCCAGCTCATGAACTTCGTCGGATCGAAGCGATCATTTCAGAACATGAACACGATTTCCTGAGGCAATGGCATGAGCGTTTTGGCGAATGAAGCTGATCCTCGGGCGATGAATGTCGCCGTCACTGACGATGAGCTGGTGGTAGACCTCGCCGACGGGAGAAGAATCAGTACGCCGCTTGCCTGGTTTCCGCTCCTTCTGCATGCCCCGGCCGATCAGCGGCAGGATTGGGAGCTGCTCGGTGATGGAGAGATCATTCATTGGCCTCAGATCGATGAGGATCTCAGCGTCGCTGGTCTTCTTCGCGGTACGCCGGTGCAGGCACCTACCCGGACGTAGCAACCGGCCCGAAATAGTGGCACCGCGACGTGCACGTCTCCTCGATCGTCACCCGGTGCAACTGCGGGAGCTTCGGCGCGAGGTGCTCCCAGATCCAGACGGCGACGCGCTCGGCGGTGGGGTTCTCCAGCCCTTCCACTTCGTTGAGCAGGTAGTGATCGAGGCGGGCCACGATGGGGTCGACGCAGCGCTTCAGATCGGCGAAGTCGATCAGCCAGCCGGTATTGGTGTCGACGTGGCCGCGCACGGCGACTTCGCCGCGGAAGGAGTGGCCGTGCATGCGGCGGCACTTGTGTCCTTCCGGTACGTTCGGTAGATAATGCGCAGCCTCGAAGCGGAAGTCTTTTACCAGCTCAATGAAATCGGGCGCCATGCGCGAGGCACTCCTTTTGCTCAGTCCGCAATGATATGTCGCGCAATTCAGCAGCAGAAGCAGACTCCGGGCGGTCGCTCGGCACGATCATCAAAGAGCTGACCGCCGATCTCTCGCTGCTCTTCCGCAGCGAGATCGCGCTGCTCAAGCTCGAGATCAAGCACACGGTGGCCAATCTCGGCGGCGGCATCGCCATGTTCGCCGCGGCCGTCTTCCTCGCCGTCCTCGGCCTGGCCTTTCTCTTCGTCACCATCGTCCTCGGCCTGGTGGCCCTCGGCGTCCCGCCGTGGCTGTCGACGCTCATCGTGACGCTGGTGCTCTTCGCCGCCGCCGCCGTCCTGGCGGTGATGGGGAAGAAGAAGTTCGCCGCGGTGGAGTTCGTGCCGGCCGCGTCGATCGAGAACATCAAGACCGACATCGCGACCATCAAAGATGACATCGCGCGGGCCAGGAGCCGGCCATGAAAGACGAAAAGGAAGCGATCGAGCAGGAGATCGGCCGGGCGCGCAACGGCGTCGGCGAGCGGATCGATGAGCTCGACCAAAAGCTGCGGACGACACTCGATCTCAAGGCCGTCGCTGCCGCGCACGCGCCGCAGCTCGCCGCGGGCGGGGCGGTGCTCGGCTTCCTGGCCGGCTTCGGCTTCCCGAAGGCGGTCAAGACGCTGCTGAAAATCGGCCTCCCGATCGCCATCATCACCGTCGTGGCGAAGAAGTACGCGGCGCGCTAACCCTCACCCGGCCCTTCGCTACGCTCAGGGCCACCCTCTCCCGCAGGCGGGAGAGGGGCCAGGTTGTCCTTCTCCCGCTTGCGGGAGAAGGTGCCGCGGAGCGGCGGATGAGGGCATTACTTCACCCGCACATACCTGGCTCCCGGCAGCGCCCGCAACCACCCGCCCAGCTCGAGCTGCAACACGGCCTCCGACACCGACGCGATCGGCCGCTGCAGCCGCTCCGCCGCGGCGTCGATGTGGGTCGCCTCCTCCTTCCGGAAGACCTCCAGCACCTCGGCCAGCGGTGACTCGGGCGGGGGCGGGGCCTCGCTTTTCGGCAGGCGCAAGCCGCCGGGCAACTCGTCGAGGATGTCATTCGCGTCGTGGACCAGCTTCGCGCCGTACTGAATCAGCCGATGCGGTCCCTCGGAACCGGCGGCGAAGATCGGTCCCGGGACGGCAAAGACCTCGCGGTTTTGCTCCGCGGCCATGCGGGCGGTGATCAGTGAGCCGCTGCGGCTCGTCGCTTCCACGATCACCGTGCCGAGGGAGATGCCGGAGATCAAGCGGTTCCGGATGGGAAAGTGCGCCGGCAGCGGCGGCGTGCCGGGCGGGAACTCGGTGAGGATCAGGCCTCGCTCCTCGATGGCGCGGAACAGGCGCCGGTGCGAACGGGGGTAGACGACGTCGATGCCGGTGCCGAGGATGGCGATGGTGGTGCCGCCGGCGTCGAGCGCCGCGGTGTGCGACGCCGCGTCGACGCCGCGCGCCAGCCCGGACACCACGGCGATGCCGGCGGAGACGAGCTGCGACGCCAGGTGCCCGGCGGCGTTGAGCGCGTACGGCGAGGCGCGGCGCGAGCCGACCATGGCCACCGACGGCTTGCGCGCCAGGGCGGGATCGCCGCGAAAGAAAAGGGCGGGCGGCGGGTCGACGATCTGCCTGAGAAGGCTCGGGTAGTCGTCGTCGGCGAGGGTGACGGCGGTGGAGCGCAGCGTTTCGACCTGCTTCCGAATGTCGTCATTCCGTAACGGGGCGAGGATGTCTTCGGCGGCGGCGGCGTCGATACTAAGCAGACCCTGTAACAGTCGGGTGGGTGCCTTGCAGACGTCGCTGAGCGATTCGAAATACTCGAGAAGCATTCGCATACGGGCCGGCGTCACCGCCGGCAGCAGTGCATACGCGATCAGCCGATCGCGCAGGGAGATCTCGGTCATGACGTTGATGGGTGCGTCAGGGAGGGAGCGGGTGTGTGGGCGCCGCGCCAGGAATGATAACCTCGCGGGCCGAGGAGAACAACGATGAAGCGGATATTGCACCGTTTTTCCGCGGTCGCCGCCGTCGTGCTGGTGGCCGGTTGTGCTCATCGATACGATCTGACGCGTCCCGAGGCGCAGGACAACTTCGGGGTGCGGATGGCGAAGATGAACCTCTGGCGCGAGGCGATGTTCCGCTTCCGCCGCGCCGTGCAGATCGAACCCTCCAACGCCATGGCCCACAACAATCTCGCCGTGGCCTACGAGGCCAACGGCGATTTCGACAGCGCGCGCAAGGAGTATCTCGAGGCTCTCAAGCTCGATCGCTCCAACCCCTACATCCAGAAGAACTACAGCCGGTACGTGGAGTTCCTCTCCCGAAACAAGAAGCGGGCGGCGCCGAAGACCGCCGCCGCCGCGCCGGCGGACTCTGTGCCGGCCGCCATGCCCAGACCGGTCGACGTCCCGCCGCAGCCCGTTCCGCCGCCGCCACCCCCGGGAGGTTCCCTATGAAACGCACAATGTCGGACCGCCGGCGTCCCGCCGGCTGGCTCGCAGGCGTCCTCGCCTGCGGCTCCCTTCTCCGGCGGCGGGACGCCGCCGTGCCAGCCGCCGGGACGGCGGCGTTCCTCATCGCCATCGTCGCATTTGCCGGCGTGGAGGAAGTGAAGCTCAAGCTGCCGCTCAAGCCGAAGCTGCAGATCAGCGGCGACGAGAAAGTGGCCATCGCCCCGTTCGTCATCGCCAACAACGGCGAGAAGAAGAGCGACCGCGCGCAGAAGATCGACGTGCAGTCGGAGTTCCAGCGCTACATGCGCAAGCAGTTGACCAAGAGCACCAAACTGCGCCTGGTCGACGTCCCAGCCACGCGGCTCCCGGGATCGGAGGTCAAGGCCCTGGAGGCTGCGCGCGACTACTGGAAGGACCTCGGCGCGAAGACCGGCGCCGACTACATCGTCTCCGGCGTGGTCGACTTCGACGTCAACGACAAGTCGGGCTACAAGACCGAGGAGTACGTCTCGCCGGCGGACGGCCGCACGTATTACCGGCAGGCGCTCATCGAGACCACCGGCTTCGTCTTCGACATCGACATCGTGGTCTTCGATGCCGACACCGGTGAAAAAGTGCTGGAAGAGAACTTCCGCGACTTCAAGGAATTCGACCAACGCAATTACGACGAGCTGCTCGGACTCTTCGAGAACCTCCGATCGCTCGAGACGCAGCTCATCGGCATCTTCGTCCCGCAGGAAACGTCCGCCAGCCGTTACATTTTCACCGAGTAGGGGCGCGCGGCAGCGCGCCCGGTACCCTGGGTACATGGAGGAAGCTTGCGCCGAATTGCTCTGCTCGCTCTGGTCGCTGCTCTCATCGCCCCGAATGCATTTCCCTTCGGCCAGAACAAGATCGTCTACGACCGGTTCCACTGGAACATCTACCACTCGACGCACTTCGACGTCTTCTTCTACGACGAGGAGAAGGATTCCCTGCAGAAGGTGGTCGACGTGGCGGAGAGCGCGTACGACGAGCTATCGCGCAAGTTGAACTTCCAGATCTCCAAGAAGATCCCGCTGATCTTCTACCACACGCATTCGGCGTTCGAGCAGACCAACGTCGACCTCAATTTCATCCCCGAGGGGGTGGGGGCGTTCGCCGAGCCGACGCGCAACCGGATGGTGCTTCCCATCGACATGACCGACGAGAAGCTGCTGCAGCTCGTGCAGCACGAGCTGACGCACATCTTCGAGTACGAGCTGCTCTTCCAGGGAAAACTCGGCAAGTCGATCACCGCCAACCCGCCGACGTGGCTGATGGAAGGGCTGGCGTCGTTCATGGCCCAGGATGAGGACACCAAGGACCGCATGGTCCTGCGCGACGCCGTGGTCAACGATCAGATCCCGTCGATTACCCGCGCGCAGGGCGGCGGCTACTTCGCCTACCGCTTCGGCAACGCGGTGTTCCACTACATGCAGCAGAAGTACGGGTGGGAAGGCGTCCGCGATTTTATCTACGAGTATCGCAACACCCTCGGCAGCTCGGTCGACCGTGCCCTCAAGCGCGCCTTCGAGGTCACCCCCGACGAGTTCGACTCCCGCTTCCGCACCTGGCTGCGCAAGCAGTACCTCCCGGCCCTGGTGGCGAAGGGGGAGCCGCAGGAGTACGGCGAACCGTTCAAGGTCGGCCAGGGCATCGACAGCGAGGACATCTCGCCGGTGCCGTCGCCGTCGGGCGATCTCCTCGCCGCCGTCGTGACCTACAAGGAAGACGCCGACGTCGCGCTCTTCAACATCCCGAAGCGGCAACTCCTGCGCAATCTCACCAGCGGCTACACCAGCAAGTACGAGTATCCGATCGTACAGATGCTCACCACCGGCCCGGTGATGGGGCGCGACGTGGCCTTCGCGCCGAACGGCGATCAGATCGCGCTTTTCGTGAAGAAGGAGCGCGGCCGCAACCTGATGCTCATCAACGTGCTGAGCGGCGGCATCGAGCGCTCCGTTCCCATCGCCGACCTGGAGCAGGAGCTGAATCCCACCTACTCGCCCGACGGGAAGTGGATCGCCTTCACCGCCTTTCGCGGCAGCCAGCCCGACATCTTCGTCTACGAATTGGCCAACGGGGGCGTGCAGAATCTGACCAACGACCGCTTCTTCGACGCCGCACCGGTCTTCTCACCGGACGGCAAGTGGCTCATCTACTCGTCGATCGTCAACGGCTACGCGAAGCTGTTCAGGCTGAACATGGCCAAGCCGAGCGAGCGCTATCAGATGACCAGCGGCGACTGGAACGACATCGACGCCTACTATTCTCCGGACGGCAAGCGGCTCTTCTTCGCCTCCGACAAGCAAACCGGCCGCGACATCGAGAAGGCCGCGCAGATCCTGGAGGCCGCCGAGAACCAAGCCAAGCGCGAGGGCGACACGCCGCCCGCCGACCCCACGAACTTCGCCTCGTACAACATCTACTCGCTCAACCTGGAAAACGGCGATCTGCTGCAGTACACCGACGTCGTGGGCGGCTGCTTCACGCCGGTGGTATTCATCGGAGAGAACAACCGCGAGCGGATGGTGTTCGCGTCGTACTACAAGCAGCACTGGAAGCTCTTCTCCACCACCACCGACAAGCCGATCCGTGCGGCGGAGAAGACCACTTTGCCGTCCGCGCCGATGCAGCCCGAGGCGCGCATCCCGTTCCAACCGCCGGTGGAGGTGGCCGTCGATCCGGAGAAGATCGAGAAGGCGGGCGGCTTCAAGCTCTTCATCGACGACGTGGAAGTCAACGGCGGCGTGACCTCCGACCAGCTCCTGGTGTCGCGCTCGGTCATCTACATGAGCGACATGCTCGGTAACCGCCGCTTCATCGCCGCGCTCGACTCGGTCTCGTCGTTCTCCAACTTCGACTTCCTCTACTTCGACCTGTCGCGCCGGACCAACTGGGGATTCCGCGTCTTCGACAACCGCTCGTTCTACACCGCGCCCGACACCATCTTCACCAGCACCCCCGACCGCCGGCAGATCTTTCGCCAGACCGGCGCGATCGGCATCGTCAGTTATCCGTTCAGCCGCTACCACCGGCTCGACAGCGGCGTCGGCTACATGTCGCGCGACATCGACTACCCGGTCCAGGACAACGCCGGAAACATCTTTCTCATCAGCCGCCGCGACAACTTTCCTATCGTCAGCTCGAGCTTCAGCGGCGACACCACTGTCTTCAAGCGCTTCGGCCCCGTCTCCGGCCACCGCTACGAGGTCAGCGGCTCGTATGCGCCGGATCTCAAGGGCGGCGGGACGCTGACCAACGAATTTGCGATCGACGCGCGGCAGTACCTGCAGGTCACCTCGCGCAGCCTGCTGGCCGCGCGCGTCTTCGCCGGCTACTCCACCGGCTCGTTCCCGAACTTCTATTACTTCGGCGGTCTCAACACCGTACGCGGCTATCCGTTCCGTTCGATCATCGGGACGCGCGCCGCATTCGCCAACCTCGAGTTCCGCTTCCCGCTCATCGACGTCCTGGCCACGCCGTTCCTGGTTCTGCAGCAGATTCGCGGGCATTTCTTCTTCGACATCGGCGGCGCGAACTTCCCCGGCCAGCCGTACAAGTTCGGCAGCGGCAACCGCCTGGTCGACGGCGTGGCCGCCATCGGCTATGGCATCTCCCTCAATCTCCTCGGCCTGGAGGTTCATTGGGACTTCGCCAGGCGCACCGATCTGAAGAAGACGCAGGGAGGGATCCGGACGGAGTTCTGGGTGGGGGAGACCTTCTAGCCGTTCGCCGTTGAGCGTACGCTCGCTTCGCTCGCTGCCGTTGGCCGACGCCTCGGTCAACGGCCAACGGTCAACGGCGAACGATCACGCCGCGCGAGGCCGAGCCCTCCGATCCGCGATGGTCTCACGCAGAAACTTGAGCAGCGCCCTCTCCTCCTTCGACATCCCCACCCGCACCACCGGCGAGCCCTTGTGGTGCTTGCGCAGCATCTCGAACGGTTTCCCTTCCATGTACTCGTCGAGGAGGCGGGGGCAGATGTACGACTTGCGGCAGACGGCGGCGGTATTGCCGAGCTGCTCGGCGGTGGCGTCGACGGCGCGCTTGATCTTTCGCTTCCGCTCGGTCTTGCTTGCCCCCTCGCCCTGCATGGCCAGGGCGATCGAGCAGAGCAGCGTCCCGGCCCAGGTGCGGAAGTCCTTGGCGGTGAAGTTCGCGCCGATGATCGACTGGATGTAGTCGTTGACGTGGCGATCCTTCACGTCGCGCAGCTTTCCCTGGTCCTCGAACGCGAAGAGCTCCGGCTGACCGAGCTCTTTGAGCGCGCGGACGATGCGGGCCACCTCGTCGTCGTCGATAGCGCGTTTTTGCTTCTTCTTCCACTTGCTCATGTAGTCGAAGAGCAGCTTCGAGTCGTCGAGGGTGACGTGCTTGCCGCTGATGGTGGTCAGGCCGTACGTCAGCTCCGACTTCGCGCTCTTGTCGTTGCCGACGCGGAAGAAGCCCTGGTCGATGAGCCGGACGATCGCCGCCAGGATGCGCTCGCGCTGCAGCCCCTCACGGCGCAGGTCGGCGCGGACGCGGCGGCGCAGGCTCGGCAGCGACTCACCGAACTCCACCACCCGGCGGAACTTCTCCTCCTCGCGGCTGGCGCGGAAGCGCAGGTGATAGAGATACTGAGTCCGCCCTTTCTTGTCGACGCCCACCGCCTGCAGCGGCGACGAGTCGCCGCGGGCGATGCGCACCTCGCGCCACGCCGGGGGGATGCGCAGCTTGGCGATGCGCGCCAGCGACTTCTCATCGCGCACCTCTGCGCCGTCGGGCAGACGGTAGACGAAGCCCGACTCTTTCGTTCCCTCACGCCGGATGCCGTGCGAGTCGAGGTACCAACGGCGGCGCACGCCTCGAGGCATGTCGGTTGGCGATTTTTGCGAGAATGGTGCCGTTTGAGTCGCCGCTCGCTCCTCATCGTTGTCGCCCTCTTCGTCGCCGCCACCCGCTTTCTCGCCCTCTCGCGCTCGGTGTGGGACTGGGACGAAGGCCTCTTCCTCTCGGCGATGCGCGATTACGACGTGGTTTTGCACCACCCGCATCCGCCAGGCTTCCCGCTCTTCATCGCCGCGGCGAAACTGGCGCGGCTGGTCATCGGCGACGACTTCCACGCCCTCCGCGCGGTGAGCCTCTTCGCCTCGCTCTTCGTCTTCCCCGCGCTCTACGCGCTGGCGCGGGCGTTGGGCTTCCCCTTTCGAAACGCGTTGATCGCGGCGCTGCTCTTCTCGTTTCTGCCCAACGTCTGGTTCTGGGGCGGGACGGCGTTCAGCGACGTCTTCGCCCTGGTGCTCTTCCTTGCCGGCGCGGCGCTGCTGCTGGGGTGCGGGCGTCCTCGCCCGCACCGATCGGGCGTCCCGCCCGATCGCGAACCGCCGCCGGACGGGACGTCCGGCGGTTGCGGGCGGGACGCCCGCACTCCGTACTTCCTCGGCTCCGTGCTGTTCGCGGCCACGCTGCTGGTGCGCCCGCAGAACGTTCTGATGTGCTATCCGTGGCTGCTGGCCTCGTGGCGGCGGCGGTGGAGCGACGTCTTCGCTTCCGCCGCGCTCATCACCGTTCTCGTCCTCGCCGGCTACGGCCTCGCGGCGCGTGCCACGGGGGGGTGGGAGCTCTTCATCGCTGCCACCCGGGCGCACCAGAAGTACATCGCCACCATCGACGGCGCGCTCAATCCGAACCGGCCGTCGCCGGCGAAGCTCTTCTACGCCTTCGCCGTCGACCCGTTCCTGGCCGGACGGGCGTCGATCTTCCTCTCGATCTTCGCCGCGCTCGCCTTCCTCCGGCCGAGGCGGCGCGACGTCGACGTCGTGCTCACCTTCGCCCCGAACTTCCTCCTCACCTGGCTCACCCTCAGCGTCACCGGCGGAAGTCGCCTCTCCCTCGGATACATCCCCATGCACGCGCTGCTCGCCGCCGACGGCATGGCGGTCGTCGCCGCGCTCCTCGCGCGGCGCCGCGAGCGGATCGCGCGCGGGCTCCAGGCGGCGTTCGCCGCGGCGATCATCCTCCGCTACGTCTACTGGGTCTGGCCGGCGCTGGCCGAGGTTCGGAGGCACGACTCGCCGCCGATGGCTGCCATCCGGTGGGTGGAGCAGCACGTGTCGCCCGAGCGCGGCAAGGTGTACCTGCAGGGCGGCCTGGTGCCGTTCGCGTCATATTACCTGACGAGCTACACCATCGAGCCGGTCTCCGACGACTTCGATCCCGCCGCCGCGCTCGAGGATCCCGGCGCGGTCTACATCGCCGACGGGGTCCACTCCTCGCCGCAGGCGATCAACTTCCGCCGCCCGCACCGGCGGCTGTGGGGCCTCTTTCACCGGCGCTATTTCGAGGCCTGCGCCGTGCCGATCCTCGGCGGGCAGCGGTGGAGAGCGGGGACGGTGCAGTTCGCCGAGGGGTGGCACGGCGCGGAGCGCGACGCGGGTGGACGCCCGTTCCGGTGGATGGGGGGACGGAGCCGCACGATGCTCGAGTCGCTCCCGCAGCGCGGACGGCTCTCGGCGGAGCTCTACGCGCCGCTGGACGCCGAGCCTATACCGACGGTTACTATAGTGTTCAACGGTATAGTAATCGAGCGATTCAGGCCCGCCGCAGCGGACTTCCATCGGACCTATGAGCTCGACTCCCGCCCCGGCGTGCCGGGCGAGCTGGTGATCAGCGTGGACCGGGTGGTCAACCAGGCCCGGATGGGACTGGGCGGCGACGCCCGCGACCTCGGCCTCCGCGTCACCGGCCTGTCGTGGAAGGCCTTGATGCCATGAGCGTTCTCGATGTCCTGACCCACCCGCCCGCCCCCCTGACCCGTGGCCAGCGCGCGGCGCTCGTTGCCGCCACGGTGGTCGCCGCGGGGAGCCGCTTCCTGGCCCGCGGGCACTCCATGTGGGACTGGGACGAGGCGCTCTTCTGCCTCGGCGTGCGCGACTACAACGTCGTGCAGCACCACCCCCACCCGCCCGGCTACCCGCTCTTCATCGCCGCGGCGAAGCTGGTGCGCTTGGCCGTCCATTCCGACCTCCTGGCCCTGCAGATCGTGGTGATGCTCAGCGGCGCGGTGCTGCTGCCGCTGCTCTTCTTCTTCGCCCGCGAGGCGCGCTTTCCGTTCGCCACGGCGTTCGGCGGCGCGCTGATCGTCGTCTTCCTGCCGAACGTCTGGATCTACAGCGGCAGCGCCATGAGCGACGTCCCGTCGCTGGCCCTGACGCTCCTGGCGTGCGCGCTCCTGCTGCGCGGCTGCCGCAGCCGGCGCGCGTACATCGCCGGCGCGATTTGCCTCGGCCTCGCCGCCGGCATCCGTCCGCAGGCGCTGATGGTGGGGGTGGCCTGCGGCGCGATCGCCACCATCGTCCAATGGCGGCAGAACCGGCGGGTGGTGGTCGCCGCCGCGCTGCTCGGCGCGGGCGCTATCGCTGTCTGCACCATCGGCGCGGCGGCGGCGAGCGATCCGCCGGGCTCGTATTTCGCCGCGGTGCGCCTGCAGAGCAAGTGGGTGCGCAACGTCGACTCGTATCACAACCCCGGACGCACGCCGCTGCGGCAGCTCGCGCCGCTCTTTTTCTACAAGCCGGTGGCGGCGAACGCCGTGCAGCTGGTGTCCATTCTCGCCGCGCTCGGCGCGGTCATCGGCGTGGCCACTCGCCGGTTTGCCACGCTCGTCGCGCTGGCCACGTTCGTCCCGTTCGCGATTTTCGCTTGGCTGATGCTCGACCCGACCGCCGTCAGCCGCTACGCGATCGGGTACATGCCGCTGTACGCGCTCCTGGCGGCGGACGCGCTCGCAATCGCCTTCTCGTTCTTGCCTCGAGGCAAAGAGATCGTCCCGGCCGCTGCCAGCGTCATCCTCGCCGCCTCGCTCGCCTGGTGGACATGGCCGGCGGCGAAGCGCATCCGCGCCAACGACGCCCCGCACATCGCCGCCATCCGCTGGGTCATGCACAACGCCTGGCCCGGCGCGGGGACGGTCTTCGTCCACAACGGCTTCGGCCCGTTCGCGGAGTACTTCCTCGCTCCGTACGAGAAACGCTACTTCGAGAGCTACGACGACATCCCGAGCGGCGGCTACGTCGAGCCGGCGTTCATCCTGACGGGGGAGTTGTCGAAGGCGGCCGACGCGCACGTCTTCGCCCGCCCGCACGACCGGCTGTGGCGCATCGTGCGGCAGCGCTACTTCGAGGCCTCGGTCATCCCGGCGTGGGACCTGGTGCGCTTCGGCCGCGGGTGGCACGACGCGGAGGGCGACGGCGGCAACAACTGGCGGTGGATGACCGCGTCGTCGGAGATCCTGCTTCCGCCGGCCGGCGCGCGCAGCCAGCTCACCCTGCAGTTCTATGTGCCGATGGACGCGCTTCCGGCGCCGCCGTCGATCGAGGTGACCTTGAACGGCGCGCTCGTCGAGCGCTTCACCGCGGACGCGCTGGAGATGAAGAAATCGTGGACCGTGGCCGGCCGCGACGGCGGCGGCGCGAACGAGCTGCGCATCTCCACCAGCGGCGCCATCGTCCCGGCGCGCGCGCACCCCGGCGGCGACTCGCGCGAGTTGGGCCTCAAACTGTTGGCGATCACATGGCAGCCATCGACGCACTGACCCTCCGGCAGCGCTGGATTCTGGCCGTGGCGACGATCGTCGCCGGCGCCAGCCGGCTGTTGTCGCTGCCGCGAACGCCGTGGGACTGGGACGAGCTGCTCTTCATGCACGCCCTCGACCGCTACAACGTCGCGCTGCACCACCCGCATCCTCCCGGCTTCCCGCTCTACATCTTCGCGGCGAAGGCGATCCGCAAGCTCGGATTCGGCAACTTCCACGCCCTGCAGGCGCTGAGCGTCGTCGCGGCGATGGCCATCGTGCCGGCGATGTTCTTTCTCTGCCGCGCGTTGCGCATGCGCGTCTCCACCTCGCTCAGCGCCGCGCTGATCCTGGCCTTTTTTCCCAACGTCTGGTTCTACGGCGGCGCGGCGCTGAGCGACGTGCCGTCGATGGTGCTGGTGATCGTCGCCGTCGCGCTGCTCTTTCGCGGAAACCTTCTGCTCGGCGCGGTTGTGCTCGGCGTGGCCGCCGGATTCCGCCCGCAGAATCTGCTGATCGGATTCGCGCCGCTGCTGCTCGCCGCGTGGCGGCAGAAGCGCCGCGCCGTCGTCGCCGCGGCAATCCTTGCCGTCATCGTGGGCGTGAGCTACGGCGCCGCGGCGTCGCTGACCGGATGGGAGGCGTACCAACACGCCCTGAAGGAGCACAGCGCGTACATCAACGCCGTCGATTCCTTCCGCGCGCCGGGGCGCCTGCCGCTGTGGCGGCTTTTCGACGACTTCTTCGTCCACCCGTACCACGCGCCGTGGATCAACGCCCTCGTCACTTTTTTTGCGGCGGTCTCCGTCCTCGGCTCGATCCTCTTGCGACGGAGGCATGTCCTCCTCGCCCTCGCCGCGTTCGGCCCCTTCTGCGTGGCGGCGATCCTGTTCCTCGACCACTTCAGCGCCAGCCGCTTCTCCATCGGCTACGCGCCGCTCATCGCGCTGCTCGCCGCCGACGGCATTTACTTGCTCCTCCGCCGCCTCGAGCCGGTCGTGGCGGGCGCGCTCATGGCCATGATGATCGTCTGGACCTGGCCGTCGCTCGCCGCGGTGCGTCACACCATCGCCCCGCCGGTCGCCGCCGTCGACTGGCTGCGCAACCACGTCGACCCGCGCAGCGCCATGATCTACGTCCACGAGGGCATGATTCCGTACGCCAACTGGTATCTGCGGGAGTATCCCCTTCGCTACGTCTACGAATCCTCGCCGCCCTCACTCTGGATGCAGCAGACCGGCCTCTTCGTGAGCGAGGGCGCGAGCAACGCCAGCGGCGCGGTGAACTTCATCCGCCCGCAAGGGCGGCTGTGGAATCTGGTGCGGCAGCGCTACTTCGAAGCCTCGGTCAGCCCCATCGCCGAGCGCGTAGCCTTCGGCCAGGGATGGCACGAAGAGGAGAGTGAGCGCGGCGAGATCTGGCGATGGATGGGCGGGCGGTCGGTGGCGCTGCTGCCGCGGCTCGCCGGCGACGCGCGCCTCACGCTCACCTTCTACGTGCCGACCGACGCCCTGCCCGTCGCGCCGAAGGTGATCGTCCGCCTGAACGGCGAGGTCGTCGATCGCTTCGAGGGGTCATCGGCCATCATCCAGCGCGAGCTGCTGGTCCACCCACGCGGCGACGCCCCCAACGAGCTGGTCATCGAAACCGATCGCGTGGTGACGCCGCCGCCCGGCGATCCGCGGCTGCTGGGCCTGCGGCTCAACACCCTGGGATGGAAGCCAGTCCGGTAGGGGCGCGCGGCAGCGCGCCCGCAGCCCCGGGGTGCCGGGCGCGCTGCTACGCGCCCCTACGGGCTGAAGACGAACGTCTGCGGCCGCCAGGTGCGGACGTTCTTCCCGTCCTTCACCGGCGGCGAGAAGCGCGCTGCCCTCATGCCCCGGATGGCCGCCTCGTTGAAACCGAAGCGCGGGTCGCCCTTGAGCACCTTGACCTCGAGCACCTCGCCGGTCTCGGAGATCAGCGCGGAGACGACCACTTGGCTCTTCGCCCGCTGCTGCATCGCCAGCCGTGGGTACTCGGGCTTGATGCTCTTGACCGGCTGCGGCACGGTGTCGAGATCGGTGTACTCGACGACGTCGCCTTCGCGGACCACCACCGCCGGCGCGGCTGCCGGCGCCTGCGGGACGGGGGCCTGCGTTTGGGTGATGGCGGGCGCCGCCGGCTGCAGCACTACGGGCGCGAGAGCGGTGTCGGTCCGGGCGGCGAGGCGGCGCGAATCCAATTGCGCCGCCGACGGCCCGTTCTCCTCGGCCGCAGGGGGCGGGGGGGCGGCGGCGGCGATCTGCACCGGCGCGTTCTTCGACTGCTGCTGCTTGAGCGACTTCGTGTAGTCGGACTGCAGCTTCATCATCTCTTCCTGCAGCTTCTGTTCGACGGCCTGCTCGAAGGCCTTCTTCTGCGCCGCGGTATCCGTCGTCGCCGCCGAGGTCGTGGCGGGCGAGCTGGCGATGACCGCGGGCGCGGTGATCTGCGCCTTCACCGTCGTGGACACCGGCGCCGCGGCGACGATCGCCGGCGCGGGCTTCCTGAGGAGCATGTAGGCCGCGCCGGTGCCGACGGCGATGACGATCGCGGCAGCGGCGGCGATTAGGCCGATGCGGCTCCTCTTCGGCGCTTCCTCGTACGCCGCCATCGACGGCTCGGTGACCGCCGCGGGAACGGGAAGGCTGGCGGCGTCGGCATACGCGGCCACGTTGACCTTCGCTTCCTTTTCGCGGTCGAGCGCTTCGCTCTCCATCTCCTTCTTCAGGAGATTGCTCAGATAGAACGCCAGGTTGAACGTCGTGGCGGAGTACTTTCCGCCGTGCGCCAGCGCGGAGATGGCCTGTTTCATGTCCGCCACCGACGCGAAGCGCACGGCCGGATCGATATTCAACGACTTGTGGATCAATCCGCGGATGTCCTCGGGAATCGGCTGTCCGATCGACGTCTTCGCCGCATGGATGGTGTTGGCGAACGCGCTGGTGGTGACCGCCTCCGGCGGCTCGTTGCCGGTCACCAGCAGATAGAGAATCGCCCCCATCGAATAGACCTCGGACGACTTGGTCGGTTCGCCGAGGGTTTGGTACTCCGGTGCGAAGTAGCGGGCCAGCTCCGCGTGAAACTTCGGTTCGGCGAGCGAGGCGATCATCGCCTTCCCCAATTGCTGTCCGCCGACGCGGATCTCGCCGTCGTCCGCGATCCAGATGAACTGCGGGACGAGGCCTCCGTGCGCGAGCCGGTTGCCCATGTAGCGGAGATCCGCGGTGGTAGCCAGCGAGAGCGCGACCTTTTCGGCGATGACGATGGCCTGTTCCAGCGGGATGGGATTGGGCGCCGCGCCGTTCGTGCCGCGGGCGCGGTCGACGATGTGGCGCAGCGAGCGTCCGCCGCCGTATTCGTGCGCGATGAAGGGCGTCCCGTTGACGACGTCGATGACCTGCTCCTTGGCGAAGGTCGTCCCGGTGAGCAGCGGCGCGAGCGCGCGCGCCTCGTTGGCGCAGGCGACGAACGCTTCGCGCTTGCCGCCGGTCAGGCGATGAACGGCGACCGTTTTTCCGAGCTGCGCGCCGTCGATGCGGCCGGCGCGCCAGAGATCGCCGAGCGAGTCGGCCGCGAGCCGCTTGAAGAGAATGAATGAGCCGAATTGCTCATACGGACGGTTCTTCGCTGCCATCGACGGACCCCCGACTGGATTGGAAAAGTGCCGCGTAGGATAGCACGAAATTATTATTTCGAGTTAGCCGCGCGCTGCTGGCGGAACCATTCCACCTGGTATTTCTGCACGTTGCGGTTGTGCTCGTCAAGGGTCGAAGAGAAGGCGTGCGAGCCGTCGTGCCGGGCCACGAAGTACAGAAAGTGCGACTTCGCCGGCGCCGCTGCGGCCCGTAGCGAGGCCACGCCGGGGTTGGCGATGGGGCCGGGCGGGAGGCCGGGGAAGCGGTAGGTGTTGTACGGCGAGTCGATCTGCAGGTCGGCTTTTTGTATGTTGCCGTCCCACCGCTTGGCGAGCTTCAGCGCGTAGATGACCGTCGGATCGGCGCCGAGGAGCATGCGGCGGTTGATGCGGTTGAAGTAGACGGAGGCGACGAGCGGCCGCTCCGGCGGCAGTTTCGCCTCGGTCTCCACGATGGAGGCCAGCGTCACCGTCTGATGAAGCGTCAGGCCGGTGGTGATGTAGTTCATCTCCGCGCCGAAATGCTTACGGAAGTTGTCGGTCATGGCCTGCACGATGGCCTTTGGCGGCGTGCCCGGACTGAACTTGTACGTGTCGGGGAAGAGGTACCCCTCGAGCGATTTCGCCTCGGGGGCGATGTCGCGCACCGATTCGCCGTCGGCCGTCAGCTTGTCCCACTCAGCCTCGCGTCCGAAGCCCTCGGCGGCGAAGAGCCGTCCGATGGCGAACCGGTCGAGACCCTCGCGGATGGTGACGCTCTTGAGCACCACGTCGCCGCGGATCAACTTCTCCAACACGTCGGCGGCGGACATCGGCTTGGAGAATTCGTAGACGCCGGCCTTCACCGAGTCTTTGTAGCGGATGAGCTTCATGTAGATCAGCGGGATGTATTGATCGCGGACGACTCCCTCCGCTTGCAGGTGGCGCACGACGGCGGCGGTGCGGAGACCCTTGCGCACCTCGACCAGCTTTTTTGGCTCGGAATAGCCCTTGTACGGCGAGGTGACCGCGCTCCAGAGGAACCAACCGCCGCCGGCGGCGAGGAGCACCCCAAAGAACAGGATGGTGGCCAGCGACTGCGCGAGCTTGCGGCAACCACCGCCGCGGCGTGCTATGACGTCCTCCCGTCCGCGTCGAGGTAGGACTGCAAGATGACGGCTGCGGCGTGCATGTCGATATCGCGTTGGGCGTCGCGGCGGCTGCGGCCGCCGGCGCGCAGACGCTCGGCGGCTTCCACCGTGGTCAGCGCCTCGTCCCAGAGGACGACCACTTTGCACGTTTTCTGCCGCAGCCGCTCGGCCAGCTCGCGGAACTTCTCCTCCCCGCTGCTGCTGGCCGCGCGCCGCGGGATGCCGAGGACGATGGTCTCGGCGTCGAGCTGGCCGGCGAGGGCGGCGAGCTTCTCGACGATGTCGCCCTCGTTGCGGAGCACCGAGTGGGGGGTGGCGATGGAGCCGGAGTCGCTCACCGCGATGCCGATGCGGCGGGCACCCCAGTCGATGGCCATGACAGACATGCGCTTACAATATCCGCGCTCGGAGCCGACATGAAGAACTTCAATCTCGACGCCATCCTCGAGGCGATGCTGAAGATGTCCGATCGCGTCTCGGACCTCAACTTCTCCGTCGGACGGCAGCCGCAGGTGGAGATCGACGGCCAGCTCGTCCCGGTCAACTTCCCCGGTCTTCCGCGCCTCACGCCCTACCAGACCGAGATGATCGCCATGCATATGCTGCGAGGCGACCGCGAGCTGACCCGGACCCTGATTCAGAACGGCTCGGTCGACCTCTCGTACTCGATTCCCCAGAAGACGCGATTCCGCGTCAACGTCTTCTCGCAGCGCGGCACGTACGCCATCGTCCTGCGCGTCATTCCGGAGGGCATCCCGACCCTGGAGGCGCTCAAGCTGCCGCAGGAGCTGTTCAACGTCTCCAAGCTGAAGAACGGCATCGTGCTGGTCACCGGGCCGACGGGCTCGGGCAAGTCGACCACCCTGGCCGCGATCATCAATCAGATCAATCAGGAGCACGCCTACCACATCATCACCATCGAGGATCCGGTGGAGTACATGCACCGGCATGCGAAGTCGACGGTGAATCAGCGTGAGGTCGGATCGGATACCAAGACCTTCGCCCTGGCCCTCCGCGCCGCCCTGCGCCAGGCGCCGAAGGTGATCCTCATCGGCGAGATGCGCGACGTGGAGACCATCGAGATCGCCATGGAAGCGGCGGAGACCGGCCACCTGGTCCTCTCTACCCTCCACACCATCGACGCGGCGAAGACCGTCGACCGCATCGTCGGCGTCTTCCCCAAGGACCAGGAGCCGCAAGTCCGCACCCGGCTGGCGCAGTCGTTCCGCTACATCATTTCCCAGAGGCTGCTGCCGAAGGTCGGCGGCGGACGCATCGCGGTCATGGAAGTCCTCAAGTCGACGATGCGCACCCGCGACTACATCCTCAAAGGGGAGAGCGAAGGGCGCTCGCTGAGCGACGCCATGCACGACGGGAGTGTCGACGGCATGCAGACCTTCGACGACGAACTGGAGAAGTTGTGGCTGGCGGGGACGGTCACCAAGGACATCGCCCTGGCCTATGCCACCAACCCCACGAACCTCGCGCTGCGGCTCACCGACGACAACCTGCCGGCCGGCACCAAGACCGAGGACAGCGACTCGATGCTGTCGATGCTGGAGTAGCGGATGATCAAGATCACCTGCACCTCCTGCCAGAAGCCGCTCTCGCTCGACGAGACCAAGCTCCCGATGAAGGAGGTCTCGTTTCCCTGTCCGGTGTGCAAGACGAAGCTCACCGTCGACCGCCGCAATCTCGAGATGGCGAGTGCGGCGGCCGCAGCGCCTGTTGGTGACGCGCCGCCGGCGGAGGCGCCCGAGGAGGAGGAAAGCTTCGGCGCCAAGGCCCTCATCGTCGGCAACGATCACCCCGCCCTTCGGCAGGCGGCGAAATTGGTCGGCTTCGTCCCCATGCACTTCAGCGAGGCCAAACAGGCGCGCGACTACTTCATGCAGGAGTTTCCACCGGTGGTCATGCTCCATCCGGCGCAGATGTCCGCGCCGCCTCTGGAAGCGATGGCGCCCATCGTCTCGCTCACCCCCAACGACCGCCGCAAGGCGTTCTTCATCCTGGTGGCGGAGAGCCTCCGCACCCTCGACGGCAACGCCGCGTTTCTCTACGGCGTCAACCTCGTGGTGGCCACCAAGGATCTCGGCGCGTTTCAGCAGATCTATCGCGACGCCTTCGCCTATCACGAGCGCCTCTACGGCGCGATGAGCGTGGTGATGAAGGAAGTGTCGTCCACGCACTGACCGGATGCAGCGGGCGCGCGCGCGGCTGATCCTTCTCGCGGTGATGGCCCTCGGCCTCGGCGCGCGGCTCAGCGTGTGGCCGCGCGTCTTCGCCGACGGCAGCGTCTTCATCGACGGACCGGACGGCTATTACCACCTTCATCGCGCTGCGATGACGGTGCGGCAGTGGCCGCGCGTGCCGCAGTTCGATCCTGCCATTAACGTTCCTGCCGGAGGGCGCATCAGTTGGCCGCCGCTCTTCGACGGCCTCCTGGCAACGTTTGCGATGCCATGGCCCTCGGACGCCGCGCTCGAGCGGATCGGCGCCTTCCTGCCGCCGCTGCTCGGCATCGCTCAACTCGCCGTTCTGTACGCTCTCGTTCTTCGTCTGCGGAGTCGCAGAGCCGCGCTCATTGCCACGGCCATCGCTGCCGTGCTTCCCGCGGCCGTGCGCTACACGCTCCTCGGCGCTCTCGATCACGATCCATTCTTCACGCTGTGCCTCTTGGTGTCGCTGCTAGGCCTCGCCAGGGAGAAGGCGCCGCTCGTCGCGGTCGGACTGGCCGCCGGAATCCTCGGATGGACTGGCGCGATCGTGCAGGTCGCCATCGCGACGTTGATCGTGCTGGCCGGTCGCTCCGAGGGGGCGTCGCGCGCGCTGGCCATCGGCGCCACATGGGCGGCAGCCGTCGTCTTTCCCTTCGTTGTGATGAGCCCATGGCGCGGTGCGACTTTCGAGGGGCTGTCGTGGCTTCACATCGCCGCGCTGGCGGGTGCAGGCCTGGCCGGCGCCGCGCTGGCACGACATCGGCCCCTGCTGATTCTGAACGGCGCGGCATTGGTAGCACTCCTTCCGATGTCCATCCGCCCGCTCCTCGGAGGGGTGCGCTATGCGGCCGCGGACGCCCCGATCCTCTCCCTGGTCGCCGAGGCGCAACCGCTGCTGCGGCTCCTGGGAGCGTTCGACCTCTGGCCCATCCTCATCCGCCTCGGATTCCTTCCTTTGGTCGCGCTGATCGTCATTCCCAGCGCGTTCATCCGCCGGCGTGATCACGCTCTTCTCTTCGTTGCACCGTGGGCGGTGGTGACGCTCACTTTGGCGCTGCTCCACGCCCGTTTCAGCTTCGATGCGGCGATCGCCCTGTCCGCTCTTGCCGGAATCACCTTCGACGGCATGAAGGCCGTTCGCCCGGCGGTCGCCGCTTTCGTCGCGTTGTTGCCCGTGATTCCCGCGTACGTTCCGCTGCCCCGCCTCGTGGCGTTCAACTTCTATCGTCGTGAAAACGCTCTGCGCGATTACGAAATGGACCGCATTTGTCGCTGGCTCCGGACACGGCCGGCCGGTGCGGTGCTGGCGCCGTGGCACTTCGGGCACTGGATCGTCTGGATCGCGAAGAAGCCGGTCGTCATCGGCCCGATGTTGTCGGTCGGCCAATCGGAGTTCGCCGGGGGCCTGCGCTTTTTCTTCATCGATGACGAAAAGACCGCGCGGGAGTTTCTCCAGTCGCACCGGGTACGCTACCTGATGGTCACTCCGGAGCTCGATACGATCGCCGTGCGGGCGCGCGTCGCGGGCATCGATCCGTCGCTCTATCGCGGTCCGGCGGTGTACATGCGGAGCGTCGCCGCGAGGCTGACCTTCAGCGGGCCGCTCGCCGGCTACCGTGAAGTTCTCCGTTCGAGCGCGTACGTTCGTACTCCCTTCGGGGTGGTTCCGCTGATTCGGATTTACGAGGTACTCCCGCACCGGGATTTCGCGGACAAAAAAAGGGCGCCGTGAGGCGCCCTTTTCATTCGATGAGAGACGAGGACTACTGCTGCTGGACGCCCTCGGGGTACTGAAGGAACGTGCCGTTTCCGTAGATGATGTCGCAGTCGAAGTTCGTGGTCGCGCCGCCGGCCTCCGTGGTTTCGGCGGCCCCGCCGTTCTTGCCGCTGGAGATGATGATGTACTGCTGCGCTGCGGTGGCCGCGCCCCATGACTGATCCGCGCTGAACGTCCAGTTGTTGCCCCAGCCGTCCTTCTGCGGGAAGGTCTTGACGTAGGTGGGGGCCAGGTAGAGGATCAGGTTGTCAGTGGTGACCGCGCCGGACGGTAAGACGAGCGCGGCGCCTGCGGCGTTGTACTTGTTGATGTCGGTCGCGCGAGCTTCCCATGCCGTGGCAATGGTCCGCATGTCGGCCATGGTCCTCTTCTGTTTGGAGCGCTGCATCGCGGTGAGCAGGTTCGGAATGGCGATGGCCGCCAGGATGCCGATGATCGCCACGACGATCAGCAGCTCGATGAGTGTGAAACCTTTCTGTTTACGCATTCTTGGACTTCCTCCTTTTCCCAATGGCCAAGCGCAAGCGATATACCACGCACCACAGAGTCGCTAAGCTGCTGAGGAACAGATGGTTATCGTTTGCGAGAGCCTTGTTTTCAGCGGCTCTCTGACGATTTTTGGGGGACTCACCTGACACTTCTTGTCAGCGGTGCGGCGGCGGCGCAACGTCTGGCGTCATCGACGCGCCCGGCGTGCATCAGCAGCGAGCAGCGCATCTGCCACGCGAGTGCGTCGTGCGGGTCGCAGGCGATGGCGCGCTGGAGGTCGCGATCCCCAGCGTCGAGGTCGCCCGCCCGCCCGGCGAGAAGGGCGCGATTGCGAAGCGCGGCGCCGTAGCAGCGATCGAGCGCCAGCGCGCGATCGAGATCGATTCGCGCCCCGCGGGCATCGCCTGCCGCGAGCAACGCGACCGCGCGGCTGTTGTACGCGAGGGCAATGCTGTCGTCGTAGTCGATGACGCTGGTCCAGAGCGATACCGAGTCGTGCCACACCGCGCAGCGTCGCTGCGTCGCAACGGAGAGAAGGATGGTGCCGGCGATGACGACCACGACAGCGGTGCTGCGTCTCATCTTCACAATCCCCGTCGCGACGAGGTATGCGAGGCCGATGGAAGGAAGCAGGGTGTAGCGATCAGCGGCCATGGTCTGTCCGATCGACAGCAGCGGCAGCGTCGGCGCGATGGTGAGAAGAAAGAACGCCGACCCGAAGAAGATGGGACGCCAGCGGAACGCCGCAGCCGCGACGGCCACGACGAGTACGAGGACCGCCGCGGCACACATGACGTCGACGAGGCCGATCGACTTCGGGTAGGGGTAGAAAGCCGACAGATTCGCAGGAATGATCTCGCGCGCGATTTCCATCGCCAAGGCGCGGCAGGCGAGGAGTGTCTTCGTCACCGGAGTGAATGCGAAACCCGGCAGAGTGGTCAGCGCGCCCGGTCCTCGCTGCGCGTAGACCGCGACGAGGCCGAACGTGAGGCTGATGGCAAGAAGCACGGCGGTGCGGCCCATGCGCGGCCGCCGGCGCTCCAAGAAATCGATCAGTAAGGTGACGATGGGAAAGACCACAGCCGTCGCCTTGGCGAGTAATGCCAGGACGAAAAGCGCGAATACCCAGCCGAAGTGCGCCCCGCGGCGGATGTGCCGCAGATACGCCAGCAGCGCCGCGGCGAAGAACAGCTCACACAACACGTCCTTCCGCTCGGCGATCCATCCCACCGACTCGACGCGCAGCGGGTGAACGGCGAAGAAGAGTGCGCCCGCAAGTGCGCCGAACGGGCTTCCGGTCATCTCGAACAGCAGCAGCAAGACACAGAGGGAGCCGGCGAGGTGCAGCAGGAGGTTCGTGGCGTGCAGCTCGCGGGCGCGAATTCCGAAGAGCCGCTCCTCGATTGCCAGTGAAACCATCGTCAGCGGGTGGTAGTTGCCCATGACTGGAGCAGTGAGGAGCTTCGATAAAGGCGCCTTCGCCGATTCGAGGTAGACGGCGTCATCCCAATTCGTGATGCCGGCATTGACGAGCGGCGCGAATGAGATAAGGGTCGCCGCCACGAGCAGGAGTGAGGCGATGACGAGCTGGCGCCGCATACGTCAGCCCGAAGAGAGGAGCGTTCCGAACGCGTACTCCCGCACCACCCGCCGCATCAGCGAGACCCCCTGCATGAACCAGTCGGCGCGGATGCGCTCGTCCACCCCGTGGATGCCCTCGGTCTGGTAGAAGTCGACAGGGAAGGGCCAGACGCCGTACGCATCGATGCCGCGGGCGCGAAGGTAGCGCGAATCGTTGTACGAGGCGGCGAGGATCTCGCTTCCGACGGGGAAGTCGGCGCCGTACTCGCGCCGGATCTCACGTTCCAGCAGCGCCCACACCGGCGTGCGGCGGGAGCTGAAGGGCGCCGGACCGCTGGTGCGCACCACTTCGACCGTGGCGCCGAACGGAGCGACTTCTTCCCGCAGCCGGCCGATGCGATGCTCCGGCAACTCGTCCGGAAGATTGAACATGTTGACGTCCATGACGAAGCCGCCGGACCCGGCCTCCACGCCGCCGAGCCACATCGCGTTCTGCGTCAGCTCCTTGTAGCCAGGCGCCAGCAGCCAGAACTTGCCGGCGGCCACGGCGCGCTCGATGTCGTCGAGCAGTTCGCGCTCCTCGATGCGCAGCGGCGCGATCTCGTGCAGGAACTCCTTCACCTCGGGGAGGATGCGGTCGGGGTCCGGCGGGGTGATGTGCGGCTCCAGGGCGATGCGCGTCCGCTGCAGCGCCTCGCGCGTTGGGGCGTGCAACCGTACGCGGCAAACCATCTTCGTGCCGATCTCGATGCCGAAGTAGCTGATCCGCTCCTGCTGCGTCTCGGTGATGCCCCCCTCGTTGAGCGCGTAGCGGACGCCGCGGAAGATGTCGGGGCGATGCTCCACCAGCCATCCGGTGCCCAGCAGGCCATCGTTCTCTTCGTCCGCCGTGGCCAGGAAGACGATGTCGCGCTCCGGTGTGCGGCCGCTGCGCGCCACGTCGAGAAAGGCCTCGAGCTGGCAGAGGGCGATGCCTTTCATGTCGAGCGTGCCGCGGCCGTAGATCATGTTGAGGCGCTCCGACGCGGCGAACGGCGGCCGGGTCCACGCGGCCGGATCGGCCGGGACGACGTCGATGTGATTGAGCAGCAGCAGGGCATCGCCGTCGCGCTTTCCCTGCAGGCGCGCGTAGAGGCTGGCGCGCCTGGGAGCGGACTCGATGATCTCCGCGCGCACGCCGTTCTGGGACAGGATCGCGGCGAGGAACCTCGCGCCGTCGATCTCATTGTTTTTAGACGTGTCGATGCGTACGTACTGCTGGAGCCGGACGATCTCCGGCGTGATGCGCGCCGGCTTGGGGATCCACAACTGCGAGTCGATGGTGTCCTGGACCCGCCAGTTGTAGATCATCAGCGCGCCGATGGCGGCGCCGCCAGCGAGGAGCAACGCCAGGGGAAGCCTCCAGCGCCGCATCAGACCTCCGCGGCCGGCTGCTGCGGCGGGAGACGGCGGCGAACGATGAGCAGCATCAGGAACAGCGCGGCGGCCGCGCCGGCCGAGATGAACATCCCCACGTAGGCGATCTCATTGCGGTAGACCATCTCCACGCGATGTTTTCCCGGCGGGACGACGATACCCTGGTAGCCGATGTTGGTGACGACCGGCGCGACGGGCTTCCCGTCGACCGTGATGCGCCAGTACTTGTGCGGCGTGACGCTCATGACCAGGAAACCCTTGCCGAGGCTCTCGACGTCGATTGTGGCCCGATTCGCGGTTTCCCTCACACCGCGCACCACGCCGCCGGCCGGGACGAAGGTCGGCTGGGCGATGAACGCCGTCGCGTCGCTGAACTTCGATGAGATCAGCTTGCTGACGAAGTCCTTGCGGTTCTTGATGGTCACCACCTGATCGGCGAAGTAGTAGCGCGGATAGTGGATCCCTTCGATGAAGCGGACGGGGATCGACTCCTTGAAGTGATTGCCGGTCCGCTTCTTTTCCTCCTCGAACGGGCGATAGGCGGCGCGGTACCAGGCATTGGACATGGCCATGAACGGCTGCCACCAGTCGCCCCGGCCGGCGCGCTTGACGTCCCACACGCAGTCGGTGAAGTCGATGGTCGGCAGCAGCGCCGTCTTGTCGTAGTCGCGCTCCATGATGGTGCGCACCCGCACTCCCGCCGGCGTCATGGGAAAGAGTCCGTTTCGCACCACCCAGTAGACGGCGTCGCCGGTGGAGAAGTAGTGCTGCGCCGGTTTCTCGCTGCCGTACCAGTCGACCTCGTGGAAGAGGCGGTAGTCGGCGCGATTCGGCGGGAGGGTCTTCGCCAGCGGCGGCGGATCGAAGAAGCGGCGCGGCATCCGCGGATTCAGCTCCCAGGTCACCAACGCCAGATCGGCGACCACGAAGACCGCCGCCGCCGCCGTCCACACGGCGCGCCGGCGCATGCGGATGGTGAACAGCAGGGCGATGATGATCGACCCGCGCGCCGCGGCGATGATCCAGTCGTGCCACGACAGCGACACCATCCGGTTGGCGTTCGCGCCCGCGGTCAGGCCCCAGATCTTCATGAACGCCCGGCCGTATAGCGGCGTCAGACCGGCCAGCGCGATCAGCGCGGCGACACCCGTCGCCGCGACGGTGAACCCCAGCGCGCCGGCGCGGACGTCCTCGTCGCCGGCGAACATCCGTTCCAGCATCTGCGAGGCGAAGACGATCATGGCGAAGATGGCCATCAGGATGAACTTCTCCGGGTAGCGGATCGACGTCGCGATGCCGGCTCTGTACAGCCAGTGCAGCAGCGGCGTGTGCCCGCCGAGCGCCAGCAGCGAGGAGAAGACGAAGATGATCAGCACCAGCCGCCCGCCGCGCGGCCGGACGAATGCGCCGCCGATGGAAAGCGCGATCACCGCCGCCCCCACGTAGACGCTGAACAGGAACGGTGAGCCCATCCCGCTGTATAGCCCACCGCCCCAATAGACCATCACCTGTTTGATGGAGATGTGGCCGAGGATGTTGGGGAAGATCATCTCCCCGAACTTCGCCCACGGCATGCTCCAGGCGCTGACCAGATCGAAATCGAACGGCCGCGAACGCGCCGAGTCATGAACGTGATCGAAGGCCGCGAAGGTCTGCGCCGCCCCCACCAGCATCGCGGAGGCGGAGATCAGCGCGATCCACAGCACGCGGGTGATGGACTGCGACACCCGCGGCGTGCTGTGCCAGCCGCGGTAGAGAGCGTAGACGCCGATGAGCAGTCCGGTCTGCGCGATGGTCGTCGGCTCGGCCACCAGAAACTGAAGGCCGAGAAAGAGCGCGCCGAGGGCGAAGTGGCGCGCGCTCCGCGTCAGCAGGAAGCGCCGCACGTAGAGGCACGTCAGCGGCAGCCACGCCGCGCAGAAGAGGATCGGCAGGAGATTGACGTACGACAGATAGAGCCCGCCCAGCCCGTAGGCCATCGCCCCGAACCACGCCGCCTCCGGCCGCAGCTCCATCGAGCGCAGCAACGCGTACATGCCGAGAAGGCCGATGTAGATGTGGAGAAGGACGTGGAGGCTGTATCCGAAGTTGTAGCTCGGCAGGAGGATGAGCCAGGTCAGCGGATAGAAGACCTCGTGCTCGGGGTTCGCGGCGATCGGCTGCCCCGCGGAGAAGTAGCGGTTCCAGTAGGGAAACTCGCCGTTCTGGACGATCTCGCGGAGGATCTGCTTGGTGGGGTAGTAGTAGCGCGTCAGGTCGCGCATGTAGAGCTGATTGACGCCGATCAGGACGTCGGCAAACCAGAGAGTTGCGAGAAGCGTGAGCGTCGTGACGGCGATGACGTCGGCGCGGCGTTGAAACACGGCGCGGATTGTAATCGTTCGCCGTTGGCGGTTGGCCGTTGACCGTATGAGATGCCGCGGTCAACGGCCATCGGTCAACGGCGAACGACATGCTATCCTCCCCGCCCCGATGCCGCTGCACGAAAAAAAGGTGATCGCCGTCCTTCCGGCCTACAACGCCGAGAAGACGCTGCACGCCACCTACGACGACATCCCCAAGGACTGGGTCGACGAGATCCTGCTGGTCGATGACTGCTCCCGCGACCGCACCGTGGAGCTGGCGCGCGCGCTGCCGATGCGCGTCATCGTTCACCCCCGCAACCGCGGCTACGGCGGTAATCAGAAGACCTGCTACCGCACGGCGATGGACGAAATGGGCGGCGAGATCATGGTCATGGTCCATCCCGACCACCAGTACGATCCGAAGATCATTCCGGAGCTGGTCGCCCCGCTGCTGCGCGGCGAATCCGACGCCGTGTTCGGCTCCCGCATGCTCGGCGGACGCCCCATCGAAGGGGGCATGCCGAAGTGGAAGTACTGGGCCAATCTCTTCCTGACCATGGTGGAGAACGCCACGTTCTACATCTTCCTCTCGGAGTACCACTCCGGCTTCCGCGCCTACTCGCGGCGATATCTGGAGGCGGTCAACTTCGAATCCAACTCCGACAACTTCGTCTTCGACACGGAGATCATCGCCCAGGGGGTGGCCAAGGGGATGCGCATCCGCGAGGTTCCCATCGCCACGCGATACTTCGACGAAGCGTCGCAGATCGGCTTCTGGCGCTCGGTGCGCTACGGCCTCGAAATCCTGAAGACGATGTTCTTCTACAAGCTGCACAAGAAGCGCATCTGGTCGCACCGCATTTTCCGCGATCCGGTCAGAACGGCCAGCTCGGCGGCGGCTGCGTCCGCGACCAGGCCGCTCGCCTGATCAATCCATAGGCGACCGCTGCGGCCTGCGGGTCGTCCCCCACCTCCTCGACGATCGCGTTCGGCCGCTCGAACGAGACCTCTTCGATGAAGGCCCTCTCGAGCCGCGCCAGCGGCGGCACCGGCACGTAGGTGGCGATGCCAAGACAGATCGCCGCGCCGAGGACCACCAGGAGCCGCTTGCGCGTCCCGCCAGCCACCGCCGCGGCGACGAGGGCCAGCGGCACGGCGATGGCGAGCGGTCGGGCCACCAGATGGAAGAGGTTCGGCGCGATCAGCCCGCGCGCCAGCAGTGGGAGGGCGAAGGTCCCCCACGGCGCGGGAACGTCCATGGGGATGAAGGGAAAGACGATCGAGGTGACGACGCACGCGGCGACCGATGCGCCGAGGAGCAGCGACTCCAGCGCCGATCCGGCGGAGAACACCAGCGGGAGGAGGAGGAAGGGGAGGGCGGGGACCAGATAACGCGCGCCGACCGTCCAGCCGCCGTGCCAGTTCGGATAGCCGGAATAGAGCAGGATGAGCACCAGCGGCGTGGCGACCAGCGATCCGAATTGCCGCGCGGTCATGGCCCGGTACGCCCGCGGCAGCATCGCTATAGCAACGAATACTATAGGTGAAAAAAGGAACAGCCCCTTCGACGGATCGAAGAGGAGATGGAGGAGCGTGTCGATCTTGGGCACGCCGATCCCGAACAGCCCCTCGCCGGCCATGCTGCGGAAGGCGGCGTTCCGCTCATGCGCGGACGAGAGTGAGAAGACATTGCCGAAGGCGAACCTGTTGTACATCGCCAGCGCGAGGGCGAACGGCAGCCCGCCGGCGACGATCCGGGCGATGCTGCGCTGCCGGACGGCGAAGGCCACCAGCACCGCGCCGGCGAAGACGCAGGGATACTCCGACACCACCGCCAGCCCGATGAGAGCGCCCGCGGCGACGTCGCCCCACGCGCTCGGCCTCACGAAGAGCAGCACCCACGCGGCGAAGAGGGCGAACGCGGTCATGGCGTGGGAGAAGTTGAGAAGCCCGTACGCGAAGAGCGGCGTCCCGAATAGCAGGGCCACGACCGCCGTGGCGATCTGCTCCTTCGACGCCCCGAATCGCCCAGCCGCCCTGGCGAACAGCAGCGCCAGCAGGATGGCCGGCAGCGTCGCCGTCAGCCACCGCATCGCGGTGAGCGTCACCCGCATCGTCCCCGGCGACGGCGGCCCAACCATCGCCCGCGCCACCGCGTACCCCGGCAATCCGACGATCGCCAGCCCCGGCGCCTTGTTCGAGTAGACCCGCCCGTCGATCTCCGAGAGGTCCTCGAACCCATCCCCGAGCAGCGGCAGATAACGGTTGACCTGAAACGTTTGGTCGTCGACGATCGCCGCCGCCGTCACCCAGCGCGTGAACTCGTTGGGGGAAAGGAAGTGGGGGAAGACGGGGATGAGGAGCAGCGCCACCGCCGCGTACAGTGCGATGACGTTTGAAGTTCGAATTTCGAAGCTCTTCATTCTCCGGCGAGTCCCTGCCGAACCGCCTCACTAACCTCAACCCCATCCGCCCCACACGCCTCCGCAATCGCGCGATACGCGTCACCTCGCCGTCCCTCCCGCAGCATGTCGAGTATCCCTCGGGCGATGATGCCGTCGAAGAAGCGCTTGCGGTCGACGTCGGTAGGGAGGACGCGCTTGGCGGAGTCGCGGAGGGTGCCGAGGACGTCGTTGACTTCCGCGTACTCCGGGCCGACCAGGCGCTGCAGGTCTTCCTTCAGCGTCCGGGCGATGGCCGGCGACTTTCCTCCCGTCGACACGGCGATGGTGATCGATCCCTTGTCGATGATGGCCGGCACGATGAACTCGCAGAGCGGGGTGACGTCGACGACGTTGACCGGGATGCGAAGGCGGCGGCAGTCGGCGGCGACCTGCTCGTTGACGCTCTGGTCGTCGGTGGAGGCGATCACGATGTTCGCCCCCTCGAGATCGCCCTCGTCGTATCGCTTGCGGCGGATCTCCAGAGATCCCGCGCGCGCCCACGTCTCGATCTCCTCGGTGAATTCGGGCGAGACCACCGTGACGCGCGCGCCGTAGTTCATCATCGTCTCCGCCTTGCGGGCGCAAACGTTTCCGCCGCCGATGATGACCACGGCGCGGCCTTCAATGTCGAGGAAGATGGGGTAGTAGGGGAACTTCTTCGTCATCGCCCTCTGCGGGCCGCGCGCGCGGCCATGGGGCGTCCGCCCGGCTTCTTGTCGCCGGCGCCGGCCTTCGCCGCGCGATCCTTGACTCGCTGCTTCGTTCGCCCGCGCCGCTGCACCGCCGCGCGCGCCTTCTCTCCGTTGATTCTGGACATGACTTGCCTTCTTTCTCGTTCAGTAGATTGGAAAACGGTCGCACAGCTCTTTCACGTCGCGCTTCACTTCGCTGACCACCGCCGCGTCGCCCTTGCTGTCCAGCACCCGCGCGATCAGACGGGCGATGGTCTTCATCTCCGGCTCGCGCAGGCCGCGGGTGGTCACCGCCGGCGTGCCGATGCGCAGCCCGGAGGCCACCATCGGTTTCTGGGTGTCGAAGGGGATGGTGTTCTTGTTGACGGTGATGTTGGCCGCCTCGAGGATGTTCTGCCCGTCCTTGCCGGTGATGCCTTTGGAGAAGACGTCGGTCATGAACAGATGGTTGTCGGTGCCGCCGGAGACGATGCGGAAGCCGGTCTCCGCCACCGCCTGCGCCAGCGCCTTCGCGTTGCGCACGATCTGGGTCTGATACTCCTTGAACTCCGGCGTTAGCGCCTCGGCGAATCCCACCGCCTTCGCCGCGATGATGTGCACCAGCGGCCCCCCCTGGACGCCGGGGAACACCGAGCGGTCGAGGTCCTTCGCGTACTGCGCCTTGCAGAGCACCAGCCCGGCGCGCGGCCCGCGCAGGGTCTTGTGCGTGGTGGTGGTGACGAAGTCGGCGTGCGGCACGGGGGAGGGGTGGAGACCGGTGACCACCAGGCCGGCGATGTGGGCGATGTCCGCCATCATCAGCGATCCGGAGCGGTCGCAGATCTCGCGGATGCGCTTGAAGTCGATGATCCGCGAGTACGCCGACGCGCCGCAGATGATCATCCGCGGCTTGTGCTCCTCGGCGAGGCGCTCCATCTCGTCGTAGTCGATGAGCTCATCGTCTTTCCTGACGTGGTAGGCGACGACCTTGAAATCGCGGCCGCTGTACGACAGCGGGTGGCCGTGCGTGAGGTGCCCGCCGTGCGCCAGGTCCATCCCCATGATGGTGTCGCCCGGCTTGAGCACGGCGAAGTAGACGGACATGTTGGCCTGCGAGCCGGAGTGCGGCTGGACGTTGGCGTGCTCGGCGCCGAAGAGCTTCTTGGCCCGCTCGATGGCGATGTTCTCCACGATGTCGGTGGGGCCGCAGCCGCCGTAGTACCGCTTCCCCGGATACCCCTCCGCGTACTTATTGGTGAAGACCGATCCCATCGCCGTGAGGACGGCTTGGGAGACGTGGTTTTCGGAGGCGATGAGCTCGAGGGTGTCGTTCTGGCGCTGCGTTTCGAGGGCAATTGCGTCGGCGATCTGCGGGTCGACCTCCGCGAGCGCGCGCTGGAGGAAGCCGTGCCCGGTGGCCGCGCGCTGCTCTTCTTGGGTGGTGGTCATTTGCTTCTCCTGAGGCGGCGATCTTACTCGATAATCTGCGGGTGCAACGACGGGTCCTGACCGCGCTCCTGCTCGCTGCAAGCTGCTCGCTGATCGCCGTCTACGGCTTCTTTTTCCATCGCGACAACTTCTCCACGCACTACCCGATCAAGACCGTTTCCGCGGCTGCGTTTCGCGCCGGCGAGATCCCGTATTGGAACGCTTTTGACGGCGGCGGGCAGCCGCTAGCCGGCAATCCGAACACGCTGACGTTCTACCCCGACAACTTCCTCTACCTCCTGCTGCCGGCGCACGTCGCCTTCAACCTGCACTTTCTCATCCACCTTGTCCTCGGATGGCTGGCGATGCGCGCGCTGACGCGCTCGCAGTTCGCGGCGTGGATGCTCGTCCTGAGCGGGATCGCCATCTCGGCGATGTCGTTCTACAGCCTCATCACCGCCATCGCCCTGGTGCCGTTCGCCTTCCTCGCGGCGGAGCGGCGCTCGGCGTTGCAGCTCGGCCTCGCCTTCGGATTGATGGCGCTGGCCGGCGAGCCGGTGACGATCATCGCCACCGCCATCGCCTGCGCCATCATCGGACTTTCGAGACAACTCTTCCTCGCTATCCCCATCGCCGTCGCCATCGCCCTCCCGCAAATCGTGTCCTACGCGGAGATCGCGCGCGAGACCGAGCGGGGCGCGCGGCACTACTCGGCGATGACGGCGCTCAACGCGTCGCTGGAACCGAAGCGCCTCGTCGAGCTTCTGGTAGGGCCGCTACTAAATCCGGAAGCGTTGCATCTATTTCCAACGCTCGTCCTCGGCGTGATCATCATCCCCGCGCTCTTCCGTCGCTCGCGCTACACCATCGTGGCCGCGGTGATGCTCTTCTTCGCCCTCGGCGGCTACAACCCGGTGGTGCGGTGGGCGGTGGAGTCGTTCGAGTCGCTGCGCATCGCGCGCTATCCGGAAAAGTTCGCGCTGCCGATGTGCGTAGCCCTGATCGTCCTCGCCGCCGATTTCCATCGCCGGACGCGCCGGCGGTTCGAGTGGACGCTGATCACCATGCTGCCGCTCGTCGCCTGGGCGTCCGTCACGGTGCCGATCGACTGGTGGGCGCCGTACGATGTGGGACGGGTTCTCCAACCCGTCCGCCGCGTTTTCGCCCCCCCTCCGCGCGGCGGCCAAAGCGTCGACCGCGACGACTACCGCCGCCGCGCCCACCGCCTCGACCCGATCTTCGGCGCGGCGGCCGGCATCCAGTACGTCCTCAATCGCTCGACCGACGGCATGCACTCGCTGCTGAGCCGCGTCGCGTCGGAGCGCTTCGCCGCCACGCGCAATCCGCACTGGCTGCAGATCGCCATGATGCCCGACGCCACCGTAGTCCCGCGCGCGATCGGCGTGCGCACGATCCCCGACGCGGTGCAGACCATCGAGAGCGCGGCGTTCGATCCGAGGATGAATGCGGTGGCGTCCGAGCGACTCGACGGCTATCAGTCCTCGGCGTCCGCGCGAATCGTGCGCGTTGCCGCCGGACGCGACACGATCGAGGTCGACGTCGCGGGCGGCCCGGCGCTGCTGCGGGTGAACGCGTCGTACTTCCGCGCCTGGGTGGCGCGCATCGGCGACCGCGAGATCGCTACGTTCCCGCTCGATCTCGACCGCCTCGGCGTCGTCGTCCCCGCCGGGACGTCGACCGTCGTGCTCCGCTTCGGCCGTCATCGCACGCTGGTTGTCGCCGCGTGGGTGTTGTCGTGGATCGTGCTGGTGTCACTTGCGCTTGCGCTGCGCATCAAAGAACTCGATCGCCGCGCCGGCGAGGTAGAGCGACCCGCCGACGAAGACCGACCGCTGGGGTGAGACCAGCGCCCGGCCGAGGGCGCGGCGAGGATCGGGCACCGCGGCGGCGTCGAGGCCCATGTCGCGGGCGATCTGCGCTAGGCGTTCCGCGTCCGCCGATCGCGGCGGGAACGGCTCGGTGGCGATGACCGACTCGAACAGAGGGAAGAGCGTCGCCGCCACGCGCCCCACGTCCTTGTCGCCCATGATTCCGAACACCAGTAGCCGCGGCGGCGCGATGCTCGCGGCGATGAACGGCGCGATGGCCTGCGCGGCGTGCGCGTTGTGGCCGCCGTCGATCCAGATCTCCTTGCCGGCGTATTCGATCCGCTCCAGCCGCCCGCGCCACCGAGTCTCCGCCACGCCGCGGGCGATCGAGCGGGAGGTGATCTTCGGCAGCAGCGCGCGGAGCTCCTGCGCCGCGGCCACCGCCAGGGCGACGTTCCGCTTCTGAAACGCGCCGCGCAGCGGCGTGCGGTGGCCGGTGCTGACGGCATGGAACGGGTTGCCGAACTTCTGGGCGCGATTCCTCAGGACGCGCACGATCGCCGGGTCGTCGTTCGAGGTCAGGACGATGGCGCCGCGGTGGATGACGCCGGCCTTCTCCGCGGCGATCTTCCGCAGCGTATTGCCGAGGTATTCGGTGTGGTCGACGCCGATCGGCGTGATCAGCGCGGCGATGGGGCGGACGACGTTGGTCGCGTCCAGCCGCCCTCCCATCCCCACCTCCAGCACGGCGACGTCGCAGCCCGCCTCGCCGAAGGCGATGAAGGCCACCAGCGTCAGCGCTTCAAAGTACGTCGGCGTGATGCCGACACGCTCCGACGCCCCTCGCAGCAACTCGACCGACCGCTCGAGCAGCGCCGGCTCGATCATCGCCCCGCCGATCATCCACCGCTCGCGCATGTCGACCAGGTGCGGGGAGGTGTAGAGCCCAGTGCGATATCCGGAGGCGTTGAGAATCGACGCCAGCGTGGCCGAGGTCGACCCTTTGCCGTTGGTCCCGGCCACGATGATCGACGGATACGCGCGCTCCGGCCGGCCGAGGTTGCGCAGAAGGGCGCGCATGCGTCCGAGACCGGGGCGGATGCCGGATGCCTGAAGGCTATCGAGCCATTCGAGAGGAGGTAGCACTACTTACCGGCAAACATCCGCAAGAACCGCGCGAGCGTCGGCTTCATCTCTGACCGCGGCGTGATGAGATCGACCATCCCGTGCTCGACGAGGAACTCGGCGCGCTGAAAGCCGTCGGGCAGCGTCTGCCGGATGGTCTGCTCGATCACTCGCGGGCCGGCGAAGCCGATGAGCGCCTTCGGCTCGGCGATGTTGAGGTCGCCCAGCATGGCGTATGACGCCGTCACGCCGCCGGTGGTCGGGTCGGTGAGCAGCGAGATGAATGGCAGCCGCGCCTCCGCCACGCGCGACAGCGCGGCGGAGATCTTCGCCATCTGCATCAGCGAGAGGATGCCTTCCTGCATCCGCGCGCCGCCGGAGGTGGAGACGATGATCAGCGGCTCTTTTTTCTCCACGCTGCGCTCGGCGGCCAGGGTGATCTTCTCGCCGACCACCGACCCCATCGAGCCGCCCATGAAGCCGTACTCCATGGCGCAGATCACCACCGGCATGCCGTCGAGTTTTCCCTCCGCGCAGAGGACCGCGTCGCCCTTGCCGACGCGCTGCTCGTAGACCTTCAGGCGGTCGCGATAGCGCTTGGTGTCGCGGAATTCCAGCGGGTCGCTGGAGCGGATGTCGCCGGCGAACTCCTTGTACTTTCCGTCATCGAAGAGGATGTCGAAGCGCTCACGGGCCGAGAGGCGGAAGTGGTAGCCGCATTTGGGGCAGACGTTGAAGTTCTGCTCCACTTCCTTCCGGTAAACGATCTCCTTGCAGTCGTCGCACTTGATCCACAACCCCTCCGGGATGGCGACGGACTTCTCGACCGCTTCCTTCGGCTTTTTCTCCTTCCGGAACCACGCCATGAGCGGCGGGACTGTACCACGCAGCGACAGCGGCGATCAGCAGTGCCGCCAGCGGTGTCAGCAGCACCCGCGGGGCCGAGGAAAGGATCCACCACGTGGGGTCGGGGAGGTGGATGTAGAAGAAGATCGCGGCGCCGAAGGTGAGGACCGCGACGAGCAGCGGGAACAGCGCGCGGCGGACGTTTCCGAGGGCCAAGAGCACGATCGGAATGATCCACGGAAGGCCCCAGAGGTCGTAGCTCGCCGCCTTGGCGATGGTCAGGAGCGTCTTCGGCAGCGCGCCGAAGTACATCGGCATGCCGGCGCCGCGATAGAGCTCGAAGAGGCCGTTGAACTTGACGAAGCCGAGCCACGCCATGAGGAGCACTACGGCCGGCGTGGCGATGGCGAGGGTGCGTTTGATGTTGCGGCGGATGAGGAGGTCTGCGATGACCACGGCGATGACGAAGGTGGCACCTTCGATCTTCAGCATCGCCGCGCCGGCCAGTCCCATCGCCGCGAGTACCGGCGCGTCGATGAAGGTCATCGCCGCGATGGCCAGCGTCTCGAAAAACACCAGCGCCGGCTCCCCTCCGCCCGCGGCGAAGGCGACGGCGAAGGTGTACGAGAAGGTGGCCGCCATCAGCAGCGCGCCGCGGTCGTCGCGGCTCGTGCCGCGGACGATGGCCACGCTGCCGAAGAGAAACAGCGCCGTCGACAGCACCGCCGCGAACCACGAGAACTGCCGCGCCAGCGTGTGCGACCAGGCGTAGATCAGCGGCAGCAGCGGCGGATAGCCGGGGTTCATCCGCTCTGACATCGTGGCGAGGCTGATCCCCCCCTCGCGAAAGAAGCGCACCGCCTTCGGCCCCCAGAAGAAGTGGAGGTCGCCGCAGCTCTCGCGCGCGTCGAGGAGGCCGTAGAGGATGAGGACCGCGAAGACACCGATGGCAATGACGTAGGGGCGCGCAGCAGCGCGCCCGATACCCTCACCGGGGGTGCCGGGCGCGCTGCTGCGCGCCC